>CAWCRG010000011.1:0-26959 GCA_963797915.1 Candidatus Sericytochromatia bacterium
ATATTCTCAGTAAACTCAACGAGATGGTGCGTTATGGTCATATGGACACCCCCTCTCGCATTCACGAATTAGAAACCCAGCGCGCAGACTTAGATCGTCAAATTAAAACACTCAAAGCGGGTAAAACAGGCTTTGTTTTAGAAGACTACCAGATTCGATCCCGCTATAACGAGGTGTTACGTTTAATTGGTGAGCTAACCGGCGACTTTAGCGAAGTCGAAGAGAATTTTCGCATGCTCACCCGACAAATTTACAAGCAGCATGCGCAGGGAAGCTATAGCAGCGGCAAAATTCTACACCATGCTTTTGATGCCGTTGAAACCCTCAGAGACAGTGATCAAGGCAAAAGCTTTTATGTGTTTTGGGATTTTTTAAACAATCCCCAGTCCAACGCAAATCTGCGTCAACTCACCACGCAAGTCCACGCTATTTTAGAAGAACGACAGTTAAGCTTTTCTGAACGAGCTCTCAGCCATTTAAAACGCACCCTGTATAACGCAGGGCAGCGGGTGGTACAATCGAACGATCAACTGGCTCGCAAACTGGTGCAAGTGGTGGCCGAAGAAAATCTACAAGAACGCCAGCGCAGCATGCGCTTAATGCGTTCAATCCGGCAAACCGCCTTAAAGTTGGTCGATCACCCGCCGGGCAACGAAGTCAGCTTAAGCATAGAGCGCCCCAAAACCTGGCACCTGCCGCTGGAACGTAAGTTACGCTTCAAACCCAGCCAACAGGCCTTTACCATGACAGCCCCTCCACCCAGTGCGCAAGACTACAGTGCTGAAGATATAAGCTCCTTTTATAACCCCTGGCTGATTCAACGTCCACGCTTAAAGCAGCGCTTGCACGCACTGCTGGCCCAATATGGAAACCTGAGCTTACCTGAGATCCTAAACCATTACCCGTTAGAAAAAGGTCTGCCCGAATTGTTAACCTGGTTATCCCTCATGCAGACCGAAGTCCACCACGTAGACGAAAGTCCGCAGATAACCATTGACTACAGTGCAGAACCCTTGCGAAGTTTGCACATTCCGCAAATCACCTTCATTGCCAGGACAAGCTAAATGGAAGTACCCTCACACCAAAACATTACTCCCTGGGCATTTGTTCTTGCCGCCTTACGCACCCAAACCCTCACCGATGAGGACCGACTCTGGGATGATCTACTGCGCTACCAGATAGAGTTAATGCAACACCTGACTCAAGAAGGCCTGGAACTGCTGATTGATCGCCAGGAAGGCTTTGCGTGTTTGCGCCAATTAGCACTAGATGAAACGGGTAAAACCGTCGGTTTAATGCGCCGTATACCACTGAGCTATGATCTTAGTATCGTGTGTATTCTCTTGCGTCAGTGGCTTGAAGAGTTTGATATTAGCGCCAGCGAAAGCCGTCACCTTTATCTTACACAAGCCCAAATTCGAGAGCGTATAGAACTGTTTTTTCCAGAAAAGCATAATCAGCTCAAGCTCTTGAGAGAGCTGAACAGTTCAATCGAAAAAGTGGCTAAGCTGGGTTTTTTAAAACCCATTAAAACCGATCGAGAAGAAGTGACTTATCAGGTGATGCGGGTTCTGAAAGCATGGATTACTCCCGATCATCTGGAACATTTTCATTTACAGCAGGAGGCATATGCTCAGTCTATTCAGCCAAACCCCCACTGAGGCGGGATTTCGTCTTTATGCCGCTGAGGTACTTAACTGGGGAACCTTTGACGGACACATTTATGCTATTGCACCGCAGGGTGAAAATAGCTTACTGACGGGTGCCAATGGCTCTGGTAAAACCACCTATATTGACGCCCTATTGACCTTGCTGGTACCCGAAAAGCGCATGCGTTTTTATAACCAGTCTGCCGGTACCGCAGCCCGCAATGAACGTACAGAAGAAAGCTATGTGCTTGGCGAGTATGGGCAAACCGAGCATGAAAAGGGCCGAGAAGTCCAGCGGCTTCGGGACCGAAAGACGCCATTTTTTTCGGTGCTCCTGGCCCGTTTCTTTAACCAGGGAACCCAGCAATGGCTAAGTCTCTTTCAGGTGCGTTGGTTTGGTAATGGTTCAGAACTCAAACGTTCCTTTGGTTTAGCACAGGCTGAAATGAGTATTGCGAAACACTTTGCTGAAGTTGACAATGAAGGACGCTGGAAAAAAACCTTACGTCAACACGTGGGAGCAGAAAGCACCCAGGACAAAATCATTCAGTTTTTTGATTTGCCGGGTGAATATAGCCGGTCCCTGCGCAAGCAATTGGGTATGCGTTCCGAGAAATCTCAGTCCCTCTTTAGCCAGACCATTGGCTTAAAGGTACTCGGCAATTTAAACCAGTTTATTCGCAGCCATATGCTAGAAGAAGCCCCCGCAGAAGCGGAGTTTGAGAAACTACGCGACAGTTATAAAGAGCTGCGGACCGCCTACAAAACCCTAAAAAAACTGCGCCAACAGCTCGATTTATTAACACCCGTGGAGCAATATCATGAGCAATGGCAAACCCAGGGTTCTGCTTTAGCGCGTTTACAAGACCTGCTTGAAAAGCTTCCGGTGTATAAAGCACAACAACGACTGACTTTTATTGCCCAGGAGCTCACCCAAAAGCAACAGGCTTCACACGACCAACAAGCCCGGCTAGAAGCCCTTCACACCGAACAAGAAGTGCTAGAAGAAAACCTTCTTTCGCTAGAAACCAGTATTCGCAGTGACGAAAGTGGACGCCGCTTAAAAGATCTGGAAAAAGAAATTCGGGAACACACCAAAGCGCAGGGAAAGCGTCAAAAGCACTGGAAGCACTATCATAAACTGGTCCGAAGTCTGGGGCTTCCTGAGATTGACGGGCAAGAACGCTTTGAGGCCAACAAAGCACAACTCGTTACTTTCGAAGATGAACTCACACAACGTTACCAAAGTACCAAAGATAAGCACATTTTTTACCGGGTAGAAAAAGAAAAGCAAGCGCAATTGCTCATTGAACAAGCCCGAGAGCTGCAGGCCTTACGCCAGCGCAGAAACAATATTCACGGCGACGAAGCCCGTATTCGGGCTGAGCTGATTCAACACCTTGGGGTTTCTGAAACAGAAATTCCTTTTGTGGGAGAGCTTTTACAGATTAAAGGCTCAGAAAACCGCTGGGAAATGGCCATTGAAAAAGTATTGCACAACTTCGCTTTGCATTTACTCGTGCCCGAACCCTTAATTCCCCCCGTCAATGCATGGGTACATAATACCCGCTTAAACGGGCGCATCCGTTATTTTAAAATAGCGGAAGGAACAAAAGCATTTCATACCGAAAATACTGAAGCGGCTTATCTGCCCACCAAGCTTGAAATACATCCAGAGACCCCCTATAAAAATTGGCTCAGTGCGCGTCTAACACAGCGCTTTGCCTATCTTTGCACCGATGACCTGGGGGTTTTTCAACGGTCTACATTTGCCTTAACCACTCAGGGCTTAATTCGAGACCGTGAAAAGCACCAAAAAGATGACCGATCCCATACTTTTCAACGCCATAATTACGTTCTGGGCTGGGACAACACGGCCAAGATTAAGCATTTAGAAGGTGTTTATGCTGAAACTGAGAACGAGCTAAAGGCTTTGTCTCAACAGATTGCTGAAGCCGAAAAACAAGAAAAACAATGGCAACACAAATTGGACGACGTCAAACGTCTACAAGAGGAAGACTTTAGCCTATTTGAAGACTTAGATCACCTGAGTTTAGCAGCTGTCATTGCCCAGCTTGAGCAAGAAAAAGCGAAGCTAGAGGCGGCCAGTGACCATATTCGTTTGCTTGAAAGCCAGCTCAAAACATGCAAACAACAAAAAAAAGATATGGACAAAAAACGGGAGCAGCTCACCCGTCAAGACGAACGCTTGCAAACAGAAATGCACGACTTAGCAATCATACAAAGCGAAAACCAACAGTTTTTAAGCCATCACTCCCTGGAGCACCAGGAACAAGTACAGCAGTTTTTTAAACAAGAGCCACCCTTTGCACCAGCACTAAACCGTACCGAATTTGAGAAACAAATCAAAACCTGGCAAAGTACGGTACATAATCAAAAACAGAAAACTGAACAAAATATTTATCAGATAGAGCGTGCACTTCAAACGGCCATGCACCGTTATAAAAGTCCTGAGGCGGACATCTTGCAACAGTTTAGCGATTGGCCCGCAGATACCTACACTCTCGGGAATGGACCGGAGTATGTGGAGGACTACCTCGCTGTAGCAGCGCAGATTCGCTCAAAAGAACTCATCGAACAAGAGACCCGCTTTCAGCAATATTTTAACCACAGTATTGTGGAGCGCATGACCTCCTTTGAACAATTTATGGAACGAGAGCGCGAAAACATTGAGGAAAATATAGCGGCTCTCAATCGGGCGCTAAAAGGCATTGACTTCCGTAGTAACCCCCAAACCTATATTCAAATCAAGGCCAACTTAGCCCGTGCGGGTCGCGCCACAGATTTTCGTGAAAAGCTTCGCTCTTGGAAGCCTGTGGCTGCAGAGAGCAATACCGCTGAAGCCTTAGAAAAAAGCTTTGAAAAGATTCAAGCACTCATTGATGAACTCGAACAACGTCCAGACTGGCGCAAAGAAGTCATTGATGTCAGAAACTGGATGACCTTCTCTGCACAAGAGTTTTATACCACCGACCAACATATTGCCAGAACTTACGAGACCACCGGCAAATTATCAGGGGGAGAAAAAGCCCAACTCACATATACGATTCTTGCTGCGGCACTGGCTTACCAATTCAATATCAGCCAAGAGGGCAATGACATCAAATCTTTTCGCTTTATCTGTGTAGATGAGTCCTTTAGCAACCAGGATGACGAAAAAGCCGTCTTTCTCATGAATCTTTGTAAGCAACTTCATTTGCAATTATTAGTGGTCACCCCCAACGATAAAACCCATGTGGTCGAACCTTACATCTCACGGGTACATTTGGTATTGCGTCGCGACAATAAAAACTCTGTACTCTACGATATGCCCATTACCACTTATCAAGAGCAACTTCACGCAATTGCTCCATCGAACACTTTATGATTCAGCCGGAAGCCATTAAAAAAAAAGCACAGCGCCAATTCACTTCTTACCTCAAAGCCTGGGTAGAAGAAGCTCCCTTTTTTCCGCTCAGTATTCCCGCAGACAAAAAAATCCCCGAGCGCTTTGACGTATTTAAAAACGAGCTACAACAGCTCTTGCAAGCTTCAAAAGAACACAAAAAAAAGGGCTATACCGTAGAGCTCACACGTACCCAACACCGGCGTCACGGACCACAGGATATTCCTACATCCATTCGCTTTGACACCGAAGAAGACTTTCTCTACTTTATTGGCAAGCAACGCGAAGCCGAACAGTTTAAACACAGCGTCAAAAACCTGCTTCACCACTTCCCCGCCTTAAAAAGCTGGGTACTCAATGCCCCGCTAAAAATGATTGAGTACGCTGAGCAATGGCCCGACATTATCAAGGTGCTGCTGTATTACCAGGACAACCCACGTCCCCAACTTTACCTCAGAGAATTACCCCTGGTCATTTCCACCAAGTTTATTGAGACAAATACAGGCATCTTCGAGGCATTGTTCAAACATCTGTTTTCTGAAGCCATGGATTCTGAGTCTAAAGACTTTATTGGGCGCTGGGGTTTTAGGCATAAGCCAGGGCCTTTTTTTCGTATTCGTATTTTAGATCCCGATCTGCGTCCATGGCTCTGCGGTTTTGAAGAGCTTTCATTATCTTTGCAGCAATTAGAAACCACCCACTTGCCCGGTCAACGCCTACTGATTGTAGAAAATGAAATGACCTATCTAAGCCTTCCGCCCTTGCCCGAAACGCTGGCCATCTGGGGTCACGGTAACCAGGCCCAATCCCTAAGACACCTGAGTTGGTTACAGCAATATCAGGTTTATTACTGGGGAGACCTGGATACACAAGGGCTAAGGATTCTCGCTGGCTTGCGTCAGTCCCACCCCAAAATCCAGTCGTTTTTGATGGATTGGGACACCCTGGAGGCCCATCGTCCATGGGTCCAAACAGGTGTACAAGATGTTCAGCCCCCTCCTAAGGGGTTAACCCTTACCGAAGCCAAAGTCTTTGACAATTTACAAACCCATACTTCACGTTTAGAGCAAGAGCACATCTCGCATCAGACAGTACTCAAACACCTTACCCAGATATTTGAAAACATCAGTCCACTAACCTAACGCTCTGTACAAGAAGACATTAAAACGACCGGTCACTTTGTCTAGCCCCTAAACCCGCAAAGGTAACGCGTCGCAAGACCCACTCCAACGGTCCAAGCGCAAACCGTCTTCGCCAGGTTGAAAGTATGATGATCAGCAGTGACGTCACCGCAACGGCAACGCCGGAGGCCGTCAGTCGGTCAAGCGTGTTCCAAAGCCCCAGGCCATAGCCCGAAAAAAGAGTGGACAGAAGCATGGACTGGCCGAGGTAGATACTCAGACTGCAGCCCCCAGCGGGCAACACGCGAGCCATAAGGTCGCCCGGTGGTCGAGCCAGGGCTGCCATCAGCCCCAAATAACCGAGCGTTGCCACCGGCGCGCTGACAAGGGTCAGCACAACACCGGGTATGGGTGCCCCCCATTGCCAGATGGCCGCCCCAACCAGACTGAGTATAGTTCCAGGCCACAGACACCAGCGCCGCGCGCTGCTCCAAAATGAGTGATGGGTGTCGTCTATTATGCCTGATTTGGCAGCAGCCAGCCCAAAGCAAAACCAGCCCAGGGTCGCGGTCCCCTGCATAATAAGCAAAAACGGCAGGGGGTGAAGGCGAAACCAATGCTCCGAAATAAAATAGCGTCGGCAAAGCTGCCCCGGGTTAATATCTCGCGCTCCAGAGCGACGATATCAGCACTTGTTTCAGGCACAGCGAGGATCATGGGTATGGCGACAGCAATCTGCATCACAAGCAGTGCCGCCCCAACCCCCGCGAGGCGACGCACGGGCCAGTCTCGGAACAGATAAAGAATCGAACCCGTCACCGCGTAAATCGCGAGAATATCGCCGGGAAAGAACAAACAGCCATGAAAAACGCCCAGCAGAAACAGGCCGATAATTCGGTTACGGTAGAGCCTCCCAAACGGTAAGCCGCGCTGCGCTGCGGAACGCATCAGGAAACCAAAACCCACACCGAACATAAAAGAAAACAGACCATAGGTCTTGAAAAGCACCAAACCATTGATCAACCACAAGGTGATCTTATCCCCAAAGCTGACACCCGCCGATTTAGAAAAACTGCCCAGAGCTGAAAACGCCATGTACTGCACATTAACAATGACAATTCCGAACAATGAAACCAGCCGCAGATAATCAGGCATCAGCGCACGACGCTTAGCTGTCATGGCCAGATAAGCGTTGCGGGCACAAAGACTGAGACAAAACACAGCAGCATCGCGGTAGTTGATATACGTAAATCATTCATTAGAGTTTATATGTGTCTTTGCTTAAAACCCAAACATCCCGTTCTTATTCGCTAATCCCTCGCGAGGAATGGGTTGAATCACATCCCAATGCTCCACGATTTTGCCTGCTTTCATTCGGAATAAATCGTAGAAAGCGTGTGTTTTTCCGCTCCACTCGCCCTCACTCACCGTAAGAACAAAATTACCTTCGCCTAACACCTTATGTATTTGGGTATATTTGAACATATTATTTTGTGAAGTAAGGTATTGAACCGCTTCTCCAAGGCCACTCAAGCCATCTTTTATTTGCGGGTTGTGCTGATGGTATTGTTCGGCACTGATATACTCCGTAATCTGACCTGGATTTTTACCCATCAAAACATCTTCGATGAGTGCGACGGCCAAAGCTTTGTTCGCCTCGGTTTTGTCTAAATCTTCTACGGTTGTCGGCCCATCGGTTTGGGTTCTTCCGCTGGCGGTTTCTTTCACACGGGTCGTCATTGCGTCCCAATGTTCGGCCACCTTGCCCTTTTCATCGACACGGATAATGTCAAAAGCAACCATTTCATCAGCACCAAAGGGCCTGGCGTTTTTCCAGATATTATGCATAAAAGACATAATCACCATCGGCAAACATACGCACATTTTCAGCATAAGTTCCGTGTTGTTTGAGTACAGGAAGCATTTGAATAAACGGCTCCAGGCCAGTGGGAACAAAGGGGTTGTGCTGAATATAGTTACGATTGGCCACTTTTCGCATTTTGTTTGTGTCTTGCTGCATGACAGCCCCTAAAAAGGAACCTACAATTTGTTTATTCACTTGCACCGTTTTTGAGCTTTGATTGGCTTGTGGTTTACTTGCTAATTCTGGATTGGCCATCCCGGCTATGGGGGCAGAACCCAGGACCAATACCGTTGATGAGATAAGGGCTAATTTTTTGAAATTCATCGTGTGATCTCCTGATTTGCTTAAAGTAACTGATCAGTTACTTTAAGCCATAGTAATCGATCAGTTACAATGTGTCAAGGAGCGTAAATTATGAGTAGAGCAAAACAGTATGAACGTGCACAATTACTTGAACGTGCCATTGAGGTCTTTCACCACAAGGGCTTTAACGCCACCAGCACAGCAGAATTGGTAGAAAAACTTGGGATTAATCGTAAAACGATGTATGCCGAATTTGGCTCAAAAGAAGCGCTCTTTGTGGCGGCGTTGCACTATTATGACCAAAAAGATTTGCGTCAGATGCTTGCGCCTCTGGAAGCCCACGATGCAAGTTTAGACAATATTAAGATCATGTTCAAAAACCTGACGGAAGCCCATGAAAACGGCTTTAGCGGACTGGGCTGTTTGTTGTGCAATACGGCTTTCGAACGAGAGATTCCAGGAGCTGGAAGCAAAAAATGTGTAGAATTATACTTTTCTCGCATCAGGCGGGCCTTTACTCAGATATTAAAAAACGCCCAGTCTCAAGGGCTCATTCACAGACCTTTGGACTGCGAAAAAGCCTCGAGCTTTCTCACCACTCTGTTTATTGGAGTAGTCACAAGTATTCGTGCTGAGGTACCCCCAGAGCAATTGTGGGCCAATTATCACATCGTATGCGAGTGGGTAGATACCCTTTGAAAGGCTCAATAATGAAAGCACTGATTAGCCCCCTGTGACTCATCTCAGCGAGACCCTTTTTTTCAGACGGCTGCTCAGACGGCTGCTCAGACAGCTACACACTGGCATCCAACAGCGGGTATGAAAAACCGATGTGTACAATATAGCCGGCCCCGGTCGCTCTCTGCATCAGACCTTACACCACTTTTATAAAGGTCTCGATCGCAATCGTGAATCATTGTTTTTGAGACCGGTCCTCCGCACCGTATGCCCCTTATGGGTACAGAGCGTTTGGAGCAATCCTTATCCAATCGCAGCATCAGCTCAGATCAAACTATTGCCCGTCCAGGTCAAGAAACCGCTGGCGATTACACAGAGCAGTTTACGCATCGCCTGGTCTACTAACGCCTTTAGAGCCATTGACAAGCGTAGGCCTTCAATATATCTTAGTTACTAAGATATTTACTCACAAAGGAATATAATGGACAATCCTCAAGTCATTGAAATCAGAAAGCTAAGCCAACAATATGCGTATGCTTCTTTGCAAATGCACGAAGCCATTGCCAGAAAAGCGGGATTTTCGGGCACAGACCACAAATACCTGGGGTTCTTTCTGCAAAAAGGAGACATCAGTGCGGGAGAGCTTGCAGAATTAACCGGCCTGACTACCGGTGCTGTGACGGGTTTAATCGACCGCTTTGAAAAAAAGCAGCTGGTGCAAAGAGTGCTCGATAAAAGCGACCGCAGAAAAGTAATCATTCGCCCCAACACGCAAAAGATTACAGCGCTACTTGCCCCTTTTTACCAGAGCTTTCAAGACGCATCAGAACATTTAATCGCCTCGTTTTCAGGGGATGAACAAGCGGTGATTCAAGCCTATCTCTTAAAGGCTTTGGCCTTATCCCGTGAAACCACCCATCAATTTAAGTAAGGAAATCGCTCCATGAAAACCGTTCCCAATACCACCGTTCACACTGTTTTTGCTCAGACCTTTTTTCACGGTACAAAAAGTGATTTAGCCCTGGGAGATTTGATCGAAGTGGGGTTTCACTCCAACTTTGGTCAAAAAAACAAAGCCAAATATATTTATCTGACCGGCACTTTAGACGCGGCAATCTGGGGTGCTGAGCTCGCCCTCGGCGAAGGGCGAGAACGCATCTATTTGGTAGAACCCACCGGCGACATTGAAGACGACCCCAATGTAACGGACAAAAAATTTCCGGGCAATCCCACACAATCTTACCGCTCAAAAGCGCCCTTTAAGGTGGTGGGCGAGGTATCGCTTTGGCAAGGGCACCCCAAAGACCAAGTCCAGGCCATGAAAGCCGGGCTAGAAAAGCTAAAAGCGCAGGGCATTGAAGCCATCGAAGACTAAGCCAGTAAAATCAGCATTTTGTCATAAAAAGAATATATGTTAAGCTATGTTAAGACAACTCTATTTTAACCTATTTTAACGCATATCAACACAAAGGAGCGATGTTATGGGCGGTTTTCCAATCTCTGGTGGGGCAGGCGCTTCACCGCTTTCATCCCTCAGCAATACCCGGCGCAATCTCGAAAATCAGCTGGACGAAGTACAAGCAGCAGCAGAGAACCTACCAGAACGCTTGCCCAACACCGAAAGTTCGTCACCAGAAGCAGTAGAAGCACCCTCTGCAGCTCGCCTGGATGACCCCGATTTTCAAAACCGGGTAAACCAACGGGAAGTGGGCGGCTTTGACCCCGAAAACGGTCTGATCTTTGATGGCAGTGTAGATATTTTAGGCAATACTTCTCCCTCAGATGTCATCGAAGCCTTTCGCTCACCCAGCGACGATGCCTTACACCATCCATTATTGAGAGACCATAGCGTCGTCACCGGGTCTCAGGTGGAGGCCGGTTATCAGGGAGAAAACTGGCGCGTGGGTGTCAGGGTTGATGCAGCCGCTGCGGTTCAGACCGAAGGCGTCGACCCTCTGGTGAATGACCTACGCCAACTGGAAACCGAAGGTAAAAAAGTGATGAGTCAAATGCGACTCTTGCAACGGCAGGTAGGGAATATACAGCGCAACTTAAACCAAAGCCCTGAGCTTCAGCGCATGAATCAGATGGTGGAAAACGCCACACAAAACCCCGCGAGCTTTGGCCCGGCCGAACAACAAGAATTACAAACCCTGTTGGCCAGCGACAATGTACAAGCCCTTTTCACCGACATGAATGAGGTCTTAGACAATTCAGAACGCCTCATGGGCGCGGCCAATGAAACCCTGGGGATCATTGGCGATGGCACCCGCCGTTTGCAGGCAGACGTACAAACCCGTGGGGCAGCAGAAGTATTTTTAGGCTACCGCAGTGACGCCATTGCCCTCGGTGACGATTGGCAAATGCAGGTGGGAGCCGAAGCCACGGGGATCGTGCCCATTCCCGTGGGTGATGTACAAGTAACCAGTGAACTGCCCGCCTTTCGCACCGCCATGCATAAAGTCAGCACAGAAGTGCAAATCACCGTATCGGGGATTGAAGGTTTACAGGATCGATTAAACGGCATGCAAGGCGCCTTGCAAAGTGTGCAAGGCAGTGTCACCAATATAGAGCGTGCCGGTGAAAACTTACAAGCCGCCGCTGAGAGCAGTGACCTTCCCACCCGCCTACAGGCCACACAGCGTGCACTTCAGCAAGGCAATCAGGCCATCAACGGCCTCAGCAATGCAGGCACAAGCCTCAGCAACCAAGTCGGTCAGCTTGCGGACAGCCTTAACGACCTTGACGTTGAAGTGAGCTCTACCTTGCGCAGTGTCGAAGCGGATCCGGGCATCGGCATCGGGCTGAGAGATATCAGCGTACGTTTTCAAGGGGAGTTGAGCGACCGCCTCAATCTAGACCTGTTAACCGGCGCTCGCAACTCATTGGGCTACCTCTCGGGCACAGAGCGCGTGTATGATGTCAACGTAGACAGTCTGATCGATAATCAGGCCTTTGAACTGGACCTGCGCAGCCAAACCCAGCGCAATGTTTACTACGATATGCAGGATCCGGCCCTGTACCAGGGTGTCAATCTCGATGGAGATCTCGGCGCATACGGTTTTGACTTACAAATGCGCGCAGAAATGAGTTTAACCGATCCTGAAAAAGTCAGGGCAGGCGCAACCTTAACCCAACGAATTCAAGATTTCAGCGTACTCACCGGTGTCTCCAATAGCGATATCTTTGGAAGCGATAGCCAGGCCCAATATCAGGTGGGACTCTCTTACGCCAATAGCGCAGAGCTGCTGGTGGAAACCGATAGCTTTAGCCAACCGGGCTTTTTAAAAGCCAATCTTGCCGTCAATGTAGATGACCAGTTTCATATTAATGGTGCCATGATCATGAGCACCACACAGGTCAACGGCAGCACCCAGGCCGACTACGCCGGCGTCTTGGGATTCGGCGGCAGCTTTTTTCCTGGCGACAGTGACGACTAAAGGCGATGAAAGAGACCCCAGATGAAAAGTGAAGTGCAATACAAGCTGCACACCTACCCCGAACACATCAGCGCTCGCTTACTCAAGCTTCGCAACTTGATTATAGAGATCGCCGAAGCACAGGGTTTGGGAGCCGTTGAAGAAACGCTGAAATGGGGGGAGCCCAGCTATGCCGTCAAAGGCGGCAGCCCTGTCCGCATCGACTGGAAGCAAAAAACACCAGATCAGTACTTTATTTTTTTTAACTGTAATACAAAACTCGTCGAAACGTTTCGGCTACTGTACGCTGACGACCTTCAATTTGAAGGCAACCGGGCGATTATCTTAAGCGTAAACACGCCGCTGCCTGAAGACACCATACGACATTGCCTGGCGCTGGCCTTAAATTATAAAAGCATTAAAGATTTACCTTTTCTGGGAGCTTGAGACGGCATCAAAAGCATTCATGGTTTATGCTCAAATGATGAAATATCGATACGCCTACTTACTGTTACTCTGTCTGCTCTTTGCGATGGCCTGCACCCCGTTTCACTCAAAAAAAGACAGGGAAGACAAAGCCAGCAACACCTCGCCCACCTACGTCCTTGAAGGGGTTCACCTCATTCCGATTGTGCCCGAAGGGGTACTCAAAAACCAGACCCTGCTGGTGCGCAATCAGCGCATTGTGGCCATGGGAGACACTGCTTCAGTCAAAATACCCACTGATGCCATTCACCTCGATGTCAAAAACAAATTTGTGATGCCCGGCCTCTCAGATATGCATGTACACCTGGACGGTGAAAGAGACCTACTGCTCATGCTGCGTCATGGCGTTACGCGCGTCAGAAATATGTCAGAAAACACCAAAGTTGCCCGTATGGCAGGTTCCCCGGTGATGCCCGTCTTAAAAAAGAAGGTACAAGCCCGCGAAGTCACTGGCCCCATGCTCTACAATTGTGGCCCTATTCTCGATGGATCACCACCCAAACATGCCCTGACCCGTGTAATAGAAACCCCTGAAGAAGCCAAAGCTGCGGTGAAATACACGGTGGACAAAGGCTTTGACTGTATTAAGGTTTATGACCATTTGTCGGCAGATCGCTTTGAAGAGATTGTGCAATTGGCCCATCAAATGAACATGCCTGTTCTGGGACACGTGCCTGATGCCGTGGGATGGAAACGGGCCATTGAGACCCTGAAAAGTATTGAGCACCTGTCGGGCTACATCGACTCCAACACGGCACAGTATCGCGTACCGCCAGAACAATGGGAAACGGCATTGAACAAAACGGCCCAAACAGGTGTGTTTCATTGCCCCACCATCGCACTCTGGGCAGAGCATGCCCCTTATCATAACTTTGCAAAAGTAAAAGAAAATCCCGCGCTACGCCTATGTGCCCCCCATGACAAAGCTGCTTTGGGAAGCTTCTGCTCAGGGGTTTTACGATATGGAGTACCCCGATAAAGCAGGGTATCAAAAACAAATGACGGCCCTGGCAAAAAAGCTCAGCTCATGCGATGCGTCAGCACGACATAAAACTCCTTATTGGCACCGACACCAATATGGCGGGGGTTTTCCCTGGTATTTCGACCCTTAGAGAAATGAACCTTTTTGTCGAAGCCGGTATTTCGGCCCAGGACACCCTTAAAATCGCCACATTGAACGCCGCTGACTTTTTTGGTGACACCGCACAGCGCGGGAGTCTCGCCGTTGGTAAACAAGCGGATCTCGTGGTGCTTGATAAAAACCCGTTGGTGAATATGCAGCATATTGAAAGTACCGCAGGAGTCATGGTTCAGGGCCAGTGGTGGTCCCGTGAGGCACTGGATCAAAAAATCGCAGCAGCGCTACCGTCTCCCTTCTGAGCTATTAAATTTACTTTTTAAATACTCATCGTTCAGAAAAAGAATGATAAAATATGCGTGTACATTGTGAATCACACATTCAGGACGATTTTTTATGAATTATCAACGGCTCGTGCAAACGTTTAATCCCTGGTTTTATTTGCTTTCTCTTACTGGCTCAACCGGCTCTGGCCATGGATGCCCAGTATCAAGGCCTCTCTCAAGAAGAGCGTCAAACAGTTTATCGGGAGAAATCCCTAACGCCAGAAAGCGTGCTGCTACTCAATCTCATCCCCTTTTCCATGAACGATCAACCCGAGGCTTTTGCCGGTGATGAACTCCTCTGGAAAAACGCCTTTGATTTAGGTACTGTCGCCCTTGCCGGTTTATTTACCGTGGGCACGGTTTATAATCTACTAACCGATGAAGCAGCGGAAGCAGGCTATACCTCGTACCTTTTGGTACCTCTGCTATACCTGGGGGGGCGCTTGATTGGCAATTATCACCTCACGAATTATCGCGAGCTAAACAACAAAGCTCTGCAACAAGACCTGGGGTTAAGTAAGTCTCAACTCTCCTGGAGGTGGACCTTTTAATCATCAGGCTCCCGTGAGTCGTCGGATCTGATTTTGCATCTCGATGGGCAGTGTCAGGGATGCAAACACCGTACGCTGTTCAGGAGACGTTAACGCCTGTTGCACATGCTTCTCAAAACCTGTGGATTGACGCCATTGGTCAAAAACGTTCTGTGCAGGGGTTGTTTCTCCCCCTTCTGCCAGGGTTTTCACGGCTTTAAAGATGGCGTCATGAAAATGCGCTGCCCGAGGATCCTGAGCCAAAGCTTTTCCTAAGGCCTCAAGCTTATCGGGCGCGCTGGTGTGCTCGACCATTAGCGTCGCCAGGCTCTGATATTTAGCATTATCATCTGACTTAAAGCTTTTCATTTGGGCCAATGGGTCGGTCAAGCTCGGTGTGACTACCGCTTGCAACTCTCTATCTAAGGCCTGAATATGCCCTTGCAACTCCGCTTCTAAGGGCAGGCGATAAGCCGCTGGCAGGCTGGATAGTTCCGATTGCGCAGCGCGCAACTCCGCCTGTAAAGGCTGCTTTCTCACGGCCCGCTTTAAAGGGCTTTCGCCTGTTTTTTTGTCCACTTCAGCCAGGCCACTATACACTTTTGGCAAACGGTCATCCAGCGATTTATAAACGACATTACTCTCTCGACACAGTGTCTTGACCGCCTTTTTCTCTTCACTTGAAAGACTTCCGTACGCCGCTGTATTTGCGCCTATTTTTGCCAGCACTTCTGCTTTGTTGTCAATGTGCTTAATAAACACGTTTTGCGTTCTGTCTTGCGTTAAGAGGGTCATCGCCTCTTTTCGATCAAGATTTGTACCTGTTAATACTTCAGCAACAGCTTGCGCATTGTCTTTTTTATATGCTCCCGATGCCGTCAGGATCCCTAAGGTCTCAGCCCGTTGGGCAGGATCATTGCCCGGAGATTTTGCCAATTTGTTTCTCAACATAAATTGTTGCGCTGAGAAATTGCCTTTACTGTCTTTACCCTGTAATTGCTGCAAGTGGCTTTGTATTTCACCCACATCGGTGCTGGCTTCAAAAACGCGGCTCAAAACCTGTTTATTAAAATCGGTGGGAGATTGATCCACAATACTTTGTACGAGCGATTGACGTTGGGTCGACGAAAGTGCAGCCAAAGCCGTTTGACTCACCAAAGCTTCTCGATCCGTTAAGGCCTGCGACACCCCTGATAACGACTGTGCCGCATTCTCGGGTAAGCCATCCACGAGATCTTTGGCCTTTTGAAGCTTTGACACCTGTTCAGAAACTCCTTCAAAGGCTTTGATCAAAGCACTTCCCTGTAAATCTTTCAATGGACTTGCCGGTAAAACCCTATTTTTGTCCAGGATGGCTGTTGCTTTTGTATAGCCCGGCTCTAAGCCGTTGAACTGATCACGTGCAGCGCGGGTTGTTGTTCCACCGGCCTCTAAATGCCCCATCAAAACGTTGCGGTCACTGTGACTTAAGCCCTTAGAAAATCCCGCTAGCGCCTGCGTTGACATTTTGCTTAAAGCCGCTGAGCGGTCTGTTGAAGACAAGCTGTTGAGCGTCGATAATAAGTGAGGAGCGGCAGCCTTAGGGTAAAGGGTCAACACCGATTTCTCCTGGGTCAAGAGGTCTTTTTGAGCGGCTTCAGGCGTTTTTGCCAGCAGCCCTCGCACCAGTGAATTAACTTCGGGCAGGTCTTCTGCATCTGGTTTTTCAGCGGTTAAATGCGTCAGGACATCGGCAGCGTCTTTTGCATTCAGGCTTTCTAAACCAAAATCAGCGGTCATTTTGTGGGTCAAGGATTTAAGTCGGTCAGAAAGCGGCTGCATATACTGCTCACCCAAAGCAGGGTCCAAAGCCCCTTGCTGTAGATTCAACTCCACCTGAAAGCGATCCAGGCGCTGCCCTAACAGCAAGGCTTTATAGCGGGTTTCGGTGGGCTTTGCTCCACCCTGCGTGGCCTGTGAAACTTCAGCCTGACGTTTATTCAACTTGCGCTCTATTTCAGTGAGTTCACTCTGCCAGACCTTTATAACCAGGAAGCAATGTCCGCAGCTCTTCTGTTTTGCCCGTCGCTCCTGAGTCCAGGGTCAATTGAAACAAACGATCTCGCAGGGATCCACCCTCCCCAGACAGGCGGTCAATGGCCTGTGTCATCGCAGCCGATAAGCCGGAGTGCACTGCCGCTTCAGCTTTTTCGGTTCCCATTTCCTGGAGCTTTTCGACACCCGAGCTCAAGACGCCAGCGTCAAATTCTGGTATCAGCGATTGCAATTGCTCCACCATTAAAGGACTTAAGTCGCTGGCAATATTTTCACGGTATTTTCTTAAGGTATCTGCAAGCCCCTGGGTTTGACTCACGTTGCTTATGGACTTCAATTGATCTTTAGACAGACCTTCCAGGGTAGACTTCAGCTCTCCTTTATCTGCTGTTTCAAGATGATTGAGCACCGTGATAATGCGTAAGCCCTCTTTATCGGGGGCTTTCAACAAAGCGGTGGCGTAGGCTTTAAGCTGACCAGGATTTGCCTTGTCTGTTTGAATCAAACGATCCATGAGCGCATGGCTGGCGTTACCGACATAATTAAAAGCACTGGGATTCATCAGTTCATTAAAAATCGCTTGTTTCCCCTCGTCGCTGGCCGTTGCCGCTTTTTCGAGATGATTCAGAGCTTTTGTCTGTCGGGTCTGGCATTGATCTAATAAGAAGCTGCGTTTGTCTTCGGGCAAGGCTTTATCGCCCGTTATTTGTGTGCTTAAAGCATTGAGGGTGTCTAAATCATGAACCGCATCTTTATAACCGTCGAGGTTTTGCTCATAAGTCTGTGGCAGATTTAACGATGTCGCATACCCTATCTCGACCTGATCCCGTTGTGCACGAACCGCTTGCCGAACCACCGGTAGTTCCGGTGTACCCGCAAAGATCTTCAATAAGCGATCTTGCTGATCGAAATCCATGCCCTTCACCAGCGCGGGGGCATGTTGGGGCAGGGCCTTTTCGAATTCCGGCAATGGCCGGTGAAGACTGATTTTGCTCAAGAAGGCCAAGTAAAGGTTCAGAAAAAGAGGTTTGCTGATCGGCAATGACCTGGTTAAAAACCGCCAGCGCCTCTTCGTGTGAGCCTTGCTGTGTATAGGCTTCAAGCACCTGCTCCATGCTGTGTTGCAGCGCTTGCTCAGAAAGATTCTGAATACGCGGGCCAATCACTCCCAGTTTATCTGAAATCACATTCCGCAAGCTCACCGAAACGGAGCTTCCGGATTCACTTTTTAGCAAGGCTTTTAAAGCGGCATCGCGACCCTTTGGACTGCTCAAAAGAATGCCCATTTTATGATCTAACTGTGCCTGCTGGGTTTTAATATCAGTCATGAGTTCGGCTTTTGCCTCAACACTCAAAACGCCAGGGCCCGCTTTGTCGAGATCGCTGGCTAAAATCAAGAGCGACTGCTGCTTGCCCGACATCTCGACAAACTCTCCTTTCGCGCCACTGGCGTCTGCGCCCAGAGCAAAGCTCTCGACATCAATCGCCTTTAATTGATTCGCATAAAATGCACTTTCACTGGTCAAAGTGAGCAATTCGCTGCCGCTCAATCGCTCCAAAGCAGCCATTCCGTTTAAGCCATTCTCTTTGGCAAACTGCCCCAAAATGCGGCCCTGAGCCCGCAGTATTTGCTGTTCCTTAGACATGCTCTTATCTAAATGCTGGGTGGCTTCAGCATGCTCTACTTTTTCAAAAACCTGTAATAGCTCGGCTGGATTCACGCCCACTTTCTGCGCAATAACGACAATTTGAGAAGGATTAGCGATCAATGTTTTGGCCCGTGAAGCCAAGGCATTAATCCCTGCGGGATCTAAGTTGAGTTCCAATTGAATACGGGTACTGTCCAATTGTTTGGCCTCTCCAAGCAGGGTCGTACTCTTGCGTCCGAGGAGCGTGTTGATCTCTTCCAGCTGGACTTGAAGTTTATCGGGATTGTTTTGGGTTTCGCTCAAGGAAAACTGAACCGAGGCCCCTTCATAAGAACGCTCAAGGCCATTGGCTGTTCTGCGGGTATGAATACTTTCGTTGAGTTCAGAGCGGGTGGTGGTCTCGCCAAAAACACCATTTTACTTTGCTTTGTGGTGGATTCTTGCGTGCGTTGATGGGCTTGACGGGGGCCAATCACAGCACTGTTTTGGCTGGCTTTCTGAAAGGAACCTTGTGCACCAACGCCTTTAACAGCGACACTGCCTTTGACATGGGCTTCAACTTCCTGAGAAACACCAAAACGCAATAACTTCATGCCATTGCCATTGACGGAGTCAAAGGCACCAAAGGTCTCTTCGGTAACGGTGGGCTTGCCGTTATCTTGATAGGCCAGTAAATGTTTTTTAGGATCAGGCAAAAGGGGTAATTTACCATTGGCTAAAAAGCTTTGCACCTGTGTTTCAGACATTTCAAACTCATAAAAAACACTCTGGCTGGTACTGCCCCCTGCACTGACGGCAAAAGGCCCCCACTTCGCGGTTCCATCTAAGGCTGCCTTATTGTTTTCGGGCTCCACCCGCACATAAAAAGAAGCGGGAGCGTTGGGATCGCCAGAGGTATTGGGTGCCCGCTGAAAGCTCATGCGCATCTCGTGATCGAGGCTGCCCTCGACGCCCGCCGTAAGGCCAAAAGCGCCGACTTCCAGACCGGCGCTAATCCCCACATTTTGGCTTAAAATTAAGGTATCACCCACCTGAGACAAACATTTACTGGGGCTCTCGGCCAAAGCTGCTGAAGTGGGTGGCGTAATTTTGAGTCCTTCCGGTGCAACACCCTCTCTCAGCGCCTGAATATACGCCCGCTTCTTGGCGCCCCGAATGGCCAGCGAAGCGCCTACGTCCACAGGCCCTGCGGAGCCACTGGCCGAAACAGAAGCCTCTCCACCCATGGTGGTGGTATGCACGGTGACTTTGTTTTTGGCGTCATACTGGTGGGTTTCGCCCCACTGAATACTGAGCTTGGCAGCAATGTCGATGCCAGATCCGCCGACGTCTTCGATGTCATGGCCCACATTCTCTGCTTTAGCATCCGTCATGGGATCCAGTGCAAGACGCTGCGCATTCAAGTTCAGCGCATCAATTTTTGTTTTTAATCCCTCCAGCTGTTTTGAGCCACCGGATGAAGCGCTTCTGGTAAGCCCTGGGTGTTTAAAGCCGTCAAAGACTGCATCGCTGAGCCTTTAAAAGCGGCTAAGTCCTGTGGGGTTAAAGGCGCATCACTCTCAATTTTTGCTTCAAAGTCGGCAATCTCAGTCTCAAGTCCGTTCGCCTGATGCACAAACTGCTGGCAGGATCTGTGCTGATCTTCTAAAGTTCCCAGTTGTCGATCGAGCACAGTGAGCGGTGCGCGGGTCTCATTCGTCAGGCTTTGCGAATGAAAGCCGTCAGCCCTTTAAGATCTGTAAAATTCTGTTGTGCCTGATCCAGAGTAGACCTGGCCTGAGCCACTGATTCTGTGTTCAGTGGCCGTAGGGTTGATACCGAGTCCAGGCCTGTACTCAGCGCGGCATAATGCTGATTAAGGCGCTGTCCCGTGGCGGTATCGGCAGCCAGCGCCGATTGGGTGGATTCTAAAGTTTCAAAAGCGGTCATGCGGCTGGCGGTGAGCTCACCGGGTTCGAGGCGCGCAAATTCTTTTGAAGTCTTTTGGTAGTTGGCACCCACGCGTTCAAGATCCATCTGTGAGGATTGCTTTGTTTTGGGCTGATCTGCTGTTCTTTCAATTGGCTTAAACGCAAGCGATCATGAATCGCCTGGGTCTGCTCAGTCAGTTCATGAACCGTATCATCCAGTGCGGTGCTCACCAGGACGCCATCATCAGTGTCTTTATCTGTGATTTGATCCACCCATTTGGTATCTTCAAGTACGACCCAATCGTCATCTACTTCATTGCCAGAAGCCAGAGAGACACCTGTTTTCGCCAGGGTTCCGGCCTGGTGGGCAATATCTTCAGGCTGTGCCTGATCAATCATCTGATCCACCGCACTAGAGACTTGCGGTGAGTGCAGACTGACGCCAGTCTCCGTCTTGAGTTGACGCTGAAAAACAGCCTGACGTTCTTGCAGGCTTTTTTGTTGCGGCGGAGCAGAGGACGGCGGCGTACGCGTGCTTTGGACGGGGCTACTTTGCCCAAAAGAGATAGCATTTGAGCGAGATCGACCATTGACATTGGGCACGGTAGGAATCCTCTAACTTTCGCAAGTGTTCATATAAGGTCTGGGTTCAATTATAATCGAAAATGAGACCTTCTTCTTTTACAATTAAACCAAAACGCCGTATAATTAAAACATACACTTTTAATTCAGGGTATTTATTTATGTCAAAAGCATCCAGCGTATCAATGTGTTCCTGCTTCGATGAGCAGGCTGAAGAAGCAGCTTATTATCATCCGCCAAAAGATGAGTCTATGCAATGAATACAAGTCTTGATCACTATTTTGCCGATGAATGTGAAGATGCCCAGTGTCATTTACACGATCGCCCCGCAGAAAAAGCGGCGTTACGGCGTCTATTACAAGAGGGCCCACTCCAGGAAACCTTAAAATGGGGCGTGCCCTGCTACACCTATAAAAAGCACAATGTCGTGATCATGAATGCTTTTAAGGACAATATCTTGCTCAGCTTTCTCAAAGGCGTTTTGCTTAAAGACGTCCAAAGTCTGCTTGAAAAGCCCGGTGAAAACACCCAGTCAGCACGGGTCATGCGCTTTAAGAATCTGCAAGATATTCTCAACAAAGAAACCGTGATTAAGGACTACCTAACAGAAGCCATCGCCATCGAAGAATCGGGTGTAAAGGTCAAAAAGAAAGCCACTGCTGACTTTACAGTGCCCGATGAGCTCAATACCAAATTCAAAGAAAGTCATGACTTTAAAACCGCTTTTGAAGCCCTCACACCCGGTAGACAGCGGGGCTACCTCCTTCACTTTGCAGCGGCAAAACAATCCGAAACCCGCACGTCGCGGATTGAAAAATATCTTCCCCGCATTATGGACGGCAAAGGCCTTCGGGATTGTGTCTGTGGACGGTCAAAGAAAATGCCCGCCTGCGACGGCTCCCATCAATGGGCGAATCGATAAGAGCCTTCGTTATGACTGAGGTGCTTTGTCCCACAAGGCCCGATCCGCTACAAAAATACGGTTTGTGGGCTCCATCGCCAGATCTGAGTCGAGACTGCCCGCAGGTACTTTTAACAGACCGGTTTCTGTATTCAGCACGGGCAAAGCTGAGCTACAGTGGGTGCAAAAGCATCGCGTAAAGCGTGTCCCTTGAAGCTGAAAGTGTTTCGTTTCGGTCTCTCCAGAAAGCCAGATCAGCTTCGCATTCTGGGCAAAGAGATTAGAAGCATGGGCAGAGCCGCTGACTTTTCGGCAGCGGCTGCAATGGCAGAAAAAGAAACGATCAAAACGACCCTGCACTTCAAAGCGCACGGCACCACACACACAAGAACCGCGATGAATCTGAGGAGCGGTCGCATCATGCTTTTGATAGGCCAGGCGCTCCGCCCCATCGGCCAAATGAATGATGCCGCAAATATTGGTAATCCAGATTTTTCAACACCTTTTGCATGGCCAGATTATCTTTGTGGGTATCAATGCGAATATTAGAATGTGTTGAAAACGACCAGTCTAAGCACACAGCGGCCACGCCCTTTTGACGGCCGGAAACGGCGATACGATGCACCACACCATAGGTGTCGTCATTTTGCCATTGACCCTGATAAATCTCAGCGTAGTTCGGTTCGGCTTCAATGGCAAAATAGAAAACGGCAAGTATTTCATCACCCTACAGCACACATAGCTGTGGCTCTGTTCAATATCTTGCTGAACGAGGGTGCGCTGGGGGTAGCCATTGATCCACTGGCCGCCGTTGCCGCTAGCCGCCATCAATTCCCGCGCCCGATCATAAATGGCGACAATCGCGTCAACGTCTGTTATTTCACTAGATCTAATGAACATAGACTTTAAATTACTCCTCTTCATTTTCAGGCGTGTCTAAAGCCTTTAAGATAAAAACCTCATCTGATGAATCTTTAATATACGCGCCATTCGCATCCGTACCGTAAATCAAGTAGACCAGCCCCTCTTCACTCGCCGGTGCCGGATACTGGTAAATCACCACGCCTTTGGGCTTAATCGGGCGATTAAGATAATCCTGCATAGAAATTAAAATCGGCTCATCGGGGCCAAAAGGGTTTTCGAGGTCTAACCAGTAACCGTTGTCTTTTGCATGCTTTTCAAGGGTTGCAATGCTTTCAGGCGAAGGACCTCCCGATTCAATCCTGTAAATCTCGACCATTGTTTGGTAGGCCTGCATATTACTCTGCGTAAGGGTCTCTGACATCCGTGACGACGCATCAGACGGCGATGTCACAGGACTAAAAGCGGCACTCAGCTGTTGAGTATCTACCAGAGAGCGTGGTTCAAGATAAGGCGCAAGTAATGCGTTGGAATCTTCCCCCGAATCGTTACTCAGCATGAAGGGCAAATGTGTGGTTTCGTTGTTACCCCGTAAAAGTAAGCCGTGTTCGTTGGTTCCATAAAGACGGTATCCTGTGGCAAAATTTTCCTTAGATACTCCCAGGGGCTCATAGATGACAACTCCCTGAGGCTTAACAGAGCGATTGAGATAATCTTCAAGAGAGATATAGTCGGGAAGACTTGCATTATAAGGGTTAGAGGCTCTCTTCCAATACCCTTCGGACTAGGCTTCTTTTTTAAGCTCCGCAAGCGTTGCCGGATACTTGCCCTTAAATTCAGCAGCATAGCTTTCTACATTTGTTTGCAAGGTATGCATGTTGGCTTTGGTCGAAGATTACGGGCACGGGTTTGCGCGCCGACAAAATTAGGCAAAGCTACAGCACCCGCCAATGCAAAAGGCAGAGGCAACGTTTCGGCCAGTTTTAGCCAGGGATTGGCCTTCGACGTGGTTTTAAAAACCCAGTCATTAGTAATGCCCGCTGGTGAGTGGGTTTGCCGACCATAAAAAGACTGAAGATAGTCGGTGAAGGGAACCAGAAAATCTTTATCTTCAGGAGATATCTGAAGACGCTCAGCCAGAAGCGGTGTATTGATATACAGATGGTATTGAGAAGGTGCCTTGCTTCGCAAATAAGGGTGTTTGGCAGCAGGCCGCGTGACCATCTGCTCTAAAGCCTGCAGGTGATTACTCAACAGAAAGCGTGCAGGGGCATTGGCCGTGGCTGCCTGCTGCATAAAATAAAGGGCGGGAGCCGGGTCTGCAGACTCACGCAGGAGTCCTGGCAAAACGGACTCAATCTCTTGTGTTTCCTCGGCCGTCAAGGCAAGTTCAGACGATAAACGGGCTCCCCTTGCAGACGCTTGATCTGCTACCGGCGAATGAGACCCTGAAATAAAGGTTTGAGAGAGGTGATCAGCCAATGCTTGACCGGGCTTAAGATCTACAACCAGCCCCACAGGATTCGTGGGTGTTTTTGCCGGTGACAATGCGGGCATCCAGGCCAGCGCAAAAGGCCCTGCAACATAGGGAGCCAGATCCTTCGCGTAATTCAAGCCCGTGCTCTCAAACAAACGCGCTTGCCACCCCGCTGTGTCTCCCTCTTCTAAAGAAGCTTGCCAGCCTTCAGACATCTGATGGCTGCTCGGAATGGTTTTTAAATCTTCAAAGCCATGAAAGTGTCCGGCATAAAAAGCGGTTAAAGGTGCCGGAAAGTGAGTCGTCAGTCCCGAAAAAATACATAGGCCTGATCAGCTTGATCCCGTGAGATAATGGAATGTTGATAAGCGCTTAAGGCTTTGGGGTTGTGCTGAGTCAATGCCTGAATATGCAACGCAGATGTTCCGGAGTTATGGGTGTCAATTTCGCACACCCATGCCCATGCCCTGCACATAGCTCAGCGCGTCCTGATACCAGGGGTCTTCTTCAAGGGACAATGGCGCAGCACCTTGCATATCCAGAATGTATCGCATCAGCTCACGAAAGCGCGCGGTGCGCACGTAAGTCCATTGCTGTTGTTCAGGAGATAAAACGCGCTGCGCTCGCTGAACATCGGCTTGTCCACTCAAACGCCAGGGACTTTGAACCGGGTGCACCTGGTCCAGATACAGCATTTCTTTGAGACCGCTGGCGTCAAAGCCAAAACTGCCACGAATATACTTACCTTGCTGGGCCAAATTAAGCTGTAAGCCCGCCAGCTCAGCTCCTTGTTTCTCATCAAAAGTGAGCGTATGGAGTGTATAACCGCCAAAGCTTTCGGATTGGAAAGGCACCTCTCCCAGGCTTGATAGCGCAGTGTTCAACGTGTTCTCATGGTGAGTTTCGATTTGAAAGAGGAATTCTCCCCAACGGTTGGGCGCTTTGCGGTAAGCCACTGACATATGCCCCGCTACCTGAGATAGAGCAGTCAATAGGCCCTGCATTCCTTCACGTTGCAACTCCAGCATCAGAGACTGTAAACTTTGTGGAGCTGTGCACGCGTCTCTTCAGGAAGCGCCTGGAGAGCGGCTTGAGTATTTTGCGGCCGAAAGTCAATGGTACTCAACGCGTCGGTATTACCGGGGTAGGCACCGAGCGGGTCTTGTACCCCCCGGCTTAGGTTCTGAACGGACGCCAGCGGTGAAAAGAGAAGACATAGGGTTAGCGCAAGAGAAAGAGAAGGCCGAAAGAATAACATGAAGAAGCTCCAATGACATTAAATTAAGGGGTGAGGCTCGTATGTAAGGTTAACCCTATTAAAAGGCATCGTCAAATGAACACCAGCCGCCACCAAAGCCCTCGAACACTCATCAATGACAATCATCAGCTCTACATCTATTACTTCACTGCGTCTGATTAACATGGGTACTTTACGACTTCCCAAGGTGTAATTAAGAAGATGCTAATTTTTTAACACCAAAGGCATGTCCGTTTTGTTCTTGATGTATTGTCCGTTGGCGTTCGTACCCAAAAGTAAATAACTTACCCCTATCTCTGGCGCAAGGTTTTGGTAAACCACAACCCCACGAGGTTTGATAGAAGTTTTTAAATAGTCTTCCATTGTGACAATCGCCGCTGCATGAGGATCAAAAGGATTCTCGATATCTATCAAATTCCAATACCCCCTTTCCTTTGCATCTTTTTCAAGAAGATTAAGGTTCTCCGGTATTTTGCCGCGAGAGTGCATCATATATATATCTAGCATCATTTGATAAGCACGCATATTCATTTGTGTTCGTGCTTCAGCCATAATTTGCAAAGGTATCCTACGCGACTGTGTTCCACCCACACGTGTATCAGTGGGCTTGCTTGTGTCAATAAATGTAAAGGGTTCAAGATAAGGAGTCAGCAGAAAATCAGACGGTTTTCTATAGCTATTCTTAAGGGTAAAGGGCAATGATATATGTTTAGAATCCCGCAAAAGCAGACCTTGTTCGTTACTTCCATAAATACGATATTCAGTAACTGCCTGGCATTTTAAGGACCTTAAAGGCTCATAAATGGCGACTCCATGAGGTTTTGGCGAACGAGCTATATATTCTTCAAGAGAGATAAAACTGGGAGTACTGAGAGCGTAAGGATGGTCAGATCGATCTTGCCAATAATTAAAATTTTTGGCTTCTTTTTCAAGCTCAGCAAGAGTAGCCGGATATTCTCCGCCAAAATCTGCACATAAGTTTCGAGATAGTTTTGCAAAGTATGCATATTGGTTCTAACAGAAGTGTTACGAGAACGGGCTTAAAGTCCCAATTGATGAAGACATCAGATCCAAGCAAAGCAGAAAGACTCATTTTACGTGCATAGGCCCATCGCACTTGTTGAGTTAAGTAAATGTCCTGAGGACGAAAACTCATGATTCTAAAAACTTCTGCATTACCACCAGGATAAGTAACCGACGGATTCTGAAAGTTTTGATTTCCCCCCTGGGCTGAAGCTTGCGGAGAAAAGACAAGAAACATATTCAGAGTAAGAAAAGAGAGAGCGACGGTTCAACCGTAACATAGAACAGATCCAATCGCTTTAAGCACATCAATAAAAGGCCTGCTTTTACGTAAATTTACCCCTGAAAGACAAGCCTTTTCGTGATTAATACAGCAACAGTCTTAGGCATTAGCAATCCACTGC
>CAWCRG010000012.1:0-420074 GCA_963797915.1 Candidatus Sericytochromatia bacterium
TTGACGCTACCGTGGGTGGCCAGAACATTCAAATGGACATTCAAGAAATGGACGGCTTTTTACTCAAAGCCACGGGGATTTCGGGTCTCGCAGAAGGAGCGGCCATTCACCTCGTTCCCACCGGCAAAGACTCCACCATGACCGCCGAAATTCGCAGTAATTATAACGGGATTCCCCTGCGGGTCAAGCTCGACGACGTACACGAACTCACGGCTCTGGCCAGCATTCAGCCCAATCGGGCCCACGTATACTTTGGCGATCCCAGCGGCCAGGGACAGGTAGAACTCAGTGCCGGACCGGTCACCATGAAGGGCTCGGCCATTGAATGGACCGCCCAGTACCATACCTTTAGCCCGGAGCGCATGATGAGCAGTGTCAGCCGGGCCCTGAGTTCTGAAGGCTATGAAATTGTACCGGGCGTACAGGTAGAGCTCGACGGGGTTGTTCGCCTCCAAACGCCCTTCAAAAACGGCCCTCATGCAGGCTTAACCCTCTTATTCCCCCGCCCCGACGTCGGCATCGACACCTCCCACAGCTTTGATATGCAACACAACAACTTCCCGGTAAATACCTCATCACCCCAGGACGGTGCCATGGGAGCCATTGCTGAGCTAGGCTGGACCCACACCAATCGCGCAGAAACCAGCTATACCACCGGCATACATGCAGGCCTGGTGCCCGGGTCGTTTTTAAATATCCAGCAAAATCAGGGTTCAACCTATGTCGGTGACTTTAAAGTGCCCACCGATAATATCAGTCTGCCCACCACAGCAATTGCCGGCGTCACCTTTCGTCGTCACGACAGCGATGAGGCGGTGGCCAGCGGCCTGGGTTCGCGAACCGACATCATGGCAGGGGCTTACCTAAATCCCGCCGGACTCATTGATTCGCCCTATGTCTCTGAGCAAAATGCCTACGGCGTCTACGCAGGGGTTGAGCACAAAAAGAACAATGCTTTCGTGAGCTTTGGCAGCACCGTAGATCTCAGCAGAGACAAACCCAACGTGGGTGCTCAGTTGCGGGTCGGTTGGAGTTTTTAATGAAAACATCGATATTAACCGCCATGACCGCCACATTTCTGCTTCTCTCGACAAGCGCGCAGGCCAACAGCCCCAGTGGCTTCAAAACCCCCTCAGGAAATATTGCCTGTGAAGTGTATGACGGCATTTTGCGCTGCGACCTGCGAGAAAATAGCGCCACGCTTCCAAAAGCTCCAAAAGACTGTGACTTAGACTGGGGCAATATGTTTACGCTAGGCACCAAAGGAAAGGGTCAACGACTCTGTGCCGGAGATACTGTTTTCGGTGAGCAGAAAGTACTGGCCTATGGCAAAACCTGGAAATACAAAGGCTTTATCTGTCAATCCGCCACGACAGGATTGACGTGCACCAACAGCAAAAAACACGGTTGGATGCTCAATAAGATAGCGCAACGCTTGTTTTAAAACACAACTTCAAACAAAGGATCTGAACCATGCGCCCACTGACTTCTTTTGCCCTGATGAGTAGCTGCCTATTAAGCTTAAGCGCCTGCAATAGCAATGCTGCGCGCGGCCCCCAATTCCCTTTACAGACGGGCTTCAATCAGTCGAACCCGAACCCGGATCAACCGCCCGTGATGGTCCAGGCGGAGTCCGTTGCTTCGCGGACCGTGCGCACCCTCAGTTTTAAAATCATGCGCAATTACGACCACAATACCAATGGGCAAATCGATTATCGGGGCACCAATACCTTTTGGAAGTCGCTCATTGGCCGTAACGAGAGCGAGCGCCGTCATACCAGCTATTCTTCGGTCAATCAAGAAGCCACCTTTCGGGTGTGGACATATGCCCAACTCTTTTTAGCTGCCGATAGTGATCGCGATGGCGTGGCCACCCAGGAAGAGATCGCCACCTTTATTACCGAAGCCTACGATAAAGACAACGACGGTATTTTACAAACCCGAGGTTGGTGGCGTTTTTGGCGAGAGCCCGAAGAATGGGAATTCTTTAAACGAGAAATGAAAGAGGATATGGACGTCCACCGCATCCCCTTCAATTTTAAGCCGCCGGCGCAAGCCCAGGCCGAAGCTGCCGAAGCAGAAGCCAATCCAGGGACTCAACACAATATCGAACCCTTATTTTCAGACCCTGCAGAATCCCTCTCCACAGAGCAACCCCGCACAGGACAATAGAAAACCAGCCCCGTGTCAAGCAATGATCAGCCGGTAACGACGGCCTGGGGTTCTGGTGATGTATCTATTGCAGGTTCAGAGGGCCACTGCTTCATCACACCCTGCCCCGTTAACAAGGCCCACATTTTACGCACCCGTTTGGGCAGGGGATCATTAATATAGGGCACCCCGTATTTTTCGCAAATGGCCTGGACTTCGGGCTGGGCTTGCTGATATTTGAGCATGGGCAGATCCGGCCAGAGGTGGTGCTCAATCTGGTAATTCAGCCAGCCCTGCATAAAGTCTTTAAAGTCAGTGCCGCCGGTATAGTTCACCGAACCCACCGTTTGCCGCAGGTAAAACTGCGCCTTGTCTTCAATGCCTCCGTCAAAACGGTAAACATCGTCTCCTGAATGATTGGGCACAATAATCAAAAAGGTGTGCAGATTGGTGATCCATTCAGCCAACACGCTATTGATCAGCACATTGACCGCTGCCCAGGCCCCGATGGGTAAAAAGAGCAGCGGCAATAGCCCAAAGCGAAGAAGTGAGTAGGGCGCTAAGCAGCGCAGCCAAAACTGCGCCCCGGTTTTGTGAAAGGGCCACCACAGTTTGGCGCCGTGAAAAATGGCCGGTTTGTGGCCTTTGATGCGGGCATGCAGGGCTTCTCGGCCCAAACGGGACTCCCGCTGCTGGAGCATCCACAGCGTGTTGGGGGCATAATAGCTCAACTTCCAGGTGCTGGCGAAAGCAAAGGCCACCAGATGCTTAAAAAAGCGAGGGAAGCGAATCTCACGCATTAAGCGCACGCGATCTTCTAAAACATCGGGATCGAGCACCTCACCGGTATGGTAATGGTGCAAGGTATTGTGTTCATAGGCCCATGCGTTGGGCACCAGCCAGTCGGGCCAATCCAAAAAACGACGCCAGCCCTGGGCAAAAAACTTGCTCTGATAGCGTTTGGGCACATCCGGCACCTTATCGTAACCCCGATGACACACGTGGTGCGCCATCATCGACCAGCGCGTCACGTTACCTTGGCTGATCAAAAACGCAGAGATGGGATTGGGAATCATCCACGCCGTGCCATAGCCTACGGCACTACAAAGCCGGCCCCAGCGCTCTATTTTTTTGAGATGACGCAAGTCTTCGGGGCCAATATCGGCTTTTAGTTTCTGGTAAAGGGCTTCAATTTCTGTAGCAAAACCCTGTGTATCAATGGATGAAGTCAACATGAAGGGTATTATAAAGGTTTTTGCCAGGGAACATCAGGGGTATCGTTGATATGGTTGGCGTAACGAGCGGCCACAAACAGAAAATCCGACAGGCGATTGAGATAGAGCATGACCGCCTCGTTGATTTCTTCCTGGTGTTGTAAGCGTACCGCCAAGCGTTCTGCCCGGCGACAGACGGTTCGCGCAAGGTGCAAGTGAGCAGCCACAGGATGCCCTCCCGGTAGGATAAATTGGGTCAACGCAGGCAGCTCCGCTTCTAAATCATCAATCCAGTGCTCGACTTTTTCTACGCTGGTCTTCTGGACCCGCGGTACCGTTTCGATACTTAGTTCAGAGGCAAGATCTGAGCCGACGACAAATAGTTCATTTTGCACCTGAGCCAGCAGCTCGCCCAGACGAACGTCACCCGATTGCTCGGTAAGTAAGGTGCAGGCCAAGCCAATGACCGCGTTACATTCATCGACAGTGCCGTAGGTTTGTATGCGCACAGCATCCTTACTGACGCGCTTGCCCCCCCACAAACCAGTGTGCCCTTGATCGCCCGTACGGGTATATATTTTCACGTTAACGCCTCCTTTATCTTGATTCACTCATCTCAAGATAGCCATAGATCGGCCTTCAACACCAGCCCTTCACCTCTTTTTACGCGGTTTTACCGAGGCTTTTGATTGTGTTCCGGCTCCAAAACCGCTACACTATCCACATCGCCAATCGCCCTGGAGTTACCTCACTGTGTCTAATTTCAACGAGCCCCTCGACAATCCCTATCAACCAGAAACGGTAGAAATCAACGTGCCCGCCGAAGTAGAGGAAGAAGCCAGGCAAGAGGTTTCTCGACGGCTGATGGCTCTCAATATTCGCCGAGTCGTCCGCTACGTGAACGAACTCTTTCATCTGCGCGATGAAGCTGACGAAGAGGGCACGATTGCAGACATTAAACGCTCGATTGAGTTCCGAGGGGCAAATCTGTGGGCGCTGGTGTTTGCGGTTTTTATTGCCTCTGTGGGCCTAAACATTAACTCCACCGCCGTCATTATTGGCGCGATGCTGATTTCTCCGTTAATGGGTCCGATTATGGGAATGGGCTTGTCGCTGGGCACCAACGATCTGGAACTTTTAAAACGCTCCGTACGCAATTTAGGGGTGGCGGTTTTCATTGCTGTCTTGACCTCGGCGCTGTATTTTATTATCACCCCGCTCGATCAGGCCCAGTCAGAATTGCTGGCCCGCACTCAGCCCACGATTTTTGATGTGCTGATTGCTATTTTTGGCGGTTCTATTGGTATTATTGCCAGCTCCCGCAAAGAAAAAACCAACGCGATTCCCGGTGTCGCCATCGCCACCGCCCTGATGCCCCCCTTGTGCACCGCTGGTTATGGACTGGCCAATGCCCAATGGGCCTACTTTTTTGGCGCTTTTTACCTCTTTTTTATTAACTCCGTCTTTATTTGTCTGACCACCTTTGTGTTCGTGCGCCTGCTGCGGTTTAAGCCCGTCTCTTTCCTGGACCCCACCCGCGAAAAACGCGTTCGCTTTTATTTGGGGCTGTTTGCCGTACTCACGATTATTCCCAGCGTCTACGCCGCCATTAGCGTGGTTCAGGAAACCCTGTTTCGCTCCCGAACCGAACAGTTTATTGCCCAAAACTTTCACTTTAAAGACACCCAGATTATTAAGCAAGAAGCTATTTTTGACCGCAATCAACCCACGCTCAAACTCATGCTTATGGGCGAGCCTTTAAGCAGCAAAGAACAAGACCTGCTGGTGAGTCAGCTCCCCAATTACCAGCTCAGTAACACAGAACTGGTTTTACAACAACCCAGCAAAGGCTCTGCCGAGCTCGAAAAAGAATTTAACGAAATGAACCAAAATTTGCGGGTTAACATTGTTGAAGATCTCTATAAAAAGAATGCGGAGCTGCTCGAAGCAAAAGAGAAAGCGTTAATACAGCAGCAAGAGCAGGTCAAAAAATTAGAACAGCAGATGATGGCCCTTCAAGCCAAGGCCTATCCCGGGGAACAAATCATGGCCGAATTGGCCATTGAGTTCCCGGAGGTTAAGAATGTGGTGCTCGACAAGGTGCAGCGCTTTGAAAGAAAAGGCGTAAAGGTATTGCCTGTCGGGCTCGTCAACTGGTCAAAGCCGCCTGAAGCAGCAGTAAAAAAACGCTTACAGGCCTATCTCAAGGTGCGATTAAAGGCTCCTGATCTTGAGCTATGGCATAATTAAAAAAAAACATTGAAAACGAGTCCATTGATATGTCACACCATCTCAGCGCTCCCCAATGGGAGCTTCATAGCGAATACCCCGGTTTTGACAGCCCGGCTTACCAAAACGATTTAAAACGCATCGAAACGTGTATTGAACAACTCAGCACCGCCGCCCCTGCGCTGGCAGGACCGGAAGCCCTCGGTGAAGCCCAACAGATGGCCGTACTGCAAAAAGAAGCGGATATGCTGTTATATAACATCTCCAGCTATGCCTATCTTCACCGCAGCACCGACTCCAAGAATGCTGCGGCCCGTACGGCTTTAGACCGCTTACGCAAACTGGGAGTCAAACTCACCCAGAGCCTTCAGCCCCTGCAACAATTTGTGCTGCGTTCTACCGATGAGGTCTTTGCCGAGTTTTTGACTTACCCTGAACTCAGCGATAGCCACTTCTACTACACCCATCAACGAGAAAAAGCCAGCACACTGCTTCCGCTGGAGCACGAAAATCTGCTATCGGGGCTGCGTTTAGACGGCCACCACGCCTGGGGGCATCTTTATAACAACCTCACCGGTGCCATTGAGCACGAAATCGAAATTGACGGTGAAAAAGAAATGGTGGGCGTGGCCTACCTGCTCTCACTCCTGAGCAGCAAAGAGAGTGAGGTGCGCCAATTGGCCTATGAAAGCCTCAACACCGTGTTCACCACGCATCAGGAAACCTGTGCAGCGATTCTCAATGCCCTGGCCGGCTGGCGCTTAGAAATGTGTAAGCGCCGTTCAGCCATACAGCCCGTGGACTTTTTAAGTGAACCCCTACACAGCAACCGCATGCAGCGGGGCACCTTAAACACCATGATCGAAATGTCTCGGGAACACCGTGGACTGGGTCAGAAAATGCTCAAACTACAGGCGCGTTTGTTAAATAAAACGCAAATCGATCCCTGGGACGGTCAGGCCCCCGCCCCTGACCTGGGCTCAAACACCCCCCCTCTGCCTTTTGATGCCGCCATGGACATTATTGTCAAAGCGTTTAATGAAGTCGACCCCAGCATGGGCGAATTTGCCCGCATGATGCAAGACAAGCAGTGGATTGATGCCGCTGATCTGCAGCACAAAACCCCCGGTGCCTTTTGTGCCGGATTCCCCAAGTCCCGCACACCGCGGGTACTCATGACATATATGGGCACCGCTTCTAATCTGACCACTCTGGCCCATGAATTGGGTCACGCCTTCCACTCCTGGGTCATGCGTGATATGCCCCTGCGCGAAACCCGCTACCCCATGTGCCTGGCAGAAACCGCCAGTACTTTTGCCGAGACCGTGGTGCGCCACTATCTACTCCGCGAAGCCAAAACCCCCGAAGAAAAGCTCAGCATTCTCTGGGAAGAAGTGGGAGCAATTCCCCGCTTTTTAATCAACTTACCCGTGCGTTATGAGTTTGAGCGCCAGTTTTACGAAGCCCGGGAAAACAATAGCTTTAGCGCTGAGGAATTTAAAACCCTGATGGCCGACACCTGGAGCGAATGGCACGGAGACAGCATGTCTGCTCCCGACGATATGTTCTGGGCCACCAAGCTTCACTTTTATATGGCCGAGCGCAGCTTTTATAACTTCCCCTATACCTTTGGTTACCTTTTCTCTCAGGGTATTTATGCCCAAAAAGAAAGACTGGGCGATCAGTTCTTTGGTTTTTACACCGAGCTGCTCAGAGACACCGGGCGTATGCAGGTCGAAGCACTGGTACAAAAACACTTTCAGCTGCCGCTGGACACGCCCGTGTTCTGGCAACAATGTGTACAAATTCTAGAGCAGTATGCTGCGGACTTTGAGGGGCTGCTCACAGAACTTAAGCTCTAAAAACCAATATGCTAAAATAGAAGCAATGTATGCACCCTGAGGCAACGTAACAGAGGCAAAGAACATGAAGTATTTAAGATCCCCTTTCTCGATTTCTCGCTCGACTTCTCGCTCAATTTTTCAAAAGCTCCCCGTATTGGCGTTGGGATTAACCACGCTCATGTCTGCCTGTGCGTCCATGCAACAGGGGGCAGAAACAGAGCCTATGATCGTTTTCGTATCGAGCGAAGGGGGTCAAAAAGACATTTATATTTCCGACGCTGAAGGCAAAAAGGTCCGCGCCCTGACCCATGATGTGGCAGAAGACGCTCACCCAAGACTCACCTTTGATGGTCAGGTGGTGTTTACTTCAAAACGGACGGGCACCTGGCAGGTGTATATCATGAACAATGATGGCAGCGATGTCAAAGCCCTTACCACCGAGCGGGGTGTCAATAATTACCGGCCGTATCCCTCTCCTGATGGGCGCGTGGTTTTTGTGTCCGATCGCTATCTCAAACCGCAGATTTTCTCGGTCAACAGCGATGGCAGCGATCTTCGCCGACTCTCTGAAGGCGACTTTCATAACGATTACCCCGTCGTGGCGGACGATGGTCACATCTACTACACCACTTCACGGGGCTCTAAGTGGGATATCTGGAAAATGGCTCCCGACGGCACACGCCAGCGTCAGGTCACCCATCTGGGTCAAAATGTACAGGAAATAGCGATTGTACCGCCCATGTATAAAGACTATAGTGAACGCTTTACCAGTCGCTCACCCATGATTCCCTTTTACAGCTTTCAAACCGAAAACCGTCTGGTGTTCTCATCCATTACCCGTACAGGCTCCCTGGGCTTGTTTCGCGTAAACGAAGACGGTACGAACCTCGAGGAAATCAGTCAACCGGGCATTTACACCAGTCGTAGTCCCGTGCTTTTACGCAGCGGACAAATCCTCTTTACGTCCGATCGCAATGGGAGCACAGACGTCTGGACCATGTATCCCGACGGAAAAATCCCCCGCCAGGTCGTGAGCCAGCCCGCTTACGAAAGCACCAGCTAAAAGTAACACCTAAGCCCTCAGGTGATTAAGAAGTCGGTCGTTGATCGTTGGCGCACATGGTTTCCAGCTCGTGAAGGATTTCGTTAATTTTACCAATATCAAGCTGGCTCACAGCATCCACGAGTTCTTCACCCATAGAGGCAAGGGCCGTTTCTGAATAGAGATTGCCCTTTTGAATAAGTAGGTGGGCGTAGTCCTGGATCCGCTGAATACTCTTTTGCTGCATGAGTTGGGTCAATTGTTCCTTCAACTCCTGGCACACTTCCAGAGGGAGGTTCCACTGACTGGGCTCACGGTGCGACAAGCTCGAGGTCGAAGCGCCCACTGTAAGTGGGGACTCCATTTGTACGGGCACGACCGGCAAAGTAAAGACAAACAGCGAGCCCTTATTGGACTCACTCTCCACACGAATACTTCCCCCCATCAGATGAATAAGCCGCTGGGTAATGGTCAAACCCAGGCCGGTTCCAGAAAAACGCCGTTGTAGCGTATGTTCAGCCTGATAAAATGGCTGATAAATCTGCTCTAACTGCTCCGGTTGAATACCAATACCAGAGTCTTTAACAGAAACGGTGAGAACCCCCTGGGTAGCGCGCTGCTGATAAGAAAAATGCAGCGACACAGCACCGGTTTCAGTAAACTTAAAGGCATTGCCCAGTAAATTAACCAGAATTTGGCGGAGCTTACCTCCGTCTAACTTCATGAGTTCAGGCATATTCTCGGCCAGCGTTACCTCCCAGGCCAATCCCTTTTTTTTAGCTTCCAGACTAAACAGCTGATACATTTGCTTACCCAATCGGCTCAAACGAAAGGTCGCTGGAGATAACTCCAAACGGTTCGACTCAATTTTGCCAAGATCTAAAATATCGTTAATCATGCTTAATAACGACTTACCCGAATCACTAATAATGCTGCTGTATTCGGCCACCTTCTCTAAAGGAGGCTCTTTTTTCAGCAGATCTGAAAAGCCAATAATCGCATTTAAGGGGGTACGGATTTCGTGGCTAAAATTGGTTAAGAAACTGGTTTTCATGCGATCTGAGGTTTCAGCCACCCGCTTGGCATGATAGAGCTCATCCACTTGTTGCTTAACAAACAATACCAGCGAAACAAACATGGCCAAAACGCCCCAGTGGGTCACAGGACGAATCCAGGGAACCCACTTCAACGAGGCCATAATGTCATAGCCCGTAAAGCCGCATAAAACAACAATGCCCGCCATGGCGAACCACCCTGAGCGGCCAAAACCCCGAAAACCTCTGAGTATAGTAAAAAGGCCCACAAGCATATTTAACAACGTTGCAAATAAAAAGACCCCTGTGGTTTGCTGAATCGAAATCATTCCCACGGCGGCCAGAAACAGAGAGCCCACCGAAAGCAAACCCTGCATCTGAATTAAGCGCGTCCATAAATGGGCTTGTTTCTTCGCAAAAATCTGACTCAGAAAAAAGGTTACCGACGGCACAGCGATATTTAAGCTCACGACCTCAACCCATTTGGTGAGCGCTGGCGCATACCAGTAAAGTTGTTTGATCTCTGTACGCATGACCAGGTAAATACCCATCGTAATCGCAAATAAACAAAGCCATTCATAGCCCACAATGGGTTGTGTTAAAAAGAGTAGAAAAACCATGATCCCAGTAAAAATGAGTAGCCCCCCCACCACCACGCGATCAAGATCCATATACAGCATTTGATACAAATGTGCCGCTTTAGAGCCTATATGGGGGGAACCAAAGAGGCCAATATGCCGGTACTTAGAATGCACAAGAAAGTACAACGGCTCACCTGCATACGCTGGCGCTAGAGGCACCATATGCCAGGGAAAGCCCTGATACCAAATATGGTCGGGAGAAAAATCTCCAAAGTGATAAATTTCCTGGTTACCTGCATATACCGAAAAAGCCTCATCCACACCACGCACGTAAAGATAGGTGGTTTCGTTAGCGAGTTGGGGGACGTCCAGTTTTAACCAGAGCCACTGCTTTTGCTGCTGATCCTCCCCGATTCTTCCCGGTGGGTTGAGCGGGGGGTAGAGAGCTCTCCATGCGTTATTACAATCTTGAGGTAGACGCGCGCGTAGCATCTCAGCAGAGGGCACAGAAGAATTAACGACCGACGGCCAACAATAAGACCAGTCGCGGGCTGTTTCCACGTGGGTGTTTAAACGATTGTTTGTGGGCGTTTGGCAAGAGAGAAGAAAGCCCGATAGCAGCAGAAGCAAAGAAAAAACAAATGATTTTACAGACATAGCCCTGTATCTTGCTTTAGAATGACTGTTCAAAGTTTAACACGGCAGCCGTGGGAAAGTCTCTGCAATTATGGGTATCTGTATTGACCGGTGTCTCTGTTTTCAACAACCTTTTCAGGTATTAAAAAACATTGCCCAGCAACACCAGTGTCAAAGCATCGAAGCCCTCGCCCGCCATGCGGAGTTTGGTAAAAAGTGCGGGCTTTGCCAGCCTTATATCGAACGTATGTTGCGCACCGGTGAAACCATTTTCAACGAGATCATCACGGCATCTGCCCCGTGTGAGTTACAATATGAGTATGAAAAACTCACAGATAAATAACGTACTGGTGGGCATGACACCCGCCGAAATTCAAAGCCTTGTGACGGACATGGGTGAAAAACCTTTTCGCGCCACACAAATTAAAAAATGGATTTATGAAAAAGGCGCGCGCAGCATCGATGAGATGACCGATTTAAGCAAAAATTTTCGCGCAGCCCTGGCTGAAAAAGCCGTACTTTCGCCCAACACCACCTATCAGGTCATTCAAGCCAAAGATGGTACCACCAAGTTCTTAATTGAGCTGGCCGATGGCCAAAAAGTAGAATGCGTCACGATTGTACAGAACAATCACCTGACCGCCTGCTTATCTTCGCAGGTGGGCTGCACCGTGGGCTGCCCTTTTTGCGCCACCGGTCTGAGCGGTTTCCGACGAAATCTGACCGTCGCTGAAATTGTCGATCAGTTCCTGATTATGCAGCACGCTGTAGCCAAGGGATTGGTGGCCGAATTTAGTCCCCACGATCGCATTACGCGCATCGTGTTTATGGGCATGGGCGAGCCGCTGCTCAACTACGACAATTTACTCGGAAGCATTGGCATTTTAAACAAGCAAACCGGCATCGGCTTACGACGGATCACCATTTCCACCTCAGGGGTTATTCCCAAAATTCAGGCACTGATGAAAGAAGAGCGAGACTATAATCTCGCCATTTCACTGCACAGTGTTAACCCCGGCACCCGCGACTACCTGGTACCCATTAACAAAAAATACACCGTCAAAGAGCTTTTGGCTGCCGCCAAAGAATACGCCGACGTTACCAAACGGCGGGTCACCTTTGAGTACACCATGCTCGAAGGCCGCAATGCGAGTGTAGAAGACGCGCGCGCGCTGGCCAAAGCCTTAAAAGGTATTCATTGCCATATTAATCTCATCGCCTACAACCCGGTGGGGAGCCAATTTCAAGCACCGCCCCGCAAGCAAATTGTGGATTTTCAGCGCATCTTAGAAAATGAAGGGTTTGCAGTCAATATTCGCCATAACCACGGCCAGGACGATATGGCTGCCTGTGGTCAATTGCGCGTGTACGCCGACGAAAACCCCACCGAGAAAGAGCTACGCACCGTGCCCACCACCGTATGACACCCTTGAAAGATACCGGCCTCGTGATCAAAAAAGAGGCCAACTTTTACTCCGTGGCTTACCTGAACACGGAGTATTTGTGTACCATACGCGCCAATATTAAAAAGGGTGGACACACCATTCGGGTGGGCGATCGGGTGCGCTTAGAAGACCTGCACGAAGAGCGGCCCGTCATTAGTGAAATCATGCCCCGCAGCAGCGTACTCAAAAAGCCCGCCGTGGCCAACGTCAATCTGGTGCTGCTGGTGGTGTCTTGCTTACACCCCGACTTTAACGCCATGTTGGTGGACAGACTTTTGCTCTGCATGCTCTACGAAAAACTCCAGCCGGTGATTTGCGTGAATAAGGCCGACCTTATAGACGACGATCTAAGAGAATGGATCGAAGAAGAATACGGCGTGTTCCCCCTCGTTTTTGTCTCTGCTGAAAGCGGTGAAGGCTTAGATACCCTCAAAGAGATTCTGGTGAATCAGGTCACGATTTTAGCGGGGGCTTCAGGCGTGGGCAAATCTTCGCTGGTGAACAAATTAAACCCCCTGATTGACATGGCCACCGGTGAAGTCAACGAAAAGATTGGCGTGGGCAAACACACCACCCGGCACGTGTCTTTACACAAAGTATATTATGAAGGCGAGGTGGGCTGGGTCGCCGACAGCCCCGGCTTCTCAAATGTGCATTTACCGCCCATTGACCGTGCCGATCTGAGCAGCTATTACCCCGAATTTGAACCGTATTTAGGGCAGTGTGAATTTGCCGACTGCCTACACGATCACGAGTTTGGTTGTGCCATCAAAGACAATCTCGACACGGACTCAGAGCGCTATTACAATTACCTGCGCCTGCTCGAAGAGGTGCGCACCCTGTATAAAGAACGGCGCGACAGCTCCAGCAAAGACGAAGGGCTTACCAAACGGGCCGTGGGCAAAAACATCAAAGACAGCGTGCTCAAGCTGGGGACCGAGGGCCGCGCCCGCAGTCGCCGCACCCAAAAGCAGGAGCTGGAACAAATCAGTAATTGGTCCAGCTTCGATGAGGAAACCTTGGAGGCCATGAACCCTGACGAATGGCGCATCTAAAGTGCTAAAATACCTGCCGAGGTAAGTTCATGTCCGCAGCAGAAACATCATTGCATAAAACCGAGCCCGTTTACCGCTTACAGCAGGGCGATCGCGAAGTCATTCTCATTGGTACCGCCCATATTTCTCAAGCCAGCGCCGATCTGGTGACCGAGATGATCGAAAAAGAACAGCCCGATACAGTCTGTGTCGAACTGTGTAAGACCCGCTACCAAACCCTCTTAGACCCCGACGCCTGGAAGAAAACAGATATCGTGCAGGTGATTAAACAAAAGCGCACCTTTGTGCTCTTTTTAAACTTTATGCTGTCCTCGATTCAGCGCCGCATGGCCAAAGACATGAACGTCACCCCCGGCCTTGAAATGCAGGCGGCCATCGATAAAGCCAAAGCCCAGAATGCCGAAATCGCCACCATCGATCGCGAGGTGCGCACCACGCTACAACGGGTGTGGCGTTTAATGGGCTTCTGGACCAAAATGAAGCTCTTTAACCAGATTCTGTTGGGCTTATTTGAAGAGGAAGAAGACGTCTCTCAAGAGCAAATTGAAGCCCTCAAAGAAAAGGGCGCTTTAGAAATGCTCTTGCAAGAAATGGGCGATCAGCTGCCCGGTGTCAAAGAGCGCCTGATTGACGAGCGCGATCTTTATATGATCGAAAAAATCAGGCAAGCCCCCGGTAAAAAGCTGCTGGCCGTGGTGGGTGCCGGTCACGTGCCCGGCATGATGAAACACTGGAACGATCCCACCATTGACTTAGAAGAACTCGACCGCCTGCCTGCGGCTTCGCCGTGGACCACCTTGCTAAAATGGGCGATCCCCTTATTGGTGATGGTGCTACTGGTGGCCGGCTTTTTAAAAGGCGATCCCAGCACGGCCCTCGACCGCGGCATGAACGGGATTATTGGATGGGTCGTGGTCAATGGCGGCCTGGCGGGCCTGGGTGCCCTGATTGCCTTTGGACACCCGCTCACGATTCTGGCCTCCATGATCGCCGCCCCGATTACCTCTTTAAACCCACTGATTGGCGTAGGTTATGTGTCGGGCTTAGTGGAAGCGCTGGTGCGTAAACCCACCGTAGAAGCCTTTGAAGAACTACCTGAAGCCATTCTCACCGCCAAAGGCTGGTGGGGCAATCAGGTCACGCGCATTTTGTTGGTGTTTATTTTGTCGAGCGTGGGCAGCTCTATAGGCACTTTTGTGGGCTATGGCTGGCTGATTGATAACGTGTTTGGCGGATAAGGAGCCATGTATGCCCATCCAAATTATCTATGCCCAGTCTGAGCTGATCCCCAGCTTTTATAAAGCCCTCGATCGCGTCGCGCGAGAAGAAATCTATATCGAAAAAGTTGAAGCTCCCCCCTTTACCGATGTCGAAAGCTTTCAGCAAAAGCTCATCGCGCAACAATGGCCCAATTATTATGCGGTCAAACAGGACATTTCAGGCGAGCCAGAGGTGGTGGGCTGGGCAGATATTACCCGTCCGCTCAACACGCGCCTGGCCCATCGGGGTTTTTTAGGTATGGGGCTTGTAGCCGAAGCACGAGGGCAGGGCCTCGGCACCCAATTATTACAAGCAGCCCTCAGCCATGCTCAGGGTATGGATATTGAGAAGATAGAGCTTTCGGTATATAGCAGCAACCTGCCCGCCATTGCGCTCTATCAGAAGTGCGGATTTCGTGAAATGGGCCGTATTCGTCATTACCGTAAATATAAAGACCAGTATTTTGACAGCGTAGAAATGGAACTTTTCTTTTAAGGCTTGGAACATTACAAAAATAATAACGTCTTCATAGAGAGCAACACTTCAACAGGGGATCTCTATCATGAAAAAACACGTTTGTCTTTGCCTTTTGCTGCTCTCGGCCTGTAGCCCGCCAGGCCCCAGCACCCTCCCTGGCACTGGACCTTCGCCATTTGCCCCGTCAACGCCCCCAGTGATCATGTCTCCCATCGCCAGCGATAATATTGCATCAGTAGGATTTGAGCCAATAAATCCGGGAATGCTAGTCACTCCGGCCACTCCCACACCGTTTCCCAGCTCTCAACCCCCTCCTGAACAGGTGGGGCCCACCGCCGTGCCTTCTAGCTTCTCACCCCAATGCCCCATCGGAGAAACTTACACCTTGCCGCTGCCAAGTCCGCAAGCCACGGCATCTCAAACGCCTCCCTTCCCGCCTTATCCCCCGGGCATGCCGGGGTATAACCCCGCTCCATATCCAGCTCCAGTCATTTCCACACCTCCACCGCCCGGCACCATGCGGTATACCTTTACCCTACCTTTAGACATTTCTCAGCAGCGATTCTGTGGCACCGGCACCCCCCGACACTGGTTCATTGATACGGCCCACGTGTTGAATTACCAGATAGGAAATCAGCTCCCGCAGCGTATTCAGTTGAGTAAATCCCAAACCGATGACATGCTCGACCTACTCAACACAACCCAACCTCAACAATGGGCTTTCACCCCGATGGCCTACCGTTGTCAGGCGGCAGAGCTATGCCCTCTGGAGCAAAGGATCAACGTGGGCAGAGAGAATGGCGGGCAAACCGGCTGGAATGACCGTGGAAATCTTGCCTACCCCGAAGATTATACGCAGGCCATGACAGAACTCATTGAGAAAATAGAAAGTGCCCGACAGAGTAGTCCCGCTGCTTCATCACTCCAGACTTACCAACCAGCGATGCGATTTACACATTTTAATGCCGCCAAGGAAATCACGGGCCCTGGCTATGCCTTACTGCCCGAGGGCACCCTCCGTGCTTACGAGGACAATGTTCAGATCAAAGAAATACGCCTGAGCCCTGAACAGCAAACTGACTTTCAAGAGCGCCTGCAAGGTCTCGCACCCATGCAAACCTATGCCCGTATGGTAGATGACGTTGATGCACCTCAGGATCTGGCCAATGAAACCCTTTGGGTATTTGAGTATGTGCATATCGAAAGGGTTTATGGTCCTCACGGTGGGTCGATTGCCTTAAGCACGCTTCCCGATACACCTGAGGGCAATGCACTCAAAGCAGACTTAGATGCGTTGGTCGATCAACTCAAAGCTTACCTCAGTGAGAGTACCCCTTAAGCCGACGGCTTTCACTCTGTCCTTATGGCGATCGCTTTGTTACAATACTTCTTTACAAGGAGTGTTTTCAGCATGAGTGTATTTCGTCTACGGACTTTAATAACCCTTTCCTTTCTCAGTGTAGGCATTAATCTGGCTCCTCTTCCCCCAACGACAATACCCATTTTGATTTCCCAGGCCCAGACAGAAACCCCTCTCATCAGCGAAGCTGAAGTTAACACCCTTTTAGATCACATGAAAGCTGCCGTTAAACAGCGCGATGCCAAAGCCCTGAGCAGCTATTTTACGCCCGATGCCACCATAGAGATCTATTTTCCTCTCATTATGGGCGGCAAGCAAACCCTCAAACGGAGCGCATACGAAAAAATGCTGAGAGAGGGCTGGCAGGCCCTCGACGACAGTGATTACAGCTATACAATTAAGAATATAGCCATCAAGCTCTATCCTGAAAAAGATAGGGCCCTGGTGTCTGATGAAACCCATGAAAGCTTTGTGCTTGCAGGCAAAAGAATACACTCTGTGGCCGAAGAAAATATGTTGATTGTGCGTCATCAGGGACAATTAAAAGTTAAAGTTTTAAAAGGCAAAGTCAAACTCAACCCCTAAGGAATTAAGCATGTTAAACGGACAGATTATTTTTGATTACAACGCCATGATGGCAGACCAGATTGGTGAATACGGTTTAAAGGCCGAGGCGCTGGATCATCTACAAGACCAAATGAATGCGGTGCACCAGCAGATTCAAGAACGCAGCGGCGAAGGCTCCGAATTCTTAGGATTCCTGGATTTACCTGAGGTTTCTGAAGCGACCCTGGACAGCATTCAAACCACAGCGGATCGCATTGCCAGCACCAGTGATAAACACGTGATTTTGGGTATTGGCGGGTCTTACCTGGGCGCAAGAGCACTCTTTGAAGCCCTCTGCCACTCCTACCACAACGAGCTCCCCCGCGAAAAGCGCGGTCACCGCCCCCGCATTTATTTTGAAGGTAATAACTTAGATACCGATGCCTTACAGGGCCTGATGGATCTGCTGCCGGAGTCAAAACCCAGCAGTCTGTCGGATACCTTCAGCATTAACGTTATTTCAAAATCTGGCGGAACCTTAGAAACCGCCGCCGTTTTTCGCTTACTGCGCGAACGCGCTGAACACTGCTACGGTGACGATGCCGCGCAGCATATTGTAGCCACCACCGACGCCAGTGCAGGCAAGCTCCGCAAACTGGCCGACAAAAAAGGGTATGACACCTTTGTCATTCCCGATGATGTGGGCGGACGTTATTCTGTGCTTACCCCTGTGGGTCTGTTGCCCGCTGCGGTTATGGGTATCGATATTAAAGCGCTGGTCAAGGGCGCCAAAGACATGTCAGCCCTCTGTCAGAACAAAAGTATTCATGAGAACCCTGCCTATCTCTACGCGGCTTTACAATATCTGTCCTACACCGCCGGTCGTGGCGTTTCGGTCATGAACATCTGGGATAAGGCTCTGGAATATGTTGGGTTTTGGTATGACCAGCTCTGTGCTGAAAGCGTGGGTAAAGAAGACCAGGGTCGCATTCCCTTAACCGGCGTTTGCACTCGCGATCTGCACTCCCGTGGACAGGAGTTGCAAGAAGGCCCTCGCAATACGGTGATTACCAATATTGCGCTCGCCAATAGCAATCAGACCCTGACTTTGACCAAAGACCCTGAGAACGCAGACGAACTCAACTATCTGGCGGGTAAAACCATACACCATATGCTGAATCAGGCATTTGAGGCCACTAACTTTGCCTATGCCAGCGCTGGCCGTCCGAATATGCGCTTTGTTCTCAAAGAGCGCTCCGCTTACGCTATTGGCGCCCTCTTTTATCTATTAGAAGTGGCCACCGTGGCTGAAGGCTACCTGATGAAGGTGAATCCACTGAACCAGCCCGGTGTCGAGAGTTATAAAAACTTTATGTTTGGTCTATTGGGTCGAGAAGACAAAATCGAGTATAAGGACCGCTTCGAACAGCGCACCACACCCCAAAGTGAGTACCAGCTCTAACCAGCTGTAAAGACTAGCACAAACACAAAGTAGCATGGCCTCTGGAGCCTTTTGTAGAGACTACACTCCCCAAAGCATCCAGAGTCCCATGGCTACCATCATTAGGTTTTCAGTTAAAGAAATAAATCCGAGCGGGACATTACTATCGCCACCCACACAGGCGCATTTTAACTCCCGCTTGTCGATATACACCGCTTTCACCACAGAAATAGCACCCACCGTTCCAATAAACAGCGCAATCGGTGCCACCCAGATGAAGTTGGCAAGCATACCGATACCCGCAATGGCTTCGGCGAAGGGGTAAACAAAGGCGTAGGGCACAAAGCGCTGGGCCAGTAAGTCATAACCCAAAAATTGATTTGAGAACGCCGATAGGTCTCGCAGTTTCAGAATGGCCAATACGCCCATACTCAGGGCGACAAAAGTCGATAGCAGCGTCATCGATAGCAGCGGGACTCCCAGATTCCAGATCCAGGCGGCGGCCATTAAAAAAGTGGTGGCAAAGATAGCAACAACCGGTGTGTAAGAGGTGTCTGAGGTCTCTGTAGAAAAATTAAAGTGCTCCTTGAGGCGATCATAACCGCCCACGCGTTCGCCGTCGATAAAGGTCTGCGGAGTGGTTTCTACGTGGTGTTCTGCCTTAAAGGCATCGGTTGCTTTGCGGCTGGTGAGCAGGTGATCTTCTACTTCGTACCCTTCATAGTGCAGTAAAGCCCGAGACTTTAGGCCATAAGGGCACACATGCTCGTCGGTCACCATGCGATATAAAGCAGCGTGTTTTGACATGATGCAACTCCTTTTTTATTCTTTTAAATTTGCGTTCTTTTAATCTCACCCTAAAGCTTTTGGGATTAAAAACGCACAAAAATAAAGTCCCTCGATCTTTATGATCGAGGGACAGGGTCATCAGGGAATAACAAAAAAAACGAGAGGTTTTACAGAGCTGAGGCGTCTTCAAAGGGAAGGCTCAACTGCTTTTTGTGTACCAAAGGCGCGGGCAGTTCAGGTAGACTGGGCAATTCCATCATACGTGGCGGTTCCTGGGCTTTTCCACCACGGGCTTCGCGCAATTGGTTTTCAAGATCCACCAAACGCTGCTGCATGCCCCGCAGTAAATTTTTGTGCATCATAGCGCCCTCTTGCATATCCGAAAACTGCTCAGGGGTCGGCAGTAACTTCAACTGCTTTTTAAGACGGTTGTTTTCTTCTTCGAGTTGCTGCATACGCATGGTCATTTGACCAATGGTGTAATTGGCCTGGGCATACTTTTCGGTCAGCTCACCCACTTTTAGAAACTCTTCGCGAAGATCTTCCACATAGGTTTTGTACTCAGGTACAGGCTGAGAAAAGCTGTCATAACCCGTTCCGGGTTCATCAAGTTCAGGGTAGTCCAGCTGAATTTTGCGTTGGATGGTTTGAAAACCACAGTCTTTATCTTTAAGGTCTTTAATCATTTTCAACACCTGTACCGCGTTTTTACGGTATTTGTCAGGCCCTGGAATTTGAAACTCGTTGACCCAGGTATTCAACTCGTCGGCACTGACGCCCACTTCTTGTACAAGGGCTTGGTCATCATAAGGTAATGTCATCAGGCACATCTTCCTGTTCTAATAGGCTATTGCTTTACTTGCATAGTAATCGATCACCCCCCCCTTTCATCAGTGATAGGTGTCATGATCTAAGGCTCTTTTTCTCAATTACGGTGTATGCTGCATGGTAAACTAGGCCCTATGGATAGCAATACAAACCCAAACTCCCAGAGCATCTTCACATGGAACGTCAACGGCATTCGGGCCGTTGAAAAAAAAGGTTTTTTAGACTGGCTCGCAGACACCCAGCCCGACATTTTATGCCTACAAGAAACCAAAGCCCAGCCTGATCAGCTCTCTGAAGCACTGCTCAGCGACCACGGATACCACACCGTCTGGCACTCCGCAGAAAAGAAGGGTTACAGCTCTGTAGCTACCTTTTCAAAAATAGCACCCGTTGCTACAGAACAAGGCCTGGGTGTTGCGCTCTACGATCGAGAGGGCCGTGTGATTATTAGCGATCACGGCGACTTTATCTTGTTTAATATCTACTTCCCCAACGGCCAACGCGACCTGAACCGCGTGCCCTTTAAGCTGGACTTTTACCGAGAAGTGCTGAAACGCATGAATGACTACCGCGATGCCGGACGCCATGTGATTGTGGGCGGTGATTGGAACACCTGCCATCAGGCCATCGATCTTAAAAACGCCAAAGCCAATGAAAAAAACACGGGTTTTTTACCTGAAGAGCGCGCCATGATCGACCACTATATTGCCCAGGGCTACCGCGACGCCTTTCGCCAGCTTTACCCGGACACCGAAGATGCTTATAGCTGGTGGTCTTACCGTATGCAGGCTCGCACGCGGAACATAGGCTGGCGCCTGGACTATTTTATGGTCAACGAAGACCTGATGCCCTTTGTCAGCGACGTAAAAATTCACGCAGAGGTTATGGGTTCGGATCACTGCCCCGTCAGTCTGCACCTACAACGGAGTGTACTGTGAAAGACATCTTAAAAGCATCTCCCTTTACCCTCGGCCTCTTGATTCTGCTTATTCTCATCTTCCTGGGCGAGGTGTGGTGGCAAACCCAAATTGGTCTCCCCCTTGGATTCAGTATTCAAGGGCGCACCCTGTTTGAAATGGGCGCCAACTTCACACCCGCCTTTCAAACAGGAGAGTACTGGCGCGTATTTACGGCCTGCTTTTTGCATGTGGATGTGCTCCACATTGGTATGAACGGCCTGGGACTGTTCTATCTCGCCCCCTTTGTTGAGCGAAATTACGGCGGTGTTAAAATGCTTCTCGCTTTTATACTCACCGGCGTTGCGGGTTCACTGCTCACCAACTTTGTACATCTGGACAGCACTTACCTTTCGGCGGGTGCCTCTGGCGGCTTGTATGGTTTGTTCGGGATTATTTTTGCCACGGGCAAGCGTTATAAAGCCCAGCTACCCCCCAGCTTTCAAACCTGGATCAATCAGAACCTGGGCCTAATGATCGTATTCTCTTTTGCCCCGCAAATTGACGCAGCAGGGCACTTTGGCGGTCTCGGTGTAGGGCTCTTGCTCGGCTGGCTCTTTTTAAAACCACAACAAAACTCCCCCATGGAAAGTGAGGCGTTATCATGAAGACTATTCTAAGTCTAGCTGCCGGTGCACTTTTACTGGGAGGAATCTGGTGGTGGAGGCAGCCTCCTTCCAGCAGTTCTATTGTCAAAAACATGTCTTTTTCGGAAGAAAAAATCACTTATAAAGGCGTGGACTACCAGGCCACCTGGCAGAAAGAACCCTTCTCCTATACCGGAGACGCACGGGCCGTTTTACCCGAGTTCAATCCGTTTGCTCCTTTTAATACCCACGTTGTCGCTCTAACTTCTGGCAGTTACTCAGACCCAGCATTGATTGAGATAAAAGATGGCAAGCTCTATCTCCATTCCGACACCAAAGCATTGGACAAAGACATGACGGGAGATCTTAAAGTCTTTCAAGTGGTGCCGCGCACCACGGCAATCTTCAAAAAATTGGTCAATCTGCCTGATAACGCAAATGTCACTTTTACAGGGCGCGCAGAAGAAGACGGTAAAATAACAAGCGACAAAGGAAAATACATTCAGTTCGGCACCCTGGAGAAAGGCCGCGTCTTGTTTTTGCTGACCGATATCAAAATCAATAAATAAGGGCATACCTGTGCACAAAAAGAAGGCTGAGTCTTTGAGACCCAGCCTTACTTAAAATTCGTGATTTTAAATCGTAGGATTAACGTGCGCGGTAAATCACAAAGTCCATCGGTGGAATGGTGACTGTCACCTTACCGTTTTGTACCGCTACCTGATTGTTGTTATCAAAGACATTTACAAATTGTCCGCCGTTTTTGAGGGGACTTTCAGCACGCATAGCCACCTGACGGGTCTGGGGTTGAGAGCTGTTGTTAAAGAATGCAATCACTTCCTCGTTGGCCACTTCGGTTAAACGGGTAAAGCCATAAACCTGATCATCTTGCCACATTTCGAGCTGCTTGCCTCGGCGGAGTGCCCGGTGCTGTTTACGTAAGTTCGTAAAAATTTGGACGTGGGTGGTCATGCCTGGATTCTGCCCGAAGTTCATGTCCCGACGGTTATCGGGATCAGCACCACCGGCAAGGGCCGTTTCGGTACCGTAGTACATCATGGGTAACCCGCGAATGGTCATAATAAAGGCCACACTCAGCTTTAAGCGATCAATGGGACGATCTTTGACTTCGTGAACAAAGCGAGGAACGTCATGATTATCCACAAAGGGAGAGAGTAGGTTGGCATCAGGATAGAGATTGTCTTTGGCAAAGACATCCCCTAATCTACGCATGCTGCCGCTCTGACCAAAGGACTCTTTAATGGCGTAGTAAAGCGGGAAGTCGAAAGCCGAATGCATACCTTCTCTGAGGTAAGGCGCCTGAAACTCAGGAGAGGGTGTATAAATTTCACCCAGTAATAAAAAGTCATTGCCTGCGGCACGGCGCATTTCGCTATTAAACGTTTTCCAAAACGAGCGGGGAACGTGTTTTACCGTATCAATACGGAACCCATCGGCACCCGATTCTTTGGCCCAAAATTTCATGTTATCAATCAGATATTTGGCCGTCTCAGGGTTATTTTGATTCAAGTCTGGCAGTTCAGCCAGCTCTCCATTTTCAACCCACCACTGATCATCCCAGTTTTTAATCACACCGTAGTGATTAAACCAGCCATGGTACTTACTGTTTTTATCTGCTTTTTGCTGGGCAAAGGGATGGTCGTAATCCGTGTGGTTAACCACAATATCGAGCAAGACTTTGATGCCTTTTTGGTGAGCCAGTCGGGTAAGCTCCTGCAACTTTTGCATGTCTCCCAGGTGCTCATCGACTTTATAAAAGTCTTTAAACCAATAACCATGATAGCCCCAGATTTCTTGCTTGCGGCCGTTTCCAAAATCTGCCACAAAAGCATCATCGCGGTTATCAATCACAGGAGTTAGCCAAATCGCTGTGGCCCCAAGGCCTTTAATATAGTCTAACTTTTGAATGACACCATCGAGATCGCCACCGTGATAGGCCCAGGGCTCATTGGCCTGGACGTTAAAGTCGTTAGAACGATTGCCGTTGACAAAACGATCGGTAAAAATAAAATAGACCACCTCGTCTTGCCAAATGCGAGCAGGGTTTTTAAGATCGGTTCCAGGGCTCGCTACAGTAGCGGTAGCGTTAGCCGCACGTAATAAAGGGTTCTGACGGGGAAGGTAATTGGGACTTTGGCGTAAACCGGAGCACGCACTCAGTACGCAAACGGAGCTCAAAAGAGCATAAGCAGATTTTTTAAGGGAAGATAACATAAAGAAGAACTCCAAAAAGATTACTCTAATCTATTATATCTCATGTTTTTGCTTTAAACTTACGTTATTTTTAACAAATCTTAAACCCTTCACCCCTTTTGGCAAACTTTCCAACCAATAACCTTTGCTAAAATAAAGAGAAAGAAATAAAGGCAGGTGTCTTCATGGATGCCGAACGGGTGTGTGGAACATGCGTATTTGGCGCTGACGCGTACGATCGTTTTGGTAATATTGATCCTAACTATGTGATCTGCCAAATTAAAGCCTCTGAAGTTCAGGAGCGTAAACCCAACCGCTTCCACACCACTTCTGCGGTGACACGTATGCACTATCACCGTGAGGCATGCTTACACTGGCGCGTGGATATGGCGAAGTTCCCTGGTGAGCAACCCCTTCCTATGCATGAGCCGATTGGATCACCGGAGCCGGTTTTAGAACACGATGAACAGGCTCCCTATCTCGCACAGCCCACAACGCCCCCCCTCAGCGAAGAGCAAAAAGCATTACAGCTCAAATTGATTCAACAAGATCAAATGATGCTATCCTTAAAAAATCAGGTCAGCTTTTTAAGCGATCAGGTACAGGATTTACAAACCCAACTGGCGGAGAAGACGGCAAAACTCGAACGATTAAGCCCTTTCGATCCCGCCATTTTTGCAGAAGTTAATTACTTTGCCTTACTGGGTGTTTCAGAAAATGCCGATCATGCAGCAATTAAGGACGCCTACCGCCAGCGCATGAAGCATCTACACCCTGACCGTTTTATTAATATTTCACAGCGTCTGAATGCAGCCTATGAAACCCTGACAGACCCCGAGCGACGACGGCAATACCTCCAGCAGATTCGAGCCAACTAAATGCGTGAACTCACCCTCCACAACCTTATTCATCGCGTAGACGCCTTACCCGAAGTTCCCCAGGTCGCGTTCCGCGTCATTCAGCTGCTCAATATACCCGACACTGCAGTCTCTCAATTGGCTGAACTGATTGGCGCCGATCAAGCCCTCACCGCAAAGCTCTTGAGACTGTGCAACTCCGCTTATTATGGATTATCTCGCAAAATCACCACGGTTTCTGAGGCCATTATGATCGTAGGCTTTAGCGCGGTCAAAAGCATGGTGCTTATGATTACGACACAGAGCACCATGAACAAAGGCCTGTTAGGGTATAAAATTAAACCCGGTGAATTCTGGAAGCACTCCCTGGGCACCGCTGAAAGCGCACGACTCATCGCACGACAATGCAACGACCCCCGTGAAGAAGAAAGCTTTACAGCCGGACTCATTCACGATATCGGCAAAATGGTGCTCAACCAGTGTGCCTTGCCTGAGGTATACCGTGCGACCAACCTCATGCAAAAAGAAAATATTAGCATTTACGCAGCAGAGGCACGCATTTTGGGGTTCAATCATGCCGAAGCGGGAGCAACGCTCGCAGATCGGTGGAAGTTCCCGTCACTGTTGGTCAACGCCATACGTTACCACCATGATTTCACCCTTGTCCCTGAAGATAATTTACCCTTTATTATTGCCGTCGCCAACGTCACATCAGAGCTTTTAGAGCATGATGACCCGTCTGTCTGGCTGCGTCTAGATCAGCATGCAGCGTTGATCCAGAGCCGTCTGGGGCTACATTTAAGCGACCTCAAAAACCTCCTGCCCCACATCCGCGCCCAAATTGATAAAACCAGCAATCTCGTAATGGCTTCTGCCTAGCTTTCTCTTGTACTGGAAGTCAGTTATAATAAAGGTATGAAATCTTCACAATACGTGGCTCTGTTTTTAGATGAGGCACAGCTTTTGCTAGAACAAGCCCAAGTCTGTTTAGATAAGCTACCCAATTCTGAGGCGATTTATGCACTTCAGCAAGAGTTATTCCGCATCCTTCATACACTAAAGGGTATGGCTTCAACCCTGGTGGACTTTCCTTTTTTTGGAGATTTCACCCGCCTCAGTCATGGCCTTGAAAGCCTCCTCGATAATACCATTTTAGAAAACGCCAGTTCTGAGGTGCAAGATCTCCTCCAGGAGGGCGTCTCCACATTACAAACCTTAGAGCAAAACATTGCCCATCCTCAACTGGAGCTTCCCATTAATCTGGAGCCCCTACTCAGTCGATTACAGGTTTTCGACGCACCCCAACACCAGGGTTCTCCAACGCCTGCACCTCCCGAAAAAGCACCCAATCACCTGGATCAACAAATTATCCAGGCGCAAAATCAAGGCCAGGAAGTCTTCTGGCTTAAAATAAAACTGATGCCCGGGTGTTTGATGAAATCGGTACGCGCCATGCTGGTGCTACACAATCTTAAAGCCCACTCCGATTTTTTGAGCAGCCAGCCCGATATTCAGTCACTACAGAGCGGTGACTTTGGCGATGACTTTCAGATACTCATTGCCACCCATAAGAGCGCCAGTGCCCTGAAGGATATTGCTGAGGGTGTCTCTGAAATTGAGTCGGTAAACGTCAAGCATTATCCTGTGACCACACCCAAACTGCCGGCTTCTGCTTTTGAGCTCAACGAGTTTGAGTCTCGCATTGTAGAAGAAGCCCAAAAGCAAGCCTTTCACGCGCTATGGCTGCGGTTTGAAATGACCCATCCCCTCCCCTTTTTAGCTGCGCGTATTGCCCAGGCCTTCCGCGCCCTTGAAGAAAATGGAGAGATCATTAAGACCGTTCCCGATGTAACGGCTTTAGAAACTGAACAAATTAATCAGGCCTTTGAAATTTTGCTGGTCACCGCCCAGGATGCCAAGTCCATTCGACAGCGCCTGGCCTCAGAAAAAGAAATTGAACTGTCTTTTCAGGTCAAAACCCGACCCTTTATTCATGCAAAGCCCCCCAAAGCAACAGTCAAGGCTTCACTACAACGGCTGGCCACATTACCGTCTCCCCTCATCGGAGCATCGCCCCAACTTCTGACAACCCCCTCCGTCCGTGTAGAGCAGAAGCACCTTAGCGAGCTGCATCGTATTACCACACGCATGCTGCTCGAACACAGCTCAAGCACCCGGCGTAACGAGCACCACCAGATGGTAGAAGAATTATACGGCACCCAGTTTGCCTTGCAATTTGTTTCCGCCAGACAGTTATTTGAACGCTACCCACGCATTGTAAAAGAGCTCGAACGGGCGCTCAACAAGAAAATCCGCTGTACGCTTTCAGGAGAAAACACCTGGATTCCTCGCGCGATGGCCGATCCCTTGTCCAATGTACTGCTACACCTACTGCGTAATGCTGCCGATCATGGTCTCGAAGCCTCAGCCATTCGCCAGCAACATCAAAAACCAGAAGCCGGGGAGATTACCTTTGCAGCCCGTTTTTCAGATCAACAACTCATTATTGAGGTTCAGGATGATGGAGCGGGCATTGATACCCAAAAGTTAAAGCAGCGCTCGATCAGTAAAGGCTTATTAAGCATTGAACAAGCAGCCAAACTCTCCGATACCGAAGCACTGGATCTTGTTTTTTCTCCAGGTTTGAGCACCGCCCAGGACACCACTGAAATATCAGGGCGCGGCGTGGGAATGGATACCGTAAAAAACCATATTGAACAGCTTCACGGACGAATTTATGTCAAGTCTGAGTACCAGAAGGGCAGCTGTTTCCAGCTGGTGTTGCCCTCAGCCCTCAGCCATCAAGAGGCCATTATCTTAAAAAGTCACGATCGCCACTACAGTATTCCGGTCGAGTTTTTTGCCTCATTAAGTGACTCCAGCACAACGCCTCAGGCCCATCCGTATTTTGACCTCCACAGTCTCAGCTGGCAGTACCCGAACGGATCACAAACACCATCTCAAGACTTAAGCGCTGATGATTCCAGTACTGTATTTGTACGCCTTCATTCGCCGCCCTGCTTTTTAAAGGCCACTGGCTTTTTAGGCACTGAACAAGTCTTGCAAGAAAAACTCCAGTTTGCGCATGACGCCATAGAAAAACCCACCGCTTCTTTAATCGATACGGTGGGCTTTCTTGAAGATCACACGCTGGTCATGGGGCTTAATATGGAAACCGTTGACGCTCTAAAAGCAAACGAAATCGTTTAACCCCCACAGAAGCCCTTAGCGCAAACTGGGCATAATATCTGGCTTATTGCCCAAAATGTCTTCTACTTTTTCCATGACAGAATCATCCAATTGTTTGAGATCATCCATCGCTCGCATATTCTCAGTGACCTGCTCCTGACGAGAGGCACCCGTAATTACCGTGCTTACATTCGGGTTTTTTAGGCACCAGGCCAGGGCAAAGCGTGCCATGGGAATCCCCAGTTCGTCAGCCAATGTCGTCAGCTCACGCACTTTTGCTAGCTGGGCCTGACCCGCTTCACTTTCAAGGCTCTTGCGCAGCCAATCATAGCCAGCTAAAGACATGCGGCTGTCCTCAGGAATCCCCTGATTGTATTTACCCGTCAACACACCACTGGCCAGGGGGCTCCAAATGGTCGTGCCCAGACCTTCATCACGGTACAGTTGGGCATATTCAGCTTCAACACGCTCCCGATGAAACATATTGTATTGGGGCTGCTCCATTGTCGGACCGATCAAATGCTCCCGTTGCGCAATATGAATGGCGGCCTGAATTTGCTGAGCACTCCACTCGCTGGTGCCCCAGTAAAAAGCTTTGCCCTGCTGAATCAGCGTATTCATAGCGCGCACCGTCTCTTCGATAGGCGTATCAACATCTGGACGGTGGCAGTAAAGTAAATCGACATAGTCGACCTGCATTCGCTTGAGAGCAGCCTCGGTACCTTCGATAACGTGCTTACGGGACAGCCCGCGATCGTTCGGCCCTTTTCCGCCCCAAAAGATTTTAGTAGAAAGCACCAGATCAGAACGCTTCCATCCGGCTTTTTTAATCACCTGGCCCATAATCTCTTCGGATTGGCCATCGGCATAAACCTCAGCATTATCAAAAAAGTTGACGCCAGCATCATAGGCAGCTTTCATACAGCCATAGGCTTTATCAATATTCATTTGATTGCCAAAGGTCACCCAGGAACCAAATGAGAGGGCTGAGACTTTGAGCCCTGATTTTCCTAAATAACGATACTCCATAATAAAAACCTCCAACTGGTTTGTTGGAGGCATTGTAATCGAGAACAAACCCTGACGCAAAGTCAGGGTCTGAAGCGTTATCCGTTTTGAGGTGCTGTGCGCAGCGAACTATCGGGTCGATCGTAGGCTGAATACAAACGGCTCAGGCGTTTATAAGTGAAGAGTTGGTGCATACCAAAAATGATGGACAACCCGACAACCCAGCCAATGAGCTTGTAGATAATACCGTCAGGCAGATAGTACCACATGGCCGCAAGCGGAATGTTGATCAGGGCCATCGGCAGCAAATACTTCCAGCAGAAGTTGAGCAATAGATCTACACGGAAACGGGGTAAGGTCCCTCGGAACCAGAACAGTACAAAAACAAACACATAGCTCTTTAAGAGGAACCAAATCCAGGTGGGCAGTACGGCAATGCCTGTCAGCTGTTCTACAGGATCTAACCAGCCGCCAAAAAAGAAGGCCACGGCAAAGCAGGAGATGGCAAAACCGCCCAAAAACTCGGCCATATAAAACAGGCCAAACTTCATACCGCTATACTCGGTATGAAAGCCCGCCACCAGCTCTGACTCGGCCTCAGCCACGTCAAAGGGAGAACGGTTGACTTCGGCCACGCCACTGATAAAGAAAATCATGAAGGCCAAAAATCCCCAGGGCGTAAATATATACCACCCGTCTTGCTGAGCCATGACGATACCGTAGGTGGACATCTGGCCTGAAATCATGACCACAGGCACCAGAGAAAAACCCAGCGGAATTTCGTAAGAAATAACCTGAGCAGCGGCTCTTAAAGAAGAAAGCATGGAGTAGGTATTGCGAGAGCTCCAGCCCGCCATCAAAATAGCGATGGTCTCAATGGAGGAAATACTCATAATGAACAAAATAGCGATATTCAGATCCGATAAGATCATATCCTTACCAAAAGGAATCACCGCAAACAACATCACCGCAGGGACCACCACCAGCATCGGTGCCAGGGTGTGCAATAGCGGATCCACCGCCAGCGGAAGAATGTCTTCTTTCATGAACATTTTGATCCCATCAGCGAAAGGCTGCAGGGAACCAAACTTGCCCACGCGGTTGGGACCATAACGTTTTTGCATACGCGCAACAACCTTGCGCTCCATCCAGGTCAGAAAAAGCATGGTGGCCGGGGCGACCACTAATAAAGCACTAATGCCGATAACAATTCCCAGGGGCGTTTTTAAAAGAACAAACCAGGCTTCGGGCAGCAGCATTTCGGGTCCCATCAGGGCCAGGGACTTAAGGGTTAAAAAAAGCTTTTCGATGGTTTCCATTATTGCCACTCCAACCCTCCTTTTCTCCAGGCGTAAAGGAGCCCCATAAGGAGAACCCCTAAAAAGAGGGCCATCTCCATCAGCGCAATCGGCCCAAGGGTTTTAAAGTTCATGGCCCAGGGGAACACATACAAAATTTCGATAGAAAAAATTAAAAAGGCCAGGGCAAAAAGATAATACTGTACATTCAGTCGAATGAGTGGCGTGGTTTTGGGATGCAAACCACACTCATAAGAGGTTGTTTTACTGGGATTGCTCTTGCTCGGGCGGAAGAAAAACGCTCCGGCAATAGGCAAGGTTGAAAAGATAATACCAAAAATAGACATTAGACCCATACTGGCCCAGGCAAACTCTTGCGTCATGGCGTTTCTTCGTCCTTCTCTTTTACGTCTTCGGCAAGCGCTTCAGCTTCTACCTCAGCACTCGCTTCAGCAGTGGTTTCGCCTTCAGCAGCGGCCGCTTTTTCAGCTTCGCGTTTGGCCTTGGCAGCGGCAGCCTTTTCTTTTGCGGCGGCAATGCGAGCAGCACGCTCAGGGTCATCGGCCTTGGCTTCGGCTTTGGCCTTAGGCTCAGCCACGACTTCCTCAGCGGCCCCACCTTCAGCAGCGGCCGCTTTTTCAGCTTCGCGTTTGGCCTTGGCAGCGGCAGCCTTTTCTTTTGCGGCGGCAATGCGAGCAGCACGCTCAGGGTCATCGGCCTTGGCGTCAGCTTTGGCAGCGGTCGCTTTTTTTGCCGGTTTTTCAGCATCGTCACCGGCTTCAGCAGCCGCTTTTTTCTTGGCCGCCAGGCGTTCCGCTTTTTCGGCGGCTTTTTTGGCTTTGGCTTCGGCTTCTAAACGGCGGGCTTCCTCTTCGGCTGCGTTGGCTTTGGGGTGAAGTTCTGCATAATACTCAGCAGGCACCAACAGCTTTTCTAAGTCGTATAGGTAGTTCTCTTGACGGTTTTCAGTCACGTTAAGGGCAAATTGATGATCCATCTTGATGGCGTCAAAAGGACAAAACTCTGCACATAAGCCGCAATTCATACAGACCGATGTATCAATAAAGAACTCTTCAGGGTTGGGAACCGGCTTATTTTTTTCGTCCATTTCCTGGACAATCCAAATGCACTGGGGCGGGCAGACTTTTGCGCAGATACCACAAGAGGTACAGCGTACATCTTTGTCACCGTCTTCTTTTTGGTCATACACCAGCATGGGCAGCACCCGAAAACGCTCGTAGGTCGAACCAATGGGCATGGGCGATTCAGGATACTGAACCGTCACTGCGCCTTCAGTCGCCGAGCGCAAACCGTGATCTTCAAAGGTTTTTGAGCCACCCTTAAAGTCTTCTACATAGGTTCCCACAAAGGTTTTGAGGGTATACATCAGGCCTTTTAATAGCGAGGCACCATAAACTCTCATCGGTCGACCTCCCCAAGTACAATATCTAGACTACCCAAAATAACAACAATGTCAGCCACATGATGGCCCTGACACATTTTTTCAAGCGCCGTTAAGTTAATAAAACTGCCGGAGCGGACGTGGTAACGGTAAGGATTGGATTGCCCATCACTCACCAAATAATAACCCAGTTGTCCTTTGGGGCTTTCCACACAGCCATAAACCTGACCGGCGGGAACCCGCATATTCCACTGTTTTTTGTCGATAATCTCGCCCTGAGGCAATGCCTTATCGACCTGTTGTAAAATACGCAGCGACTGCTGCATCTCACCCAGACGGACCAGATAGCGAGAGTAAACGTCGCCACGGGGCTGTGTGACCACATCAAAGTCAAAGCGGTCGTAAATCGAATAGGCATGGTTACGACGGGCGTCGTAAGAGACCCCTGATGCCCGCAGTACGGGACCAGAGCAACTGTAAGCAACCGCTTCTTCGGCCGTCATCACGCCAAGACCCTGGGTTCGTTCCATGACAATCTCATTGGTGGTTAAAAACTGATCCAGTTCTTCTACCATGCGGGGTAAACGGTCATAAATAAGGTGTCTAAAGGGCTTATAAAACTCATCAGGAAGATCGTGAGCGACACCGCCAAAGCGCATATAGTTGCACATAATCCGCGCACCACTCACCATCTCAAAAAGATCGAGAATTAGCTCGCGCTCCTGGGCTGCGTACAACATGGGCGTAAAAAAGGCGCCCAAATCGTTGAGCAAAAAGCCCTGAGCCCACAGATGGCTCGCAATACGGTTAAGCTCCGTCATCATCACGCGCAGATGCTCTGCCCGCTCAGGCACAGGAATACCCGCCAACTTTTCTACCGCCAGGGCATAACCATGGTTATTTGACATGGATGTCAGATAATCCAAACGGTCTGTGTAAGGGAAGTTCATAATCCATGAATTGCGCTCCCCGATTTTCTCGTGGTTGCGGTGCAGGTAGCCCATCATCGGGTACAAACGCACAACACGCTCTCCATCCAGGGCAAGCTTCATGCGAAAAACACCGTGGGTACTGGGGTGATGGGGGCCCATATTGACCTCTAAGAGATCGTTACGTAAGGTCCCTGCTGAACCCAGACTGGCAAAGTCAGGATCGTCATCGTTATAGGCAAAGTTCTCAGGATCCCAATCTTTAGGGTATTTAACGTTACTGCCCCAGGGCGTGCGGGACTCAGCAAATTCATGTTTTCCGTCACGCCAACGGGAGGGGAATATTTTGGCTGGCGCTTCATAGTAAGGCTCCAGGTAGTCTTTGCGTAAAGGAAAACCATCGAAGCCTTCCCACATTAAAATGCGACGGAGATGGGGATGACCATCAAAGTGAATGCCGTACATGTCATACACTTCCCGCTCCTGGAAGTTAGCACCCGGCCAGAAAGCACTCAGCGAAGGGACGGTGGGGCTTTCTTTATCGGTGCGCACCACAAGGGTTACCGGAGGCACTTCGGTTTCGGTATGGGCACTGGCACTGAAGTTATAAACCACTTCAAAGCAGTCTTCAAAATCTACTGCGGTTAAATTCTGTAGGTAATCAAGGTGCATCGACTTCAGGTGACGCACCACATTGTGTAACTCTTCGGCGGGAACCATAAGTGTAGAAGCCACTGTCGTCTCAAGCGAAGGAAACTGCGTGATGAGCGCCTGCATCGAGGCATTAATCACCGGAGGATCAACTTTTTTCTTTTTGACTTTTTTCTTCGGCTTCTCTTCAGATTCAGCCTCTGGCGCTTCTTCAGGCTCAGGAACATAGACTTCAAAAGCTTTGAAGTAAGCCGGTTTCTCAGGCCCCTCGGTCTCGGGCTCATCGGCCATTGAAGCCTGTTTAATCTTGTCCATTTGGCGAGGGTCTACTAAGTCAGGACCCAGCATCGGAACCACGCGCTCATCGGTGGTGTCTTTACGGTACCAGCGGGCGTCTTTATAATGTTGAGTGTCAATTTTCTCCTGAAGCTCAATAAGCCCTGACAACAAAGCCTGGGGTGTGGGCGGACAGCCGGTGATATAAACATCTACAGGAATAAACTCATCAATGCCTGAGACGACGTTATAGCCCTCTTTAAAAGGACCGCCACCGGTAGAGCATGCCCCCATTGAAATAACGTATTTAGGTTCAGGCATTTGGTTATATAAACGCACAATCATGGGGATCATGCGCTTGGTTACCGTACCGGAAACGATCATCAGATCGGCCTGGCGGGGGGATGCCCGAAAGAGCTCAGCACCAAAGCGAGCAATGTCAAAACGGGAGCTGGCGGTACAAATCATTTCAATAGCACAACAGGCAAGGCCAAACTGCATGGGCCAAATAGAGGAGCGTCTTCCCCAATTATTAAGGGTGTCGAGCACTTTATCGATAGAGGTAATGGAGACATGGCGTCGAACATCTTGTTCAAAAGCCGCCTCGGCATCCCCCTGGATTACGCGTAAATCTGTCATAGGGTGTATCCGAATATGTCGTTGTTTTAAAAGCTTTTTAACTTAGATAGTTTACCACGAAATTAAGCTCTGATTAATGGGTTTCAGCCCAGAGATTCCTCAAGACTGAATTTCACCGTCGATATAAACCCAACGCCCGCGAAAGCGACGAAAACGGGATTTTTCCTGGAGTACCAAAGGTTTTTGAGCCTGGTCATACTCATAATAATGGGCTTTGAAAGTCACTTTACCGACTTTATCGTGGGGTTGCCCCGCAAACGTAGAGATCACCTCCAGGGCTGTGAAGTGAACGACCTCAGCCCAGGCCTGCATGGCCCGTATTTCGTCAGCACCCTGCCGAAAGGTTTGGGGGTCATGGGTATTCACCAGATATTGAATACGTTCTGGCTGCTGACCCGCAAGGGCATAAGCGCTGTAGCGCGAGCGCATCAAGGCCTCCGCTGTTTCAGGAAGGGTTGTGCCCGCGTGATAAACACCACAGCAAGCGACATAAGCCCGCTGGGGATCGCAAGGACAAGGAAAATCAGCAGAGAGAGGTTCAGCGTTCTTGGCAGAGGTCTCAGACATAACGGGCCGGACTTTCGTTCGCAGGCGAGGTGCGATATGTATTTGGGAATCGCTGCTTATAGGCTTGCGCATAGGCAACATAGTGGGCCGATGTTTCTTGAATCAAGGTTTCATGGGCGGGGCTCACCCGCTTCACCACCTTGCCCGGCATACCCATGACCAGAGAATAGGGGGGAATTTGAGCGTTTTCGGGAACAAGGGCTCCGGCAGCGATTAAACTGTGGTGACCAATGGTCGCTCCATTCAAAATAGTGGCGCGAATACCCACCAGCACATCACTCTCAATCGTGCAGCCATGCGCTAAGACGCCGTGACCAAAGCTAACACGATCCCCTAAAGTAACCGGGTAACCCTGCATATTATGAATCACGGAGCCGTCTTGTAAATTACAGTCAGCGCCAATGATAATCTCGTCGCAATCTCCCCGCAGCAGAGACTGAAACCAAATACTGCTGCGCGCGCCAATAAAAACACGGCCCAGAAGTAACGCCGAAGGCGCTATCCAGGCCGTTGGGTCAATAACAAAGTTATCGTCAACGCAAAAATTATTTAAAATAATCCCACACACCCCAACCTCTTGGGTCTTCAATTTGAAGGCCAATCGTTACGCCCACAGCGAGCTTTAACGTACCCCGCAGACCAATTTCGCCATAACCATCTCCGTCGGCATCTCTTACACCGGCGCTAAACTCAGCGCCGACGCCGATAGAAACACCGCCAGTAACACCACTGGCACCCGTAGATGCTGTTCCTTCTACACCGACCACATTAGCCGTAGCGCCCGCATTGAGACCCGTGGAGCCATCTTTATTGTAATACCCCAGATTGGCTTGTGCAGTTATCATTTCCATCGAGGCATTATTGGCGCCTGAATCGCTAGATACACCCAGTCGAATCATTCCAGCCTGGGCCTCATACTGCATTCCGCCCTGTACCGAAGCTCCAAACACTTCCATTTCAATGCCGGTTTTTTCATCACGCCCTTTGAGTGCAGCAACGCCTGCATAGGCAACGCCATCATCCGTAACCCCTGCATCAGCGTAAGGGGCGGGGGTGTTAATCGCAGAAGTCCGTTGGGCGCTATTGGTGGGTTCTTCGCGCTGAGTAAAGGCAACGGCCTGGGGATTACTTTCGTGACGAGAATACGTTTGCGTTTGATCTTGCGTCTTGGTTTCGGGGGGAGACTGGGCCGCTGGAGCATCAGGCCGCGCGGGAGGAGCTAAAGGAGAAGGCCGATCGGCTGACTTATTCGGTGTTACAGGCCATTTTTGAAAAGGAGTTTTCGGTTCATTGAGACGTGGCATGGCAGAGCTCTCACTTTGATATTATTAATCGGTGTACTTTACTTATACCCTGTTTAGCACGTTTCAAACAAAAAGAAGCCAAATAATGGCTTCTTTTTGAGAATTAGCAGGCGTTAGTCTGTGGGCTTAGGGTTTAATACCGGCATCAAACACAAGCACACCCTTTTTAATAGAGTCAATCACGTAGACTTTGCCAGAGGTATCAATGGCCATTTTTTTAGGGCTGGTCAACTCATCGTCTCTAAAGCTGCGCAGAAAGTTACCGGAACTATCGTAGCGGAAGATTTTAACACCAGAGCTACCGTTGCCCACCACATAAATATCTCCGTTGCGGGGGTCTATCGCCAGATCTGAAACCGCACCATAGGCTTCACCCGTGGCGTTAGTACCCGTCGGGCCAAAGCTCAGCAAGACAGAACCATCCGCTTTGCTGTACTTCACCACCTTCTGAGAAATACCATCGAAGGTATAAATATTACCGCTGGCATCCACCGCCATCCCGAGAGGGTCAATGGGGGTTGTACCACTAAAAAACTGTTGAGAGCTGCCTTCTGTGGGATTGTACTTAATAATGCTGTTTGAAGTCCGAGAGCCCATGTAGACAAAGCCGGTTAAAGGATCAACAGCTACATCGCTCAGCAGCGTTCCTGTTTGCCCCACCTTATAACGGTTCAACTGTTGGCCCGTTATATTGTGTTGATAAAGATTTCGGTCATCGTTATCAAACTGTCCTATCGCCGTCCAAACGGTAGCTGAATTGACGGCTACACCCGCAATTTTGGTTTCACCACTGGTGCTAATGGTAATATCCTGATATTGACCTGAGGACAGGTTAAAATCTCTTACATAACGTTTATTGGAGCTAAAAAATCCTGGATTAACAAAGTGGCCAATATAAGCCCGGTTATTCTTAACATCTAAGCCATCCATATCATTCATGGCGGGCACTTGTAAGAAGCCTAAGCGCTTGTTGCCGAAAGGATCAATCGTGGTGACACTCAGGGCGCTCGATTTTGCCGACTCTCCTGCTGGGGTAATTGCACTCACTGAAATTGAGTAGGCGGTTTCAGCCGTTAGCCCGGTCACCACAGCGTTAACGGCCGTGAGGTTATCCTGATTCAGGGCACCGTTCAAATAGACCTTATAGCCCGTTGCGTTCGCCACGGAACTCCAGCTAATACTCACGCTGCTGCCGCCCACAGAATTGGCTTTTAAGCCCTGGGGTGCGCCAATGGCCGAAGTGGTAATATTGACCGCATCAGACTGGGCTTGCTCTCCATCGCTGGTGACGGCACTGACTGTTACCGAATAAGCAGTGGCTGGGGTTAGACCTTCGGCAGTGTAACTTGTGCCTGCAATATTGTCAGACTTGAGGCTGCCGTTTAAATAGACTTTATAAGCAGTAGCGCCGGAAACGCTGCCCCAACTCACGCTAAAAGTACTGGCAGTAGCGTTTGAAGCGCTGACGTTAACGGGCACAGTAGGTACTGGCGTTGCGGTAGGAACAGGGGTCGGTTCGGGGGTGGGCTCCGCGGTGGGCTCTGGCGTGGGTTCAGCATTGGGGTCTTCGACCACCGGCTCATCTAAGCAGGTTCCATCTTCAGCCACATCGACGCAAACAGGCTCCTCGACCACCGGCTCATCTAAGCAGGTTCCATCTTCAGCCACATCAACACAAGGCTCTTCAACCACCGGCTCATCTACAAGAGGAGGTTCCTCTAAAGGCGGCTCGTCGATCAAAGGGTCTTCAGTGACAAAATCATCGCCTTCAACAAAGTCAGGCGCAGGCTCAATACCTGCAGTGGTATCGTCAGCGATAGGCTCTAAAGGCTCAAACCCACCATCACTTCCCAGGCTTGATCCCAGACTTCCTGTATCAGAAACGTTCGGGGGGGGTTGTTTTTCGCCACAGGCAAAAAGCAGACTCAGGCTCAGGGCGGTTAGAAACATTTGATGTTTGCGCATGGGTAAGAGAAGCTCCGCAAAGTTTAATTAGTTTTGGTTAAGGTATACCGTAGGTTAATTATAGAGACGATAAGAAGAAACCTTGTGTTCCTTTTATTTAAGTGTAGAGGAATTGTTTACAGTATGTCAACATACTAAGCCATCTCCAAAGCACTGTGTAGTAGCTGACGCAGAGCGGCGTGCTTGTGCTCCGGTAAAGCAACCAAAAGCGTGGCCAGCTCCTCCCCCAGGAGAACCGACAGCGGGTGAGGCGTCACAGAAGATGTTGGGCGCACCGACGACTCCGCACCGGGCGACTCCACAGCAGACCACTGGCGGGGTTCAGGAACTTCCCGTGGGCTCGCGGCTTTTTTGCCTCCTTTTTGTTTCAGGCCAATCAGGTGGGTGGAGAGCATTTGGTAAAGGGCGGTATAGGTTTCAATATAACCTTCTTCAGAGATCAGCAACAGATCCTGAAAAGAGGTCAAGCCGTCAATTTGCATCCACACCGCGCGCTGGATGTCTGACAGGGTATGGTTTTGTAATGAGAATTGCACAGGCACCTGAGTCAGCTGAGCCAGCTTGGTTTTAAGCATCACAAGCATGGGTAGCGCCGTATAAGCGTCGTAAAACAAGGTGTTTTTGGCAGGCTTGTCTTTCCACTGAATGGGGATTTGCACCGTTTTTTGAGGCCCCTGGGTGTGGGGAGAAAAATAAAATTTAACCTCAGACCAGCCCAGAACGTTATACAGCACATAGGCCATTTGATGACAAATTAAGCCTTCGAGCTCTGCTGCGTTTAAGTGGCCTGACTTGACCAGCGTTTGTCCCAGTAGCACAGAGGACTGACCCCGCTGCGTTTGCAGGGCTTGCTTTAAAACGCTGGACGAGATGCGCTTTCGCTTGAGTAAAATATCCCCCAGGCGTACAGGCGTCTCAGAGCTTGTCGCGTACAACAACTGGCGATCTCTAAACACAAAACTGGCGCGAAAGGGATCCGTTTGATTTTCAACGATAATCTCTCCCGTGTGGTGATCATCGGCAAACAGCGCTTCAAAAACACCAAACAGTTCAGAGCCTCGATCCCGCTTGAGAAAGTGCCTGCCCGTTATATTATATTTAGACGTGCTTTTTTTAGCCTGCGGCTGAACGGAGGGGGGCTTCAGCACCGGCGCAGCGGGGATGTTCAAAGGCTTTAATATCTGTGACACCGAAGGTTCTGACCGGGTTTCTATAGCCCGCTTGGGCTCTATCCCTCGGGTTCCTTTACCTAAATACTCCCACTTAATCAATTGATAGGTTGCTGCGAGGGTTTCAAAATAGCCAAGATCTGAAATTTGCAAAATTTTGGCCAGGGTGCGCTGGTGGTTAACGTATCGGTAAACGTGTGCCTGTTGGCTGGAGAGTTCTCCCCGTTGCGCTTCTTTTAGGCGACACAAGGTCCAGCGAAAGTCGGCCAGTTCTTGCTGCATCAACACCAAAACCGGCAGGTTTTTTTCTGCGTCGGCCACAAAATAAGTCACGGGAATAAATTCGCGATCCGGGATAGGGGAAATTTTTTTAGGGGGCAAGGGGTCCGCTGGCTTGATTTGAAAATGAACCCGCTTCCACTGCAGCACCTCATAGGCAAAAATCTCAATCAGAGAAATCAGGGTTTGAGCCACATCACTCTGAGAGATCCAGCCCTGCTCAATGACGTATTTACCCACCGAAAAGTGGGGATGTCCCTTCTCTAGTTCGGCAATTTTCTCTCGCTGACCACGCTCTAACAAGCGCTTCGCATAAAAAATATCGGCCAGTGGCGGAGATTCCTGGGTAGACTCTGCACGAATCAGATAATCACTGCAAAAATAGAGCGTTATTTTCGCGCCGTTTTCTTCGTGAATACATTGCAGTGACTGGGTCTCTGTTTCAGAAGCTAAAGCCCCCTCTTGCAAGAGCGTTGTTAATAAGGGCACCAGATCTGCACCCGCTAATACCCCAAAGTCTCGCATGGTCATCCTACTCCTTTTTTGAAACCCTAAATCCAAACCTTTACCCATGATACCATCGCCCATCTCCCCCACTTTGAAATCCACAGTGTGAAATCCACAGAACAAGTTCTTTACAATTCTTAACAAAAGTACTATAATCACAGTAGACACTAAAGGTGAAGACTGAAAATGCGGACGAAAATGCGGACAGGGGGAACAATGTATAAATGGGTTCAGAAAGAAATTTTCTTCTTGGCCACTCTGGCTTTTGTTTTTGTAGCCACAGCAAGTGTCAGCAGCTTTTTAAAAAATCATCTTCACCAGGAAGCCACCCTGGCATCTACCGCGCGCGTTTTTTGGCCAGACAACCAGGCGGCTATTTACCCTAAAACTCCGCCCAAATCTTTCTTCATCGCCCAAAAAGAAAAGGCAAAAGAGAGCGCTTTGCCCACAACAGCGTCCAACGAAATCCCCACGATGGCGCATAGTAAAATCCAAAATGTGGTTTCAGGATCCTATCGTTCTCTCAGCCCCCCCAAAAAACGAAGCCGTCCCACAAGCATCGCTCGTACCTACCGCAAAGCATCCACCACCCGCGTCATCAAGCGCACCGGCGCAGCCACGTCAGCGCCCCAAAAGGCCCGCACTCAGAAGCCCAATCCCCAGAAAACCGAGCCCGGCAAAGCGGATACCCTTGCCATCCGGGCTCACGATGTCCACATGAAATGGGTTAAGAAAACCCTGGCTGAGTACCAGGATAGCCATCCTTAAGCCTTAAGCCAGAGCAAAAAGTGCAAGCCTTAATGACGACTCTCCAATTCCTGTAGCTTTTGAGTGAACATTTGATTCCAGCGATTGAGCTGTTTGAGATCGCCCTGCATGGCGGCCGTTTGAAGGGTTTGATGCACGCGCTTTACCTCTTGCAGGTTTTTGCTTTCTGCAGGGGTGAAGTCTGATTTTTCTCGTTGCACCCTTTCAAGGCGCTCGATACGGGTATTTAGATCACCCTTAAACTGCTGTAATAAATGAGGCAAAGCTCGCGTTTCTTGCTCAATTTGTCCGAGTTCTTTGCGCCAGATTTTGAGCGATTTTTCCACGCCCAACGGATCTTTTTCATTATTGCGTTCAAAGGCTTTGAGCTGCAGAACATGTTGACGATAAATTTGCTCGGTTCGGGTAAGTAAGAGTCCGCGGTGGGCTTTTTTGAGCTCTTTTAACTCCTGAGCAAACTGTTCGGCCCGCTCACCGTACTGCTCAAAAGCCTGTTGATTGACCTGGCGCACATCTTTTAGATTTTTTAAAACACTTAACGCCTGTTGATGGAGCTGTTCACCCTCTTCTTGCTTTAACTCCAGCTCCCGAAAGAAATCAATCGCCTCTTCCCGCTCGCCCCGAGACGAAAGGTGTTCGATTTCTTGCTCAAAGTCGGCAAACATTTCGGCATAGGCATCTCTCAGCTGAATCATGGTTTTAATAAACAGGTTTAAATTCTTTTCTGTGACGCCTTCGTAGCCATGTAGATCAGGCATAACGGCTTCTAGCATGCGATCGGTTTGCTCCAATAACTCATATGCCGCCTGGCCTTCCACAGCAAAGCGATCCACCAGATTTTGATCTTTTCGCCATCGTTTAAAGAAACGTAGGCCAAAAGCACCAAAAACGATGAACAACGCCAACAGCACCGCCCCTGCGATCCAAACTTTTTCTTCGAAGGCCAAACGAAAGCTTTTTTTAGGCTTTTCTTTTTCGATGCGCACAGAAGGTTCAGCAGAGGCCGCCGGCTCTGTTAAAGAAGAACTCGAAGGCCGGGGCGCAGCCTGTTCCGTTTGCAGATCTCGTTTGACCTGTTCAATGGCCTCAGGAATGAGCTCTAAGTGATCATACTCAGAACTCACGTCCAGGGGAACTGCGGGCTTGCGCGTCTCTCCCGGCAGAGGCGTGCCCAAAGGCTCAGGGGTAGCGCTGCCGGGAGACAGAGCGGTCTCTGGCGCTTCATCTTGTAGTCGTTTCTGTAAAACGCTTCCGGCATGAACGGCTATCTTGCGCCGGTCCAAAGCCACCACCAATAGCATTTCGTCATCGGGAAGATCCCAGCGTTTAAACAGCGTGCTGGCATAGCGCGCCATATTCATATTTTGCGTTTTGTCCAGATAAACCACCCGCACAGGGAAGTCATATTGAGACAACGAACTCTCAATTCTGATTAAATAATCGGCAGAAAGCTGCTGAGAGGTATCAATTACCCTTTGACTTGCATTAAAATCAGGATACGCTTGCCCCCATGCTACGGTGTTTTGTTCTCTAAAAGACACAAGTTGCAGGGTAAAGATCACAATAAGGGTAAGTATCGGGCGAAGAAAAAGATGATGGTTCATCCTTCTATTTTAGCCTGAATTGACTTTGCTCCGGGTAGAACACAGATAATTAAAATCAAGCCAAGTTATTTATATTACTTTGACTTCTTTTTTATAGCTGTGATACCATAAATGGTTGCAACTTAAGATCGCCCATGATAGGCATTCGCGCGAAGGAGATTGTTGATAATTATTTATGACTAAAGCGAGTTCAATTATTGTACAAGATGAATTAGAAGATGATTTATCTGATGGTAGCAGTTCGAAACATGCAGCCCCCGAAGAACCCCAGGGGTTCGGAGAAGAGGATGAAAGAAGAAGCTGCTGATGAAAAGAAAGATAGTGCAGCCAAGAAAACTGTAGATCTTTCAAAAAAGTTCAGTCGTGAAGACGACATTAGTTCAATTCAGGTATACCTGAACTCAATCGGTAAAACACCGCTTTTGACAGCAAAAGAAGAAATTGAGCTAGCAAAACGCATTGAGCAAGAAGACTTTCAGGCGAAAAATCACCTGATTATTGCCAACTTACGTTTGGTGGTGAGTATTGCCAAGCGCTACTGCGATCTGGGACTTCCTTTACTGGATCTCATCCAGGAAGGTAATACCGGTTTGATCCGTGCAGTAGAAAAGTACGACTATAAAAAAGGGTATCGATTTAGTACCTACGCCACCTGGTGGATTCGCCAGGCCATTACCCGTGCCATTGCAGACAAAGGCAGGAATATTCGCTTACCGGTTCACGCCACAGAAGCCATTCAGCGCCTCAAAAAGATTCGCCGTCAGCTGACCTTTGAATTGGGTCATTATCCCAGCGACGAAGAACTGGCCGAAGCAGCAGGATTGCCACTGAGTAAAATTCGTCAATTAAAACGTGTCGTTAAACGCACTGTTTCTTTGGCTACACCCATCGGGCCTGACGACGATCGCAGCCTTGTGGATCTGATCGAAGACGAGTATAGTGTTCACCCCACCAAAACCGTTGTCGATAAAATGCTTTCAGAAGATATTCAAGAACTGTTGGCCACATTGTCCACACGGGAGCGGGAAATTTTAACCATGCGCTACGGCATCAACGATGATCGCCCTTGCTCTCTGGCTGAAATTGGGGCTAAAATGGGCGTCACCCGCGAACGGATTCGCCAAATTGAAGCCAAGGCGCTGCGCAAGCTTCATTACTACGGACAGCGTAAACGCTTAGATGAATACCTACATGACGAGGCATAAACGTTAGCCATGCGCGAACGTCTTGATACCTTATTGGTGGAAGCGGGCCTTTTCCCTTCACGGGAGAAGGCCCGCGCCGCCGTCATGGCCGGTCTGGTGCGCCAGGGTACTGAGCGCATGGACAAGGCCGGCGTGAAACTAAAAGCCCTGCCTGAAAACCTCGAAATCAAAGGGACATTGTGCCCTTATGTCAGTCGTGGGGGATTAAAGATTGAAGGCGCCCTGAAAGCCTTTGAGATTGATCCTACAGACTATACCGTTTTAGATGTCGGTGCTTCAACAGGCGGGTTTACCGACTGTCTTCTACAAGCCGGGGCTCGTTACGTCTACGCCATTGATGTGGGCCATAATCAGCTGGCCTGGAAAATTCGTCAGGACCCCCGCGTCAAAGTGCTGGAAAAAGTAAACGCCCGTTATCTCACCCCTGAGGATCTATACCAATCCGATGATGATCGCGCCGATTTGATTGTTATGGATGTTTCTTTCATCTCCATTGAGAAAATATTCCCCGTCTTTAAGTCATTGGTCAAACCGAGTGCGCGCATTGTGAGCTTGATTAAACCCCAGTTTGAAGCCCCCCGAACAGAAAATAAAAAGGGCATTGTGAATTCGCCCCAGGCCCATTTGGCTGTCCTCGAAAAAATTCAGGCGGCAACGGCCACCCAGGGCTGGTTTCTACATGAGGTGATCCGCTCTCCGATTACCGGCAAAACCGGTAATCAAGAGTTTCTGGGCTTGTTTTGTATGCATGCACCGGCGCATATGCCCGACTTAAAAGCCGCTGCCATTCCAAAGAAAATACTTCCCCCAACGCCCTAAACCTGTTTTATTTAGTATAAGAACATCCTTTGAAAGCTTTTATGTTATGCCCAATAACCCTCACCTTCACACTGACTACGCGCCCCTCCTACAGTCTCTGGGACTGCCACCTCAAAGTGTACCCGATGCGCTTATTCGTCAGGCCCTTACCCACAAATCCGTGATTGCAGATATCAAGACAGAACACTTGCCCTACAACGAACGCCTCGAGTTTTTAGGCGACGCCTTTTTAAAAGTCAGTCTCTCGCAGTGGTTATACAAACATCTTCCCAATGTAGACGAAGGCATCATGACCCAGATCCGTGCCTACGCCGTCTCTGACCGGGTATTTGCAGAGGTGGCCAAAAGCATCGATCTGGCCCCCTATATTATTACCGGCCGAGGTCTGCAAAACGTCGCTCACCAGGACTCCGTTTTGGCTAATGTGTTTGAAGCCCTGTGTGGCGCCATGAGTTTATCTTTGGATTTTGACACGGTGACGCGCAGCTTACTCCACTTGCTCCGGGAGCCCATTGAGCGGGCCATCAAAGGTGAGGCCAGCGCGGTGAAAAACTATAAGGCACTCTTGCAAGAGTTTACCCAGGCCCAGGACAAAAACCTTCCGGTATACACGGTGATTGACACCCAGGGGCCAGCCCATGAAATGCATTTTACGGTGGAGGTTTCGCTCAAAGCAGCCCCACTTGCTCAGGGAAGCGGAGGATCAAAGCAAAAGGCTGAACAAAATGCCGCCAGGGCCGCCCTCAAAAAGCTCAACGCCCTGTCGCCAACGCAATCACCCATGACGCCACTGGCACAGCAGTTTTTTGATCAATCAAATCTTGAGCTTTCGCCACCGGATGGACTTTACCTTGCCCCCTCGGTGTTATCGGCAGACTTTGGCTGTTTGCGAGAAGCGTTGGAGTCCATTCGCCTGGGAGGAGCGCCCTGGGTTCACCTGGATGTGATGGACGGCCATTTTGTGCCCAATCTAAGTATCGGGCCTCCGGTCATTAAAGCATTACGCAAATATTCACGACAGATTTTTGATGCCCACTTGATGATGAGTAATCCCCAGGACTATCTCAAAGACTTTGCTGAAGCGGGCTGTGATCGGGTAACGGTACACTACGAAGCCACAGAGCAACCCCAAAATCTATTAGCGCGCATTCATGAGCTGGGCATGCTGCCGGGCATTACCCTTAAGCCCAATACACCAGTGAGTGTGCTGGAGCCGTTACTGGAGGATGTTGCCCTGGTACTGGTCATGTCTGTAGAGCCAGGCTTTGGCGGTCAAAAATTTATGCCCTCCGCTCTGGACAAGATCAAACAGCTTCACACATGGCGCGGCGCAAAAAAGCTCTCTTTTTTAATCCAGGTAGACGGCGGGATTGATGAAAATACGCTTCCATCGGTCATTGAGGCCGGTGCAGATGTCGTGGTTATTGGTTCTTCGGTGTTTAAAACGCCCGATCCTGTACAAACCATGCGTCAATTTAACCAGCAACTCAAAAGCCTAAAAAGACCCAATTCCGATCATTAACCTCAATTTAAATACAAAAACTACTGGAATTAATCTCCTTAACGTAAGATCGCTTCTTAATCTTTATATAACATTATTAAGAGCAGAATAAACTGCTTTATTAAAACAAGATATAAAGAGGACACTTTATTATGGGCTTAACTTCAATTCAATCTGCATCTGCTTACAGCAATGTATACAACACAACATCTCCAGTCGCTGCTGCCGGCTACAACCCTTACGGAGACACCGTTATTTCTGACGATACCAACACCGGCGGCTCAGGTAGTTTTTCTACTGACTTCAGTTCTATCTCTTCCATGGCTGCTAACGCTGCAGGGGGTGGTTTCGCTGGTTTTAAACTGGGTGCCAAAATGGGCACCGACATGAAGTCTATCTTCAATAGCGGCAATGGCTTCAAAGGCGCTCTCGGTGGCGTTAAAAACACCGCAATCACCGGCCTTAAAGGTGCTGGACTCTCTGCCCTGGTTTCTGCAGGTGTCTCTGCTGTAGCCAACGGTGTCGGCGTTGCCACCGGTAAAGTCGACAGCTCTGAAGCCGTCAGCAATGTGGTTAAAGACGGCATCGGCGGCGCAGTCGGCGGTCTCACCGGCGTAACCGCAGCAGGTCTTGCCAGCTTCATCCCCGTTAAAGGCGTCATGGGCACCATTCTCACCGTAGGTGCAGGTGCCGTCGGCGGTGTTATCGGTGGTCGTCTCGCAAGCAAAATGACCGAAGGCTTCTAAAACACTTTATTAAGATACTGTTATTGGCGGGTACTGTCCTCGCCCGTCGACAACATAGCCCCCGAAATTATATTTCGGGGGCTTATCTTTATTTAAGTAAATATTAAGCATTTATTTTCTTAAATCTGATATCCCGCAAATACTTATTTTTTCTTTAATAAAAAAGCCCCAGAAGTCTTATTTTCTTCAATGATTCATGTTTTTGTGGATAATATTTCAAAAGAGATGTCCAGGTTTAATGCTGGATGAGAGCAAGGGTTAAGACGAGGGTTAAATTTTGATCAAGACACACAAACGCCTTTAAACCCTTGATATTAAAGAGTAGAGCGGGATAAACCAACAAAATTGAAACCTATTTTTGTTGACTTAACACCTTTCTCTAAAATTAGACTTCTCCTCACTCTTTTCCTTTTTTCTTTAAATTAACCATTTATTAACCTTAATATATTCTTTAGTTAATCTTTAGGGGTTCAGATTTTTATTTAACTGTCCTATAATATTCTTAACGGCAGAGAAACATCTGCTTAATAAGAACAGATTATAAAGAGGACACTTTATTATGAGCATCAACGCAGTTTCTCCCGCAGCCTACCAGTACAATGTACAAAACGTATCAAACAATCAATTCAACCCTTATGGCTCTGCAGTTATCGCTGATGATAGCAATACCGGCGGAACTTTCGGTGGCTTCTCTACCGACTTCACCTCTATTTCCTCAATGGCAGCCAACGCTGCCGGCGGTGGTTTCGCTGGCTACAAACTGGGTGCTCAAATGAATGCCGACATGAAATCTATCTTCGGCAACGGCTTCAAAGGCGCTCTCGGTGGCGTTAAAAACACCGCAATCACTGGTCTTAAAGGTGCTGGACTCTCTGCCCTGGTTTCTGCAGGTGTCTCTGCTGTAGCCAACGGTGTCGGCGTTGCCACCGGTAAAGTCGACAGCACACAAGCCGTAACAAATGTAGGTAAAGACGCTATCGGCGGCGCAGTCGGCGGTCTCACCGGCGTAACCGCAGCAGGTCTTGCCAGCTTCATCCCCGTTAAAGGCGTCATGGGCACCATTCTCACCGTAGGTGCTGGTGCAGTAGGCGGCGTTATCGGCGGTCGTCTCGCAAGCAAGCTCACCGAAGGCTTCTAAAACACTTTATTAAGATACTGTTATTGGCGGGTACTGTCCTCGCCCGTCGACAACAAAGCCCCCGAAATATAATTTCGGGGGCTGTATCTTTGTTTACGCTTTTATAAGTTTTCAGATAAGCTTTTTTAGCCGCTGCGCCAGCAGGGTGTAACGTGGCCTTAAAAAGTGATTTTCTACGGCCTGTTGAATGGCTTCCGGCTGTCCCACCAAAATAAACAATTGACGGGCGCGCGTCATGCCCGTATAAAGCAATTTGCGCTGAAGCATCATGTGGTGCTGACGGGTCAGCACCATCACCACCACGGGGAACTCACTCCCCTGGGATTTGTGAATCGTAAGGGCATAGGCCAGGCGAATTTCTTCGAGATCGCCCGACTCATAAACCACCTGGCGCTCAGGATACTGTACCGTCACCTGGTGCTCCTGCACGTCAATGCTATCAATGATTCCCATATCGCCATTAAAGACATCCTGATCATAATTATTGCGCATTTGAATGACCCGATCCCCCACTCGCAAGAGGCGCTCGCCTCTGATGAGTTGGGCCTTGCCCTTCGCCTCTGGGTTCAACGCCGCCTGCAATTGTTTATTCAGGGACTGGGTGCCAATGACTCCACGATTCATGGGGCAAAGCACCTGAATATCTTCGGTGGCGTAACCAATAGCGGGCAGACGGGTGGTCAATAATTGGGTGATCTCATCTAATGTGGCTTGTGGGTAAGCCGTCGCAATAAAAAAAGCGTCTTCTTGTCGGTAACGGCCTGACACCGGCAAAAGCACAGGCATTTCACCCCGGTTTACCAGGTGGGCATTTTGCACAATCCGGCTGCTCTGGGCCTGACGGTAAATGGTTTTAAGCTCCACAGCCCCCACCACGCCACTTTTGCGCAGGTCTTGCAACACAGAGCCCGGTCCCACCGAAGGCAATTGGTCACTGTCCCCCACCAGAATTAGCCGGGCCTGGGCGGGCAAAGCATCGAGGCAGTGGTAAAACAGGGCCGTGTCCACCATACTGATTTCGTCAATCAGCACCAAATCAACCTCTAAGGGAGTATACTCGTTGCGTTGAAAAGCGCCCATGCGGGGGTCAAATTCTAACAAACGATGAAGCGTCGTCGCCGGGCGACCACTCACCTCTGCCAGACGCTTGGCGGCGCGCCCGGTGGGCGACGCGAGGGCAAGGGTCAGCGACTGATGCTGAAACCAGTCTAAAATCGCGCGGCTAACGGTGGTTTTACCCGTGCCTGGCCCACCGGTTAAAATAAAGACCTTATGCTGGGCGGCTTGAATAATCGCTTCGCGCTGCTCTTCAGAAAAATCGATCGCCTGTTCCGATTCATAATCAGCAATCCAGGTCTGTAACTCAGCATTCAACGCCTCTGGATCGGCGAGATCTAACGTGGCCTGCTGCAAGAGTCCCAGACGCTCTGCAATACCGGCTTCAGCCACCCACAAGGAGCGTAGAAAGACAAAGGGGTTGTCGGGCTCTCCCGCCAGCACCAGGCGATCTTGCTGATACATAGTGCTGAGTTGCTCCGGCAACCCCGCTGCGGGCACCTCCAAAAGCTCTGCAGCGCGCTGCACCAATTCTTGCTGGGGCATGTAAACGTGACCATCATCTACCGCCCGCTGTAGCGCATACAAAAGACCTGCCTGTAAACGAGCGGGGTACTCTTTTTCAATGCCCAGCTTGCGGGCCAGTTGATCGGCAATTTTAAAGCCAATCCCCCACACGTCTTCTGCCAGTTGGTAAGGGTTCTCTTGCACAATATCAACAGCAGCCGCGCCATAGCGTTTATAAATTTTGACGGCATAGCCCGTCGACACATCGTGCTCCTGCAAAAATATCATGACATTTTGAATGCCTTTATGTTCTTGCCAGCTGGCCACAATTTCGTCCCGCTTGCTTTTGCCAATCAACGGAATCTCTAAGAGGCGTTCGGGCTCTTTTTCGATCACATGAATAACATCCTGGCCAAAAGCCCGAATCAAGCGGCGAGCGGTAATGGGCCCCACGCCTTTAATCATGCCCGAAGCCAAATAGCGTTGCAAACCAATAATCGTTGTGGGGCGCACTTTTTCAAAGCGCTGGGCTTTGAACTGCTTGCCATATTTTTGATGCTGGGTCCAGAGGCCTTGAAAGCGCATGTTTTCACCCACAAAAATAGCGGGCATTTCGCCGACAACCGTCACGGGATCATCATAGTCTCCACTATCGAGCTGTAAGATCGTATAGCCGGTATCTTCTGATTGAAAGGTAATGCGCTCGACACAGCCTTCAAGGTGCTCGAGTTGAGGAGGTAAACACATGGCATCAGTTTAACACTCAGATCACAGCGTTAGCGAAGATACCTCAGGGCAGGCTGAAGATATTTTTTGTTGAATGGGAAGCGCCTCTATCTGCCTTAACGTCAGTGAGGGTAACACCATTTCAAAACGGTAGCGACAGGGCACTGAAAGCTTTTGAAAACGAAGATTGCTTTCGAAGGCAAAAAAGTCACTGCGTTCAGGATCAAACTGATAATCCGTTAAATAAAAGCCCGTCACAGGACGCTGAAAGATCTTAGACACGCGCTGAACAAAAGACGCGGCGGGGTGCTCTGATTGCCACTGCCAAAAGTCGGGAAACTGCTTTTGCACCTGATAAAGCGAAGTCTTATACAAAACAGGCACTTCTCGCTCATTACTAAAGAACCCGCGAAGTACCGGATAGCCATAGTAGATAAAGGCATTATCGCGGTGCAAAATCTGCCAGTTTCCTACGCCCGTGATCTTGCGTGGACGCACGTTTAGCATGCGCTCAAAAAAGAGGGCGGTCGAAGTTTGCGTCGCGTAAAGCAGGTTTCGGTTACGCGAAACCTCTGACAGCGCGATAGGTGGGTAACGTTCGGGCTCAAAAGAGTAGCAGCCCGTGCTGCTCCACAGCACAACCCCCAGAAACAGGCCCATTTTAATTAGGTTTGCGGCACCCATCGTGTTTAGACCTTTCTCTCAAGTTAAGCAATGCCCTACAATACAGGGAAACGAGGACATACAGAAGAGGTATTTTATGCTCACCTATCCATTTTTTCACAAGGCCTGTGCCGCTGTAAAGCACGGCACGCAGAAACATCGCCTTCAACGACTTCCTCACCTGCTCCTCAGCGCATGCGCTTTGGCCGCGCTCTGGGCGCCCTCAGCGGCCGCGCAAACAGATACCATTACTCAGGAAGTAACAGAGATACAGCTGGCTAAAGTAGAAGCCACCTATGACGTCAGTGCTTATGCCAGTGTCTTAAGAACCCACGTCGATAGTCGCGGTCAGGTCGATTACGCCAGTCTCAAGCGCTCCGCAGGCGATCTGATTCGCTATACTCAAACCTTATCTCTCATGACCCCGTCGGCCTACCAGAAATGGTCTAATTCAGAAAAAATCGCCTTTTGGATCAACGCGTATAATGCCCTGACTCTCAAGTCGATTGTCGAGAAATATCCCGTCAGCAGCATTAAAAAAATCTCCGGGGTTTGGAATAGTAAGACCCATCAAGTGATGGGTAAAGCCATGACCCTCGACGATATCGAGCATCAGATATTGCGCAAGCAGTTTAACGAGCCCCGTATCCATATGGCGCTGGTGTGCGCCTCAAAAGGTTGTCCTCCGCTCCTGAATCAGCCCTATACGGGTACAGCCTTAAATGCCCAACTCAACGGACGCGCCCAGGCTTTTGTCTCAGATAACCAGAACTTTCGTATCGATCGCGGTAAAAACACGGTCTATGTGTCTTCTTTATTTAAATGGTACGGCCAGGACTTTGAAAAACAGTACGCCACCCAGGCTTTTCAGGGATCAGCCAAAGAACGCGCTTCTCTACATTTTTTAAGCCAGTATTTAAATAGCGAAGCCAGCTACTTAAAAACCGCAAAGTATCAGGTACGTTATTTAGACTACGACTGGAGTTTAAACAAACAGTGAAGATTGTCAAAGCCAGCGGCGAAGCGGAGCGCTTTTCTGAAGCGAAACTGCTGCGCTCCCTGCAACGGGCAGGCGCCAGCGAGGCGATTGCCCAGGAAGTCCTCGGCCTCATTCAGAAAGGCATTCACGACGGTCTCCCCAGCCACCGCCTGCAACGCCAGGCTTTCAAGCACCTCAAACAATTGCGTAAGCCCATCGCAGCCCGCTATGATCTTAAGCGCGCCATTGGTGAGTTAGGCCCTTCGGGCTACCCTTTTGAGCGCCTGATGGGCGAAGTCTTTGAACAACAGGGCTACACCGTCAACGTGGGCAAAATAATGCAGGGAAAATGCGTGCGGCACGAAGTGGATGTGGTGGGTAATCGCGACGACACCCTGCTATTGGTCGAGTGTAAATACCGCAACACCCCCGGCTATAAATGCGATGTCAAAGTACCGCTCTACATTCGCTCTCGCTTTGAAGACATTCGAGAAGCCAAAAGCTTACCCCCGGAACAAGTTCAGGGGGTGATTGCCACCAACGCGCGCTTTTCCGGCGACGCCATCGACTATGCTGCTTGCGTGGGACTTCAGTTGATTGGCTGGGATTACCCCAGACAAGGCAGTCTGAGGGAGCTATTGGATACGCTCAAGCTTTATCCACTGACCGTGTTGACCGAACTAAGTCATCCTCAAAAAAAAGCCCTCTTAGATCTGAAGTTGGTGCTTTGTAGGGATATTTTAGAAGCTCCCGAAGTCCTGGAGCACCTGCCCGGTCATATCACAGCACAGTGGCAGGAACAGGTACTCAGAGAGTGTGGGCGTTTGCTGGCGGCGGCACAATCTTAGGCTGGCGATAAGCCAAGCGGGCCAGGATCAAGGTCACCAGCATCATGCCCGTCAGCACGATAGGCTGTCCATGATAGCGTGTTAAAAGAGCCGCTACGAGTGCCGAGCAGAAAGCACCGAGGGCATATTGTATCACGCCCATCACTGCAGAAGCAGAACCCACGTGTCCACGCAAGTGCGCCATGGCCACCGCAGCACTATTGGGCATCACAAACCCCAGAGCCGCTAACACTCCCCATAAACACAAAACCGTGCTCCACAGCTGAGCAGGCCAAACCCAAAGCATGGCGTTAAAGGCCAGGCACCCAATCACACTTACCGTCAGCGCGCGGGACATCATCGCCTCGGGCGTATGGTGTTTCAGCAGCACACGATTTACCTGCGCCCCGCCAATAATGCCCACTGCGTTAAAGGCAAAGAGCAAACTGTATTGAAAGGGCGGCATGTGAAAAAAGTCTACAAACACGACCGAGGAAGCGCTAATATACGTGAATAGGGCACCCAATGAGAGCCCACCGGCAAGGGTCGGCCATAAAAAGAGGCGATCTTTTAAAATATCTCCGTAGCCTTTGGCCACCTCTCGCGCCCGCAAATGAGGCAAGCGTTGCCCAGGCGCTAAGGATTCAGGCAGGGCAAACCAGACCATGGCGGCACCGGCGAACCCCAGAAAGGTAAGCACACCAAAAACCGCGCGCCAGCCGAAATTGAGAGGCAGGTATTTCACCAGGAATCCGCCTGCTGTAGGGGCAAGCACCGGAGCCAGTCCCATGACCAACATTAAAAGAGACATCACACGGGCCATTTCTCGGGGAGAAAAATAGTCTCGCGTCACGGCGCGCGACACGACAACGCCGGCACAACCTCCCAGTGCCTGTAAGAGGCGAAATCCAATCAGCGTATGAATACCCGGTGCCAGTGCACAGCCAGCAGAGCTTAAAGCATACACAGCCAGTCCCACCATGAGTGGAGGCTTACGCCCAAAGCGATCGCTGAGGGGGCCATAAATCAGTTGCCCCAGCGCCATGCCCACGAAGTACACGGATAATGTTTGTTGCACCATAAACGTAGGGCTTTGCAAACTCTGGCCGATGGCCTGAAAAGCGGGCAAATACATATCAATGGACAGGGGGCCGAGGGCCGTGAGCAAACCCAAAATGAGAATTAAAAAGCGTCCGGGGGGCGCCTCGATCGGGGTCTCAACGGCAGCGGATGTGGGCGTTTGATGAACAAAAGGGGCATGAGGTAATGACATAGTTCATAGTCTATCACTCGCTACAACTCCCCAGGGAGCCTTTAGAAAGCTCAGGTCCACACGTTCTCTAACCCCGGCATGGCGTAAGCCGCAAAGCCCTGACGCTGGCGTCGTTTTTGCAGCGCCTGAGCGTAGGCTTCAGGCCCATTGGCATATTTTAATAGGGCAGCACACAGTTCAGCGGTAATAGGGTGCTGCGCTCGGCTTTCAATATCCATATACATGGGTGAAGCATTGGCTTCTAAAAAAACATACTCACCCTGAGCGGTTTCAATAAAATCAATACCGCTAAAATATAGACCATAGCGTTCCACTACGCGTATTGCAGCATTGAGAAGGACTTCGGGTAGTTCTACAGTCTCATAGGGCGTTTTGCCCGCACTGTAAGCGGGATCTGAGCGATAGTCTAGGTAGTCTGAGATTAAACGCACGGCCGATACCACCTTGCCATCCACCACCATCACCCGTATCGACTTGCCCCGTATACATTCTTGAAAAGTAACGGGCGAAGCTTTAAGCTGCTCCAGCTGGGCCATTTCTTTTTCGCCCAACACGCGACACTCACTCCCACCAAAAGCTGGTTTATACACCACTTCAGGTACTTCAGCCACAAAAGCACGTACCCGTTCAGGATCATTGGTAATCAAAGTGCGCGGAACCTTCAAGCCCTCCTGACGTGCCAGCTCTAGCTCTACCGGCTTATATTGTAAGCCAATGCCGTGCTCCGGCGGATTGAGTACAGGCACACCCCGATGCCCCAGAGACAAAAGCCAGGCTACCAAAAAAGAGCGGTGCTCCCGCTTATGCATATAGTCCTCATACCAATCCCGGTAGAGAAAATAGTCTTCAAAGTCTGTCCACATATTGGGAAAGGTGGAGGGATAGGTAAAAAGACACCAGGCACGGGCATGACTCAGGTTTTGGCCCTGATACCAGGTGTGTTCACCGTCAAAAGCCCAGCTCTCCTGAGCGGAAAAGCTGCGGCTGTTCACGACAATGACATCGCATTGCTGAGCATGCAAAAAGCGTTCCAGGGTATCCACGCGGGAATCCCCCGGAACACCAATAATGCCTAACTGCATTTATTGATTATCAATGATCTTTTTAAAGTCGGGCTATCACCGCCTTCTTCACCCATGGCGAGCGTTGTACGCTCAGCACCAACCCCCCACCAGGGAATTTCCGGGAAGCGAACCACCGGGCATGTCACCGCCTTCTTCACCCATCGCAAGTGTAGTGCGGTCAGCACCAACACCGCCACCAGGGAATTTTCCGGGAAGCGAACCACCGGGCTTGTCACCGCCTTCTTCACCCATCGCAAGCGTTGTCCGGTCAGCACCAACACCCCACCAGGGAATTTTCCGGGAAGCGAACCACCGGGCTTGTCACCGCCTTCTTCACCCAGGGCTTTGGTCGTACGGTTGGAGCGAACCCTTGCCAGGGGCTTCACCGGGGACCGACCGGGGAGGCTTGACCAGGCGTTATCACCGCCTTCTTCACCGATCCTTTGGTTCGGCTGCCGGTAGGCGTACCGGGAATCAATCTTGCCAGGCACGTCACCGGGGAACCCGACCAGGGAGCAGGGGTGGACCCTGAGGCTTGTCGCCGCCTTCTTCACCAATTCCCTTTGTGGTTCCATTAGGGTAGGGGTCTATTGCCTGGAAGACGGGTCCGCGGGGAGGGGTTGACGGGCTTGTCACCGCCTTCTTCGCCAGGGCTTTTGGTCGTGCCGTTGGGAAAAGGATCTTTGCCAGGAAGTTTGCCGGGTAGTTTACCGGGAAGGTCACCACCACCCTCTTCACCTACTGCCTGCGTTGTTGCAGGGAAGTAACCCCCAGGGATCTTGCCAGGTAATTTACCGGGAAGGTCACCACCCCCCTCTTCACCAACAGCATGTGTCGTTGCAGGGGAGTAACCCCCAGGGAGCTTACCAGGTAATTTACCAGGAAAGTCGCCACCGCCCTCTTCGCCTTTGGCCAGTGTGGTTTGCTTACCCTCTATATCTGGAAAGCCCAGCGAGTTAGGCGCATTTTCACTGCGGGAAGGACTGTTCGCCGTAGACTCATCCTGGGGAACCTGTGGCGCTTGTGGCGCAGGGGCCGACTGAGAGATGGGGGGTTTAGGTGAAGCGGAAGCCCCAGAAGATGAGGTGGGAGGAGTCGGCGGCGTGGGAAAAGAGTCAGGCAAGCGGTTCGTTTTCATAAAAGACCTTCCTTATGGCAAACATATTCAAATTTTTTAAATCAATCATGCTATAGAGACGATAAACCCTGCTTCGGTTTCGACGGATAAAAGGCACAGGCCACAATGGCGGTCGTATAAACCATTACTCGAATATCGAGCAAAATAAAATCCACCACTGACATTCCGATCAAAAGCAGCAAACTGTTTAGCGCTAAGCGTTGATGTAAAGACATCGCGACGAAGCGACTTTGGTAACTTTGATTATATACCCGATAAACAATATAACCAAACAAAGCGAAAGCTGAAAATACCCCACATTCCACCATAATTTGAAGGAAACCATTGTGTAAATGGGCGGCATGAGGCCAACCACCGTGCATACGCTGATACATCGGCTCCACCGATAAAATCCCCACTCCCGTCCAGGGGAATTGTTGAAGTAGGGTCATGCCCACCTTCCAAATGACCCAGCGTCCCGTATCAGCGTAGCGCTGACTCACGACAAAAGCCCCCAACACCCCGAGCAAACAAAGCGCAGAAGCCCCCTGAAAGACCACTTGCCAGCCGCGCCCAAATACAGCCCGGTGCCCCAACACGCCCACAAGACTCACCGCCATCGCCAGAATGGCGTTCCGAGATCCGCTGAGTAAAATGGCGGCACCCAGGACGAGTGGTATCAGCACCGCCATGGGTGCCCGGGGGCGGTGCTTTTCAAAAGCCAACCAGGCAAAGGGAAGTACCAGCACAAGCAACCCGCCCAATATATTGGGGTTCATGGCAAACCCCTGGGCTTGCCCAACGGGCAGTAACGAAAAGTCCAGAAGACAGGCCTGCGTTGCCAGCTCAGGCGGCAGACAAAGGGCTTGCCAATGCGCAGGTCGTGGCAAAAACAGACTTAAGGCCCCCAGTGCAGAAAGGCCCAGTCCGCCCCAGAGCAGCGCTTTGCTTAAGGCTTCAGGGGGCTCCGCTTGCTGTAGATATTGCCAGAAGGCCCGCAAGAGCAAAAGGGGCAGCAGATAGCGAGACAAAAAGCCAATAACATGACCGGTGGGGTTAGGCGAGGTAATCAGGGGTAAAGCCAATAACAGCAAAAAAATAAAGACCACAAACTTGTGATGGGCCAAAGCCTTGATCCCTGATTTGAGCTGAAAAAAAGGAGCCAATGACACCAGCAGCAAGACGCCACCCGCCAATCCCCACAAGGGCAAAAGGACCAGTCCCCAGAACACGCCGCTGTGCCTCATAATTTGTCCCAGCGGTTATACGTCCAGAGCCAGTTGGAGGGGTAACGCCGAATCTGTTGCTCAATGATGTCGTACAGTCCCTGGGTAAAGACCTGAGGGTCCTGCTCCGGTGTCAAATAATGGGCCGGAAAATAGGTCAGCTGATGCCTTGTACCCCGCCAGCGAATAAACACCGGCACCACAGCGGCTCCCGTTAAGCGAGCAAAGGCCGCAGGACCTGTGGGAAAAGAGACCCGATGCCCAAAGAAATCGCCCATCATCTGCTGGCTTTCGCCGTGCTGGTCAATGACGAGCCCCACCACTTCACCGGCTCTCAGGGCTCGGATCACTTGTTTTAAGCCTTTGCGCGAGTCATTATTGACGGTTTTTACCCCGGCAAAGGCTCTAAAGCGACAAAACAAGCGGTCCATGATGGGATCACTGGGCTTTTGTACCATCACCTGCGTGGGATCTCCCCGTAAGGCACTGACAGCAGGAATCCACTCCCAGCAACCAAAATGAGCCGACACCAAAATAACGCCTTTGCCCTGGGCTAAGGCCTCAAGATAGTTTTGCTCACCCTCAATCTCAATTTCACGGGGCACCCCCACCTGTCGCTCACGCTGCTTTAGGCGGGCAAAGCGCAAAAAATCCACAATCGACCACACCAGGCGTTGGGTATGCTCCCGAAACAAGCGGCGCTGCTCAGCTTTTGACAGCGTGGGAAATGCGCCGGTAATGATCGGGTCAGCGTGATGGCGATAAGGGCTTAGGCGAAAAACGCCATAGAGAAAGCCCGCAAAAACGCTTCCAAGAGAAAGCGCTTGCGGGCGCGAAAGGGAACTGAGAAACGTACTTAGCGCAGAGAGTAAAAACGCCACGCGCTAAGGAACAGCTTACGCTTCTTCAGAAACTTCGGCAGCTTCTTCAGAGGCTTCTTCGGTCACTTCTTCAGCGTCACCAATGGTCACTTCGTTATTTTCCATGACCCAGTCAATAATTTTATAGCTGAGCAGCTCGTCCATTAAAGCCACCATACGGTTTTGTTGTTGCAGTTGCGCACGCACTTGCGCTTCTTCTACACCGTGGGTTTCAGCAAGCTCTTGAATTTCTTCGTTGACTTCTTCGTCACTTAACTGAAGCTCTTCTTCACGGGCGATGGCACCCAGAACAAGCGTGGTTTTGATACGCTGTTCAGCGGTTTCTTTCATTTCAGCGCGCTGCATCCAGTGGATCCATGAGGCCTGTAAGGTTTTTTCGTTCACCTTGGCATTGCTGAGCTGAGCCCCTTCAGACATTTGCCACATGGCAAACAACTCGCGGTTCATCATCGACTCAGGAATCTCAACTTCGGCGTTAGCCACTACTTTGTCAAGCACGTTTTGTTGCTTCTGCACTTCAAACTGCTCTTCAAAATCGTCGGCCAGCTCTTCACGAATGCGATCTTTTAACTGATCAAGAGTTTCGAGTTCGCTATCGACGGTAGAAGCGAGGTCGTCATCGAGTTCAGCCAACTCAACTTCTTTAATTTCCTGGAGGTGTACGTTGAAGGTAATGGGCTTTTCGCGCAGGTCTTCGACGTAATAGTCGCCAGGAAAGGTCAGCGTGAATTCTTTTTTCTCATCGGTGTTCATGCCCACGATGTGATCAGAGAAGCCCTGAACAAAGCTGTCGTCTTTGAGTTCAAAAGTCATTTCTTTGGATTCGCCCAAATCAATAGCTTCGCCTTCAATATTGCCTTCAATACGCAGGGTCGCGAGATCGCTCATTTGGGCAGGACGATCGTCGACAGGAATGAGTACCGCATGCTCGCGCTGCAGATGCGCCAGTTGCTCACTGACTTTTTCTTCGGTCACTTCGTCTTGCGCCGGAGTGGTCACTTGAATATCTTTGTATTGACCCAATTTGACTTCGGGGCGTACTTCAACAATGGCTTTATAAACAAAGGGTTGGCCGATTTCCACTTGCACGGGCTGAATTTCAGGCTCGGCAATGGCTTCGATTTTTTGCTCATTAAGGGCTTCCTGGTAAGAAGAAGACATGGCGTTTTGAAATAATTCCTGCTTTAAGCGGTCAGCATCAATATGCTTTTCCACAAGATGCTGAGGCACTTTGCCCTGACGGAATCCTTTGACTTTCAGATCGCGGGCGTACATTTTTAACGCATTGCGGTATTCCTGGGCAATGCCATCGCCTTCTACTTCAACCTGAAGATGGATCTTATTGCTTTCTTGTTTTTCGACGGTTACTTTCACAGTGATGAATCCTCCGGGGGGTTGGTTGTGTGTTGGCTAGAGTATCTGCGCCGCCATAAGAGGTTGAGGGGAAGTCAGCTCAGCGCGGGATAAAGCAACGATACAGAACAAACACACTTTTGCACTACTCAGTGTACTACCATTTATATCGTTCGGCCATGAGTAAGCCCGTAATTCCCTAAGAATTCCTCTCGACTTGCGCTGTAGCTAGCCTCTGAACACAGTAAAAAAGAGGATAAACACCACTGGTGTCGTCACCAGCATGGCAATCGCAGCGGCCCGGTCCATCTGGCGACTGAGCTGTTCATTGCGCTTAAAGTAGAAGTAAATGGTCACGGTTTCAATCAGCGAGCACATCACCATAAAATAAGAGAAGTTGTAGACCTTATCGGTGAGGGTGAGATAACCCACCGGCGGCAGAGTCTCGTTGAGCACCATTTGCAGGGCAATCAAACTGAGCAGTCCGGTAATGGCAATTTCCACCCGAGACTCAAAAAAGGAAATGGGGATAAAGAACACCACAAAGACCATCACCAGAATAATCGCCACGGGCAAAAATAGCTTAAACAGATGCAAATGCTGAGGGTGACGGCTAATGAGTAGGTCCACGTTAATCTGCGAGTAAGCTTCGGGCGTTTGGCCCACGATACCGAAGTTGGTGGGGTAGACGTGATTGGCCAGGGCAACGGTATAGCTTTCGGCCTTCCAGCCGGGAATAAATATCTTGTGGTTATAACTGCTGTTGGCGGCATCAGGCACATACTGGATGACCTTGTTATTGTGCGACTTGTCTTCAATACGCAGGCGCAGGGTTTGCTTGTCTAAGGGGTAAGGCTCAAAGTGAAAGGGATTGTGCAGCTGGGTTTCGATGTGAAATTCTTTGTACTTCCAACCCCCGGCGAGTTCCCGCACCTCTTCTTTTTCAGAGATATTGGTTTCACCCCATTTTTCGAAGGTGTTCATAAACTCATAGGTTTCAGTGGGGTCGATATCGCCCTTCCAGCGAAACCAGAGATAGAGGTCCATCCAGTAAGTATTTTGCTTAAGATCGAGATTGACCACTCGATTAAGATAGACGCCCACAAAAACTTTTTGTGGCTTAGCAGCCGGCTTTGTAGAAAGCGCTGTGGAGGAGACTGTGGAAAGCGCTGCGTCGGGGCTCGAAGACGGGGGGGCCGAAACTGCCGGTAAGACCGGAAGCATAAAGCTGGCACCCAAAACGAAAACCAATAAAAAACACCGTAAAAAAGGACGAATCTTCAATCTGTTTGCTATCACCTCAATGGGGAAAAGTTCCTGCCCATCATAACATGCCTACAAAAACAGCGGTTATTGTTGGGTCAAACGAATCCAGCCCAGGCCATCGGTATTTTGCCCGTGAATATAGGTGCCCCAGTGCAGGTGAGGCCCGGTAGAGCGGCCCGAGGAGCCAATCAAGCCAACGGTTTGCCCCTGCTCCACCATGTCACCTACCTTGACCAAAATTTTGCTCAGGTGAATCACGCCGGTGGTCACTCCCATGCCATGATCTAAAAAGACGGTATTGCCGTTGTCGTTGCCCACCGAAAAATAGCTGGCCAACACGACTTTGCCTTTGGCGGGGGCTTTAATGGGATAGCCCATGGGACTGGCGAAGTCTACCCCACCGTGATAGCCATTGTATTTGCCATTGAGCTGGCGGCGGGTGCCGTACACCGAGCTAATGCGATGGGGCACGGGCAACATAAACGCACCGCTCCACAGCTTTTCGGGGGTATAGCTTTCGCGGGCAATATCGATGAGGGCGTATTCAGCGTCCAGCTTTTTTTTGAGTTCGGCATTAATGGGTGGGGCAGTATAGCGAATATTTTGCAGGCCAAAGCGCCCCGGAACCACCTCAATTTTTTGGCTGTCTAAGATCGTAAAGCCTGACTTGACTTGTAGGGTGTAGCCGCCCGGCTTTTGATCCGCAGGCAAGGCCACGTAGGCTTCATGAACACCACCGCCGACATTTGTCATGGGCACTTCTTTACCGGCCACATGCACCATCAATGGCGTATTACCTGCTTGCGCGCCGGTCAGGCCCGTTCAGGCGCACGAACAATTGCTGGCCTTGCACCATATTCTGGGGGCTGACCGTGAGCGTGGTGCCGGCGCTGATTTCTTCAACGGCATTGGCCTGGGCAGCGACGGGCTGAGAGAGGTTCAGGCTTAAAAAAGAGAGGCCGAGTAAGGCAATTGACAGCGAAAAGAAAGCAGGGTTCATGGTGTGGACTCCAGGACATTTTTTACCATTGTATCGCACCCGACTACTCAAGGCTTTTGTCTGCCTGGAATAGCCCAACGGTAAACAGCGGTCGCACCAGCGCTGTAGATAACACTTTCATCGGCATTCATGGTGATTACCCCCCATTTAAAGTTGTCTAATGGCGTAATAAAGTTAAGCTCTCCCTCAATACTTAAGGTGGCGAGCCACTGACCAAAAATGTATAAATCATCGTTTTTACCCATCCGCAGCGCAAAGATTTTTTCTGGATCTAAGCGGGGGTCTTCAAGCTCAAGAGAACCGTAAAAAAAGCCACTTTCCTGTGGACGCTTTCGGCAATTTGATTGAATTTTTTTGTTTGGATCATTAAACATTCGATCTCATCTCATTTGCGGTTAAAAATGATGGGCAACCTTTGCTGTCTACACTAATATATGAGGCAGAAGGACCTGCTGAAATAAGTGCTGTGACTACTTTCTGCCTATCAATTTTATGTAAATAACCGAAATAGATGTTTTCATAACCAGTATCTGTTTTTCTTTCTACAGGCTGATTTGTTGTCGCCTGTACATAAAGGTTTCCGTACACATCATGAGCTAACTCACCTGGCTGCTTTAAAAATCGCTTTGCGGGATCGGGTTCATCAAGCGCTTTTTCTATAACTAAAGCCGGACTCGGACCAGATCTTATAGGAGGTCTCACGCCTGCCACTGCTTCCTCTAAACATTTGCCGTAAAAGGTATGAACGCTGGGGGCTTCCTCTTTTAAGTCCAGGGTGCGAATACAGTCACTCACACTAAAATAAAGGACGTCGTTATAAATTGAAAGCCCTGCTAAATTAATCAATTGCGTTGCTAACGGTTTGTCCTGGTCGGTAAATACTGTTTGTTTTTGATCAGAGCCCACCAGCGTTGTCACCACACCCTGTTGATCAATTTTACGAATCCTTGCATTGCCCTGATCTGCCACATACACATTTTCATGGCTATCCAGAGCAATCGCTACAATATTGTCAAAACGGGCTTTATCGCCCTGAGCGTCTAAATAACCCCAGTAACGCAAGGGATTGTTCTCGGGCGAGATGTACGTAACCTTTGAGGGTAAAAAGTCCGTTTCCAACTGGCGAATTGCCTCAAATCGGGCTTCCTCGTCGGTTCCGTCTACCAACGACATGACTTCTTCAGAAGCAGAACGACGGCGATCCCACAACAACGATTCTTCGGCAAGCGGCTGACAAGCGTAAGAAAAACAACATTATTACGAATAAAATCGGCCTAAAACGCATAAAAAGCCGCTCCATGTGAAATGGTATAAGGCTCAGGAATAGAAAGAAGAAGGATGAGCCTTTTTATAGCTACCGGAGTCGAGCTGTTACTCATTGTTCTTCTCCTTGGAAATAGGTAAAGGAAGACGATAAATGGCGGTAGAAGTGGAGCAATAAAGAAATTCCCCTTGAAGACCTACAGAACAAGAGGTGAGTTCTGTGATTCCGTTCATTTTTTACCAAAGTTTCAATCCGACCATTGGGCTGAATACGTTTCAATAAATCGCCATCCCGAATGTAGGCATTACTTTTGGCATCAATGCCAAAGAATGATCCTCGCCCATCTGAAAACTCATATAACAAAGTCAATTGACGAAAACCTCCAAAAGGTTTATCCAGTTTTTTTCTGACCAATTGCGGGAGACATTGTTGGACGACTTGGCCATGGATTACCCACCACAACATAATAAATCAAGTCTTTATTTGCTACGTATGATTCTGGGGAATAAATATTGACCAAATTAAGTCCACGTTGTGTGACATTTATAACTTTCTTTGGTCGTTAACTTAAATTGAGAAGAGCTACCCTCAGGAATCTCTGCAGCGCGGTAATACACTTCTCCATCAAATTGAAGCGCGTCAAAAAAAACGTGCCAGAAATTTTCTTCAATGGGAATAGAATAACCTTGTTTAGCAGCTTTTTGCTGCAATTGTTTAAATTCTTCAACGGTCAAACAATCGCCGTAAACAACTTCAAAAGTTAAGGGTTCTTCGGTAATATTAGCCTTGAGTAAGCAACCTGCTGAGGCTGTATAGAGTATATCTCCGCGTAACGTAAAGTCACGGTAGTCCCACTATTTGTGCTTGGCTCAATTCAGGTATTAATGCCCATAAAGTATTTTTAACTGCGGTGTGCACTTCCAAAAACTGAAATTCAAGGCTTGTCCTTGCCAGATTATCTGATTTTTGAGAGGATTGACGAAGAAGGAACCTTGAATCTGCAATCGGCTCTCTCGCAGCCCCAAGGCAAAAGGTCCGGATTGAAGCACGCGTTCAGGAATATACGAAGATGGCCCCATGCCTACTTTTACGCCAAAGGGTGGTGTAATTATAATGATCTGGCTTGAGCTAGCTCACAGGATCAAACGCCAAGCACGTAACCCGCAGGACTCGCACAGTATAAACGCCCCCTGAAAAACATGACGAACTTTAGCTTATGTTTTTCGATCGTAACATAGCCCCTATTTTTTGTCTGTCGTCAGGTTGTGCTACAAATTATTAAGCTATGTAAATTTTCGGCTAATTTGCGTTTAAATGCTTAGGGTGTGCTTAACCAAAATAACCTCAGGGACTTAAAAGCAAGCCTTATATTCTCAATTCAGGGCAAATGTTTAACCCAAAATTAAGTTACAAAACACCAGTTTTTGTCCCCTTTTTGCGTTACACCCCTAAAAAGACCCATGTTTCAAAAAAAATCCCCCAAGAGCGCCCAGCGATGAGCCCTTTCGAGGGATTTAAAAAATCGGTCTTAGTAGCTATAAAAGCCCTGACCAGACTTGCGGCCTAAGTGACCCGCCATGGTCATGCGGCGCAGCAGGGGTGGCACGTTGTACTTGCTTTCGCGGTAGGCGTCAAAGAGAATATCGCCCACTTTCACGCACACATCAATGCCGATCATGTCCATCAGGGTCAGCGGCCCCATGGGGTAGCCAGCACCTAACTTCATGGCGTTGTCGATGTCTTCGGCGGAGGCCAAACCGTTTTCGTAGACGCGCGCGGCATCTAAGAGGTAAGGAATCAACAGCAGGTTTACAATAAAGCCAGGGGTGTCTTTCGAGAGCACCGCGGTCTTGCCCAGGGTTTCGGCAAAGCCGTAAGCGGCGGCAATGGTTTCATCAGAGGTCTCTAAGCCTTTGACCACTTCAATCAGCTTCATTAAAAAGGCGGGGTTAAAGAAGTGCAGACCCAGTACCTTGTCGCGGCGCTCGGTGGCGGTGGCCATATCGGTGATGGAGAGCGACGAGGTATTGCTGGCAATTAAGGTGTGGGCGGGGCACACGCTGTCGAGCTGGGCAAATACCTGTTTTTTAATGGCAATGTCTTCGATCACGGCTTCAATGACGAGATCCACATCGGTGAGCGTGTTGAGATCGGTGGTGGTGGTCAATTTGCTCTGGGTGGCTTGTACGTGTTCTTCGGTGAACTTGCCTTTGTTGAGACCGTAGTCCAGATTCTTTTGAATGCGCGCCATGCCCGCATCGACAAACTCTTGTTTGACGTCAAAACACACGGTGTCTAGACCGGCCTGGGCACAGACCTGAGCAATGCCTGAGCCCATGGTGCCCAATCCCAAAATAGCGACTTTTTTAATTTCCATAAAACGGTTCCTTTTTTATAAGTTGGTGTAGGCAGTGTACGGTGTTACTCAACGGGGTGGCAACGCCTCTGCGTTAAAGGCATAGGGCAAGAGCTCTGCAATGGCATAGCGCGACAAGCTACTATCGGCATTCAAAATAATCACCTCTAATTGTGGGGCCAGCTCACTTAAAAACTGACGGCACGAACCACAGGGAAAGCAGGGCTGGGTTTGCTCAGCCACCACGGCAATGGCGCGAAACTGCCGGTAACCGTTAGCCACAGCCTGGGTGATGGCCACCCGCTCAGCACAAATGGCCAGGCTATAGGCCGCGTTTTCGACATTACAGCCCTGAAATACCACCGCATCTTGTGTCTCGGTGTCGGCACTTAACAGAGCTGCGCCCACGCGAAATTGAGAATAGGGGGCATAGGCATGGTTATAGGCCGCAATCGCGGCATCCATGAGTTCACGGGCCTGCACTTCACTCACGGCTGTGGGCGGGTGTGTCATACGCGTCATACGGTGACTCCCTTTTGGGCCAAACAGGCGGCAATAAAGCCCTGAAAGCAAGGGCCGGGGCGATTGGGGCGGGAGCGGAACTCGGGGTGAAACTGTACCGCCACAAAGAAGGGGTGATCGGTTAATTCTACAGCCTCCACCAAAGAGCCATCGGGAGAAGTCCCCGATATTTTTAGGCCCTGGGCTTCAAGGGTTTTCACGTACTGGTTATTGACCTCATAACGGTGCCGGTGTCGTTCGTGAATCATGTCAGAACCGTACAGGTGATAGAGCTTAGAGTCCGTACTGAGTTTGCAGGGGTAGGCTCCCAGACGCATGGTGCCGCCGAGGTTCTCTAAATCCCGCTGGGCGGGCATTAAATCGATCACGGGGTAAGGCGTTTCGGGGGCAAACTCAGCACTGTGAGCATTGGCTAAACCGCAAACGTTGCGCGCAAACTCAATCACCGCACATTGCATGCCTAAACACAGTCCCAAAACGGGCGCCGCTGCTCACGGGCGTACCCAATGGCCGTAATCTTACCCTCTACTCCGCGTTCGCCAAAGCCACCGGGAACCAAAATACCGTCCACATCTTCAAGACACTGGGTTCCGAGTTGTTCAATTTCTTCGTCGGCGTGAATCCACTTAATTTCAATTTCTGTATCCTGGGCCGCTGCCGCGTGCTGGAGCGACTCGGTCACGCTTAAGTAGGCGTCAGGCAGCTGTACATATTTGCCCACGAGAGCAATTTTCAAGCGATGAGAAGGCTTACGACTGGTGACCGTATCCCAGCCTTCCCAATCCATTTGGACACGGGGAGGCGTGAGTTTGAGCCGTTGTAAGACCTGATCCGTCAGGCCCTGTTTGTGCAGCACGGCGGGCACTTCGTAAATCGATTTGGCGTCTTTACACTGAATCACCGCGTCAAGGTCGATATCGCAAAAGAGCGAGAGTTTTTCACGAATGCTGGCATTGATGCTTTTTTCGCTGCGGCACACTAAAATATCTGGCTGAATGCCCTGGCGGCGCAACTCCATCACGCTGTGCTGACTGGGCTTGGTTTTGAGTTCGCCCACCACTTTAATATACGGAATCCAGGTGACGTGCACGTATAAAATATTGTCTTTGCCCACGTCTTTGCGAAATTGACGAATGCCCTCAATAAAAGGCAGACTTTCGATATCCCCCACGGTGCCGCCAATTTCGGTAATCACCACATCGGTGTCTTTGGCGGCAGCGGTGTGAATATGGTCTTTGATGGCCCCGGTAATATGGGGAACCACCTGTACCGTTCCACTGAGATAATCACCCTTGCGCTCTTTTTGAATGACCCGTAAATAAATGGCCCCGGTGGTCAGATTGCTCTGTCGGGTGAGATGCACATCGGTAAAACGCTCATAATGGCCGAGGTCCAGGTCGGTTTCGGCCCCGTCTTCGGTAACGAAAACCTCCCCGTGCTGATAAGGGCTCATGGTGCCCGGATCCAGGTTGATATACGGATCGAGCTTTAACAGGGAAATATTAAAGCCGTGGCTTTTAAGAAGGCGGCCCAGCGAAGACGCCACAATGCCCTTACCGATACCCGAAACCACGCCACCGGTAATAAAAATATATTTGGTCATAACTGCTGTATTGCACCTGCTTATTAAAAAATCGTGTTCACCACAGTATACCGAATCTGAACTTTCTCAAGAAAAGGAGTTTAATATTGCTAAAATCTGGGAATATTCAAGTACCACGGTTTAAACAGCCTAAAAAGGACTCCTTTATGAGAAGTGCAGGGCAAAAGGGATTCACGTTAATTGAGTTGATGGTCGTCATTGTGATCATTGGCATTTTGGTCGCCATTGCGCTCCCCAATTTTATTGGAGCCCAGGATCGCGCCAAAATGGCCAGTGTCAAAGCCAATGCCCGCACCCTGCAAGTGGTGGTCGAAACCTACGCTGTAGACTGGGGAGGCTCCTATCCCAGTACGATTTCTGCCATTACCAGCATGGAAGGGTATAAGTCGTTTAACAATCCCTATACCGGTTTACCGGGTGTGGCCAACACCAATTCCGAAGGCGCGTGGCGCACCAACGACGAAGGCGGCGCCGAGTTTGCAGATGCTTCGCTGCTCAATTTTAATTCAGAAAACGGTAAACCGCCCATTGGCGTGGTGATGTACGTCGGCTTGAATAGCGCCGGAGAATCCACCACCCTTTATTTATCTGCCGATGGCGGAAACGCCAACACGCAAACCTCAGGGTATTTGATCTACGGGTGTGATGGCACGGGTCGGGCGATTCGTCGCTTTGTGGTCTCAAACGGACCGTTAACACCAGCGGCCCAGCGTTTAAAACAGGGGGGATAGCTGCGCTTTAGTCCTCGACTAAACCGTATTCCGCTCCATCACGATCTTCCCCTTAAAGATATCGGCAACCTCTTGCAAGCTCTCAATGCGTAAGCTCTCGACATCAGCAGGCTGGGCCTCATGTTTGGGTTTCACTGTTCCTGAGCTCACAGCGTTGATCGCACGCTCGGTAACAGGGTTTGGCTTTTTGGTCAGCGGCTCCATTGACACCTCTAAAGGCGCTGTAGGTAAAGCTTCTACCCTGGAAAAATCAGGCGCTTCGCTGGCGGGTTCGCCGGGAAGATAATTCATATCCACCATGCCCGCATCCTCCTCAAAGTCAGAGGTTTCAAAAACAGCTTGTTGTTCTTCTACGACAGTTTTTTCTACCACGGGTTGCGGTGGAGAAACAACCGGAGGGGGTATTACGGGTGAAGCGACAGGGGTGACTTTGGCAGCTACGGGTGCGGGTTCAGGTTTTTTTTTTCGCCCGCCAGGGTCAACTCTATCTCAAAGGTTTCGCCCATGATCTGTGAGGCCAGGTTCTGTAAGGTGCGATCGCTCAATTTTTGTTGAATGCGATCCCGCTGAAAGCGCCCCTGAAACGCCAAAACCCAGATCTTATTTGCGGCATCAACGTGCTGTAACTGACCGTTCATTAAGAAACCAATGACGGGCTTTTGGTGGGTTTTAACGGCCTCCACAAAAGCGTTCCAGAGGACCTGGGGATCGTTACTATTAGTAACAGCTACCGGCGCTTTGACGGGAGGAACGACAGAGGGGGCTGGTGTTTCCACAGGGCGTTCAGGAGGTGGCGTTCTTTCAGGGGCAGCTCTCTGAGGAGAGACGGTCTGAGGCGCTGGGCTGGCTGCCTGCTGAGGCGCTACCGCCGGGGCGCGCCCCGGAGACACGCCGTTTTTGAGCTGTTGTTCTAGATGCTCAACCCGCTTCAAGAGAGCGCTCTCGTTTTGTAGACATAAGCACAAGAGATCGGCTTCTAACCAAATATCTGGCTGAGAGCAGTGGTGTAAGCGATCGCCGGTGCGCAGCAAAAGCTCCAGAGCATTGACCTGATCGCCACGGGAAACCGACTTCGCCAGGTCTTTTAGCGGCGACACGAGATGCGCGGGAACACTCAGGTTCTCAAGGGTTTCTGGGGGAAGGTGCGCCAGACTTAAGTGTCTGAGCAATTGAATCAGCTCTTGCACCAACTGCAAGGCATCATGGCCCTGCTCTAGCAAGAGGCGGGTGTTTTTTATGAGTAATTCTGGTTCGTGCTGAAAAGCAGCCTGTAATAAAGCAATCAGGGCGTTTTCTTCCACCAGGCCAAGGGTCAAATACACGAGGTTATCGGGGAGGTCTTCGCCGGTTTCTCCGATGGCCTGCACTTGATCCAATAAGCTCATGCCGTCTCTGAGCCCGCCGTTGGCTTTACGTGACAGGGCGTCTAAGGCAGCATCCGAAATACCAATCTGCTCTGCAGAGGCAATGTCGCGCAGATAGGCTTTCATATCCACGACACCAATGCGCTGAAAATCAAAACGCTGACAACGGGAAAGAATCGTCGGGAGGATGGCATGGGGCTCAGTGGTGGCCAGCACAAAAATAACTTTTTCGGGGGGCTCTTCGAGGGTCTTAAGCAACGCGTTGAAGGCCTCTTTAGTGAGCATATGAAACTCATCAATAATAAAGACCCGGTACCTGCCGGCACTGGCAGAAAAGCGCACCTGCTCTCGCAGGTCACGGGCAGAGTCAATGCCCCGGTTAGAGGCCGCGTCAATTTCAATAACGTCTAAAGAATGGCCCGCAGTAATTTCTTCGCAGCTTTGACATTGGTTACAGGGCTCGTAATCCACGGGCGCTTCGCAGTTTAAGGCTTTAGCCAATAAGCGAGCAGAGCTGGTTTTGCCGGTACCCCGTGGGCCACAAAACAAATAAGCGTGGGACAAACGGTCTAGACGTATGGCATTGAGTAAAGTTCGCGAAATATGCTTTTGGCCCACCAGGTCGCTAAAACGTTGGGGACGCCATTTTCTGTAGAGCGCCAGGTGCTTCATTAGGGGTTACGGCTGAAGCGCGTCAGCCCTGCTCCTGCTGTAATTTGAACACCCTGGGCCTCGATTTTATCAAGGTAGAGGTTAATGCCCAATGAATCGCTGGACATATGCCCGGCCAAAATCACGTTAATGTGATGCTCTCGCATGACTTCTAAGGTGCCATTGGACATATGCATGGCCACAAGCGTACCCACACCGGCTGCGCCCAGTTTGCTATAAAGTTTAGGGCCAGCATCGGTGCCGCCGGTCATATCGACCATAATCTTGCCGGGGCGCATGGTGGGGCTGCCTGACAGGAGCTGCGGGCCTGCCGCAAATTTGCTGGCTTCGACATATTCCGGCTCACCGTTGAGCATCTCCATAATGGCGCCTAAAGTCGCGGGCTTTTCATCAGCAAAACGATGCTCCCAATAATGCTGAACTAAGTTATCAGTGGGGGTATGTACACACAGAAACGGTAGTTCAAGTAAGCGGGCAGCGTCTACAGAACGGTTATAGTTACCGGTCACCAGATCAATCGTGGTCTTTTCGGCTTCGCCTTCTAAAATATGTTCTGCTGCATTAATGGGCACACCACAACACGAGAACATGTCGGCCTGTAGACCCATGGCCTGAGCCAGGGTGGTGAGCGCAATCCCTTCGGGATGATGCGCCATGACCACGTCAATCCCTGCTCCTTTTTGGTTTAAGCGGTCCACCAGCATCAACTCGGCAGTTCCGACATCAATCCCCACAAAAAGGTGTTTGACTTCGGTGTCGGGAGATCCCCCCAACAATCGGGTGTCAGGATAAGGGTTATGCAGCAGCTCTTTATCTTCTAAACCCAGCAGGTTCTTTTGACTACCGGGCCGGGCATCGGGGGAGGCGTAGTAGTCATTTTGTTTATCTTCAAGCAGCTTAAGCACGGCAGTTTTGCCCCGAGGATCGGTTTCAATCCCCATATCAATAGCTAGCTTATAAAGATCCCAAATGCGCATGTAAAAAAGTGCTCCCACGAATAATATTATTTCTATTGTACGGGATTGATAGGGTCTTCCGCAGGAGGTTAATGATAAACTCAGTTTATGCCTGTACCCTATCGTATTGAAACGCCACGTCTGGTCATTCGCAACTATCATCCCGCAGATGCTCCGCTGCTCAAGCAGTCGGTAGACGAAAGTCTTGCCCATTTAAAGCCGTGGATGCCCTGGGCACAAAACGGTCCTGAGCCGCTGGCGGTGAAGCAGCAACAGCTGCGTTTTTTTCGCGCGCAGTTTGATCTCGACAACGACTATGTGTTTGGTATTTTTAATACCGACGAAACCCGCCTGCTCGGGGGCACCGGTTTACACAAGCGAGGCGGTAACCATCGGCTAGAAATTGGCTACTGGATTCATGCGCAGGCGGTGGGCAAGGGTTATGTTACCGAGGCGGTTAAAGCCCTGATGTATGCGGCTTTTTATTGTCATGGCGTTAAAGGTCTCGACATCTGCTGTGATCCGCGTAATCAGGCATCGTACGCGGTGGCTCAACGCTGTGGGTTTGTGCACAAAGAAACCCTTTCGGGCAAAGACCTGACCCCCGAGGGTAAGCCGAGAGACACCATGGTCTGGCAGCTCGCTCGCCCCGACACACTGAGCGTTCCTTTTTCACTAAAAATCTACGATGCAGCCCAAAACAGAATTTAAAAATGGCTCAGGTGAAGACGAAAAAAGGGCAGAAAAAAAGGGCAGAAGATTAGACCTTTATCTTCTGCCCGTATCACCCGTTGATAATCCGCTAACAATTGCTAGCGTGGCAAACGTGAGGCAACCTTTGGAGAAGTTGGTTTGCTTATTTTATTTATACCCAATGACCCATCAAAATATCGTAATGCTCACGGGTTTTTTTATAAAAAAACCATTAAGATGGAATGCTTTCAGTTTCAGCGTGAGGGTGTACCTGGGGCAAGTACACCGTAATGGCAAGCCCGGTCTGCGGGAGCGGCACATTTCTCATGACAATATCTCCATGGTGCGCCTGAACAATTTCGTAGGCAATGGCAAGGCCTAAGCCCACGCCGCCTTTGTCACGGGTACGCGAGTCTTCAATGCGATAAAACGGCGTAAAAATATTTTTAAGATGCACCTCGTCAATACCTGGACCATTATCAATCAGCGTAACCACTACGTTTTCATCTTCTTCCTTCAGGCTAAGTTGAAGGGTTCCCGGCCCTGGGGCATATTTTACTGTATTGCTGAGTAAATTATTAAACAGACGCTTCAGCAAACGGACATCCGCTTCAATCCAAAGACTCTCAGAAGGAACATCCACCGATAGGGTCAGACTTTGCTCCTCCAAACTGAGCTCATAATCTTCGAGAAGCTCAAACAAAAAGAGGGTAAGATTTAACTTTTCAGGGTTCAGTTTGAGCCCTTTGAGCTGCAAGCGTGACACCTCTAGCACATCTTGAATAATATGATCGAGCTCTTCAATTTCGCCAATGGCCTGATGCATGAGCGCCATCGAGTCTCCGTTGTGTTGCAGCTGAGGGGTCAAAATCTCCAGCGCCAAACGCAAGCGGGTCAAAGGGGATCTCAACTCATGAGACACATCGGCAACCAGTCGTTCTTTTTGTTTAAGCATGGCGCTGAGTTGATGCTGCATATGATTAAAAGAAGCGATCAGCGTTTTAAAGGCAGGGTATTTTTCAGGGGGAATATCTCTAAAAAATTCCCGTGACTCAGGCGCTCAACCGAGCTTTGTAATGCCTGATAGGGCCTCAACAGAAAACGGGTAAAGGGGATCAACAAGAGACCTAAAAACAGCAAAAGAGCCCCGCCTCCCAGTAACGGTCCTCTCAGCAGACCTTTTCCCACCGCCGCCCAGCGGGGCTCTAACCACAAAAAACCAGGGTCCGAACGCCCCACTTGAATGGCAATCTGGGGCCGGCGCCTGGTCCAGGAACTCATTAAGAAGGTTTCATGATTGATATGTTTTTGCCGGGTAAGTTGCGTAAATTCTGGAGGATCTGGCACAGAACTGTAAATGAGTTTGCCATCATACCAGTAAGCCATATTCCAACTGAGTCGCTCTGAAAGCTCTTGCAAGCGTTGGGGAATAATTTCTGGGCTGCGCCGCTGCAACTTATAGGTTTCTTGCTTTATAAAGATCACCTGACCCCGAATGATCTGACGAAAAAGCCCTTGTTCACGGCGGTTAAACAGTAACCCGGTAGAAAAAGTGGCCAACGCCATGCTGATAATCAAAACCCCGAGGGTGTAAAGATACACCTGACGGTAAAGACTTTTCATCGGTTTTTTTTGGGTTCAGAAAAAACATAGCCCACTCCCCAGACCGTTTTGAGCATTTCTGGCTTACGGGAAGGGTCTCCGAGCTTTTGACGCAGCTTACTAATGTGCATATCGACACTGCGATCGGTGACGTCCCAATCATAGCCCCTTAGCTTTTGCATCAGGGTATCTCTGCTTAACACCATGCCACGATGAAGCATGAGGGTTTTAAGCAAATCAAACTCGGTGGCGGTCAACTCGATGGTGTTTCCGGCAAGGGTTACGCTGCGCGCATCGGCGTTGAGTATCAGCTTCCAGCCGGTGGACTCATAAATTTCCTGGGCAGGCACTGGCTCACCATAGCGCTCGATCCGGCGTAGAATGGTTTTAATCCGAGCCTCTAACTCTCTGGGGTTAAAGGGTTTCGACATATAGTCATCGGCACCGATTTCCAGCCCCAAAATCGTGTTGACATCATCCCCCCTGGCAGTCAACATAAGAATCGGAAGATGTGGGTGCTTTTCGCGCAGCACGCGGCACACCGCAAAGCCATCCATTTCTGGAAGCATGACATCCAGAATCACCAAATCCACGGGCTGCGTTTCTAAATAGCGCAGGCCCGCAGAAGGGGTGGCGCTGGCGCTCAAAACCCACTCGCTATCTGCAAAGTAAGTTTTGAGAAGTTGATGCAGCGCCTTATCGTCGTCAATCAGGTGTATTTCGGTCAACGCTTGTGGCGCCCACGGCCGTGGCCTTTATGGTCTTCCATGCTGCTTACCAAAAGTTGGCGTTGCTCAGCCGTTAAAACATCATGCAATTCGGCCAGGCGATTCAGAAAGGCATTGGATTTTCCTTCCATGGCGTCAGTCAGAGGGGCCATGCTTTGCGCGATCTCTGTCGCGGAGGCACCGGCTTTTAATTGTTCGAGCACAGCTTGCTTAACGCTTTTCATGAGCGCATGACGCGTTTGACGGTCAGCGCCTTTGGCTTCCCAACGGGCTTTCAGCGTGCTTTGTTGGGCAGCGGTGAGATTGAGTTTATCGGCCATATGTGCCAGCATTTTGTCTTGATGACCGTTGGCACCCCCGGCTTTAGCTCCTGCATGCTCTGCCATACGGGCTTCCATATCTGCCAGGCGTTTTTCAATTTTAGCCTGCTGTTCAGGGGTTAAAATCGTCCAGGCCGCTTTTAACTTTTCTGCCATTTTAAGTTGCGCAGAATTGGCGTCGGTTTTTTTAATCCCTTCCCATTCGGTTTGTAGAGCCGAGGCATTAAAAGTGTCTGAAAGAAAGGCGGTCTGAACCTTTGCTTTAAAATCCTTAAATTGGGTTTTAACAGCCGCATGATCTTCGCTTCCTTTTTGCATTAAAGCCTTTAAGGAGGCTTGTTGATCGTTGGTAAGACCCAGATCACGCGTCATAAATAGAAACATCATGCCACCGTGATGCTTACCTTTTTTTCCGTGATGGCCTTTATGGGCAGAGGCTGTATCGCCTTCGTTGGCTAAAAGAGAAAACGCGCTGTTTTCTTCCAGGGCACCGCTGGGTAGATTGCCGGCGCAGCTGGTAAAACTCAGAGCCAATAAACTGCTCAGAACGATCAAACGTAATTTAGATTTCATAGGAATACTCCGTTATGTATGTGATTCATTTTATTATGAGCGAGAGTTGTTGGCAAAGTTTGAATAAAATGTAAAGACTTTGTCAACACCCCGCCAATGGATCATCGAAGAGAGCCTGGGGTTTTAAAAACCCCAGGCTCTCTTCTAAACGTTAAGTCTTACGGTAAAGTAAGCTTAATTCATTTCTTCTTGGATTTCAGTATCAAGAGTGTCCAAACCCTCTTGTACCTGGTTATCCAGGGTATCAACGCCATTTTTTACTTCATTTTTAATGGTGCTCACATCTTTTTTTACTTCAGTTTTGACGCTGTCCACTTTTTTTTGCACGTCAGTTTTAACAGCGTCCACGTCTTTTTGTAGTTCAGCATCAATGACGTCCATATCGTTGGCATCTACAATAGCTTCAAAAGCCAGGTCACGTTGATACTTGGCTTCAGGCTGAATAGGACTCAACGCTAGGGATACGTTAAGAATATTTACCGCGTCCTGATAGTTGCCTGCGATGTGTTGGGTTTGACCTAATTCACGGTAAGCCGTTAACAGTTTGCTTTCCATGGAGCGTACATCATCCCAGCTATAAGGGTGAGAGCCCGATTCAGTAGCTACAGAATCAGAAGCAGCTAAAAACCAGTAACGGGCATCGTTAAGTTGCTGATAGGCAGTGTCATAATTGCCTGCTTTTAACTGGTTCACACCGGTGTTTAAGTGATTCATAAATAAATCAGCTTCTGTTTTTACATCGGTTATATTGTTATCTACAACCCCTGCGGAAGTGATTGCTTTACTCATGTCCATATCGGTCTTGTGCATTTCACCGGCAAAAGCACCTGGCGCCATTAAAAGCGCGCTGCTGGTTAAAGCGATTAAAGTATTGGTAATGGTTTTCATAATGATATTCCTCCTCAGGAAGTCGTCTTTGTTTTTGTTTACAATCCTGACTATATACCTGAGGAGGCTGGGTTGGCAATCAAAAAAAGTCGAGTTTTACGGTGTTTTTACGGCTTTTGAGGTATATTAACGACTTATTTATAACTTAAAACCCGTTATTTTAAGAGCCGAGGAGGCGCTTCGCCGCGTCCCTTAAAGGTTAACGCCACTCCGTTCATGCAATAGCGTAAACCGGTAGGAGCCGGGCCGTCATCAAAGACGTGTCCCAAATGTCCGCCGCACCGGCTGCAATGCACTTCTGTTCTCACCGCAAAGAACTGTTTATCTTCACGTGTACCTATACTTTCAGGAGCAATGGGTCTGGTGTAACTGGGCCAGCCCGGTACCAGAGTCATATTTGTCTTTGCTGTCAAAAAGCGGCTCACCACAACTGGCACAATAGTAAATGCCGTCTTTTTTTTGGTTATGAAGAGGGCTGCTAAAGGCTCGCTCGGTGGATTCATTGCGCATCACCTCAAAGGTTTTGGGTGGCAGAAGCGTTTTCCATTCAGCGCTGGTACGCTGTACAGGAAAAGCGGCGTCGTGATGAGCGTGAGCGGATTGATTCACTGGTTGGCCCGCCGATCCCTGTTGGGGCTCTTGATTTTCTTTGATGCTGCTACAGGCCGCAATAAAAAACAGACAAACCACGGCGAGAGTTAAAAAAAGTCCAGGGCGCGACGAAAGATGAGACATGAAAAAACCGTCCTTTAATTTACTCTCTAGCATAGTGCTTGAAAGCCTTTAAAAGCAAGAGGTAACGCCCGCTATCGCGATTTATAAAAGGCCAGTGGGTATGCGACAAACGCAATCAACTTAACGGGGTATTCTCTCAATTTACTGTCGCGCCCCGTGTTAGAATAGGCCAAAAGCTGCTGGAGGCACATCAATGGAAATTATGAAAGTCAAAGGCATTGAATTGGTTCTCTCGGAACCCACCCGCATGAAAGCGGAGTGGATTGGCCACAGTGAGGTCAAACGCCAATTGGAGGCTGCCTGGTTGATTCTTTCGAACCAGGACTTACCGATGAGCCCCCGTATTATAGGTAAGCCCGGCATTGGTAAAACGACCCTGGCTTATGCCGTTGCGCGAGATTATACAGAAAATGTTTATATTCTTCAGTGTACGGTCGATACGCGGCCCGAAGACTTACTGGTCACCCCCGTCATTGGCGAGGCGCAACATATTCGCTACCATGCCAGCCCGTTGGTCACCGCCATGCTCAAAGGGGGCATTTGCATTCTGGATGAGGGTAACCGCATGGGTGAAAAGTCGTGGGCCTCTTTGGCGCCACTTCTAGATACCCGCCGATATGTGGAAAGTCTGATTGCTGGCATCAAAATTCCAGCCCACCCTGACTTTCGCATGGCGGTCACCATGAATGACGATGCCAGCACCTTTGACGTGCCCGACTATATTCAGTCCCGTCTGCAGCCTCAAATTGAGGTCAGTTTTCCACCCGCAGACGAAGAGCTCGAAATTCTACGGGTAAATCTGCCAGAGGCACCTGAGGAAATTCTCAAATGGGTCGGAGAATTTTTACAGCAAGGACACAAGGCAAAAAAACCGTACAGCACTCGCGACGGGGTCAATATTGCCCGTTATGCCATCAAGATGATTCACCTCAACCAAACCGGAACCACGGCGGCGATTCAGCAGGCGCTGCGGCAAACCCTGGGAGATGCCGCCAGCGAGCTCTTCACACAAATGTGCTTGCAAAAGAAAAAGCCAACAAAGCCCTCTCAAAACATACTACTCCTTGGGGGAAGCCCAGAACCCGCTAAACCACAGGAGACCCTCGAAGAGGAAAACCCTTTTGATCTCGAAGACTTAGATGATGCGATAGTGGACTTTACCCTCGATGATAAGTTGGCTGAAGCCCTCCGCGCTCAGGGGTTTGAAGTCGAGTTTATCGAAATTCAATCTCTCGAAGACTTTATCGAGGCCAGCGAAGCAGATGATAAAGAAGCATCGGAAAGCGCTGATCCTTTGCCCGATTTGAGAGCCACCGATATTCCCGACAGCTTAAACATTGCCCAATGGGAAAAAAGCCGCCGCGAGCAGGATACAGAGGATATAAAAGACGACGAGGACATAGACGACGAGGATGAGAAGAAGGTTTAAGCTTATGCAAGCACCGGAGAAAGAACCCTCAGCGTCCTTGCTACGTTGGAATAATATAAGGTGTATTCCTTGCTTCCACAACCGGATTCAGTTTGCCCGACAGGTTCGGCTGGCCTTCAACGAGGAAAAGCCCGATGTGGTGGCTCTTGAGTTACCAGACATGTATTATTCTGACCTCGTTCAAGGCATTGAGCGGTTGCCGCGGCTGAGTTTGCTCTGTTTACAGCAGGCCGATAAACAATTAACCTATTTGCCGGTGTTTCCCTCTGATGCCATGATCGAAGGGCTTCGGCTGGCCCGTGAGCATAACATACCTGCAGCCATGATTGACATGGCGGTAGAAAACTATAATCTACAGCAAGAGGTTTTTGCTGCGCCGGATGACGAAGCCATCGAAATTGTGGGCTTAGAGGCTTTCTACAAAGTGGTGGCCGAACATTTACGGCCAGCCCCCGGTAATGCAGAAAAAGACAGCTTACGAGAGCGCCATATGGCAGCACGCTTACAAGCGCTTAGCGAAAACTATGAGCGGGTTTTATTGGTCTGTGGCATGGGCCATTGGGCTTCTATTCGCGCCCATCTTGTCGCGGGCACCGGGAAGCTTTCTCTCCACCATACCGACCAGGTCGATGCCCCTTTTTTAGCAAAGGTCGGTCCCAAAGCGCGGGAGGCATTATTAGACGAAATCCCCTACCTGGTCTTTCATTATGAGCTGGGCCGGCGATTTAACACGGGCTACGCCCGTGAGTCTTTACTCCGAAAGTTAGCCCAGGCCGCCCGGCAGGTTGAGTCGTTAAAAGCCTTTGAGTTTTCGCCCCGCGAAATTCGAAATTTTTTACAGTACGCTTATAAATTATCAGCCACTGATAAAAGGGTTTCGCCCGATCTCTATAATCTCATTTTGGCCGCCAAGCAAACCCTGGGTGACGATTATGGTCTTGAGCTATTGGAGCTGGCGCGTGACTATCCTTACACCGATGATGCCGATTTGCCCGAAATTGAGTTTGACCCCCATGATAAACGCTTTGCCTTAGACGGCAGACATATTGAGCTAAGGCGTCGCCTGCCCACAGCTCTGCCCCAATTTGAGCGGGCCTGGCGAGAACTCATTCAGCCTAAAAAACGGGACAAGCTCCCCGAAGGCTACCAGCCCTTATGGTTTTATTTCGGGTTCTTTTCCCATATTCCTGAGGACATCGTTTTAGAAGGTTTTATTGATCGCTTAGGCGAGAAGCTGGCTGACGAACCTCGCTTTCAGCGAGAATACACCCATGAATTTAACGGCAGTCTGCTAGATGGGCTAGATATGCGTGAAACTTTGCGTAACCGGCACCTCAACAAGCTCTATGTCAAAGAGTTTCGTCGTGAGACCCTGGCCATTGGTACCTGGATTTTAATTTTTGATGAGGATCTCAGCCAGCAAGAGTACCCCTGGGTTTTGTCTTTATCTGCAGAACACCATAACGAGTCAGATATTGCTTTTTATGCATCGAATCCCCTATTGCACCCCGTCAGTCAAGAAATTGTTCAGGCCCGCTATGGGGCGCTCATGGCCTTTAAGCCCGCTTTGCCTGACCATCAAAAACTAGAAATTGACGCCCTTGATGTGGACGGAGACCTGCGCAAAGAGCACTTAATTCGCCAGGCCATCTACCTCAGCCCCCGCCCTGACATTCTTTACTTTGCCCGCCAAAAGCCCGAAGCGTACCTTTTTGAGCTGGCAAAAAAGCACGACAAAAACCTCTACCACTTGCCTTTGGAGAGAATTTCTCAGCGTTTGCTCAAGCGCATTCAAACCTTCCACTTGCTGTCTCGAAAAGAAACCCGTCATGATGCCGAAGATTATATTTAAAGGCTTTTAGCGCTTTTTTAATGCCCTCTCTACACAAAAGCAACATGCTATTTGAAATAATGGTTGAATACCAAAGTAAAACAAAACGGAGAATACCTAATGAAAACTTACGCATCTTTGGATGAAGCTGTGCAGCACGTTAAACAAGTGGAAAAAAATATCGAGAAAAAGATTGAAAAAAATCTACATCGCTTACAAAAAAAGGCAAAAAGTACTCTGAAGCGTCAACAGCGAGAGCTCCGCAAATGGCAAATGCCTACATCTATTGAAAATACGTTTAACCGTTCGGTTCACTCTGTGGAGCGTAAATGGGTGCTTCCTACCGTGACAACTTTAGGAGGCCTTGTGCTCGCAGGTCTTGGTATTGCAGCCGTCGTGCAAGGCCAAAAGAAGAGACGTCGCAAACAAATTGCGGAATTACGCAGCGCCCCTTCAATTAGCAGAGAGCGCTTTGCCGGACGCTGGTTTGAGATCGCGCACTTGCCTTACCACGCAGAAAAAAACCACGTGGGAAGCCGTAAAACCTTTACCTTACAAGAAGATGGCTTCCAGGTTGAGTACGAGGCCTTAATTGGTTCGCTTGATGGCAAAACCGTTAAAAAACAAGGTTACGCCCGTGTCATTGATGAGAACAACACCCATATGCGCCTGAAGCTTTTTGGGCCTCTTGAAGTCGACTATATTATCCTCGAAAAAGGCCCCGATTACGATTATGTTGTACTGGGCGCTCCCAACAAGAAACAAGCCTGGATTATGAGCCGAACACCCATCGTCGATGAAAAGCAATACGACGGCATTGTGGAGCGTTTAAAAGCGCAGGGCTACCCCACAGACGCGCTGATTAAGGTCGAGCAAGATAGTCACGCCGCTGTACCCTTACATATTCATCTCAAGAAAAAGCTAGAAGAAAAAAACAACGCACTAAAAGACCAGGCCCACCAAAAACAGGTGGAACGTCAACAAAAACTAGGTGACAATTAATCGTAAATCGATTACGCTCTTAAAAGGCCCTGCGGGGCCTTTTTTTAATAGAAAGTTAAATCACTGTGTTCGAACTCTATATATCGAGTCTCCTGACTGAGTTTTCCTGGCTAGATGTGATAGATATTGCTGTCGTATCTGTCGGGCTTTACTTTTTGTTTACCTGGATACGTAAAACAGGCGCTCATTTTTTAGGGGTGGGCTTATTAAGCTTTGCCGCTATTTACCTGATGGCCTTAACCGCCGATCTTCGGCTAACGGCCTATCTTTTTCAGGTGTTTTTTGCCCTTATTTCTGTGGTGCTGGTCATTTTATTCCAAAAAGAATTGCGTCATTTTTTAGAACGCTTTGCCTTAACCTTGTTTAAGTCTCCCTTTTTGCGCAGACCACTGACGACGGAGCATGACGAGATGCTCGACATTTTTGTATCCACGATTATGGACTTAGCACGCCAACGGGTGGGGGCTCTCATCGTCTTTCAGGGTAAAGTTCATTTAGAAAGCCACGCCCACGGGGGAAGCCTGTTAAAAGGCCAGGTCAGTGAGTCGATTTTAAAAAGTATTTTTGATCCGCACTCCATTGGCCATGATGGTGCGCTGATCGTCGTCGGAGAGCGTATTGAGCGCTTTGGGTGTCACTTGCGTTTGTCTAAGAATGCCGTTGAGAGTCTCAAGCGCAGAGGAACCCGTCATGCAGCAGCGTTGGGGCTGACAGAAGACACGGACGCCTTATGTGTTGTGGTCTCAGAAGAGCAGGGTTCTGTTTCTGTGGCCTATGGTCGAGAGCTCAAGTCTATTGAAGACACCGCTGAGCTCATTGCCCAGTTGGGTCGGTTTTATGATCTTCATTATGGTGTACCCAAACGTGTGGCCCGCAAACGCCATAGCCCCAATTTTGGGGTCGTGCTACTCTCTGTCATCACCGCCTTTTTGATGTGGTTCTTTTTTATTCATGATTCAGCCATTGAATACAATAGTTTTGAAGTTCCTATTAAATATACAGGCCTGGATAGTGCATTAAAGGTGAGCTCCATTGAGCCTAGCGAAGTGCGTGTTATCGTATCTTCTCCACGGCGCTATTTTTATTTTAACCATGCCAGTGACTTTTCGCTGACCGTTCGATTGTATGATGCTGAGCAACCCGGCGCTCTGGATCAGACCCTGGTAGCATCAGATGTGAACTTGCCCAGTCATATGCAATTTGAAAATATTTGGCCACGGGCGGTGCGCTTTAATTTAACAAAAGCACAGACAAAGAAAACCAAACCATAGGCCCACAACGTATTTTACGTACCTCTACAGCGCATCTGTTAAACTAACGCAGGAGGATTTGCGATTATGGGAATGTTTTGGAATATACATCAGGATCAGAAAATTCGGGCCACTTCCGACCAGGCGACCCGCAGTAGCCAAAAGACTTCTCAGCTCGATGACAAAGTTCGTTTACTCGAACAGCGACTGGATCACCTAACCCTTTATAGTCAGGCCATGTGGGAGCTGATTCGTGAAAACACGCGCTTAGAAGACAAAGATATTTTAGAGCGGGCACAGATCATTGATACCCGCGATGGCAAAGCCGACGGAAAAATAAGCACCGCGGTACTCACCTGCCCCGCTTGCAACCGCAAAAGCAACACGTCTAAAAAACAGTGCATGTATTGCGGAGAAGATCTACCACGGGAGCATATTTTTGAATCCTAGATCACCCGCTTTTTTTCTTTTCTCTCGTTACGTTATGCTGGTCATTTTTTTGTGGGGCATCGTCTCAAGTCCAGTCATCGCGCAGCCCCCTGTTCAGCCTTTGCCCACAGACTTTAATGACGCCCTAAAGCGCAGCCCTAACCAGGTGTCCTTTACCCGTACAGCGCCGCAGTTTCAATCCCCACAACTCCCGGTTAATTATACGTTTGATGCCGAAGATCAGCTTACCGTGGATCTGCAAAGCCCCAAAATCTCCCAAACACATACTGTCACCGTCAACGCGCAGGGCGCTATTTTTATTCCTCGATTGGGCAGTTTTTTTGTCAAAGGCCTCAATCGAGAAAGCCTTTCAGCACAGATTTTAGAGCGTGTGCACCAGCGCTTTGGCAGCGCCCCGCTGGCGGTGAATATCTTTTTGCGTCAGGCCCGAGACATGATAATTTTGGTCAGTGGTCAGGTCAATAAACCGGGTAACCACCGAGTGCCCCAGGGAACGCCACTGCTAGAACTCATACGTGCCGCCGGCGGCGTTTTAGATACGGGCTCCGTCATGGGCGTTGAACTGCACCGCCAGGGCAGCAACACAAGCATCAACCTGTGGCAGTTTTTAGTGCAGGGGAATACCGAAAACAACCCAGCGCTGAAACCCGGAGATCATATTCATATCCCGGTTATGCCCTTTCGCATGATGGCCTTTGGCGCTTTTCAGTCGGTGGGTATTTATGAAGTTCCGGGCTCAATACCCGTGAGTACGCTCGTAGAGTATGCGGGAGGAGCGCTGCCCAACGCCTCTGAGCTCGTACATTGGGAGCGTTTACTCACCCATCGACAGACCCAGGGCGTTTTGGTTCAAGCGGGCACCTTACTGCAGCCCGGCGACGCCCTCTATGCTCCCCCCCGCCAAATCTCTACCGTCGCGCGCTCTATACTCATGCAAGGCATGATTAAACAACCGGGCTCACGGCCCTGGCAAGAAGGCCTACGCCTCCTGGACATGCTGGAGCAGGCCGGAGGAGCGTTGCCCAACGCAGATCTGAGCCAGGTTCAGCTCAGCCATTTGAATGCGGCCACCCAACGGCGAGAAACCCGGATCATCAACCTACAGGCTTATTTACAGGGAGAGCGAGACAGCAACGATAACCCGTTACTGGCAGCGGGTGACATCATTACGTTTCCAGAAAGCTTCTTTAATATTCGTAATATCAGTGAATTTACCACGTTGCTCCTCAGTACGCTGGGCATTGTTTCGGTGGTGATTAACCTGAGCACAGGTTCTCCCTAATATGCAAATCGCCCCTCTGGAACACTCCCCCTCGCCTCCTGGCGGCCTGATGGATTATCTTCAATTTTTACGCACCTATCGTTTGTTTCTCTTTTTGTTTACTTGTGTTGGCGTGAGCCTCACTGCAGGGCTGTTGTGGTTTGTGATTACACCCATGTACCAGGCAGAAACCAGCCTACTCTTAATGAAAAACCGGCCTGGCGGCGTGAGTGCACTGCTGCAAAAGCTTGAAGGCAATCTCGACATGCTGGGATCTTTACAGAATTTGGGTATACAGGCCAATCGCTCAGTGGAGCAGGACTTAATCAGCGTTCTCAAAAGCCGGCATTTAACAGCCCTTGTGCAAACAGACATACCCACCCTGAGAACGCTACCAGAGTTTCAATCGGAAATGAAATTGAGTCCCGCTCAGGAGGCGCGCTACACGCCCCAGGAAATGGAGCGTTACTTTCAGCATCAGGTGAGCGAAGTTCTCCAGGAACAGGTACTTATTTTACCGCCAGATACGCGCCATAACACGCTCCGAATTCGGGCTGAGCTGAGCGATCCCATACTCACTGCCAAATTGGTGGAGTCCTACGTCAAGCATTTACAGGCATTTATGGAAACCCTTTTAAACGAGGAAGAAGATGAGCAGTTGAACTATTTGCGTACACAAACCGAAACCCAGCAAAAAGAATTGACCGCAGCAGAAAACGCCCTGTTGGCTTTTCAACAAAAGAACCAAACCGTCGTACTCGAAGAGGAAATGAAGCAACAAATTAAAGGCCTTGCAGAAATTGAGGCGCAATTGCTCACTGCCGAAGCGGCCTATAAAGACACCCAGGGAAGACAGACAGCACTCTCTCAATCCGTGGCAGAACTAGCCCCTGAGAGTACTCTCACCCGTAACGAACTGGATCTGAATCTGGCAGGCTTACAGCAACGTCGCCTGAGCCTCAAGCAGGCAGAGCAATCCTATAGTAAAAGCTTAAAGGCTCTACCCTTACGGGCTTTACAGCTGGTGCGCCTACAGCGACAGGTCAGCATGAAAAACCAGCTCTTTCTTTTACTCAAGCAACAGACCGAAGCCACAGCGCTAGACCAGGTTCGCCAATTCAAAGCCTTTCGCATTTTAGACCCTGCACAGGTGCCCTTTGAACCCGCTCGTCCCCTGAAACCCCTTTGGCTCGCTTTATCAGCGATACTTTCTTTTGCATTGGCACTTTTGTTAAGTCTCGGGCACCGCAACCGCGCGCTTTTAAAATCCTTAAAATGATATGCTGTTGCTTTTTCTGCGTGTGTTATGATGTACTCCAAATGGAGGCTCAGTGAATGATTCAGCGTCAACTTGTCACCCTTATGGTGTTGGGACTAATCCTGACTTCTTGTGCGCAGCCAGAACAGCGGGCTCAAAACGCCTTTTACCGTGATATGCAAAAGGTTCAGACCGAAATGTTAGACGTACAATCGCTGGTGAGCTCCAGTCAGTTTGCCAAAGTGCGCTATACCGAGCGCGTCAACAGAATGGTCCCCACCACACAGGAACTGCTACGTAAGTATCAGGGCACACCGCAAGAAACAGAGCCCAGTTATCAAAGCTTAAAAAAAGCGTTTGAACACTATGTCATGGCCGATCACCTCTGGAAGCAAGACAAAGGGCTCGTCATTGTCAACAAACGCCTTGCAGAGGCAGAGCAAGAACTCAAAAGTGCCGATCAAAGTTTAAAGGATAAAAAATAATGCTGGAAACGCTTCCCTCCTCTGTGACGCTTGTGGAAGTGGGCCCAAGAGACGGCCTTCAAAACGAACATCGGGTTTTACCTACACAGGATAAAATCAAAATGATTGATCAGCTTTCGGAAAGCGGATTAAAATATATTGAAATTGGCTCTTTTGTACGCCCCGATCGCATTCCTCCCCTGGCTGACACCGATCAAGTGGCTGCGGGAATTACCCGCAAGCCTGGAGTGACCTATGCCGCCCTGGTGCCCAATCTTAAAGGTTTAGAGCGAGCCATTGCCTCCGGCATGGATGAAATTGCTATTTTCATGTCTGCCACCAATGCCCACAATCTAAAAAACACCAACCGCACCACTGCTGACGCCTTAGCCATGTACCCAAAGCTGGTTACCACAGCCTTAAATGCAGGGCTCAAAGTCAGGGCCTATCTCTCGACGGTGTTTGGTTGTCCTTATGAAGGCGAGGTTCTGGCGAGCACGGTACAGCCGCTCGTGACAGAACTGCTTAATATGGGCGTTTATCAGGTATCTTTAGGCGACACCATCGGCATAACCAATCCGGTCGCTGTGCAAGCAATGCTCAAGCAATTATTGTCTGAATTCTCAGTAGGGCAGCTTGCGTTACATTTTCATGACACCCGAGGCACAGCACTGGCCAATATTCTCGCCGGACTCCAAATGGGAATCACCACTTTTGACGCCTCCGTCGGCGGGCTGGGCGGCTGTCCTTATGCACCCGGCGCTGCGGGCAATATGTCGACAGAGGATCTCGTCTATATGCTAGAAAGCATGGGTATTCAAACGGGAGTGAGCTTAGATCGATTGGTGAGCGTTAACCATTATTTATCGGATCGCTTTCAACGGCAATTGATGAGTAAGTATGCCTTGACACGCCCCGGAGCCGAAGTTAATAAACTGTGAACATATAACTAAATCATTGATTTAATGCAAAGATACCGTGTATATTAGGAGATATCCTTTGCTCTGAAAGGCGTTATATGTCATCTTTTACCCCGCCAAAACTATCCATCAAGCGTTTAGACGCCTTACAAAGCCAACTAGATCTCTCCCATGCTGAGATTCAGGAACTTGTAGACGAACTCCATGAAAAAGACATGCTCAGCCACGTTGAGCAAGTCATGCATGCGATCCCCAATGCGTCTGAAAATCTTTTATCCCAACTCGAAGAAAGCGGCACTGCGGAGTAAGATTCCCTCTTGCAAGTAGTGTGCTTCTAGCCGAAGTAAAGTCTCTATTTCTGTGTGCAGCGCAAGTTCTGGATATCTTTTAATCACGCGCTCTATAATGACTTCCCACTCCATATCGCCGTCACACAGTTCCAAACACTCTGCCACCAGCGGCGTAATATTCATCAGACGCGCCCCCTTAAACTCTTGCAAAAGCAGATAAGGTGTTTGCGGATTAATACGCCATTGTGAAAAAGAAACAGGGTCCATCGACTCCTGTTTTAATGTGGCCATGACCAAAGGAAAAAAAGGGCCCAAATAAATAACCCTCGCCCAGCTGGCCAATCGCGGCCCCTTCTGCGGAGGTAAAGCCGTTGGCAATTGGTAAAAATTGAGTTTTCTTAAGGCCGCTTCATAACGGCACACCTCTGAAAAATGAGAGCCGCCGGTCGGCTCCGAACTCGCCATAAACTGTAAAAGATCTTGCTCTAACTTTTTTTGATGCTGCGGATCAATGCGCTTATATTTTTTTATAAACACATCAAGCCGCTCCGCTATCGCTTCCCCACTTAACATTTGGTGTATCGTCAGGGGCAATAATTCGCTAAGATATCGACGCAACTCCTGGTATTGCTGTTGATGAAGCAATGGTGCCTGCACCCACTGTTGTAGATGCCCTCGCTCTATGTCAGAGACGCCCACCAGCGTGGGAGTAGAAGGTGAAACTACAGTTTTCAACCACAAACTTTGATAGTGTTTAAGACTCATTTTTTGATGCTCCAAAGCCCTTGATAGAGAGGCAAAATATGGGTTTGCACTGACTGAGCAGATAATACAGGGGCATAGGTCACCATACGCAGATGAAGCGTTTCAAAGATTTCTCTGAGTAGTTCCTGGGTTTCGTTAAGAGCAAAATCGTCGGTGATTTCAATATGCAAAGCCACCACACGATGGGCCGGAAGCTTCTGAATATATTGATGAGGAGACAGGCCAAAACAACGGGCATTGTGTTTGAGCGTTTCTAAATTTAAAGCAAGCAGACAGTCTGCCTCTTCAGCGATATGCTTAAGAAAGGTCGCCTCGTCCATTTCCCATTGCTCAGGTGCAAGGCGATGGGGTAAATGCTCCAATACCAGCGGGCAATTGAAAAATCGCCGCAATTGCCGAAGTTTGGTCTTTACGTTTTCCAGCGCTTCTTCGGTGGGGAGTAAAGCCTGCAAAAAAGGGAGCGCATATTGTTCTGAGCGATGAAAGCCTAAGGCCAGTTTGATCCAACGGGCCCCGGTACGCTGGCTTAAGCGCAACAAGGTTTCGAGGTACTTATCTGATTCCGCCAATGGACTTCCCAGAGATAAGCCGTGGCTGTAAAGAGCCAGCGGTATTTTTTTTGAAAGATGCAATAGAGAGCTGTCTATTTTTAAATCGTGAACGGATTCAGCAAAAAGCTCTAAAAAGTGAACCGAAAGTTCTGTCGTTGACAATACTTCAGTATTTATGGAGCCCTGGGGATGTAGACGAAGCCCTATACCCTGAGGAAAAAAAGGTGCTGCGTCTTGCAATGAAAAAGGAAGCGCAGGCTTTTTAAAGATGCGCTGTTGTACATGATGAGACGCTTTATCGTCAAGATTGCGCACCTGAACATACCCATCAAAAGCCCAGAGGGTCTGCCAGGTATCGAAGCGTTTAGACCACTCTTCTGGCAGAAAAACACCGGTGGGGCGAGAAGAAATTTGATTACTGGTGCGAGCGTGTTTTTGCTCAGCCCAACTGTCTTTGGGGGAAAGACCTGAAATAATCAGCATTCCGCCGGGTTTAAGCGCTGACTTCAGCCTTCCGATAATGCGCGCACGCTCTCCATTGGGAATAAAAGGAAACACATTGAGGCAAAGAATGAGTCCGTAGGTATCTCGCTGCATGCGAAACCCACGGATATCCTGATGCAGCCACTGCACATCGCTGTGGGGGTAACGCTGCTGTGCCTGGGTGACACAATCCGAATCGACTTCAAGAGCGGTAACCTGGAACCCGTAGTCGTCAAGAGCGACAGCGAGATCTCCATTACCAAAGCCAATGTCGCAGACGTGGCGGTGAGGCACCCAGGGCAAAAGGCGCAAGAGGTCACTTAAATGAAGATGACGGCTAGAGAAAACGGTCACTTAGACGATGCTCCAGGCCAAGATCCAGGCCAAAAACAGTCACAAAAAAGAGGCGATGGCCGGATTCGAACCGGCGATAGAGCTTTTGCAGAGCTCGGCCTTACCACTTGGCGACATCGCCCTATTGCTACAGACACACGCTGTAATAGGATACGTAATTTAGCATATCGTGAACACCTTTAGCAATGGTTTCTTAAAAAGCACTCGATTATTTCAAAAACCTGATCTGGGGGCAGATAACTCCGCGCACCATTGGGCCTGCGAGGCGCTCCGCCAATGCTGCTGCCTCCACCCCAACCCGGCTCAATCGTACTTAAATGCTCTAAAATAGCCGGAATATTAAAATCTTTAATCAGATCCGACTGTTTTGCAATGGTATAAGAGAAAGAGCGCTCGATTTCTCCATCTTCACCGGTAAGCTCAATATCGTGAAAAGAGACCACCTTGGAGTAACCATCGCGATAGAGCGAGCCAAACACACGCTCAGGGCTGTGAATCATGACCCATCCACTGCCTTCATGGGTAATCTCATAGCGACAGCCGCGAGGTTTTGCATACTGGGGAATGGTATAGCGCTTGTTATGAAAAATAAGCTTATCGGTACGCTTAAGACAGGCAAACAGAAGCTGATACAGATCTGCCGTAGCATAGCCATTTTCTCGGCGACAGGTACACTCAGGCTCCATCGCGCCTTTAAAAAAACGTTGGCAGAGCTCTGAATCACGCACATAAGAGAAATAAGAGGGACCATGGGCATCCACGTTGGCCACATCCTCCACCAGGTTGCGCACCCGTGCATTATTGATCGCAGAGGGATGACGCAACAACCAGGTTGCTAACACTGTATCTGCATCAATGTCATTTAAATAAACCGTCATATTTCTGGGGTCTAGCCCCAGGATTAAAGCATCCAAGACTTGTGCACAGGTTGCTTTAGTGACCAGACGAATACATCCGGCATGATGATCAAAGCTATATTTATGCACTTTGACATCAATGGCCGGTCCCTGGACATAGCCATCTAAAGCAATCGAGCGAGGAGGAAGCTCCTCAAAGGGCACAATCTTGCCGCGTTTAATGATAATTTTCATGGCAAAGCCCGATGTTTTCTCAGATCGTAGCATAAGATGAGAGCTTTTTGCGATTGTTCTCTCGTTACAGACCTAAATTATGCAGAGATGTTAGACTATAAAACAAAATTTAATGTTGTGTTAGGGAGTGTTCTCTTGATTATTCTAGACTTGATGGGCAGTATTTCTGCGTTTTTATGGGGACCCTGGACGTTTTTCGTGCTCATGGGCTCAGGTATTTTATTTACGATTTGGACAAAGTTTGTACAGATTCGCGCCGTGTCTCACGGTATAGATGTTGTACGAGGCGTTTACGATGACCCTGACGATCCCGGAGCCATCAACCACTTTCAAGCTTTATCTGCGGCGCTATCAGCCACGGTAGGACTGGGAAATATCGGGGGTGTCGCCATGGCCATCGCTCTGGGAGGCCCGGGTGCTCTGTTCTGGATGTGGATCGTGGGCTTTCTGGGCATGGCCATTAAGACCGTCGAAGTGACCCTGGCCCTGATGTACCGAAACATGGATGATCCTGACAATCCCCATGGGGGTGCCATGTGGGTGATTGATAAAACCCTGGGTAAATATGATGATTGGCGCAAAGGACTCGCGCGGGTGCTTGCTGTATTTTTCTGTTGTACGCTGCTGATTTCCAGCATGACCGGTGGGAATATGTTCCAGTCCTGGAACGTCGGCGAAATTCTCAATATTTATTTTGGAGTGCCCCAGATTGCCACGGGTATTGTGCTCGCCATTGTAGTGGGGATGGTTATTGTCGGAGGCATTAAGCGTATTGGTGACGTGGCCGGAAAAGTAGTCCCCCTGATGTGCGCCCTTTACGTGCTCGCAGGACTGGCCGTATTGGCTATAAATATTGATCAAATTCCTGCAATGCTGGCCTTAATTGTCAAAAGTGCTTTTAGCCCTGTGGCTGCAGGCGGTGCTTTTGTCGGCGTCGGAATGTATGCCACCTTTGAAATTGGTTTGCAACGCGCCTTGTTTTCTAATGAAGCGGGCCAGGGCTCTGCGCCCATTGCTCACTCCGCAGCAAAAACCCACGAAGCGACCCGAGAAGGAGTTGTGGCCGGTCTAGAGCCGCTCATTGACACCATTCTGATTTGTACGCTTACCGCTTTGGTTATTTTGTGTACAGGCACCTGGAATCGGGAGCCCATTGGAGAGCTCAACGGCACAGCGGTCCTGAGTCAAAATGCACAAGGTGTTACAGAGATACAAGCCCCCAGCAAAGTCTCTGACCTACCTGAACTGGCCTCATGGGAGAAATGGCAGCCCGGCTCTCAAATTTTCATGATGGTTAATGTCCCCGGAGAAGGCGGCGTGCAACAGCGCGGTAAAATCTACGGGACACTGGTGGCTGGAGAAACGGCCGGAAAAGACACGATTTTGTGGGGAGAAGTCCCCAAGGGAGCCGAGTGGGTCATGACGGAAGAAGGAAAAGCCGACCAGCGGGTTTATCGCAACTTTGTAGGCGCGAGCTTAACCGGACACGCCTTTGACAGGGCTTTCCCTGGTTTAGGAAAATGGCTCATTACCATTTCAGCCATTCTCTTTGCGGTATCAACCATGATTTCCTGGAGTTATTATGGTGAGCAGGGTGTCGTCTTTATTTTTGGAGGCAAAGGCATTCTCATTTATAAGGCCATTTTTCTCCTGGGCACGCTAGCCGCTCCTGTGCTGATCACCACCGATAAAGAGTTGGGCATTCTCGCCGATTTTGGTACCGGCTGGATGCTCTGGGCCAACATACCCATTCTCTTAATTATGGGCCATCTGGCGATCCGAGAAATGAACGGATACTTCAGCAAGCTCGATAAAGGTGAGTTTGTCCGTCGCAAATAGACGGGCTACTCGTGAATTTTCATAATGCAAAAAAAGCCCCGGATACATGATTTGTATCTGGGGTTGGCATTTGAGAAGAATCTTTTTTTCCTACGAAGTAAAAGTTTTAGAAGGGTTTGACCCCAGCGTCAGAAAAAAGGAGCTCTAGCTGTTCTCGCTGCACCTCTAACTGAACGCGCCCAAGAATCTCAATAAGATCAGACAACTCCACCGCAGAAAAGAATAATGAAATATCAGCAAACTTAAACTGTACTTCGTCTTTTCCTTCAGAAATTACTTTTCGCTCTTGAAGTTCTTGCAGAAAACACAAGAAACTTTTAACCTGCGTTGTTTTAAAGGGTAGGAGCGCGCAGCCACAGCGGAGTCGAATCTGCTCACAGTCTTTACACCAACACGCGCTATAAAACTTGCCTTCAAAGTGTATACAACGACATTCTGACATTGCTCTTTCCTCCTGAATTTAAGTCGTTTTTTGATCAAGATTTACATCACATATTAGAAACTCAAAGACCACTTGTCAAGATGTAATGTTTTATTTACGTTCAAAAGTTATTTATACATAAAATATTAAGATGTTTTTTTAGCGTTTAAAATTAACTTAAAACCAATAATAAAAACAAAATAATTATTTTAAAAAAATAATTAAATAAGTTTAAACTTATTTCTTAGATTTTCTTATAAAAAAACAAAAAAAACAAAAAAAAAACACACCTTTTAAATATTATTGCTATCACTTTTTTCTGTGGATTTTATTCGTTCATAAAATCATAAAGCAAAACAAAACAAATAATTAATGAACGTAAAAGAAATATTTTACTTGAAAGTTTCATTGACAAGCTTTTGAGATCTTGTTTATGATTAACCTAATCAAATCCTATAAGAAGGTTAAAAATGTCAGTATCCTCTCCTCTATTTCTTTCTCGCAAATCCGTTGCACTGACACCTTCTCCGGCTATGGTCCGGCGCATCGCCACAGTGCAGTCAATTGCCAGTTTTTCTGGGGGCGAGTGCGTGCGCATCGCGGCAATCAAAGGAGACCCTTCGCTCTGTCACCGCCTTCATGCCATGGGTGTTTTCCCCGGACGTGAGGTGCATATTCTTCGCAAACGGGGCCAATCTCTACTCATTAAACATGGACACATGTCTCTGGGTATTCGTTTATCTCCTTCTTTTGTCATTGAGGCAGAGGAAGTCGGTTAGTTCTTATGTCCGCTGTGGTGCCCAATCAACCTTCTTTTAACCCGCCTAACACCACTCAGCCGCTCACCATAGCCTTTGCCGGCAACCCCAACGTAGGTAAAACAGCACTCATCAACGCCGTCAGTCAAAGCCGCTTAAAGGTAGGCAACTGGCCTGGAGTCACGGTAGAAAAAAAAGAAGCGCGTTGGACACAAAACAACACCGACTATCACTTCATTGACCTGCCCGGAGCCTATAGTCTGGTGCCTCATAGTATTGAAGAAACCGTCTGCAGAGACTACCTATCAACCACTCCTCCCCATCTATTGGTAAACGTTATCGACGCCAGCAATCTTGAGAAAAGTCTTTCACTAACGCTTGAGTTAATGGCACTCCAGATGCCCATGGTCATTTTGCTCAATATGTGGGATGAGTTTGAAAATCGAGAAGAACAGCTGAATATTGAGCGGCTTTCGCAAATCTTAGGTGTACCTGTCATTGCGACATCCGCCGTCAGTGGCAAAGGTCTTGAAACGTTTAAGTCCACCCTGGAGACCCATGCCAGGCAATCCCCAATCCAACCTGAATTCCCCCAAATTCCCGAAGAGACATCCCAACGCTATACGCTGATTCAGCGCTGGGTTCACGAAGTCATGTCTAGCGCTGACGCGTCTAAGGTGAGTAAAACAGAGCGCATTGACCAGTTTTTACTGAATGAGTGGACCGGTATTCCCATTTTCATGGGTATTCTATTTTTGGTCTTTAAATTAACCTTTGATGTATCCACGCCTTTTGTGGACTGGATTGACGGGTTTTTTAACGGCTTTTTGGGCCGCTGGGCAGAGCTGGGGTTAAACGCAGTGGGGATGCCGGGCATTGTCACCTCCCTGATCAAAGATGGAATGATTGGCGGTGTGGGTCTGGTGATCACCTTTGTGCCCATCCTCATGTTTTTGTACCTGTTTCTGGCTTTACTAGAGGAAAGTGGCTATATGTCGCGGGCCGCCTTTTTGATGGATCGTTTTATGTACCGATTTGGCCTACATGGCAAAGCCTTTGTACCTTTATTGGTGGGCTTCGGCTGCAACGTACCCGGCGTTTACGCCACCCGGGCTTTAGAAAGCGAAACCGATCGTAAAATTACCGTCGCCGTGATGTCTTTTATGTCCTGTGGCGCCAAACTCCCCATTTACGCTTTGTTTACCGCCGTGTTTTTTCAACGCTATCAAGCCCTCGTTATTTTATCCATGTACATTCTGGGCGTAACGGTAGCCATTTTATGGGCCGTTATTCTGCGGCGGACCCGCTTCAAAGGCGAAATCCCCCTCTTTATGATGGAGCTTCCTCCCTATCGCTTTCCTCAACTGAAGGCCCTCTGGGGGTCTATCTGGAGCAAAACCCGGGCCTTTATTAAGCAAGCGGGCACCGTCATTGCCGTGAGCATGATTTTACTCTGGGGGCTGGTGAATTTACCTTACGGAAACCCACCCGAAAGAACCGTATTGGGCTATAGCGCCCGTATGGCGGCTCCCTTGTTTTTACCTCAGGGATTTGGACAGCGCTGGGAGCCCGTAGCGGCTATTATCCCGGGTTTTATGGCGAAAGAGATGGTGGTGGGAACCCTCGGTGTCGTAATGAGCGTACAGCAAGCAGAGCAAGCCACATTAACCCCGGCTTTTATTCCTGAGCTCACAGCCCAGTTGATGGCCTTTAAAGATGCGGTCATTACCGCTTTTACCGCCGTGTTTGCCGGCCTGACTCCGGCTCCCTTAGCCGTAGACACCTCTGCAAACAGCTCCAGCTTAACCGAGGCCGTTCGCGGTACATTTACGCCGCTTACCGCGTTTTCTTATATGGTATTTAATCTCTTTTTATTGTCGTGCATCTCTGTGGTGGGTGCCATGACCGCCGAATTCGGCGGTCGGTATTTTGGCTTTGTTTTTTTAATGACCACAGGCACGGCATATGTGTTATCAGCAGTGGTTTATCAGCTTGGGGTTGTGTTAGGATTTCAGTAGATAACACAAGGAGGTGCAGCCCGTGGAAAATGTCTTTGTAAGTTGCGTATTGCTGCTCTCAGGCGCTTATATTACCCAGCGCCTCAAACGCACCATGTCTCAGGGCCCCAAAGGCGGATGCAATAGCTGCTCCAGCAGCACCTGTACACCTGCCGCCCATGAGCAAGAGTTACCCATGGCCCACGGGGTTTAACACCGCTTTAAATCCGTCGTTTAAACACCCACGCCCTTTGCCGGTGACTTACCGGCTTTTGCGTTTTGAGAAGGCAGAGGTAAAAAGCCTCTCACCGCAGTGTAGACCTGCTTCACCTGAATGCCGGTAAGACAATCCAGAGTGGCACAGGTCGTGTTACGGGTTGCCCACAAACACGGACGGCAGGGCACATCATGCTTCACCACCTGGTAGCGATCATTTTTAGGCACCAGCTTGGTTTCGTCAGTGGGACCAAAGATTGCCACCAATGGAGACTGCAGGGCAATCGCCAAATGCATAGGGGCTGAATCAACGCACACCGTTGCGCCAGCGGCTTCAATAAGACCGCCAAGCTGATAGAGATCACGGGTATGACCATAAGCCACCTTAAACAAGGGGTGTTGAATACGCGTCGTGATATATTCCACTTCTTCGGCATCATCAGGCCCGCCCGCAAGCACCACCGGGGTCCCCTCTTTAAGTAAACGCTGAATCAACTGACACCAGCGATCCCGTTCCCAGCTTTTAATGAGCTGCTTTTCTTTGCTCATGAGGCTAACGCCGGGATGAACCAACACATAGTCCTTGATCTGGTCACCCGTGGTCAGCCCCTGAGCGCTCAACCACTGGTGACTCCAATGCTTAACAATCGTCGGCAGACTCGTTTGGGGTACTACATCCGCTCGGGCCAGGCCCAACGGCGTTAACAAGTCATGATACATATTGGCAGCATACTGCTCCTTGTTTAGCGGCGCTCGATGCGTAAGCAAAAACGGAAACCGACCTGAATCGTATCCGATCCGGCGAGATGCGCCGCTTAAAAACAAGAGGGGTGCCACCAGAGAGGAGCCTCCACTAGAGATAATCATGTCTGCTTCATTGCTCCGAATCAGGGTCAGTAAGTCCAATAAATCGCCAGGACTCTTGCGATGTTTAATATCAAACGTTAAGACTTCATCAATGAAGTAGTGGTGGTCCATTAAATTATGGCATCGGGGCTCGACAAGAATAGAAAGATATGCATGAGGATACGCATAACGCAAGGTTTCAATCACAGGAAAAAATAAGATTTCGTCTCCGATACCGCCAAAGTTAATCAAGAGAATACGCTGGATATCAGCAGGATCTGGCGCGGGCGACGGCGTCATTTCTGACGCGAGTTGAGATGAGTCTATGGACATATTGAGGCCTCCTAAATAATGCGGCGCCCTTCTAAAGCGCGGGCAAGCGTTACCTCATCGGCGTACTCTAAGTCGCCACCCATCGGGAGTCCAAAGGCAATTTGGCTCATTTTAAGGTTGAGAGGACGCAATAGCCGGGTGAGATAAAGGGTGGTGGCATCTCCTTCAATGGTGGGGCTTAAAGCAAAAATAACTTCTTTGGTATGTTGCTCAGGAGACAATTTCTGCAAGCGTTGGACCAGCGCTTTTATTTTTAGCTGCTCCGGGCCAATACCCTCCATGGGAGAAATTAGCCCCTGAAGGACGTGATAAGCCCCTCTGTACTCATGGGTACGCTCAAAAGCCAGCACATCGCGCGCATCGGCAACAATGCAGATGGTTTGCTGATCGCGGGACGCGTTGGCGCAAATTTCACAGATATCGTTGGCGCTCAAATTAGAGCAAATCGAGCAAAAGTGAATGTTCGCCCTGGCTTCAAGGAGCGCTTTTGCCAAATCCTCAGCCAGTTGTTCTGGCTGATTAATAACGAAGAAAGCCAACCGCTGAGCAGTTTTAGGGCCAATGCCGGGGAGCTTTTGAAAAGCCCCCACCAGCTTGCCCAGCGGCGGGGTGAGGCCGGACATTAAAATAAGCCGTCTAAACCTGGGATCTGCATTCCACCAGTTACATCATTCATGCGTGAAGCCGCATGTTGATTGGCTTTCTCAAGAGCGGTATTGAACGCTGCCAAAAGCATATCTTCGAGCATTTCAAGATCGTCTTCATCGACGGCTTCGGGATTGATTTTGATATCTTTCACTTCGTGCTTGCCGGTCATTTGAATCACCACAGCACCGTTACCGGCACTGCCTTCAACAACTTCTTCGCCAAGTTTTTCTTGCACATCCATCAGCGATTGCTGCATTTGCTGCGCTTTTTGGAGCATGTCGCTCATATTTCCACCGCCGGGCTGGCCGGGACGTTTTCCAAGGGGCTTCATAATGGGTTTACCTCAGTAATAAGATCTAAGCTGCATTATAGCATTGAGAGCTATTTCGCTGGGGTAAAACGCAACTGTCCCATGCGGTCTAAACGATGAATACCGCCATAGGTGAATGACCAGCAATGAAAGTCAGCAATTTCCTGCGGGCGTCGGCGGCAAAAGTTGGCTTTCCAATTGCTGTTGGGCTTCATTCCCAAAGACTGAAAAGGAATCGCCATTTCCACAATCCAACCATGAGAAAATTGACGGGCAGCGCTCTGCCAGGAATTGTTCCATGCACTGTCAAAAGAGGCCCGCTGGTATCTTACATTGGCGGGGTTCACGACAAAATAGTAATAATTTCTGCCCTTTCCCTCAGGATCCAAAAAAAGCTGTATCGTATCGTCGGTGTTTAAGAAATTACCGTCTTGTTGAGAAGAAACATTGACCCGATCATTGCGGGGCTCATCATTCACGTAGGCCACATAGAGAGCCTTGTCATCATAGGTGACCCGCACCTCTGTATTCGTGGTCGCCCGAGCAGCGCCCGTGTTCCAGAACAACGGAGGCAAACGGTATGCCCCTTGCCATAGCGCCTCATCCAGACGGGCATCAACGCGTGGAGCCGTCGAAGTATAGGGGATCTCCATGCTGGGAAGCGGGCGCGCTTCGGGTAAGACTTTGCTCGGGGGAGGCTCCGGCGGAATATAGCCCTGGGGTTGCCGATCTTGTTTCAAGTTAAGCGCCAGCTTAATTAAGTCATCATAATGCTGTAGCGCGCGCTGCTTAAGCTCAAAACTCAATAGCGGAGCCTGCTCTTCAAACCCTTTACGCTCCGCACGTACCCCTTCTAGAATATCTTCTGCAGAGGTGCGCATGGGGCTGGCAGCAAGGTTGACATTTAGAGACTTCAGGCGATTGGCTGCTTCTATTAACACCTGTTGATTGGATTTGTTCAGCGCCTGCGTCGTCGCTCCTTTTTCGGCGACTCCCGTGAGCCACTGTCTCAAAAACTGGGTCTGGGTTAACAGCGCCTGAGATAAATTATGATGAGGAATAAGCGCTTTTTGCTTATACGGACCGACCTGTAAAGCTTTTAGCATATTGCCCGTCAGCTGACTACTGGCAAAAATAGACATTCCGTTGGCGTTCCGCTGGCGCAGCATTTGAATCTGATTGAGCAGCTCAAGACTGTTCTGCCCCATTTTATGCGCGCCAATAATAGGGTACATCACCTCATGACGGGTGTTGTTGTCGGTTTCCCAGTCCATCCAGAGATCCAGCTCCCTGAAATCGTTGGTGTACATCATCGGAGAAATAAAGTTAATCCAGCGATTATTACTCCAATGGCGCCAGTGCTGCATTTTTGTATTGCGGGCCTGAATTTCGTTACGAAACACGGCAGCCCCCAAACCCATCGGCTTTTTTTGTTGTCCAAATAATAAACGTAAATCTCTGACGATGCTGTTCACTTGCTCTTCACGCCATAAATGCCACTGAGACTGTAAGTCACTATCAGGAGAAATGCGCGGTGACGGAAAAGAGCCTACTTTTCGATAATAATCCAGTTGAAAACGGGTTAAGCTCAGCTCATCTTCTACCTGGTTATTGCCATAGCGGATATAGTCCATCAAAAAGCCCTGCACATTATACTTCGCAGCGGTCTGGTTCATTAGACTGGCCAATAGTTCTCGCCATTCGTGGGAGGCTGGACTAATAAAAGAACTGGACTCATCTTCAATTTCACTGTTATTACTGCGATAGGCTTTGCCATCCAAAGGGTTGGCCATCAATGCGGGAAGCCTGCGGGTCAGGGGGTTTTGCTTGGCAATCGTCGGTGAAAGAACGCGAAACATCCAGAACCAGGGGTACACCTCAAGGCCTTCAGCGCGCGCTGCGTCAGTCACCATTTTTAGCATGTCCATATTCGGCGGTAACTCAGGATCTAAAGCAATAATGGGGTTGGGAAACAAGGCGTATCCCCGGCGAAAGACTTCAGGGTACACCGCGTTAAACCCGGCGTCTTTAAAGCGCTTCATCAAGCGCTGCATGGCTTCAGCATTTTTAGGCAGCATGCCCGCATCCAGCAGGGCGCCGCGCAGCTCCACGCGCCGGGTGGGCAGCATCTGAATTTGGGCATGGATGAGATCAAAATAAGTGCGCTGTAACAGCTCTTTTTGTTCACCCGCGTCGATATAGTTGCTGATTTTTTTACTGTCTTCTCCAGCGCTTACTTTTTTACGAATATCTTCTACCCGCTGAATACTGCTGCTGACAAAATCGAGACGTTGGCGAACTTCTTCGTCAGGCACATCAGGATCTAAACGTAAGATCTGCCATTGCCCCACCACCTGACGATAAAGACTTTTCAGAGCCTCAGGGGTTTCCTGTTGCGTCGTGGGCAAGGTCATGAATTGAGAGGGAATATTATCAGGAATAGCGGCCGGTGAGGGCAAACCTGTATTTAGCCAGAGTGAGAGCATAAGCGTTAGACACAAAAAAAAGCGTAGATTCATGATCAAATCCCAATATTCAAACGTATTTTGCAGAAGCTGAAAGGCATTTTAACCTAATTTAGTCACCGATAACTTTTGAAGTGCGTATAATGAAAAAAAGATTGTGTGATAGGTGGGTAGTATCATGTCTCATTCTGTGCTCGTCGTAGAAGACGATCCAGACCTGGGCCTTCTCCTCAAGCTTGAACTAGAAGCTGAAGGTTATCAGGTCATATTGGCCAAAGACGGCATGCAGGGGCTTATTGAACTACGTCAACAAAATCCAGACATCATGATCTTAGACCGCTCCTTACCCAAAATGGACGGTATCGAAGTGTGTCTCAGAACCCGCCAAACCTCTGATATCCCGATTCTGATGCTCACCAGTTTTGACCGCGTTGAAGAAAAGGTCGAGGGACTTGATGCCGGGGCCAACGACTACCTCACCAAACCTTTTCATATCAATGAGCTTTTGGCCCGTATCCGCTCTCTGGTCCGTCAAGTCAATACAAATAACACCGCCGGTGCACATCTTGCTTTTGCTGACATTTCCCTCGATTTATTAAAACGAGAAGCTCACCGGGGTGAAAAAACCCTGAACCTCTCTACCAAAGAGTTTGATCTGCTCACTTTTTTCATGCATCACCCGAATCAAGTCCTCTCCAAGTCTCGTCTCATTGAGGCCGTCTGGGATTGGGATTATGATGGGGAAGACAATATTGTAGAAGTCTATATTCACAATTTGCGTAAAAAGCTAAACAGTAACGCGGCCAAGAGCCGTTTATTGCACACCATACGCGGTGCAGGCTATATTTTAAAAGAAGACTAAAGGAAAACGAATGCGTTATCTTACAGCCGGTGAATCTCATGGGAAAGCACTGGTGGGAATCATCGAAGGTCTTCCCTCTAATATTGTGATTGATGCAGAAGCCATTGTGGCCCAATTACAACGCCGTAAACAGGGATATGGACGCGGGCGCCGTATGCAAATTGAAACCGACGCCATCGAATTACTCTCTGGCATACGCCATGGCTTGACTTTAGGCAGTCCCATCGGCATTATTTTGCCCAATAAGGACTGGAAAAACTGGCAAGATATTATGCAGCCAGAGCCTGCTGAGGGAAAGGTAAAGCGTCAGGTGTTTATCCCCAGACCGGGCCACGCTGATCTGGTGGGCGCCATCAAGTATGACTACCACGATTTACGCAACTCCCTTGAGCGGGCCAGTGCCAGAGAAACAGCCATGCGCGTTGCCCTGAGCTGTTTTGCACGACAGTTTTTAGAGCAGTTGGGTATTCATGTGGGAAGCCGCGTCACCCAAATTGGTGCCGTGATGGACTCCAGCGCGTTGGCCCACGATATTCCTGATTTAAATGCGGGGGTGGACAGCTCTCCCGTGCGTGTGCAAAGCCCTGAAGCCGAAGCGGCAATGATGACCGCCATCGACGAAGCCAAGGCCGAAGGCGACAGTCTGGGCGGCATTTTTGAGGTCTACGCCTCGGGGCTGCCCGTGGGCCTGGGCTCTTACAGTCAGTGGGATCGCCGTTTAGACACCCGCATTGGAGCCGTATTTTTGGGAATGAACGCCATCAAAGGCGTTGAACTAGGGCTTGGCTTTGAAGCAGCGCGTGTTAAGGGCTCACAGGCCCATGACGAAATGAAGCCCGGTAAGGGGCCGCTTGATGTGGAATACCCTACCAACCGAGCCGGAGGAATCGCTGCGGGCGTCAGCACCGGGCAGCCTTTGGTTATCCGCGTGGCCATGAAACCCATTGCCACCTTGATGAAGCCCCTGCAATCCGTCGATTTACGCAGTGGCGAAGCCGATAAAGCGCATATTGAGCGCTCTGACACCTGCGCCGTACCCGCCGCAGCGGTGATTGGAGAAGCGCTCCTCGCTTTGACTCTCGCTGAGTTTGTGCTCGAAAAGTTTGGCGGTGACAGTCTCGGTGAAATTCAAACCCGTGTTCACCAGTGGCGAGAAGCAGCCACCCGCTCCGACTTTTAAATCCTTAGCTAATCACCCCTGGAATGCCCAGTCCCTTACATTCTCCTGGCTCCGAATTTTGTTGTCCGGCTGCTTCAGCGCGGCAGGCATTCGGGTATGTATTGCCGTCAGGGGCGCACACGGGCTGGTAGATATCAGGACAGGCGATAGGCTGAGGGGTAACCGTAGGCTCTGAAGAACGTCTGCAGCTACTCACGGTGGCGAGTAAACATAGGCTCAGCATGCCTAAGCGTAAATTTAACATGGGGTTTCTCCATCTAAATGTTTTCATTAAGTGTCGCATTAAATCGTCCATTAAAAAAGCGCTCCAAAACATTTTATAGTTTAGAGCGCTTTTTATGAGGCTGGGGTATTAGGATTCGAACCTAAGAATGCCGGGACCAAAACCCGGTGCCTTACCGCTTGGCGATACCCCAATCGTTTAATATAATATCACATCCCCGATTGAAGGCAACAGGATACCCAGCAAAATTTGTTAAGATAAAGCTATGTTTATCACAGGTCCTGAAGTCAGCGCTTTTATTCAACAGCTTCAACCCACATCTTCTTTTTTACAAATCATTGAAGGTTATGAGGACGTAGAAAGTGTAGTGGCTGTATTAGAAGCCCAGCAAAGCTTTGATTTACAGCACAATTTAGCCCGCCACCATCAGGATGCTCCTTTATCATCGCCTGATGCCAAAGAGAAGTTGAAGTATCTGGGGTTCTTTTTGACGCAGCACTTACAAAGTGAAAAAACCTTTGCGGTCCAGCTTCGTTTTGCGTCCCGCTACGCCTATACCCCTTTGATATTAATGCTTAAAGGGTTTGGTCTGCGGGGTAAAAAGCAGGTTCAGCTGACCCAGGGATTGATTTTACATCAAGAAGGGGAGATTAATACTGCCGGCATTGTCCGTTTTACTTTTGAGCCCCTGTCAGAGTGGCTTAAAGATCTGACGCGCGTCACGGGCTTTATGGTTTACCTGCTATGGCCACAGCCCCCTCAAAAGCCTCAAGAAGCTGTATCAGAAATAGTGGCATCACAAAATAATGAGCCAGAATCCGGTATGATAAGAGCACGTTCAGGACTGAACGTTTATCGCAAAATAGATACGAGAGTATAGTAATGATGTGGCAAGGTCTGATTCACGCTTATCGCGAACATTTACCCGTTGACGAAAAAACTCCGGTAATTTCTTTACATGAAGGCAATACCCCTTTAATCTATGCCTGTCACCTCAGTGAAATGACCGGTGCACAGGTCTGGCTCAAATATGAAGGCCTCAATCCCACAGGATCTTTTAAAGACCGTGGCATGACCATGGCCATTTCAAAAGCGGCAGAAGCCGGCGCAAAAGCGGTTATGTGTGCGTCTACGGGCAATACATCCGCTTCAATGGCGGCCTACGCGGCCAAGTCGGGTATGAAGGGCTATATTTTGGTTCCTGATGGCTATGTTGCGCTGGGCAAGCTGTCGCAGGCCATGGCTCATGGCGCCCAGGTGATTCCCATTAAAGGAAACTTTGATCGCGCCCTGGAACTGGTGCGCGAGATTTGCGAAAAGTATCCGGTCACCCTGGTAAACTCCGTCAACCCCTTTCGCATCGAGGGGCAAAAAACCGGCGCCTTTGAGGTGTGTGACCAACTGGGCTTTGCGCCTGACGTCCTGGCTATTCCGGTGGGCAACGCCGGTAATATTACCGCTTACTGGCGCGGATTTAAGCTTTACGCTGAAGCCAATAAAATTGACAGTACGCCCCATATGTGGGGATTTCAAGCCGCTGGCTCAGCACCGATTGTGCATAATAAAAGAGTGGAAAACCCCGAAACCATCGCCACCGCCATTCGCATTGGTAACCCGGCGAGTTGGGCCTTTGCCAACGCTGCTTTAGAAGAGTCTGAAGGGCATATTGACGCAGTCACGGACACCGAGATTTTGGCAGCATACGGCTTATTGTCTACCCGTGAAGGCGTATTTTGTGAGCCCGCCTCAGCGGCTTCGGTGGCCGGCGTCTTAAAAATGGCCGAAGCGGGCAAAGTAAAAAAGAACAGTCGCATTGTGTGTGTGCTCACCGGTCACGGTCTCAAAGACCCCGATCGCGCCATTGACTATCACATTGCCGGCAAAATCAATGCCGCCGAAGCCCATTTAGAAGCCCTTGTGGACCTGATGGGGCTGTAGGCATTGAAGCCCTTACCGCAGTTCTCCTCGGCTGAGGTGACTTCAGCCCAACTGCAAGAGACGCTATCACGTTCAAAAGCCTGCATTCTAAGCGGTTTCCCTTTAGGAGACCACGCCTATTTACAGCACCGAGTTCAAGCATGGGGAACGCCGGTTCTTGAGGCGCGTAACCTGGAAGGGGGAATGATTTACGCAGTGTCTGTGGACCATCAGTCAGATTTACCCGCTTACGCCAATACGCCCTACGCCTTTGGCTTTCATACGGACTGCTCAGAATTTGATGAGCCACCCAATACGGTGTTATTACTCTGTGAGCAAATCGCCGAAAGCGGTGGCGAAAGCACAGTCGTCGATCTCGACCACGTCATTCCTCATCTGGCTTTTGAAACCTTGCTGCAATTACAAAAACCTCAATTTTACTTCAAGCCTGTGCTTCAGCCTATTTTAAGCCTCAATACCCAGCAAGATATCGAGGTGCGTTATCAGCCCACCCACTTTGTGCTGGGAGAAAAGCTCAAACTCTGGCAGAAGACCGCAGCCCAGCAGGAAGCCCTGGCTGATTTTGAAGCAGCGCTCGCTCGCGAAGCCGTCAGCTTTCTGCTACAGCCCGGAGATGCTTTGCTGCTCAATAATCGCCGTTGCTTGCATGGTCGAAAGGCCTTTGAAGGCCAGCGTTTATTAAAAAGAGTGCGCTTTAATCTTTAATCTTAAGCAAAGGTTTACTTTGTTAACGTCAGCAAAAGCAAATAAACCCCGATAATAACATTGAAAAGCAAGCAAAAAGCTTAAAAAAAAAGAAAAAAAGGTGTCAGCATGATCAATGGAAACAAACCCGTAGAACCCAATTCGGACTGGGTCAATAAAGCCCAGGAGTCGGTGAAAAATGTAGCTAAAGAAGCCGCGGGCCCCATGAAAATGCCCGAAGCCGTAAAAGAAGCTTTACAGGACGCTGCTGAACACATGGCCAACACCGCCGATAGCGTGGCTGAGGGTGCAAAGTCGCTCTGGAATGCCCACCCCGCTGAGTCCATTGCCAAAAAAATGAATATTTTTGGTTCAGACACCAATCCCGTTAAACTCATTGAAAATATTCGCAGTGCCGAGGGCACCGATCAAGCCAAACTACTTTTGGGCTTTCAAAAAGAGCTCGATGAAATGAGCGGTAAACAATTAGACAGTGCAATGAAACATATTGTCACCGAAATGTCTGATGAGAACAACTTAGACGATCCCCTACTCGGCGCGTTGGCAAAATCGGTCATGGAAGAATCCTCGTCACGGGGCATTAAAACCCAGCCCCAACCCCACTGGCCCAATATTCCTCGCCCACTGCCTGTGGATCCAGGTATTTTAAAACCTTTGCACCCCAACGTGATTAAGCAGCTTGATAATATCCGAATGGATTAATTTCTTTCCTTAAAAAAGGGACGCTGGAAGACATTCGACTTCACAGCGTCCTTTTTATTTGTGCCGACAAGATTCTGATTAACGGTAGTTATTAAAGACCAACGGGACTTCAATGTCTTCTTGCTCTTTTAGAAACTGCTGCACTGCTTGAAGATCATCACGGTTTTTAGACACCACGCGAATGCTGTCTCCCTGAATATTGGGTTTTACATCTTTTTTGAACTGCTCGCGAATGAGCTTTGCAATTTTTTTTGCACTTTCAGTGTCCAGAGACTGTACCAGCGCTATATTCTGCTTAACAGTCCCCCCTAAAGCATGGTCAACATCACCAAACTTTAAAATTTTGGGACTCAGCTTGCGACTGGCCAGTCGTGTTAGCAAAACCTGATGAATTGCGGTAAGCTTCATATCGTCTTCGGTTTTGATAACCAATTGCTCCGGCTGTAGATCTAATTCCGCTTTGACTCCTTTAAAGTCATAACGGGTGGTGATTTCTTTAATCGCCTGATCCACCGCATTGCGCAGTTCTTGAAAATCAAATTCGCTAACAATATCAAAAGAACTCTCTTTTGCCATCGTGTTTCCTTTCTTTTGCTTGGGTTTGTAACCCAGTATATATTATGATGAGTAGAGAATTCTCCCAACCAGAAAGGGGGTAGTGCATCGGTGAGTGAGGATAAAGACTCAAAAACCGAGGATGCAACTCCAAAGCGGCGCCAGGAGGCAAGGCAAAAGGGCCAAATCCTCAAGAGCAAGGAAGTCAATACGGCTGTCCTGATCTTGATGTCTGCTTATGCGCTGAACTGGTCGGGTGCATTCATGTACAAAACGATTTTCAGATACATCCAGATGACCTATTTTGAAATGCCCTGGATTGCACAAAACTTTACCAAGCCAGATCTTTTCAATTACGGTGTTAAATCTGTTCAAATCATGGCCATGATGCTGGCCCCCGTCTTTTTGATCATTTTTATTACGGCACTTCTGGTGGAGCTTCTACAAGTGGGCATTTTGATCAGTGGTAAGCCTCTCAAGCCCCAGCTTGAGCGCATTAACCCCATTAAGGGCTTCAAGCGGGTACTGTCGCTTAAATCAATTGTAGAGCTCGTCAAAAGCACCGTCAAAACCAGTATTGTAGGCTATATCGTTTTTACCACGGTGCGTGATCATTTACCCATGATTATTTACAGTCTCAAAAACCCGGTGGCCAACGCCCTCGTCATTGCGGGATCGCTGATCATTTTGATTGCAAAAAAAACCGCCGCGGCGATGCTCATTGTGGCTTTTGTTGATTACTTCTACCAGCGCTGGGAATTTGAAAAAGGCCTCCGTATGTCAAAGCAAGAGGTCAAAGATGAGTACAAACAGACCGAGGGTGACCCTTTAATCAAGGGGAAGCAAAAACAAAAAATGCGCCAGATGAGTATGGGGCAAGTCCAGCAAGCCGTTCCCGACGCCTCTGCTGTTGTCACCAACCCCACCCACTACGCGGTCGGCATTCGCTATGAAGACGGCATGGACGCGCCAAAAGTGGTCGCCAAAGGCAGAGATGAGCTGGCAATTTTCATTAAAGAAGTGGCCAAAGAACACGATATTCCCATTTTTGAAGATCCGCCGCTGGCCCGTGGACTCTACGGCAGTTGCGAATTGGGCGAGTTTGTCCACCCGGATTTCTTTATGGCCATTGCAAAAATCATTGCGTATCTGATGAAGCAAAAAGGCGGCAAGATAGCCCCGCCTGAGCGTGATGACGATGACAAACCCCGACGCGGACGTATGGGTCAGGGTATGAGTGATGAGGATCGCGAGCGTTTAGACTCGGGCAGCGGCGATTCCATTCCACTCTAGGGGTATTTGACATGGAGAATACTCCTTTTCAGTTGATGCCCGATCAGCAAAAAATACAAGACCAGTATCGTGGGGGCAAGGCGGCGGTGCTGGCCACACCGGGAGCCGGAAAAACCACCTTAATTTCTCGTCTCATTACCCATTGGGTCAAAGAAAAAGACGTGACCGGGCGTTCAATTGTTGTTTTAACCTTTACCGAAAATGCAGCCCGCACCTTCGAGCTCCGTACCCGCTCTCTGCTCACTCAGCAGGGAACGACGCAAACCTTACCTACTTTCTCGACCATTCATAGCTTTTGCAATCGTTTGTTGCGCCAATTAGACCCCAGCTATGCCGAGCGCCAGGTCGCCAGTGATGAGCGGCGCTACGCGGTACTCGACGGCCTGCTACACGCCGAAAAATTGTGGAGTAGCGAACTCGACTATACCCGACTGGTGGCCGACAGCTTAATTCCCGCTTACCGTCAGCAGCCCTATCTACGCACGCCTGAAACCCCCAATGCGATGGCCACATGGGTGGGCATTGACTCTGAGCATGCCCCCTTATTGCTCAGGCTACCGGCCCTTGTCGACGCTTATGATCAGGCCTTAGCCGAAGCCGCGCTGATTGATTATGACCTCATGATTTTAGCCACCTACGCATTGCTTAAAAACAATATCGCCCTACTGGAGCGTTTAAGGCAGCGCTACCGCTACTTATTAGAAGACGAAGCTCAGGACTCCAATACGACTCAAAGTGCCTTATTGGCCCTCATCTGTGGACCAGAAGGGCATTGGCTAAGGGTCGGGGATCCTAACCAAAGCATTTATGGCTTTGGGGGCGCTGATTTTCGCCAATTACAAGACTTTGCCGAGCGTGAAGTCGCTTTCCCGATGGCTCAGAGTAACCGCTCTAGCGTAGACCTTATGCAATTTGCCAATCATTACCAGCAGCGCTTTACTCAGGACTTTCCTTCTTCGGTACAATTAGAAGCCGGCTTTAAAAACCCTGAACCCGGTTGGATCTGGGTCAAAACCTATGCCCATTTGCAAGATGAACTGAACGCAAACCTGCAAGCCGCCCGTCGTCTCATCGCAGAAGATCAGAGTGTTGGCGTTTTATGCCGTACCAATGTGAACTGCCAATGGATGCATACGCAATTTCAACAGGCGGGAATTCCGTCCATCTTGCATCACGATCGGGCCGACCACTTTTTTCAAATCAATATTGTTAAAACCCTGGCTCAGGTATTTGACTTTCTGATGCAGCCCCATCAATTCCACTGCTATCAACAGGTCCTGCTGATGCTGGGCATTGAACGCCACACACTCAAATTACTCCTCAATCCAGAGACTCCTGTAGCCACACAAATGCAAAACTTTGCCGAAGGCATGTGTTATCACCCGGCGGCCACAGATAGTGACTACCAACGTCTACTGCAGTTAAATCGCCAGCTTTTATTTTTGGTGGAACATGCCCATTACCCCTTAAACGAACTGCTCGCCTGGATTGCTGAAAAACTGGTCCATACCTCAGAAGATCGTATGCAGTTACGTATTCTAGAGAGCATGTGGTTTCAGACCCACTCCCAGGTCAATCAATCCCTGGAAACGTTCCGGCAATGGATGGATCAGGCCGGAAGCCGAAAAATCAAACAGGCTTTAATTCCTGAAAGCGCCAAAGCGGACTTAACCGCAAAGGGTTCCCTGCATATTTTAACGGTGCATAAAGCCAAGGGGTTGGAATGGGACGGTGTACTCATGCCCCTCTTTCATTTTGGTAAGCCCTTTGATTTTCCAGATACCGAGGTTCGCATTCTACAAAATGCTTACAGACAGGATCCCCTTACTCCACCTTGCTCGATGAAGTCAAAACCCAGGAAGAAGCCGAAAGTACTCGGCTGGTCTATGTCGGCATTACCCGTGCTCGCCGCTTCCTGAGCTTAACTCGCTCCCTTGAAAAGTCGCGTTCAGCCGGTGTCTACCAAACCAGTGAAGACCCCTTGTTTACCGCATTACATCAGATTTATAAAACACCAAAAACCGAGGTTTAAGCTTATGTCCACCCGCCATCGAACCCGCTGTGTCTATTGTCAAAAGCTGAATACCCACTGGGAAGACGCGACAGACGCAGCAGCCCACTGTCGCCGTTGCCGCCTCCCTCTCTCTACATCCCAGCATAAAAAATGGAAGGCTGTCGATCCTGATGCTTACATACACCCTCTGGATCGCCAGGCCCTACAGGGGCTACGCTCGATCCCTGGCGTCGACACCATTTTAAAAAAACTCATTGGGCTCACCAGTGAACGCATGCATCGTATTTTGTTTATGGCCAATAGCGTCAAAGTGGGGCCTGAACAATATGCCCACCTCGACGAAAAGCTTAAAGTCGTCTGCGATACGCTGGGCATGAAAAAGCCCGAGCTCTACGTCTCGGTAAGCAATTTTGGCGGGCTTGAAATTAATGCTTTCACCACGGGAACACAAGATCCTTTTATTGTACTCTACGCAGGTCTAGTAGAGCGTTTAAGCGATCGCGAACTGCTGGCGGTATTGGCCCATGAAATGGGGCATATTCATTGTCAGCACCTGTTGTACAAGTCAGCAGCCAACACCCTGATCTACCTGCTGGCGTCAACCCTGGGAAGAACACCCGCTGGTGCGCTTCTCAACACCATTGGCTTGCCCGTTAAAATTGCGCTAATTATGTGGAGCCACAAAGCCGAATTAAGTTGTGATCGGACTGCGATGCTGGTGACTCAAGATCGTGACGTGGTCATGAACGCCTTAATTAAAATCTCCGGGGGCGTCCTGAATAATGAACTCAATCTCGAAGCTTATTTGGCCCAGGCGCGAGAATTTGATCAGGTCTATGAGGAAGGGTTCTTAGACAAGATGTGGACCTTGTTAGCCGCCGCCCAGAGCAGCCACCCTTTTCCCGTGTGGCGTATTTCTGAAATTTTAAAGTGGACAGAAGACGGTTCGGCAAAAGGGTATGCTTCGATTACCGCCCAGAATGATGAAATCCGTGCTTAACTGATCTTATGAACAGTGAACTTGAAAATACACTCGCTGGCTGTCTAGTGGGAACCGCTATCGGAGACGCTTTGGGCTTACCTGCAGAAGGGTTAAGTAGAGAACGTCAGGCCCGTATGTATCCTGATCTAGAAGGCCATCATTTCTTTTTTGGTAAAGGCATGGTCTCTGATGACAGTGAACATACCTTTATGTTGGCACAGGCGCTAATTTCTTCTCGCCAAAGCCCAGAGCAGTTACAGCAGCGTTTTAGTTGGAAGCTCCGATTTTGGCTTTTGGGGCTGCCCGCAGGCTTGGGAGGCACAACACTCAAAGCCTGTCTGCGCTTATGGTTAGGCATTCCACCCGAGCGGAGCGGACTGTTTTCAGCCGGCAACGCACCAGCCATGCGCAGTGCATTATTGGGTATTATTTACGGACACGACCTGAAGACCTTAAGAAACTATGTGCGCGCAGCCACCCGCCTGACCCATACCGATCCTGCCGCAGAGTATGGCGCAATGGCAGTAGCCCTTGCTGCTTCACTGGGCACACGCTATCAGCGAGTGGATCCAGAACAGTATTACCAGTACCTGAGAGAAGCGTGTCGAGACGATAACAGCAACTTTATTGTTTTGATGCGTAAAACCACCCGCTCCGTGCAAAACAAAGAAAGCCTACGGGAGTTTTTACTGCGTTTGAAGTGTGGAAACGGGATTAGTGGCTATATTCAGCATACGGTTCCTGCTGTTATTCACATTTGGCTTACCCATCAAGATAATTTTCGTTTGGCGATGTTAGAAACCATTCATGCGGGTGGTGATACCGACACAACCGCTGCGATTATGGGAGCCATTATGGGAGCGAGAGTGGGCTTTAACAACCTTCCTCAGGACTGGATGGATAATCTAATGGAGTGGCCCCGTAGCGTGAAATGGCAAAGGGAACTTGCCGTTCGCCTGGCCGCTTCGCTGGAAGAAGATGTGCCCCATAAAGAACTAAAAGTAAACGTGCCCGGACTCTTACTTCGCAACCTGTTCTTTTTCATATGGGTTATTCTTCACGGTTTTCGTCGCTACTTGCCGCCATATTGAACACTCTCCAGGGCATAAACCTTATCTTCTAACAGCTGAATCTCAGAACGGTATCGATCTGTTTCTTGCTTAAGCATCTGGAGATCTTTTGACTGCCCTTCACTGTGTTTTTTAAGGCGATTATACAGTTGCTCTCCTTGCTTCAGCTTCTCTTTGAGCTCTTCAATGGTTTTATTACGCCGCTGCTGTTGTGCTCCCATCAGCTGCATCGACTGTCTCAATTGCTCAATTTCTAGCTGAAATTGGTCCACATCAAGGGTTTCAATTTTTTCTTCAAGGCTCTGGTTTTCAAAAGCCAGACGCGCTTTATCTTCCCGCAGCAGATCTGAAGTGTCTTTGAGCTGTTCCATTTCTAAACGCAAAAGATCCCGTTCCTGGGTAATGCTGACCAATACCTGTTGATCTTCATCGTGAAGATCCTGAGCAAACTCCAAGTCTGTCAGCTTATCCTCCAGGGTTTCGCTAAGTAAAGCCATTTCCCGCTGATGTTTTTTAAGCTCTTCGGCCAGCTCTTCGATCAGGGTTTGCGCCTGGGTCAGCCGTTCTGCACGGGTATTGAGTTCCTGATACAGGCGATGAATCTCAGAGCTACGCTCTGCTTTATCTAAATTAAGATTTAAATTGGCGTGTTCAATTTCATCTTTGGCATCAATCAAAGCTTGAATAATAGACTGGGCTTCTTCCAGACTGGCCGGCAAGTTATCGACCTTCTCATTGAGTTTTTTGTAGGCCACAGAAAGCGAACGCAATTTTTCTCTGGCATTTTTCATCTGGTCTCGGAGCTTTTTATTTTGCTCTTCCTTTTCATGACCAAGTACCATTAATTTGCGCTTTTCTTTGCTCCACTGCTCTTCTTTTTGCAATAGACGCTCGTGCTGCTGCTTAAACGTCAGCACACTTTGCTCCAGTTCATGCAGTTGTTTTAATTGACCCTTTGCGTTTTGCTCTCGTTCTTGAGCCTGCTCAAAATCACTTTGCAAGCGCTTCTGGTGTTCATACATCAGCTGCAATTGCTCTTCATATTCTACAATTTGCTGTCGTAAAGCTTGCTCATAGTCCTGAGTGGTGGCCAATGATTTACTCAACTCTGTCAGTTCCTGATGTAGCTCATCATCGTGGGGTTGATTTCGGGTATGGGCCAGCTTTTTTCGCAGCGCATCGTTTTGCGACTGCATCTGCTTCAGACTGGTCTGCAACTTTTCGATATCAGCCAGTGCAGCGGTGGCACGAGAAAGGGGCTTAGGTGCTCCTGACTCCAGCCGTTCCACCTGCAACTTAAGCTGCTTGTTTTCGGCCTGGAGGGCCTTGAGACGCTGTTTGTTTTCATCTTCATCTTGTTGCTGTTGATTCAAGAGAATCAAGGTGTCGGTTTGATCGTTAAAGCGTTCTCGCTGCAGATAATCCCACAGAGACGCCAGTAAGCCCACAATGACCGATAAAAGCAAGGGAAAAAGAAGATTAAAGTCCAGCCATCGTACCGGCGTGCGGTAATAAAAGCGGTAGTCTCCTTCCGCTGAAGCCACAAAAGGCAACGCTTCGTTCCTCAAGACGACAGCGCCCTGCTGCTGATGTTGATTGCCGCTATCTCCCAGATTACTGGTAATGGCCACGCCGCCAGCGTCGGCCACGATAACGGTCATACGCATTTTTCCCAGATACTCTTCTACCGATTCATCTTCGTGCTCCCGTAGCAAACGACTGAGTCGGGGTATGGCCTGTGTTAATGGGGTTATTTCTGAGGTGGGCACCTCACGAAAGCCCGTCCAATACCACCCTCCCAGCGGAAGAAAAAGCGCGAGCGTTAACGCAGCAAAAATACAGAAGGCGCGCAGCAGGTTAGACATAAAAAGCCCTACTTAACATTTTTTAACAATTATAGCAGGGGAGACCGGCTCTACATAACGGTTCAGCTGCAGCGGCTTGTCTTTGTGTTTAAAATACACCACTGAAAAGACTGCGCCCCATAAAAAAATGAGCACATTTAAGAAAAGCCACAGCACAAAAACCACGGTAGATCCCGCTGCACCGTAAGCGGAACCCATAGAGTAATGAGACAAATAAATACCCACCAGATAACGACTTGAGGCCAAAATAGCCGAAGTCAAAAAAGCACCGGGTAAAACATCGGCCCAGCTCAGCTTGACATCGGGCAAGAATTTAAAAACACAGGCCACCAAAAGCACGAGCAAAACACCCGCCAGGCTCAAACTTAGGTTTCGAAAAAAATGCAGGTCTTGCAGAATACCCCAACGGGCTCCCACCGTATTGCGCAGGATGGCAATGAGCGCATCGGCAATCAGCAGGCTCACCAGCGCAACGCTACAGGTAAATAGACAGCACCACTGAACGTAAGCGTTTGCGCATCAACACACCAAAACTTTTAATGCGACTGCGCTTTTTCAGCTGCACTCCCCACGCTTTATTAAGGGTGTTTTGTAGTTGTAAAACCGCACCCGAGGCGGTAAAGAAAAGCAAAGAAGCGCTCATAACCATCGTAAAAAAGTTCCGCGGATCGGGAGCGGTCATATTGCTTAAAATGGTGTCAATGACGTCTCTGGCTTGTGTGCCACCAAGACGTAGGGCTTCTGACAAAATTCGGGTTTGAATCATGGCGCCATCCAAAAAAAAGCTGGTGCCCCAGATCAACAGAATTAAAAAAGGCGGTAATGCAAAAATCATATAAAAGGAAAGAGCGGCACCATAAGTCAGCATCTCATCTGCAAGAAACTTTTCGAAGGTACGCATCACAAGCGTTTTAAAAATTTTAAATCGTTTATACAAAATGACACCGGCTACCTTTTCTAAGTCGTGATTGTTTCCGTTTCGGGATTGCCATCACCTTCGCTCCGCTCTAAAAGATAGTTTTGATACAAGAACTTAAGAATAGATCGCGCGATAGCGGCCACAGGCACGGCAAATAAAAGGCCTATCGCACCAAAAAAATGTTCTCCGACAATAATCGCGAAAACAATGACGGCGGGATGTAACTCAACGGTGTGGCCCAAAATTTTAGGGTTCAGCACATTGGCTTCAAGGAGATGAATGGCAATAATCATGAGCACAATCGCTACAGCCGTCCATAAGGACTGGGTCAAACCAATAAAAACCGCCGGCACGCTACTAATTAACGCACCAAAAACGGGAATGAGACTAAAGATGCCCGCAATAAAACCGATAGTTACCGCAAATTTAACTTGCAATAACAAAAGACCAATCGTGGTGAGTAGCCCGTTAATTAAACAGATCGTCAACTGACCCCGAATGGTACCCCCGAGATCTTTATTGAGTTCAGCAATTAGAGCGAGCATTTGCTCCCGGTGCCTTAAGGGCAGCAGTTGACGGAGGTTTTGTTTGATGTCAGGTAAATCCACCAGCACGAATCCGGTCACAATAAAAATAACCAGAAAACTACTCAGGGTTTTCATCACTCCCTCTAAAATGCCTTGCAAGCGATGGGGAATAGCTTCGATTTCATGCTTCAAAGCAGCCACGCCCTGGTTAAGCGTTTCATCGGTAATACGTTGCAAATCTATATTGAGATCAAAACGCTGATTCCAGGCTTCAAGGAAGGTCATCCAGCGCGGCAATACATCGACCCGAAAGTGACCAATCTCTACAGGGACCTGCTGCACAATACGAATAAACTCAGTATAAAGCGGCGGCAGTAAAAGAAAAAAGACGCCCGTTAATAAAGCACCACAGATGACATAAACCAAAGCAACGGCGGCTCCCCGCGGCAAAGGAAGCTTTCGCTGTGGCGCCGAAAGGTAGTCGACCCCGGGTGCCAACAGGTAGATAAAGACACCACTCAGTAAAAACGGGAGTAAAATGTCTCGCACAAGATAAAGAGCGCCGACAGTTAAGAGCAAAAGAATCAAATAGATCCATTTTTTTGCCATGGCTATTGCCTCCAAAGAATAAGCTTACAACTTTTTGATTAACACTATCCAGATCGCCTTTATTTGAGCGTAACAATAGTCACGCCAGAGTCACCCTCTCCGGTATACCCCAAACGATAAGACTCAGCATAGCAATCGCTAATAATGAGCATTTCCAAATGTTCATGTACAGCGCGTCGCAAGGTGTTGGTGCCTTTTCCATGCACCACTCGCAGCTGCTTTTCTCCAGCATGATAGGCCATGTCCAGATATTTTTCTAAAACAGGAATGGCCTCTAGTACATTTAAGCCATGTAAGTCACAGACTTCAGGAGCAGCTGCTCCCGGCACGCGATACACCGGCACGGGCTCAGGATGTTTTTTTTCTTGACGGTGGCTACTCAATCTCAGTTCTGAAAGGGGAAGATTTAAAAAGACGCCTTCACAGCGCAGCTGTACTTTTTGACGGCGGTCGGGAGATGCGACAATTTCACCATACTGTTGAAGCTTAGGAACATAGATACGCGTTCCTGGCGACACATCGGCAGGAACCGGTTGCCATGCTTTGTCAGCAGGCTTTGCCTTTTTTTGCTTCGGGGTTTTCGGCATCAGCGGCGAAGGTGAGACCCGTTTTACCGCTGGCTTTTGCCCCGATTTTGAAAGCAAGTGAGAAGACTGAGGGGCCTGCAATTCTTTTAAGTGGACTTCGGCGCGTTGGATTAACGCTGCGGGAAGCCCCACCTGACGAGCAGCCTGCAAGAGTTGAGCTTGCGTGCTGGTGTCCCAGAGCAACTGCGTTTTTTTATGTTGAGTGTGAATCTGAAGCGTCTGTAGCCCCCCCATATCTCCACAGCTTTTCATGAGCATACGATCATAAGTACTCAGCAAGGTCAGACTGCCTTTCTGATGGAGATGCTCTAGCACGGCTCTTGCGAGCGCATGGGTTTCTCCAGGCGCAGAAAAGGTCAAAAAGTCATCAATAATAATCAAACACTCGCTGGATTGACGATGTAATAGCGGCTTCAGCGTCTTTAGTCGCTCCGTGAGGCTCTGCTGAGAAGGCAGCCAATGAATGCCCGCATAGACGGGTAGAGCGCCACCATATTGCAAGCAGGGGACACCACTTTGGTGTTGCATCATGAGCAGATACAACCCCTTTAAAAAGGCTGATTTTCCACTATTATGGGCACCATTGAGCAGCACGGTAGAAATATTTTTTTCAAGGCTAAAGTCCAGAGGCGAATGCAGTCCTGGAATACTCAATTTTTGGAGATTCCAGCGCTGCTGCTGGCTAATATGACTGAGCTGAAGTTTGCGTTGGCGACCATATTTTGCCCTGGCCCACCAGACCCCAATTTCATCAATGACCTTTAATTGCTGCTCAATCACATGACGATGTTTCTGAAGCACCTGTTGGGCTTTCGAAACGTCATTGGCCGCGGTGATTTCACTTTTGAGCACGGGCCAGAGCGCTTTGGCTTCGGGTAATTCGCTTTTTAGGTGCTCGCTAAGGCTCAAAAACCCCTTCAGATAGTGCAGCGACCTGGGGTTTTTAGCGCCTTCTTTTAACCAGTTTTTGTCGTGTAAAAAAGCATGGGGTTGAAAGGGATCCCCGCTGTTTAAGAGACGAAGTGCTGCCTGGGTCTGCGTCAAGGCCTGCTGAACCTGGGTTTTATTCCACCCTGGACGCAGATGTTGACAACGTTGCTGGCTGCCATAGGTGGGTGCCTCTAAAGCGAGTAAAGCACACCATTGCACCCAGGGATCTGAGGCAATGGTTGTTTGGGGCTTCATCGTTTAAAACGTCGGCCGTTGATCTCTTTTTCTAAGTAGGTAATGCGGCCTTTGATCATCTCAAGGTCTTTATCGTCGGCGGCGGCATAGCGCACAAAGAGCCTATAGTGATTTAAGGCGACTTCCAGAAGACCTTTTTGCCAATACAAAAATCCGGCATTATAGTGATACTTCGAGTTTCCGGGTGAAAGCGAAAGGGCCGAACGCAGCAACATCAGTGCCTCATCAATATCGCCTTTATCAAACTCAATCCCTGCGCGTCGGAACTTTCTTTCGGCATCAATGGCTTTCATTTCGGCTTCGGTATTTTTTTCAGCCATGACCGGGTCCCGCATAGAGCGTGGCGGCACATAAGGTGGCTTTTCCTTTTTTTCTTCTGCATTTTCTTCTACAGCTTCTTGCTCGGGCTTACTGTCTTCAGACATCACAACACTCCTTCAGGGACATATATTCCAGAATACACTTCTTCACTAGGACCTGTCATGTAGACCGGCGCATTTAAACCGGCCCAGCGAATGCTTAAGTCTCCACCCGGTAATCGCACGACACACTCCGTGCGTAACACGCCTAAGAGTTGACCCGCCACAGCCACTGCACATGCTCCCGTACCACAGGCTTCGGTAGGCCCCACGCCCCGCTCCCACACGTTGACTTCTGCCAGGGTATCATGATGAAAAACCACAAACTCAATATTGGCCTGCCGGGGAAAACGAGGATGCTGCATTAAAGCCTCACCCCAGAAGTGCCAGTCCTCAGGCATCTTGTCTACAGGCACAATGCAATGGGGATTCCCCATGGAAACGAGACTGACTTTAAAAGTGCGCGTTCGACCTTCTCGGCTGACTTCTAAATCCAGCCCCAGCACGGGAGCGTCAGAAAACCCCAGAGCCGGAATATCAGCAGGCCGCAAGACAGGCACCCCCATCTCGACACGCACCTCGGCCTCTCGACCCTCCTGGGCAATGATTTGACACTGCAAGGCGCCCGCACCCGTTTGAATGGAAAGCACGGGAGGTAAGCCATGATGACGGCATAAGTAATGGGCAAAAGTACGCAGACCGTTGCCACACATTTCGGGAATAGAGCCATCGGCGTTAATGACTTCCATGCGGGCATGTTCATGCTGAGCAGAATGGTAGACAATCAGACCATCAGCACCAATTCCCCGGCGACGGTGACAGAGTTTTTGAGCCAACACAGGCCAGTGTTTAGCAGCAATCTCAGGCTGAGCCTTCATCAAAATAAAGTCATTGCCTAAGCCATGGCTTTTAACAAAAGGGAGCTGAGGGGCATTGCTCATTTGGCTTTGGCTTCGATTTTACCGGAGGTAACACCCTGAATTTCGAAACCAAAACCTTTGAGACTCTTATGATCAGACAGGGCGCCTGCAAGATCGTCCGCTTTACCGGCAAAGGTAATTTCATACTGGGCCACAAGATTGCGATAAATCAAACGGTTAATCTTTTTTATACCGGGCACCCCTTGCAGGGTTTCTCTCAGCGCCCGCTCACGATTGTAGTTCAAGCCTTTAACGCTCAGCAGTACCTTTTGCGTTGTCGCCGCAGGTAACTTGGCTATTTCCAAGGCAAAAAAGTTTCCCGCTTTTTGGGCTGCCTGCTGCACGGCCTTACTTTCAGCAATATCCTGGGCAGAGCCGCCAGCGGCAGCCACAAAGCTTTTTGCAGCTAAAATCTCACCCGTGTCCACACGAATCAGTCGGGCGTCAATTTGCCCCTGGGTCATAATGGTTTTAATGCCCGCATAGGTTTCCATGGGCTCGCCTGCTGCTCGGGTTAGGGTTTTTCCCACCACCAAAACATCTATGCCCTGATCCCGCAAGGCAGGAAGGGCAGCAAGGTAGTTGCCCTGTTGAATTTGCTGCATGAGTGCGGGCTGCGAGAGCTGTACCAGGGCATTATCATCGGCCACACGAAAGCCTTTTTTAATCATCATGGCATTGAGCTCCGTTTTGGCGCCCTCATTTGAGGCACGGGCCTCCCCATTAGATACCAGAACCACAGCGACATTCCAGTCTCTAAGCAACCCCAACGCTGCCAACTGGTCCACCAGAGGCTCGACACTCACCGTGGCTTGTATCTTAACGGTGTAGAGTCCATTGGCTTTAGACTCCGACAACACTTTATAACCACTGACATAACCACTGGACTGGGTTAAAATTTTGTCACTGACCAGAGCCATGTTTTCTGTCAGCGTCTCTGACAATACGTAAACGCCCATCGCTTGTTCCACTGCCAGACGGGTCGCCTGAGCAATCGCTTCTTCACGGGCGCGCCCTATGCCAATCGCGAGGTCGCTCTGACCCGTGGTTACCACTTGCTTAACCGCGTCGGCGGCCTGAACAGGCTGCAGGGTGTGAACAAAACAGAGTGCTGCAAGTGCACTGTACTTTAGGGCGTTTAAAAATTTCATAGGAGACCTCACTGAATGGTTTTACTGAGCGCGTTTAACGATAAAAGACAGAAATCGTGGTGTTACCGCAGAGATCACCGTCTCCATCAGCCACCGCACTCTCACTTTGATTAACCTGGACCAGCTCCACTTCACTTTGTTCCGCGAGCCAGGCATTAATCTTTTTTTCTAAGGTTTCAGCATCGGGTGCTTCAAAAATTTTACAGCGCAACATGGTGAAGTATCCTTTTTTGATGCCAAGTATACCATGAGCATTGAAAGCATCTAAAACCCATAAAAAACGTCTGCTGCAAAATGCGACACTCAAAAACTTATGATAGGTTTAAAGTAGGCGAATACGCTGGAGGAAGCCCATGGGCGTCGAAAAATACGCAAAAAAAATCATCGCAGAAGAACACCAGAGCAACGATCTAAAGCACCGCAGTAAACGCAAGCTAGGACTTCGCCTGTTTGCTGTTTTAAAATCAATGGTCACGGAGTTTGCTGCCGACAACGCCTCTCAACACGGGGCAGCACTCTCCTTCTTTACGGTGTTTGCACTGCCCCCCTTGCTGGTCTTATTGGTCATGATTCTTGGGCTCTTTATTGATGGCAGCACGGTAGAAACCCAAATTTTAGATCAGGTGCGCAAAGCAGCGGGTAAAACCAGCGCTGATGTAGTAAGCACCATTTTAGAAAACGCAAACAAACCCGGCAACTCTAACTTTTTTGCCGCCAGCGTCAGTTTGGGGGTTTTACTGTTTAGTGCCTCCAATGTCTTCGCGCAGCTTCAATCCACCATCAACGCGATGTGGGGTGTCGTCGTCAATCCCAAAGTAGGGCTGAAAACCATGTTGAAAACCCGCTTTTTATCTTTTGGACTGATTTTGTCTACCGGATTCATGGTGGTGGTTTTACTTCTGGTAGACGTGATTTTAGCCATTCTGCAAAACACACTGGGCGCCCAACTCGGCATCCTGGAAGAAATTTCCTTCTTTAAATTCATGAATTTAGGGATCTCTTTTGTCATTCTTACAGGCGTTCTGGCCACGCTCTTCAAGGTCTTGCCCGATGTGCGGATTCGATGGCGAGATGTGGCTGCAGGAGCCGTGTTTACGGCAGGGCTGCTGAGCATAAGCAAATTTGTTATCAGTTGGTATTTAAGTACCAGTGATATGGGTTCTGCTTATGGGGCCGCTGGCTCCACCATCATCTTTTTGTTTTGGCTGTATCTCAATATTCAAATCTTTTTACTGGGCGCAGAATTTACAGAGTCCTACGCCCGAGAATTTGGGTCGGGTATCGAGCCGGACCATAACGCCTTATGGCGAAAAGGATATAAACAAGAGGCGCCTTCCGATAGCACACCGTCTGCTGAAGAAGTAACTTCTTCAGCCTAGTGGCTTCAGCCCCCAATGTATGCCACAATACACAGTATGCGGCGTACTCACTTTTTACTCTTTATGGTTGGCTTTTTGCTGTGGTGCACTTGTACTGGAGAAGTACTGGCACAGACACAGTCCGTACCGGGCGTCAATATTTCACTCAACCCCAACGCCACGCCACAACAAACGGTTTTTAGCGTTCAGCTTCTGCTATTGTTTACCGCCTTAGCGCTGGCCCCCACGCTATTGGTGATGGTGACCCCTTTTACCCGGATTATTATTGTGCTCAGCTTCTTACGTCAGGCCCTCGGTACGCAACAGTCCCCACCCAATCAGGTGCTGGTGGGTATTGCCTTTTTTATGACCCTGTTTATTACCATGCCCTTGTTTACTGAGGCAAACACCAACGGTATACAGCCCTTTTTAAAACAGCAAATTACACAGGAACAGGCTTTTGAGCGCAGTCTCGCTCCGTTTCGACGATTTATGATGAAGCAAGTCCGCCAGGACGATCTGGAGCTGTACCTGACCCTGTCTAAAAGTGAGCGTCCGAAGGTTCCTGAAGACGTGGCAACCCACGTCCTCATTCCGGCTTTTATTACCAGCGAGCTAAAAACCGCTTTTATTATCGGATTTTTGGTTTACATTCCCTTTCTTATTATTGATATGGTGGTGGCCAGTACGCTCATGTCTATGGGCATGATGATGCTACCCCCCACCGTTATTTCACTGCCCTTTAAACTGGTATTATTTGTGCTCATTGACGGATGGAATATTCTATCTCAAGCGCTGGTAGGAAGTTTTTTTACATGACAGAAGAAATGTTTTTAGGCATTATGCAAAGGGGAATTTGGGTCACCATGCAAATTTTGACTCCCCTCCTGTTGATTAGCTCAGCCGTCGGACTCCTGGTGGGATTATTTCAGAGTGTGACCCAAATTAATGAAATGACGCTGACGTTCATTCCCAAAATCGTGGTGGTGGGATTGGTGTTACTGACCATGGGAACGTGGATGATGCATACCATGATGGACTTTACAGAAACCATCATTTTGGATATTCCCCGTTTAATTCAGCCGTGAGCCGTCTCACGATGAAAGAAAGCTAAAGTACCGGTGGATTTGACACAGTGGTTCAACTCACTGTCCAGTGCACTGCCCACGCTAGGACTGGTGATTCTACGCAGCAGCGGGCTCTTTTTTACCGCTCCGCTCTTCGGTCAAGATCGCGTCCCTGTCATGGTTCGCATTTTTTTCTCAATTGCCATTGCCAGCCTGATTTTTCCCAGCTTAAATCTGAGCGATATGGCCGTGCCCACCGACACCATCAACTGGCTCATCGCCGGTGTGCTCGAATTGTTGACCGGTGCAATTTATGGCTGGAGCAGCTTACTCATGTTTGAAGGCATGATCATTGCAGGGCAAATGATCGGTTTACAAATGGGTTTTGCTCAGGCCAATGTGCTCAATCCAGAGTCTCAGACCCAGCGCCCCCTTCTGTCAGAGATCTACTATTTATTGGCCTTCATGGTCTTTTTTGCCGTGAACGGTCACCATATGCTGATCCTGATTTTTCAAAAAAGTTTTTCGGTGGTGCCGCTCGGACAGCTGGCGATTCAGGGGCAACTCATGGAGCAATTGTCTTTAATGGTGGCCCAGATTTTTATTATAGGGCTCATGCTGGCAGCGCCGATTAACGGCATCTTGACACTGATTGATATTATTTTAGGGCTCATCGCCCGTACCGCGCCGCAAATGAATATGCTTTTACTGAGCTTTTCGATTAAAATATATATTGGGCTATTGAGTTTCTTTTTTGCCCTGAGCTTTACCGTTGAGTTTTTAAAAGACCTTCTTCCCGATCTCCTTCAGCAGGTTATGCAGTTGTTCTAATGGCAGATCCCTCAAAAACAGAAAAAGCCACGCCTCGACGACGCGATGAACTGCGCCGTAAAGGGCAAGTGGCCAAAAGCCAGGAGTTAAACACCGCCATTTTGTTCATGGTGGCGGTCTTGTTTTTGCGTTGGTATATGCCTTTTATGGGCAATTACGTGGCAGAAACCACACAAGACCTGTGGCGAGACGTGCTGGTAGATATGGACGTCGATCTGTTTATGGTGTTGATGCGAGAAATCAGCGTGGCTTTTCTGCTCATGATGGCACCCTTTCTCGGCTTACTCATGGTGATTGCTATTGCGGCAAATATTTTTCAAGTGGGTCTGAAGGCCTCTCTGGAGCCCCTAAAACCCGATCTCAATAAGGTAAACCCCATACAGGGCTTTAAACGCTTGTTTTCTTTGCAGCCACTGGTGCAATTGGGCGTTAACTTGCTTAAAATTGCGCTGGTGATCTGGATTGCCTGGAGTATCTTAAGCAGCCATTATACTGCCCTGCTGCAAAGCTCACTCATGAACCTGGATAATGTTGGCACTTTGCTCGGGGCCGTGGTGTGGGAGGTCGGCTGGAAAATTGCCCTGGCCATGTTCGTCATTGCAGCCGGAGACTTTGCCTGGCAGCGCTGGTATCACGAGCGAAATATCCGCATGAGCAAACAAGAGGTCAAAGACGAGCAGAAAAACATGGAGGGTGATCCTCAGATTAAGTCACGTATTCGCCAAATGCAGCGCAAAGCGGCTTTAAATCGCATGATGGAGAATATTCCGCGCGCCGACGTCATTTTAACCAACCCCACCCACCTGTCGATTGCCATTGCTTACGATCAAGAAAACATGAACGCCCCGGAGGTACTCGCAAAAGGCGCCAATGAAGTGGCTATGCGCATTCGTGAGCGCGCAGAGGAATTTGATATTCCCATGATTGAAAACAAACCGCTGGCTCAGGCACTCTTTCGCAGCACAGAAGTGGGCGACCCCATTCCCGCAGACCTGTATAGCGCGGTTTCAGAAGTCTTAATTTATGTGTACCAACTCACCGGAAAACTCGATAACTATCTTTGAACCCCAACGTTTAAAGTATTGAGATTTGTATCGCACCATTTGCACAACCCCGAAAAAGTGGTTTAATAATGATTACCAACGCAAAAGGACGCCTTTGATTGTCTGCCGAGCTAAAGCGCATACTTCAGGAAGAAAATCTATTTAAAATTTTAGGTTTAGAGCTCTCTGCCTCTACTGAAGATGTTAACAAATCCTATAAAAAAATAATGCGCCAGGTGCACCCTGATCGCTTCTTTGAGCCAGCCCAAAAGGAACGGGCGGAAATGGCTTTTAAGCGCGTGGGCCTGGCCTTTGAAACCTTAAAAGATCCGCTCGCGCGTAAAGATTACGAACGCACCCTGACTCGGGGAGCAGGTAGCTCTACGCCACCCGCCTCAACACCACGCCCGGCACAGCCAAGGTCTTCTGACCCCAGAGAACAAAAAGTCCACGAGCAAAAGGCAAAAGTAAATAAAACAGCTCCCTTTAACGACGATGATCAAAAGCAAAAGCTGCGAGAAGAGCAGGCGGAAAAGCATTATCAAAATGGCCGGGGCTTTGAAACCAAAAATAATATGGATGAAGCCATTCGGGAATACAAAGAAGCCATTCGGCTTGCTAATTCGGTGGCCCGATACCATAGCCGTCTGGCGTTTGCTCTGGATAAAAAAGGCTGGACAGGATATGCCCAGGCGGAGTTTAAGGTGGCATTACATTTTGATCCCACTGACGTCTTAGCCCTGAAGCATTATCAGCCGACTCACGGTAAGAACACCCGCCAGGGATTCAAACTCATGAGCTTTTTTAAGAGCAGCAAGCCCGAACGTCTCGGCGATATCTTAATTAAACTGGGCTATCTTGATAAAGCCCAGTTACAGCAAACCCTCAAAGCACAACAAGACGAAAACCTCTTGCTGGGTGAGCTTCTAATTCGCAAAAAATTTGTTAAACCCGAGCAGCTAGCGCAAGCCCTCATTCACCAGGCCGAAATTTTCGAGCAACAACAAGACGATAAATAAAAGCGAACCCCGTGCGTTTTGCTTTCTATCGGTGCTAATATACAAGCATTATTCTAAGAAGGATCCCTTTCATGCAAAACCCCTTTAAAATTGCGCTCGGTGTTACATTGCTCGTTATTATCGCCGGAGGTGCCATGCTATTTAAAGGACCTACAGAGGATCCTTCGCTCATGCAAAAAGCAGAAGCCCACACAGCCAAAACCGCCGGCGGCATACAATGGAACACGTTTGATAGCGGTATGGCAAAAGCAGCCGCAGAAAATAAAGTCGTGATGGTAGAGTTTTTTGCCACCTGGTGTGGGTACTGTAAAAAAATGGATGCCCAGGTTTTTCCTGACGCCCGTGTTCAGAAGCAGTTAGCAAAATACTTTGTACCCGTACGGGTTACTGAAAGTTCAGACGACAAAGTCATGTTCGAGGGAAACCCCCTGACCGAAAAAATGCTAACTCAAAAATTTGGAGTTAGCGGCTTTCCCACGCTTGTTTTTCTGAGTGCAAAAGGTGAGCCCATTACCAATATCCCCGGATTTATAGAGGCCGATAAACTTCACGGCGCGCTACAGTTTATCGGTTCGGGTGCTTACGAAAAAATGGACTACGCCACTTTTGAAAAGAAGCACCTTTCCTCTTAATCTAATCAACCAAAGGCTTTTATACGCTCATGCTAAACAGCTCTGGACTAAGCTCTTGCGCCCGCGCAAAGAACTGCTGACTGGTTTTTTGGTCTCCGAGGTGACGAAGTACGGTACCCATGGCATAGCAAAGATCCCCCGTAACACTGCCTTCTCGCATACTGCGCGTCAAAGCCGAGAGACTTTTTTCGTAGGCCTTGAGCATGAGATAAGCAATGCCTAAATTATATAAAACGCTGGGCTGATACGGATCAATCTGTAACGCCTTTTCAAAAGCGGCGATAGCGACTTCATAGTTTTCATTTTCAATACCCGAGAACCCCGTCTCCAGGACCTCCCCTAAAGCATGATCTCTATAAACTCTGAACACAGGGCGCTTCATCACCTCCTGGATTTGTTTATCCATACGGAGTGCGGCATGTTGCCAGGTAAAGTTCTCACAAATGGTTTGACGGGCTTTTTCAGCCATACCCCTTGCATTCTCAGGGCTTTCATAGACATGGCGTAAGTAAGCGCTGAGCACATCGGTGTCGGGATCAGCCCAATACGGATAATCCACCGTTGTATACTCATCTACTTTTTTCTCTTCAAAAAACATTTTTTCTGCAGGAATTAAAAACGCATTATCTTCATTACAAAAGTCCAGACACGCTCCAAAGCCCGTGACGATCACCGGCATTTCACAGGCCATGGCTTCCGCAATCGGAAGCGCAAAGCCTTCCCCACGGTAGGGGTGAGTGAAGGCGTCACAAGCATTATAAAGGGCGGGCATTTGCTCCGGAGGCAAGTCAACGTTTAGGCGCAGTACTTCAGGTGGGTTCTCATGATTATCTCGGTACATTGCCAGGGTCGCTTCCATGTCAATGCCCTGGTATACCAGGCCGGTACCAAACTCTTTAATGACAAGACACACATCATCATCATTACTAAAAGTCTCAAAGTAGCTTTTCAACAATAAATCCAGCCCCTTACGAATAACAGTACCGCCCACATAAAGAAACTTGAATTTTTTATCGGTATCTAAAATGAGGGGCGGCGTATCTGGATGATACAGCTCAGTATCTACGCCATTCGGGACAACGGCAACCTTATCTTCGAGAAGGCCACTGTCAAGATAGCTTTGTTTGACAAACTCTGTAGGCACCCACACCTGATCGACAAATTTATTCATGTGATAAATCCAGTGTTCGGGCAGCGATCCAAACTCCCAGGGCTGAATAAATATCCAATGCGCACCCGAGTCCGGCAGATCAAAATCAGGGGGCCAGTGGTGAGAGATTAAAAGGTCGGGGGGCGACAATAGCGGTTTATGCATGATTTGCCCTAAACGATAAAAGGGTTCACCAGATTGGGGCTCAAAGGCAGGATCAGAGTAACTTAAGATACTGACGTCAGCTTTGGTTTCAGAAAGCCAGGAGTTCAACAGCTCACGGTTAACCGTAGCCAGACTGTGATAATTGAGTATATCGCCTTTCCACTGTATTGAAAGCGGCGGAGGGGCAGAGGGGAGGTGTTGAACAGACCGGAAACCATACCAAATCCAGTCTTCCTCTCCCACTTCAAGGCTGTGCTGTCGCATGCCATGACTTTGCAACAGATAGCTGATAAGATCATGGGACACCAATTGCTCTATATAGGCTTCATTTGAGGAATCGGGGCGCTGTATATGCCCTGATAACACTAAAAAGCCATCGGCTTTCAAGCTCTCAATAAGATGAAGACAATAGGCTTCCAGATGGCCGGCAGGAAGCTTCTCAAGCACCTGGTGGGCGTGTACCGCAGTGTAGGTTTGCGGCATCAGTATTTTCGGTTGATTTATTTGTAAAGGGTGATCGCCGGCAAAGGACGCCCACAGCGGTGTCACTGCTTTTTCTACAAAATCACTCAACCCCGTGGGCTCAGCAGGAGCCACAGGCTCTATTTTCTGTAGGGTATAGAAAAGGTGCTCATGTCCGGTATCAATGCGTTTACATAAAAATCCGGTCTCGGCCAGGATGGACTGTAGTCCTTCAGCAGGCCGTAAGTGCAAAAGACCATGACCGAAAAAGGACTCGGCTTTGAGACTTTGTACATACAGAGAGCCCCCTTCATTCAACAGTTGATGACATACCCTCAGCAGGGCTTTTGCCTCTTTAAGGCTGTGGTTTTCAAAAACACCCTGCAAAGCCACAACATCAAAGCGAGTTTTCATACGCTTTAGAGTGTTTAGCGGGTTCCGCGTATGGCGAAAATGGTATTTATCTGAGGCCTTCAGGCGTTTTCCCATTTCCCCAAAATTTAGTGTTACGCCCAACAGATAGGCACATTGGACCCGGTAAATCAACCAACTTTTATGAATATGAGTGCCCATCAGAAGCACCCGTTGATCCTCTTGTAGTTCCAAGGGAGGTATTTGCTCTTGCCAATAGCTCTCTAAAGCCGAACTGGCAACGGGTAAAGCACTTTGAGGAACGGCGTTCACTTTAAGGCGGGCTTCAATACGGTAATCCGCAAAGGGTCCCTCGCTATTCTCCTGAGTAAGCACCTCAAAACCTACGTACTCCAGCAATTGCCGTATGAGTTCAGGGGCGTAAGCCCGCTTATAGTCGGGATTAACGTTGAGCTGTGCGTGAGCAGAAGGATGGAAGCCCCGAAGCATAAGCTGTCCCCCTTTTTTGAGCGCCATAACCACGCCCCCAAGGAGCAGACGAATCTCTTCGGCGGTCAGGGTTTCAAAAACGTAAGCGATGTGTAGACAGTCAAAATAATGCACATGAGAAGAGAGGGCGTTGAGTTTGCCGTGGTACACAGACAACCCGCGGGCCTGTGCTTTGCTGGCCGTTGGCTCGTCAAAAACAACGCCCTGAGACCAAATTTTTTGCTCAGAGAGATGGCTAACCATGGGCAGGTTAAGATTACCCACACAAAGTACACGAGCCGTTTTAGGAATGAGCCCCATATCTTCAGACAGATGCTGTCCTATCGTCACCTGAGTAAGCTGAGCGTAAAGCACTCCAAAAGCATCCGGGTATTCTGGAGCAGGAAGAGACAGCGGCTTTTGATAAATCTTTTGCAAGGCTATCGGTGTTTTTACCAGGGTCGCTTGTGTATGGCCCTGATTCATCAGCTGCTGAAGATCTTCCTCGCGGTAAACCAAAAGGGCTGCCAATTGCTGGCTCACAAGTCTCTCAAAGTCACGGTTTCTATCACTCAAAAACTTGAAATACCCCTCGGGATCACGGGTGTATTTTTGCTCAAATTGTTGCGGGTGCTTCAGGTCTTCACGAAGTTGGATAAAATTCTTTTGGGTAATCGACAGGTATACCGGATAGTTCGATTTGGCAAGGGAGTTGAGTAAGCTGAAGCCGAAAGGTTTAATATCCAGAAAATGAACGCGTTCAGGACGATACGTTAACAAGAGTTGCGTCAAGATTTTGTCAAGCGCGTCATCTTCATAGAGCTCAGTGTATCGCTGTGGACTGTTAAATCCATAAATTTTCACCTGGGGAACACCTTCTTGTTGGTCAAAAACCATGAGCGGCTCCTGGAAGGGCACAGAGGCATCTTCTAAAGAGATATGGACGGTTTCATGATTCTGGTGACTGCTCCAAAAAAAAGTGGGCGGATGGGCTTCTCTGGTGGAAAGAATGGCTGTGGGGGGAGCGTTTTGATAGGTAAACTGCTTTTTTCTGAGCAGTTCTAAGGCACTGTGGTTGCGTAAACCCTGCAGAATAAAGCGCTGGGCCTGCACGGTTTCAGAAAGACCGGATTGGCTTCCTCTGGCATAACCAGGCAGCAGAGATTCAAGCGCGTAATCGGCCAACAGGCGCTTGAGAAATTTATCTTCAGCCCGTTTCCAATGTTCCTGAAAAGCTGCCTCTACAGTGGATACCGGAATACATTGATAAGCATGATCTTTTACCCATGGCAATAACTGTGCTAACCGAGAAGGTTCGCTGGCATCACCGAAGGGAAACGCTTGCAGGGCACTTTTACGGAACACAAAGCATTCGATAGGCCAGTGCAAGGCACTTTGAAATAAGAAGCCTGGAAAATCACCCGGCTGCAGGGTGGGCAAATGAAACGGCTCGGACAAAAAACAGCTGTTAATATAATCAGCCTGGGTAAAGACGGCATCATCACTCCCGTCAGTAAGCGCGTCAATACACAAATTAAAATGCTCTGGATGCAAAGACACCACGTGCTCAAAAAAGGCAACATAATTCCCCGTGGCTTTTTTCAAACCCTTTTGCCAGGCGTCTTGAACCCCATTGGGAGTACTGACAATATGCCAATGCTCAGGAAGATTATCAGGAAGCTCTACCTGGGGCGCATGATAGATAAGTACTTCCTCCTGCGATGGCAGGGTGTTCAGTAAGTGACGCCAGTGGAGTACACTATGTTGCGAGAGATGAATGATAAGACTTAATTTCATAAATTAACCTTTTTGCTCAATATAACGGTCGATGCGCGCGTCTTTGGATTGATGGTACACAAACTGGGTTCCGCTTTGAACAAACCCATGGCTCGCATATAACTTAAAGAGCTGACCAGACTCGGGGTTAGAAAACTCAGGAAAACCGTCAGGGCGCTCAGTTAATTCCAGCACCGCTCGTAGCTTTTTACTGCTTTTAACCAGCGTCGGGGCAACCCCCATGCGGTACTGTAAACTCTGGAACCCCTGGGCGATTTCCTGAGCCAGCCAGGGCAAGTTCCATTCCTGATTTTTCCACGTCAGACTGAGATAAGCCTGACGGCGCAATGCACATAAGGGGAGGGGTGCTGACTCCACAGGAAGGACATGGGTTAACTTCAAGGCTTTATACGTGTTCACTGCAAGTCCCTGATACAGGTAGTTCAGGCCAGCCTTGGATTCAGGAGCAAGGGTTTGATTGCCCATTTTCAACACGTACTCAGGGACTTCAGCGCTCATCGCCTGGCCCATCGCAAACACAGTTTTTCCATCTTTAGCGACAAAGCCTGGCGATAGTAAAGCCACGTTTTTATGTCGGTCCATATGATGCAGGTAGTGTTCACATAAGGCGCTGAGATCGATATCTGTTTCTAACGTGGGTAAGAAGACACACACATCCGCCTGAGCTTCTTGCATAAAAGAACGTAAGCGCAACGACCAGGTGGGTGACTTGGGTTCATTCAATAGCTTAATGGTGTGATGTAAAGGGGTAAAAAAGCTGCGAATACTGCCTTCAATGGCATGCGACTTCATAATCAAACATTGGGCTTTGTTCTGAATCCAGGCATTGTCTTCAAAGAAAGTGTTCAAATGCTTTAAGTCATCGGCTTTTTCAATAAAAAATAGCAGGCTGATTTGGGGCGTTTCGTCTCCCGTCCCTTTAATGAGCTCCATCTGGTTTTGTGAAGCCGATTTACGAATAATCCGTAATGCCATAATTTATTCCTGTACCCTTTTATTGTGCGTGTGATGGCCTCTTACGGGCCTATAGCGCTAGCCCTTACCAAAAGCAAGCCCGAAAACGTCTTTGAAAATCAAAAAGACCCCCAGGCCCATGAGCAAGACAAAACCGCCATAGTGTAAATTTTCTTCAATACGTCGCGGCAGGGGTCTACCTCGGAGCCCCTCAATGAGCAGGAGCATCAGATGCCCACCATCCAGGGCGGGAATCGGCAAGATATTCAAAATAGCAAGCTCTACGCTAATCAGGGCCGCAAAATACATGAGTTCAGTAAAACCCGTTTGCGAGACTTTTGAGCCCATGTGCACGACTTCCACAAGCCCACCCACCTGGTTTAAAGGCAAAGCCCCGGACACCAGCCTCAGAAGCGCACCGCCAAGCATTTTAGTCATGTTAACAAGATCTTCTCCCGCTCGACTAAAGGCCTCAGCAGGACCAGATACCGGACGCTTATAAAGAAGGTTTTGAATTTGGACACCAATGGTTCCTTCGGCAGTGGGCGTTGGCGTTAAGGTAACCACACTGTCCATACGCTTGACTTCGACAGTAATACTTTCGCCGGTACGAGATTTAACAGCAGTCTGCATGCCGTCAACGTTGGCTATAGTTTGGCCCTCAATACGGGTAATCTGATCGCCGTTTTGAAATCCAGCGATCGCCGCAGGCGTATCGGGAATCACCTGATTGACAACCACACCCGTCGACTTACTCAGGTCGGGAACTCCGGTAAAGCTGACCAACCCCAAAAGAATAAGGTAAGCCACAATCACATTGGCAATAACGCCCCCAGAAATAATCAGCGTGCGCTCCCATATTTTACGGTTTTTTAAAAAGCGTTTGTCGCCCGGACTGTAATCGTTTCCGTCTTCATCTTTGCTGTTTTCATCATCCATAAAGGCGCAAAAACCACCCAGCGGTAGGGGGTTAAGTTGCACATCGGTTTCGCCCCATTTAAAGGAGAGCAGAGGCTTAGGTCCCAGAGGGAAGCCGATAGAAAAGATCTTGACGGGAACGCCAACACTTTTTGCACAAATAAAATGTCCGAATTCATGAAAAGCAATCAACAGGGCCAGAACGACCACCACTAAAAAAATATGTAAGAGGCTCAATGTACCGTTTACCTCGACTTTATACGTTGCTTATTAGTATACCAAAAGCCAAAGGCCTCCATGGTGCGTTGCGGTGCTTTGTTGGGTTCTCTGCTAAAATAGCACCAGAAGAAACAGGCTTAGAAAGTAGGCAACCTATGCAAGACATCCGTTTAACTGTCGCCCTAGAGTTAAATGATTTAGACGATAAAATCCTTGAATACACACGCTTTATCTGTCGTTCATTGCACGTTACAAAACTCTATGTATTGCATGTGGCAGAACATGTAGACTTACCCGAAAGCATGCTGTTAAAGCATCCTGAGTTGGCCGACCTACCCGTAGATGAAAGCATCGAAAAAGAAATGCAGCTCAAGGTCGAAAAGTTCCTGTCCACAGAGAATCTTTCCATTGATTATGAAATGGTGGAAGGCAAGGTCATGGAAACCCTGGTCAAGCACACCCAACTGAAGCACGCCGATCTGCTGATTGTGGGCAATCGCCATCAATCAGGCGCTGGTGAAGTCGTGTCGGCTAAACTCGCTCGTCGGGCACTGTGCTCAGTGCTGTTTGTGCCTGAGACCTTCTCTTTAGACATTCAAAATATTTTAGTGCCTATCGACTTTTCAGAGCACGCAGCACTGGCAGCCCAGATGGCCCTCTCTCTTTCTACCGCCGTGGACGGCGATACCGTTCACTTTTTGAACGTATATAAAGTTCCCCAGGGATATTACCGTTTGGGCGAAAGCTATGAAGAAGCCTGCGATAATATGCGCTACTACGCCCAGGAAGACTACACCAAATTTGTAGCTAAACTACATGAGGTAGACATCAACAACGTTGCCACCCACTATCTTGAGAAAAAGGACACTCCTATAGTGGACGTGATCACCCAGGCCGTTCAAGACTTAAACTGTCAGTTGCTGGTGATGGGCTCTAAAGGTCGTACCAATTTATCGGCGATGTTTATGGGCAGCTTAACGGAGAAGCTCATCCAGGCCAATCTGGGTGTACCCATGTTGGTGGTCAAAAAGAAAGACGAAAACCTGAGCTTTTTAGAAGCCCTTTTAGAAATTAGTGGAGTTTAATCCCATGTCTGAATTTAATGAAGAGGCCGAGCAGTCCAACCCGCCGGCGGCCACAGCGAACCGTACGCAAACCCTGATTGCCGGTCTATTGATTACCCTATGTACCATTACCGCCATTGGCAGTTGGCGGCAGGCAGCTCCATCAGAACCCACGGAGGACTCATCTTCATCCTTTGCACAGAACTTTATGCAAAGCTCCGCTGAGCTTGGCATCATTGATGTAGAGGGCACCATTATGTATAGTTCCGGCAGTGGCTTCGGGGCATCAGGAGCCTCTGCCGAGCGTATTGTTACCGCCATTCGCCAGGCCGAAAAAGACGGAGTCAAAGGACTGCTTCTACAAATCAACAGCCCTGGCGGCACGGCCTCTGCTTCTCAGGCTATTTATCAGGAGCTCTTGCGGGTGCGCAAGGCCGGTAAAATGAAGATCATTGCCGCCATGGGTGATGTCGCCGCTTCGGGCGGATACTATATTGCCTGCGCGGCCGAAAAAATCTATGCCAACCCGGCCACCATTACCGGCAGTATCGGGGTTATTTCTCAATCCACCAAGCTTGAGGGCCTGTACAAAAAAGTGGGCCTTGAAGCCGAAGTGATCAAAAGTGGTAAACACAAAGATATTGGATCCCCCTACCGCGACATGACCGCCGAAGAGCGAAAAATTCTTCAGGATCTTATTGATGATACCTACGAAGACTTTTTAGGTGCTGTGGCTCAGGGACGCGATATGAAGGTCGAGGTGATACGCCCCCTCGCCGATGGACGCATTTACACGGGCAATCAGGCAAAAAAGAACAAGCTGATTGATGAACTTGGAGGGTATACTGTCGCCATGACCGCTCTCAAAAAAGCCACCAACAGCTCTGACTCCACGGTGATTAAAAACTATTCAAAACCGGGCATTGAAGATGTGTTTAGCATGTTAGGGGCAGAGGCCGCTCGCTGGTCTCCTACCGCTGCGCTGCAACAGATCACCCAGCAAGAACTCCAACACTTGAATAAAGTGCCCTTAATGATTTATCGTTAAAGTCTATTTAGATCACATTTTAGATGAACTTAACTTATGCTATACTGAATTTTACAGAAAAATATAGGAACCTAGAACTATGAAACAAGGAATCCATCCTGAATATCGCCCCGTTGTGTTTAAGGACATCTCTACAGATTTTGCCGTCCTCACACGCTCTGCGGTAGACACTACTGATACCATCACCTGGGAAGACGGCAACGAATATCCCCTGGTGAAAGTTGAAATTTCTAGCGCCTCTCACCCTTTTTACACCGGCACTCAAAAGATTGTCGATACCGAAGGCCGTGTGGAACGTTTCCGCAAGCGCTACGCAAAAGCTCAACAAGCACAAGACGACGAATAAATTTATTTTTAACAAAAGAGCCTCCCTCGGGAGGCTTTTTTTGTGTTAAAAGCCATTACAGATAGAGGACAATATGCGCATCATTATTATTGGAGCTGGTGAGGTTGGCCATTATCTTGCCAAAGGTCTTTCCACCGAATCCATAGATGTCACCGTTATTGACTGTGACGAAAATCGCTTGGCAGCCATCAAAGAAGGCATGGACGTACAAACCGTTCATGGCAACGGCAGCAGTCTCAAAACCCTAAAAGCTGCAGGGGCCGAGTCCGCCGACATTTTAATTGCCGTCACCAGCAGCGACCAGGATAATATGTTGGCCTGCATGATTTCACGAGTATACTTCCCCATTGAGCGCGTGATTGCACGGGTGCGTAACGACGAGTTTGCCGCCCCTCCGATCCTGCAAAAAATGAGCATTGACATGGCCATTAGTCCCGAAAAAGAAGCCGCAGACAAGATCCTCAAACTTCTGCGTATTCCCAACGCCAGCGAAGTGATCGACTTTGAGCAGGGTAAAGTCTGGCTCGTGGGCTATCAGGTCAGCAAAACCTCTCCTCTGCTAGGCCGCCACCTCAAAGACATGAGCGACTTAAGGGAAAGTGCGGTACTGCTCACCGCCATTATGCGCGATGAACGGGTGCAGATTCCCAACGGCGACGATATGCTCGAACCCGGAGACACGGTATACGCTATTGCCCCCCATGATCGGTTAAGTTATCTCAAACAGTTTTTTGCGAATGACGCCCGTGAAACCGAGCGGATCGTCATTATTGGCGGCAGCATGATTGGAAAGTATCTTGCCCAAAAGCTCGAAAAAGAAAATATTAGCGTCAAACTCATTGAGCCTGATATGGCCCGCTGTCACTACCTTTCAGAGATATTAGACAACACCGTTGTGCTCCATGGTGACCCGACCCAAATTGACTTTTTACTCGAAGAAAACATGGACGACATGGACGTGTGTATTGCCGTCTCCGATGACGAGCAAACCAATCTGGTGGTTTCTCTTTTGGCCAAACGCCTGGGCGCCCGCCGCACCATTTGCTCTGTGGTCAAGTCAGAACTGATTCCGGTGGCGAACTCCATCGGCATTGACGCCGTCATTAGCCCCCGTTTAGCCGCTGCCAGCACCATGCTGCAGTTTATTCGCCAGGGCGATGTCTTGTCAGTGGGTACGCTACGCGACAACGAAGCCGAAGCCATTGAAGTGCTCGCTCAGGCTTCATCCACCATTGTTAACAAACCCTTATCTCAAATCAACTTCCCTAAAGATGCCATTATTGCAGCCATTATTCGCCCCAACGATGAAATTGTTATTCCTCAGGGCAGCGATATGATTATTCCCGGCGATCGGGTGATTATTTTCACCCTCAGCAGCGCAGTGCGTAAGGTCGAAAAGGCGCTTAAAGTGAAAGCACGTCGTGTGACTGGACGCTTGTAGTTTTCACTTTCCATTTCGCATTAAATAAAGAGCACCGATCTGATACGAGAATACGGAGAAGAAACAATGATGAAGCCCCCCTATCGCTACCTAAGCTTCCTTTTCATAACCGCCTACTTAATGATCGCTCCAGACTTACCGGTGTCTGCCCAGATGCTCGCCAAGGATCCAGTGCGGATTCTCAATCACGACACCGGGGAGCGCTATACCAAACCCTGGGGACAGTTGACATTAAGTCCAGCCACTCAAAAGGCTTTATTGGCTAAAATCGGCTCCCTGCGCAAAACCTATTACGACATTCCCCTCAAAATTAAGTTTTTGTTTTTGTCCCATAACGACGTGACCCGCGTGAGTTTTATGTCGGAAGACGGCTGGGTGATCATGATGGACTGGCCCACCGGTGAGATGTGCTCGCTCATGTTTGATAGTCAGGGCGGCTTTGCAGGCTTGCTGCAAAAAAGCTGTCAGGTCAACACGGGCCCCTGAGATGACACCACGCTATAGCTTGCCTGAAATCGAGAGGCGGTGGCGGGTCAACCCCGATCTGCTGCCGGATCTGCCGTCACTACCAAAGCGAGTGATCACCGATAAATACCTGACCTACACGCGCCTGAGACTCAGAAAAATCGAAAGCGAGAACGAAGTGGTGTATAAGCTGTGTAAAAAGTATGGTAAAGTCGGACCGATTACAGAGCCGATAACCAACCTCTACCTGAGCGAAGCAGAATACCTGACGTTATTTGCCCTTGAAGGCAGACTCTTGATTCGGGAGCGCTATACCCTGGTTTTTGAGGGGCATACCTTTAGCCTCAACCTAAAACGCACGCAGCAGGGCGCGCCTGCTCCCATCATTTTAGAAGCTGAATTTAAAAGTGAAGCGGAAGCCAGGGCTGCAGTGCCGCCAGATTTTTGCACCGAAGAAGTGAGTAACAATCCGCGCTTTGAGGCCGTGAAGTTTACCGATGCCGCAACACCGTAGCGAACTCCCGGGCAAAACGCAGCAGACGCTCGGTATTGTCTTCCTTGCCCTCTTCTTCCTCTTCCGCTAAAAAAAGTGACGCATTGGCGATCCACAACAAGCGGCCCATCATCAGGTCGGTCAAATAGGCCTCATGGTGCTGGGGCCAGATGCCCCATCGCCTGATACCCGGCCTTAAAGGCGGCATACTTTTTTGCAAAGGCAGGGTCTTCACGGAGATTGAGCAAGGCGACAGCAATGTCCTGTATCGGATAGCCCCACGCCATATCATCAAAATCCAGTGCCGTTAGCCGGCCCTTTTCACTCAGCACATTGTAAAAATGCAGATCTCCATGAATCCGAATCGGAGCCGTGCCGCCCTGCCAGATTTTAGACAGCGTATGCGTCACCTGCTGCGTCATATTTCGATAAATACCAACATAGTCCAGGGTATTATCTGACACCTCTTGCAACAGTGGGTGTAAAAGCAATCGATTGGGTTCCCAGTAAAAGACCTGATCCCAACGCCTGAGGGCTGTGGATTGAGAAGGAGCAGTCCACTGAAAAGACTGGGCATGAAAGTCTCCCATCAGACTGCCCCACTGGCTGATCTGCGGCAGAGACAAGCGTTGGCGTAAGCTTTTACCCGTCACCCAGGGAAACAGCAGGCATTGCCATTGCTGATCAAGTGCCGCAATCTGCGTCACCGGTTGGCCTGCGCTATTAACCACAGGCTTTAAATAATGTAAAGACGACGTGTCTTTAAGAGTGGCAACATAGGTATAAATCTCTCGCTGATTGTGAAGCGAACGCTCCCCAGGACAACAGAGTTTGAGCATGTACTTTTCAGAGGGCGTATACACCAAAAAAAGAAAGTTATCTTCCTCGGCGTAAAAACGTATCTTTTGCATAGGAAGTGCGTAGTGCTGAAGCGCCTTTTCAGCGACGCTACGCAATGACCGAGCAGCATCACGCATCGTAGGCTCGTAAAGTGGTATTAAAGGCAAACACCCGTCGTGCTACAGAGGGTTTAGAGATAGGCATTAAACTCTTCTGCATAGCGCATCAAGCGCTCATGTACATCTTCTTTGTTTAGACTTTGCATGTGCAATATGGCATTGGCGACACTCACTAAGCGTCCCATCATTAGATCAGGTAAATATTTTTCATGGTGATCTGGCCAGGAAGCCGTGGTTTCATAGCCGGCCTTAAAAGATTGACATCTGTGGTGGAAGCTTGGGTCTTTGCGTAAACTCAGCAGAGCAATAGCAATATCTTGAATGGGGAAGCCCCAGGTAAGATCATCAAAATCCAGCAGCGTCATGTGAGCGTCACTGCACAAAATATTATCCCCATGCATGTCTCCATGAAAACGTATCGGAGATTCTGTAGTGTTCCAAAGCGCTTTGAGAGTATTTGACACCTTTTTTGTCATGGTTTCATAATGATCTCCAAAAGATGAGCCCAGTATTTTATTAGGGTATCCATAAAATACTGTGTTCCAGGTTTGAATTAAGGTACTCGCTTTTTGCTCATGACTTTGCGGGCTTGCTGCTGACTGTGTATGAAAGGCTCCCATTAAACGCCCCCATTGGTGTATTTTTTGAGAGGAAAGCCCCTGGTGGAGAGGTGCTCCAGGCACCCAGGGAAACAGAGCACACTTCCAGGTGCTTTGCTGGTGGTGAATCGTTGTAATAAATGCCCTGGCATTATTGGATAAGGGCTTTAAAAAGCGGTGTTCGGCGCTGTCTTTTAGAGAAAGCGTCCAGCGCAATTTTTCTTCCTGGGCTGCAAAATGGCGACTAGTGGGTGGAAACAGCTTCAAAACAAACCTGTTCGGGGCTGTATAAATAACGAAGAGAAAGCTGCTTTCTTTTATGTGAAAGGTAACGTGTGTCGGACTAATGGCATAGTGACTTAAGGCCTGGGTCATTAAGTTTTGAAGCAGGTCCTGAAATACTTGAGGTGTCATGACGCCCTTAAATGCTTGAGAATACGTTCTGTGTGTTGCCCCAGTTCTGGCGGGGGCGACATCTCTGCTCGAGAAAACTGGGTGCTGTTAAAGCTGGTGTGTAACAAACCTTTTTGATTTGCTTTTTCAAAAATAAGAGCCTGAGCTTCTGGACTGTTTAGGGCTTCAGACACGGACTTAACCTTACCTGCGGGAATACCTGCTTTCCAAAGGCTCTGAAGTACTGCGTCGGCACGATGCTTAGTCATCGCTATTTCTAGCTGTTCATTAAGCGCTTTGCGGTGACGAAGACGTTCAGTATTACTGATAAAATGCGGATCCTCACTGATTTCTGCACAGCCTAATATGTGACACAGCTTCTGAAAGTGTAGATTACTGCCTACAGCCAGCATGACCTGCTGACGATCGGCCGTGGTGTAAATATTTCCGTAGGGGACAATATTGGGGTGTTCCAGGCCCATGGGTTGAGGTTCATGGCCTGCCACCAGCCAATTGGTGGCCTGATTCACCAATGACACCAGCGCGCTCTCTAACAGCGACACTTCGTAGTAAGCCCCTTCACCACTGCCATCACGACCCTCCGCCCGCTCCCGCATCAATAAGCCAATCAACAAGGCTTCTTTCATCTGGTGGGCGGCTAAAATATCCATCAGGGCCACGGGCATTTTAGCCGGAGCTTGCCCAGGATGGCCATTCAGGTACAAAAATCCGCTCTCGGCCTGAATAACGGCATCATAACCCGATCGCGGGTTTTGGCTACCGTAACCGGTGAGGTGGGCGTAAAGCAACCGGGGGTTGAGGGCTTTTAAGGTGGCATAATCCACCCGCAGTTTTTCAGCAGCACCGGGCTTATAATTGGCGATCACAATGTCTGCGGTTTTCACCAGCGCGTAGAAAGCGTCCAGCTGGGTTTTTAGATCCAACACCACGCTTTGCTTGCCCCAGTTCACGGCACTGAAATAAGCCGAAATGGTGGTATCAGGGTCTTCACTGGGGAGTTTCCAATGGCGGGTGACATCGCCCTGGGGCGGCTCGATTTTAATCACCTCTGCGCCCAGCTCAGCAAAGAAAGCACCCACCGCAGGACCTGCTAATACGGTAGCGCATTCCAGCACCCGCAGGCCTTTAAAAGGAAGTTGTGGCTCTGACGGAGCACTCATCAGTTGGAGATCTCCGTGTTAAAACTTTGCCGCCAATGGGCAAACGCCTCACTAAAACCGGCATCGCGGGGATCGCTAACTTCGGTATGGTAGGCTTTTAGGCTCTCTGGCGCGCTTTTGACCACAAAACCGGTGTCGGCCCAGGCTAACAGATCGGTGTCGTTATAGTCGTTGCCAAAGGCCATCGATAAGCCATGATGGGATTCAAGCTCGTGCCGCAACCATTGAGCTGCCTGGCTCTTCGACACATGGGCCGGAAAAATTTCTAACCAGCCTGACTTGCCGTCTAAAGGAGAAGTCGAACGAATAATGCTCAAGTGGGGCAAGTGTTGCCGAAGCAGAGCCTGGCAAAAGTCGGTCGCTTCAGGACTCACAAAAACAATGGCCTGACTACACAGACTTTCGGGTCGCCACTGTAAAAAAGCAGTAGGTAAGGGCGTACTCAAGCCCGCATACAGCACACGGCGTGCCTCGAAGTCATCGTTTTGTTCTGAAAAGCGGTGGCACCAAAAGTAGTGATTGTCGGGCACTTCGCCATGGAGAAAGAAATCTAAGCGGTGATCAGAGAAAAAGCCCAGCAAGTGCACGATATCTTCGGGCGTTAAGTGAGATTTATGAATTAACTGTTGCGTAGGCCAATGCATAATCCCGGCCCCCGACGAAAAAATCAGGTAATCAATGGGAAAATCCGCATCCAAAATCTGTTGGGCACTATACAACGAGCGTCCTGTAGCAATCGTACGTAAAATCTGATGTTGAGGTAAGGCCTGAAGGGTTTGCAAATCCTGAGGATGAAAACCATGCTGAGAATCATGCAAACTGCCATCAAGATCCGAGAAAATCATGTGCATCTACCGTTTATAGCACATATCGAGGGTAGCCTCAATCTTTGAAACGGGTTATGATAAAAGAAGTCATAAACAAGCTTCTCTAAAGGTTTCACGCGATGTCTGGTGATCAACAAAACGCAGAACAGTTTAATCTGGTTTCTTTGGATAAATCCAAACAAGCCGCTAATTCCTATTCCAGCATGAGCAAACGCGCCCGTGGTGAGAGCGAAAGCACGCTTAGCGTTAACGAAGAAGAAGCCAAAGAAAAAATGAGTGGCACAGCCGAACTCGCCAAAACACCGCCGCCCGCCGAAAAAAAAGCGCCTAAAAAAGCACCGCCCCTGCCCAAAGAACCGGGGGACTCCATGGATCAAACCCTGGAAGACGTGATGGCCCGCCTTGAAGAGTTTAACCAATCGGTTCAGCAGCTCCTTTCCAATGCGTCGGTGGCCACTAAAAATATTTCGCTCATGCTCATTACCCCTCTGCTGCCTTTTCTCAACGGCATTTTGAGTCTGCTCAATATTCCCCTACAGTTTATTAATCTCCTGACCCGCAAGATCAACGAGCGCATGGGAAAACCCACACCGGCCCCCGTTACCAACCCCGAAACCGGTGAGGTGTCCAACCCACAGCCCGTGGCCGAAGCCGCCCCAGAACCAGTGTCAGAAGCCAAACAAGCCAAGTTCACCGATATGATAGAACTCAATATTGTCTTTACCGATAATATGAAAAAACCGCTGTATAAAAAGCAGCAAAGCATGGCCCAAAAACTGGGGGCCATGGAAGAAGATCTGATTTTTTCAAATGCCCTATTGGCCATTAGCGAATGTGCTGAGTTCACCGCTGACCTACCGAGCCCGTCTACCGGGCTCTACGCAGGTCAAAAAATCTATGATATTATGTCCAATGTTACCAAAGACGATGTTGCGATATTTTTAGGGTTTGTGAAGGCTTTTCCAGGCAAGTATATTGGCAAAGAATGGAAGATTTCCGAAACATTTGCAACGTGGTTAATTAATAACGCTCCAGTCGCCGAATAGGAGTTTTACGATGAAAACCATGATTATGGCCGTTGCGATGGGCCTTGTAGGCCTTTATTCTTTGCGTTCTAAAACCGTAGAAAAACTTCTCGGCAGGCAAGCCAGTCGGCAACTGCGCAATCCGCACTCATGAAACACGAAGGGCTAAACCTGCTATGAAAAAATCATCCTTATCTCTTCTGCTTTGCTTACTGAGCACGTTGGCGACCCCCGCTGTCGCCCAGGGCTTTGACGCACCTCCGGCATTAAGACAATCTGTCGTGGACGATGTGTTCGAAAAACGCGTTCTGGGTCAGCTTTATCCGGGCAATCGCCCCATGATTCCCATGGACAGAGCCTCAGACATGAAAGCCCCGACAGTGGATTTAAAAGGGGCTGTACAGAGTGTTTCTCAGCCCGCTGGCGCCAATCCTGTACTCAAAACCTATACGGTGAAGGCCTCCGATGCCAACATGCCTTACGCCTCGCATATCGAAGTCAAAGATGCCCAGGGAAAAGTAATTTCAACACTGAATGTGGGGCGCAGTATTCATCGCCTCTTACCTTCGACTACCCGCAATCGTCTTTATGTTTTGTGTGGTGGCTATTTTGGCAGCGTGTGGGAAGTCGATACCCAGCGAGATATTGTGTTGCGCAAACTGCCCTCTTTTACTCCCGGTGTTTCTCGCAGCCCTCTGTGGAACCCTTATGATATGGCTCTGTCTCAAGACGGCAACACCCTGGCGGTGGGCTCGGGCAAGCTGCAAACCATTGACCTGCGAACAGGACAGCTTCAACACCAGGTCGACCTCCCCGAAGATGGCGTTATGATTTCAGCTATTGCGGCCACTGGGAACACCTTTCAGGTCAAAGTTCGCATGGCGAGTGGTGCGCAACGTTCTTATCAGCTCAATACTGCCGAAGCCAAATTGAACCCCTCAGGTTTCTCGGGGAGCACCAATTATCACCCCCATCAGGTCAAGGTAAGCACAGGGACCCTAACCCCACCCGCTGCTTCTCGTCAATTGTTTATGGCCAGTCGGAATGCTGACTTTATTCGCATGGTGGATCGCCAAACCCTGGGCACTACAGGTGTTCTTCCGGTGGACTTTCCGGTAGACGATCTCGTGCTCAGTCCAGACCGGCAAAAGCTGTTTGCTTATCACCGGCGTTTTGGACAGGTCACCGTGATTGATCTCAATGGCCGTTCTCCCCAACAGTTTTCGACGATTAAACGCTTTCGCGACCCCCGTTTTAAACAAGATCTTCAATTGGCCAGCGCGGTAGACAGTGTTTACCTCTGGAATGGCAAAGGCGATACCTTTGCGGCCTTTTCACAAGACACCCTGTACCCCAAGGTGGGCATTCCCTTTGGTGTGAAGCTTCTGTCCGAAGCTGAGCGCCAGGTCTGGGTTTCTCGCCCTGCCCACCAACGTTTTTACTTGCGCGCAGGCAATCTCTATAGCGATTATTTAGATCAGGGGCCGGCGCGTAGCAACGCCGGTCGCGTGAGTCTTTCTGCCCCCGTAAAAGACTTTCTGATGTCCACCGATCGGCGAAGCCTTTATGCCTTAACCAACCAGGCAGAGCTGGTAAAGCTCGACGCCACCACACAAACCGTTCAGCAACGTCTAAGCCTGGGCATGAACCCAGGCAGCATAAGTCTCACTCCCGATGGTAAGCGCTTAATTGTAGCCGATCAAGATCGTGGCTCGCTCAAAGAGGTGAGTCTCGACAGCTTTAAAGTGACCCGTGAAGTCATCATGGACATGGCCGACGATCAGGTGTACCAAATCACCCTCTTTGATCCACGCCTCACTCAGGTTATCGAAATAGAGCTGCCCCGCTTTGCCGAAAACATGGTGCGTGTGCGTTCCTGATGACTTACCCCATTGCCCCCATGGACAGCAAGCATATTCCTCAGGTGGCCGCCCTTGAGAAAGTATGTTTTGGTGCCCACTGGTCACCCACCAACTTTTATAAAGAGCTCGACAACGAAAGATGTCACTATTATGTGACCCTCGATGCGGATCGGGTATTGGGATATCTGGGATACTGGCAAATACTAGAAGAAGCGCATATTACCGCTGTGGGTGTAGAACCAGAGTTTCGTCAGCATCGCCTGTCTCAACGCATGCTGTGTCAAATGCTCGATCATTGCACAGCGGCAAATATTCAATGGATAACCCTTGAAGTCAAGGCGTCCAATATTGCCGCGCAGAAACTGTACGAAAAGTTTAATTTTGCAGTCATGGGACGTCGAAAAAACTACTACCAGGCTGAAAAAGAAGACGCGTTGATCATGTGGACTGAAAAGATCACCGATCCGCAATACCAGGAAATGCTCACGCAACGAAAAAAAGAATGTAATTATGTCCCAGAGAGGAGTGCATCATGAAACGATTAATTAAAGTAGGTTTAGGTTTACTGGCCTTGTTCGCAGTAAGTTCTTGTGCCGACCCCATCGAAAAAGTAGTCACCCAAAATATTGAAGGTTTTAATGCCCAGGATATTAAGGAAGTCATGGGTACCATCGATAAACGGTCCCCCGATTACGAAAATACCGAAGCCAAAACCAAAGAGCTCATCCAGGCCTATAATCTCACCTACGAAATTAAGTCCATGTCGATTACCGAGAAGCCAATGGACGAAAGCAAGCAAGCAGAGAAGCTTCAGGCAGAAAACCAGGACGCCACCGGTCTTGACAGCCTCTTAGATGATGCTGCCATCACCGAAGAAGATCGTGCCAAGCAAGAAGAGCGCAAACGCCAAGAAGCTGAAAAAATGCAAAATAAAGCGTTGGTGGCCAAAGTCAAAGTCGTTCAGGTGACCCGCAGCAAGGACAACACCGGACGCTATAAAGACAATCAGATCAATGTGATCCATACCCTTCATAAGTATCCCACCGATGAAGAGCCCACCTGGAAAATCTACACCAGTGAAGTCACCGCTGTGGATCCGGTTAGCAAAGAAGGCTAGTCCATGGACAGAAAGAATTTACGGAAAAGCCCCAAGAAAATTCAGCAAATTTCTGAATTGGCCGAGATTTCTATTGATCGGGCCCGAAACGTCTTCGTTAATCGCCCGTTGAATATGTCTCAGGTACGCTATATCGGTTTTGATATGGACTATACCCTGGCAATTTACCGTAAAGAAGCGATCGAGGCACTGGCTTTTCAGGAGACCCTTAAAAACCTTGTTAAACACAAGGGGTATCCTGAAAGCGTGCTGAAGTTGAAGTATGTTGCAGACAAAGTGATTCGTGGCCTGTTAGTGGATCGAGAAAAGGGCAACCTGATCAAGATTAACCGCTTTAAACAAGTCTGTCAGGTACGCCATGGTAACGAAGAGTTACCCGTAGAGGTCTATTTTAACGACAAGATTGACCAGTCGGATATGGAACGTTTTGTGTCTGTGGATACTTTATTTTCTTTACCCGAGGCCTATCTCTACGCGCTCCTGGTGGAGCTGTCTCAATCGGGAGCCCTTGGCGATCGCTCTTTTTCCGATATCTACGACGATATTCGCTACTCTATTGATTTGACCCACCGCGATGGGTCTTTAAAAAGCAGTATTATTGCAGACCTCGATAAATACATTTATCAAGATCCGCATCTGGCTTTAACCCTCGATAAATTTATTCAGAATGGCAAAAAACTCTTTGTTTTAACCAATTCAGAGTATTTTTACACCGAAAAAGTCATGAGCTTTTTATTAGACAATAAGCACCCCGCTTATGATTCGTGGCGCGATTATTTTGAGATTATTATTGTCAGTGGTCGCAAGCCCCGTTTTTTCAGTCAGCAAAACCCTTTTTATGTGGTGGATGAAAGCAACGAGGCAGAAACCGAGTTTACCGGCGATCGTCTAGACCCTAACACGATTTATAGCCAGGGCAATTACTTGCGCCTCGAAGAGTTGATTGAAGCCAAGGGCAACGAGATCCTCTACGTGGGTGACCACATTTTTGGAGATATTCTACGCTCTGATAAAGACTCCAACTGGCGCACTGCGCTTGTGGTCGAAGAGCTCGAAGATGAATTGCGCATTACCGAATCCATTCGCCCTCAACATCTCCAGCTGCGCCATCTGCTCAATAAATTCGACAAACTGAATTACGAAGTGCACATGTATTCCAGTCAGCTCAATAGCTTTTACCGCTTGCAAAAGCAGAACAACCTGACGGCTGATGAAATCAAGCTTTGCGATGATAACGTCGAAGAACTCGAAGGCAATCTGGCTTTTTGTCAGCGAGACATGGAGCGCACCGAGCGCAAAATTCTCAAACAGCGCAAAGAGATCAATGCCGCTTATCATGCGGCCTGGGGTCCGTTATTCCATGACCAGGACGAAATGTCTCGCTTTGGAGATCAGGTGCGTGACTATGCCACCTTGTACACCAGCCGGGTGAGTAACTTCTTCTTTTATCCCACCAGCCGCTATTACAAATCGCTGCGGGATATTATGCCCCACGATCGCTGGATAGAGCTTTCCGACTAGGCTTATTGGGTGACGAAGACCGCCTTAGTATTCGTCACCCAATAAGTAACGCAATGGGCGTTCCACGCGGTTTGCCCATGCGTGTTCGTCATGCCCCACCAGATAATCAATATAGAATCCTAAATTGGTCGGCTGTTGATAACCGATAGACTCCAGAGCATGTACAAAGTCCTGGGTACTTTCCACCGTTTCTTCGGTGTGGCGGTTGCGACCTTCTTCGGTGCCAATATCTACCCATAATTTAAGCCCCGTAGGAAAAGTAGACACATCTTTTAAGATTTCGTGGTGTGCCCAGTACACCGTTGGCGACATCATCGCAATTCGACCAAAACGCTCAGGATAAGCGCGAGCAATATAAAAAGAGATAATGGCCCCCAGAGATGAGCCCATCATAACCGTCGATTCAGGCTCCGTCTTCACCCGATAATTCACTTCAATAAAAGGCATGAGTTCTTCAACGACGAACTGTGCATAGTGCGGGCCGGTGCCGCCACAGGGATGGCCAAAATGAGCATGAGCGTGCCAGGTGTACTCATTCAGGCGTTCCGGTGAATTATAAATGCCTACAACAATACATTCGGGAATAGACTCCGTCTTAAAGAGTTGCTCAAGGGTTTCATCTAAGCACCATTCCCGCCCCATAAAGCCCGTCGCCGGATCAAACAAATTATTGCCGTCATGCATATAGATCACGGGAAAATGTTTATTGGGGTATTTAGCATAGCTTGGCGGTAAATAGACAATAATGTCTCTGGGAATAATGTGCTGAGAACTCACCTGATAATGGTAAGCAAATTGGCCTTTAATGGTCAGGTGTCGCTGGCTCATATGGCGGGTATTGACCAGTTGGGGCTGCGAAGGAAATTTAAGAATACCGGTTTGGAGTTTGCGTTTGCGAAAACGGGCGCGCTGGGGTCCCTGATAGGTCATGGAGTTGTTTCCTGATTATGAAGCTTCATCCACATTATACGTGCTTTTTCAAGGCTTGCGTTCATGGCAGGCATATCCATTCCATTGCCGGTCGACGGAGCTGACATGAAATGGGTTTCAAGCATCGCTTTGACAGGATCCAACACTTCAGGGGAGGCCAGAAGCACCTCTGGACTTTGAGAGGGTACATTCAGGTACCGAGCAGTGTAGACGGCTGCTGTGGTCTCCACACTAATTTCCACGGGCAATTCAGCGGGCATTTTTGGGGTAAGCATGACTTCATGCATGAGCATTACCTGAGGCTGAGTCAGAGATCGCGCTTCAATATAGAGGGGCGTGTCCTGCGTGACCGACAGTGCTGCCACAGAAAAGCTGCCGTTTGTGCCTGTGCGAATCGACGCGGGGGTTAAGGGCAGATCATCTTGACGTAAAAACACTTCAAATTCGCTGTGAACAAGAGCTTGTGGCATGACAATAGTTCCGGTGAGGTATGTCGTTCCCTTGGTGCGCGGGGTGATTTCCAGCGTACTGCCCTTGGTGCGCGGCGTAATTGAGTGGGCATTCTCCTGGTTTTCCACCGCAATAAAGGGACTATTCAGAGAAGTCTGGGTACACGCACTTAAAACACACAATGCCAAAGACAACGAGAAAGAAAAAATAGACTCTATTTTTTTAAGCTTACGCATGAGACGTCTCCTGAAGTAAAAGGCTGATTTCTGGATCCTTTTGTAAGGGAGCCAGATCTTTGTCTTTATCTAAGCGGGCCTGCTCGAGGGCGTCAGGGTTTTTTTTAATGGCCTGAGTTAACAACGTCCTGGCGCGCGTTAAAGACGCGTCTCTTTGGTTCTGGGCTTCATCTTGTGTATCAGTGTAACGCAAACACAGGGCACAGGCATGAATATAGTCTACCAACCAATCGGTTTCCTGAAGCGTTTGGAGGGTGTCTAACACCAAACTGGCTTCGTGATGGGAGCTGAGTTTTGCACAAGCTAAAGCAAAGAAGGCGACTGAAATCATGCGCTCCTGCGGTTTAATCCGATGATTATCAGGGTGAGCCAGCATGCCCCGGAACGCCTGTTTTGCAGATTTCCAATGAGACATCGCCTGCCCGGGCTGGGCGGTCATCAAATCCGCCAGATTGAAATGTACCCGCGCACTTTCGTCTAAAAGATAAAGATGGGTGGGCTCAAGACGTAATCCGGCTTCGTAATAGGACAACGCTTTTTGATAGTGCTCAATCGCTTGCTCGGCTTGCTCTCCCTCAAAAAGAAAATGATCCCCCCAGAGAAAATGCATAACCCCTAAATTAAGGCCATATTCCAGACTCTCTACACCACTCATTTCTGCGTGTTTCAATGCCGTTTCTTGAGAAAGTACGGCATGGGCAAAATTGTTTTTAGACAGTTCCAGATGCGCCAGTAAAGTCTGCATTTCGGCAGGGCGGGCGTAGCGTTGAAACCCCGCCTCAATCGCTTCTTGTGCCAGCGCATGTTCACCCTGTCGAATAAACTCCAGGACCCGCTGCATAAAGGCGCCAAAAGCCTGGGGCAACGGTTTATATTCACTTTTTGTAGTGTTTTTTTCAGACGGTGCTTGTAGGGGCGCATAACCCGCTTTAATAAGCAAAGCATCCCGTAAATCCGCCGTCAAGGTCCAGATTTTGACCAACTTTAAAACCACGTCCCGAGAGGGGTGCCGAAGATCTGACTCTAAAAAAGAAATATAAGACTTTGATAGTCCACTGCGTTTACTCATTTCAATTTGGGTCATATTATTTTGTTTGCGCAGAGACTTTAGATGTTGCCCCAAAGACACAGATGCATTTTTACTCATAGTCTTTAGTATAGGCTAAATAAGGGCTCGGGTAAATAGTCTACTTAATGTAGTCAAAATATATTGACAATTTGTAGTATGAAAAGTAAGCTGAATACATCAAAAATTGTTTTTAGGAGCCCCACCCCATGAAAAATGTAAAAAATAGCGTTGCCTTATTGGCTACCGCCAGCTTAATGAGCATCCTCAGCGCTTGTAACCTTCCCCCTTCGCCTGACTTTGTTGAAACACCCGCAGGCACTACGACGCCAGAAGCAAAACCAGACATGATGCAAAAATTTCAAGTCACTCTTGAATCACCGACGACTGCTAAAGGCCCTCTCTCTCCGGGCGTCTACGTTATTCATACCTCTGGTATGCCCCTGTTTAAAGCAGGCACCAAAGACATGGGTAAAGGTCTTGAAGGCATTGCCGAAGATGGCAGTCCTGCCATGGCGGTGGCAGGTATTCCCGGCGCAGTAGCGTTTAACACCCCTGTCGGTGACGATATGCCCGGCCCTGCCACTCCCGGTAAAAAATATACCTTTACCTTCATGGCCAAGCCCGGAGATCACCTGAGCTTTGCCACCATGCATGTGCAGTCAAATGATGGCTTCTATGCCCCTGCAGACACAGGTATTCCTTTGTTTAACGGCAATCAGCCCATCTCTGGTGATATGACCGCCAAAGTCATGTTGTGGGATGGAGGTACTGAGGTCAATCAAGAGCCTGGTGTGGGTGCAGATCAGGCCCCTCGCCAAAGTGGGCCCAACATCGGCGCCTCTGAAAGCGAAGCGATTCAACTGATCTCTGCGCGCGATAGCTTCACCTACGTTCCCAACCTGGTTCTAACCATTGAGCCCGTTCAGTAAAGACCGGTCCCCGGAACAAAAGCTTTTGTCTCAATAATCATAAATCCCCGTGGTCTCTAAGTATTTAGAGACCACGGGGTTCTTTTTCAGTTTTTTGAGAGAGGCTATCAGAAACGTTTAGCTATGATCTTCGTCGCTGTAAAGCTCTGCTGCAAAGTCACTGGGCTTATCGAAGGTTTCAGCCAATACTTCAACCGACTTAACACGATCAATGCGAAAGAGACGAATGTCTTCGCGCCAGCGGCAATAGGCCGTCAAGATATAGTGACTATAGCGCTTTTCTAAGAAATAGGGTTCGATCTCTCGCACGTTGACTTCTTCACGATCCATAGAATAGTACTCCAGGCGCAGCACCTGTTGATTCTCTACGGCTTCTTTGACCTGGGGAAGGGTTTCATCAATGCTGTACATCGGGAAACTATAGTCTGCTTTGGCATGGGTGCGAATAGGAATTTCGGGTAAGAAACTGTTAATCAGCTCTTCAAGAACTTCATCGGTAAGCTCTGCATAGGCAGGCCCAAGCGCATGTTCTAGCTTTTGAATGGTTACGCCCATTTCTTTTTCACCCACAGTGAAGTCATCAATTTGAATGGACTCCAAAAACTCCTGGTTTAGTTTAGCGCTGAGAAGCACAAAAAGAGCTTCGGAAAGTTTTAAATTCAATTGAATAGTGGGTGATGGCATGGGGATTCCTTTCGGTAAGAAGGTGGGGGTAGCAGGGGTCGAACCTGCGACCAAACGATTATGAGTCGTCCGCTCTACCGCTGAGCTATACCCCCAACCGGACTCCCATTATACACCAAAGCGTCTCAAGACATGTAGCGGGTTCGTTATAATTCATGCGTAAAACCCATAGACTTACCGATACACATTCAGAAATGTAGCGGCTTCTCGAACACCGTTAAGCGCGAAAATCCACCTGTTGGCCCAGGCCACTGGCAGCTGCTTCGATTAAAGCAACGGCTGCTTCACCCTGCTGCTTTTGCACCTCTTGCCCCTTTTTTAAAACGGCAATTTCGCGGTTGACTTCTCCGGCTTGCTTGGCCATGACCGCGTCCAATAAAGATCCACTACTATTTCCTGAAATTTCCATCAGTCACTCCTACTACAAACGTGATAATTTAATTATACGCAAAATGGCCCCCAAAAAGAAAGAGAAAGTCTATGCAGTGCACGACCCAATAGACGCTTTGACCCCAAAGGCAGTGATATAATGCCCAACAAAGCTATCAAGGGAGTCTCTCTATGATTCACCGCCTACAGCAAGGCGAAGTACCGGCCAAACCCCACACGACCCTATATATTGATGAGCAGTTAGCTTATGAGCACTGCTTCACTCGCCAGGGATTCGACGGAACCTACTCCATTTTATATCACCCCCACCCGCCCCACTATCTTGATGAACAGGAAGAAATGGGCTGGCACCCCGGCTATTCTGAAACCGAAGCCGTTGGCCGCCCCCTGCGCCGACATTTTGAAACGCAAAAGTTGAGCAATACAAAAGGCGCAATTTTGGGACGAGAGCGACTGCTGGCCAATAGCGACATGAGCATTTGGTTTGTGGTAACGGATCAAGCCGACGACCATCTGTTGGTGAATGTAGACGGCGATGAAATGGTCTATGTTTTCGAAGGCCAGGGCAAAGTGCACACGCCCTTTGGTGTCGTGTCTTTTGTGGCTGAAGATTATGTCTATATTCCACGGGGCATGGCCCACCGTTGGGAGCCAGAAACAGCCTGCCGTCTACTAATTATGGAAGGCCATAGCTGGATTGACGTGCCCTCTAACTTTCGCACGCCCTCAGGCCAACTCAAAATGGATGCTCCCTACTGTCATCGCGATTTTAAACTTCCGGTATGGTCCTCCGATCAACACGTAAACCAGCCCCTGGAAGTACTGGTCAAAAAACAGCATCACCTAACCCGCCAACGCTATCGCCACTCTCCTCTTGAGGTCATTGGCTGGGACGGTCAATTGTGGCCATATGCCTTCCCAATCCGCTGTTTTGAGCCCCGTGCAGGCCTTACCCACTTACCGCCAACCATTCACATGACCTTTGCGGGCGGAGGCTTTATCATCTGTTCTTTTGTCCCCCGTCTGGTGGATTTTCACCCCCAGGCCATTCCCTGTCCTTACCCCCACTCCTCAGTGGACTGCGATGAGTTTATTTTTTACATTGAAGGCAACTTCACCAGTCGCAAAGGCATTGGTCCTGGCTCTGTGACCCTACACCCTACCGGCTTGCCTCACGGGCCTCACCCAGGAACCTACGAAGCCTCAATTGGCAGCAAAGAAACCAGTGAAATGGCTTTGATGGTGGACACCTTCAAGCCATTATTACCCACATTGCGAGCCACCAATCTAGAAGAAAATGATTATCAAATGAGTTGGATTAAAAGATAAAAACCATGAAAACCATGATTACAGCAGAATTAGACTGGCGAGAATCCTACGCCCGCTTAACCGAAATTATTCAGCCCCGTCCCATTGCGCTGGCCTCTACTTACGACCCCGATCAGGGGCCCAATCTGGCACCGTTCTCTTTTTATAACTTTATTTCTTGTGATCCTTTGTTGCTGGCTTTTTCGCCTCTGCTCTCCGGCAAAACGGGCGAAAAAAAAGACACCTTAAGAAATATCGAAAAAAACCCTGCGTTTGTGATCGCCACGGTAACGGAGACCATTGCGCAACAAGTCAACGGGGCTTCTGCCAATTATGATTATGGTGAAAATGAGTTTGAAAAAGTGGGGTTAACGCCTGTTAAAGCCCAACAGGTCAACGCCTACCTGGTTAAAGAATCCCCCATCAACCTGGAATGTACACTTTTAGAAATTCGCTCTTATGGCGAGCGCGGCGGGGCTGGCAATCTCATCGTGGGTAAGATTGAGCGCATTCACATTGATGAAGCGGTCTTGAATGCCGCGGGCACGATTGATCCTTCTTTATTACAGGCGGTGGGACGCATGGGTGGCGAAGACTGGAGCACGACCCGCGATCGCTTTGCTTTTCCCAGGCCGGATCGCCGCTAATGTTTAAAAACATCCTGTTCTATCTCCTGATATTCTTAAGTCCTCTGGTGTTAAGCGCCTGTAATGTCCCTCAATATGGTGTTCTACCCGCTGAGCCATTAACCCCCGATCAGGCCATTATTCAGTCTGTGGTAGGGCGGCAAATTGAGTTGGTCTTGCCCACACCCGGCGTGGGATCACTCTACGCATGGGCCTTTGAGCCTCTGCCTGAAAATGCACCGGTACGTTTTATCGAAGAAAAGGCTGCAACGTCGCGTTTCCCTGAGCGCACACCCGAAAATTATGCGCCCGATCGCATTTTTGTCTTTGAGTCGGTTTCAATAGGCACCGTCAAAATCACCTTTAAACAACAAGCCAAAACAGCCATAGAACCCGGTGTGGGTCCGGTGCCTGATCTGGATGAACAACGCACGTTTGCGCTAGAAGTACGCTAAACTAAGAACTATGGAATTACTCTCTCAATTTGTGGACCTATTTTTGCATTTAGATGAGCATATGGCCCATGTGATTCAAAACTATGGCGCCCTCACCTACGCTATTTTATTCTTGATCATTTTCTGCGAGACTGGCCTGGTGGTGACTCCTTTTTTGCCCGGCGACTCCCTGTTATTTGCCGCAGGTACTTTCGCAGCCATTGGCAACTTAAATATGGCCTTTATTTTCTTTCTGCTGACAGGCGCCGCTATTTTGGGCGATGCCACCAATTACTGGATTGGCTATATTGTAGGCCCCAAAGTCTTTCGCAAAGAAAAAAGTTTCTTTTTCAAGCAGGCTTACCTGGATAAGACCAACGCTTTTTACGAAAAATACGGGGGGAAAACCATTATCTTAGCGCGCTTTGTTCCCATTGTTCGTACCTTTGCTCCTTTTGTAGCCGGTATTGGCAAGATGCCCTATCAAACTTTCTTTTTATATAACGTCATTGGTGGCATTGTCTGGGTTGCCGTCTGTAGTCTGGCGGGTTACTTCTTTGGACAAATCCCCATCATTCAAGAAAATTTTGAGTTGGCCGTTTTGGGTATTATCTTTATTTCGGTCTTGCCCATGGGCTTTGAGTTTTTGAAGCACTTTCAAGAAAAAAAGAAGGCAGTGCAGCAAAGTTGAGAATCATAGATAGCCTAACCCCTATCGAAAAACAGCTCTTTGCCCTTATTTGCGATATTTTAGATGCCCTGCAGCGGGTGCTTCCCCAGTATGCCCATCAGGTGGCAGAGCAGGTGTTTAAAGCACAGGCACAAATCTCTACCACTCTTGAAAAACGTCAGGTCAAACGCTTTCAGCAAGAGCTACGGGTTCGAGCCGAAGCTGAAACGGCGCGCATTATTACCGCGCTGAGTGACGAGCGCCTGTGGATGCTGCCCCCCAGTCGCCAAAACCGCGAAAGCCTCCACCACAATAAAAAAGTATGGCTCCTCATACAAAGCCTTATCGAACCCATCAACACCCTCTTAATGGACTATGGCTACCAGGCCCAACATGGTCCCACAGGCCTTTTTTTTCCTGAGACCCAGCTCGAAACATTGACGCAGCTACCCGAAGCCGACGCTCTGCAATTGTTAAGCATTAAATATTGGATGCTGTTGGCCCGCCAACGGCAAGAGTCGCAGGTGAGCCAACAGCAAAAAAGCGTAGATACCTCTCAGCAACTGGACGCCCTCTGGAATGATTAAATGCTGATCTTAAATATACTCACAGCGGTCCTTTTTTTGGTCCTACCGGCAGTGATCTTAAAGTCCCGTCATCACTGGCGATGGGTAGACGCCCTGGGCCCCGTGGTGGTGGCTTATGGCGTCGGTATTGCATTGGGTCAATGGCTACTTCCAGAAGGCACCCTGCCGCTGGTTAAAAACCTGAGTGAAGCCGCCGTGCCGTTATCCATTCCCCTATTGCTGTTTTCCCAAAATCCCCGTACTGCTTTTGTGGGGGCGGGCCGTATGCTGCTTTGCTTTTTACTGGCCGCGCTGGCCGTGAGCTTAAGCGCTTCGGCAGTGAGTGCTTACTGGATAATGTCTGGCCCCGGGGCCAGTGTAGAGCAGTTTCCTGAGTTTTGGCAGGTGGCCGGCATGCTGGTGGGAACCTATACCGGGGGAACACCAAACATGGCATCTATTGGCCTGGCGGTAGGTGTACCGGAGCGTATTTTTCTAATGAGCACCGCTGCCGACACTTTATTGGGCGGCGTTTATTTAATGCTTCTGGTCAGCGTGGCCCAACCCCTACTGCGATATATCTTGCCGATTTACCAGCCCACAACTCCCCTTGAAGTTAAAAAGGCCACAGAAGAAACAGACAAATCGTTACCTTCAAAGTCGATATGCTGGCCCGACGTCGTGAAAAGCATGAGCCTCAGTGTGCTGATTTCAGCTGCCAGTATAGGGGGAGCGCTTGGGGTGACGGGCACCTTATCGGTACCCGTTATTATGTTACTCCTAACTGCTCTGGCGTTGGCTGTGGCCTGTATTCCACGGGTCAATCATTGGTCAGACAGCTATGCCACAGGCGAGTATTTAATCCTTGTTTTTTGTCTATCTATTGGTGCCATGATTCGTTTTGACGCCTTTGCCTGGGGAAATTTGTATCTGTTTGTTTTTGCTACGGCTGTGATGACTCTGGGCATTCTTCTGCATTTATTATTGTCACGCTTTTTCAAATTCGACGGCGCGCATTTTTTAATCGCCTCTACAGCCGCTGTATTTGGCCCTCCGTTTGTGGGCGTCGTTGCCCGTGCCATTCAAGCCCCTCAATTGGTGGCCTCCGGCCTGGCGGTAGGTGTTTTTGGTTATGCGCTGGGGAATTACCTTGGCCTCTTGGTGGCTTACGGTATACGTTATTTTATTTAGTCAGCTTAATACCTTTAATGAGGAGGGCCTTTTATGAACACCATTACGGGCTATCACGCCCATGTCTATTTTAATGAGCACAGCTTTTCAGAGGCCAGTGCCCTGTGTGATCTCGCCGGTGAACGCTTCCCCATCAGCGTAGGCCGCAAACATCAAAAGCCGGTGGGCCCGCATCCGATGTGGAGCTGTCAATTGGCCTTTGCTCCCGAAGTCTTTGGCGAAATTATTCCCTGGCTTGCGTTACACCGCAAGGGACTCACTGTATTTATTCACCCTGAAACCGGTGATGATCTCAAAGATCATACGGATCATGCCCTTTGGATGGGCAGCATGGAGACTTTACATTTAGATATATTTTCGTCATAGAAGTGTGATCTTTGACGTAGATCACACTTTTGCTGTGCGAGCCTTCATAGGCACCTGTGAAACCAGCGCTTATAATAGTATTATCATCAGTCAGTTCAGAGAACGCTTTGACACAAGCCCGTCGGGATGCGGGATTTGCGTCAATACAGCTCACAACAGCCACCCTTCAACGGGTGGCTTTTTTTCGCCTTTTATTTACCAGAAGATACGGGTATTAAGCTTCAATACTCCACCTATCAGACAAAGAATCCGTTAGAATAACAGCATGTGGATGCAACTTATTTTTTGGAGCGCGCTTCTGGCCTTAGTGATTGTGCTGGGAATGGCCCTCATTGTTTATCACGCTGTCGAACGCTTGAGCGGTGCCGCCAAACTCTTTCAGAACAGTACCCTTCCTGATATAGCTGACGACTCTGAATGGTCAAAGGCCTATGCTGAAGCCGATCTCTGGGCCAAAACACAGCAATTAAAACCCTTTGACTGCCTGGCGTTTTACGGCTTGATTGAAGATCACCCGGTTAACATCGCCTCATGGAAGGATCCTGCAGGCACTTATTATTTGGTGCTGTACTCTTTCATGGAAAAAACCTGGTTTGATATGACCAGCATGCTCCGTAGTGGTGGCCATTTTACCACCAGTAACCAGCGAGATGCCCTGACGATTCCAGAAGCAGAGGGTGTGTATATACAGGTGTTTGCAGACGCTGTCTTGTCAACACTCCATCAGCGCCATCAAGAAGGCTTACGCTATTTGTGTCAGCATCTCAAAACCGAGCCCGTATTGAGCCCGCTCTCTCTACGCAACTTAATGGCGCAGGCCATGGAGAAACAAACGGCATCGATCAAGCAGCAGCCTTTTTGGTATTTAAACGGTGCTTCCTGGTACTTTGGCCGCCGCCTCTGGCTTAATAATAAAACGGTGCAACAGGTGTATTCACCGGAGATCTTGACGTCGGCTTAATGGGTTTTTCTCTCTATTCCCGTGCTAAACTACTGTTTACCCTCTTTTAAAGGAATTGAACCATGTCCATTCAACAGGTATTTATTGCGGGTGGCGGTCTCATGGGTGGTGGAATTGCCTACGTGACCAGCGTAAACGCAGCAACTGCGGTAACCGTTTATGATGTTTCCCAGGACGCGATTGAAGCCAGCCAGTCCCGTTACCAAAAACTTTTAGCCAAACAGGTGGAAAAGGGTAAAATGACGTCTGAAATTGCAGACGCAGCCCTTGCCCGTATTCGATTTACCACCGATTTATCTCAGGCCGCAAAAGCAGATCTCGTTATTGAAGCCGCCCCTGAGCATCTTGAACTCAAGCAAACCCTTTTTAAACAACTCGATACGATTTGCCCAGCGGCAACGATTTTTGCCAGCAACACCTCTTCTTTGCCCATTACGAGCATCGCCAGTGTGACGACGCGAGCAGAGCGCTTTGTGGGCATGCACTTTTTTTCTCCTGTGCATATCATGGCTTTATTAGAACTCATTCGCGGCTTAGAAACTTCTGACGAAACCTATCATGCCGTCAAAGCCTTTGGTGAGAAGCTGGGTAAAACCGTGGTCACCGCCAATGACTTTCCTGGGTTTATTACCACCCGTCTGGGCATGGTTCTTCTCAATGAAGCCATGTACGCTCTCATGGAAGGTGTCGGGACTCCAGAAGATATTGATATGGGCATGAAGCTCGGCTTTAATCATCCCATGGGGCCGCTTGCACTAGCTGACGCAGTGGGCTTAGACGTGTGTTTATCAGCAATGACCACCCTCGAAAAAGGATTTGGCAATCCCAAATATGCCCCTTGTCCGCTATTGAAGCGTCTGGTTCAGGCCGGACATCTGGGTAAAAAAACGGGGCGTGGTTTTTACCCTTACGCCTAAACGCAAAACATCTAGAGCACAGAGAGTCAAAGGAAAGTAAACATGTCAGAAACACTTCAAGAATTTCATGAACGCATGATGCATCGTGTACTGAAATTGGCCCAAAAAGGATTTATTCAAATTGCACCAGATCCTTTTCGCGGCGCACTGGTAGCCCAGGATAAGCAGATCGTGGGCGAAGGCTTCATGGCCAATCGCAGAGACCAGGAGCCGGAGCTCTACGCCTTAAAAGCGGCCGGCGACAGAGCCAGGGGCTCTACCCTGTATCTCAACCTTGAGCCCGCCTATGGAAAAGGAGTGGTCGAACAGATTATTGCAGCCGGCATTACCGGCGTTGTGGTGTCGATGAAAGATCCCAATCCCAACGTCTCCGGAAAAAGCCTAAAGGCCTTGCAAAAAGCGGGTCTTGAAGTCATCACAGACGTGTTGATAGAAGAATCACAAGAACTCAACGAAATCTATATTAAAGACGTGAGCACCCGCAGGCCTTTTGTGAACGTGCTGACAGCGATGTCATTAGACGGCAAAACAGCCACCGCGATGGGAGATAGCCAGGGAATTACAGGCCCTGAGTCCCGAGAGTTTGTACAGCAGCTCCGCGCTCGCTATGACGCAGTCATGCTAGGCGTTAACAGCATTTTACAAGACGACCCTCAGCTCAATTGTAAGGCCCTTCGCGGTTGTGATCCCTGGCGTATTATTATTGACAGTCAGGGGCGTACACCCACCGCCAGCCGGGTGTTTTTACGTTCTGATCTCGACGATAGTCGCGCACCCGTATTAATCGCTATTTCATATGGCGCCCACGAAGAGCACCTGCAATCCTTACGCCATGCCGGAGCTGAAATTATTCATTGCCCTGACGAAAGCAGTGCTGAGCCCAGAGTTGATCTGGCACGCCTGATGATTCAACTCAATAAGCGCGGCATTACCAGTGTGCTCATTGAGGGAGGAAGCACGCTACGCGGTGCAGCTCTTGAAGCAGGCATCGTTGATAAAATGACCTTTCTCATGGCCCCCAAGATTTTTGGCAGTGCTGATGCCCGTTCTGCCATTGATGGAGAGGGCGCAACCATTGTGTCAGAAGCCCGAGATTTAAAACGTCTTAAAGCCCGCTATCTGGGCTCAGATATTGCCATAGAAGGCTACCTGGAGTAAATTTTTGAACCCATCACCACAGTCTCTGACTATTTCAGAAACACAACATCACGCGCGCGTTGATCAGGTGCTTTCTGAGCATTATCCCCAACACAGCCGTTCGCTGATCCGCAAATGGCTGGATCAGGGCATGGTTACGGTGAATGACGCCCCTGTGTCCAAAGCCGGACAAAAGTTAAAAACCGGCGATATTCTCGCCTGGCAACCTCCAGAAATTCATAAGTCCGATAAAATATTGCCTGAAGATATTCCCCTCGACATTTGCTTTGAAGACGCGCACGTGCTCGTCGTAAACAAGCCGGTGGGCATGGTGGTCCACCCCGCACCGGGTCATTATAGCGGCACTCTCGTCAATGCGCTCTTACATCACTGTTCTTTTTTGTCGGGCATTGGGGGCGTAGAGCGACCCGGCATTGTGCACCGGCTGGATCGTGAAACCAGCGGCCTCATCGCCATCGCCAAGACCGACCAGGCCCACCAGAACCTATCGGCACAATTACAGGCACGCACTATGAAGCGTCACTATGACGCCATTGCAGAGCAAAATTTTGGGGAGGAAACCGGGTCGATTGAGGCGCCTATTTCCCGTCACCCGATTAAGCGTCAGCAAATGGCCATTGTCGAGAACGGCCGATATGCGCGCACCCATTGGCACATCAAAGGCCATTACAACGGGTATACCTGGCTGGGACTGGAACTAGACACCGGCCGCACCCATCAGATTCGCGTGCACTTAAAGTCGATTCATCACCCCCTGGTGGGAGACGATGTGTACGGCTCCAAGCGCAAGCATCCGTTTAAAGTCGATCGCCCCATGTTACACGCCTCACAACTGCAGTTTTTACACCCGGTGACCGATGAACCACAACAGTTTGAAGTCCCTGTTCCCGCTGACTTTCAGCGCATCCTTGATATTTTAGCAAAAAGAGCTTAAACCATGCCAGGCGCTTTATGTGTCTGCATGATTCTTAAAAATGAACGCCCTCTGCTGCCCAATGCCCTTGATGCTTTGGTGCCGATAGCTTCGGAAATTGGTCAATACGTTTTTGTAGACACAGGATCAAGCGATGAGGGAGTCGCTTATTTACGCTCCCGCTTACCGGAGGCAGAAATTGTGTTTCATGTCTGGTGTGATGACTTTGCTGAAGCCCGAAATAAGGCTTTGGCTCAAGCAAAAACACCCTGGGTACTGTTTTTAGACGCCGATGAGCGGCTGGCTCCAGAAAGTGCACCGGTGCTTCGGCGTCTACTAAAGCAAAACATATCTGCCGAAGGCATCATTTGTCGTCGAGAGAATCTGGATGCTGAAGGAGCCGTGGTGAGTTGGGATGAGCTCACCCGCTTGTTGAAAGTACTCCCTGCGCTGCGCTTTACGGGAAGCGTTCATGAGCGCCCGGTGTTTTTTGAAGCCACCACGCCGTCAAGTGCCCCCCCGAAAGCCCGTCCACTTTGGGTACAGCGAGAACCCGAGCTGCGCTTGCTTCACCTCGCCGCTACGCCCCAACTCAAGCAAGAAAAAACCCGCTACTACTTGAAGCTGATTCAAAAAGAGCGGGAGCAATGGCCTTCACCCTTGATGCATTACCACTGGGCGACCACCCCCGAAGTGCAAAACACGATTCCGGCCACAGAGCGATGGCTCATCTTACAACACGCCCTGGAAGAAACCCTTGCCTTTGAACGCTCATCCCATCAATTGCCTTATCCACAGTGGGCAGGTGTCCCTGTGGCGGGGTGTATTTTAGAATGCCAATTTCTCTTGATTGAAAGGGATCAACGCGCTGAGATGTTGACTTTTTTTGAGCACTATAAAGCAGAGGCCATGCTGGCAGAGTCCTGGGGACAGGCCGCACTCGCCTACGATTTAGAAGGGCAATGGCGTCTGGCACAACAGCATTTTTATACCGCCCTGAACCCGCAATATCCCATGGCCGATCCCTCTGAGGGATGGGGAAGCTGGCGGAGTCACGCTTTTTTAGCTGCACTTTATGCAAGGGCTGAAGATTGGCCCGCTGCATGGGCCCACAGTGTACAGGCCATCAAGGGAAAGCCTCACTCCCGTTTTGTCAAAGCGATGCAAATTTTGCAACAACGTCTGACGGCAGAGATACCTCTCGCAGAGACGCGAAAGGTTTTAAAACGCGCGTTCAAACAGGCTTATGAAGCTGAAGATAGTTCTGCGATGCTAAGTCTGGGGTGTTTCTTAATCAGCTTACAGGCTTCGGCTGAAGAAAACGTTTTTCTCAGGCAATGGAACGTCCCGTCAGCGCTAAGCCAGAGTCCTTTTTACGCCTGGTTTAACACCTTAACAAACTAAAAAACCCTGTGTTATACAGGGTTTTTGAATTTTACATAGCAGGTTGTTTAGGCGATATTATTATGCAGGCGCTTATGATAGTCGCGGCTTACCCACTGAGATTGAGGCGTAATCACTTTGGTCAGCAAATAAGCGCTGTATAAGCGGTTTGACAAAGAATCTGCGGTAAAAGCGGACAAGTAGATGGTGTCCCCTGAAGTAATGACCGCACTACGGGTTTTTTTGCCGCAGGTGCAGTCCGCTAAGGTATTCAGCTCTTTTGCGCGGAGAATCATGCGACGAATGGGTGCTGAGTCTACGGCCACAATGGCAATGATGCTTTCCAAAGGTACGCGGTGGTCATAACCAATACTTAACATCAGGCGGCAGAGTTGCTTTCTTCAGCGCGCTTGCTGTTATCGCCGTAAGAACCGTCGGCGCGTTTGGCCAGCGAGTCTGCGGTAAAAGCCGAAAGTACGATGTGCCCTGAATCGGTGATGACAACGCTGCGGGTCTTACGACCGTAAGTAGCGTCAACTAATTTTCCGTTTTTTTGGCCTTCATGAATCATGCGTTTAATAGGGGCTGAGTCAGAAGAGACAATGGCGATAATGCGGTTAAGGGGGACGATGTTTCCGTACCCAATGTTTAACATAAGGTTCAGGTCTCCTAATCGTGGATTTAAATATTGAATGAACCCATATTATATCTGACAACCTTGTGGCCAAAGAAGTACATATACAGAAAAAGACGCAAGATAGCGCCTTTTTAAGCATTTTCTGTTATTTTTTACGAAAATATGACTTTAGTCGTCACTCCCCATAATGCCCATTAAATAAAGAATATTTTGGAACAGTCCGAGAAAATCAATAAACAGCATGACCGCCGCCATGACGTACATTTGGTCAGAAAATCGATTGCGAATCACCGACATATCGTACAGTACAAAGCCCGCAAAAAACACGACGGACACCATCGAAAGTAACGTAAATGTTAAGCTATTACCAAAAAACATGCTGACGAGAAAAGAAATAATGAGGCCAATGCCCAGCGCACTCAAAAATCCACCCAGGCCTTCAAAATTTCTTTTGGTGGTCATACTATAGGCCATTAAGCCGCCAAAAGTAATACCGGTAACAGCAAAGGCCTGGGCAATCAGCGGAATGCCCCCTGTAAAACTGGCCCATTGCAAAAGGGGAATCATGCCAAGGCCGGCGCATACGGTGACAAGGCCATATAAGATAACGTTGAGTCCACGGTTTTCGTTTTCAGCCCACTTGCCTGCGGTGATCACCAAAATAAACTCCACCAGCAGAGCCAACATAGAAATGCCGCGTGGCAACCCCATGCCAAGATAAGCACTGGCGGCGGTAAGTATTAATCCGAAACCAAAAAGGGGCAATACCCGGGTGTCAAACACTTCCTGGCTCATGCCCTCACCCGCCCAGGGGCTGATGCGACTTTGTGTTGCGTAACGTGAGTCTCTCATACTAATAGCTCACTTCCTTTTTTCTTTTTATTATAACCAATTTCGGGCTGAATTTTAATGGGGTAATTTAGTCACATTTATTTGGCCGGTTGCTCTGTTATGATATGCAAGTAAAAAAATAAAGTACAGGTGAGAAATGAATAAGCTCTGGGATCGTATTAAATCCTTATTTACCTATGAAGAAGAAGAGCTGGAAACCCTGAACGTTCCGGTACGTGGTGAAAATGGACCGCCCCCCTCTCTCTCTATGGGACTGGCTAACGCCTCCGGTCATGAAATCGTGGTCATGAAGCCCACGTCTTTTCAAGAAACGCTGCTGGCCGTGCATTGTCTAAAAAATCGCTCCACACTCATTGTGAACGTCAACGACTTGTCAAAGGATGAGTCTCAGCGTTTTATCGACTTCATCTCGGGTTCCGCTTATGCTCTGGACGGCTTTCAGGAACGGGTAGGTGAAGAGATTTACATTTTAACCCCCAGTCATGTGGGCATTCGCTCCAATCAAGCTCTGGTGACAGCCGACGGGTTAGTGGCCCGGAATTAACCCATGCCCAACGGACGATTTCTCTGGGCTTCGCTCGTCACAATTATTGTAACCCTCACGTGCGCCAGTGCTGCCTTACTGGCCGTTTTATTCCGTGCGCCCCGCCCCGTATTGGACAGCATTTCCCGTAACTGGGCACGGCTCATTCTACAGGCCTGCAGTATTACCGTTGATTTAAGTGACGTGCATGAGCTCCCCTCAGGATCGGCCATTTTGGTGGGCAATCATCAGGGCATGCTCGATATTCTGGCGTTAATGTCTGCACTACCCCACCCCCCCGTTTTTGCCGCCAAAGCCGAATTGTTTCGTATTCCCCTGTTTGGCCATGCGATGCGTGCCGTAGGGCATATCCCTATTTATAGAGGAGATCGCGCAAAAGCCGTTGCCAGTATTAATCGAGGGGCTAAAACGCTACAAAAAAAAGGCCATCAACTGGCGTTTTTTCCAGAGGGAACCCGCAGCCGTGACGGCAGTATTCAGGCCTTTAAAAAAGGGGCCTTCGTGTTTGCTCTAGAAAGCCAGCTCCCCCTGGTACCCTTCGCCATTAACGGGAGCTATCAATGCTGCCCACCTGGAAAAAAGCGCGTTTACGCGGGCGTGATTCAATTAAAAATTTTGCCGCCCAAAGACACCCATAATTATACCGTTGACGAGCGCGATCGCTTAACCGAGGATGTGCGAAACGCCATTATTGACGCGGTAGACATTCAACAATTGGCCGCCGCTTAAATGGTCTTTCCTGAAGAGCACTCCCATCATCACGACGCCCACGCGCCTCACGACACCCAGCTTTTTAATGCCCACGACCTCTCCGATGCCGTTGAGGACATTGCCTGCGAAGACTATTGGGAACCCCGATCTCCACAACCCTCTGAACTCTCCGATCACGGGGTCAGCTCACTGTCTGATATACTCACGAACCGACGGGTTGCTCTGCTGGTGTGCGGCGGCATTGCCGCCATGAAAGCCCCGCTTTTGGCCCGCGAACTGCGCAAGCACGGGGCCGAAGTAGTGGCCTTTGTCTCAGAAGAAGCGTTGCGTTACGTGACCTTAGACGCTCTCGCCTGGAGCACAAACAACCCGGTCATCCAAAGCCTTTCCGCCCGTGCAGAGCACCTGGGAGATGGCCAGCCCTTTGATGCTTACCTGCTTGCCCCCGCCACTTACAACACCCTGAACAAATTTGCTTTAGGCATTGCTGACACCTTAATTACCACGGTATTGGCGTCAGCGCTGGGACGTGTCACCCAACACCAGTGCGCAGTACTCGTGGCGCCGACCATGCACGGATCCATGCATACCCCCATACTGGCCGAGCATCTGGAGCGTTTGCAGCAGTGGGGCGTTAAAGTTGTTCCCCCCCGTGACGCCTACGGCAAACACAATCTACCGGATTTTGACGTCATCACGCATCTGCTGGCCCGAGAACTGAGCGGCCGCCCGTTGAGTGGCTTATCGGTGATCGTCACCGGCGGGCCAACCCCCGTGCCGCTTGATGACATTCGTTATCTCACCAATCGCTTCACCGGTCGCTTGAGCTACGCCATTGCCCGCGCCTTTTATTTGGCGGGAGCCCAGGTCCACTGGGTCTTAGGTAAAAGTAACTTCACACCCCCGGACTGGTTACCCTGTTATGCAGTACACTCTTTTCAAGAGTATGTGGATACCTTAAAATACCTCGCTGCTGAACACGATTGTCAGGTGGGTGTATTTTCTGCAGCCGTGGCTGACTACGCCTTCACAACGCCGTATAAAGGCAAGCACCCCAGTGGTGAATCCTGGTCATTAACCTTAACCCCAACCCATAAAGTAATTGACGAGATGCATGAGCATTTTCCTGAAATGTACAAAGTCAGTTTTAAACTGGAGGCGGGCATGCCCCACGACGAACTTTTAACCCTTGCCCGGCAGCGTTTGCAGAAACATTCTCAGTTGGTGGTGGCGAATCTGGTTTCTGAACAGGTCTCTGAAGAGGCCTCGGGCCAGGATAGCGCCTTTCAACAGACAGCCTGGCTGGTGACCGAGCATACCGCCCGCCCTTTTGTGGGAAAAGCAGCCATCGCCCAGGGCATTGTCGAGCATGTTAAGGCTGCTTACTTTAACACGATGGAGTAATTCTTATGCGTCTCTTTGAACAGTCTGGCCCTCGCTTAAGCAATACCTATACTGCCGACCCCTATCTTGCGGCCCTACTGGCCCAATATGCCGCCCAGCACGTCGCCTCATGGCAAGCCCCGCTGGAACGCATGGGGGAGATAAGCGCCCATGTGTTATATCCGCTGCAGCAGGCCGACCGCTTAAATGAGCCGACGTTAACCCAGTGGAGCCCCTGGGGCGAACGGATTGATCAGATTACCTTAACACCACTCTGGGCCAAAGCCGAGCAAGTCGCTGTGGAAGAAGGTCTGGTGGCTCTGCCTTATGAAAAAACCTATGCGGAATATTCTCGGGTCTTGCAGTTTGCCCTGGTGTATTTATTTACCCCTTCTTCAGATATTTATAGCTGTCCTTTGGCCATGACTGATGGCGCAGCCACCACCTTAGTCCACAGCGGCAATCGTCAACTTGCGGAGCGGGCCCTACCCCATTTAACCAGTCGCGATCCCGAGACCTTCTGGACCAGTGGCCAATGGATGACTGAACTACCCGGTGGATCTGACGTCTCTCATACCGAAACCACGGCCCGTGAAGGAGAGGGGCAATGGCAGTTGTTTGGTCGCAAGTGGTTTACCTCGGCCACGACCTCTCAGATGGCTATGGCCTTGGCCCGCCCCGAAGGCAATGACCAGGGGAGCAAAGGCCTGGCCTTATTCTATATCGAGCCCCGCGACGCCCAGGGAAAACTTCAGCAGATTACGGTCAATCGTTTAAAAGATAAGCTAGGCACCCGCAAAGTGCCCACTGCTGAGCTCTTGCTCACCGGAGCCCCCGCTCAATTGGTGGCTGGAACCACCCATGGCGTCAGGCATATTGCGCCGATGTTAAATATTACCCGCACCTGGAACGCCGTGTCTGCGATCGGGCTTATGCGCCGCGGTCTACAACTCGCCTGGAATTACGCGACCCAACGCCATGCTTTTGGTGACTTGCTGATTCATAAACCGCTACACCGTGAAACCCTTTTAGAGCAGGAGGCCATTTTTTCTGGCGCGTTCTGCTTTACCTTTGCCTGTGTTCACTTACTCGGAAAACAAGAGAATCAAACGGCAACCCCACAAGAGCAGCAACAACTGCGCTTATTTATCCCTTTATTAAAGTTAATCACCGGTAAGCAGGTGGTCAGCCTTTTGAGTGAAGTCATGGAAAGCTTTGGCGGCGCAGGCTATGTTGAAGACACGGGTATTCCTCAGCTACTGCGCGATGCTCATGTTCTCCCCATTTGGGAAGGAACCACCAATGTATTATCGCTGGACTGTTTACATGTGCTGCTTAAATCAGGTCAATTAGATCTCGCTGATTGGTTAAGCCCTGCACATCTGCGAGCCAGTGGAGCAGCCTATGAGCAGGGTCGCGCCCGGGTACAAACGGCCCTGGAAAAACTCAAAACGCTTCAGCAGCAGCCCGACGTCTTAGAAGCACACGCCCGCAAGATTGCGGTGGCCTTTGCTCAGGGCCTGGAGCTGCTTTACCTGGCTGACTTTGCATCCCAAACCCCAGAAGTCACTTTTGCTGGCGACACCGACCATGGGCTCACCGTCAATACAAAAGATTTACTCACGCGTTTCTTATGACATCGTCGGATGTGCCCGATTACGCCAGTGAAGGCTTTGATTTTACTGCGGCCATCGATTTACTGCAACACCACCAGGCCTTACTTTTGCGCCAGTTATTGGCCCCAACCTTATTGCAAACATGGCTCCCAGCCTTTGAAAAAGGCTTTCAGGCAGCCGATTTAGAGATGCAAACCGGGCAAATGCCGATGGACATTTATCAGAATCTCTATGCCTACGGCCATGTGCACCCTTCCAAAATTAACGATTATCATGAATGGCACCAGCACGTATTGCAACAGCCTTTGTTTCGTCAGCTTATGCGCGCCTTGCTGGGAGACGTCTTTGCATTGATGGTTAAAAATGCCTACCCCCGCCGCCAGGGTGGCGTTCATCGGGAACATGCCATCGCATGGCATCAGGACGCCGCTTTTTTGGGGCCACTCCCAGCCATCAACACCTGGATTCCGTTGACGCCCGCAGGGGGCGATTATCCGGGACTGGAGCTTATACTGGGCAATGGGAGTCACTGGATCCCACAACTCTTTCCCGGTGACGTACTGGTCTTTCATCCGCTGACTCGCCACCGCACGTTTTTGCCCAAAAGCAGCCAGGCCCTACGCATGAGTAGTGAATTACGTTGGCTCAAGCCGGAGGGTTTTGCCTTCACTTCTTCTCCCTTATTGCCGGTGAATCTCTCCGAAGATACCTCTTCTGTTTGAACCCGCTTGTAAATAAGTATATAATTGAGTTAGATACCGTATAAGAAGCATCACAACACAGCCCCTAAAGGAGTATCAATCTTGGACGTTCTGAAAGTCTCCTCTCGTTCAAAACCCACCTCAGTGGCCGGAGCCCTCGCTGGCGTCATTCGCGAGCAGGGGTTTGTTGAAGTTCAGGCCATTGGCGCCGGAGCTGTTAATCAGGCCATCAAAGCCGTAGCCATTGCGCGTGGTTATGTCGCTCCCGGGGGCCTTGATCTGGTTTTTACCCCTTCTTTTGTAGATATTGAAATCAATGGCGAAGAGCGCACAGCCATTAAATTATTGGTGGAGATTCGGAAATGATTATTTCATTTGTTGCAGTAGTTCTGGGTGTCTTAATCGCCCTTGGGGGGGTCGCCCCCAATTTAGCCAACGGCATTGCCCAGAGTAAACTCGATGAAGCCTTGAACCATCCCAAAGTGTTGCAGGTGCAAATCCACCCCGTGGCTCCCAGTTTTTCGCTTCTCAGTGGAGCGGTAGATTATACAGAGGTCTATGCCGAGCGGTTTACGCTGTCTGATCTACCCATTGACAAAATGCAGCTGAAAGTGCATCACCTGAACGTAGACACCGACGCAAAAACGCTGGTGCTCAAAGAAGAAGCTCAGGGTGCTGTACAGATCCAGCTGACCGAAGCCGATCTCAATCGCTTTTTAGCCTCAGAAACCTTTAAAAAGGTGATCAATGCGGTCAAAGAAAAGCAAAGTATTTTAAGCAGCTTAGATGCTGACATTCAAGATGTCACCATTCAGTTACGCAACGATGGCGTAAGCATTCAGGGCACCGCTGCCACACTGGGCGGCTTTTTTACCGTCCCCTTTACCCTCGAAGGGCAACTGCGTCTCAAGAGCGAGCGAGAACTCGTGGTGCAAAACGTTACCGGAACGACCCTCGGTCGTCCGCTCCCCGAAGACTTGTTGACCACGGTATTGGCGCGGATTAACCCCATTATTGATCTCAACGCCATGGGCGGAAAAGATATGCAGCTTTACTTCCGCCGCCTCAAAGTCAGCAACAATAAATTGGAGCTTTTGGGTGAGGCACATATTCGTCAGCTTCCGCAGTAAACGCAGGGCTCTCTCGTGAGAGAGCCCTTTGCGGTCGTCATTCCCGCTTATTGCCAAAATAAGCGGGATTATTATTTGCTTCAGCGATGTTTAGCCAGCCTAAAAAACCAGTACTGGGGAGATTTTTGTGTGGTCGTCGTCGATGACGGATCCCCGCCTGAATTTGCCCCTAAACACCTAAAACCATGGGCTCCACGGCGCACCTTTTTTTTAAAACACGCCCAAAATAGAGGACGCGCTGTGGCCCGAAATACCGGTTGGCAGCACACCAACGCAGACTGTATTTTATTTTTAGACGCCGATATGTACGCGCTTCCCGAAACCCTGGGCAGCCACTTTACTTTTCATCGGCAACATGGGCCTCAATGGATAGCCCAGGGCCATATCATCGGGCAACAAGACCTTGCTACAGAGCCTGTTAAAAGCCTGTGGACAGACGCTTCTCAGGCCTTTTTTGCCACCGGTCACGTTTCTGTTGCCCGCGAGGCGCTCGTAAAAACCGGAGGCTTTGACAGTGATTTTTCAACCTACGGGTGGGAAGATCTTGAATTGGGGCTGCGCCTAAAACAACGGGGTTATCTTCAGCACAAGCTGAAATCAGCCGTTACCTATCACTTTGAGCCCCCTTTTGATCACCGGAATTGGGAGCGGGACTGTCAGAAAGAGCATCACCGCGCCGAAGCAGCTTTGATACTCCTCAAAAAACACCCTGATGCTTACGGTCTATGCCAGGCCTCAACCATCGATTCAGCCCTCGCGCACCTCATCCGCAAACTCATGCCTCATGAGGGCACGCTCAAAAAGCTAGAGCGCCTGCAACACCATAACGCTAAATTGGCCCTCGCCCTCTACCGTGGGCGCTTGCACCAGGAATATGTAAAGGCTCTGGCCCGCCTATTGCGCCCATGAAAAAAGCCCGTCTTGACTTCAAGACGGGCTTTTGAAAATGAATGCTTATTGTGCAGGAGCGGTGGCGGGAGGCGTGGCGATCTTGGGGCCAAGGCCATCCATCATCGCAATTGTTTTGCTCTTCACCCAATCTTTACCACCGGTGCTGGTGAACAGCTTGTCGGTAAGCCAGCCACCCAACATGCCTGCGCCACCCACAAGAAGGGTTAGGCCAATCCCGCTAACAGCGGTTCCTGCCAGGGCGGCCATCACGGCACCACCGGCGAGAGTCGCACCCAGTCCGGTAATACCACCGGTAACGGTGTCGGTAACCACGTTAGAAACGGCCTGGGTTTTAGTTTTTTCACCACGCCAGTAGGCGATACCGTTCGTCACGGCTGAGAAACCACCACTGACCAGGGCAGAGATTCCGGTACTTTTCAGGGTGGCCATTCCGATACCTTTTAAAGCACCGACCACTGAACCGTTGCCGGTTTTGATGGCGCTGATCAAATTGGTCACTTCGCTGGCGACGATTTTGCCGTAACGGACCTGACCAACGTTAGCACCAACCCAGGGAGACTGAGCTGCCAGAGAATCCAGAAAAGTCATTTTGATTTTGTCGTTATTTTTGAAGCGACCCAAAATATTTTGGTAGCGGGCTTCTTCTTCGGGGCTGGGCTTATAGCCATACTTTTGTACTTTTTCTTCAACAATCAGCGCCCACTCAATTTCAGACATGGTCACTTGCTCACCAGCGGCGGGCATATCGGGGCCGAAGGGGTTAACGCCGTTGGTTTGCTGAGGCGCCTGACCGGTAGGAGCGGGAGCAGGAGAACCTGTGGGCATTTGGATTTGGGGAAGCGCTGGCGCAGGGCTCATGGGTTTAATATTATTTTTGAGTAGCGCCAGTTGGGCACCTAACGCTTCGTAGTAGCTACGCTCTTGGGCAGTAGGCTGATAACCCTGCTGTACTTTTGCTTCGAGTTCAGTGGCCCACTGCAGGTCATTGCGTGAAATGTTTAAGGTGGTCAGGGTAGGAACTGAAGAGCTGGTGGGGGCAAACTGAACGGTGTTGGCGGTCTGCAAAGGAGCGTTGGTTTGCGCCATGCTTAAACTGTCAGGAGCAGAAACAGTTTGAGCAGCGGGTGCTTGAGGCATATTGAGTTGTGCAGGAGCAGGAAGCTGGGGGGAGTAGCTTGGGGTAGTAGCAGCGATATTGTTTAAATAAGTCATTTTGATAAGCTCCTTTTCGCATCAACCGTTTGGTCTATGTTTTTATTATGCCTTATAAACCCTAAAAACTGACGTGGGTAAATATAAGGAAAATACAAGATATAGCTAAGCTTAGGTTAAGCCCTCAAAAGGTTACGATCTTTGTTTTTCACAAATTTTCAAATCTCGCCTTTTTCATTAAATACTCATTAAATAAAAGACTTATTTTTTATATCTTATTTGCATTGTGTTAAATAAACTTGAACGTTTCAATAATTCGGGGCATAATATATAGGGAAATAGACTTTTATCGTTTAATATAGTAAAGACACTTATCACTTTCCTTAAAAAGTACGGTTAACGGAGGCAGCTACCTATGGGTCGCGGAGATTTTGGATTTGACGGATTATATTCACTGCAGGCAGTAAATCAATGGATTGGTGTGATTAACGCCAACTTGAATGCGACCAACCGTACCGGCTATAAAGCCACTAAAGTAAAATTTAGAGGGGGTGTAGCCACCGTAGAGCGTCGTCCTTTTGGGCCACTGCTGGGGATTCAGTCTCCAGAAACCACGCTCCAAATTGATGAAACCCAGATTGATTTTTCTCAGGGTTCGATCATTGCCTCTACCGAACCCACTCACCTGGCGATTCAGGGTAAAAACGCGTTTTTTAAATTATCTACCACTATTGACGCAGCTACCGGCGCACCCGTAGCTGCTGCCGACGCAGCTTACTATACCCGTGACGGCGAATTTCACGTCATTAGTGTTCCGGGCACCGGCGGGAACGTTTTGCGCCTGGTACACAGTACGGGTATGTATTTGGTTACTGACAACAATTTGGGTGTTGAGTTTGATGCCCAAAACGATTTGATACGCATCGATAACAACAACGCCACCACGTTTACAGGGGCCGTGTTTAGTGAAATTCACTTGCAAGGGTACAACGCCCCCAACTTTCTCCGCTTTAGCCGTTTTGGCTCCACCGTATTTGAGACCGTGGGCAACGTCAATGACGCAGGCCCTTTTGCTGTAGGCGCTGGTCAGGCAAGAGTCGTAGCTCAATCTCTGGAAAGCTCAAACAGCTCGCTGTCTCAGGCGCTTCCTGAGCTTTCTTTGGCACAGAAATTCTTTTCTTCTATATCTAAAGTTATTTCGGTTCACCAGACCAACCTCGATACGGTTATCAACCTTATCCGATAGATTTCGATAAAGCTTACCCACTTAAAAAAGCCCCTCCCATTTGATGAGAGGGGCTTTTTTATTGTGCGATTACTGATTCAGGATGAGTGCTGCGGTATGAGCGTTTTACAAAAGCTCACCAATTCCTGAGACCATGTGGGATTATTGAACAAAACCTGATTTGCACCTAAAATGCGTTGTCGCAGGTCTAGAGCCCACGGTTTATCGTTAGCCAAACGCACCGCTAACTCCACATAATCATCCACATTTTTTGCAATCAAATCGTTAATGCCCATTAAATAATACATCGTCTGAGTCCAGCGGCTTTTATTCCAGGGCAGATCAAGGGTCACAATGGGACAGCCCAAACCAAAGGCCTGATAAGCCGTGTTCCCACCCCCAAAATAAAAGCTGTCTAAAATGACATCGGCAGCCATTAAGCGTTGAAAAAACTGTTCACGGATTGCCCAGGAGAGGAAATGGATACGCTCTCGGCGCTCGCACCCCAATTGTCTTTCAAAACGCGCTCCCAATCGGAGATGCAAATCGGGGGCGTTTTCTAAAAAAAGAATGTGGGCAGCAGGATCACGATCTAATATTTTTCCGATCATCATATCAAAATCGGGGTGAATCTTAAAAAGCGTCATCGGACAAAAATACAGATTTCCAGTTTCAGGCATTCTCAACTGCTTTCGGGAAGCCGTTTTAGGCACAACAACGGGGCTGTAATCTGGTAATCCCTTTAAAAGAATCAGCGCCTCAGAATAATATTTTTGAGACCCTGGCCCCTCAAGATATTCAGACGAAATGAAGTAGTCCATGGTGGGCATGCCTGTGGTCACCGGATGCCCTGACATGGTTAGTTGTGCTTTGGCAAGGCGTTGCAAAGCCAACTCGTAGGTAAAGGCATCCATACCAATATCAGTATAAATAAGAATGTCTAAATTATCTTTAGCAAGGGTCTGAAGCGCCTGATAATAATCAGAAGTCAACACACAGCGAAAGTGATCTGCCTGACTTTTAAGTTGTTCGGTAAAATGATCCTGTGTAGGGGCTCGAGGTTGCTCTACTGCATAAAGAAAGGTTTCAAACTCAGGAGTTGCTAAAATCTGCTCAATGGCTTTCCCCAGTAAATGCATAACCGAATGATCATACATATGAAATGAGAGTATTCCAACCCTTGGTTTGTGGGAGTGACTCGTAAAGGTGTCTTTAAAATCAGGAATAGGCAAACGATAAAACCGAGCTAATTTTTCTTGAAGTAAACGGTCTTCTCCACCATGATAACTATGATAAAAATTAACCGATAAAGATGCCATAATGCTTTCTATCGGCGTATCTTGATAAAGGCCATGGGCTGAAATATTATCTAAAAAAGACGTGAAGATTGTGACGAATTTCGTCAATATGTGCCGTAGACATTGGAATAGGCTCTTGTAAGCTGGCCAGGATTTCTTTGGCACTGTTAAAGCTTTGTTCTGCCTCGTGAAAACGCAATGCCCAATTCAGAGCATCAGCAAAGTTTTTTTGATTTTGCAAGAGAGAGATCAGATAGCGATAGGTGTCTAAATAACATTCATCTTTTCTCAAGGCCAATTTAAAATAATTTTCGGCCAGCTGCTTTTTCTCTTGCAGATGATAATAAATACCCATTGCGGTTAAGCAAAAGGCTGACTCCTGGCTCAGGTGTAATCGATTCTGTAAAAAGAGAAGAGCTCCTTCCACATAAACCAAATGATCCACAACGCTATACAGAGAACTTTGAGGAACTACCCACTGTGGCGCAAGTTGACTGGACTGCTCTAAAGATAAAAAAGCGCGAAAGAAATCACGGGTTTCCAGAAAAAAAAGCGCGTAGTTCATATGGCTCTGAGCATCAGGCTTAAGTCGCAAAACCTTTTCAAAGTAGGGTTCTGCTGCTTTGGGGCTACCGGCAGCCATATAGGCCAGCGCGATGTTATTCGCGTACTCAGGTTCATGAGGAATGAGCGACTCTGCTTGAAGATATGCCGTTAATGCTTTATTTAATTCGCCAGATTGCTCGTACGCAAAACCCTGAAAATTAAGCAAACGAGCTTCGACTGCCGGAGTATGCGTATCTTGTAATTGCTGGTGAATAGCTGAAAGCGCCTCGGCATAACGGGCTTGCTGAAGCAGGGTGACGAGATCACTCATGAGACGGTGACGCGTCGAGTGCACCCTTTTTTTGCTGCATATGCTTAAGCGCCATCAATAAGTCTTTGTTTTCGGGATCGATGATCAGGGCTTTTTCCGCAAGGGGAACGCCTTTTTCAAAGTCTCCGGCGTTACTGTAAAGTCCCACGAGTAACTCATAGGCCTCAATAACATTGGGCTTAAGTTCAATCACTTTTTCAAAGTAAGGTACGGCTTCGTCGAAGCGCTCTAGTTCCATTAAAATCATGCCCCGATGTAAATAGGTGGTGTCTTCATCGGGAATATAACCCTCCAGGGCGTCGAGCTCTCGCATGGAGATGAGGTATTTACCCTGATTGTGGTATGCGTCCGCCAGGGTTAAGCGAGCCTCTACAAAAGCCGGTTCTATTCTTAACGCATGCTGTAAATTAGCAATACAAGGGTAGTAAGCGCGTAACTCACTATAGGCAATACCCAACATAAAAAAGGCGTTGATGTTTTGAGGGTCCGCCATAATGAGCCCTTCAAAAAGCTCTACAGCTTCAGGGTATTTTTTTTGGCTGATTAAGACAAACCCCAAACGAAAGCGCGCGTCTAAATTATTCGGATTGAGGCTTATGGCTTTTTGAAACTGCTCGGCAGCCTCCGGCAACTGTCCCTGATCCATATACTGGATTCCTTCATGAACAAACTCGTTCATAAATTCAGGGGCTGTGGTCAGCGCGCCATAAACGGATTTTTTAAGGGTGACAATCGCCCGTCGCGCAATTTTGAGCAGGCCAAAAATATTATAAAGGGGGGAGAGGGGCGGATGTAACTCAATCGCCCGCACAATCTCATTTTCAGCAGCTTCTACATTTTCCTCACGAAAGAACTGGACGCTTTCGCGCATATGACGATAAGCCTCTGGAGAGATGACATCATTATTGACGTCACGACGGATGCTCTCATCGGGAATGTCATCGACATTGATGATGTCATTTGGTAAATCGTTGGGTGACAGGTCTTCTATGTTCATAGCTACTTGAAAAAGATAAGGATATCCCTTTATCATAGCATCAAATGGAACAGAGTATGCAGACAGAACACTACCAAAGCTATTTACGTCAGATTCGTTACTGTAAACAGCTCGATCAGCTCAGCGAAATGGTGCAAAACATTTTGCGTCCGACGGGCTTTGGCGCCAATCACGTGTCCGGTGTAGAAGATATCAATGTGACGCTAGACTACGCTGAAATTGCCGTTTGCTTAAAAGAAACGGATCAGCGTTTTTTTCAGAAAGAGATTGAACTGCTTATTTTTGCCCAGCAACAGGTCGCTCACATTAAAAAAGGACAGGTTCCAGATGAGCCGGAAACTGTCCCTACGTGGCAGATGTTTACCTAGAATTATTGAATCCAGGTCGGGCTGTTGGCCCTTTGTTTTGATTAGAGGCTAAAGGTCTTATCAGAAATGCTGGCAGGGAAATCCATTTTCTTCAGAACCATGCGGAAGTAAGGATCTTTTTCGCCGTTGTAGAGCTCCCACAAGCGAACAGAGAAAGTATCGGGTTCATATCCAAGATATTCGTAAGTAACCCGGTCGTCCAGGGTGTTGGTTCCTGAGGTTTCAACCTTCAGAATATTCACCTTTTTACCGGCGACTGTGGTCGTACCCACCAGCTCAGCGCTATAATCGCCTGAAAGACGCCCAATGAGTCCCACCATATCGATTTTATCAGCCAGGTAACCGTTTGCCGAAGTTACACGCTCATCGGTTTTATCGAGATCTAATTTAATAAACAGCTTTTTAATTTTAATTTTGTCGCCCACACCAGAAGTATAAACAGCGGAGACGCCAGAGGATCCTGTAGTGGACTCGATAATATCGATTCTGACCATATTGGGGGCTTTAGAAGACATATTGATGACGTTAGAGCTGACAACACCTGTTTCCAGATTCTTTTCAACTTTTTCAGCAGTGAGCTGAACATATTGTGCTTTGCTGTATTTATTGATAATACCCGCAAGTGCAGCTTTGCCTTTGTCAGCGTTGGTCTCTTTAGGAGCAGCCGCAGTGGGTTTTGGTGTAGGTGCTTTGGTGCTGCCAGATGACGCTCTGGATGGGGTCTTAGTGCTGGTAGAGCGTGTAGGTGTTTTCGTAGAAGTTGTTGCTCTTGTACCTCCTGAACTGGAGGTGCTCACTGCATCATCATCGTCAGCGCTACGAATATCAAGAGAACGAATTTCCTGACGAAGATCTTCAATTCCTTTTAGAATCTTGGGAATGGCGGCTGCAATTTCGCTATCTGTGGTGCTAGAGCCAATCCCTGAGCCCAGAGCACTGGGCAAAGCCGCATCGGTATTTAATCCTGAGTTAAGCCCACTCGATAAGTTGGCTGCAAGACTTCCCGAAGCGAGATCTCTATCACTTCCACACGCACTCAAAAGAAGCGTGGTGCTTAAGGCAAAAGCGGCAAATTTTTTCAAAGACATAATCATTAACTCCCTGCTACGCTCAATGTTGTTAAGAAAACATTGTTATTAACTTCATTATAAACTAAAAAACAAGTTATCTTGCTTAAAAAGGTTAATTTTAGGTTATTCAACGCCTAAAATACGTTTAATTTTTTACGGAAAACGACGATTTTAGGCGCTTAATCCAACACTTAGCTATGTTATACTAACTCATGCTAATGGCTCATTGTACAAAATAAGGAGTCATTTATAGCTGTTTATCGCATTAAACTACAAATACATTATTAATCGCGGGCGTCGGCATTTCTCTGATAAACGCACAATTGAAGTAAACAATGGAAACCAATATCTATTTTATCATTCTTGCGGTGATTGCACTGGGTGGAGCGATCATGACAATTACAAGATCCCATCCTTTGTCTGCAACCTTATCGTTGGTGGTAACGCTCATTGCGTTAGCCGGACTCTACGCTCTGCTGTCAGCAGACTTTCTCTTTGTCATTCAAATTCTTGTCTATGCTGGAGCCATTATGGCCCTCATGGTATTTGTCATTATGTTGCTTAACGTCAGAGAAGAGCAACTGCCTGTAGAACCCCATATTTATCGCAGAGTGGGGATCACCCTACTTTTCTTAGCGCCCCTCTTCTTTTTGGTGGAGCGTTCAATTTATTCCCAATTCGGCACAACAGCCTTCTCTACAACAGGCCCTGGCTTCGGTACGATTAAATCCGTCGGCCAGCTTTTGTATAACCAGTACTATATTTCCTTTGAAATCGTTTCAGTCCTCTTACTGGTGGCCCTTGTAGGCGTTGTTGTACTGGCGAAAAGGAGAGCCTGATGATCGGCGTATTTCACTATCTTACCGTTAGCGCCCTGTTATTTTTTATCGGCATGACAGGATTCATCGCCCGTAAAAACGTGTTTATCATGTTCTTATCTCTTGAACTGATGCTAAACGGTGTCAACCTGAGTTTTATTGCCTTCTCCCGCTACTTTCAAGAAATGAGCGGGCACGTTTTTGTTTTCTTTGTCATTGCCGTCGCAGCCTCCGAAGCAGCCATCAGTTTGGCCTTTGTTATCCTGCTTTATAAAAACCGTCAAACCCTTGATGTTGACGCGTATAACCAATTGAAAGGGTAAGCCTTATGCAAATTTCTTATCTTCTTCCGCTTATTCTTTTTGTCCCTTTTCTCAGCGCCCTGCTTTTGGGTGTGGCAGCATTGATGTCTCACAACAAAGAAGAAGGCCTATCTGAATCCGTCATCGGCTTCTTGGCAGTGGGCGCTCCGGCCATCAGCGCCAGTATTGACGCTGATTTTGTTTTCGCAGCAGCTCACCCAGCCGGAGCTACTCTGGCAATTTACCCTGGGCACCTGGATCCGCATCCCCGCTTTTGAGCTCAAGATGGGGCTCCGCATGGATCATCTGTCAGGCCTAATGACCGCCATGATTACCTTTATTGGCACCTTAATCCACCTCTTTTCGGTGGCCTATATGCGTAAAGACCGTGGGTTTGCCCGCTATTTTGCTTATCTTAATCTCTTTTTTGCAGCAATGTTACTGTTGATTCTCTCCGATAATATTGTGGGGCTCTTTATGGGATGGGAAGGTGTGGGCGTTTGCTCTTACTTACTCATTGGCTTCTGGTTTAAGGATTTTGCGAAAGCCCAGGCAGGCACCAAAGCCTTTGTGGTGAACCGTGTCGGCGACTTTGGTTTTATGCTTGGTATTCTTTTCTTGTTCCTTGAAACCCGCGCCTTTTCATTTGACGCGATTCAGGCAGCCAGCAGCAGTATTTCTCCGGCCATGCTCAGCATTATCGGCGTCTTATTGCTGATTGGCGCCATGGGCAAGTCGGCTCAGATTCCTTTACATGTTTGGCTACCGGACGCCATGGCGGGACCCACGCCTGTCTCAGCTTTAATTCACGCTGCCACCATGGTTACCGCCGGTGTGTATATGATCGCCCGCATGAATTTTCTTTATAGCCAAACGCCAAGCGTTTCTTTTTTCATTGTGCTCATGGGTGCCCTAACAGCCTTTGTGGCGGCCACCATTGCGCTCGTGCAAACCGATATCAAAAAAGTGCTGGCTTACTCAACAGTGAGTCAATTGGGGTATATGTTCATGGGTGTGGGCGCCGGTGCTTATGCTGCTGGCGTTTTCCACGTGTTTACCCATGCTTTCTTCAAAGCGGCTCTCTTTTTAGGAGCCGGTGCCATTATTCACTGTTTGCATCATGAACAAGACCTTCGCAAAATGGGAGGGCTTCGCAAGCGTCTCCCGGTCACCCATTTCGCGATGCTGGTTTCTTGCCTTGCCATTTCAGGCATTCCCCCTTTTGCAGGGTTCTTTAGCAAAGACGAAATTCTTTTTTCGCTCTGGGATAAAGGCCTGTACGCTTTTTGGGCCCTGGGCCTCATCACCGCGGGTCTGACCGCTTTTTATATGTTTCGCCTTTATTTTCTGGCCTTTGGCTCAGAGTATCGGGGAACCCACGAAGTGGAATCAGAGCCTTTACTCATGAAGCTGCCACTGCTTTTGCTGGCAGCCGGAGCCATCTTAACCGGGTTCCTCGGTCTGCCCGCAACGCTGGGCTTGCCCAACTGGTTTGAACACTTTATGGCACCCGTTGTCGGTGGACATCACCCCCAGGCCAGTGTTGCCCTTGTCGTTGGATTAATGGGCGTTTCGGTGTTAGCTGCTGTGATCGGCATTGGCGTTGCCCGCCAGCGTTATGGCTCGATCACTGAAGCCCCTGCTTTAGCCAAAGGTCCTCTGGCCGAAGTACTTCACCAAAAATACGGCTTTGACCTGCTTTACGAAGAAGGCATTGTGCGCCCCTTAAAAGCCATCGGTTATTATGGTTGGCAAATTGGCGATCGTGCTTTAATCGGTGGTGCCATTCAGTTCGGACAATGGGTCTATAAAGTGATTAGCTTATCTGCCCGCCAGTTTCACTTTGGCAATGTACGCGCTTATGCCCATTATATGATTATCGGCTTATTCATTCTCTTCTATCTCTATTTTGCCTTACACTTTCCTGGAGTTTTCTCCTTATGAACATACTTTCGATTTTAATTTTCCTTCCTCTGATGGCGGGTGCCCTACTGCTCCTTATGCCCGATCGCCTCAGTCAGTGGGTCAAGCCGCTGGCTTTAGGCGTATCTGCAGCAAACCTTGTGTTGGCTTGCTGGACCTGGAGTCAAATGACCACCGTGGGAAGCATGCAGCTGGTGTCTAAGCATGATTGGATTCCCCAATGGGGCATCTCCTATCACATCGGCATTGACGGGATCAGTATTTTCCTGGTGTTGCTCACCACGCTTTTTTCTCTGCTGGCGATGTTATACGCCCTGCGCAATGGGCCTGAGGAACAAGCGGGCCGCTTTTACGCCCTGCTGCTCATTCTGGCTGCGGGCATGATTGGCACCGTATTGTCGATTAACCTCATTCTCTTTTACCTGTTCTGGGAGTTGATGCTGATCCCCATGTATTTCTTGATTGGTCGCTGGGGCGGCGAAGGACGTGTTCGCGCAGTCACTCACTTTGTCGTTTACACCATGACCGGCTCTTTGGTACTGCTGTTTAGCATGCTCTATCTGGCAGCTCAGGTAGAGGCACGCACCGGAACCCTCTCCTTTGATCTGCCTTATTTAATGAGCATGATGAATCAACTGCCCTTTGATAATAGTAGCTGGGTGCGTCACGCCTTGTTTATCGGTTTTGCGCTGGCTTTCTTCATTAAAATGCCGATTTTTCCGTTTCATACCTGGTTACCCGATACCTACGCCGAAGCGCCTGCAGTCGTTACCTTTATGCTGTCCGGTGTGATGGCTAAAATGGGCGTCTATGGCCTCTTGCGTATTGCCATTCCCTTGTTCCCAGGCAGCCTTGAGGCGCTCACCATCCCGCTATCGACCCTTGCCGTGATCGGTATTATTTACGGCGCATTGTTGGCTCTGGGGCAGACCGACCTCAAGCGACTCATCGCCTACTCTTCTTTCTCTCACATGGGATTAATTGCACTCGGTCTGTTTAGCTGGAACGCCACCGCGCTCAATGGTGTGACTTATCATATTATGAATCACGCGGTCGCAACGGGCTGTTTATTTCTGCTGGTGGGCCTCATTGAAAAACATTACGGCACCACCGAAATCAAGCAATTGGGTGGGCTGGCCGCTAAAATGCCGGTCTTTGCCACGCTCTTTTTACTCAGCAGTTTTGCTTCTATTGGTGTTCCCTTACTCAATGGTTTTGTGGGTGAGTTTATGATTCTGCTGGGCTCTGCAGCCCGCAGCCCGTTCTTTACCTTTATGGCCGCCCTCACACTGATCTTGTCCGCTGGATACATGCTAAACCTGATCCAGCGCTTTTTGTTTGGCCCCCTCGTGCTCAGCCATGAGTCCTTTCAAATCAAGCTAACCGACGGCCTGGCCCTTGCTCCCCTTTGTGTATTGATGGTTCTCATGGGGGTTTATACCACACCGTTTATTATGTATATTTCTCCCGCTGTCCAACACACCCTAACCCATTATCAGGCCCCCTTACAGGTGCAGGCGCCTGTTGGAGGAAATCATGGATAAACTCTATTTTGTTTTACCCTACGCACCGCTTGCGCTGTGCATATTGATGGGTATTCTCTTACTCTTAATGCAAGTTTTTGTTAAAAACTCGCAACGCCACTTCTTAAACTATGCGGCACTATTGGGAATGAGCTTAGTGGGCTTAAGCACCGTTTTGTCTGTCAAAATGCTGGGTGAGATCAGCACCGGGGCATTGCGACTTCCGATGGAGCTAAAACAAGCCGTGCTTAGCCATTACGGATTTTTAGATAATTTTGCACTGTTTTTCTACCTGGTGCTCATTGTCGGTTCTTTTCTCACCATTTTAAGCTCCTCAAGCTATTTAGAAAGAGAAAACCTCGTGCGAGGAGAGTTTTTTGCTCTGATTTTCTTTGCCCTGTCGGGCATGATGGTATTGGTCTCTGCCGATCATTTAATGACCCTTTTTATTGGGCTTGAAATTATGTCTATGGCCGTTTATATTCTGGTGGGATACCAACGAAAGAGCGACTTCTCTAGCGAAGGGGCCTTTAAGTACTTTTTACTCGGGGCCATGGCCTCAGCGATTTTACTTTACGGTATTGCTCTGACCTATGGTTCTGTCGGTTCATTAGAGCTTGTAGACATTCGCAATCACTATGCCACCGGCAATATGCTCCAACCGCTCGGTGCTGTGGGCATGCTGCTTTTGATTGGCGGCATGGCCTTTAAGGTGGCCGCAGTGCCTTTTCATACCTGGGCGGCCGATGCCTATCAGGGAGCCCCTACACCGGTCACGGGCTTTATGGCCACTCTGGTTAAAACAGCAGCTTTTGCACTGATTTTAAAGGTTTTAGGCGAAGCCTTTCTGCCCTTACGGGTGCAATGGGTCGAAGCAGTGGCTTTATTGGCCGCACTCACGATGCTTGTGGGCAATATCATGGCCTTTACCCAATCTAATTTTAAACGCATGCTTGCGTATTCAAGTATTGTACACACCGGCTATTTATTGATGGGTGTGGCGGCACTGACCTTGCAAAATACGAACCAGATTCGGGCAGCCATCGGCTACTATCTGTTAATTTACGTCTTTAGCTCTCTGGGTGTGTTTGCCATCATCAGCTACTTAAGCGGTCGTGGAGAAAAGCGTCAGTTGATTCGTGAGTACGCTGGCTTAAGCAAAACTCACCCCTGGGTGAGTGCGTCTCTGGCTCTCTTTATGTTGTCGTTTATTGGGGTTCCTCCGCTGGGGGGCTTCTTCGCCAAATACTATCTTTTCACAGAAACCCTGCGTCAGGCCTCTGGTGATACGTTCATGGTTGCCCTGGTGGGCTTCGCTGTTTTTAATAGCATTCTTTCTATTGCATACTATTTAAGAGTCATTAGCACCCTGTACTTTCAGCCGGCAGAAGCATCAGAAGACGAAGCTGTCGTTGAGGCCACTCAAGATCGTCAGTCTTTGGCTCTAAATTTTGTTTTAGTGGTAACGGTTTTGATCACCTTCTGGACCGGCTTTGCTCCGGTGAACCTGTTCAATGTCATTCCAGGGCTCACCCCCTTAATTGCATGGTTACAGCAGGCGCTGGTTTAATATCGTCGCCCTTCCCCATGTAAAGCCCTGAGCGCCTGTGGCGTATCAGGGCTTTTTTATGGTTTTCGGCGCCCATGTTTAAAAAGCGTTAAAAATACGTTTTTAAGCAAAAAACTTGTCGCGGCTCAAATTTTACTGTTCATTTTTGTTTTACAATGCCTTTAAAAGGAGGTTCCTTTATGAGTAACCCTACAGATCACGATCCCATTAGCGCTCAACCCCATATTGTTATTATAGGCGGCGGCTTTGGCGGTCTTTATACCGCACAACACCTCAAATATGCCGACGCCAAAATTACGCTGATCGATCGCCGTAATTTTCATCTTTTTCAGCCTTTGCTGTATCAGGTGGCCACCGGCGGACTTTCTCCGGCAAATATTGCAGCACCTTTACGTGCGATTTTAAAGCGCCATAAAAACACCGAAGTACTACTGGCCGAAGTAGAAACAATTGATGTACAGCAGCAATCGCTAAAATTTACCGATGGAGAACATCTTCATTACGATTATTTGGTCGTCGCCAGCGGAGCCACCCACAACTATTTTGGCAATGCCCACTGGGAAAAGCACGCCCCCGGTCTGAAAACCGTTGAGGACGCCACAGAAATACGACGAAAAGTGCTCATGGCTTTTGAAGCAGCGGAGCGTGAAAGCGATCCCGTCAAGCGCGCCAACTGGTTACGGTTTATTGTGGTAGGGGGTGGCCCCACCGGCGTGGAATTAGCTGGTGCACTCGGTGAAATTGCCCATCAAACCCTGCGCGATAACTTTCGACACATGAACCCGGCCGAAGCCGAGATTTTACTTGTAGAAGCTGGCCCTCGACTTCTTCCGCCCTATGCACCAGAATTGTCAGAAAAAGCAAAAACAGATCTCGAAGCCCTTTGCGTTACCGTCCACACCGGCGTCATGGTCACCGATATTCAGGCCGACCACGTAAAACTGAAGTTTCCAGAGGGAGAAAGAGAAGTCCCCACCCATACGGTGTTGTGGGGCGCAGGGGTTCAAGCCTCTCCTTTAGGAAAAATCCTCGCAGAGCATTTGCCTATTGAGATCGATCGGGCGGGCCGTGTTAAGGTAGGCCCTGATCTCAGTGTTCACCCCAATATTTTTGTCATTGGAGATCTCGCCCACGCGCTGGATAAATCCGGTCAACCCCTGCCCGGTGTTGCGCCCGTGGCCATGCAGCAAGGGAAGTATCTGGCCCAACTATTAAAGCGACGCATTGCGGAGCCCCATGCAAGCGCAGAGCCTTTCCACTATTTTGATAAAGGCAGCATGGCCACCATTGGTCGCTCAAAAGCAGTGGCTGAAGTGGGCCCCTTAAAATTTTCTGGGTTTATAGCCTGGATGATGTGGCTTTTTATTCACGTTTTGTTTTTAGTGGAATTTGAAAATCGCATACAGGTCGTTTTACAGTGGGCCTGGAATTACTTGACCCGCAACCGCTCGGCGCGCCTAATTACCGGAGAAGTATCTCAACGCACACCCCAGCCAAAAGCTTGAATGCTTAATGCTGAGCAGCAACGCCTGCAACGCCACCGACGGCACCTGAAGCGGCTCCGATAGCTGCCCGAGTGAGGGTGGCTAAGGCTGTGGTGTCGGTGGTCTGGGTGGCAAACATTGCAACACCTAAAACCATGACCGCAGCGCCCACACCGGCTCCAATCAATGCGCCTTTGGCTTTATCATCGGTGACATTCGCAGCAACTGCGCCCCCAATAGCCCCGCCAACGGCAGCAATCAAAGAAGAAGATTGAGACGGTGTTTTTATAAAAATCGCCGCGCCAAGGCCTGATGCAAGGGCACCGGCACCCGCCCCTTTAAGGGTGGGAATTTTTGCATTCTGAATCGAAAAAGTATCCTGAGCAAGGGTTGAGTGACTGTCGAGTGACTTAAGTGTCTGCTGGTGCTCAGCCGGTTTGGTTTCCACAGAGCGAACGCCTGAGGATGCGCTGAAAGAAGAAGACGGAATACTTAAGCTGGACATAGATACCTCTATTAGTCAGGATAGGATGCTGTTCTTAGTATAGTGGATTGGCAAAGACCTGCGGTTATTGTCTTCTTATTGATAGACCAAGTTTGAATAATGATTAGGTTAAGCATAAAAAAAGCCTCCGCAAGGGAGGCTTTCTTTATAAGGTGCTAATAAAAGCGGGGTTTAGAAGCTATAGCTGCTAATGATAGACAGGTCATGAGCCACAGGCTTCATTTCCCAAACAGCATCAGCCATCAGTGCGCTGTACTCAGCACGTACATTCAGTGGAGAACCACCAATGTTCATGTAAGGCATAGAAACGGTGAAACCACCATCTTTATACATTTGGTTAGGAAGACCAGCGGTCGTTAATGCGCCCAGGTTATCACCTAAAGACTGACGAGCAGACAGTACCAGTTTGATATTGTCTTTGCCTTCGCCAAGGTTCAGGAAGGGAATACCTAGAGCCACACCAGCGTTAGCTGCTGCAAGGTCAGAGATGTTGAACAGACCATTACGGGTTGCTGCGTTGGCACCGAGTTGGATGTCAAAGCCGCTGCCGCCGAGGTTGTTGAACAGAAGACCTACAGAGTGACGGTCATATCCAGAGAAAGACTTGTTCACACCGACGGTAATACCGAAGTTTTCGTTCCAGCCCATATCGAGTACACCAGAGATTTCTTTACGGCTACGGCCGGTGAAGTCCAGCATAGAATCGTTTAAGAAGCTCATGGCGTGTACACCTAAGCGTACAGGGAAAGCGTCCTGGAAGAACATGAGGTCAAGACCAGCAACACCGTAGCCGTCGCCATACTGAGAAGGCAATGCGAGTTGGTTGCCGAGCAGGCCGTTGCCCGTACGGTCAAAGCCAGGAAGTACAGCACCGGCAAACATTGCACGATCAGCACCACTGGTTTGGAAAGCTGCGTCAGAACCGAGAACAGGAGCACCGCTGCTCAGGTTGCCAGTGGCTGCAGAACGACGATTACCTTGTACAGAACCGTAGTTAGCACCGACGAAGAATTTACCCCAGCCCCATGCAGAGTCAAAAGCGACTGAAGGAGAGGTAACCTGGTTGTAGTTGTGGCTGTCAGGATCAACCATAGAAGCATTCAGACCACCGGCCCAATAGCGAGAAGCGCTGTTGGTATAGTCGCCAGAACCGCTAAGAGCGATATCATCGCCACCCCAACCGACAAGACCGTAACCGCGACCGACCCAGTTAGGGCGACCGAAGTGGTTGGTTAAGCGGGTGTTCGGGTTAACTTTGTCGCGGAAGTTCATTAAACCAACGCTGAATTCAGCGCCTTTTCCGAGACCCATGTCCATGGCATCAGCTGCGTTCATGTCAAGATCAGTGCTCATTGCACCCATCATCATGTCGAAGTTGTTGTTGCCAAGACCCATGGCACGACCACTCACGCCACCGAGTTGCAGAGCGGCTTTGCGGAACAAGAAACCGGTGCTTTCGTTGATGTTGTGACCGCCGTTGCCGAAGCTCACGCCATTGCTGACGACGCCGCCAAGTTCGAACATGTCGAAAGTGGTGCTGAGTTTAGCATTGTCGGTGATTTGTGCGTCAACGTTGATTTGACTGTGTACGCGGAAAGGCACTAAGTCATCAATGGTTACGTTTTGACGATCGGGTTTGCTGAAGACTTCAGGCAGACCGTTCGCGTCACGTTTGAAATCACCTTTATTGTTGGTGAAGTTAGCGCCGCTGGCGTCCTGGGTGTTTGCTGCGTCAAACAAAGGAGAAGCAGCCTGGCTACCATCGGTTACCGCAATACGATCGCGATAGCGAACGTTGACGTTACCGTGAACGCGAACTTTTTCTAAATCGGTGACGCGCTTTTCAAGGTCCATTTGGCCCGCTTTTAACATATCGAGTTCACGTTTGAATTCCATTTGTAAAGCAGAGAGTTGACGGAGATCTTCTTTGGTGGCGAATTTGGACATATCCGCTTCTTCGCCTGTGTTCATGGCATCCATTTTATCAATGTATTTCATGACGTTATAAAGGGCAGCAGCCATTTCATAACGGGTTAAGGTACGATCGCCACGGAATTTTTTGTCAGGGTAACCTGACATAACGCCGTATTTGTCGACAAGTTCGTTGATAGCTGTTGAAGCCCAGTGAGAACGTTGTAAGTCTCCACCGTTTTCAACGAGTAAATCGTCATAAGACACAGCCGCATGGGCAGCTGGCGCATTTAAAGCCGCTAGGCCAGAAACGCTAAAAGATGTTGCAAGGGCAAAAAGAGCAACTTTTTGAAGTTTCATCGCAATAATTCCTCCGAATTATTTAAAATCAGATAGTTTTAGTGTAGAAGTGCTGCGTTTCGTTTTTACGTATTCTAAACGTGAGCGTTTGCTGGAGTGTCCGTGTTTCCTCCACCGAATAACCCATGACCGGAACATGATAAAACGGGACAACGATATTACTACCTAAGTTTATAGAGGACGTTAAAACTAAATTCAAGTTCCCTATAAACCGTTTAAAAAGTATAAGTTTAGATTAAGATTAATTAAAATACAAAATCTATTCATACACTTTACATCATTCTTTAGATAGTGTCAAAACAACTCCCTACACGGATTTGTATTCTTTTTTATGTGTAACGTTTTTACACGGTGTGTTTCTGTGATGCGGGTCATACGCTCCATGGTGTTTTCTGTTGAATTTCTTGATAGCGTCGGGAAATACGTTTGAGATCTTGCCAGGTTTTTGCTTTGGGTGAGTCTTTTGTGCGTTCGGGGTTACGCAGTAAATAAGCCGGGTGAAAAACAGGCATGCAGTCAACATCGAAGCCCAGATCGCGCCACACAAACCATTCACCACGACTGCGCGTAATGGGGCGTTTTTCACCCGTAATGCCCTCTAAGGCGGTGGCGCCCGTTAAGACCAAAATCCAGGGTCGCACAACCTCAATTTGTTGCTTTAAATAATCAAAGCAAGCTTCCATTTCGTTGCGGTGAGGCTTGCGGTTATCGGGAGGGCGACACTTCACCACATTGGCAATATAAAGATCTCTCTGGCGCTCAAGCCCAATCGCAGCGAACATTTGATCCAAAAGCTGTCCTGATTTGCCCACAAAAGGTTTTCCCTGCTGATCTTCGTAGTAGCCAGGGCCTTCTCCCACTATCATAATGCGCGCCGTTGGTACACCATCAGAAAAAACACTGTGCGTACGGCTGCTGTGGAGTTCACATTGCTGACATTGGGCACAAGCCTTAGCCAGAGCGTTTAATGTTTCAAAATTAGACATGAATGGGGTTTTCCTAAGCGAAGTTGAGACTCATGATACCAGAGACAAACCCTGAACTTTGCTAAACTATAGGGTATGACATTAGAGACCATTCAGGCGATCTTAGAGACCCTGGAACACGACTTTTTCTCGCAGAACTTTAAACAGGTACTGATTCAGGGTGAAGCCTTACTGCAAGACCCGCAATGGATAAGTCAAAATGCCACCCTGGGGCTTGCCAATGAAAACCATTTGTTTCTTGACGCTTTCTTGCGTGCGGTGACCACAACGCCAGCAGACGTAATTTGGCGTCAATTCCCAGAGGTTCAGGTGCGTTTGTGGTGTGCTCAGAGCGCTTATGCGCTGCAGGACTTTGAACGCGCTCACACCCATCTCAATACCTTAATGGGCAGTTACCCCCACGCCGCACTGGCCTATTTAAGAGGCTGTTGGTACAGCGAGCAGGGACTTACTCTGGATGCGCTAGAGGCCTTTGCCGAAGCCCTCAAAAAAGACCCCCTCTATATAGAGGCTTATGAAGCCATGGTGACCCTTGCCAATATGGCTCAACTGCCAGAATTGGCCTTTGCGCTGATCCAGCAGGCCAGCCAAATTCAGATGACCCCGCGTCTTTTAGAAGAGCTTTTATTGGCCTCAGGCCAGGAAGCCTTTGTCAGCATGCGTTCTCTTTTCTTAGAGCTCTGTGTCCACTATATTTCACCCAGCAATCAGGAGCTGCTGGGCCTGCTGCTCACCCAGCTGTATCAGCAAGAAGATTATTACCATTGTACTTACCTGGGTTTTCATCTGTTGAGCTATGGCTACTGGGCGCAAGAGGTTCGCCATATCTATGTGCTGGCTGCCCTGCACGAAAAGCAAATGGCACAGGTTTTACAATTGCTGCTACGTTGGCCCTCATCGGCACAGGATGCCTTGTACTACTTCCATGGGGGACAGGCCTTTTTGCACTGGAATATGCCCCACTTTGCCCTCGATATGTTTAACCAGGGGTTAACTCTGGCTCCCGAAGATACCGCTTTGAACCAGGCCAAAATCCAGGCCAAAGCCCAGACCACCGAAGCCAGCAAGATCAACGCAGACCTTGAGGGGGAATTGTTAAAGGCTTTTTTAAAGCGCATGGCGATAGACCCTGGGTTTAAGCAGGATTTTATAGCACAGCCCAGGGCATTACTGCTGCATTATCATTTGGCCTGGAGTCAACCCTGGGAACGTCTTTGGAAAATGTTGCAGAACACCGTGATATGATGAATCAGATCAATCAAGTGGAGGCATTCTCTGTGTTAAAAAAAGTGCTGCTTATTTTAGGGATTACCCTTGCTATGGTGGGTTGTCAGGGAGATCCAGAAACCAACGATCTCAAGGACTATGTCTCCAATGATTTATACAATATTCGGACCCACTTAAGAGCGGCCAATAACCAATATGAGTCTACCTTAAGCAAAAACGAAAAAGCCCGTGCTGACATTATTCGTACCAAAGTGGTGTATCAGTATCAAAAATACCTGGACGGCTTACAAAACATTAAAACAGAGACAGCCATGGTAGATTCCCTCAACGACACCGGTGTGCAGGCGGTAGAACAAGCCATCAACGATCTTGAAAAATACCGTAAAATTGCTCTGAGAGGCAATGCTCACCAAACGCTGCGGGCCCGTAGCGATGCCGAAAACTCCATTGCAGGTGTGCGACGCTGGCAAAAAGAAGTGTGGGAAAACGCAAAGGCACGCGGGATTGATGTCCCTGAAGATATTGGCCGTTAAGGATTAGCATAGATGTCTGACGAAGAACAGGTTCCGCCCGGGTTTATTTCTGAAGATGAAGAGATCATCGGCGACTTTATTATTGAGGCCCAGGAGTTTTTAGAGCAGCTGGATCAAGATCTGGTGGCCCTGGAGCAAAGTCCTGAAAACTTAGATCTGCTCGATAATATCTTTCGTGCGGTTCACACGATTAAAGGCAACTCCTCTTTTCTGGGTTTCGATAAGCTCACCCGCTTTACCCATCAGCTCGAAAGCGTTCTCGATAAACTGCGCAGTGGCCAAATGGCAGTTACCGCAGAGATGATGGACCTCATTCTGGCGGGAACCGATAAAATTCGCGAGTTGATTGAGAACCTGCGCGATGAATCAGTGGTCGATGTCGAGGCCGTACTCGAAAAATTACATCACGTTTTGTTGGCTTCAGAGTCACCCACAGTCATCGCAGACAACGGTGACGACGACGATGACGAAATGGCTGAAATTATTGAAGACTTTATTGTGGAGTCTGGCGAGTTTTTGGAACAGTTGGATCAGGATTTAGTAAGACTTGAGCAGTCTCCTGAAGATTTAGAGTTACTCAACGATATTTTTCGACCCGTTCACACGATTAAAGGCAATGCTTCTTTTTTGGGCTTCGATAAACTCACCCGCTTTACCCACCAGCTTGAAAATGTATTAGACAAGCTACGCAGCGGAGACATGGTGGTGGGTGCAACCACCATGGATCTGGTGCTGGACAGTGTGGACCGGATTAAGCTGCTCTTGTCCCATTTACACCATGAGGACGCTGTCGATGTCGAAGACCTCCTTCATCGCCTGGCCCTCTGTCTCGATCCTGACGCCGCGGGCGAAGCACCTACAGGCGTGGCCACCCCCACAGTCAGTGCAGCAATCGGTGATCTCGTTGAGCCCCCTGCCCCTCCGCCTTCTGTCACCCCTCCGCCCACAGAAAACCTGCCGGCAACGTCAACGGCACCCACCGTAAAAAAACCACCGCCTCGGCGTAAAGAGGCCGAAGAACAGACCATTCGCGTCGATATCGAGCGGCTTGATGCCTTAATGAATTTGGCCGGCGAATTGGTGATCGCCAAAAACCGCTTGCAACAGTTTAGCCAGCAGTTTGATGCACTACACCGCGACAGTGAATTGGCTGAGTCACTCATGTTCACGCAGTCTCTCATTGGGTATATTACTGGCCAGTTTCAAGAAGCCGTCATGAAAACCCGCATGCTGCCCATTCGCAAAGTGTTCAGCAAGATTCCGCGACTGATTCGAGACCTCTCCCGAGACACCAAAAAACAGGTGGAGCTGGTGCTTGAAGGCGAAGATACCGAACTGGACAAATCGGTCATTGAGCATATTGGGGATCCGCTGGTGCATATTATTCGCAATGCCGTGGACCACGGTTTAGAATACCCCCATGAGCGCGAAAGCGCGGGGAAATCACCCCAGGGCAACGTGCTCTTGCGCGCCTACTCTGAAGGCAACTATATTATTATCGAAATTAAAGACGACGGACGCGGCATGGACCCCCAAAAAATCTTTAGCAAAGCCGTCGAAAAAGGCCTCACAAGCCCTGAAAAAATAAGCATCCTCAGCCCCGCAGAAATGCTGGACTTTATTTTCGCCCCCGGTTTTTCTACGGCCGAGAGCGTGTCAAACATCTCGGGACGCGGGGTGGGCATGAACGTGGTCAAAGAGAACATCATGAAATTGGATGGACTCATTGAAATTGACAGCGTGGTGGGGCGCGGCACCACCTTTCGGATTCAACTGCCCCTGACCATGGCCATTGTACCGGCCTTGCTGGTGCAGGTAGACAGGGCCACCTATGCGATTCCGTTAAACAACGTGGTCGAAACCCTGGTCATTTCCACCGAAGAAATTTACCATCTGGATCAGCGCGAAATGATTCATCTGCGCGACCGCGTGGTGTCTTTGGTGCATTTATCGGAAGTACTCGGACAACGGGCACGGCAACCGGCTGCCATTCGTGAAGACGCCGATGCCGACGGGGGCGATAAGTACTATGTGATTATTGTGGGCGCTGGCGAGCAGCGTGTGGGTCTGGTGGTAGATCATTTACAGGGCCAGGAAGAGGTGGTGATTAAAACCCTCGGCGAGTTTTTTGAAGACATTCACCATATTGCAGGCGCAACCATTATGGGCGACGGCTCTGTCGTCTTGATTTTAAATATTGGTAATATTCTGCAACATATTAATCGCAAAACCAATTTTACAGTACAGACCTAGCTGTGCAAGCCAAGAAGGATAAACACAAATGACCACAAGGGCAGGAACCGCATTAATTACCGGCGCAGCCAAACGTTTGGGCAGAGCCATGGCACTGGCACTGGCTGCTCAGGGCTATGATATCGCCCTCCACTACAATGGTTCAGAAGCTGAAGCGCTAGAGTTAAAGCCCGCCTTAGAAAGCTTTGGAGCCACGGTGCATTTGCTTCAGGCCGATTTACGAGACATGCAGGCCGTACGTCAATTGGTACCCCAGGCCATAGACCTGGCGACCGCCCCGCTCAATGTCTTGATCAATAATGCCTCGGCATTTTTTCCGAAGCCTTTTGCAGAAACCGACACCGAACTGCTGGATCTCTTTTTTGATCTACATTTAAAAGCCCCCTTTTTACTCACCCAGGCCTTTGCCGCTCACTGCCAGACCACAGATGTTTTAGGCAATGTCGTGAACTTAACCGATATTCACATTCAAAAGAACCCCACCGCCTATATGGCGTATATTCTCTCAAAAAAATCCTTGTCAGACTTTACCGCGCTGGCGGCCAAAACCCTGGGGCCACAGGTGCGGGTGAATGCCATTGCGCCCGGTCACATTCTGGAGCCGGTAGCAGGCAACGAAGACCAGAGTGACGTGGCCCGTCAAAAAGCCCCCATGCGCCGCACGGGCAATGTCGAAGATATTACCGAAGCCCTGCTCAGCTTGCTCAACAATAGCTACCTGACCGGTCAAACCCTCTGGGTGGATGGTGGACTGCGACTCTAATTCCCCATGACATAAGGTCTGTGACATACGGTACAATGCCTAAAAACTCCGGAGTCAAACCTATGCACACCGACTTTTCTTTGTTACAGGCCCCTGTGGCAGAAAAAATCCCCCACGAAACCACCATTCACGGTGAGAATCGTGTCGATCCCTATTTCTGGTTACGCGAAGACCAGAACCCCAAAGTCATTGGCTATCTCAATGCCGAGAACGCCTTCACCGAAAGCTATATGCAAAGCACCACCGAACTGCAAGGCGCTTTATACGAAGAACTGGTGACGTACTTAGTAGAAGACGACCAGTCTGTGCCCCGTTTAAAGTCAGGCTATTGGTACTATACCCGCACCGAAAAAGGCAAAAACTACCCCATCTATTGCCGTCGCAAAGGCAGCTTAGAAGCTCCCGAACAGATTTTGCTGGATCTTAATGTGTTGGCAGAAGGCCGTGACTATCTTAATGTGGGTGTCTTTGACGTGAGCCCCGATCAAAACACCCTTGCCTACTCTTTAGACTATGATGGATCTGAAGAATACACCGTCTTTTTTAAAGATCTCAACACCAATGAAGTGCAGACCCAAACCCTCACCGGTACCTATTACGACTTTGAATGGTCTGCCGATAGCACCCAGGTGTTTTATACCACCATTGATCAAGCCCATCGCCCTTATAAGCTCTACCGTCACGTGGTGGGCAGCGATCAGTTGTCGGATGTGGAAGTCTTTCATGAGCCCGATGAACGCTTTAATGTCGGTATTTACAAGACCTCCAGCGAAGACTACTTAATCATTAACCTTCACAGCAATACCACCACTGAGAACCACTATATCTCTGCCCATGAACCTGCGTCAGCCCCCACTTTAATTCAAAAAAGAATTCAAGATCACCAGTACAGCGTAGAACACCATGGCGAAGACTTTATTATTCACACCAATGATGAAGCCACCGACTTTCGCGTCATGCGCGCTCCCTTAATCACCCCGGATCGCGCTCACTGGCAAGAACTGATTCCCGTAAAAAAAGACGCCAAACTGGAGTCAGTACAGGTCTTTGCACGCCATTTAACCTTGTTATACCGTACCGATGCCCGCATGCAGCTCATGAGCTATGACTTACAAAGCCAGTCCTTGAAAGAAGTCGCGTTCCCCGATAGCGTCGCTTCGGTGTGGCCCGGCTCAGTGATGGACTTTGAAACCTCTGTTGTACGGGTTTCTTATGCATCACTGGTTACGCCCTGGTCTGTCTTTGAAGTGGATCTCAACACCCACGAACTCACGCTCAAAAAGCAGCACCAAATTACCGGTTACGACCCCGCTGACTACACCATGAAACGGGAATACGCCACCGCCCAGGACGGTACGAAAGTGCCGCTGACCCTGGTGTACAAAAATGACTTTGTGCAAGACGGTAGCCGTCCCGCCTTTTTATACAGCTACGGCTCTTACGGCATCAGTACCGATCCTGATTTTGACTCCACCGTGATTGCCCTCTTAAAGCGCGGCTTTGTGTATGCGGTGGGCCATATTCGCGGGGGCCAGGAAATGGGCCGTCAGTGGTACGACAATGGCAAATTACTTAATAAAAAGAACACCTTTGGCGACTTTATTGCCTGTGCCGAGCATTTGGTAGACCAAAAATACACCACGCCACAACAGCTGGTGATTGAAGGTGGCAGTGCCGGTGGATTATTAATGGGTGCGGTGACCAATATGCGTCCCGATCTGTTTTGCAGCGTCATTGCCGATGTGCCCTTTGTGGACTGTGTGAACACCATGCTCGACGCCAGCTTGCCCTTAACGGTGACCGAGTACGAAGAGTGGGGCAATCCCAACGAAAAGCCCTACTACGACTACATCAAGTCTTACTCACCCTACGACAATGTGAGTGCGCAAGCCTACCCGCATATGCTGGTGTTAGGCGGCTTGCACGATCCCCGCGTTAAGTACTGGGAACCCGCTAAACTGGTGGCCAAGTTACGCACCCAGACCACCAGCGACCACCCCATTTTGCTCAAAACCAATATGAGTGCGGGTCACTCGGGCGCTTCAGGGCGTTATGATGCCCTGAAAGAGCAGGCCTTTAAATATGCCTTTATGCTCAAGAGCATGCGCCTCGTTTAAATTACCACTCCAATTCCTGACGGTCCCGAAAGAATTTTCCTGAGGGGCCGTCAGCGGGTAAAGTGGCCAGCCAGACGGCGGTATCCGCCCCCTGTGCCACATCACGGGTGGCATTTTCGCCACCCATATCGGTTTTGACCCAACCGGGGCACATGGCGTTGACCTTAATATCGTCAGCGTTTAGCTCAGCCTCGACAATGCAGGTGAGTACATTCAATGCGCCTTTTGACAGACGGTAGGCCACACTGCCGCCCGCCCATGTTTTCGAGTTGACCCATGCCGCTCGACAGATTCACAATGCGCCCATAGCCACTGGCCTGCATGAGTGGTGCGATGGCCTGAATGAGTCGGAGAGGCCCATACACATTGGTGGTAAAGGTTTCATCAATCACGCCGGTTTCAATCTCAAAAACCGAAGAAGAACCCTGTTTGTTATCTGCCTGGTTATCTAAGAAGACCCCCGCATTGTTCACCAACACGTCAATCTGGCCATGTTTTGCTTTGAGCTGCGCCACGGCCTGGGCAATCGAGTCGGCATCACTCACGTCAAGTGCTAACACCTCGACGGGCAGGCCTTCGGCCTCTAGCTCAGCAGCGGCGGCTTCTCCGTTGCTTTGACTGCGGCTGCCCAAAATCACGTGCAGGCCTTTGCCCGCCAATTGCCGACAAATCTCTTTCCCAATGCCACGATTTCCGCCCGTCACCAGAGCAATGCGCGAATTTTCTTTTTCTGTCATGAGGGTATTCCTTTTTTTGCCCTTAGCGTATCACAAGCCGTGGCTTTGTTAGGCCTTCTGCGCGTGGGCGAAAATCCAGGAGGTGCAAAAGGAGGGAATAAATATTTCTTTGAAATGAGTCGGCTCAAAGCGGGCGTTTAATAAGTCTTTTGCCCGTTCCAGCACACGGGTGTCTGCACTGGCGGCAATTTGTAAGCTGAGCACGCCACGGGGCTTAAGCCCGCGATAAATACCGTCAAAAAGGGTTTCAAAATATGCTTCGCCGTTTTCTCTGGCCACCACTTCGGGCTCCAGGGTCAGGTCATAAACGATGGCATCAAAAGCATGGTCGGCTTGCAGATAGGCGTTGGCTTCGGCAATCACCACTTCAACGCGCGGGTCAGCAAATGCCTCCCCACAAATGGTGGGCAAATGGGTCTGTGCAGCGGCAATGACCTGGGGATCAATGTCGAGCACGGTGACTTTTTTGAGCTGAGGATGCTGCGATAATAACGCATTCAGAACGCCGCCATCGCCGCCCCCTAAAATAAGCACCGACTCAGGCACAGCGGCCTGCAAAGGATCTAAGAGGGCAGCGGTATAGCGATCACAATCCCCACTGGCAATTTGCAGCTGGTGGTCTAAAAACAACATGCGCCCGAAGGTCTGGTTGTCAATAATCACCAGATGTTGGTGCTCAGTACGGCAGTTCAGCAGCTCTTGTTCCACCTGGTAACGAATATTAAAACCACTCTGAGTAAAGTCAGTGAAGTAGTCTTTGTGCTGCACATCAACGCTGCGACCCCGTGCCAGGATCTTGTGGCGCACAAACTCCGGCTGTAGCGCTGCTTTTAAAAACTGCATCAACTGCATGGGGCCTTCGGCACCGGGGGCACAGGTGAAGATGTCTAAAGACAGATGCCGGGCCTCGGGGTAGGTGTGAATGGCCACATGGGAAGCGCCAATAATGGCAATGGCGGTGACGCCAGCCGGTTCAAATTGATGACTGCTCATGGACTTGAGTTCTAAGCCATAACGCTCAATGCCTTCAGTTAAAAGGCTTTCGAGCTGCTGTTGATGCGACAAGAGCGGGGTAGCGCAGTTCACAAACTCTGCAATGATTTGACTTCCAAAGGCTTTCATAAGCTTGATTATAGCATTGTCGAATGGGCCGTTTTGAAGCAATCAATAGAAAACAGGACAAACCGGCCTTGCCGCCGAGTAACTAAAGGCTCTCGATTTCTTCGGCGGTGAGACCGGTATATTGGGCAATGCGTGTGGCAGACACACCATCTTGTTTCATTTGTCGAGCAAGCGCAAAACGCTCAGCCTGACGACCGGCTTCAATACCTTCGGCACGGCCCTCGGCATGGCCTTCAAGGCGAGCGGTATCAATGACATTAATGATGTCGCGGTAATGCTTTAAACTGCTTTCGTAGTTTGCCCGCTCGGCTTCGCTGAGATGCGCTAACTCTGCAATTTCAAAGGCCTGTTCCAGCACGGTATCCTGAAAACGCGCTGGCATTTGAGGAAATTCTTCAAGGTGTTTAAGCAGGTAAATCCACTTTTCAAGCTGAGTCGCAAGCTCTTCTTCGACCTTATGGAATTTGGGCATTTAAAAAGTCAATCAAGAGCGGTTTGCTGGCCTCTTCGCCAAAGAGTTTCTTAAAACCAAAGTCGGTAAAAGGGTTGAGGTATCTGGCTTTCATGCTCTGATTATAGCACTGCCGTCATCAAGCCGTTTTGAAGCAATAAATAGAAAAAGGGATCAAAACTGGTGTTTTGTAACTTAATTTTAGGTTAAAGATTTGCCGTGAATTGAGAATATAACCCTTGTTTTTAAGTCCCTGAGGTTATTTTGGTTAAGCACACCCTAAGCATTTAAACGCAATTTAATGCAAAATTTACAATCCGTAACAATTTGTAGCACGAAATGACGACAGACAAAAAAAGAGGGCTATGTTACGATCGAAAAACATAAGCTAAAGTTCGTCATGTTTTTCAGGGGGGGTGTTTATCGTGCGTAGTAAGGTCATAGGTTATGGATGGGGGCTACTTCTGTTGAGTGGCTGCCAGATCGGTATGGGGCCACCTTCATATATTCCTGAACGGGCGCTTCAGCCTTCGATAACAGTACCGGTCATAAGCCCCGCTTTAACATCGCCGGTGCCAAGCCCTTCTGTCTCCGTAGGCGGCGGAGTGACAGTGCCTCTTCAGCCCGCGCCTTCGGCTACTCCTGCTGGCAACAATAACCAGCCATCGTCCCAGGCCTCTTCTTCAACAGCATCATCACCTGTGATGAGTAGTGTCTTGTCAGGTTCAGGGAGTTCGGGGGGTAGCGCCAGTAATGCACCTGTCCAACAGCTCATGATCGCCAATGTCACTCTGGCCGACAACGGCTTGAGTATTCTGGGAACCGATGCCCCAGGTGCCATTGTTCCTGACTATGCCGGGGAAAGCCTTACATTACGTTTAACGGGCAGCTTTCGAAACCCGCAGCTACAGCCGCTACAGCTGCAAGATTTTGCGTTTACGCCCGACCCACAATTTGCTCCTCAAACCTTTTTAGGAGATTCCCCCATGGGGCGGATGATCTTAGATGAAAGCTTACTGCTCACCCCTGTCTCTGTGAGTGCAACCGAAATTAAAGTTTTACTCAACCCCAAATATGTGCCCGATTTATATTTAAAAGGCATGCACCGCTTGCGCGTAGAACATGGAAACTGGTACACCGACGCCTTAATTAAGATCGGTGATCCTGTGCCCCCACCCACCTCCTTAGCACCTGGTATTACCCAGGTCGAAGTGGTACGACAAAATGACGAGCCGCGTTTTGTGAAGCTTACCGGCAGTCATTTTATGATCTACCCCAAATTTTCGCATGCCACGATTGATGGTGAGTTTGGCTTTGGTTACCACACACGCGTTGATGCTTCAGGCCAATTCGAAACTCTGATACACATTCCTAACCCCGAAAGCTTTGATACGGTCAGCCCGCATCTGATCATTTACACCACCCCTTATGGAGTTGCTTTTTATGAGTTTTAGACCGCTTTTATTCATGACGCTATTACTTTTTTACGCTTGCCAGCCGCTCGCCCAGGAATCTTTATTTGTGGGATTGCCGCGCTCCGCTTCTGAAGAAGTCATGTCATTGGTAGACGGAACGGGTGAGGAAGCCCGATTTGAGGCGATTCGTCAGTTGGAAACGGACAGCAAGGGCAATTTGTATGTTTATGATGTGGGTAAAGAAGAATCCACGCGTCGCAGCAATGATGACATTTATACCTATAGCAGTATTCGGCGCATCACATCTGAAGGGCTCGTTACAACACTCATCGGTCAGGGTGTTGGTCAGGATCTCATTGGGTTTGCCAATAGAGGATTTGCGATTCGTAATGATATTTTATACACCGCTTCAGCCGGTTGCTTACTCAAAGCAGATTTAAATCAACCGGTTATTGCATTTGAAGTATTTTATGGTAAATGTCTCTCTGCAACAGATTTAGCTCGTTTAATTCAGCAGGCCAAAGAACAGGGATTTCCTATTCCTATTGAAGAGGCTTTTGGAAATGTTGAGTTTTATCACATTCAACCGGATAGCGAAGTCTACTTTTTAGCACGTGCTATTCCTTTTGGAAGAAGCTTAGAGTTTAAAATTGCCCTGCAAGAAGAGGTTGTAGATGTCTCTATGCCAGGTCTCACTTTGATTCGCGGTGATATTAATAGTTACGCAGTGGATAGCAAGGGCTGGCTTTACAGTATTGTTTCTGGCGATCCAGGACCAGGCCCTCCAGGGCCCACGAACCTGGTCAAAACAAAGTTTACCCGACCCTTCGATGATAGTGTGCCTATTTCAAAAATTGTCTACGATAACGAACTGGATCACCCCAGCATTCCTGTGATAGACAGTGCAGATTATCTTTATTTTTTTGACGGTGGCATCGTCAAAATGATCAAACCTGATGAAAGTGTTCAAAATATAGCAAGATTATTTGAAGGTGCCGAAAAAGCTGGGGAGAAAAAAACATTTACCTTTGGCGCTGTGGTTAATCCTCAGCGCACATTTCTTTATTTCGCCAAGGCTACAGCCATCTACCGCATTCCTTTACCTATTTTCAAGGAGACCAGCCATGAATAAACGTTTTACCTCTCTTTTTTTGTTGTGTACTCTTTTTGTGGCTTGTCAACAGACAGTGCTTACAGAAAATCAACCACAAAATCCAGAGCCAAACCTGTCACCCTTAAAGGTCGATTATCGTGAAGTACTGGTTACAGGTACGTCAAACACCTCAGCAGAATCCTATATGGACGGTGCCTTAAAGGACGCTCGTTTTGGCCAAATCGCAGATCTGGCTTTTGACACTCAGGGCAATTTTTATGTAGCTGACCGTGGGAATCATGTGATTCGCTATGTGGATTTAGAAAGTCAGAATGTAAGCACTTTCGCCGGACAGGTTTATGATGCTGAAGAGACAACTTCGACGGCTGACCGTTATCACAATGGCCCCGCCAGAGAGGCCCGCTTTGCGGAACCTGTGTCTCTTGCCCTGGCCTCTGACGGAACACTGTATGTGGCAGATTCTACCAATCACAAAATAAGAAAAATAGCCAGGGGTCAGGTCAGCACGATTTTAGGAGATAGCCCAGAAAACCGACCTCCAGGTGAAAAACCAGACTTGAAATATCCGCTTCGCCAATCGGGGGACTTAGCTACCGCAACGGTTTTTCTGCCCAGCTTACTAAAGGTCTATAACGAGAGATACCTGTTTTTGTATGAGACCTATTCAACAAATCGCTACATTGACTTAGAAAAGAATCTGATTTTGGGTGCTGTAGATACTTTTGGTTCAGAATCTCAAATTAAAGAGCGTGAACAGGTGGCCCCTGAGTATAAATATGCTGACTTTGGAGATGTCTTAGAGATAGTTTTTGATGGAAGTGGAGGAGCCTGGACCGCTTATATTTCACCTGTCTATTCAATTAAGTATCGTTCTGTATCTGGTGAGCATAAAAAGACGTTAGGGAAAAACAAAACCATACTTTGTGATTTTCTCGATTACTGTTGGTCTATCGCTCAAAAAGACGGGGATTTTGAAAGCTTTAGTTTTAACTCCCCGATAAATATACTCGCAGGTAATCAACCAGACTATTTATTTGTTCATGATCTTTACCGAAACTCCACCGCTCAGGAACTGAGGACATCTTCTCTACGCTTATACCAAATCAGCCTCATAAAGTAACATTTAAAGCCTCTCGAATATACGGAAAAGCTGTTAAGTTGAAAATATCTAATTCATCCCAAGAGTCAATGACAGTCATGACTTCATCCTTTAGTTGATCCAAAGTTGGCCAGTTTTTCCAATTTAAATGGCGTTTCAAGTGCTGCCAGACTCTTTCAATAGGGTTTAATTCTGGGCAGTAAGGCGGCAGTTGCAACAGTTTAATGCGTGGGGGTATTTCCAGCTTCTTTGCAAAATGAGTACGAGAGCCATCCACAACGATGACGTGCTGACCTTCGGGATAAGCCAGTTCAAAAGCGTTTAAAAACTCTTGAAAGTTTTCACTGTTGATTTTGTCAAACTCGTACATCAAGAATCCTCCTGACTCAGGCTCCACGGTTCCATAAATGTAGTAGTTCCTGTAATCACTGGCCTTGATGCCAATGGGCTTAACACCTTTTGCTGTTAATTTTCTGCCGCACTTTGTTATTAAACCCAGGCGCGTTTCATCTTGAAAATGAAGACGGTGCCCCGAATATTCTTCTTTGAATAAAGTCAAGCATTTTTTTTAAAGGAGGCAATATCTTCGGGCTTTTGCTTAATGTGTCGAGGCCTGGGCACTTTTAGCTTGGCTTTAAAGTGCTTGTGTATGTATGAGCGAACGGCTTCGTAGCCTAACTTTAACCCTTTATCCTCTACAAATTGCCGTGCTTCTAAAAAGCTGTCAAACCCCTTAGTTTCTAGCCTTTCCTTGAGGGCTTGATGAATTTCTGGTGTGATGGATGACTTGGAACCTGGAGGACGTTGCCTATCCAATAATTTTTCAAGCCCGCCCTGCTCATATGCCTTCAACCAAAGAGAAAGGTTTTTCCGATGAATATTAAGGATTAGGGATGCTTCACCCATGGTTTTTACGATACCTGACTTAAGCAAATACAGAAAATGAAGCCGTTGATACAAGTATTTGTCAGACTCTTGACGCATTAAAACATGGAGCTTTTGAGCGTTTTCTTTGATACGAACTTTGGTAATATCTCTTCTCATACATACATTGTAACTTTATTGGAAGGCTTTGGTATTAGTCAATCTCAAGAAGAAATATGTTTCTACAGTCCCAGGAATTCAGGATTTTGATGCAGTCTTTATCGATCCTAAGGATGAAATGTACATTGTTCGTGGGCCTGCTGTTTACCGTCTTGAGCCTAGCCCTGTCAAAGTGTTAACCTCTGGTGTCAGCGGCAATGTTAAATTGTACAAAAGTGGTGTGTCAAACCACAATAGTAATGTCCCTGATTAAGTCCTCTTTAGAAATGTCCTCTCGTAACTCTAATTTGCTATTGACACCGGGGGCTTTAGTCCAGGGAGCTATCAGCGATCTGACCCCGCAGCCGCCCTTGAAAACGCCGAACCTCTCGGCGTGTTCGCAACCGTAAAATCACAGGCCCCTCATCAGCAGTGCACTGGACTTTTGCTGCGTAGCGTTGTTGAATAATGTGGTAATGGTTCCATACCCAGAGAATAATAGAGTCGCGCTGTAAAAAAGAGCGGCGAAACGACTCATAATTGCCGTTACACACCGGCGTTCGTTTCAGCGTGCGCTGAATACTGCGCACAATCGACCGCCACACCACCACATAGCGGGGTAAGTCCAGCCAGATCACCAGCTCGGCTTTAGGCCAGCTGAGATCCTGGGTGCTGCCATAATTGCCCACCAGAATCCAGGCGGGTTGCTGCACCACCGTTTGAATTTTCAGACGCAGGGCTTCGGTGGCAATCATTTGCCATCCCGGTTGCCAGGCCAGCTCGTCGATCTCCACCAGCGGCAGATCGAGGGTTTGATAAAGAAAAGCCCCCAGAGTGCTTTTGCCTGAGTTACTGGAGCCCACCAGCAGAATACGCTGATAGTCATTGGGATTTATTTTTTGCATAGTCAGATAAAGACGGAACCGTTCCGCGATAGGTTCCCGTGTTCACAGCAAGGTATTTACAAAAGCTGTGTTTTTGGTTAAAGTAAAATCCCAGCCCTTAAAGTTAGAGGTAACGATACATTTCAGGCTCTTCTTCGTCTTTTGCCCTTTTTTGCGACCACGTTGTGTTAGGCCAGGGCACCCAGCTGCGGGTCGAAAGTGCCCTGATTACCGGCGAAGGCGCCCTGATTCATCAGGTAACGCCCCTTTCTCGCGCTGATTTTGATGCCCAACGCCACAACCTCGGCTTTCCCGTTGAAGACTTGGGTAATCAATTGCTGGGCCCATCCTTTATTAACGGCCATACCCATCTGGCCATGGCTGCCCTGCGAGGCCTTGAGCTCAAAGCCCTTGAGGGCAATGTCATGGAGTCTCTCTACTATTTGGTGGAATCCCATATGCAGGCTGACGACATTCGCGCCTTTGTGCGCATGGGTGCTTACGAGAGTTTGCTCTCAGGGGTCACCGCTTGTTGGGATCATTATTACCATGCCGAAGCGATCGCGCTAGGTATGCAGGACGTGGGCATTTGCGGCACGGTGGCTCCCACCTTACAAGACCTTGGCGGCCCAGGCCAACAGCAGTGGCGCGAAGCCCTCGACACCACCCAACGCCTGCACGAAAACAGCGCGCTGCAAGCGGCGGGTATTTCACCGGTGCTGGGGCCTCACGCCACCGATACTGTTAGCCCGGCGCTGTGGCACGAAGTCAAAACCCTCGCCGAGCAGTATCAGCTGCCCATTCACTGCCATGTGGCTCAATCCCTTGAAGAGTACCAGCGCATTGACGAGGCGTATAACACCACCCCCGTGGGCTATTTACAGCAACAGGGCATTCTCGATATAGAGGTACCGATGGTTCTGGTGCACAGTCTTTTGCTGAGTGAGCACGACTTTAGCCACTTATCGCCAGCGCGGCATATTTTAGGCTATTGCCCGTTTTCGCAATTGCAGTTTGGCTTCCCGGCATCTGCTGAGCAGTGGTGGGCCAAAGGCTTTAAGGTGCAGGTGGGCACGGACGCGGGGGCGTGCAACGACACCATGAGCGTACAACAAGAGCTGCGGGCTCTGGCGGTGGGCAATACCCTGGGCGTCACCCACGGTAATACCTACCATCAGTTTCAAGCCCAACCCACGGTGGCCAATGCACAGGCGGTGTATGCCGAGCGCAATCGCTATCTTCAGCAACGTCCCAACACCGGCCAAATTTTAGACAGCGTGTGGTCCACTCCCGGTCAGGCGAGTCCCGCCCTCAATATGGGCGAAATTGCACCCGGCAAGCGGGCCAATCTCAATCTCTGGAACCCCAGGCACCCGGCCCTTTGGCCCGCCACCGATGCCCTGCGCGCCCTGATTATGGGCAATGCCGGAGCAGCCCTCAATAACGTGATGGTCAACGGACAATGGAAGACCAACAAAACCCATGGTTTTCATGAACAGATTCTGCAAAGCAACGCTTATGCAGAGGCTCAACAAGAAGCCAGCGAGCGGTTAAGGACCCTGTTGCTCCGCTGTGGACTGTAAGAGCGACACCGGAATTTGCTCGGGGAGTTGTTGCACATACAGGTCTCTGGCGGGAATGGCGATATGCCCCCCGTTCTCGGTAATAATGTCCAGACACTTTAAATAAATGGATTCACGGATTTCCATCCAGGTCTCCCAGGCGGTGGTTTGCGTAAAAAAGTACAGCATCAGATGCATGGCTTCGTCGTTAAAATCGCTATAGCGCACGTAAACAATATCCTGATGGAGATCGTCGCGAGAACGCAGATAGGCTTCAATGGCGTTGGCAATGGCCTTTAATTGATCGGTGGTAAGACCGTAGGCCAAACCAAATTGGGTAAAAATACGCCGTTTGGTCATGCGACTAAAGTTTTCAATGGCCATATTCGCAATGCAATTATTGGGGACAGTAATCTGCGTGTCGGCAAAGGTGCGAATGCGCGTGCTCAAAAAGCCCACATCTTCGATGACCCCTTCAATCTTGCCATCGGTAGACTTGATCCAGTCGCCAATCACAAAGGGCCGATCGGCGAGCACTTTCATCGAGCCAAACACATTGGCAATGGTGTCCTGAGAGGCAAAGGCAATGGCTGCACCGCCAATTCCCAATGAGGCAATAAATCCCGTAATCGAGTAGCCCATATTCTGCACCAGCGTGAGCGCCCCCAGTAGCCAGATAAAAAAACGAAGCACCCGCGTGATCAATGGGCAGAGCTGTTCATCCATGGGGGTATTGCGCATATTCATCCAGCGCACGATGGTCAAAGACACCAGCTCAGCGGCACCCGAGAGAAAGGCAAAACCGGCCAGTATAAAGCCCAGATGAGCGGCGGTACTCATCCAGCGAATAAAAGAAGCGCTCAGCGGCAGAATATCGACGATAATCAGGATGGCAAAACACAGCGTCATGATTTGAAAGGGCGTGCGGGCGGCTTTAACCAGAATATTGTCCCAGTCGGCCTGGGAACGCAGCGCAATGGCGTGCAAACGCTGAAACAACACAGCCTGCAAAACCCACTGAATGAGAAACAGCCCCGCCACCACGCCTACAGCTTCAAGAAGCTGCAGGCTTGTAATGCCTAAAAAAGTGTCTGGAATGATGCCATCAAACAAAACGTCTACCCTTCAAAGCCTGCGACAAAAGCCTCTTGCTCCTGGGTTTCAATGGCGCGCGGTGAGCGTACACTGCGTACCTCAGCCAATGCCTGATGCACGGGGAGCCCTTTGGTGCGTAGGTAACTTGCGGCCACCATACCACTGCGGCCTAAGCCACCCACACAATGCAACAAGACGTGAGCACTGTTTTCCACAGCCGTTTGAATCCACTCTATCACCTGATACATTTCGTCCTGAGACGTGACGCCCTGGTCCACAATGGGCAGGTGATAGACCTCAAAGCCCGCCGTTTTATACGCGTTCAGCAGATCGGGCACCCCATAATCCGCCATTTCGTCTTCGCCAAGTAAGGGTACAATATGCGTAACCCCCGCCTGTTTAAGACTCTCGATGTCATCTTTGAGAATACGGTGGCGATCGCGACGACCCGGCAAAAGGGTCAAGCCCAGACGACCGGGAGCCGTACGCAGACGCGATAACCACGAGACCCACAATTCACCCTGCTGGGTTTGCATGCGGGCTTCAATTTCCTGAGCACAGAGCGAAGCGGTATACAGGGCCCACTTTTTCTGGCGGGTGCTGGCCTCTGGAAAACTCAGGGTGTGCGCAGCGTAGCGCAGTTGTCCAATAAAGAGCTGCAGGGGGTTACGATCACTATGAATGAGTTCACTGTAAAAGCTTCTCAGGGTGCGTACGGTTTGATAGGCTCTACGCAAATGGGGATCTTCAATAGGCAAAAGCTCCAGAGCGGGTAAGGGTTTGCGCAGATCATCGACCTGCATCAAAAATTGGGTCAGCTCTAAGGCCTCTAAAAGCGCTTCATCGCTGTCTAAAGGGGTCATCAAGTATAGAATGTCATTTTCGAGCTTAATCAGGTCCCGCAGAACGTGACCGCGGTGGGTGTGAAAGAAGTCAATCAACCACACATTTTCGTGGTCATCCATCAAAATATTGGCGCCGTTGAGATCCCCGTGAACAAAGGATGTATAACAGCCCATGGCCGGTTTAGCCGCCTGCAATTGGGGCAGGGTTTTTTCATAAAAGAAAGAGAGATTGGGGAATTGGGGGCCTTTGGGTAAATCTGGGAAACTCAGGCGGTATTCCTGAACCTGATCCCCCACCAGCTCCTGCATATGGCGGCGCACCGACGCTGCTTTTTCACTGGTAAATTCATAATAGTCCAGCAGATCCTGGCGCTCATACTGGGCTGCAGCGTACAAACGGCCCAACTGTTCCACAAACACGGTGTACAGTAATTTGTCTAAAGACTCCGCGGACATCGGTGTAGGATTTTCTGCACTGTGCTGATACAGCGATTGAAAGGTCTGCGAAAACGAATTGCTCATGGAGGCATAACGATATTTTAAGGCCGCCCGATCGCCAGACTCTACAAAGTCCACAATGCGAGGAGCGTTATTGCCCAGAACCGACTCAATCTGCTCAAAAGCCACCCGTTCCTTGCCCAATAAATGATGCCAACCAATTTTAACCACGTGAGACACCTGACGATGGCCGTGTTGATCGCTGCTCTGGCTGCCCATGACCTCATTGCCGGAGTAGCCACCGCTCAGGCGTTTTAGCTTTACGACACGAGAGTCTCGAAAAAGATAGCGCACCAACTGACTATCGGTCTCGTCTAAGGTGGGAAAGCTCTTAAGCACGAGCACCGGGCGGATCGATTGGCTCCAGCCCGTCAGGGGTAACTCCACCGCCTGCCCGCCCAGAAAACGTACAAAGGCCGCCAGCGAATGAAAGACCTTCACACCCAACAGCTTTTGCATATTATCTAAGGCCACAAAATGCTGAGCACGAGACGCCCCGGCGGTGAGTGAGGAGCAGACCCCTAGCTCAAACTGAGGGTAACGAGAGCTGAGTTCATAAGCCAGGTAGGTAATTTTGGCTTCGGTCCAGACCCCCATAAGACCCACGCGTATTTTTTCGGTAGGGGAAGCCGCAGCGGCCAGCGGGGCCAGCATGTCTGCCAGCGGGGTTTCAAAAAAGTCGTTCAGGGTGGGCGTATTGACAATGCCCACCGCTTTGCCATGGTTTTCTGGAACCGGGAACGCAAACGCGGCACCGGGGGTATCCGCTTCACAGTGCAAACCAAAATGGGTCAGATGGTCCATTTGCTTGAGATCGAGATTGTCGTGCCAGTCCCTTAAGTGAATTAACTTGAGGGCGTCATCACTTAATCCGTAGGCCCATTCCATGATACGCGCCACGGGCCCCTCTTCGGGAACCTCTCCCATGAGGCGACGGGCTTCTTCAGCGCCAATATGCAATGCGTTCGGCAGTGCTTCGTGACGACGAATGGGTTTAACAAAATCATTTTGAAGACATTGAGTTATTAATAGCGCTTGGGTCATACGTTTCTCCGGCAAAATCACCTGTAGTGGGTTCGTTCTGGTGGGTTTGTTCTATTGTACCGCGCTTTTTAAAAAGCTCATAAATAGAGGGCCATAATATAGTCATCAAGGTATTCTCCAGCCTCATAAATAAAGCCTTTGCGACACCCCTCCACCACAAATCCAGAGGCGGTATACAGAGCCAGGGCGGGCTGATTACGGGTGTAGACAAAGAGTTCAATGCGTTTCAACTCGGTTTGTTTGGCCCATGCTAAGGCATGCATCATCAGGGCTTTGCCCAGTCCTTGCCCTCTCAAATCACGTTGAATGGCCATACCTAACACCGCGACATGTCGCAACGCCTTGCGCTGATAACCTTTAAGGTCCAGATTACCCACGATTTGCCCGTCTTTTTCTGCGAGCAAAAACAAGGAGTTGGGTTCATCCAAAAACCGTTGCAGTGACTGCGCTTCCTGTTCCACGGTCACTGAGATTTCAGACACCAACCGGGGAATATCCACCGGCCCCTGAGAAAGCAGCTGGTGTAAATAGTGCAGCACCGCCGGCGCGTCCTCCGCCGTGGCCTCTCGTAAAATCAGTTCGTTTTTCATGGCTGTTCTTTTGTGGTGCTCAACGCTAAAACTTGCGTCATTTAACCAAAGCTTGTCAAAAAAGTTACCTCTCCTCTGCAAGTCCTCTACATTGATCTCTCTTTGATTAAAAGTCCTTTAACGCCATCCCAAAGCTGAGCCCCCGTACCTATAAAATAACCACATCACTTCCTCCAAGGTGTTGTGTAAACAGACCATTTATATTTCCACGTTCAGCCCCTCTGCAGGATTGCAGGGGGGATTTTTTCGGATTTAGCCCCAAAATAACGCCACGCTGCAAAAACTTCACCATGGGCAGCGACTCACGCCTACAGGTATAATGGAGTCTATGAATACATCTTTTTCTGAACAACTCAAACTTTCGATTCCTCTCATTTGTGGACCCATGTACCCCTGCACCAACAAAGAACTGGTGGCCGCCGTTTCTCAGGCAGGCGGCATCGGCGTGGTTCAGCCTTTGTCTATGGTCTTTGTGTACGGTGACGACTTTCGCGAAGGCTTGCGCTGGATTCGCAGCCAAACCGATCGGCCCATTGGCATGAATGTGCTGATTGAAAAATCGTCAAAGGTTTACGAAGAGCGCATGCGTCAGTGGGTAGATATTGCTTTAGAAGAAGGCGTTAGCTTCTTTTTAACCTCTCTGGGTAACCCCCGTTGGGTCGTCGAAAAAGCCCATGCCCAGGGTGCACTGGTGTATCACGATGTCACCGAACGAAAATGGGCCTTAAAAGCACTCGAAGGCGGTGTGGACGGTCTGATTTGTGTCAATAATCGCGCCGGGGGCCATGCGGGTGGACGTTCAGCCAAACGCTTACTCGCCGACCTTAAAGATCTGGGTAAGCCCCTGATTTGTGCCGGTGGCGTGGGGAGTCCTGAAGAGTTTAAAGCCATGCTGGATCTGGGCTATGACGGCGTACAAATGGGCACACGCTTTATTGCCTCTGAAGAGTGCGCTGCCCATAGCGATTATAAAGAGGCTGTGGTCGAAGCCAAAGCCGACGATATTATGCTCACCGATCGCTTGTCCGGCACACCGTGCGCGGTGATTCAAACGCCTTCGGTGGCCAAAATGCGTTTAGAAACCAGCCCCATCGAACGCTTCTTACTCAAAAACCGCCGCACCAAATACATGATGCGCACGCTCTATGCCCTGAGTTCAGTGTGGAAGCTCAAACAGGCCTCCAATAAGGGTCTTTCTTATAAAGACGTCTGGCAAGCCGGCAAAAGTGTAGAGCATATTCACGAAATCAAGCCCGTGGCCGAAATCATGGCTGAATTTAAAGCAGTCATCGCCCAGGATACGCTTCCGGTTTAGGTGGAGGTTTTCCTTTTTGTCCTGGTACTGGTGTGGCTGATACGTCAGGGCATTCATAGAATGGTGCAGCGCGCCATTCAGCAAGACAAACTTGAAAAAGCCCTGAGGTGGTGTCGTTACCACGCATGGCTCGGTCCCACCCGTTATAGTTTCGTGCGGTGGGGCAATGTGTTGGGCGATCTTCAGGCCTGGAGTAGCGCCCAGCAAAAGTTTCGCTGGGCCAGACGTTTGGGAGACACATCAGGAGCCCTTCTGGGGCTGGGAACAGCTGAGCTGGCCCTGGCCAAAACCCCTCAACAGAGTCAAAATGCTCACTTCTATTTTTCTGCCTTACACCCCACGCTCCAGGGGCCTCCACTTGCGTTGAATGCTGGGCCTCCTGCGCTTGTTCAAAAGAGCCATCTGACAGCCCAGTATCACCAGCAGGGCTGGGTTCTGCTTGATGATTTTTTGTCCTCGGCAGAGGTTCAGGCACTGCATCAATGGTGTCAAAACAAAGACCTCTGGCGGCATCAGTATCAGGGCTATACCGGGGCGCATTTAGATGACGGACTCTCTCACCCTGTGGTTTATCAGCTGGCAGCGCGTTTGATCGAACACCTGCCGGATCTCTTTGAGCGTCACTTGCTGATGTATGCCTGGGCCTTTCGCTATCATCAAAACCATCAGGGTGTATCCTTACACCATGACAGCGCCTGCATTAACGTCAATCTCTGGTTAACCCCTGATGCGTATAATCTCGACACCGATACCGGAGGACTCATCCTTTACCCTCAGTCGCCCCCTTCGCATTGGGACTTAGAGCGTTACACCCTGAGTACTGAACAGATGCAACAGTGGATTATGGCCCAAAAGATAAGTCCTGTCACCATTCCCTATCGTCAGGGACGCATGGTGGTTTTTAACTCGCGTTTTTTACATCAAACTCAGGATTTTAATTTTTCATCGGAGCCTGGCCAACGGCGTCTCAATCTCACCCTCCTCTTTGGCCAGCACCCTTTGCGTTATCACCCCCGTCAAACATTGCCAGAGCCATACTTTCAGCAGGGCCAGCAATCTTAAAGCGGCGATGGAAGCAAAGCGCCACCCGCAAAATGAAACAGACGCTGAAACAAGGCAGCATCCATACACTCGGTGCCATCGGGCAAAACACTGCGTTCAGGACCCAGGCCGTTTCCGCCACGCGTACCGGGTGCCTTATTGGATGAGGGCAAGGGATTTAAAAAACAGACCTGCTCTTCAGACATCGCGTTCACAATGATCTGGTTATAGGTAAAGACGCGCTCCCCGATCTGCTCATGCCAGGGCAATTCGACATAAACGGCCTGCGTGGGGTTATTCTGCAAAAAATCAGATAAGGCTTGATAATCAAAAACCACCTGAAAATGTCCACCGTGTAACTGAGACTCTAATGCCCCAAGCTTTGTCAGACGGTCCTTAAGGGCTTCCTGAGACATTAATGGGTCACCTCAGTGATTCGGTTGGCCGGTGTCTTCCGGCTATCCGAGCCCCAGTCATCAATGCTAATGGCTGATTGCACATATTTCTTAAATTCATCTACGGGCATGGTGTACTGTTCACCCCAGGTGTTAATAATCACCCGATCGTTCTGTTTATCAATGCCGGTAACCAACACGGCGTGCCCTTTAAAGTTAATGACGGCAGAGCGACCCCGCGCCACTTCATCTTCCACATAGCCATATAAACTGCTCCCCGAGTACATGCTATCCACCTGGTAATCAGCACCCATGACTTCTCCAAGGGCATAATTGGTATCGTCACTGTAAAGACCTGAGTAATCATTAAAGAAGCTTTGATTCTCGTCCACCTCGCTGTTATAGTCCTGATTTACACCCACATTATTGCCGAGGTCCATCAGCGCATTCTGCATAATTCGGGCAGAAAAATTGCGTTCATCTTTGGTGTCGTTTTTCCAGGTGTCGTTGGGAGGTAGAGGATCACCGCCCTTAGTGGTATAGGTTTTGCCTTCTCCCAGTTTCGTGATCGCCTGGGCATAGGTTTTGGGGTTTTCAAGGGCCCACTTCATTTGCACAGCAGTGGCAGCACAGGTTCCTTTATTGGCCTGATCAATATTTGATGGGAAAGCCATATCGCCCAGGGCATTGCGTATCAATTGCTTTGCATTGACACCGTCATCGGGTTGATTGCGCGTTAAAAAGTCCTGAAAGGTTTTTGCCACCTCATTTGCAGCCTGTAAACCATGGCGTTCTTTAATTTTTGCCAAATCTCTCAACATGTGGGTATATTGCTTTCCGCCGGCACCCTGCGGGGCCAATTGCTCAGAAAGTCCCTTGATGGCCTCAGCACCTTTCCAGTTTTCATCGACGCCCAATTGTTGACGCAGTGCTGTGGAAGAGGCAATGCCGGGCATACTGTCTCCGGGATCCGCATAAGACGTAAGGGCACTTTTATAGGTTTTAGGGGTGGCACAGGGCACTTCTGGAAAATGCATCGTATTGGGTTCTTCTTCAGCACGCATCACCCGATTAAACTGAGGGTCATCCCCTGCTTTTTTTTCGGGAAGAAAAGTACAATCTTTGGGTTTGATGTCCTGGGCAGGGGTTTCTTTAAGAAAATTTAACCTCCCTGGTACAGGGTTATTTTCTCCGCCGAGTGTATTTCTAGATACTGAAGTCATTGGGTTTTCCCTTCATATGATTTAAAAATCACACTGTTTGCTTATTTACTGTATACCCTTAAACTCGGTGTACAAAACAGAAACTGATACAATGAATGAAAAAAGGAGCTTAACTCATGGATATATTTATCGATACCGCAAACCTTGACGAAATTAAAGAAGCCGCAAGCTGGGGCGTGATTGCCGGAGTCACCACGAACCCTTCTCTGATCGCCAAAGAAGGTCGTGATCACAAAACCGTAATTGGTGAAATCACCCAAATTGTTGAAGGCCCCATTAGCATCGAAACCGTTAGTTTAGACGCCGAAGGCATGATCAAAGAAGCCCATGAGTTTGTCACCTGGTCTCCCCATGCCGTCATTAAGGTCCCCATGACCGAAGAGGGAATGAAAGCCGTGAGTCAGCTCTCTTCTGAAGGCATTAAAACCAACGTCACCCTGGTGTTTAGCGCCAACCAGGCGCTCTTAGCAGCCATTGCCGGTGCCACGTATATTTCTCCTTTTGTGGGCCGCCTGGACGACATCGGTGAAGAAGGCATGGACCTTATTGAAGAAATTCGCGAGGTGTACGACAATTACTTTTTCGACACCCAAATTCTGGCCGCCAGTATTCGTCACCCCCGTCACGTGACTGCCGCCGCCAAAGTCGGCTCTGATGTCGCCACCATTCCTTACAAAGTGCTTAAGCAAATGTTCAATCACCCCCTCACCGATAGCGGCATTGCAAAATTCTTAAGCGACTGGGAAAAATATCAGAAAAATGCTTAAGTTGTTTGCAAGCCTTACCCTTGCCCTCACCTTACTCAGCGTTTCCGGGTGCCAACAATTAAAAAGCACCTGGGAACGGCCGGCCAAAGAAATGGAACGCTTACAAAAGGAAAACCGCAAGCTGACCAAAGACATAACGACGCTGCAAGAGCGTATGGCTAAATCTGAGGCTGAGGGCATTATGAACAAGGTGCTGGTGTCTCTCTACGACTTACGTCATGCCATGGAAAAGTTTGCCCAGGAAAACGAGGGCAGATACCCCGTGGCCGATAATATTACCGACCTGCAGACCCGCCTCAACCGTTACCTGCCAGAAAACTTTGAAGTGGAGGCGGTATACCTTGAACGGGTGCGTTCGCAACAGCGAGGCTATATTATGATTGCTAACGTCAAAGGCAGAGAGATTGTGGTGAGTAATTTACTTTAGATTTACATCCAAAAAAGCGTTTTTTTTTCAATTTGTGATGCATGTCTACTTGTGACACCTCAAAAAAGTGTGTAATATGTATCTCTGTGGCGCGCAAAAAGATTTAACTTTAGTTTAAGCTTGAGTTAGGCTTTAGCGCATTGGTTCGCCGATGTAGCTCAACTGGTAGAGCAACGGTTTTGTAAACCGTAGGTCGTAGGTTCGAGTCCTATCATCGGCACTGCCCACTTATGGGAGAATGGCCGAGTGGTTAAAGGCGGCAGACTGTAAATCTGCTCACGTTCGTGTACGCTGGTTCGAATCCAGCTTCTCCCATACCTGCCCAAATAGCTCAGTGGTAGAGCACTTCCTTGGTAAGGAAGAGGTCACGGGTTCAAATCCCGTTTTGGGCTTCTTTTTATATCTAAATTTAGTAGCAGTCTACGTACCACGACAATAAAGGAACTAAACTATACATGACCTTAAGATACGCCGATAAGCTCGTCTTTGGTCTGCTATTCTTTGCAGCTTTCCTCCTTCTGATTAGCTTACTTCTGTTTAACCATGGTGAGAGTCTGGCCTTTTATATTCTCGCTCCCACCATGATCGTGTCAGCAGTCGGTGTCGTAACCATTAGAGAAATTATTCGCAGCGGCTTTTTATTGGCGCTGTGTTTTTTGTGTTTAGGCGGCCTGTATATTGTGCTCAACGCCAGTTTTTTGGGTGCGGCACAGATTCTTATCTATACCGGGGCTGTCGCCATTCTTTTTGTTTTTGGCATTATGCTCACCCATCAGGGGGGCGCAGACACGCCAGAACATGACACAGAGTTCAAATGGCTCTCGCTTATCTTCATCTTTGTGGGGCTGTTTCTTCTACTGGCCCGTGGCGTCTGGTTTGGCACCTGGAAACTGGCAGAAAACGCCGCCAGTGCCGACACAGATTCCATTGTAATTATCGGTCAACAATTTTTTAGCACCTACCTTTTGCCCTTTGAGATTGCTTCTTTAATTTTATTAATGGCGCTAATGGGCGCTATTTTAATTGCCCGCAAAGACAAGGAGCTTCTTCATGAATAATGAGGCGGTACAGGCATTGCCCTCAATTTTAGAAGTGTCCCTCGGTCATTATTTAGTGGCTGCGGCACTTCTCTTTTGCATTGGACTTTATGGTGTAACCACATCGCGAAACCTGATCAAAGTACTCATGTCCATTGAACTCATTTTGAATGCGGTGAACTTAAATTTTGTGGCTTTTTCTAAATATGTCACCCCTGAAACCCTCAATGGTCAGGTGGTCGCCATTTTTGTCATGACGATTGCTGCTGCAGAAGCGGGCGTTGGTCTGGCCATCGCCCTCTCTATTTTTAGACATTTTAAAACGGTGGACATGGAAAAAATCCACCTCATGAAATGGTGACGCAATGCAATTGATCGCACAAAACGCCTGGCTCGTAGCCCTCTTTCCGTTACTCGCTGCCTTCCTTATTTTTATGGCCGCCAGTGTCAACCGCGAGGCCAACCGCCTCGCCATCAGCCTTTCTCTGCTGGGTACAGGGTTCTCCTTTCTGTGGTCGCTGGGCTTACTCAGCACCCGTATACTGCACCCCAATATGCTCATGCAAGGACATATGCGCTGGCTAACCTCGGGTACCTTTGATTTTCAAATTGGCTGGGCCGTTGATAACCTCACCGCATTAATGCTCACAGTGGTCACTTTCATTAGTTTATTGGTGCAGATTTACTCCACCGAATATATGGCCCATGACAAAGGAATTCCCCGGTATTACGGCTCACTCTCACTTTTCACCTTTTCGATGTTGTTATTGGTGCTCGCTGATAACCTCATGGTGCTTTACGCTGGCTGGGAGCTGGTGGGCGTGTCATCTTACTTGCTCATTGGCTTTTATACCGCCAAGCCCGCTGCGGGTGCTGCTGCAAAGAAAGCGTTTATCGTAAACCGTGTGGGCGACTTTGGTTTTCTTATCGGTATTATGATGCTGTATTACCTGACCGAATCCCTTGGTTTTGCAGCTGTTACCGAAGGCATTCTCGCCGGTAAAGTCCCCGGTATAACCCTTAGTATTGCCGCTTTACTGTTGTTTTTCGGCCCCATTGGTAAGTCAGCGCAGTTCCCCCTGCACGTGTGGTTGCCCGACGCCATGGAAGGCCCAACACCGGTTTCTGCGTTGATTCACGCTGCGACCATGGTTGTTGCTGGCGTTTATATGGTGGCCAAACTCATGCCCATCTTTGCCAGTGCCACCACCCCTTTGTTTGGCTCCTTTCTGGTGCTCGACTTTATTGGCCTCATTGGGGGTATTACCGCTATTTTGGCCGCTGCCATCGCCGTCACGCAAAACGATATCAAGCGGGTACTCGCCTACTCTACGGTATCGCAGCTGGGCTTTATGATGATGGCGCTGGGCATGTACCAGCCCGTCATCGAAAATAATGTCCTGGTGTCGATTGTGCCTTTAGGCTACACCGCCGCTATTTTTCACCTCTTTACCCACGCCTTTTTTAAAGCCATGCTCTTTTTATGTTCGGGCAGTGTCATTCACGCCGTACACACCAACGACATGCGTGAAATGGGTGGTCTGCGTCAATGGATGCCCGTCACCGCGATGACCTGTCTCATTGGAACCGCTTCTATCTCTGGTTTCCCTTTTATTACCGCAGGCTTTTGGAGCAAAGACGAATTGTTGCTGTCCATGTGGCAGGCAGGCTCTCCTCTTTTTTGGCTGGCTGCCGTGGCTGCCGTTCTCACCGCCTTTTACATGTTCCGCCTGTACTTTATGACCTTTGAAGGGGATTATCGCGGAAGCTTGCCTTCCGAAAAAATTCACACCTCTGGCTGGGCCATGAAAGGCCCGCTGGTCATTCTCGCGATTCCGTCTCTTATCGCCGGATTTCTGGGCACGCCTTACACCCCCAAAAACCTTCACTTCAGCAGCTTTATTAACTACGTTGCCCCGCATCATGGAGAAGCCGGTCATGGCGCAGGACAGGCAGCGCACCATAGCGGCTTAGACCCTGTGGTCTTTATTGTTTCGCTTTGCGTGTTCTTACTGGGAGCGGGTTTAGCTTACGCCATGTATCGCAAGAACCCCATCCTCTCTGCCGAAAAACTAGCCGAGAAACTGGGCCCTCTCTATAAAGCCTCTCTCAATCGCTTTTACTTTGACGAGGTCTATATGCTGGGCATTAAATGGGGAGTGATGGTGATCGCCAAACTCTCTTACTTCTTAGATAAATTCATTATTGACGGTATGCTCGTCAATGGCGCAGGTCTACTGACCCTGGCCAGCAGTGAAACCCTCAAATACACCCAGTCGGGCCGTATTCAAAATTATCTCCTGTCCGTTGTAGCATTGGTGGTCTTTTTACTACTCATGTTCTTCTGGTTGCCTTTAGGAAAGGTAATCTAATGCAATCAAATAGTTTTTTACTCACCCTTATTCTTTGTATGCCATTGTTGGGCGCGCTCTCCATTGGCCTGATTAAAAGTGAAAAAGAGCGTTTTTATCATTGGTTGGCCGCTTTTTGGACGGGCCTCACCTTTGTGCTCTCTCTGATCATGCTGGGCCGTTATGACATGAACGCCGCCGGCTTTCAATTTGTCGACGTCTTACCCTGGATTCCGCAATTCAGTATTCAGTATCAGGTGGGCGTCGATGGCCTGAGTTTACCCATGGTTATTCTCACCAGCCTGATTGTGTTTATTGCCGTTTTTGTTTCCTGGCCCATAACCCAGCGATCTCGCCTGTTTTTTGCCATGCTTTTGATTATGGAGACGGGTGTATTGGGCGTATTTATGTCCTTGGATTTATTCTTGTTCTTTGCCATGTGGGAGTTAGAGCTCATCCCCATGTACTTCTTAATTGGTTTATGGGGCGGGGCCCGACGTCAGTATGCTTCGATGAAGTTTATTCTTTACACCATGCTCGCCAGTGCCTTTATGCTGCTGGCATTTTTGGTCATTTACTTCCTTTCTACCCCCCACACCTTTGACGTCATTGTATTGCTACAAAACCATGACTCCATTCTGGCGGGCATGTCTAGACCCTTCCAACTGACGGTGTTTATTGCTCTCTTTTGTTGTTTTGCCGTCAAGCTGCCCATGGTGCCTTTTCACACCTGGCTGCCCGATGCGCACGTCGAAGCACCCACCGCCATTTCGGTGGTTTTGGCCGGCGTCTTGCTAAAAATGGGCGCCTACGGCATGATTCGCTTTAATATGGGATTCTTTCCTGACATGATGCATTACTTGAGTGTAGGCTTTGCGGTTCTGGGTATGATCAATATCTTATACGGTGCCTTTTTGGCGCTGGCCCAGACCGATATGAAACGTGTGATTGCTTACTCTAGCGTGAGTCACATGGGGTTTGTCTTGCTCGGTCTGGCAGCCTGGAACCCCACCGGCCTGAACGGTGCCATTCTCCAAATGTTTACCCACGGTACGATTACTGCGCTCTTGTTTATCTTTGTCGGTGTGGTTTATGAACGGACCCATACGCGCCAACTGGCAGACCTGGGGGGATTGAGTGCGCGCATGCCCATTGCCTCTGCCCTCTTTGTAATTTCAGCCCTGGCTTCTGTAGGCGCTCCCGGTATGAGCGGATTTGTCAGCGAGTTCTTAATTTTCACCGGAACCTACGCCAACACCCTGACCGGTACGCCGCACTTTATTATTCAACTGGCCACCATTTTAGCCGCCCTGGGGATTATTCTCGGCGCAGGTTACATGCTCTGGCTCACCCGCCGTGTGTTTTTCGGCCCCCTTGCCGAGCGCTGGCAAACACTAACCGACATTAATCCCATAGAAACCGCCACCGTTGCGATTCTCATGGTGCTGGTGTTTGTGTTGGGTCTTTACCCCGCCTTATTGGTGGATTACATCAACCCCGCCACGGTGCAGCTGCTCAGCCAGACACCGGGAATGGGAGGATAAACCATGGAATTCGTTGCTTTACTTCCCGAAATTATTGTTGCCCTTACCGCTTTAGTCGTGATTGCCTTTGACTTAATCATCGACCCGGCAAAGCCCGCTGCCGAACGCAGCGGCCCGCTGGCTTTTGCCACCGGGGTAGGTCTCGTTGCCGCACTGGGTGCCTTAATTGGACTCCATCTGGGTGGCTATCAGGGCACTTCTGATTTTTACAACACTTTTATTCCCGATGTGATGTCCACCTATTTTAGAGCCACTCTACTTATCTCAGGGCTATTGACGCTGGGATTGTCGGTGGATTATGTACGCCGCTTTATTAAGTATCCCGGTGAATTCTTTGCGCTGTTAACCCTCGCCACACTGGGCGCCATGTTTTTAAGCGCCGCCACTGAAATCACCACCCTCTACCTTTCTTTAGAGCTTTTGAGTTTGTCTTCTTTTGTACTGGTTGCCATGCGCAAAGACCGCCCTCGCTCTGCAGAAGCCTCCATTAAATACCTCATTTTTGGTGCGATTTCCTCAGGGATTTTGCTTTACGGTTTTTCGCTTCTCTTTGGCATTACCGGCAGTTTGAGCCTCGCTGAAATTCAAAGCTATTTACAGCAAAACGGGGGCGGCTTTGTTTATATAAACCAGGCGGCTACCGAAGGGCTGTCCAATGCCGTGGATTACGGATGGCAATCGGGTCACTTAAAACTAGAGCTCCTGGCCGCTATTTTAATGGTCCTGGGCGGACTGGCTTACAAGGTGGCCGCCGTTCCCTTTCACATGTGGGCTCCTGATGTCTACGAAGGCGCTCCCATTCCCGTCACCGCTTTTTTATCAGCCACCTCTAAGGTTGCAGGGTTTGCGGCATTGATTCGAGTCTTTGAAATGTTTAATACCACCAATACCCTTATCATCGCCACGAATATGGTGGCGATTATGGCCGTGCTCTCCATGACGTTTGGCAACCTGGTGGCCATTGCGCAAAAAAATGTAAAACGTATTTTTGCCTACTCTAGTATTGCCCATGCTGGCTACTTGTTAATGGGTGTCATGGCGCTCTCCGATATGAAAGTGCGAGAAACCGCATTGCTGGGACTGTTCTTTTACCTGCTGGTGTACGTCTTTATGAACCTGGGCGCCTTTGCGGTCATGACGCACTTTACCACCATGGCGGGTAGTGCCCAGTTAAAAGACTGGAGTGGTCTGGGACGTCGTTATCCCTGGTTAGGATTCGTACTGGGTTGTTGCTTACTCTCTTTGACCGGCCTTCCTCCTTTTGCAGGCTTTACCGGAAAATTCTACATCTTTGGTGCGGTCACCATGATGGGAACGGGCTATCTCTGGCTGGTGCTCATCGGCGTTTTAAACTCGGTCATCTCGCTCTATTACTACGCACGCATCTTACGCACCCTTTTCTTTGGCGACGCCTCCGAAGTGTCCCACACCGAAGCTCCTCACCCGGCACTGACCTTTACCACCGTGGTCGCTTTTATCGCGATTCTGGGCCTGTTTATCTTTCCCAAGTGGATTGGTGAATTCGTCTCTCAGGTCAGCACCCTACTCTAAGGAGTGACGTCATGATTCGTTCCCGTTGGCAAGGTTTTAATGTGGAGTCCGGTGAAAACCAGGCTCCACTGCTCGTCACCCATTGGTACGTGCTTCAACAAGGGCTGATTTTTGCCTTGTTTTCGATCCCTGTGTTTTCAGGAATCGCTGTGCTACTCAGTCGTAAGCTCCTGAAGCCCGACGATCGACCTGTGGTATTATCGGGTGAAGCATCGATTTCAGGAGACTTTACCCATGACCCCGCTAACCCCTCTCAAAGACCGCCAACGCAGCCCCTGGACTAACACCCGTACTTTCCTTTCTGTCCTGCTGGCGGCTTCACTGTTCCTGCCCTGCAACACCCTAAGTGCCCCAGCATTTGCCCAGGAAGAAGAGCCCGTGGCCGAGGTCAAAGTTTCTGTACCTGAAGCTATGGTCACCCGCAACATCCCCGTTTTATCTGAAGATTTAAAGGCGCAAGTGGATCAGTACAGTCATGTGCGTTCTGCGGCCTTTGTGGATTGGTACCCTGGTGCTGACTACGGGCAACAACCCTCCCGGATTACTCATGACCACACGCTTTGGCAATACTTACCAATTGCATAAGCTCATGCAGCCCGGCGCGCGGCGTGAACAGCTTACTTTTTTTGAAGAGCCCGTGAGCAGCGGGCGTTTTTCTCCCACCCAGCCCCAGTGGTTTTTGTTTGGCAAGGACATTGGCGGTAGCGAAAATTATCAGCTCTTTCTGCTGAATACGCTCACGGGTAAATCCGAAATGATTTCTGATGGAAAATCTCGCCACGGAGGCGCTTTATGGGCACCTGATGGTCAGCGATTTGTCTTTAACAGTACCCGGCGCAACGGCAAAGACAACGATATTTATCTCTCGACCTTAGACAACCCCAAAGTGGCACAGCGCGTTTATACCGGCGAGGGCTATTGGACCGCCACCGACTGGTCCCCCGATGGCGAATACCTACTGCTCTACAACTATATCTCTGCCCAAAAGTCGCAATACCGTCGCGTACATCTGCCCACGGGTAAGGTCAGCGAGGTGTTCCCCCAAAAGAATGGGAAGGTGGCTTTTGGAGACGGTTTATTTGCCAAAGATGGCAAGGGCGTTTACTATACATCAGATGAAAAAGGCGATTTTAAGCAACTCTACTACAAAGCCTTTGACAAGGTCGCTTCAGAGCCTCTGACACCCGGTTTACAATGGGATATTAGCGATATGACCCTGTCTCATAATGGCCAACATATTGCCCTGGTGCATAACGAAGACGGCATTGCTCAATTGCGCTTAATCAATACCCAGACCCGTCAAATCAGCAAGCTAACGGGCATTCCCGTTGGGCAGATATCGCGTATTTCTTTTTCGCCTGACGATCAACAATTGGCGATGACGCTCTCCACGTCAAAAGCACCAGCGGACGTCTATACCCTCAAACTCCACCACTTCCCTGAGCATGCACCTGAACTCATGCGCTGGACCTATTCCGAAGTAGGTGGGTTAGATACCGCTGGTTTTGCAGAGGCAAAACTGATTCACTATCCCAGCTTTGACGGTAAATCCATTCCCGCCTTTTATTATCATCCACCGCATCTTAAGGGCAAAAAAGTGCCCGTGGTCATTCAAATTCACGGGGGTCCCGAAAGTCAGTACCGCCCCGCTTTTTCTTCTCGCTTACACTATTGGCTTAATGAGTTAGGTATTGCGGTTATTGCTCCCAATGTCAGAGGATCCAGTGGCTATGGTAAAGAATACCTGTCTCTGGACAACGGCTACCTCAGAGAAGACTCCGTCAAAGATATTGGAGCACTTTTAGACTGGATTAAAACCCAGCCCCAGCTGAATAGCGAACGGGTTGGCGTCTATGGTGGCTCTTATGGTGGCTATATGGTGCTGGCTTCTTTGATTCATTATGGCGATCGTCTCAAAGCCGGTGTCGACAGTGTGGGTATTAGTAATTTTGTTACCTTTTTGAAGAACACCAAAGACTACCGCCGGGATCTGAGACGGGTAGAGTATGGTGATGAGCGCGATCCTAAAATGCGCACCTTTTTAGAAAAAATATCCCCCACCACGCGGGCAAAAGAAATCCGCTCTCCTTTATTGGTGGTGCAAGGGCTCAACGATCCACGGGTGCCAGCCAGCGAAGCGGAGCAAATCGCAGATGCTGTCAGCGCTCAGGGAACTCCCCTGTGGTTTTTAATGGCCAAAGACGAAGGACACGGCTTTAGCAAAAAACCCAACCGAGATTACTTAGAGTATGTGGTGGCACAATTTTGGAAAACATACCTCCTGGATTAGCTTGTGGACGATCACGTCTAGGAACGTCTCATGCCCGTGTGGTGGCCGTGCATCGTAGCCCCACTCACAGTTTTCACAAGCTTTCCTGTGAGCGTATCACGTTAATCACTGGGCAAGGTGTAGCGGGTGACGCCCACTGTGGTGTCACCGTCAAGCACCGATCAAGGGTAAGGCAAAACCCGCACCAACCCAATTTGAGACAGATCCACTTGATTCACCATGAGCTATATCAAACCCTCAACACCCAGGGGTTTGGTCTAAACCTGGGTGAACTGGGAGAAAACATCAGTACTCAGGGAATTGACTTACTGGGGCTTCCCCGCCATACTCGTTTAACAATTGGAAACACCGTCATTGAGGTTACTGGACTGCGCAATCCTTGCCAACAGCTCAATGACTTTAAACCCGGGCTAATGAATGCCGTACTTGATACCGACGCCCAGGGGAATCTGATTCGCAAGGCAGGTATTATGGGTATTGTGATACAGGGAGGCATCATTCGCAAGGTAGATCGCATTAGTGTCCATCTGCCCTCGCTACCGCATCTGCCTTTAGAACGTGTCTAATGCACAACAAGTCTAATTATAAAAAGACCCTGCTGATGCTAAATCATGCAGGGCCTTTAAAGAAGTGTGTTCTGTGTTCTTAAACGAGAGGGTCTAGAGTACCGTTTTGATTAAACGGTTGTTTTGCCATTGGGTTTCCTGGCGATAGCCATAAGCATCGACGTACTGTTGCTGGCCAGCATCATTTTTATCGCCGCCGCTAAAGTAAGCGATAGTACCACCCACAAGGGCACCTACAGCCATACCGACAGCGCCTTTACCCATGCCTAATTTATTGCCGACGGCTTCGTGAAGCTTGTTTACCAGAGGAATTTTGCTGGTCACACCGCCAAACATACCGCCGCCCAATGCGCCGGTTACGGTGCGCTCAAAGGTGCCGACTTTTTCGCCACTGCCTACGGGTTGACCCACGGTAGCGGACTTTAATTCATCTTCGACCAACCAACCGTCGTGATTGGTATCAAACATGCGTAGCTCCTGGCCGAGTTGCGCATTTTGTTGTTCTACAGAAGCAATGTTCAACTGGTCAGTAGAAATAACCTGATAGCCATTATTGGAGTCTTGAACAACGATTTCTACACGACCATTATTGCGCATGGCGTTGAGTTGGCTCTGATCGGAAAGGGCATATTGTTGTGTATTCGAAGGGGGCGCTTGCTGTTGGGGTTGCTGATACACCGGCTGTTGCTGAGTCGGCTGCTGCTGCGCAGGCTGCTGATACACAGGTTGTTGCGGCGGGGGTTGGACCGGCTGCATAATTTGATTCAGGGGTCTTAAAGACATATTACCCATTTTGAATTCCTCCAGAACATTTGGCTTCTTAATGATGTATATCGGGAAAAGCAGATCGGATCTTGTGCCCTGGGCCTACATTTTCTAAGAATTTAATTCTAATTTAAACTAGCTTCTGCTGAAACCGAGCCAAAATGACTCTCTTTGTTCTCATTATAATAGATCTCAACCCGAAAATACAATGCGCACAGCGAACAAGAGAGAGGCGGCAGGTCTGGTTCTCGCTCCCTAAAATTGGGTATGATAGAAGAGGTGGAAATATTAAAGAACATAGATAATTGAGTAACATGCCCCAAAACATAACAAAGCCCTGCCAATGCTCAAACTCTCAAAAGCTGCTACAACAGGTTGAAGATTTAGCACAGATCGGCACCTGGGAATTGAATTTGGAGACCCAGGAGATCTACTGGTCCAAAGGTGTTTTTAAAATCTTAGACCACGAGCCAGACAGTTTTGAAGTGAATATGGAAACGGCGACGCAAGTGATCCATAAAGATGATCTCGATCGCTCGATCGCTCTACTTAAAGACGTATTGGAAAATGACAAGCCCTACGAGATCCAGAAGCGCCTCATTGCAAAAGATGGCAGTATACGGCACGTCCTCTCTAAAGCATCCCTTATCAAAGATGACACAGGGCACCCGCTTAAATTACTCGGCGTTTTTCAGGACATTACCGCATTTGTAGAGATTCAGGTCAATTTACATAAACAAGAAGATCAGCTCAGCGCCATTATTCGTTCAGAACCGGACTGTGTCAAAGTAACCTCTCCCGAATCTACACTGCTAGATATGAACCCTGCTGGATTAAAAATGATTGAAGCGACGGTTCCGTTATCTGCGCTACTTGACAAAACGCTGGATCCGCTCATCCATCCTGAAGATCAAAGCGTCTATAAGCAGCTTCATGAGCAAGCTCTCGCCGGTAAAGAGGGCGAGGCTTGTTTTCGCTTAATCGGAATGCAAGGAACTCAGCGCTGGGTCGAAAGTAAATCGGTTCCATTGAGAAATGAAAAAGATCAGATTTATGCTGTACTCAGCCTCACCCGTGACATCACCGAAAAAACAAAACTCCAGGAAGACCTCGCCCACAGCGAAAAACGCTTTCGAGCATTGATCGAAAACAGCGCTGATGCCTTTGCCATTATTGGCACTGACGGTAACCCCTCTTATGTCTCTCCTTCGGTAACACGCGTGCTCGGCTATAGTGAAGAAGAGGCCCTTGAACTCAACTTATTCGAAATTTTACACCCACAAGAAATCAACGCGATAACAGCGGTCATGACTGAATGTCTAGAGAAACCCGGTGTCCCCATACCCGGCCGCGCATCGCGACTTCGCCATAAAGATGGAAGCTGGCGCTGGATAGATGCTACCGTTACGAATCTTCTCCACGATCCCGTCATCAACGGTATCGTGGATAACTTCAAAGATGTAACAGAGGAAAAAGAGCTGCAAATTTTACTGGATAACGCTTCACAGCTGGCCCGTGTAGGGGGCTGGGAACGAGACTTGTTAAACAAAAAACACCAATGGTCTACTGTAACCTGCGATATATTCGAAGTGCCTCACGATTTTCAGCCCGACTTTGAAAGTGCTGTTAATTTTTATACAGAAGACTACCGAGAACTTGTTCGAGGGCACATGGAACGATTTATTCACGAAAATAAACCCTTTGATTTTGAAGTGCTTATTGAAACTGCGCAGGGCAATATTCGCTGGGTTCGCTGTATTGGTGGAGGCGAGTGGCTCGACGGACAGTGTGTGCGTGTTTTCGGTAGTATCCAGGATGTTCATGCGCACAAATTACTTGAGCTCGAGCTGAAACAAAAAGCGCAGGCATTGGCGGTGTCAAACCAGGAGCTAGAACAATTTGCATATATCGCCTCCCATGACTTACAAGAGCCACTACGCATGATTGACAGCTTTTTAAGCCTACTGGAAAAACGCTATAATCACCAGCTGGATAGCAAAGCAAAGCAATATATTTACTTTGCCGTAGACGGTGCACGAAGAATGCGCCAGGTGATTCTCGCCCTACTGGACTTCTCAAGGGTGGGAAAAGAACCCCATGAATTAAGTCATTTTGAACTGACAGAAGTGCTTGAAGAAACCCTGGCTTTAAACCGTCAGCTCATTCACGAAAAGAACGCAAAAATAGAGTATGACAGCTTGCCTGGACTCACCTCTTACCGTATCCCCGTACAACAGGTATTGAGAAACCTGATTGAAAACGCCTTAAAATACAGTCGAACAGATCACCAAACGATCATCAAAGTGCAGGCAACAGAACACCCCACAGCATGGGAAATCACCGTAGAAGACAACGGCATCGGTATTTCACCTAAGTATCATCAAAAAATCTTTACGATTTTTCAACGTCTGCACCTGAGACATGAATACAACGGCACCGGTATCGGACTGGCCATTGTAAAAAAGATTGTGGAAGGCATAGACGGCAAAGTCTGGGTTGAGTCTAAGGAGGGTTCCGGCAGCGCCTTTCACTTTACCCTCCCCAAAAGCAATACGCATCAATTACCTCACGTTAGGCTTCAATCGGTCAACCCACCGGGCTAAGTTAAGCGAAGTTCACGGGTGTTTCCACAGGCTCCTGATTTTCGTACAGCCCTCATGTTATAATCTTTTCAGCCGAGTCGTGATATTGAGCACATTTTAAAGGGGCTTTCAAGACATTATGATCTGGGTCTGGCTGGGACTTGCCTTTACACTCTTCTTTACAGAGCTGATGCTGGGAGAAATGACCGCACTCATGCTTTCCTTTGGTGCTGCGCTGGCGTGGCAAAGTGCGCTCATGGGTTTTAGCTGGCCCGTACAGGTGGGCGTTTTCGGATTGGGCTCCCTGGCCCTGGTGGTTTTTTTGAGACCGGCCCTGCGAGATCGTATCCAACCCAAATCAACGGGCTTAAGCACCGACGGATTTGTGGGCCAGTCAGCCACTATTATTGAAGAAATCGTGCCGGGACACAAAGGCAAGGTTAAGTTTCACGGTGAAATCTGGTTTGCCACTGCCTACACGCCCATTCCGCCCGGCGAGCGTGTTTTTATCACCGCCATTCGTGACAATTGCTTAGAAGTAGTCCCTGAGCATGAACTGGGTTATGGATCATTAGAACAAATAGAGGAAAAACGTTAAATGGGTTGGATTCTTGCTGTACTCGGTATTTTGGCGGTGTCTGTTTTATCACAAATGGTCAAGATTATTCGACAATCCGAACAGGCCATTGTCGAACGTTTAGGACGCTATAGCAGCACGCTCGACAGCGGATTAAATATCCTTATTCCCGTGCTGGACCGAATAGTCTTCAAGGCTGATTTACGGGAGCAAATTCATACCTTTGAGCCCCAGGCCATGATCACCCAGGATAACGTGACCGTATACCTCAACGCTGTCACCTACTTTCGGGTTACAGACGCTTCAAAAGCTTTTTACGGGGTAGAATCCTACCAACAGGCCATTGAGCAATTGATCATCACCACCCTTCGCAATCTGATTGGCGAATTGGAGCTCGATGAAACCTTAACCTCTCGTCATACCGTCAATAGTAAACTACAGAGCGTGCTCGACGAAGTCACCAGCGTCTGGGGCATTAAGGTCACCCGTGTAGAGGTGAAAGAAATCACACCCGCCCGCGATATTATTGAGGCCATGAGTTCTCAAATGGTGGCTGAACGCCGTAAACGGGCTTCTATCCTCGAAGCCGAGGGCGCTAAAAAAGCAGCCATTCTGAAAGCTGAAGGGGCACAGCAAGCCCGTATTTTAGAAGCCGAAGGCATTAGTGCCGCTGCGGTCGTTGAATCCAAGGGGCAAGCCGAAGCCAAGCTGGTACACGCTGAAGCAGAACAACAGGCCCTGCGCAAACTCATCGAAGCCTTCGAGCCGGCCCATGCTGAAGAGCGTGTCATTACGCTCAAGTATTTAGAGATGCTGCCTAAACTGGCCGATGGCAAAGGGGTTAGCCTGGTGCTGCCCGATCGTCTTGCCGACCTCGGCGCACTGAGTACACTGGCGGGACAGTTCTTTAAACAGACCCCTGAAAAAAATCCGCCACACGAGGGCTCCTCTGAATCCCAAACCCGCGCTCTGAATCCGCCATCTCAGCAGAGTCTTCTCCGGTCACTCCCCGAGCTTAAGCAAGCGCAAGGAGAGGATGTAGATGTCTGACTTTGCCACTGCCTCACAATTTTTGGGAAGCCTTGCAGAAGTCAAAGGCGCTTTGCTCACCTATACCCACCTCAACGTTGAACAACTTGAAGATGACCAGCAAGAGATTGAGCAACTCTTTGTCGCTTTGAGTGCCTCATGCACGCTGCGCATTTTTTGCGCCAACGCGCTCCTTGCAGCAGAAGCACAGGAGCCCCCTGCCTCAAAAGAAGAAAAAGTATCCTCCGTCTTTTATTTTGTCTCTCGTTACCCCACTGCTGTTCCCGCACGCTTTAACAGTGAGCTGCGGCGGTTGCTTTCCGTCATGAATCAATTACTCCCCATTGGTGGGCTTGAAATCCATGATGAGGGCGTTGTGTTTCGCTATATGCTGCTGTCTGAAGATCGTATTTTAGATGGTTTGCTTTCCCTGGATATTATTCAAGGGTTAGAAAAAATCTTGCCCGCTGTGTTTGAGTGGCTCGACGCCCTTTTACAAGAAGAAAACCCCTCTGAAAACCAAAAGAGTCAAGTAAAACAGCACTTTCAACACCTGTTAAGTCAAATGCCGATCCTCAACCCGGTGCCCCTCACACAAGTCACGCCATCCCCAGGTCATTCACGCTGGGGAATCGCTCAGCTTCAGTTATGGTTCGCCGTTTCCTCTTGTCTACTCATGGCTACTTTGTTCATGAACTTCGATTTTTTAACCGCTTTTTTTGGTGCACTCGGTATTAGTCTGGCCTATACCTTCATCATGCGTTTATGGCAGCAGCAACACCAGCACCAACAGGTTCAAGAAAACCGGCGACGCCAGCTCCAATTTTCATGGCAGCTACTCGAAAGCGAAGGCATCAAGTTCGCCTATCAAGAACACGTATTAGAACAACATCGCCATGAAATGATCCAAAAGCTGGCCCATTTGGCCTCCGAACCCATACAATTTCCGTCGGATATTGTAAGGCTCCGCGAGCAAATGTTATTTTTGCGTCATTTGCAATCCCATTTGATTCAGCGTGCTCATCAGGTAAAGATGAAACGCCAGGAACTGCAGCAAAATCGCACCCTGTTGCTCCAGGAGCGAAAAGTTCTGGCCCTCAAGTCAGCCGATCCACAGCTTAAAACCGATTCAGCACTAGCCGGATTGAGTTCTGAAGATATGTTATTACAAAACCTGTTGGTTACGCTCGATTATTTAGACTTTAAAGCCCGCTTTATTACCACCCCTGAAGACTTATCGCCCGTACTGCTCGTGAAAATGCGCCCTTTATTACAACCCCTGACGCTCCGGTGGGTACGCCCCTGGCATAGCGTAACACCCACCCCAGAATACACCTGGATGCTCTGCTTAGATCAGCAAATCCCCATTCATATTCCAGAAAGCGCCTGGCCGCGAGTCAAAGAAGTCACCCGCTTATTTAATCGCTTTTTGCCATTGGGCTCGCTGATCATGGATCATCAACGCAGCCAGGTTTCTTTACGCTACCGCTTTGTGCGTCTGCGGGGCGATCTCAGCCCATTACTGGTGATGGAGGTCATGGAGGTCATGGCCACCTTTGGAGAGCGCCTTCAGCACTGTGTCCAGGCCTGCTTAGACGGCCGTCGACACATCGAGAACATCGTGTATGAAGCCGAACAGGAATTTTTAACTTTACAGCGCTAAGTCTGCAGGAATACGTTCTGAGGTGGCCGGTTCGGGTGAGAGCTTAGTATAATACTCCCAAAGACACACCCAATAAAGGACATTATATGCTGCTCAAGTCACTTCACGACCGGGTTAAAAAGGCCTTGCAGGCTGCCCAGGACTCCGGAGAACTCAAACTCGAGACCCTCCCCGATATTCATATTGAAATTCCACGCGATACCACCCACGGCGACTATGCCACCAACGTAGCGCTGGGACTGGCCAAGCCGGCTCGCATGTCCCCTCGCAGCATTGCCGAAATCCTCAAAAAGCACCTGGAGGGTGAACCCCTGTTTGAAAGTATTGGCATTGCCGGTCCCGGTTTCATCAACTTTCGCCTGAGCTGGCGCTTTTTATATCAAGGCTTGCAACAGGTCATCACCGAAAAAGAAGCCTATGGTCAACAGAGCAACACTGATGCGCACCGCTACCTGATCGAGTTTGTCTCCGCCAACCCCACGGGCCCACTGCATTTTGGTCACGGCCGCTGGGCTGTATTGGGGGACTGCCTGGCCCGCCTGATGCGCACTGCGGGCTATGATGTCAGCACCGAGTTTTACATTAACGATACCGGCACCCAAATTCAAAACCTGGGTGCGTCGGTACAGGCCACCTATTTAAAATACGCCCAGAGTCAGGGGTGTCGAGTGGGTGAAAGTGGCGAAAGTAAAATCCAGGCCTATTACAATGAAAAAACTGCCCCCCCGCAGGGTAAGGTAAGTTTTTACCACGGCGCATATATTGAAACCCTGGGAGAAGCCATGTTTCAGGAATACGGTGCCGATTTGCAAGATCAACCGGTTTCCTTCTTCTGTGACTATGCCAAAAGCGCCCTTTTACAGAGCCAACAAGCCCAAATGGAAGCCTTTGGTGTACACTTTGACGAATGGTATCCCGAAAGCCGCTTACACGGCGAGGGCGCGATCAAGGAGGGGATTGAAGCCCTCACCCGCCACCAAAGCACCTACGAAGAAGAAGGCGCGCTGTGGTTTCGCTCCACAGATTATGGCGATGACAAAGATCGGGTACTGATGAAGAGCGGAGGCAATAGCACCTATTTTGCCAATGACGTGGCTTATCACCACGATAAACTGCAACGGGGCTTTGACCGCTTAATCAATATTTGGGGGGCCGATCACCACGGCTATGTGGCCAGAGTTAAGGCCGCCATTCAAGCGCTGGGACATTCTGAAGATGCCCTCAACGTCATTTTAGGGCAAATTGTTCACCTTTACCGAAACGGTGAGCAAATCCGCATGTCCAAGCGCACAGGAGAGATGGTGACCTTTGAAGAAGTCTTTGAAGAGGTGGGAAAAGACGCCACGCGCTATTTGCTTATGCAGCGAAGCCCTGATTCCACCATTGACTTTGACCTGGAGCTGGCAAAAACCCAGTCCTCGGACAACCCTGTGTTTTACGTGCAGTATGCCCATGCCCGCATTTGCAGTATTTTTCGCACGGCTCAGCAGTCTGAAGCACTCGCTGAATTGGTGGCAAAGCTCCCCGAAGCCAATTTGGGGCTTTTAAAGGCTCCCGAAGCCCGACGCCTCATTCTAAAAATTCTGTCCTATCCCGATGAGTTACTCTTTGCAGCCCACGTTAAAGAGCCCCACCGCCTAACGACCTATGCCCAAGAATTGGCGTCGGCTTTTCACAGCTTTTACAAACAATGCCGCGTGCTTGATGAAAGTCAGCCGGAGCTGAGTTTGGCGCGTTTGGCTTTAGCCGAAGCCGCCCGTCAAACCCTGTATAACTTACTGACAGGGATCTTTGGTATCTCAGCCCCCGAGTCCATGTAATGTTTTTGGAAGGGGCCCAGTGGGCCAGTGAACACCCCGAAGACCGCCTTTCAGAAGAGAGACGCCCGCATTTGCCCTTTCTGGAACACGCTGTCGAACTCGCACTGGCCGCGGAGGCCGCGGGTAATTTACCCATTGGCGCTTTGATTGTACTCAAGGGAGAAACCATTGCCAGCGGTCAAAACAGCCTGTTACAGCCCCATTATCACCCTGGCCGGCACGGCGAAATTGAAGCCCTAAAAAAGGTGCCCGAAACCTTGTGGCACCAGGCTTCAGACATGGTTTGCTACACCACTTTAGAGCCCTGTGTCATGTGCTACGGGAGCCTTTTATTGCACGGAATAGGTAAAATTATCTTTGGGGCCACCGATCCCGAAGGCGGGTTTCGCACCATTGAGAGCGCCCTGCCCACCTTTTACTATAATCATGCACGTCCAGAGTGGCAGGGGCCCCTTTACCCTGAGGTCTGTGACCTTTTATATCAACGGGCTAAACGCTTGTTTGGCGAGACTCCCGTAGGTCGCGAAACGCCTCCATAAGCTTTCGCTCTTCGGGGCTCAAATCCTGAGAGATATCTACCTTAAGGTGAACAAATAGATCGCCTCGTATTGCAGAATCTGCTGCAGAGCCTGCCGCGGCGTCTACCAGATGAGCCATCCCATGGCCCCGTATGCGAAAGGTTTTACCGGGAGCGCTCCCGGCGGGAATATTCATTTGTAACGCGCCGCTCAAGGTCGATAAGGTTTTTTTGACGCCCAGCATGGCTTCGTAATCATAAATAACAAGATCGCGGTGGAGATCATGCCCTTCAGGCGTAAATACCGGATGGGGAAGTAAATGAACAATCAGATAAAAGTCTTCACCCTCTCGGGGCACATGCACTTTAGAGCCCTCAACCACACCGGCCGGAATGGTCACATCAATGGTTTTAAAGGTGCCTTCATGAATTTGCACCCGGCGATGGGTGCCCTTTAGCGCTTCTTCTAAAGAAACTTCTGTCTTATACTCAACGGTAAACCCACTGGTTTCTTCAGGCTCAGGCTCAGGCTCAGGCTCAGCATCGACTGCTGGTGCACTTTGTCCACGACGCTCCCAAAACTTGGCTGTCTCAGGACCAAAAAAAGTGTCATAAAAGCCACCAAACTGTGCATTAAACATGCTGTCAGCATCTTGCCGAGGTCGCGCCACCGGTTCTTCAGATGGAGGAGGCGGCGTATCATTTTTAAGATCGTCCACCACATCATTAAAATTTTGGTATTGCCCCCAATTACGGCTCAATTGATCGAAGCGTAACCGCTTTTCGGGATCGCTTAAGACCTCATAGGCTTCTTTGATCGCTTTAAATTGCTGCTCTGCCTTAAGATCTCCAGGGTGAGTATCCGGGTGATAGCGCTTGGCCTGTTGACGATAGGCCCGGCGAATATCCTGAGAGGATGCTTCTGCAGGTACATCCAGAAGGGTGTAAAAATCAGTGTATTTCACTTTATTTTAACGTGCATTTGGCAGCTTGTGCCACCGCGGGACATTTACTATCAAAGCGCTCAATACGCATGCTACATCCCCCCATGGACTGCAGATCGCACTCCCGCAGTTCCTGGTCCAATATTTTTTTGCCAAAAAGTTTTTTCTCAGTTTCACTGTAAACCTTTAAGCGTACTTTTTTACCCACATGGGGACATTTGTAAATTATATTTTTGACCTGTTCAGCCATGGTCACCTCCTTAACACTTCTTCATTTTAAGGAAGAGTGGACCCTGATGACAAGGGGCGCTAGGGTGAAAGTGCGTTTAGAACATGCGTATAGGTACGTTTACTAAACAAAATACCCAGATGACCTGTCCAGGGCACCTGGTGCACCGTAGACTCAGGCATGACTGCACTGCGCGGGGGAATCACAATCTCATCAATATTTGACCAAATGGACGTGTACTTAACGGGAGCATAAGCATAGCCCTTGGCATTTAAGGTCTGAATAAAAGGGCTGTTGTAACGCATCTGGTCGGCGCTTTTGCCGGGCCCCAGGTAAGCAGTGTAGGTGCCATGGTGGGGCGTTGCAATCGTTATCAGGTTACGCACATGGTCTTTTCCACCCAGGTTTTGAATATAGTAACGGCTAATAATCCCCCCGAAACTATGGACCACGAGCTCCACACGATCCACATCATAGCGAGCCTTCATGTCGGCCACCCGCTCTTGTAGCTTACGCGCCTGCTCTTCGGCGGTGGCAAAGTTAGGAAATAAATTAATGCCTTCTACCTGCAAACCTTCTTTTTTGAGCTGACGATACAGACCGTATAAAAAGTACCAGCTGGGCTCCGCATAGCCAGGAACCAACAGCACAGGGGGCTTTTCTAGATGTTTGTAGCTGTGTTCCGCGTTTTCTAATTCTTGCGTAAACTGCGTAATTTCTGAAAGCGTCGGCAGGTTTTCAACACCAGACTCAGGGTGGTTAAGCGACTCAGACATGGCCTTAAACTCCTGTTGAAGATAGCGCTCCGTCTGCTGTGCTGCCTGAAGGTCATTGACCTCTTCAAAACTTAATTGGCCATCCTGATTACGATCCCGCTCCTTAAAGTGTGGGAGCGCGACATGGGGTATTTCTTCTGGGCTGAGCAGGGCATCCTGGTTGCGATCGTGGGATTTAAATACGTCCTGGTACTGTGACTGCACAAAGTCACCCCAATTTGTGTTTTGAGATATGGATTGAGCCATAACACCTGAGCGGGGCGATAGAGGAGCCCTCTGGGCGATCTCATTTCCCGATAAGCCAATCGGACGACAGGCGTTGAGACCCAATAGGATTATCATAAGAAGGCCGGGAGCAGAAAATCGCAAAATTTGAGCAGACATGCTTTAAAACCTGTAAATAAGAGTATTTTTTAGTGTAGCAGGCCTACTCAAAAGATTCAACTTAACCAACGAGTGTTGCTTCTCGCTGTAAATAAGCTTCTACCCGGGCATGTAGGTCAGCGGGGATACGAGCACCAATATTTTGGATGACGGTTTCTGCACAAAAATTAGCAATTTTGCCGCAGTCCTCTAAGGACTTTTGATTAAGCAAACCAAATAGAAAGCCTCCGGCGTACATATCGCCCGCTGCAGTCGTGTCAACCACAGTGACTTCATTACAGGGAACAAACACCTTTTCTGTGCCGGACTGAATCCAGGATCCTTTGGAGCCACACTTCACCACCACCACTTCAGAAAGCTTAGCCAATTCGGTCAGGCTTTCTTCAGGACCTTTGCCCGTTAGCATTTCTGCTTCTTTTTTATTGGCGAACACCACGTCAATGCTATGCTCTAAGAGGCTCAAAAAAGTTTCACGATGCCGGTCAACGCAAAACGGGTCAGAAAGATCAAAGACAATCTTGGTTTGATGGGCCTTCGCCACCTCAACAGCATGTTTAATGGCTTTTATCTGATTTTCGGTATCCCATTGGTACCCCGTCACAATCAGGTACTCAGAAGCAGCGATGTCTGCTTCTGGAATATCCTGGGTGGTATAAGCGCGACTTGAGCCCAGACAGGTATGCATCGTACGTTCTCCATCAGGAGACACCAGAATGATAGAGGTGCCTGTGCTTCCTTCAGGATGCTGCTGAATATTGTTTTTAATGCCCAGTTCCTTAACGCGGGCCATACACAACTCGCCGTACTCATCCTGTCCAACCATACCCGCCTGGCTGACTTTTTCACCCAATGTAGCCAGGGTGCGAATCATATTTGCACCCGAGCCACCCATTTCCACGGTTTTTTCACGGGAGGCAAAATAATCAAGCAACTTTTGTTGCTCGGCTTCGGATACCAGGTGCATCATGCCCTTGGTAAGTCCCAGATCTTGTAATTCTTGATCGCTCACCTGAACAATAAGGTCTTTAAGCACGTTACAAATGGCAAGGGCCTTGATTTCTCTTTTCGACATACTCTCTCCAGACGGCACCGTAAAAAATTGACCGATGTGATGGCCGGCACCGTCGTTCAGCTTAGCATCATATAGAGGTTGCTTCAAGCGTTTCAAAGCGGCAATAAAAAACCGCTCTCGACCTTTTAAAGGAGAGAGCGGCTTTAAAAAACTTACGTTTTACGCTTTGAGGAACTGACGCAATACCGTTTGTAAAATACCACCATTGCGATAGTAATCCACTTCAACAGGCGTATCAATACGACACATCACGTTAAAACTTTTTTCGGTACCGTCTACAGCTGTGGCCTTAACCTGCACCTCTTGACGGGCCTTGAGGCTGTCATCTACGACAATCGAGAAGCTTTCGGTACCGTCGAGGCCCAAAGAATCAGCGGTGTCGCCCGCTTTATATTGCAGAGGCAATACGCCCATGCCCACGAGGTTAGAGCGGTGAATCCGCTCAAAGGACTCAGCAATAACCGCTTTGACACCTAGCAGTAGGGTTCCTTTAGCCGCCCAATCTCTGGAAGAACCCGTGCCATATTCTTTACCCGCTAAGACCACCAAAGGCGTGCCTTCAGCCTGGTATTTTTGTGAAGCGTCATAAATAAACATTTGGTCTTTACCGGCAGGATAGGAGGTATAGCCGCCCTCAGTGCCCGGAGCCATCTGGTTTTTCAAACGGACATTGGCAAAGGTTCCACGGGTCATAACCCGATCGTTACCGCGACGAGAACCATAAGAGTTAAAGTCTTTAGGACCCACATGGTTTTCTGTCAGATACTGTGCTGCAGGCGTACCCACCTTAATCGCACCCGCGGGTGAAATATGGTCAGTGGTAATAGAGTCGCCGACTTTGACCAACACTTTAGCACCGTGAATGGCCTGAATAGGATCAGGATCCTGGCCCATGTCCACAAAGAACGGGGGCTCTTGAATATACGTAGAGCTTTCGTTCCAGGCGTAGATATCACCAGCCGACACGGGGATTTGATTCCACTCCTCGTTTGAATTGGCCACATCGTCGTACATTGAAGCAAACAGAGCAGGGCTCATCGCTTCATTCATATGACTCATGATTTCTTCAGAGGTGGGCCAAATATCTTTTAAAAAGACATCGTTGCCGTCCTGGTCTTGACCCAGTGGATCCGTCGCAAGATCAAGATCGACACTACCGGCCAGGGCATAAGCCACTACCAAAGGTGGAGAGGCCAGATAGTTTGCTTTGACGTTCTGGTGCACACGGCCCTCAAAGTTACGGTTACCCGATAACACGCTGGCAGCAATGAGATCGCCACTGGCAATAGCCTTGTCTACGGCCTCAGGAAGTGGCCCTGAGTTACCAATACAGGTGGTACAGCCAAAGCCCACAAGATCAAAGCCTAAATCCTTAAGAAAAGGCATAAGACCCGCGCGCTCTAAGTACTCAGACACAACGCGAGAGCCTGGTGCCAAAGAGGTTTTAACATAGGGCTTAACCTGTAAGCCTTTTTCTACCGCTTTTTTAGCCACTAAACCGGCACCCAACATCACTGAAGGATTCGAGGTGTTGGTGCAACTGGTAATCGCTGCAATCACCACATCGCCGTGCTTCATATTTATTTTTTGTCCATGATCTTCATAAAGACCGGTGCTTCTCAGACGCTCTTCGCTTAAAGCAAAACCACTGGTGGGCACGGTACTGGTGAGACATTCACGGAAATTACGCTGCATATCCGTCAACTGAATCCGATCCTGAGGACGCTTGGGACCTGCCAAAGAAGGCACAATGGTGCCCAAATCGAGAGCGAGGGTATCAGTAAAAATGGGATCTTCAGTGTCGTCGGTACGGAACAAGCCCTGAGCGCGGGTATAGTTTTCGACCACTTTCACCAGGTCGCTGTCGCGGTTGGTGCGTTCTAAATAGCGTAAGGTTTCAACGTCTACAGGGAAAAAGCCCATGGTCGCGCCATACTCGGGCGCCATATTCGCAATCGTCGCCCGATCAGGCAGAGAAATATTGCTTAAACCGCTGCCATAGAACTCAACAAACTTACCGACCACGCCTTTGGCACGCAGCATTTCGGTAATGGTTAAGGTCATGTCAGTGGCGGTAACGCCTTCAGGAAGTTTGCCCGTGAGTTTAAAGCCCACCACTTCAGGAATCAGCATATAAATAGGTTGCGCCAGCATAACGGCTTCGGCTTCAATACCGCCGACACCCCAACCCACAACACCTAAACCATTGATCATGGTGGTGTGAGAGTCCGTACCCACTAAAGAATCAGGAAAGAAAACCTGATCTTCACCTTCGGTGGTCGAGAAAACGCCTTTGGCTAAATACTCCAGGTTCACCTGGTGGACAATACCGCGGCCAGGAGGAACGACTCCGAAATTATCAAAGGCTTTTTGCCCCCAACGCAGAAACTCATAACGCTCACGGTTACGATCCATCTCAATATCAATGTTTTGCTGTAAAGCCTGATCGGTACCAAAATGATCCACCTGAACGGAGTGATCGATCACCAAATCCACAGGTACAACGGGGTTGATTTTCTGTGGATCGCCGCCCATGCGAGACATCGCAGAGCGCATGGCAGCAAGGTCTACAACGGCAGGTACACCGGTGAAGTCTTGCAAGATCACCCGTGCGGGCTTGAAGGGGATTTCAGCCTCTCCGGGGTTTTGCGGATTGTAATCCGCGAGTTTGTTAACGTCTTCTTCAGTCACTACATAACCATCACAGTTGCGCAGTACCGATTCTAATAAAATTTTAATCGAAAAAGGCAGTTTTTTAATATTGGCATGCCCCTGGTCTGCCAATTTGTTCAAACTGTATAAATAAGCCTGTCCTGAACCGGTATCAAAAGCGGTACGGGTTCCTAAATGATCCTTTGTCATTGTGCGTATCCTTTCGTCAAATGCTCTAACTTCATGATACACAACTTACCCAATAACCGCTGCTCGCTACTCAGTTTTCACGATGGTTTAACGTAATCAACGCGGTAACCCTTTAACTTTTTAGACTTTTTTAATATAAAATTGATGGTTATTCGAACATTCTGCTGTTAGTCTGGATAGGTTGAAAACGACATCAGCATACTTTTAATTATCTGCAAGGAGACATACTATAATATGTTAAACAAAAAAATAATCACCGGACTTGCCCTCAGCTTTGGCCTGGCTTTAAGCGCCTGCCAAACCCCTCCGAACACCAACAACCCACCCGCTCCATCACCGACCCCCACCACCACAGCGCCGACCCCGGTTCCCACCACAACGCCCACACCAACTACAACACCAACTACAACACCAACGCCCATGCCAACAACACCTCCTGTAGCCGGCATGGAAATGCGCTACGCAGCCCGCTTAACCGGCAGCCAGGAAGTTCCTGCCGTAACAACCAACGCTAGCGGCAGTGCCCGTATTTACTTAAACGCCGAGAAAACTGTAGCCACGGTGCAAGTCACCACCTCAGGTCTTAGCGGTCCGATTACCGGCGCACACATTCACACCGGCATCGCAGGAGCTAACGGTGGTGTTGTTAAACCCCTTGAGATTAACGGCAATGTTTTAACCGCTACCTGGCGCACCAACGACAACGAAAACCCCCTCACTCCGGAACTGATGAGCGAGCTAATGAACGGTGGTTTATACCTCAATGTTCACACCGCCGCTAACCCCAATGGCGAAATTCGCGGACAGGTCAGCAGCACCACCGATATGGTTTATCCTGTTTATCTTTCCTCCGCCCAGGAAGTACCCGCGCTCATGATTGGCGCCACAGGTACTGCCAATGTACGCGTTCGTGAAGACAAGAGTGCGGTAATCATCGAAGGCTATGCCCATAACCTCAGTGGTGAAATCACTGGCGCTCACGTGCACATGGCAGCTGCTGGCGCGAATGGCGAAGTGGTTAAGCCTCTGACCGTTAACGGAAATAGATTTTCAATTACCTGGAGCAAAACCGACGCTGGAAATCCACTCACCGATGCACTTCTGGCAGAATTAATGGCGGGTAAACTCTATCTCAATGTACATACCCCCAGAAATCCAAACGGTGAAATTCGTGGACAAGTGATGACCACACAAGCCCCCATGGACACAAGAGCAATGAGTCACTTCACCACAGAATTAATTGGTGGTAATGAGGTTCCTATTGTCGCCGGTGATGCTTACGGCGCTGTAGAGCTCACGCTCAATAGCGTCCGTGACACAATAACCCTTGAGGCTAAAGTTTCTGGTCTTACCGGTCCGATTACCGGCGCTCACATTCATAAGGGTGCTGCAGGCACAAACGGCCCCGTCGTGAAGGGACTGACCGTCAATGGCACCATGCTCTCCACCACCTGGCAGCAAGGTGACACCGAGTTTCCTTTAACCGAAAGCTTAATTACCGATCTGTTGACTGGTAACCTCTACGTTAATGTACATACCGCCGCCAACCCCAATGGCGAAATTCGTGGGCAGTTGATGAGTACATTGAATAAAGTCTATAGCGTACAGCTTGAAGGTAACCAGGAAGTCCCTGTGGTCGCCGGTAATGCGAAAGCAACTGCATGGGTAATGTTGAGCCCTGACCACCGCACCATTACGGTTAAGGGTATTGCTCATAACCTGACTGGCGCGATTACGGGTGCTCATATTCATATGGGTCCTGTAGGGCTCAGCGGTGGTGTCGTTAAGCCTCTCGTGGTAACCGGTAATACTTTTGCCGTAACCTGGACACCCAACGACAATACTGAACCTCTCACCCCAAGCTCAGTACAACAATTGCTGACGGGTGGTTTATACCTCAACGTCCACACCGCCGCCAACCCCAATGGCGAAGTGCGCGGGCAAATTGTTGACTAGTCTCTAGACAGCAAGCTTTAAGCAAGACAAAAGCCCCGAGTGCAAACGCATTCGGGGCTTTTTTTTAAGCCCGTAGGCTAAGTAGGTGGGCAGTACAAGATTCGAACTTGTGACCTCCTCGATGTCAACGAGATGCGCTACCACTGCGCCAACTGCCCAAAGTCAAGCATCATACTAACATAGCCATAGGGGAGGGGCAAGCGTTTTGCGTTATAATACCCCGTAATGCAAAATGAAGGAAACACTTGGGTATGCGTCAGGAACAAGAAGCCTTAAGGCTGTTGGATCAGGGCATTCGTGCACTGCAGGAAGAAGACTTTGAGAAAGCCAAAACCAGCTTTGAGCAGGCAGCGGAACTTAACGGTGATCTCGCAGCAGCCCATAGTAACCTGGGGCTGCTCGCCATGGGAGAAGGTAACCTTGAAAAAGCACGCACGTGTTTTCAAAAAGCCATCGAAAAGGATCCGCGTGAACACAGTGCTTACAATAACCTGGCAGCCCTGGATCAGGCGGCCGAAAGATATAGAGAAGCAGAGCAACTTTATCTAAAGTCCATTCAGCTCAATAGTGAAGGCACGCAGGCTTATTATAATTTGGGCTTGCTGTATATGAAAGAAGACAAATGGGTACAGGCCAAAAGTGCTTTTGAAAAAGTCACGCAGCTAGATCCCGATCATTTCGACGCCTTTTATATGCTGGGCAACGTTTATGCCACCCTTCAGGACTATTATGCCGCCATTGCTAATTTTCAATATCTGGTTTTTCACAAGCCCGATATTGTAGAAGGTCGCGTGGCCCTTGCAGAAATGTATCGCCGCCAGGGTAAATATCCTTTAGCCATTCATGAATTACGCAGCGCCATCAGAAAAACGCCTGACGATCCTGACCTGATTCAGCATTTGGGACTGGTATTTATGGAAACCGCCAGTGGTGAAATGGCCCTGGGTGCCTTTGAGAAAGTGGTGGAACTCGATCCCACGCGGGTGGATGCCTTTGAAGTTCTGGCTATTCTTTATGATATCGCCGGATTTGATGAGGCAGCCTTAGAAGCCTGTGAAAAAGCCATGGCCCTTGACCCTGATAATGAGAGAATTCCTGAAATTTATGCTGACCTCAAAAACAAGGTACAAGCCAGTACACAAGAAAAAGCAAACCGAGCAGCATACGAAAACCCACCCACCGAAGAGCCTACCTCAGGAGAGAATCTATGATTAAAATCCTCTACGTTATTGCCGGTGATCTTTCTTTCGATGAAATGCTTTACGTAGACCAATTCATTGGTCAACTGAATCATCGCACCGTCGAAAATAAACTGTTGGTTCCCCCTCTCCCCGCGAGTCAGGTCACTATCCAGGATCGACGTACCGAGATCATTAATGCGAACCCAGGCTTCAGCCATGAAGACTGGCAGGCTTTGCTCGCAGACTATGAGCCTCAAATCGTGATTCTCTGTGATGCTTCCGTCATGCTATCGGAAGACGCTCTCAACCTGAGCTATATGAACCCCGACTGGTTAATCGAAATCCCTTGTGTAGTCGCCGTCATGGATTTTCGTATGAGCGTCCTCAAAACACCGGAAGGTAAGCTGGCCCTCAAGGAATACGTTTTGCAGAGGGTTACCCCCCCTTATGCCCTGGAATACGACTTTCTGATCAAGATCTGTCCTCCCCATGACGCTATTCCCACTGAAAACCCCAAACTTTTTCAGTGGGGAACACAAAATGCCATGGCCGGCCTGTCTCTGTATACCGTTCGCGAAGAGGTGCGCCTACAATTGGGCTGTCGAAACGACTCTCGCCTTATTACACTCGTCTTCCCCATTGAAAACAGCTTAATGGCTGCCGAAAAAGGTCTGTTCGCCCACTTTGGCATCGTGATTGAAACCGTGATTAACTACCTCAATCAGCTTGAAGAAGACTGCTTATTGGCAGTCGTCAATATGCCCCCTCCTTTTGAGGACTATGATTTTGACAATGTACAAATTCGCTTTTTTCCCATTCTGGACTTGCCCTTGCTCAACAACCTCCTAAAGAGCTCAGAATTGATGATTACGGAATCCCTGACCTACCCTGGTCTTTCACTCAGCGCCTTACAGGACATTCCAGTGATTACCATCGGCTCTTCTCTGAGCTTAGAACCCCATGCTGACGGCTCTCACAGCTTTAAGCATGCTTTTAAAACCCTCGACCCCTTTGCGCAGATGAAGCTCGATGTACTTGCGAACGAAGACCCCGATTTAATTTTCCCCTATCTTTCTTTTCCGGTGACTTTAAGCCATCCCTGGCCCCAAACCGAGCTCTACCAAAATCGCAATTTGTTTTATTTGGCAGACCTCTTTGATCACGAAAAAACCTTTCGTCTCATCCGTGAACTTCTTTACGGAGGGGAGTACTTAGAGGCTTTCAAAAACCAGTTAACAGACTTTCGCCAGAAAAAACTGGACCTTACCCAAGATGCTGAAACCATTATACGAACCCTTGTCACTGCACCACCTCGGCACCTGGGACTATAACCCCCTGTGAGCGAAAAAACAAAACCCAGCCCCTCTTTTCTTGAGCGTCTGACCCGACAGGGCGATCTGGGCATTGCCGTATTAATGATCACCATTATTGCGTTTATGATGGTGCCATTACCCCCCTGGTCTCTGGATCTCTTGCTCACCACCGATATTGCCCTGTCTCTTATGGTCTTGATGGTGTCACTCTACGTGGATCGCCCCCTGGAGTTTTCCACATTTCCCACCGTTTTGCTGATTTTAACCCTGTTACGACTGGCACTGAACATTTCTTCCACCCGGCTCATTTTAACGGAAGCAGATGCAGGAAAAGTGATTGAAACCTTTGGTTCCTTCGTTATCGGCGGAAACTATATCGTTGGGGTACTCATCTTTATTATTTTGGTGGTGGTGCAGTTTGTGGTCATTACCAACGGTGCAGGAAGAATCTCAGAAGTCGCCGCCCGTTTTACCCTGGACGCCATGCCCGGTAAGCAAATGGCCATTGATGCAGACCTGAATAGCGGGCTTATTGATGAAAATGACGCCCGCACACGCCGCGTCGATATTCAACGGGAAGCCGATTTTTACGGCAGCATGGACGGTGCCAGTAAATTCGTGCGTGGCGATGCCATCGCCGGCATTATTATTACGATGATCAATATTGTAGGCGGCATCATTATTGGCGTCGTACAGCGCGATATGACCATTACCCAGTCCCTGGAGCGCTATACCATTTTGACTATCGGCGACGGCCTCGTGAGCCAGATTCCCGCCATGGTCATTGCCATTGGCACCGGTATTTTGGTGTCACGGGCCGCTGGAGAAAGTAAACTGGGTGAAAAAGTTTCACAACAACTCCTCAATGTTCCCAGAGGCCTGTTGGTGGTTTCCTTTTTCATGCTGCTCATGGGTGTGTTTACCCCCTTGCCCGTTATTCCTTTTCTCATCTTATCGGTAACGCTGGGAGCCGCAGGTTACACCATGCTGCGTCAAGAGTCCACTGACGAAGCTGAGGGTACCGAGAAGGCCCTAACGCCTTCAGGAAAAGGCAGCAGCCCCGCGTTACCCGCGGCTCAACAGGGGATGTTATCTACTGGAAAAGCCCCTGAAAACATGATTAAGCTCTTAAAAGTCGATCCGATTGAGTTAGAAATCGGGTATCGCCTGATCCCACTGGTGGACGCCGAACAGGGAGGAGACTTGCTTGAACGAATCACTAAAATCCGCCGCCAAATGGCGCTGCAATTAGGTCTCGTACTCCCCCCTATTCGGGTTCGAGATAATATTCAGCTTAAGCCCAGAGATTACTCCGTCAAACTGAGGGGCGTCGAAGTCGCGCGCGGCGAAATTCACGTGGGGCACTACCTGGCCATGAACCCTGGGGTGGCATCCGAAAATTTAGAGGGTATTCAAACCATTGAGCCGGTGTTTGAGCTTCCAGCGGTGTGGATTGTAGAGTCCCACAAAGAACGGGCCGAAATGCTGGGTTACACCGTGTTTGATCCCTCAACAGTGGTCGCCACGCATCTCACCGAAACCGTTAAGCGCCATGCTGCGGAAATTCTAACCCGCCAGGATGTACAAGGCCTGTTAGACAATATGCGTGAAGAAGCCCCGGCAGTCGTCGACGAGCTGATTCCTGGACTGCTGAGTGTGGGAGAAGTCCAGAGTGTTTTACAAAACCTGCTGCATGAGCGCGTCTCCATTCGCGATTTGATCCCTATTTTAGAAGCGTTGGCCAATAACGCCCGCAGTACCAAAGATCCCGACCTATTAACAGAGCACGCCCGTCAGGGTATTGCCCGCTCCATTTGCCAACCCTTTCAAAATGCCCAGGGATACATAGCCGCTATGACCCTATCTGCCGACTTAGAGCAGTTATTGGTAGAGTCCGTTACCCGCAGCGACCAGGGCCTAAGCTTAAATCTGGATCCTCAACTTGCCCAGCAGGTGGTCAGCAGCATTAGCCGAAAAATGGAAGAAACCGCCAGCAAAGGCTATCATCAGCCGGTGCTCATTTGCTCTGCAAAAGTACGCCTGGTGCTGCGGCGGCTCACCGAGAGATCATTGCCCATGTTGACCTTACTTTCTTACAATGAAGTCATGGGGCAAAACGCTCAAATCCAGACTGTTGCTCGGGTAGACCTCAGACAGGCGATTACATGATTCGTTATTTCCGCAAGTTTCGAGAAATCATTCGCCCCATTTATAACAGCATTGGTTTTGTGCCCAGTTTAATGTGCTTTTTGTTCTTTTTACTCGCCCTCTTTGCGCTGCAATTGGAGCAAAGCTTCGTCGATGACTGGCTTGCCACTCACTTTTCCTGGACACAAATTGATACCGCAGACACCGCCCGTGCCATCATGAGTACCATTGCCGGTGGCGTCATTTCTCTGACCGTTTTCTCGTTTTCTATGGTCATGGTGGTCTTGAGCCAGGCCACCTCTAATTTTTCGCCTCGGCTCTTGCCGGGTCTCATTTCTGATCGCCGTAATCAAAGCGTTTTAGGCGCCTACCTGGGAACCATTATTTATTCTCTGGTCCTTACGTTTAATGTGCGAAGCGTCGATAATAATTATGAGGTACCGAGCGTGGGCGTGCTACTGGCAGTCATGCTTATGGTGGGCTGTATGGGCTTGTTTATCTTTTTTATCCATTCCATTTCAAGCTCCATTCAAATCAGCACCATCTTACAAAGCATTTACGATAAAACACTCAACTATTTAAATCAGGCAGAAGAAAGCCATACCGACCTACCGGCTCCTTACGATATTTTGCATTATCCAATTTATGCGCCAACTTCGGGCTATTTACAAAACATCCGCGAGGATGCATTGATTAAATGCTGCGCAAAAAACAATATTTTACTGGGCGTCGCCCAAATTCAAGGTGATTTTGTAATGAAAGGCGAAGTCCTGGCCTATACAGACAGAGAAGTCAACCGTCGCGATCTTATCGACACCTTACAAAACCATTTTGTTTTTTACAATGGAGAATGGATTGCTGACAACTATATTTATGGCTTTAAGCACCTGTCAGAGGTGGCTGTTAAGGCGCTAAGTCCCGGTATTAACGATCCAGCCACGGCCATCAGCGTGATTAATCATTTGGGCGTACTGTTTCAAAAATATCTCGCCGTCAAAGAGCATAACCCTCGCTTAGACGCCCAGGGTAGCGTCCGTTTAATTATACGCAACCACCACCTGCTGGAACTATTACAACGTACGCTTGGCCCCATTCGTTTTTATGGTAAAGAAGATGTACAGGTCATGGAGCGCTTGTTTTGGCTCATGCGCCAACTGCATCAAAGCACTGATCCCGGCTCGAAAAAAGATCAGGCACTTTATGCCTTTACCGAAGGGATTTATGAGAGTTCCAAACGCTATATTGCACTGCCTCAGGATCGCAATAGCCTCAATCAAGCGTTAACATTAATCAACCTCTGTTTGCCCGAGAAAAATCAATTGGCACACCTAGAGTCTTTTTAAGGAGATTTTTTATGCAACATCCCAAACAAGGAACCCCTCCCGGTGTTTATACCCCTGCTTTATTTGCATCAATTCCTGGCTTTGCCTGTGCGTTTACCAACCGACTCGGGGGCCAGAGCACGGGCGTTTTTGAAAGCCTTAATCTAAAGTATCCCGTAACACCTCAGGACGAAACCGGTGGAGAAACCAACGTGTGGAACAATCGCCACACCGTTTGCCAACACCTGGGGTTGAGCACAGAGCGTCTGGTGGCCTGTCAACAGGTGCATGGCAAAGGGGTTTACACCGTCCATGAGCAAGATGCGGGTCGCGGCGCAACTACCCATGAAGGCGGAGTCCCGGAAACCGATGGTCTTCTCACCACCGCTCTCAATATTCCACTCCTCATTATGGTCGCCGACTGTTACCCTGTGGTGCTGGTAGACCCCGTACAGCGAGTGGTCTCGGCGGTGCACTCGGGCTGGAGAGGCACACAGCAGGGCATCGTGCGAGAAGCCTTACAAACGATGGTCAAGCAACATCACAGTCAGCCAGGTGATGTGCGATGCGTCATTGGCACCGGAATTTCTTTTCATAGCTTTGAAGTGGGCGCTGAAGTGGTGGATTCCTTTAAAGACCAAATCGACCTGTCACACCCGGATCGGGTCAAGCAAGTGAAGCACAAGTATCGCTTAAATCTGCCCGGTATATTGCAAGACCAGCTCCGCAACGCAGGAATTGCCAGTGAACATATTGAAATACTGGGGAGTGATACCCTGACCGATAACGCCTATTTTTCTTATCGCCGCCACAACGGCATGACCGGTCGGCAGGGCGTTATTGTGGGCTGGACAGCCTGATTACAGTTTAATCACACAAGGTTTTCCATAATATACTGTTTGCGTACGGGAGAGTTTTTACCCATATAAAAGCTCAGCAGCTTCGGAATTTCATGACGCTCTTGAATATTCACGGGAAGCAAGCGCATATCTTTGCCAATAAACTGACCAAATTCCTGCGGTGAAATCTCGCCAAGCCCTTTAAAGCGGGTAATTTCAATATCTCGCTTGATTTTGACAATGGCATCTTCTTTTTCTTGTTCCGAGTAACAATAAATGGTTTGCTTTTTGTTACGCACCCGAAAAAGCGGGGTTTCCAGAATATACACGTGCCCCTGCAGGATGAGGGGCTCAAAAAACTGCAAGAAGAACGTGAGCAGCAAATTGCGAATGTGCAGACCATCTACGTCGGCATCGGTGGCTAAAACCACTTTGTTATAACGCAAATCGTCCACATCGTCTTCGATGCCTAAGGCTTGCACAATATTGTATAACTCGTCATTTTGGTAGACCACCTGCTTTTTACTGCCAAAGCAGTTGAGGGGTTTTCCCTTCAATGGAAATACCGCCTGGGTCATCACATCGCGAGACATAACGATAGAGCCACTGGCGGACTGCCCTTCGGTAATAAAAATCATGGAGTCACTATCGTGGGCTTTTTTGTCGTTCAGGTGAAACTTGCAGTCCTTGAGCTTGGGAATTTTAATCGAAACTTTTTTGGCTTTTTCTCGCGCGAGTTTTTTCACCGACTGTAGCTCTTTGCGAATGCGTTCATTTAAATTGATTTTGTGAAGAATAATGTCGGCGACTTCACTGTTCTTGTGCAAATAGTCTTCAATGAAGGTTTTGATTTCTTGCACAATCCAGCTGCGAATGTCACTATTGCCCAGCTTGTTTTTGGTTTGGGACTCAAACACCGGCTCTTTAATTTTTACCGAAGCGCAGCCGACAAGACCATCTCGCACATCGGCTGCCTGATAGGACTTCTTAGCATAATCGTTAATGCCTTTTAAAATCCCCTCCTTAAAGGCAGACTGGTGGGTGCCTCCATCGGAAGTATATTGACCGTTGACAAAAGAAAGGTAGTTTTCGCCATAGGCCTGGGTGTGGGTAAAAGCAAACTCAAGGCGTTCACCTTTATAGTAAATCGGCTCGTATAAGCGCTCATCGTCCACTTCATGATCCAGAAGATCATAGAGCCCTTTTTCTGAGTAAAAGGGTTCACCGTTAAAATTCAGGGTCAAGCCGGAGTTAAGATACGCATAGTAAGCCAAACGCTTGCACAAGAATTCTTCGTTATATTTATACTCTCCAAAGGCGTCAGCATCAGCGGTAAAGGTGACCAGCGTTCCGTTAGGCTCTTTTGTTTTGCCCTGGTTTTCTTCTACCAAAACACCTTTTTCAAAGCGAGCGTCGGCGAATACACCGTCCCGTTGAGAACGCACATAGAAATTTGAAGAAAGGGCGTTGACCGCCTTGGTGCCCACACCGTTTAAGCCCACCGAGAACTGAAATACGTCGCTATTATACTTTGCGCCGGTGTTAATAATCGATACGCACTCCACAATTTTACCCAGCGGAATACCCCGTCCGTAATCTCTGACCGTCACCTCATCATTGACCAGGGTAATTTCGATTTTGTCACCGTTACCCATAATATACTCATCGATGGCGTTGTCGATCACCTCTTTAACGAGCACATAAATCCCGTCATCGCGGTGGGAGCCGTTGCCCAGACGCCCAATATACATGCCCGGACGCAAGCGGATATGCTCTAAGGAGCTCAGGGTTTTGATGGTGTTTTCATCGTAAGCAATAGCTTGAGCAGAAGGGGCGGCAGACTTGGCTTTTGACATGGATATTTCCTGTGGGTATTTTGTGAATGGTTGTGTATGATCGATTTCAGTATACCCTTATTCTAACGAACTCCCCGCAGCTTTTGCCAGAGGCTCGGTACTTTTTGCCAATAAAGCAACTGGTTGTGGGCGGGCATATTGATGTCTTCTTGCAAAACAAAACCATTTTGATGGGCCAGTTTAAAAATGTACTCACTGTCCCGAATCCCACCGCCTGGATGGGTGGTATGCACCCACTGGTCAAAACTAGCGTTACTTTCGCTGGTGTATTCACCCAGGTATTTAAAGGGTCCATACACGGCAAGCTTTCCCCCAACAGAGAGCATTTTACCGGCGCCGCGAAAAAAATGCTGTACCGCCTGCAGAGGCATAATATGCAGCGTATTGGCCGAGAAAATAGCATCGTAGTCCTGCTCCACCGGCCACTCACCGGTCACATCAAGGGTCAGGGGTTGAGAGATATTGGTTTCTTTACAGCCCTTAATCCACCCTTTAATGCCCTCATGATGCTCAGGTAAATCCGTGGGCTGCCAAATGGCCTCGGGCAAATTTAACGCAAAAAAAGCGGCATGTTGTCCCGTGCCGCTGCCCACTTCTAAAATATGTTTGCGATCAGAGAAAATACGTGTAAGCACCTGAGAAATAGGAATACGATTACGTTCACAGGATTCAGAAAAAGGTTTTGACATGAAAGGCGATCTCTTTCCGGTTATCAAATGGGGTCAAAGTCCACTAGCATATTAGAATAGCAGAAAACAAAGCAGCCTATCGAAGAGGGCCTATTCCAAGAGGTGTTTATGGAACGCGAACTTCTTACCACGCAAGACAAAGCATTACGCATCAATTTAGAACCCATGCGCTATGGAACGTTTGCAGAAATCGGAGCAGGCCAGGAAGTGGTGCGCTGGTTCTTTAATGTCGGAGGTGCTTCAGGAACCATCGCCAAGAGTATTTCCGCTTATGATATGCAGGTTAGCGACGCGATTTACGGCAAATGTGCCCGGTATGTGTGTCGAGAGCGTTTAGAAAGCATGTTGCAATACGAGCACAACCTCAATATCGAGCGTCTCCGTCACGAGCGTGGAGAACAAACCGCCTTTTTTGCTTTTGCCAATACCGTTGCCACCAGTGGCTATAAAAGCACCCAGGAAGGTCATGGTTGGATGGGGGTGAAATATCAGGTGCACCCCGGCGATGAGGACAGCCAGATATTAATCCACGTACGCATGACCGATAGAAATAGCACACGCCAGCAAGAGGCTTTGGGCATTGTCGGCGTTAATCTCCTCTACGGCGCCTGTTTTCTGCACCATCGCCCAGAAGAACTGATTGAGTCTCTTTCTGATAACTTATCGGCGCAGCGCATTCAGGTAGACATGATCGAGTTTTCGGGGATTGAGTTTCGCAATGTAGACAATCGCTTAATGAGTTTAAAACTGGTGCAGACCGGTCTGTCTGATGCGGCGATGTTTTCTGCTCAGGGCAAAACCTTGCAGCCCTCCGAAGCCATTTATAAACGTCCACTGCTGATTGAGCGGGGTAGCTTTCATCCGGTACGCAAGGTGCATTTAGACCTCATGAACACAGCCTGGGCAGAATTTCAAAAAGAAGTGAAAGACAGTCCCCGTCCTGCACTGCAAATTATGGAGGTCACCATGCATCAGCTAGAAGCTTCCGGTGGCCTTGAGCCGCGCGCTTTTTTAAACCGCGCTGACGCCCTGATGGCCTGTGGTTACGACGTTTTAATCTCTAACTATTTTGAGTATTATCGCCTTGCTGCTTATTTAACGAGGCTCAGCGGACAGAAGCTCGGCCTCGCAATGGGTATTAAAAGCCTACAATCTCTTTTTAACGAGCAGTTTTATACGCAGCTTGAGGGAGGAATCTTAGAATCCCTGGGACGCTTATTTAAAAAAGACCTCAAACTGTATATTTATCCCACCCGTGACCCCGTCAGCGGTGAGGTTGAACATCTCGGTAATGTAAATATTGCCGACTCCCAGCGCAAGCTATTTGAATATTTGGTAGACAAGGGAGATATCTTACCTCTTCATCACTACAATCCTGAGTGCTTAGAAGAATACGGAAAAGATTTGCTTCACGATATCCGTAACAACAATCCCCGCTGGGAAAAAGCGGTTCCCGAACCGGTGGTTAAACTGATTCGAGATAAGCAGCTTTTTGGATTTCGTGACAGCTAAGTTAGCGATAAATTAGCGGTGAACATGTACCGCTTCAGGCGCTGGCTTGTATAAGCGGGGTTTGCCTTTGGTTTTAGCATCAATCTCGTGCCAATTTAGCAGGCGTTTAAAGTTGACAAAGAACTCACCGCTATATAAATAGGTTACGGTAGCCGTTAACCCCATTACGATCAGAGGTAAAAAGGCCATTAAGGCTTCACCGTGCATGGCGTGGGTTAAAAAAGCACCAAACATTTCCATGGTGAGAATAAAGGCACCAAAAACTTTTAAGTGGGGAATCAGCAGAAGCGTTCCGGCAAAGAGCTCCACCCCTCCAATAAGATAAGCAAACCAGGCCGGATAGCCCCAACTTGCAAAACTTTCAATCAAGGCCGTTGAAACTAAAAATTTGCTTAGACCCGAAAAAATAAACATGGCGGCCAGTGCCCACACGAGACCCTGACTAAAGAAAGCCGGAGCGTCAGATTTTACATTCGATTTCATACTGTTTTCTCCTTCGCTGTTATGAAAATATGACTGGTTCATTGGCTTTACTATGACGGTTTAAGCCTTAAAAAGGCATAAAAAAGAGATTTATTTTGCACATAAATTAAACCTGTGCCCATGATAAACTGGCCTCAAAAGGGAGCCAAAACATGTCATCACAAGCCATTCTTCTTTACCCCCACCAATTGTTTCAAGACATCTCACTCTTTCAAACAGAGACACAAAAAACATCCCGAATTTACCTTGTCGAAGATCCGCTTTTTTTTCAAGATGCTCAGTATCCTGCTCACTTTCATATTCAACGTCTGCTGCTTCATCGGGTCAGCGGTCTCCGCTTTAAAGCCATGCTAGAAGAAGCGGGGCACACCGTAACGCACCTGGCTTTCGAAGGTGAAACGATTTACGATACCCTTTTGACTGATCTGCGCGAACACGAGATTACGACGCTGACCTTGCCCGATCCCTGTGACTTTATACTCAGTAAACGCCTGAAATTGTGGGCCCACAAGCACCATATCTCACTCGTCTTCAAGGACAGTCCAGGATTTATTAACACGACAGAAAACCTCGCTGATTTTTTTAAGGACCGGCAAAAATATGCACAAACCTCTTTTTACATCCATCAGCGCAAGCAACGGGGCATACTCCTGGACTTGGAAGGTAAACCCCGCGGAGGAAAGTGGAGCTTTGACCCTGCCAACCGCAAAAAACTGCCGCGTGATCACACCCCTCCAGACATTGCGTTGCCCACAGACCACAATTCAGCCCTCTTGCAAGAGCAATTTGAGGCATTGAAGATGCACCTCCCTCAAGCCATCGGCATCGCGGAGTTTGAGGTCAATCAGTTCTACTACCCCACCACGCACAGCGGTGCCCTGAGCTGGCTTGATGCTTTTTTAGAGCAGCGTTTGCAAAACTTTGGCGACTTTGAGGATGCCCTGAGCGAAAAGCATCCCTATATTTATCATAGCCTGCTCTCTCCGCTGCTAAACACCGGCCTACTGACTCCCCATCAGGTCATCAAGGCCAGTCTGTCCTATGCCAACATACAAGAAGGCACACCCAGAGCGATTCCCATTAATGCTTTAGAGGGATTTATTCGTCAAGTCATCGGCTGGCGGGAGTATATGCGCGCAGTGTACGTCCGCGAAGGGGTCAAACTACGCAACGGTAACTTTTGGAACCACCAGCACCCCATGCCTGAGTCACTCTATGCAGGAACCACGGGCATGCCCCCCGTCGATCACGTCATCGCCAAACTCAAACAAACCGCTTACGGTCACCATATTGAACGGCTGATGGTGCTGGGGAACTTTATGTGCTTATGCGAAATTCACCCCACTGCCGTATACACCTGGTTTATGGAGTTTTTTATTGACGCTTACGATTGGGTCATGGTTCCCAATGTCTATAGTATGAGTCAATACGCTGACGGCGGCCTGCTCACCACAAAGCCCTATATTTCAGGGTCCAATTACCTTCGCAAAATGAGCGACTACCCCAAAGGAGACTGGTGTGATATCTGGGATAGCTTATACTGGCGGTTTATTCATAAACACCGCGCTTTTTTTGAGCAGAACCCGCGCTTACGCATGATCACTGGTCATTTGGATCGCATGGGGAAAAGTGGGATTGAGCAGCATGTAGAGCGGGCTAATGCTTATCTTAAAAACGTACACAATAGATAGGGCTTCCTGGGCTTTAAAATGAGTCTTAGTTGTTTTATACTCTCGCAGCTTCATAGCCACCACGCGCCAGCGCCGCCATAATCTCTTCGGCGTGGTCTGCGTCGCGAATTTCCAGTTCAAACTCCACCTCGGTTTGACTCAGCGGAATATTGGCGCGAAAACGAGCGTGCTCGACATTCATCACGTTCGCTTTGGTTTTCGCCAGTAAGTTTAACACCTTTTTTAAGGAACCCGGCGCATCGCTAATCAAGGTTTTAATCGTTAAAAACCGACCAATATTGTGCATGCCTTTATTAATAATAGAATCCAATAACTTCACGTCAATATTTCCGCCGCTAATCACAATAGCGGTGGGACCTGAAGACTTTATTTTTCCTTCCAGAAGGGCCGCTAAGCCCACCACACCGGCGCCCTCGCCAATAATACGCTTATACTGAATGGCAAAGAACAGGGCATGACTAATGGCGTCTTCAGAAACCACCACCATATCGTCGAGGTAATGACGCAGCACTTCAAAATTGCGCTGTGCAGGCTCTTTAATCGCAATGCCATCGGCTATGGTGGGGCGATAACTCGGCTTCATAAGTTTACGGGCATGGTAAGACTTATGCATTGAGGGCACGGCTTCGGCCTGAACCCCAATAATTTTGACGCTGGGCTTAAGGGTTTTAATCGCAATCGCCATACCAGAACTCAGGCCCCCCCCGCCCACAGGAATAACCACCGTCTCTACCTCAGGCAATTGGTCTAAAATCTCTAAGCCGCAGGTGCCCTGACCGGTAATAATATCATCGTCATCAAAAGGACTAATAAAGTCCACTGGATTCGTTTTAAGCCACTCAAAGGCAAATTGACTGGCTTCTTGAAAGTTCTGACCTACGGTGCGCACTTCAGCCCCATAAGAGCGGGTGGCATGAATTTTAGCCAGGGGCGCGTTTTCTGGCATAAACACCGTCGATTGAATGCCGTTTAATCGGCTGGCCAGCGCAATACCCTGAGCATGATTCCCCGCAGAAATGGCCATGACGGCTTGGGTATTGCCTGCTTTTGCTAATTTATCGAGCTTATAACTGGCACCACGAATTTTAAAAGAGCCGGTGCGCTGAAGGTTTTCGAGCTTAAAGTAAACCGGGTACCCAAGCATTTCACTACAATGGGCCGAGCCCACTAAGGGTGTTTTGTTTGCGGTGGCATAAACCACTTCACAAGAATCTTGAATAGCCTTTAAGGTAACCTGACAAATCATGGCTTATCTTTCTGAGAAGGAGATTAAGCGCTTCTCACCCCCCTGATGGGGCACAGAAAACGCTTATAAAACGCCACTTTACAATGCGCTCTCAACTTAGTGTAACGCAAAGCCAGGAAAGAACAGTAGAGAACATCAGAGAAAAGCCCTTTTAAGTGCGGCGTTTAAACAGGTACAAAAACACCGCGAATTGCCCCGCCAGCGTAATGGGGAGCAAACATACGCGAGCGGTAATGATCGCTATACTCCCCGCCTTTGCCATCTAAGACAGCAATATGCCCATGATCCCAACCGCCACCCCGGCCCCGATTACCCGAACTGGCCGGGGCACGGTCCCAGACCACCACCGTGCCCACAGGCATTTTCTTTAAATCGTTCACCGCCACATTTTTGACTTCTTTAAATTTGGAGCTGCGACGCAGTTGACTATCAGCCATATACGCCGAGTTGCCGTAGAGTTCAACACCAAAGGCCCGCGAGACAGAACGAGCGACTCCCGTATAACACCAGCCCACCGTACCCATTTCCCGCACCACTTGCCTGGCTTTCGTCACCAATAATGCCCCCGAAGCCGTCGCCTGAAGGGTTTTATTGGCTACCGCTCTGAGAATACTCAGGGTGGTTTTTCCCAGATGACCATTAATGGTGATGCCATGATCTTTTTGAAAGTGTTTGAGCTTGCCCTCGGTGATATTGCCAAAATCGCCATCATCTTCGAGCGGGTAACCGGCCTGGGTGAGCAGACGCTGCATTTCTGCTACCGCTTTGCCCTCTTGCCCTTCCACTAACATGGCTTGTCCTGTGGCTACCGTTGTCATATCAGGAGCCATCAAGGGCTCTGCTTCTCTCAGGGGTTCTGCTTCTTTTTCGGCAAAAGACAGCTGCGCGAGCGCAGTGCCTCCAGAAACCAGGGCCGAAACCTGCTGAAATTTATCTTTTTTACGGGGTGGACCTGGACTTACTGAAGATGAACTGGATTCTGGGACCGGCGAAAAAAGCTGATGGGGAGAAGATAAAGGGGATTTAGACAGATTTAAAGTACTTGAAAGATTAAAGCCAGCATTTCTCATCAATCATCTCCCCTTTTATTGAAATTTAAGTCCACTTCATTTTTAAATGGGAAAAAGTGCCCTGGACTTTTGACTTTTAATTATTAATTAACAGAAGTGCACCACTTCCTTAACTTTTAATCGGCTAACTTTAACCTTAAGATATTCAAGAGATTGAAACAAAGCGCTTCAGTTTCACAGTGTTTTCAGCGATAATAAAAGCAATAAGTAAAAAGTGACCTTGTTAAAAAAGGAGCTGCCAGCAGCACATTTATGCCATCTATTCCTTCACAGCCCCAACCCCCGGTACCCAGTTCCTCAAACACTTCTACCCCAAGCTCTACTTCCCCTGCTCTTGTTGCTCCTCTCTCCTTTGACCTGGCCAATCTTCCCTTGACGACCCTTCCTACAGATGCTGCCTCCTTTTCTCTGGCCGAAAGTCTAAGCCTTGATCATGCAAATAGTAGGGGTAATGCACAGCCCAACTACCGTCTGAGCGCACTCGATCTTGATTTAGATCCGCCTGTAAGTATTGATCTACCCAAAGAAGGGCCACAACACTTCAAGCCAGCACAGCATTCCTTAAGCAATTCCTGGGGAACCACCGAATTTAAGCTAGATACCAAAGAAGATGATCTCAACCCCAACAAGCCCGTGGCCTTTCAGACCGAACATAAGATCAACGCCAATATGCTCGAACTCAAAGGCACATATATTGAGAGTACCACTAGCTTTGAAAGCAATCTAAAGGCCCGCCTTGAGGGCACAGAGTCGCAAGCCGGCGTGTTTAACACCGAAAAACCCGCCGATCTTGAGGGCAAGGTCGGTGTCAAACAAAAGTTCAGTGGCCAGGTCATGGGTATAAAGTATGAGGCTGATGCTTTTGCACAACAGGGTGTGGCAGCCAAAGATCTCGATATGGGGGATCTGGCACCCGTAAGCATGGGAGCGGCAGCCTCTTTGGCGTATGCCCTCGGTGATACCGATCTAAAAGTTAAAGCCTCGACGACAGGCGAAGGCAAACAACAAACCCAGGCCAGCATGGGATATAAGTTCAGCAGCGCCACCCATATGCAGCTAAAAGCATCCTCCATGAGTGAAGGAAAAGCAGAAACCTTAGCCACTCTCAACTACAAGCAAGGTATTGCCAAAGGCTCTGTCTTTGCCGGGCAAGAGTTTAATCTCGACCAAACCACTGACAAAATCGGCGCCCGGATAGATATGGGCGGTGAGCGCTTACAAAGCTATATGAGTGGAGAAGTGCGAAGCAGCGGCCAAGAAACCCTCAAAACAGGCCTAACGATGAAGTTTGATCACTTAAAACTGGGGACTGAAGCCGGATTAACCGGAACAGACCAACGTTTTGACCAGCCCCACTTGCGCCAAACCATTGGCTTTGAGTATAAAGGGTTGGCTTTAGATGCCAGCGTGGATCCGCTCTCTTTTTCGAGTGAACCCAATTACCAGGTGGGTTTACGGTTTAAAAAAACCTTCTAGCAACCCGCTGCAGAGCTGCAGCTATAGCCTTTCAGGGTAAATTACGTTAAGATAGAGTGCACCACTATTGCCCATAAGGATGCCCTTAACCATGCTCAGAAACCTGCTCTTGCTCATCTGCTTAATCGCCCTCACTGCTTGTACTGGGTTTAAGCCTTCAGGGGATTATAGCGATCTCAAAGGCCGCGTCTTTTCGCTTTACTATAATAGCCCCCTTGAGAACGCCACCGTTTCTGTACCCGGCTATGGCAAGCAAGTCGTCACCGACTCTGATGGGTATTTTGAGCTTCGGGGGCTGCCGACCAAGTGGGTCGATGTAGTGGTCAGTCATGTCAGCCATGCAGATATTAAGCGTCCGGTACATATTGAGCCCATGGGCGCCAAATATGTGGAGCTATACGCCGATAAAAGCATTCGCGTCCGCGAACCCAAAGTGGTCTTTGAGCGCAACTTCGATTTGTGGACCACCGACCTGTATGGCCAGGCGCAAGAAGGTCTAACCTTAAATCAGCCCCGCAATATGTATCGCACCTACCCGGTGTGGAGTGCAGACAAACAAAAGATTGCCTACGTCGCTTATGAAAACTCTTCGCGCGTTACCCTGGACGCCAACGGTGTCTGGGTGATGAACACCACCGGCACCATGCCCCGCCGCCTGACCGGCGTGAGAGATATTGGCCGCCTTTACCATTTGGACTGGGTTTCTCAACAGGGACAATTTGTCTTTATGTTGCAAGACCGCATCTTTTTGTACGACTCAGAAAAGGGTGAGCAAATGAGCGTGAGCGGAAACCTGACCAACGCGGGTGTGATTGGAACTTATGACGTGGGGCCAGTGTGGGTTCCTGGCACCGACACCCTACTTAGCACCGCTTACAGCATAAATCTACAGAGCAAACTACTCCTTTGATCCCAACTTCAGACAGGTCTACACCCTCAACAAGCGCGGGGGCAAACGCGAACCACTCACCACCGAGGGTGACAACTACGCACCCGCAGTGTCTCACACGGGCGAAAGCGTCGCTTATATTTCGAGCAGTAGCGGACACCCTGAAATTTGGAGCATGCGTTTAGACGGAAGCAACAAAAAGCAGCTCACCTTTATGAAAGCCACCAAGAGCGGGACAACCCCGTTGGAGTGCCGGTGATAACTATATTCTCTTTACCAGCGACTATATGCAGCAATACCAGAGCCGAGTTCCCAAAGAACTGTGGGCCCTGGACCTAATCACCGGAAAAACGCATATGGTGACCAACGACGCCCTGCACGCCGACGGCTAAATAAGTTATGATTAAAGACAAATCAATTGTCTTTAAGGTCATAACTCATGCATTCCAACCCGTACGAAAACGAAAACCATTTTGACGTCATTGTTGTAGGTGCTGGTCACGCAGGCTGTGAGGCGGCTCTGGCCGCTGCCCGTATGGGTCAGCGTACGCTGCTGCTCACCATTAATTTAGATACCGTCGCCTGGATGCCCTGCAATCCGGCCATTGGTGGCCTGGCCAAGGGAACACTGGTGCGTGAAATTGACGCCATGGGTGGAGAAATGGCAAAAATCACCGACCGCAGCTACCTCCAAATTCGCACGCTGAACCAGTCCAAAGGCCCTGCGGTACAGGCACTGCGCGCCCAAAGCGATAAAAAACAGTACAGCCACATCATGCGCCAGGTGTTAGAAAACACCCCCAACCTCAAACTCAAACAGGCCATGGTCGAACAAATTTTGCTCGACGACAAACAGATTACCGGCGTGGTTACCAATTTTGGCATGACCTACCATTCAGAGTCTCTGGTCTTAACCACCGGGACCTTTTTGCAGGGCAAAATCTTTGTGGGCCAAACCGCTTTTTCTGCGGGGCGATCCGGTGAGTTTTCTGCCGAAAGCCTGTCCATGAATCTGCGCGAACTGGGGATCCGCACCCACCGCCTGAAAACCGGAACCTCTCCCCGCATTGACCGACGCAGTATTAACTTCTCAACACTCGAAGAACAACCCGGCGAAGAGCCCGTGCGTTTCTTCTCTTTTGAGCCCCCCGAAACCCCACTGCCTCAGTACCACTGCTGGATTACAAACACCAACCCTGACACTCACAAAGTGATTAGCGACAATATTGAGTTATCTCCCATGTATAGTGGACTCATTGACGGCATTGGCCCCCGCTACTGCCCGTCTATCGAAGACAAAGTGGTGCGCTTTGCCGACCGTGAAAGCCACCCCGTCTTTTTAGAGCCCGAAGGTGCTGACAGTAACGAAATTTACGTTCAGGGCATGTCAACTTGCTTGCCTGAACCGGTGCAACTTGCAATGCTGCGCACCATCGAAGGCTTAGAAAATGTAGAAATTATTCGCCCGGCGTATGCCGTAGAATATGATGCCATTCCCGCCACCCAACTGCACCCCTGGTTAGAAACCAAGGTCTTACGGGGACTGTTTACTGCCGGTCAAATTAACGGGACCAGCGGTTATGAAGAAGCAGCGGCTCAGGGACTTGTGGCAGGAATCAACGCAGCGTTACGCGCCCAGAATAAAGATCCGTATATCTTTTCTCGCTCAGAGTCGTATATCGGAACGCTGGTGGACGATCTGGTGACCAAAGAAATCGACGATCCCTACCGTATGCTCACCTCTCGCTCCGAGTATCGTCTGGTGCTGCGCCACGATAACGCCGATTTACGCCTCACCGAAATTGGCTATGAATTGGGTGTCGCCACGCCCTCTCGCTACGAAGCCCTGTGCCGCAAAAAAGAAGCCATTACCCAGGAGCTCAAACGCCTGGCCGATACGCGGGTCAAAGGCAGTGAACTCAGCGAGCGGCTGGCCCCAATGACGGGCGCACAGATCAATCTGGGTAGCCTGACCCTACTGGAGCTCTTACGCCGCCCTGAAGTGCTCTATAGCCATATTGCCGAACTCTACCCTGCAGACACGGTCCTGAGCGACGATATCGCAGAACAGGTGCAAATTCAGGTCAAGTACGAAGGCTATATTAAGCGCCAACAAGTCCAGCTAGAGCGCACCCGCCGCATGGAGAAAATGTCAATTCCTGAGGATCTGGATTATTTTGCCGTTAACACCCTGTCTCGCGAAGCACAAGACAAGCTGACCAAAGTGAAACCGGCTTCTCTGGGTCAGGCGGCACGGGTCGGTGGGGTCACTCCAGCAGACGTTTCTGTGTTATTGGTGTACCTCGAAGCACAGCGCCGTCAGCCTCAGTTGGCGTAATCGCAGCGATACAGTTCAGCCCGCATGCTTAAGCCGGAGTTGGGGCACCCCGCCCAACTCTGACTGACGACGGGGTCAGCAATCACGATATTGGCACCGCGCTTGCGCGCTTTTTGCGTTACGTTATAGCGCAAAAAGGTTTCCTGCCCCCCCTGGTTAATGCCGGCGGCGTTACAGTTATTGCCGTCGAGCACTTCAATCGTGTCTAAGCGTTGGCATTGGGCACCGGGCGGCAGCTGACTCAAAAATCGCACCTGCACATTCGGCGGCAGCTCAGGTTCCGGGGAGCGACTTGCACAGGCCGTCAGCGTGAACGTCAACATAAGGATCTGTAAGCTAAATCGTAAAGCGTTCAATGGGTTTGTCCTGCCTGCCACTCAGATTTTACGTTCTCTACTGCGTCTCGCATATCCTGAGTCGCGTCAATGTCTCGCTCAATAAAATCCAGGCCGTTCAAAATCCAGACCGCAAGTTCGGGTTGTACCAAACGGTAGAAAACCCGCCGACCCGCTCGCCGCTCCACCACCAGGCGGTGCGAGCGCATCAGCGCCAAATGCTGAGAAACCCTGGCATGACTGATTTCCAGGGCTTTTTCCAAAAAGTTCACATCCCGCTCCTCATGGCGTAACTCCTCCACAATGCGAATGCGGTGAGGATGAGACAATACGCCCAAAAATTTAGACAGTTCTTTGGTGACCAGGAGTCTTACGGGCATGGTGTTCTCGCTTTAGGTTTAAGGTGAAAGATATACATATATTAATATGTTTTAAGAACCCTGTAAACCGTGTTAGCATAAGGGCATGCAAATCAACAGCGTCAACAACCTGTCTCAGGGCCTACAAAGCACCCTTCAGCAGTTCTCCGAAGCCGTCGCTCGGCAGAATGCCCCCAATGGCGATTTGATTCAAGAACAGGTGACTCAAATCTGCACTAATCCGCACTGCAGAGGCACAGGTCAACGCCATCAAGGCCGAAGACGAAATGCTGGGTAATCTCTTCGACGCCCTCGCCTAAACCGAGCAACCTAAGCCAAGCTAGTTGTGGTTGGGTGATTCCCACTCCAACGGCAGTAGCGGCGTATGCAACTGACTCGAAATCTCCTGTTTATAAGCCTTGTGTCGGGTTTCAAAATCCACGTCGGGCTGCCACAATTTTTGTAAATAGGCCAGCGAGAATACCACATAGGGCAAGTGATCTCCCAGGGGCACGCCCTCCCATTGACGGGTTAAAGGGTGACTTTCGTGTAAAACCAGGGTGTGAATATCCTGCTGCTGTAAGGTGACCCAGGCAGTGTTGACCATCTCGGCGTTAAGATAATAGCAGCCAAGATTACCAATGGCCGCCATACGAAAAGGCACCGTTTCTGCACATTGGCGCAAATAGTCGAGCGCAAAGGCCGCCAGTTCAGCATTGTCAGGCAGATTTTGCGCAAAGGCAAACAAGCTCAACGAAAACAGCGTGGGCACTTCCCAACCCGGTGGGTAGCCAATCTTGTCTTTTTCAAACTTGGTATAGGCCTTGCCCTTTTGCTCAGCCACGGTCACTTTACCCTCCGCTGCCTGGGGCAAGCCCTGACCATAATCTCCCATTTTAAAGACCGGGTCCCCGGCCTGATCCCAAAAACCGTGATAAAGCCGCTCTGCAGCGCCCGTGGGCAACGCTTTATCTCCCAGGTCTATCGCCAGTCCCCAACTGCTACGCATCGCCATTGACAGCCTCCAGAGCAACGCGTAATTTACCACGGTGCTGTTGCAATTGTGTGCGGGCCTCTGCCACTTCTGTGGGCGCAAGGCTAGAGTCAGGCCAGCGCTTTTGCACGTACAGCGCCGTTTTGACTTCTCCGTTACAGGCATCTAAAAGCTGCTGTGCCCGTTCAGGTGTCGCTTGACCGAGCTCTTGCACCATGCGCAGCGCACGCTTTTGCAATTTGTGATTGCTCACCTTGAGGTCGACCATGTACTGATCGTAAACCTTGCCCGTCTGGACCATACTCAGGGTGGTGAGCATATTGAGCACCATTTTGGTGGCAGTGCCGGCTTTTAAGCGGGTGCTGCCGGTAAGTACTTCTGGGCCGACCGCCAGCACAATATAGTGATCAATGGCCGCATCGTCCTGGGGGACGGGGTTACAGGTAAGCAGGGCCGTCGCACACCCTTTGGCCTTGGCAAAACGCAGTCCGTTGCGTACATAAGGCGTGCTGCCACTGGCGGCAATGCCCACCAGCACGTCTTCGGGCTCTAAGTGTGCCAGATCGGTTTCAGCCTGTGCCTCAACATCTTCAGCCCCTTCAGCGGCCTGGTGGAGCGCGCTCAGTCCTCCCGCGATAATACCTTGCACCTGTTCAGAGGGGGTGCCAAAGGTCGGAGGACACTCAGAAGCGTCTAAAACACCGAGTCGACCGCTGGTGCCTGCGCCGATATATATCAGGCGCCCCCCGGACTCAAAGGCTTTAATAATGGTCTGTACCGTCTCAGCAATGACCGTTTCTGCCTGAGCCACCGCGGCCACTACTTTTTGATCTTCGCGATTCATTAATTGCACTGCAGCCAGCACCGATAAATCGTCTAATCCTACACTGTCAGGGTTTGTTTGCTCTGTTAAAGGAAGTGTCTGTTGCATAAATTACCTCGAAGATCTTCGTGTTAAGCCCTTTTCTCTAGTATCATATAAGTAAAACGACTTTACAGGGCATTTGTTCGCCAGAAATTTAACCCAATGGCTGGGAGCAAGTGCACGTCAGAAGAGGTGAAACCTTTGAAGAAAAGTAACAAAAATAGCGGCATTTGGATCATTGCTGGCTTGGTTGCGCTCATCCTTGCAGTGTCTGTCATGAATCGACAGGCTCCTCAAGAGTCTCCCAGCTACAGCAGCTTCTTGTCTTTGGTCAACGCAGGTGAAATTGCCGGCGTTGTTCTAGAAGATGGTCATTTAGAAGCCACCAAACGCACCGGCAGTACAAAAATCCGCGTAGATATTCCCCGCAACGACGATTCTTTGATTCCCTTACTCAAGGAGAAGAACGTCAATATTGAAGTAGAACGACCCCAGGAGGCCAGCTGGTGGATGTCCATGCTGACGCCTCTGCTATTCCCCATTTTGCTCCTGGTCATTCTGTACATTTTTGTCGTCCGCCAGGCCCAGAGCGGCAGTAGCCAGGCCATGGCCTTTGGCAAAAGCAAAGCCAAAATGCTCGTCGAAAACAAGCCGAAGGTCACCTTTGACGACGTGGCCGGCGCCGACGAGGCCAAAGAAGAACTCGAAGAAATTGTCGACTTTTTAAAGTCGCCTGATAAATACCAGGCCCTGGGGGCAAAAATCCCCAAAGGCGTCTTGTTGGTGGGCCCACCAGGGACCGGTAAAACCTTATTGGCCAAAGCGGTGGCTGGTGAAGCCTCGGTGCCCTTCTTTAGTATCAGTGGTTCTGAGTTTGTAGAAATGTTTGTGGGTGTGGGTGCCTCTCGGGTACGCGACCTGTTTGAACAAGCCAAAAAACATGCCCCCTGTCTGATTTTTATTGATGAAATCGATGCCGTCGGTCGCCAACGGGGCGCAGGCATGGGTGGAGGCCACGATGAGCGGGAACAAACCCTGAACCAATTACTCATCGAAATGGACGGCTTTGAAGACAGTCACAGCACCATCGTCATTGCAGCCACCAACCGCCCTGATATTTTAGATGCGGCCCTCTTACGTCCCGGTCGTTTTGACCGCCAGGTGATTGTGGACCGTCCTGATGTAGACGGTCGCGAAAAAATCCTGCAAGTGCACATCAAAAACAAACCGCTGGCTGAAGAAGTGAAGGTGCAAACCCTCGCCAAACGCACGCCCGGTTTTACGGGTGCTGACTTAGCGAACCTGACTAACGAAGCCGCCCTACTGGCTGCCCGAGAAAACCAAAAAGAAATCGGCATGCGCCACTTAGAAGAGGCCCTTGATCGCGTGATTGCTGGCCCTGAGAAAAAGACCAAGCTGATTACCGAAGACGAAAAACGGGTCACTGCATACCACGAAATGGGGCACACCCTGGTGGGCCGCTTCATGGAAAACTGCGACCCCATCCACAAAGTGACGATTATTCCTCGGGGCATGGCCCTGGGCTTAACCATGTCACTGCCCGAGAACCGGGTATCGGCTTCACGGGCGTATTTAAACGATCAAATCGCCATGCTGCTCGGCGGTCGCATTGCCGAAGAAGTGATCTTCGATGAAATGACCACCGGTGCCTCTAACGATATTGAACGCGCCACAGAATTGGCCCGTAAAATGATTACCCAATACGGCATGAGCGACAAAATTGGTCCCCGCACCGTGGGTAAGAAAAACGAACAGGTCTTTATGGGCCGTGATTTTGGCGAGGTGCGCAATTACAGCGAATCCACCGCGCAAGTGGTAGATGACGAAATTAAACGCATTTTAGATGAGAATTACGTGCGGGCCAAAGCGCTGCTAGAGAAGCATGCCAAAGCCCTGGACTATATCTCAGAAGTGCTGATCGAAAAAGAAACCCTGGATACTGAGCAAATCGACAACTTACTCAAAGAAGTCGAGGGCCAGGAGCCGCCTAAAAAGCCCGAACGGGTATACGCCAAATGGCAGGCCAAAGAAATCACTTTGAGCCCTGAGGGTTTATCGGCTGAGCCAGTGGGCGTAATAGAAAGCAACGAGAGTTCTGAAGAAAAAGCTGAGGAGAATATCTAATGGCAGTGCGCTGTAAGGAATGCCTACATGTGGCAGCGAAAGACGAAGGGTATTGCCCGGATTGTGGGGCCATGTATGTGAACCCCGAAATCGTGGACGATAGTCTGGTCGGTCAAGTGACGGCCCGCCCTAAAGCCCCCAAGAAAAAAGGCGGCGGTCTTTTCTCGTCTCTTTTTGGGAGCAAGAGCGAAGACACACCCACTCCTGCAGCGCATGCCAGTCCCGTTAGAGGTGCTGATGTCAAAGAAACGCCCCTACCTGAGGGGGTCGATCGCAAAGACATTCAGATCCGTTGCCAGGAATGTAAAGAGACCGCACAAATTGATGATCATGACGGGTATTGCCCCGGTTGTGGTGCCTTTTATGTGCAGCCCTTTACCTACATCACTCCCCAGAGTCAGGCCGCTGAACGCGAAGCCTTACAGGCTGAAATCGACAAGCAGCGAAAACCGAAAAAGACCTTTGACGAAATGAACGATGTCGAAAAGCTGGAGCACCTGCAAGAAAAAGTGAACGACACCTGGGATCAACTGATTAAAGATCGTCACGTGCTTAACGTTAAAGCCAATGAATGCATGCAGTGTTTTACCGCCGCCGGCACCATTAAGTCTGACGATCAGTTTGAAGTCATGGAGAGCACCGTCAAGCAGCGTTACCAGAACCTCGAAGACTTCGAGATTCTCAACCGCGAGTACCGCCAATTGCTGGATCAGTTCTCTGAAATCCACGATAAACTGGTGGCCGCCCGCCAGGAGCTGGCTGCCCAACAGCAAAAAGTCAAACAAGCGCAGGGCGTGGCTTAAACAAGAAAAGCTAAATAGCTCGTTTATGTTAAAACACTTTTTTATCCTGGTATTGTTTGCCTTACAGGGTTGTAAGCCGGCTCCTGATCGCAAGCAATGGCAGGATTTTTCATTACCTGTGGGATTTAGTGTAACCACCTTTGCTGAAGGGGTTGGCAAAGCGAGACACATGGTTGTACGTGACAATGGAGATCTTTTCATCAGGTTGCAAAAAGCACACAATGGATTTTGCAATGTAGCACTTCGAGATACTAACCACGACGGGACAGCAGATATTACCGAATATTTTGGTCAAGAACCCTGTGGGACCGGAATCGCCATTAAAGAGCCTTATCTGTATATTGCCTCGCGAGAAAAAGTAGAGCGCTATAGATTCACACAGAATCAACTCACGCCTCTTTACGCTGACATTCTGGTGGAAGACTTAGGTTCTCATCCTACCCATAGTTCACGGTCTTTGGCTATAAGTAATACACACCTTTACGTTAATCTCGGGGGTCCTTCTAATGCCTGTCAACGTATTGATCGACAAAGATGGATTCCCGGCCAAAACCCTTGTCCAGAACTCAAAGATTTTGGCGGTATTTACAGATTTGATCTCAACGTCAGCAACCAAAAAAAGACGCCTCTTCACCGATATGCAACGGGTGTACGTAATGCCGTTGCCTTAGACTGGAATCGCGAAGCAAATAAACTTTATGCACTTCAACATGGGCGAGATCAGTTGGCAGATTTGTACCCTAAACTCTACGATCGCAAGGCCAGTGCTGAAAAGCCAGCAGAAGAGTTTTTTGAGATTAATGCGGGTGACGATTTTGGATGGCCTTACTGTTATTATGATCCCGAATTACAAAAAAAAGTGCTTTCTCCAGAATACGGAGGCAATGGCCAAAAACAAGGTTTATGCGCAAAGAAGAAACCGCCGATGATTGGCTTCCCAGCTCACTACGCACCCAATGATTTAATTTTTTATCAGGGCACCCAATTCCCTAAAAAGTACCAAAATGGTGCATTTATTGCCTTTCATGGTTCATGGAATCGCTACCCAGAACCTCAACAGGGATATAATGTAGTGTTTGTGCCTTTCAAAAATGGGTTCTTTAACTGGAGCGTTTTTGCCGATGGGTTTGCAGGTAAAACACCCATTTTAAAGCATACTGAGGCCCGTTATCGGCCAGTCTCTCTTGCTGAAACACCAGAAGGTTACTTGATGGTTGCTGACAGTACACAGGGTAAAATCTGGCAAATTCGCTACGCACTGTGAACAAAAAAAACTTTTTCTTTGGCTGTGCTGCACTTTTAGGCTTACATATTGTCTGCATGGTGTTAGGCAGCTGGGAGCGCTCAGCTGACGGTTGGATTCATCTGTTTTTTAGCGAGCATTGGTATTTACGCTGGTTTGATCATTGGGAGCCGCGCTGGAGTATGGGGTTTTCGATGTTTTCTTACCCACCCCTGGCCCACCAATGCGTGGCTTTACTGCGCTTTGTTTTGAATCCGATAGCCGCAGGCATTACCCTGATGACATTAACGCTTATAACGCTTGCTTCAGGCCTTTATCGTTATGGCAGACTGTGGTTCTCGAAAAACATTTGCCAGATATCCACCTTACTCCTCCTTTCTTCAAGCCCTTTGGCGATTGCAGTACATACCTTTGGACAGCTACCCAACCTATTGGCCCTCGGCTTTTTATTGCACGGTCTGGCGTGCAGCCGGCGCTGGTTGACCCAAAACAAAAGTCTCACGCTCACTTTGAGCTTGTGCCTATGTGCCATATTCACCAGCTTATATGCCAGCGTTTTTGGGCTTTTGCTTTTGGGTATTCCTGTACTCTGGCTTTATCGAAGAGAGACCCACTTTACAAAACGAGTGGGGGTTTTAAGCCTTTGGGGAATGGGCTTAAGTATCGTGGCGCTCAGCCCATTTTTGTATTTTCGATGGTATCTGGCAGCCGTTGAGGCTGCGCCGGTGTACCACTCAAGCCAGGGTAACGTTCTTGCCTTCAAGGCCTTTAATTGGTACATGTTTTATGGGCAATACGCAAGTTTACTGATACTATGGACCTGCTTCTTTTGGGTGCGCTCCTCTGTTTTAAATACTTTTTGGAGAACACAGAGCATTGCGATTGTCATAATGCTGGTCTTAAGCACAGGTAGCGCCACGTGTTTTGTGCCCTGGATTTTAGGCCCTGTCTTCACCCATTTGAACCTGGATCGCTTTGGACAGTGGGCCAGCTTTATTTTACTGCTTCCCTTGGGCTATATTATGCGAGTACAGTGGCTGAAGCCATCATCGCACCCATGGCATAAAATTTGGATCAGTGCGGGATTGGGTGTGCATCTGCTCGCTTTTGCCTATAGTGCCAGCACCCCCTGGCGAAAACCGTTACCCCAAATGTTGCCATTGCACAATGTGCAACGGTTTTTGGATGAACATAGCGATTACCGCTATTTGACACTGGGACTGCGTCGCGCCAATCAAGCCAAACTGAGTACCTTAAGCCACGCTCAAAACATTGATGGCAACTTCCCTTTTGGCCGTCATTTTGCGCCGCTGGACGCTTCGGGCATTGCAACGCTTGACATGGCAAGACATTACCGTAAAACGGGTATGAAAACCCTGAGCACGATTCTACAAAATGCACCCCGTTATCATTTAAGGTATGTCATTGTAAAAGATTCGCGTTACGCGCGCCTGCTTTATGATCACGGGTTCAAGCCCATTCAAAAAGAGAAGCCCCTCACGATCTGGGAAAACGCAGAGATTCACGCGATAAATGCTGAAAGTACCGGTCAGCGTTCAGCACCTGAAAGCCCACTTACTCTTTTTTTGTTGACCTTTTTATGGAGTATAGGCCCCTTATTGAGTCTAATAACAGCGCTTTTTTTCAGTCGATCAGCTTTTATTGTTTACCGTGGTGAGACCCCGTGAAAAGCTTTTTCAAACCCCTTGGCTTGACCCTCATGGGCCTGGGCTTTATTTGTGTAATCCTCTTTGTTTCAAAAGCACCTGAACCGCTTCAACAGACTCAATTTACTGAACAGATTCATTTTTCTAAGGATTTTTTATGGGGCGTGACGACAGCCGCCTATCAAGTGGAGGGCGGGCTTTATAATGACTGGACAGCGGCGGGCATTGATGCAAAACAGGCTGTTCGTCATTTTGATTTGTGGAAAAAAGATCTACAACACATGAAGAAAATGGGGCTAAAAAGCTACCGGTTTTCGATTGCGTGGGAGCGGATTCAGCCGACGCCTGACCAATGGAATGAAGAAGGTATTCAGTTTTACGTGAATTTGGTCAAAGCACTAAAAGCAGAGGGAATTGAGCCCGTCGTGACGCTGTGGCATTTTACGCAACCCATCTGGTTTGCACAGTCTGGAGGCTGGGAAAACCCCAAAATGGAGAAGCTTACCTCAAGTTTGTAGAAAAAATAGTCCCTTATTTGGCAGATGACGTTAAGTATTGGGTCACGCTTAACGAACCCATGGTTTATGTGGTCATGGCTTATTTCAAGGGGGATTGGCCACCCTATATAACGTCTTATACCCGCTGGATACGTCCGTTTAAGCATTTGCTTCAGGCCCATGGCCGTGCTTACCGCAAAATTCACTTGCTAGACCCAAACGCGCAGGTCAGCCTGGCTAAAAACATTGCCATTCTTGAACCTTACCGTTTTTGGAACCCCCTTGACCATTTGGCTCAACATATTTATAACCGCTTGTTTAATCACAGTGTTTGGAACGCCATTGAGAAAGGGCACTTACGCTTTGCTTTTCCTTTTTACGTGGGTTTAGAAGAAACACCTGAGCTTAAAGATAGCCTTGACTGGGTGGCGGTACATTATTACTCTCGGTATTTTATTACCGGCACCGGTAAACTCCTCAATGCCAATGGAGAACCAGCCAGTTATTTTGGGCGAGATATTTATGCCGAAGGACTCTATACAGCCCTTGAAATGGCAGATCAGCGTGCTAAAAAGCGCAAAATCCCGATTATGATTACAGAAAATGGTATCGAAGATGCCAGCGATCGTTGCCGAAGTCATTATATCTATGCTCACTTACAACAGATCTGGCGTGCCCAACACAACGGCATTAACATCAAAGGCTATTATCATTGGACCTTTACCGATAACTTTGAATGGAAAGCAGGCTATAAACCCAAGTTTGGCTTACTCGACAAAAATCGCCAGTGGAAACCCTCAGCCAAGGTTTACCAAAACATTATACAAAACAACGGTTTTACTCTCTCTGAGACAATGCCTCATAAACCGCATCAGCAATAGCCATCGCGGCTTCGGGTCGCTGATGCTGAGCAATGCTTTTTTGAATTTTGGCCTTTGCCTGGGTGTCAAATAATAATCGCTTCAAAAGCGGTAAAAAAGAGTCTCGCTCCCGCATGACATAGCCCAGGTGATGGTTTTCAACGTATTCAGCGTTCCCCCTTTCTTGAAACATGGTGTATCGCGTGGCATCGATTAATAAGGGGACTCCCGCAGCCGTCGCTTCCATCATGACACCGGGGCCAGGCTTTGTCATGACCACATCGGCCTGAGCCATCAGCGCTGGAATATTGGAGGTATACCCCAAAACGTGAAAGCACCCCGTTCGGTGCTTTGACCAGTGCTTTAGCTTTTTGAGCAGTCTGGTGTTGGTGCCACAACAGGCAACGACTTGCACCTTAAAGGGAGCCTGAGCCAGTTGTTGACATAAATCGTACATCTGTTGTCCTCCGACCCCCCCCATGAGTATCAAAAGGGTAGGAAGATGGGGATCTAAAAAATAGGCTCTCCCCTGATAATGGTTTTGGCAGAGCAAAGTCAGGGCTGACAGGATGCCCCAGATTACGCACCTGAGCAGGACGCAAGCCTGCGTGTATACAAGCCTGATAGGCTTGATCTGTAGACACAAAGGTACAGATATCAGCGGGGTTCAGCCAGGATGGGCGAAGGGTTACCGCATCAGTCACGACAGTGAAGCGTAAAGTATCTCGGTGAGCGAGCACATGATTTAGCACCGGATGTGCGCCGTGAATGAGCGTAATCCAGGCATGAGCAGTCTGGGCGGGTAGTGAACGCCGCAGCGCGGGTATAGCCAGAGGATACAAATAGCGGGTGGTTATTTTAAGCAAAGCAAAAATAACGGGCTCTAGTCGATACCAGCCCCGCGCCAAAGCGGTATTGTATAAAGCAGCATATAAGCGGCCCACGCTTTTGCCCACACCGCCAATGATATCTTCGATATAAACCGTAGACACTTCACAGGCTGGATAGCGCCGGGCAAAGGCCTCGGTTAAGGCCCTGGCCGCAGACGTGTGCCCTCCACCGGCTGAGCACACCAATAAGGTAATTGCAAAAGTTTTTTGCTGACAGAATGTCATGGGTTTACTTTCTTTTCTGCTTGAAATATTAGAAAAACAGAGTTCAAAATTTTACTTGACCTCATTATATTTTACTGATAACCTAAAATAATCTATTTTATTCATCTGCTGGGGTTATTGTGTGCTGCTATTGTCTTTTTTTCGTATCAATCGGGGTGTGAATCTTGCCTTGTGCAGCCTATTGCTGGGGTCTTGTATTCCCAGTACTGCCAGCCCCCAGTTACCGACACAGGGAGCTTCTTTACCACTGACGGAGACGGTGACGCCTTCGGCTTTGCCCAGCGCAAAGCCGACTCCATTGCCGTCCTCAACCCCGGCGACTGTTTCTGATGCCATTTTACTTGAACCCACTCCCGCTCAAAGCAATAACCCAACGACAAATAGTAACTCGGAACCTTTTGCAAACCCAACACCTCCGGTGGAGAGCCCCACGCCAGTCAACGGCTCGTCGGGGAGCGGCGGCAACAGCGGACGTTCCACCCCAAGACCCACACCTGTGCCTGTGCTAAGAACCACACAAGTGGCCTTTACGCAGGCAGGAGATGCCTTAGACTATAATAACGCGCCTTTTTGGCTCAATGACGCCTGGTATTTTTTTAGCGCCCCGTCAGAGATTGCGAGGCTAAACCCGGCCACGGGCAACCCAGAGGTGGTCAATACATTAAACTTTGAGATCGCCAGCAGTTTGGCTGCTGACAGCATGGGCAACCTCTACTGGGGCAGCTATTTTGGCAATATTCAGAGTATTGATGCCAATCAGCAACTGCGGTGGGAGTATCGCCCACCGGTTACCGGCAATGTAAGCTTTAGCGGCGTGGCCCTGGACGAAGAAAACCACCGTCTATTTGTGCCCAATACCGCCAACGCCATCACCGCTGTAGACAGTGAGTCGGGCGAGCTTTTGTGGAAATTCAACACCCGCGCCCCCTTGTTCTCAGCTCCGGTGTTGTTTGAAAACAAGGTGTTTTTTATGGCCCTTGATCAAACCCTGTATTGCCTTGAAGCCGATACCGGCATCTATTTATGGGAGTTTCAAACCGGCGCTCCCATTTTCAATCTTCACCCGGCGCTACAGCCGACAGGAACGGTGATTATTGGTAGCGACGATAACCTCCTGTTGGCCATTGACGAAGAAGGCTTTCAGGAGTGGTCAGTGACCCTCGATAGCGGCCTGGCCGTCAGCCCGGTCATTGACGAAAACCTACAGGTTTATGGCCTCAGCAAACAAGGCACGGTTTACGCCGTGGACCGCTTTGGCGAACTGCAATGGCAGCGCAGCACGGGCAGTACCTTTAGCACGCCTCCCGTGGTGGGTAACGCCAATGTTTTGTATGTGGCCCTCGACAACGGGCAAATACTCGCTTTTTCGGCCACGGGCCAAGTACTGTGGCGCTATGAGGCCATTCAAGAACCCATCGCCAGCCTTAATTTAGACGATCAGGGTCGCCTGAGCGTTTTTTCGATTGGCGGCCAAATACATATTTTAAAAACCGAAAGCACCGACCTGGCCAATAGCTGGTCTAAAGTACACGGAAACCGGAGCAACACAGGAAAATGATGCGCAGAAAACCCAAACACCCCCTCCATATCGCCCTCAACACCTGGATCGTGATTGCCCTCTCCGGCATCCTCACGACCCTGGCCGCCTGTCAAGCACCCACCACACAACCCAAACCCGTGCAGGCCTCTTCACCCGCACAAACGCCCACCTTCCCCAATACCGTGGCCAACACCAACACCCGCCACAATAACCCCAAAGTCCCCGTTAAAACCTTTGCCCTCCCTGCCGATACAAAAATACCCACCGATCTCGCCCAGGGTGAGCAGCGCATTCTCTATGTCGATCCCAAAAATGGTAACCGCATTATTCTTACCACACCCCAAAAGCAAGAGGCCTTTAAAGACTTTGCTGTTAAACAACTCTTGCCCCCAGCACAACAGCCCTACCCACTCAACACCGTCGATGTCGGCCAAATCGAGAGCGTTATTAATGTCCGGCACAATCCCAATTACTGCAAGGTCTACGAACTCAAAGTCGAAAGACCCCAAAAGCCCCTGCGCGATCAAAATCTCTGCGACAACCTCAGGTACAAAGTCGTTATTAACGGCGAGCCCTGGGCCGAACTCATTGCCACCGATGTCTTTTTCTCAGCCCCTCCATCAGGGGTTGCTGCCACCGTCGGCGAAAACCGCTATGTCTTTGCCCCCTGCGAAGAAGCCTGCGACCAACCTCTCAAGGTCGAAATCTTTAAATCCCCGGGCGAGGCCTGTGCCCTCAAAAACGCCATTGACCAAAACAGTCCAGGGCTCCGTAAAAACCCCGCAGGCTACACCGGCCTCGACAGCATGGACAAGGTCACTGAGTTTGACTACGACGATTGCCAAAACCGAGAAATCCTTGACCTCTACTATGACTCCAGTGTGCGGCAGCTCTTAGACTCCGTCGAAAAACGACTCGATGTCATGAAGGTCGATACCGAACTGCTCATGCGAGAAGTCAAAGCAAACCTACCCTGAAGCCGACGACTTTAACGTTAGCGCTGTCAAAGTACCCGCCCATTATTATGAGCGGGAAACGACCTTTCAGACCCAGCAATACAACGACGGCTTTGACGAATACGACGATTACTACGACGACTTTGATGAGTACAATGACGGCTACGACGATTATGACGATGGCTATGATGACAGCAGCGAATGCCTCGATGGTAACTGCGTTGATGTCGGCGACATTCGCAAAGATATTGCCGACTTTCAGAACGAGCGCCTGGTGCAAGAGGTCGAACTGCTGCGCAAAAAGGTCGCCTGGGTCGAGCAAACCGTTGAGCAACAGAGCTTTCAGACCCAACAGTTTAACAGCGACGATTTCTACAACCAGCGCCGCAAGCTCAAAAACGACTTCTACAACGTCAACACCTCAGGTGGGTGCTACAACTTCTACAGCAATAATGCAAGACCCAAAAACCCCAAGCCCAGAAACGACGATAATGGAGGAGGCGGATCCGGTGGTGGGGGCAACATTCCTTACGAAGAGCGATGCCATGGTGAACAACCGAGTCTTACTCTGCTCAGTGTCTTTTTAGATGCCGATGGGCATCTTATGGCCAGAGGCCGTATTAACCATGCACCCGAAACCTGTGGACGACCAGCCTTAGATTATTCTAAACTTGCACTGTCCGTGCAATTTAAAAACCAGGAAGGTCTAAAGTTACTGAGTCCCCTGAAATTAATGTACAAAGCATGGGCTTTTTTGAAATGAAAGTTCCTTTTGGGCAATATGAATACGGCGCTGCCTATGCCGAAAACGCCGATCAATATGCCGAGCGGTACGGAGACCTCGGAAGACTTGCCTTCTTGAAAGGGCAGGTCAGTCTTGACAGTCTCCGCTCTTTTTCTCAGGCTGTGATGGTCAAGCTGGCCACAAGCCTTCCTGAAAACGAGTTTGAAACACAAGATGTGCTTATTATAACCGACCAATTTTTAATTCCTGGAGGTAAAGCGTATAATAAGGGAGTGAATATAGAGCTTTTTCATAACTATGAAATCAAAAGTAAAGGTACCGTTCTCCCTGCTGCCATTAGGTTTCGATATTTATAATGCAAAGGAAAACATTGATACGTCTGTTAGACACATGAGAACTATAAGCTTACTTAAACCAGGTAAAACCTTTAAGTAAAATTTCACCTGGTTTGGTGAAGTTCACGGTGGTGAGGTGATCACCGAACCTGATACCTACATCACACGGGCTAAATTAGTAAATAAAGATATCAACGTGCTTGTTAATACGTAAACAAACGCGCATTCAAACCGATTGCAGCGGTTATTATAATCATTATCCTAAAACATTAACCTTGGAGCGAATTCAGCATATCTTATATCGACATAGCGCCCATGTGTTTGACGATAAGTTTAAGGCAATTTTTCAAAAAAAGCTCGACGATCCGACAAACGTAAGTAATAAAAGTATTAAAGATGCTGTTAGCCTTCATTTCTGGGCTCCGGGAGGTCGGAAAAGCTAGCTTATATCCAACTTCTTGGACAACAAATGATATTACTTCTACAGCACTATAACTTAGCAAATAATTTTAATTCCCTAACTGATGCGTGCACAATAGGGCCTGAAAAAACTTTTGAACTAAGAGGCCAGCGAAATATAGACTTAAGGGTCACCGCTTCGTGCTTCTACAAGTAAGATTGTAACTGCTTTTCCACCAAATGGGCCTGCTGCAAAGGATTACTATCTAACCGACGAGGGTATAAAGCTTATGGGCCTGCGGAAATGACTCATTTCGATCCCTTTACACAACAATTGCTGGATAGCTTAGAAGGAGCGCTTATTAAAAGCACATACGAAACCGCACCTCTTTCAGAACTTGAAACAGATACCTTCATCCTTTTGGTGGAAAGCAAAGAAAATAGGCCCATTACTGCGGTATTCAAAAAGAGAAATAAAATGGGTCAAAAATCTTTGCGTGTAGAAGAATACGAACTCTGTTTAGAGCTTCACACCTATGATTGTGTATCAAGGATGATGACTCAGGAGAGACGGGATTTCTGGGAGAAGGACGAGCATAATCAGCTAGAAGATTATCGCCTCTACGGAGTTGGTAAATACAAATATGAGGTCCCTAATCTACAAAGTCCTCGTTTTGACGAAGTTTTTATATACATTGCTCATCCAGAACGAGACAATATCACCATGATAAATAGCAAGGGAAAATACGCTGACTACAACTATATTTCTTTAACCACTTATATTGAAGAAGAAGATGAGATTTCCCCATTTTTTGAAAAAGGCGAAAAAAGAGTTTTTTTGAATTATGAGCTTCACTAAACCTAGCTTTAGAAACTGATGAAAAACAAACAATTACGAAAAGCTGTTTCTAAAATCCATATCGCCCTCAACACCTGGATCGTGATTGCCCTCTCCGGCATCCTCACCAGTCTGGCCGCCTGTCAAGCGCCCACCACACAACCCAAACCCATGCAGGCCTCTTCACCGGCGCAAACGCCCACCTTCCCCAATACCGTGGCCAACACCAACACCCGCCACAACAACCCCAAAGTCCCCGTGAAAACCTTTGCCCTCCCTGCCGATACAAAAATACCCACCGATCTCGCCCAGGGTGAGCAGCGCATTCTCTATGTCGATCCCAAAAATGGTAACCGCATTATTCTCTACCACACCCCAAAAGCAAGAGGCCTTTAAAGACTTTGCTGTTAAACAACTCTTGCCCCCAGCACAACAGCCCTACCCGCTCAACACCGTCGATGTCGGCCAAATCGAGAGCGTTATTAATGTCCGGCACAATCCCAATTACTGCAAAGTCTACGAACTCAAAGTCGAAAGACCCCAAAAGCCCCTGCGCGATCAAAATCTCTGCGATAACCTCAGGTACAAAGTCGTTATTAACGGCGAGCCCTGGGCCGAACTCATTGCCACCGATGTCTTTTTCTCAGCCCCTCCATCAGGGGTTGCTGCCACCGTCGGCGAAAACCGCTATGTCTTTGCCCCCTGCGAAGAAGCCTGCGACCAACCTCTCAAGGTCGAAATCTTTAAATCCCCGGGCGAGGCCTGTGCCCTCAAAAACGCCATTGACCAAAACAGTCCAGGGCTCCGTAAAAACCCCGCAGGCTACACCGGCCTCGACAGCATGGACAAGGTCACCGAGTTTGACTACGACGATTGCCAAAACCGAGAAATCCTTGACCTCTACTATGACTCCAGCGTGCGGCAGCTCTTAGACTCCGTCGAAAAACGACTCGATGTCATGAAGGTCGATACCGAACTACTCATGCGTGAAGTCAAAGAAGCGTACCCAAATGCGGGTGATTTCAACGTTAGCGCTGTCAAAGTACCCGGCCATTATTATGAGCGGGAAACGGCCTTTCAGACCCAGCAATACAACGACGGCTTTGACGAATACGACGATTACTACGACGACTTTGATGAGTACAATGACGGCTACGACGATTATGACGATGGCTATGATGACAGCAGCGAATGCCTCGATGGTAACTGCGTTGATGTCGGCGACATTCGCAAAGATATTGCCGACTTTCAAAACGAGCGCCTGGTGCAAGAGGTCGAACTACTGCGCAAAAAGGTCGCCTGGGTCGAGCAAACCGTTGAGCAACAGAGCTTTCAGACCCAACAGTTTAACAGCAACGATTTCTACAACCAGCGCCGCAAGCTCAAAAACGACTTCTACAACGTCAACACCTCAGGTGGGTGCTACGACTTTTATAGCAATAACGCCAGACCCAAAAACCCCAAGCCCAGAAACGACGATAATGGCGGTGGCTCTGGTGACGGGGGCAACATTCCTTACGAAGAGCGATGCCATGGTGAACAACCGAGTATTACGCTATTTAGTGCCATTATCGACCAGGACGAAAATGTTATTATCAGAGGCAGGGTAAACCATGCGCCCGAAACCTGCGGTAATGAGCCTTTTGATTATCAAAGCCTTATTCTCGAAAGTAACGAAAGTATCATTGCAGAAAGTAACCCCGTCATCGAATCAGAAGGATTTGGCTTTTTCAAAATGACTATCACAGGGCATGCTTCAGACGACTTTATTAACAAAGTCTTTTCTGAAAAGCGATTTCCTAAACTTCCGGTGCATCTAAAATCTTGTAGTGGCGGAAACTGTATGACATCAAACAGGATTGCCGTTAGGCTCATCACTTTTAAGGTCAAAAATCTTGAGATTTCTGAAGAAATTAGTGACGATTTTAGTACACAGAGTACCCCTTCAGGATGCAATCGCTTTGCTGTTTTTGGTGGCCCTGGAGGAACCCATGAGCAGCCTATTACCTTAAGGTTGGACTTCGATCTCTCGAACATCAGTTTCCCCGTAACACTCACTGCTTCAGGACAACTCTTTCTCGATGTAAGAGCAACAAAAGGTGAAAGCGTATTTAGTGATCACATCACTTTTGAATCTTATCCCCCGGCAACACTGATTACCGGAAGATCTCAAAGAGGAGAGCCTAAAGCTGTTATTAAATCTGTAGAAAACCATTTATCAGAACTAACCGAACCATACGTTCTACTCAAGTACGGTTGGAACGGGCAAAGATCTCTTGTTAACCAAACTGTTCCAACGGGTATGTACACCCTTAATAAAGAAGCTTCTGTTTTTGACATAAAAAGCATTGGCAAGTTTCCTCTCGAAGCACAATATCCTATTCCAGCAATTTTCAGTGAAGGACCCAAGACCTTTCCCATTTTTAACTATCAAGAGCAATTAGCTAAAAACATAGCCAACACACCCCGCTGTGGTTTTAAAAACCCCATAGATAAAACGGTTGCGACCTACCGCTTTGAAAATATTAGTGGCCTTCCTGTAAGACTAGGAAGTGAACCCGCTGAAAACGTTGCCTGTTCTGGACGGACCTCTGCTCCAGGAACCACACCCTCACCTAAACAGGGAATAAAAGGGAAGTGGGGAGAACTCAAATTCCCACCAGAGATTGATGAAGCTAAGCAAGGGCAGGATTTTCCCTTTAAAAGTATTAATGATTCAGAGCGAAAAACTCTAGAGCTTTTTGCAAGAACAAATAATGCTCACTTCAATGAAACGGGGGCAGTTAAAAGGAACAACACCTTAGAAGGAAGTTTATTCATGTTTGTAAACCGAAAAGCGTGCCCACAGTGTGAAAAGTTGCCCCAGCAGTTTCGTACTTTATTCCCCAAAGTTGGACTATTTTGGGTGGATATTCAAGGAAGCTGCTATTAATTATGATAGATTTTCACCAGCTCATCAACATTTCCGAGCCTGAAGACTTACCTCAAATCGATTATGAAACTCAGCAAAAGCTCTTACAGTGGTTATGGAAACAAAGCTTGTCTCCTATAGATGAGGCTGAAGCTTTGTTTGCAAGTCAAATTCATCTTCCAAATGATCTACACTGCTACATGTACCATTTTATTCGGCATCCAAACCTAGATATTGCTTTTGATGCTTTTGCAGTGATGATACACGATATTTTACTTAATACTTACGACAGACAACAACAGAACCTTCAGATTGCCCAAAAGACTATTCAGCAGGAACAAATAAATGCTTCAGACCTCACGCGAGTACTCCGCTTCGATCAGCGCTCTGAAAGCGTTATGTGTATTTTCCTTGTCCGTTATCACGAGTTTGCTGAAACATACTTCCGATTTTCTGAGCTAGAAAATCGTCAAGTCATGGATTTAGCCTTAACACTTGCAAAAAATTGCTTAAAAAACCGTGAATTACCTTATGTTCGTTTTTCTGCGGGGTTACTTCTTCTTCATCTAAAGTGTCCCAATATAGTTCAAGACATTTTGCCTCTTCTTGAACTCAGTAGTGGTGTAGATCTTTCATGGTTTGATTACGAAAAAGATACCCTTTCTAAACCGGACGTTTATCGTCCCGAATGGTTAAAAAGTGGTATTTTTCAAGCTCCTCAAGAGCTTGAAAAAAGAGAAGTCATTTTGAGGGCTCTCATTGACTACGCGCCAGAAAAAGTAGCGCCTCATGTGATTGCCTTTTTAAAAGCATGGGAACCCCTCCCCTTTATGTACACGCTTTCTCAACACTATCAAGACGAATTTGCACCCGGGCTTTTTAACCGTGTGATTCATGCCTGCATCATGTGTAATGTGAGTGCAGATGCAAAAGAAGTACAAAGCCTCTGGTCTGTCTTGCCCACCTACTCTCACACCGAACTGCTTGCCTGGCTTTACCATTTGCACGCGCAGGGACAAGCCTGGGATCATCAGAACCATCACTTACTTAAACAACTTCTTCACCACAAAAATCCACAGGTGAGTCGCCGCGCTAAAGTTATTGCTCAACATTTTGAGATAAAATAATCTTATTGGTTGAAGGAGCTGTCATGAAAAAGGGCATTTTAACGTTTATCCGTGTTGTAATTGTCGGATGGTTACTCGTCCTTTTGTCACCCTGGGCGCAATGCCAAAGAAAAAGGTAGCGAACCTTTAAAATTTGTAGCCTTTCAAGGGCCTCAGCAAAAGATTAACCTGTCGAAAACACCTTTGCGACTCTATCAGGATAGCGCTTTAACTCTCGATCTGTATTACCCCAGTCGACAGGCAGAAACCAAAGCCCGTTTGCTTAAAGCCTATGCTCCCAATGAAGCGATGCAAAGAAACCGTTTCTACATGCTGCGCTTTCATCCTGCCAGCTGTGATGTTTTCACCATCAAATCAACCCTTAAAGGGCAGACTGACTACGCTTTAAATACCGTGGCACACAAACCCATTGTAAAAATCCCGCAAGGTCACTCCCAGCTTTACTTTGTGAGCGTTTGTCCACAGAATCACCCCTCTGCCCCACAACAACGATACCTCGCAATAGAGTTGGTAACGCCTCAAAAAAAATCAACCCTTGAGCACAATATTGAGCCCTTTCCCTGCAAACAGCAATATGTCTCAGCTGCTATTCAACAGCACCTGGATGAGTTTGAACGGCCCATTGATATTTTGGGCGTAGATATGGAGCTGCTGATACGGGAAGCCAAAACGATTGTCCCCAGCGCTAACTTTTGGCAAGCCCCTCTGCCCGACTACAATCCTGACTACCAAAAAGATCAGACACTTTCAGCGCTAAATCGTAAAGAGATTGAATACGAAGGCGAAGATGCGTGGCAAAAACCTCAAACTTTTCGAAAAAGCTTTACACAATTGACGACTACCCATGGCTCAAATGTTCTTCAATGTATCACGGACTTTCAGCACGAGCAGCTCTTAGAGCGGGTAGAAGTCTTGCGGCAAAAATCTGAATGGCTGCACCATCTTCCCCAGTCACCCTCTATAGAAGACTTAAGCGCTTTGGACAATTTATTGCGTCATTTTTTCTTTCGCATCAATACCTCACAAGGGGTAAATGACTATTACGCTGTGACTCAAAAAAGCAACCCATGAAAAACGAATAGGACTGATAGATCCATGATCAAAAAGCTAAGATTTAGCCCACTTGAAAAAAATGTACTCAATTTAGTAGAGGGTTTAATAATCGAAGCAGGCCCTTTTCAATGTGACACAAAATCCTCTCTGGAAACAGACGGACTTCTTTTCATTCTCAAAAGTGAAACAGAAGAGAAGAAAGAAGTATACAACTTTGAACGCTACAAAACAGAAAACGAGATGGCTCAAAGAATTTGGCGTTAGACAGAGCCTTAGCCCAGAAGATAAACTAATTTTAGGGCTAACACCTTGAAGCACTCAAAGCGCTTTGATGCAGTTACAAACGAGATGTTAAAAACATTAAGCGGTATGCTAATAAAAGGGATTTATCATGTGCGCCCGACATCGAAGATCGAGTCAGATAATTGGGCTCTTTTATTAGAAAGTGAACAAAAGCAGCTTTTCACCTTGATCGTAAAAGCACAGAGTACAACTGGCGAAAAATCGCTTTGCTTAAAAGATTATGTATTTTGTCTAGAGATTCACAATTACAGCAGTATAGAAAAAAATGTCACTAAAGAACAGCGAGAATCTGAAGAAAAAGATCCAATGCTAAAAGATCATATTATTGCGGGCTTCTCCCAAATGATAGCGTTCAAAGAGGATAAGGCCTTTGATTATCGAGAGCTCATAATAGAGCCTAAATATATAGGAGAAGACAGAGAAACAAAAGAAAATCCTGACGGCTGGATAGGTGAGGTGGGGATCGCTTTTAGACTTGTACTGGAAGCAGAGGATGAAGAGAGCCCTTTTTTTGAAATCGGAGAAAAACGAGTTCGTCTATGGCCTGATTTTTATTAATGTACCTGATTTTGAAAATGCAAAAAAGCATATTGAATTGTGAGATGAGCAAAACACCTCTTTTATCTGACCCCACCACACAATTTCAGCCCCCAAAACAACAAAGGAGACCCATTAATAAATCATGTGTTTCTCAGAAGCTAAACGCCCGCTTTGTTATGTAAACTTACCAAGTTATAGCAAACATTATGCTGAAGAAAACGATCATGACGCGCTGCAAATTATTTTTGAAGACTACTTTTTTAAAATAGCCGATAGTTTTGGACTCTCCGGTATTTTGGAAGCAAAAGATTTGTATTTACCCGACTTTTTTGAGGACTGGGATATACAGGTCAAAGATGAGCTCGTAGAGACGTCCAACGGTGATATTGTCGCCACATTTCATCTCAATGACTCCTGTAAAGCACAGCTGCTTAAAGAAGAGTATCCTTATCAGCCTATAAGAGTGACTATTCTTCCCGATGGAAAAACTGATTACAAAGCATTTAAAAAAGGAGAATTTTCAGAGAGCCTTGATGCCAAATCATTTTATTATCCCACTTATTATCAGTTCACATATTTTTTCAAGAAGACTTTATGCCTCGGATATTTTCTACATTATGAAACCCAATTTATTTTAACCAACACAAAAGAATACGTTGCTCATTTAGACTCCTTACCTGAACGCATCCGCTTAAATATTGAACCCATTCCACCAAATGCTAGACTAAAATAAGTATAAAATTAATGGACACTTTTCAAGTCATCACATCATTAGAACTAACTTTCTCAGACATTGAGTATCTAGGTAGTAACCCTCATTATTTCAGTGCATTAGATCTGCACACCCTGCCCGAGCTTTATGCAGGAGAACTGCATTGGATGGCCGATGGATCTTTACTGATAGAAAACACAGGTTTTGAGGAAGTCAAAGAAACACACGATCTTTATCGATTTGCACTCTATTGCCATTGCTGGTTAACCTACACCCAAACCCACCCGCTACCCATTTTTCTATATGACCAAAACACGAGCACTGATCCGCTGGGAATAAATGGCAACCTTCAAGAATCCCTCTATTTTTTTATCCAGGAAAATGAGCAATGGCTTTTCTCGTCTCCCCTCATCCATAATTTTTTCAGCAAAGAATCAACGGTGAAAAGAGTAGCCATTCCGAATCCCTTGTTTCGACAAGCACTCAAAAATTATATCTCTCGCCTTAACTCATCTTTACGCTTATTAACGGCAAAGCCACCCTACACCATTGAACAATACGCAGCTGCCTTTTCACTTCATGATATGTTTTCAAATCACGTCGCTATGATAAATACCGCTCATTTGCAACAGCAATTCCGAGGCCAAAATGAAAAGATTTGATATACGTATTCGGGGTAGCCGCATTCATAATTTAGATGAGCTGCTTAAGGAGATTATTCGCTCAGTAGAAGCTGCGCATCGCATCTATAAATACAAGCACCCCACTGGCAATGATTGGGAATCAATCCATATTGTATGGGATTGCGCAACCAGCAGTTTAGAAAATATCCCGCACGAATATTCTATCCTGCGAAAAAGCTTACAAGACCTTGCCCAAAAATACGGATCTATTTATTTTGAGGAAAGCCTTCGAAAAGAAGTAATTTTAGAGGGTAAAACGATTCATTCCGAGTCGGATTTTCATCATCAGATTGCTGCTTTACTTGACTTCCCCGCTTTTTATGGCGAAAATTTAAATGCACTGTGGGATTTGATGACAGGGCATACAGATACAAATATCCATTTGATCTGGAAAGACAGCGACGATTCTCGACAGTATTTGGGAGAATCGTTTAAAGATATCTGTGAACTGTTTATCGAAGTCACCCAGATGTATCCTGAATTTAAGTTTGAAACCAAATCAAAGCATGACTGAACTCAGAATCACAGCAGAAATAAATGAAGATTTTTTTACTGATCCCGCGATAAGTAAAACGCTTTTATTGAATACGGATTTGCTTTTTAGTGAGATGCCTGAACGGTATCTCGCAAAGCTCACATTCACGTACAAAAATCAAAACTTCTTTGAAATAGAAGAATTTCTTTTCGACCTCTACTTACAGCTTTATCTTTGGCAACAGAACTACTGCGAAACAAAAGAGCTTAAACGCTTCCTTTATGTTAACGACGCCTATGGCGACGAAGCGCCCTTCGCTTTCTTTGAAATAGAGAAGGGTTACTGGAAGTTTCAACAAGGGCATCTTATCGATTTCCCCCCTCAATATCCACTGCCAGAGATCGTCCTCAGCGAAGCCGATTTTCTTGAGACCATCACTTTGTTTTTAACTGGCTCAGCTCAACACCTTAAAAGTATCGGCTGCCCCCTAAGTTTTGAGGACTATTTGCATAAATATCCCTGGTACCCAGAGTCTCGGCTCAGAATAATCAAAAAGAAAATGACGCAACAGACAAATGAGCAACAAGCGACGCAGTATTAAAAAGTAAACCCGTGAAAAACAATCAAGGTTTAAAATGAAGCCAAGAAAACACCCCCTCCATATCGCCCTCAACACCTGGATCGTGATTGCCCTCTCCGGCATCCTCACGACCCTGGCCGCCTGTCAAGCACCCACCACACAACCCAAACCCGTGCAGGCTCCTTCACCAGCACAAACGCCCACCTTCCCCAATACCGTGGCCAACACCAACACACCCCACAACAACCCCAAAGTCCCTGTTAAAACCTTTGCGCTCCCTGCCGATACAAAAATACCCACCGATCTCACCCAGGGTGAGCAGCGCATTCTCTATGTCGACCCCAAAAACGGCAACCGCATTATTCTCACCACACCCCAAAAGCAAGAAGCCTTTAAAGACTTTGCTGTTAAACAACTCTTGCCACCGGCACAGCAGCCCTACCCACTCAACACCGTCGATGTCGGCCAAATCGAGAGCGTTATTAATGTCCGGCACAATCCCAATTACTGCAAGGTCTACGAACTCAAAGTCGAAAGACCCCAAAAGCCCCTGCGCGATCAAAATCTCTGCGATAACCTCAGGTACAAAGTCGTCATTAACGGCGAGCCCTGGGCCGAACTCATTGCCACCGATGTCTTTTTCTCAGCCCCTCCATCAGGGGTTGCTGCCACCGTCGGCGAAAACCGCTATGTCTTTGCCCCCTGCGAAGAAGCCTGTGATCAGCCCCTAAAGGTCGAAATCTTTAAATCTCCGGGCGAAGCCTGCGCCCTCAAAAATGCCATTGACCAAAACAGTCCAGGGCTCCGTAAAAACCCCGCAGGCTACACCGGCCTCGACAGCATGGACAAGGTCACCGAGTTTGACTACGACGATTGCCAAAACCGAGAAATCCTTGACCTCTACTACGACTGCCAGCGTGCGCATTTCAGACGCAAGGTGTTGAAGAGGGTTGATAAAAGAGACCTGAAAGTTCAAAGACACCACTGTTCTAATTGTTGAGTGATTTCTAATTTACTCAGGGGTGAACCAGCGGATATGGCTAAAACATAGTCCGCGGCTTCGTCTTCAGAACACACGATAGTAAATCCGTGGAGGGATAGAAAAACGTCAGCAGAAGCAAATGCAATGCGCTTATTACCGTCTATAAAGGGGTGGTTCTTTGTTATATGAAAAAGATAAGATGCTGCCATCTCAAAAGGGTAGGCGTGTACATAATTGCCTCCAAAACCAGCTTGTGGCTGCGCTAAGGCAGACGCTAAAAGTCCAGCATCTCGCACGCCAAAGCTTCCTCCGTATCGCTCTATCAGTCGATGATGAAGGATAACAACGGTTTCAACACTCAAAAATGTGATCTCGAAACCCATTACTCGGCCAATTTCTTATATGTCCCATCAAACCGCTGTAATGAGGATTCAAAGGCGTTTTTAACGGCATCAGGGAGGTTTTCATAAGCATCTTTTTGTAGAACAGGCGTTACAATAAGCGACCGGCCATCGGTATGAATCTCCAGATGAGATTCGGGCGTCATCCCAAGAACCTCCATCAGTGCTTTATCTATGATTAATGCTGAGCTTGAACCTACCTTAGTCAATTTTTTAATCATTCCCATGCGTGATATTTCTCCTTGTGAATTATAATATTATTATAACAATATTATAATAAATTCCGTCCTAATGATCAATCCAAAGCTGAAAAACGGTTTTAAAAGGCAACGCAGTACTAAACAGCAGAAAACGGGTATTGTTCTGATATGAGTTCAGAGCAATACCCGTCTTTTATTAAGGCTTTTACTAAGCTTGATGTGTTGAGGGCTTTACTTCTTTTCGGCAACCATCGCGCCAAATACGCCGCCGGTAGCTCCTGAAGCAGCGCCAACCTTAATAATTATCGTTAAGATTCACCACACCCACATAGATATTACTGGCAGTATTATTGTTGATCTGCTGGATCGCTCCAGGGGTGGTAAAGAATTCTCCCCCCTTATCTACCTGGGCCAACATCACCACCTTGTTAGCGTCTGCGGCTAATCCCCAGATGCGTCCCGTGGCTCCTGATTTATTGAGACTGGTCCAGTGTAGACGGGTTCGGTAGTCTTCACTCAGGGCCATAAAACTGGGATCTCCCTGATAAGCACCAAGTTTCTGACCATTGACCCGCTGGGCCTCACGGGCAGCCAGCATATAGCCACTCGTACCACTCACAAAGGTGCGGCCCTCGGTATCTGTGGCAATGTCTCTGACACGAAAGGTATTGGATTTACCAGAGCTTAAGCGCGCCATGGTCAACTGGCTTTTTTCAATCGATCCTGAGTTTGCATCTACACTGGCCACATAGGCTATATGGGCTGAGCCGGTGTTCCAAAGGGCGTTATAAAAATCGATAGAGCGCAGCGGACTTTCACCCGAAAAGGCCTGACCGTTATACCGAAAAATAGTCTGGGTACCGGCACTTTCACCGAGCAAAGATAATTTACCATTGGCGGCCTTTTTAACACGGTATAAGCGAGTGTCTGCAATATTACTTGATAGCATTGAGCCTTCAAAACCAAAGCTTAGCCATGCGCTTTGTCCCTGTAAATCAGTAGCCTGTGCAAAAGCCACCTGTACCGGGTTACCTCCCGGCAGTTTTTTATTGTCAAAACCCACATGATAAACATGGCCACTGTCTAATTCGATGTCTTCGACATAGCTACGCGACAGGTTTTGTTGAAAGCCAAGTTCTCCAGAAGCGCTATAAAAACTCAGCTTTTTGTCTGCAAGGCTGGCCCATTGCCCCTGCGTATTGAGAGCCACGCGTTTCTTGCTTGCTGAGTCTTCTATAAATTGACTGAGAGCGTGGGTTTCGGCATCAATCACTCCGAATCCTGCTTCGGAGGCAAAGGCGATGCGATTTCCTTCTACAGCGATGTCGGCAACTTCTTCACCAACGTAATAAACCGCTTCAACCTGATTTGCATCGGGGCTTAACACAAGCAATTGTCCGGGGGTCTTTTGGGAGCGAAGATAATACTGGTTTGCTTCAGAAACCTGTTGCGTCAAGGCGTTGTCAGCACGTATTGCCACCACGATTTTGCCACTGTCAAGCAGGGCAACGCCGGTGGCACTGTTTACTCCCGCTCCGGCAAGATAGGTTCCTGTTTTTAACTGCAAATTGGTGTGGGTCGCCTGAAGCTCTTCAGGACGCAAATCCGCCCCCATAAGCTGCACATAAGATTTAGCGTTTTGGGTATAAGATTGCAGCGTAAACGTTTGCCCCTTATGTACCGTCGTGTAGGCATTGCGCACAGACTTCGTTTCGTCTTCGTTGAGATCCAAACGGCTTTTAAGCGACGGTAAGCGCCACTTTTTCTCGCGGTTAAAAGCAAAGTCTTTGAAGCGTCCGCCGGGTACAATAATCGCATCGGCTTGCCAGGGTGCGCCTGAAAACCCGTACCCTTGCTCATCATTAATCAATGACCAGCCACCGTCCTGGGTTTCGGCAAATAAACTGGCGGTTTGCGTGTATTTGCGTATCTCATAAGAGAGATACACTTGCCCATTATTGGCCACACTAAGTACGCCACTGCGCGGGTGCGCATGGGTCCATACACCGTTCTCATAGCGGTAAACCCCTGAGTAATTTGAGCGATACCAAATTCGGCCCCGTTGATCTTGCACGAGTTGAATATGGGGTTTTCCGTCGAGGCCGTTAAAAGAAAACTGCGTATCTGTGAGTTGTTGAGATGCGACATCGTAGGTGTAAATATGGGGGTCGATGGTGTTATTGGCGAGAATCAGCAATTTACCGTCATTGCCACTAAAAATTTTAGCTCCTTTGGGTAGTTTTTTAACTTCTTTCCATTGGCCTGAAATATATTGAAATAGAGATTCTCCATGACTTGCAAATAAGTCACTACCACTTGAACTTAAACTTTTGAGCCCATACTTTATGGGCTTGGGTGCAATATTCTGCCATTGAGAACCATCCCATTGGTAAAGCCCCTGTTCTTTCAAACCCAAATACAAATCACCCTGATGCGACACCAAACCTGTAAACGTCACGTCACCTGTAGGTAAACCGTCTTGAACCGGCCGCCACTTCGCATCGGTCGCATCGGTCGTATTGAAAGACTGCGTCGCAAAAGAAGAGCTCACAAGCCTTGCTGAAATTTCTTCAAAAGGCCGATAAAAATCCTCTGTACTTTCTTTGCCGTCATTATCTAAGCCCTGCAAGGGCTCACCGGCAATGAGCTGATTTGATAAGACAGAGGCTGTGCTCACAGCAGAAGTGTTGAGAGAATAATGGGTACTCATCTGACATGCTGTTAAACTGAGCGCCATAAAGACTGGAATTGCTTTTCTAATCATTGGAATGTCCTTTTGTACTTACCCGTTGTCTCGAAAAACTTGCCGATCAATAGCAAGGGCTTCGGCATCCGTTAAAATCGTCGGCTCACCCGTCGCAGGTGTATACACCGTGTTATTGTCTGCTTCAATAACGGCAGGAACCACCACATCGAAACTTTCACTCGCTTCTGAACCTCCCACAGGAGTGACTTGTCCTGATCCCGTTGAAAAGCTAGACTCTGCAGCTTGAGGCACAGCGACTTGGCGCACAGCCGGAGCGGATGGGTTTAAAAAAGGCTCTGGCTCGCCCTGGCTTGAGGACAATCCTTTTTCTGGGGCTTTGAGTTGGGAGTTAACATTTGAAGCTGCGGCCCCAGAAACAAAAGCGGTTGAAGACGCAGCGATAGGTACAGTCGCTTGTGACTGAGAGGTTGAAGTATTGGGGATTGAGCTCTGGGATGCTGGAGCCTGAGAGATGAGGGGCAAAGAATTGCTCTCCATCGCTAGAGAGGCCGAACCGGCTCTTCCCTTTACAGATAATTCGTTACCACAGCTCGTGAGAAAGCAACAAGTGCCACACAAAAATAAAAGAAAGAATCGTTGTTTCAAAGCAAACTCCAATTGTTAAGTTTTGTAACGATTCTTTGATTGTCTGATAGAAAAGCATATTTGTCAAGGCGGCAAACCCTCAACACGGTATAACTAGCGGCTATATCGACTGAATACGGTAATGTGCCGTATGAGAAACCACGGCGGGCACGTAATTACGGGTCTCGCGGGGTAAATAGTTTTTAACGTCGTTCCAGGTGATTTCTGAACGGGTCTTTTTAGACAGCTCCTGGGCTTTTTTAATGGCGGCATTCACGCGGCCAATGCCCCCGTTATAAGAAGCCAGGGCAAAACGCCAGCGATTTGACTCTGACACACCGTTCAGCTCGTTGTAGAGAGAACGCAAGTACCAGGTGCCGGCAGCGGCATTTTGTGCAGGATCAAAAGGGTCACTGACTTTCAAACCGCTTTTGGCATTAATATGTTTAAGGGTGGCGGGCATAATTTGCATCAGACCTTGTGCACCCACATAACTAATGGCGTTGGCATTAAAGCCTGACTCTTGCACCATGACGCCCATGACCATTTCAGGCATGACATCAAATCGTGCCCCCTGTTTTTTGGCCAGGGCAGCCGAACGGCTCTCAGACACTTTATTTACGGGTAAGCGTTTCACGCTATAGCTGGCATAATCAGGAACTTTGACACTGGCATTGGTAATGGTGGGAAGCTCCATATCACAAGCACTTAGCGCCCCAGTCAGGGTTAGCAAAGCCAAAGATAATAGGGACTTTTCCATCACGCATCCTCCACACATTTCAAAGCAATGTTCCTCATTATATCAGTTGCTGCTTTGCAAGATAAAGGACATGGGTTACATCTGGATCACACCTGGGTCCGCTCAACAGCTTATAATACCCACTGTAACGACACCCGAGGCCCACCAATAAAACCGCCCTGTGCCTGGGGTTCTGACATCAAAAACATCCCCACATGCAGTAGCCATTGTTCATACCGCCAGCTGGTCAAGGTATTCCATTGGCGCACCACGCCTGCTGCCGGATCAAAAGCAAGATCCATACTGACCGCAACAAACTCCCCCTGCCATTGCACCAGGCCACCCACCCAGGGCACTAAACGACCTGCCGAAAACCAGGAGACAGGCAGGGTTGAAGCATAGGTTTCGGCGTAAAGTCCGGTGGTCCACTGAGATGACCACGGCATGAGATCCGTAAGACGTAGGCCGACCGTGGGGGCAAGCCCAATATTCGACATCGCTGTGGGTGCATAGAGCAGATGCGCCTGTCCACTGGCCGAGAACCGATGCATCCCCCAGTTTCCCAGGGCCATTTCACCCTGCCAGAGGGCACTTCCTCGGCTTTGGGTGCCCCATTGCGCACCCATCATGGCAAAGTGTTCTAAACGGCCTTCGAGTGCTGTTTGCGGAGGGGTGGTTAAAATAAGCTGAGCCCCCGAGTAAAGCGCCGGGGTCAAACGCAGGGGCAATCCAAAAGCCTGTAAAAAAGTGTCTGGCTGCTGCCAATGGGCACCCAGCTGCGCCCACACCTGCTGCTGCAAATCCCCCAGTGAAAAGGCCTGAAAATAGTCGAGAGCCCCAGCAGAAACGATACCGCGCTCTTGCCAACTGCCCTGGGCTAACCAGCGCGATGTCGCAGTGGGCTGCCACTCAAAGAGGCCGGTGCCACGCCATCCGGTGGCCTGACCATAGTAAACACCCGCAAACAAACGCTCGCTGGGCGTATGCCAAAGCTCGGCCAATGCGCCCACATCTAAACCCTGCCAGGGATCTTCCAGGCTGCCCACGCGAAAACGGGGCTGTACCCCTAAAAAGTCTGGGCGCAGACGCAAAGCGTCACGGCGTTCTGCAAAGGACCATTGCACATCAGGCCAGCTCAGTACCGGTCCTGGATCTTGTGCAGAAAACAACGGGTAATACTTCACCTCTTGAAGCCACAGGGTCTCAGCAGCCGGAAGGTAATAAGCCGTTTCGGCATACAACTGCCCTGGCACACCGGGGATCGAGACACGAACCTGGCTCAGGTCCCAGCGCTCCCGATTGGCCGTCAGGGTTTTCGCGCGCAGGGCAAAGGCCGGATCATCAAAGGTGAGCTCCAGGGTCTCAGCCAGCAATTGCTCCTGCTCCGGCACCGGAAAAAGCACCCGCACGCTCTGGGCAAGCAGCAACCAGCGGGGACTGCGCACCCGCACCTGGCGGGGCGCAACAGACTGAAGACGAAGATCTTGCGGTGCCCACAGCAAGGTATCGGCGAAGAGCTGCAGTTCTTCGTGAAAGACGGTAACGTTTCCCCTTAGAGCCCGAGTCTCGGGTGTGATGTCGAGTTCATCGGCATAGGTGTGCACTTCTTGCCAGGGCTGCTGGATCTGAGGCATTTGCTGCGTTTGCTGGGCAGAAGCCGACAGGATTGAAGCATAAAGTGTGACACAAAAAAAACACATTAAAAAGCAGACTCCTTTACTCAAGAAGTCTGCCAGTGGTCGCATCATTTAGCGATGCTTAGAAATTATAACGGGTATACAGCGCCACATCGTGGGCCATGAAGCGGCCTGAGAAGAAGCCACCTTCAATCAGGGTGTTGTATTCCAGCGTTAAATCAATATTGGTGTTCAGAATGTTTTTAAAGGGCGCAGAGATGGTAATCCCTGAGTCTTTCAGCAATTGGTAACCGGTTTCGGTACCCAGGGTATCGCCAAAGGACTGACGTACCGCAAACAAAACCTTGGGAATGGTGCCACCAAAATCAGGAAGGGCTAGATAGCCGCCCGCATTGGCTGCCGCTACACTGCTGCCGCCAAAACTGGTCAAACTCCGCAGGGCGACCTTTCCACCGAGACCGGCATCGAGTCCACTGCCGGCGATATTGTTCGCAAACACGCCCACAGAGCTCATGTCATAGCCAATAAACGAGGAGTTCAGCTGCGCAGTGGCACCTAGAGCGTTGGTGCCCACGTCCAGTACCGCAGAGGCTTCTTTACGGGTTCCGCTCAGCGCAAAGGCAGCATCATTCCAATAGTCCATGGCATGAATGCCCAAACGCACAGGAATCAAGTCGTTACCAATAGCACTGACCGAGATCCAGTTCCGCACCAATCACCCCATAACCATCGTTGAGATCAGCAGGCAAATCGAGCACGTTAGAGCGAATTCGGTTTAGACGATCGAGGTTACCCACGACCGCATCAGCATTAATCAGCGAACCAAAGGAGCCACCGCGAGAGACCTGACCAAAGTTAGACAAGTTACCCTGAGAGGCCAACAGGCGGCTGGTGTAAAACGAACCGTTATTAATCCCTGCAAAGAACGAAAAAGCGCCCCACTCAAGATCTATCGACGCACTGGGAGAGGTGGATTGGTTATAGCGCTTGCTGTTGGGATCCACGCGGCTGGCGTTAATGTCGCCCACCCAGAAGCGAGAGACCGAATTGGTATAGGGATCGTTATCTCCCCCTTGTTGGCCCTGGTTGACGGTGCGAATCTCATCGCCACCCCAGCCGACCAAACCATAACCGTGCCCCAACCAGCTCTCACCACTAAAGTGGTTTTTGAGGGTGGTACCGGTATTAATGGATTCGTTGAAGTTATACACCCCAAAGCGAACGTTCAGTTTGGGGGCACCTAAACCACTTTGCAGCGGAAAGGTCGACTTGACCACGGAGCGTTGCACGTAAAAAGGAGCGCCTAAAAAGCCCTCTTCACCAAAATGCCCGCCAATAAACACCGCTTGTTGACCGGCGGCGGTACCTAAAAAGGCACCTTCATCGGCAATAAAACTACCGCCATAGCTCACCATGGGCAATAAGTTAGCGTCTACGTTAAGACGGGTACGTACGCGAAAAGGAAAGCGGTCACGACGGGTAATAAAGTTACGGGCAGGAGAATTGACCTGCTCCCGGTCGGGGTTGCTGTTAAATAAGGGAGACGAGGAGAGGGTTGAGTCGGTGACAGCAACACGGTCGCGATAACGAACTTCTACTGAACCGCCGACTTTTACAGCGTCGAGCAGTTGAATGCGTTCTTCGATGCGATTTAGGCGACCTTTAAAGTCAGCGAGTTCCTGGCGAAACTCTTTTTGCAGGGCGGCAATGGTTTCTAAATCGGTGCGGTTGACATTGACGGGAGGACCGCCACCGGTGCCAGAAGCTGCAATAAGCTCTTCAACGCGAACCATGACGCGGTACAGCGCGGCGGCAAATTCATAACGGGTTAAGGTGCGGTTGCCACGGAAGGTTTTATCAGGATAACCATCCACGATTTCATACTTTTCCATCAGGGACTGTACGGCCCGATAGGCCCAGTGTTCGGGGCTCAGGTCCACCATTTCGCTGGCGGGGGTAAAGGCCTGTGCAGCCGGGGCAATAACCCCGGAGAATAAAATACCGCAAGCCAGTGAGGACGCAAGAAAGGCTGCTCTGGGTGAAACCATGTTTAACTCCTTCGAAATAAGTAACGGATGTGGTGAGAGTCTATTAAATGCTTAGCGTGCGCAACAGGATGCGAATGCTCCTTGTCATTTTACCGTTGTTTGATAGAATTGCAAGCTCACTGGACACAAAGACTGGCCCAAACTTCGCTCAGGGTATCGCAAAGACGTTGAATACGAACTCCCTGCATTCCATAATGCTGAGCTACCCGATCGGCCGTCAGGCCATGCCAGTAGGTGGCTAAAATAGCTGCTCCCTCACTTTGGGGCGCCAGTCCCGCCATCAGCCCCGCCAACACATCACCGGAGCCACCGCGGGCCAGTCCGGCATTGCCGGTCATATTCACATAAACCGCTGTAGAAGAAAGCGCAATGAGCGTACGGGCTCCTTTGAGTACACAAATTGCGCCGGTCAGCTGCCGCAGGTGTTGCAAGGCCGCAAAGCGATCGGCCTGCACGGTTGCTGTTTTAACACCGAGCAAGTGAGCCGCCTCCCCAGGGTGGGGGGTCAAAATGCTGCCCGCTGGCAAGGTTTTGTCTGCCGTGAGCCACTGCGATAAAAAAAACAAACCGTCGGCATCCACCAATACGGGAACATTGAGCGCGCAGACGACATCGAACAGGGTATGACAATAGGCTCTCGTTGCCTCAGAGCGCCCCAAACCGGGGCCGATTAATACAAAGTCCAGTGTCGCTAGCGTCGCTTTAAGATCGTCTACATCGGGAAACCCGTTGATCTGCACCTCGGGCAATACAGGTGCAAGACCTGACACCAAATCAGGATCTGTATAGGCAAAAATATAGCCCGGGCCACTCTCTAAAGCGGCTCTCAGGCTTAGCATGAGCGCGCCCACCATGCCCTTACTGCCACCAAAAACGCCGAGTTTGCCCTGGCTGCCTTTATGGGCATGGGGAGCACGAATCGGCAGGTGGGGAGCAACAAAAGGCATAAAGGTTTCTGGATTCAGCACTTTGACAAAAGGAACCGGCTGCTTTTGCTCATGGGCCTGAAGCCACACTTCTGGAATGCCAATATCAGCGACTTTAAGCGTTCCCACATATTCCAATGCCGCATCACAGAGCTGACCTTGCTTAAATTGCGCGCAGCTTAAGGTCAGGTGTGCACAAAAAGCGGTGCCCATGACCTGACCGGTCCCGGCATGAATCCCCGAAGGAATATCTAAAGCAACCCGCAGTGCCGGCATTTGATTAAGATGCGTGATCAGCTCCACAGGCAGCCCCTCAAGGGCTCGGTTTAAACCCACCCCCATCAAGGCATCAACGCAAATATCATGAGCGGTAAAGGCCGGAATTTGCGCAAGGTCAGTCGTTTCTGTTAAAGCAATGACGGGTATACCCATTGAGGCGAGAATATGTTGCTGCTGTTGATTTTCTGGACTGCAGCGCTGGGCATCTCCTAGCAGATACACCCGTACTTTTGTACGATCTCTCCAGGGCTCACCTTGCAAAAGCCTGGCCAGGGCCAAACCATCTCCGCCATTATTGCCGGTCCCACAAAAAATAGCGATCGAACGATCCTGATGCCACAGCGATTGGGCCGTGAGATATTCCTGTAAAAGCTGCATCATGGAAAGGGCCGCCCGCTCCATTAAGACCAGAGCAGGCAAGCCCCGATCAATGGCATAGGCATCCAGGGTTTTCATCTGCTCAGGGCTTAGGGCGTAGCGGCTCATTAACGTAACAAAGCGGCGTGCTGAGCAAAAACTTCCTGGGCCAGACTCCGTAGCGCTTCATCTTTTTGTTCGCGATTGAGATTTTGTTGAAAAACCACGCGATGATTAAGCACATAGGGCGTGAGATATTTTAAATCGTCCGGGGTGGCGTAGCTGCGGCCCTTGAGATAGGCATAAGCTTGTAGGGCCCGTAAAAAAGCAACCGCGGCACGGGTACTGGCTCCCATACGAAAACGGCTGTCCTGGCGGGTCATATGAATAATATGCAGCAGCAATTGCTCCAGCTCGTCACTCACGGTCACCCGTGCGACTTCGGCCTGGGCTTCACGCACCTGCTCCGGGGTTAAAACGGCTTTCAAACGCGACTCTAAAAAACGACTGTGGTTCTCTTCGAGATTTTTACGGTGCAATTGCAAGATCTGTGCTTCGGTGTCAAAGCTGGGGTATCCCATGCTAAAAGACAATACAAAACGATCCAACTGCGATTCAGGCAGCGGAAAAGTCCCGTAAGACTCCTGCGGATTTTGGGTAGCCACCACAAAGAAAGGGCGCTCCAGCGGATAGGTTTTGCCATCCACGGTGACCTGATTTTCTTCCATCACCTCTAACAAGCTCGATTGACTGCGGGGTGTGGCGCGGTTGATTTCATCGGCTAAGACAATATGGGCAAAAATAGGGCCTGGAATAAACTCAAAATGGCCGGCCTTCATATTAAACACTGAGCTGCCGGTAATATCGGCAGGCATCATGTCTGAAGTGAACTGAATGCGCTGAAAATTACCCGAGAACGCTTTAGCTAACGCCCGTGCCAGCAGGGTTTTCCCCGTGCCGGGCACATCTTCCAAAAGAATATGACTGCCGGCGAGGAATCCTGTAATCGCCAAATCCACCGCCTCGGGTTTACCGATCACCGCAGTTTCAATATGATTTTTGAAGGCTTCAATCGTGCGTTGATGAAGAAAAGAAATAGACATGCTTTTAACTTCTTTCTAAAGGTAAGCGTGAACGCATTGCATTTTAAAATACAGTTTACCGCACCTTACACCTTCGCCCTTTTAGCAAATTGATTTTTAGGGCTTTTCCGTTTGTCTTCGGGTCAAGAATTTGCGAGAATGACAATATGCATTATTTTTTACTGTGTTTGCTTTTGATCGGTCAGGGTATGGCGACTTTTTACTTTTCACCCCGTGCGGTGGCTGGTGATGCCGGTGGCATTGTGAGTCAGGGCTTACGGGTCGGTGCTGAGCGCCCGGAGCTATATTTAGAAGCCCTGAAAGGAAAGCGTCTGGCCCTTGTGGTCAATCCAACATCTCGAGTGGGCGCAGCGCATTTGGTGGATTACCTCCAGCAGCAACGCATGGATATTCGGCGTATTTTTGCACCCGAGCATGGTTTTCGCGGCACTGCTGACGCCGGGGAAACGGTAGCCGACGGCATAGATGCCCGCAGTGGCGTTCCCGTGCAGTCTCTCTATGGCAAACAAAAAAAGCCCAGCGCAGAGCAATTGGCGGATATCGACATCATTCTCTTTGATATTCAGGATGTGGGCGTGCGCTATTACACCTACATCAGCACCATGCACTATGTCATGGAAGCCGCCACCGAACAGCAGAAAACCCTGTTCATTCTCGATCGCCCCAATCCCAACGGAGATTATGTAGACGGCCCCTTACTCGAAAAAGAGCATGCTTCTTTTGTGGGCATGCATCCCATTCCGCTGGTGCATGGTCTAACCGTAGGCGAACTGGCCCGCATGATCAAAGGGGAAGGCTGGATAGCCGGAGTAAACCAGCTGGATCTTAAAATTATTCCCGTGGCGAATTACAACCACATCACGCGCTATAGCCCACCCGTTCCACCGTCTCCAAACCTGCCCAATCTTCAGGCCATTCGCCTCTACCCCTCACTGGGCCTGTTTGAAGGCACAAGGGTTTCCGTTGCCCGGGGGACCGCCTTTCCTTTTCAGGCCGTGGGCCTCCCCCTTCCTCAGGCTGGAAACTTTGTATTTACCCCTGAGGCCATGGCTGGCGCACAGTTCCCCCCTTACCGGGGAGAAGTCTGTTACGGCCTGGACTTGCGTAAGGTGACGCCACCGCCTTATCTGGATTTGGATTATTTACGGCACTTTTATCGGGCCTACGCTGCCGCATACCCCGAAGATCCCGGGGGCTTCTTTAACGACTTTTTCACCCGTCTCGCGGGCACCACTAAGCTTCAGCAAAGTCTCATCGCCGACGAAAGCAACGCCGACATTCGCCAGGGATGGCAAGCCGCCATTGCCGATTATCGCCAGCTGCGTAAGCAGTACCTTCTCTACCGATGAAAAAGACAATGACTCTGGCTGCCGTAACGTGGGTAGCCGTGACGCTCTCGGCTGTGGCCCACCCCCTGCTTTTAGAAGCGCCGGCCCACCCTTTAGACCAGCAACTCGACACCTGCATGACCGAAAATCCGGGCACCACGTCAGAACGGCATTGTATGGAGGCCCTATTGCCCTTATGGGAAGCACGACTCTTGATTTACTATCAACAATTGGGGGGCGATCAAAACATCCCATTAAAAGTCGCTCAGTCCGCATGGCGCACTTACGCCATCGCGCAAACACAGTATTTTGAGCACAAATACGATATTCAAGGCACCATGTATGCCCTCTTTTTGGCCCATGCGCGCTTACAATTGCTCAGACATCGCGTCTTGCAACTGGAAGACGACTATGAATTCTTAAAAGCGCATCGTTAGCGGGCCAAAAACGTTGTGCGCGCAGCATAAGCGTCCGCCGAAAAGTCAGAAAACACACCGTCTACGCCCAAAGCCATAAACTGTAAATATTCTGCTGCAGGGTCTCCACGATAAGCCTCAGCCAAATAGCTAGCATCGGAGCGAAATGTCCAGGGATGCACCCTGAGACCCGCCTGATGAGCCTGTGTAATCAGAGCGGTAGGGGTCTGCAGAACACCCTCTTTCAGAGGGATAATCAGGCGCTTATCAGGCCCGATGCCATCGGCATAGAGCGCCACCTGAGCAAGCCCTTGCGGCGTCAACATGCTGGCATAGCTGAGTCCGGTATTCTGTTGATCGGCCGGGGAGCCACTGGATTCAATGAGCTGCACCAAAGGCACTTCCGTACGGCGATTGAGCCATTGTAAATTACTCACCTCAAAAGACTGAATAAAAACGGGATCATCAGCGTCCATGAGATCGTGTTGCGCGAGATGCTGGAGTAATTTTTCTTCGATGGGCAGGCCAATACTGCGAAAATAGGTGGGGTGCTTGGTTTCAAGATAAATACCCACCGGTCCGTCCCAGTCGCTCACTCTGCTGCGCGCGAAAGGTCAAGATTTCTGCCAGCGTGGGAATCGAAAACTGCCCGTTATACTGTTGATCTCGAAAAGGCAAACGCTGTATGGCGCGCAATTGTCGAATTTCGGCCAGGGTAAAATCTTCCACAAACCAACCGGTAAGGGTTTGACCGTCTACCACACGGGTCCGCTTACGATTGGGAAACTTCTCCGCCACGTCAGTGGTGGTGCCAATTTCATTTTCGTGACGGGCCACCAACACCCCATCTTTGGTGGATACCAGATCCGGCTCAAAATAGTCGGCCCCCTGATTTAGAGCCGCCTCATAAGCCGCCAGCGTGTGCTCTGGCAAAATGCCGGAGGCCCCCCGATGCCCAATCACCAGCGGTTTTTCTAAAGCCTGAACGGGTTCGGCATTTGCACCTGAAGGAAGGGTAAAGCCCAGAAGGCAAAGTGCTGCAACAGTATATTTAAACATCAATTAACGGCTCCGTTTTTCAAAGATATCCATCCAACTTCGGCCGGTGGAAATATATTCAATCTCTAAAAACTGTAGAGAAGAAAACACCAGCAAACAAACCCCCACAGCCCACAGGGTTACGTCCATATATTGACGAGATGCTTTAAAAAGAATCACCGCAAGCACAACTTGTGCAATCGCTTGTAAGCCCACAGAAAATAAGCTTTGGCGATGCACACGCCGCAGCTCCAACCGTAAATCATCGCTAAGCTGCGACTGAAGCTGTTGAAAGTCAGTTTCCGACAGAGAAGAAGGTGTATCAGCGTTAGATAAAGTAGACATAGACTTTATTATACACGCTTATCTAGGGCTACCTTGAAGGGTCTAAGGCCGCCTTGAAGAGAAGTTATGGATATCAACACGACCTAAAAGAAAAGCGCTCGGCGTATGGCCGAGCGCTTTTGCACAATTGAAGTCACCCGAAAGGGTTAATCACTAGGGTGTCGCGTTAGGAACCGCTTTTTTGGCAATAATACTCTCGTACATGGCCAGTTCCGTAGGAGAAGGCTGGTATCCCTGACGGTAACGGTTAAGCAATTCAAGCGCCCATTGCAGTTCGTTATCAGGCGTTCCGGTATTGATCATGACAGAACCAGGGGCCGTTTGCTGCGGTGGGGCCACAGGAGCAGCTGGAGGCTGTTGGGCTGCAGGAGCTGCACCGGGTTGCCCCTGACTGGCTTGCGAGCGATTATAGATATCGGTAAAGCGCGCAATCTCTTCAGGACTTGCCTGATAGCCTTGTTGAACAGCGGTTTGCAATTGCTGTGCCCACTGCATATCTGCGGCACTGGGAGCGCCGGCGGGAGCTGCGGGGGCCACTGGAGCAGCAGGGGCTGCGGGGGCCGCTGGAGCTGAGGGCTGAACCGGTGCAGGCTCTTGCTGACGATTATAGATGTCGGTATAGCGATTAATTTCTTGTTGGGTGGGTTGGTAACCCTGATACTGCACGCGATGCTGTAGCTGCATGGCCCAATCAATATCCGCCTGCGTTAGGGGTTCACCTGCACCGGCATTGGGGGTTGCCGTTACCGTAGGTGCAGCAGGAGGAGCCATGCCGTAATTGGCCAGCTTCATCTGGATATTGTTATAACGAGAAATCTCGTCCGGTGTACCGGCTTGCCCCTGAGCAACACGATTTTCAAAGGCTCTGGCCCACTGAACATCGGTTTGGCTCGCGCCGGGGTGTGTCACGGGTGCCGAAGGAGCACCAGGTGTGACGGGAGCCGGCGTATTGGGTTGAGTAGGCGCGGGAGCAGGAGCCGGCTTTTGACTGGCTTCATAACGATTGAAAATATCTGTATAACGGGCGATTTCGTGATGGGTGGGTTTATAACCCTGATCCACACGTACCTGAAGATCCACGGCCCAATCAAGCTCACCCTGAGACACCTTGGCATCAATCGCTACAGGCGGTGTTTCGCCAGGGCTGTAGGCGGGAGCGGGGGCAGGTGTAGGCTCTGCAGGCTGATTTTCGTAGCGGTTAAAGATGTCTTTGTACTTGGCTACTTCCTGGGCGTTGGGTTGGTAGTTCTGGCTTTGAATTTTGTTTTGCAAGTCCAGAGCCCAGTTAAGCTCTTCCTGGGTCACAGGCAGGAGTTGGCCTGCGGGCTGAGGCGCCGCCACCTGACCGTTGTTCTGCTGAGCCAGGTAGCGCTCAGTAATGTTTTGATAACGGGCCAGGTCATTACCTGACAATTGTTTGCCGGCCTGAGCACGCAGCCAGTTCAGCTCATCTTCGGATACAGGGCCAGAGCCCAGCTGAGGCGCAGCAGGTGCTGATTGCTGTTGCGCTGCGTAGCGCTGCTGAATACTTTCGTACGCTGCTGCTTCTTGAGGAGTGGGGCGATAACCGGTATTTACAATTTTATCTTGCATCGCCATGGCCCAATTCAGTTCGTCCTGGCTGACAGGAACCATGCCCGTTTGGGTGGGCGCGGTGGGTTGTTGATAAACAGGAGCACCGCCTGGAACGGGTATGTTGGGTACGGTAGGAGATGGAGGTGGTGCTGTAGGCATGCCGGTATTTTGCTGCTGTTGACGCGCAAAGATATCGTTATAACGGGTTTGTTCTTGTAGATTGGGCTGATAACCAAAATTCTGAATGCGGGTAGCCAGATTTTGTGCCCACAGTAAATCTTCCTGGCTTACAGGCATAGGATTACCGGTGCCGGGCAGTTGAGGATTGAGACTTTTGCTAACCACTGAATCCAGTACAGAAACCATCTGAGGCGTGGCTATATCAGTAATAGCCGCTACACCCTTGTCGTTTAAAAAGCCGTCATTCATATTCATCTGTTGCTTAAACTGCTTGACCGCTTCACCCGTGGCATAGCCATAAACACCGTTCACGTTAACCTGCACACCAGCGACTTGAAGCTTTTGCTGTAGGTCAAGCACCCGGTTGCGATCATTGCTACCGGGTTGAATGGTACGGGGGTCAGAGTCTACTTGCTGCTGGAAAGACTTATAGGCTTGCAGGTTTTCAGGAGAGCGATAAACATCTTGAAAATAAGATTTAACTTTATCAAAAAAGCCCACTTCTACAGCAGGTGCAGGTGCTGGCATGGGTTGAGGAGAATTAAATCGCGTTTGATCAACGCCATAAGAGGGCTGCTGGGGCGCATATTGCGGCGCATAGTTGGGTTGTGCCGGAGGAGCGAACCCCTGCTGGGGGGCGCCCTGTACGGGAACCGTAGATGCGACGGGGATTTGCGGTTGATTATAGTTGATGTTGCTAAAGTTTGACATGGTGCACCTGCCTTAGGATCTATCGTTCTTAAAGTATACTATAGCGCTTTGATATAAGGATCTTGCGGATTTTAACAATAAGAGAAGGTTAAATTCAGGAGAACTTTTAACAAAGTCAAGAATCAAACCACTGCTCTGACTTTGCAAGTCGCCTCTTGAATGTTTTGCAACTCTTCAACATAGGTTTTAAGTACCTGATGGGCAAAGTCCTCAGGCACCAGTCCATAGTCCGATAGGCCCCGTGTGGGCACCGGAGTATTATGACTTAAGATATTAACACCGAAGTGAAGCACTCCCGATACCGGACTCAGGGTTGCAATCGAAACCGACAGCTTATACTCCCCCTCATAAAGGTCATCGCCCTGTCTCTGAATACCTTTAACACCTGAAGCTTCTAATAAATCGCGAATCTGAGCAGTGAGTAAGCGCTGTCGCAAAACCATGATCTCTAATGGGGTATGAAAGTGTTCCACAATAAAGTGCAGCATATGCTCACTATAAATCGAAGCCTGCTCATGAACATCTGCTAAATCTACCATTTCTGATAAATTTACATTGCAAGGCCCTTCAAAAGCGACAGCGGCATCTCCGAGTAACCCATAGGTATTATAAATCCAGTGCGATCTCAAAAAATCGCCGGTATAGATTAAAGGGTCCGTAATAAAACGGGTATGCATGGTGAGAAATTCCTTTTGAACACTTTGATATGCTTCAAAGTCTATATGAAATAGACCCCATATTTAAAGGTTAATCCGTACATTGCATATGCTCAAAAGCAAACTTACTGCTATATTAAGAAAAGCAAAGTTAAAAGGTGATCCTGTTTTGAAACGAATAGTTTATCCATTCATAACTTTTTTATTGACGTTAGGATTCGTAATGCCAGGACTGGCTGCTACCTATCCTTTTAGCGATGTCGATCGAAAGCATCCTGCTTACCAGGAGATTTATGTTCTCAATAAAAATAACATTTTGAATGGTGTCACCTACGAACGTTTCGGCGGAGAACTGGACTTTAAGCGTTTTGACTTAGCCGATAGCTTAATCACTTTATTGGGAAATCGTCAGGTCCCTAGCAATGTCTACACCATTATTGCCGACGTACAGCCCGGTAGCGACAAATACAAAACCGTCAGCAAAATTATTCAAGCCAACTTAATTGAGTTGCAAGAAAACAAATTTCAGGGATTACGCCCGGTGACGCGTTACGAGCTCATGCAGTCACTGCAGCGTCTCCTGAATTTTATGGGGGCAAACCCACCTGTCCCCCGCGAAAAAGAACTCAAATTTAGAGATGTGGCTGCCGAGTACAAAGATGATGTACAGCAGGTCACCAATGTGTGGCAAATTACCGAAGGCTATCCCGATGGTTTATTTCGGGGAGACAATCGGGTCACCCGCTATGAAGCCGCTATCATGCTTGCCAAAGTGGCTTCTGTTTTGTATGAAGATTTCAAAATTCAGATGAGTGAACCTGCTCCATTGCCCCGTCTAAATATTGATAACCCCGTAGTAGACCCCACGAACGGCAACCCGGTGATCAATACCCAACCGACGGGAAAACCAACACTTGAGGACTTACTTAAGAATCGTCCGACACCAGCACCGACCGCAACCAGTACGAAGCCCCTGCCTTCAGTGGCTCCCACCAGCCCACCGACGGTAAAGCCAAGTGTTAAACCCACGACAGCTCCGCCGACAGCAAAACCGAGCACCAAGCCGACCACAGCCCCCACTGCAAAGCCGGTGGTAAAACCAACGCCGGTCCCTCAGCCCAGCAGTAGCGGTTCCTTGAGTGAGCTCGAAAAACTTTTACAAGGCAAGCCCAGCGCAACGCCCAGACCCACAACTCCTAGCGCTAAGCCCTCAGGAAGTGCTGCACCCAACTTTGACAATGTAAACATCAGCGATATTTTTGGTGCGCCCAAAGTCAAACCAAGCGAAGCCCCTGTGCCAAGTCCCAGCGCGAAGCCGACCGCCAAACCGACCGCCAAACCGACTGCCAAGCCCAGTGCCAAACCATCGGCTAAACCGACCGCCAAGCCCAGTGCCAAGCCATCGGCTAAACCAACCGTCAAGCCGTCTGCAAAGCCCAGCGTAAAGCCATCGGCTAAACCAACCGCGAAGCCGACCGCCAAACCCGCCCCCACTCCCAAACCTGTGGTTAACCCTAGCGCGGCACCCAATATCGTGCCTTCGAGCAAACCCACACCCATCGCTTCAGAGCTGAGTGCTCTCGAAAAACGCTTGCTTGATTTACGCAGTTCTCCAGCCATTAAAGCCTCTGAAGCCCCGATCATCAGTGTCCAACCGGCTCAGCCTGAAACCCTGACAAAAACACCGTTGCCCACACCAACCCCGCGTATCGCCGTTGCCCCTGAAGCCACACCGACGCCTGTGGTGAGCAACCTACCAGAAATTCGCCTCAACAAAAGTCGGCCAGCTTTAGACAGTCGTCTTCTGTTCTATGGCAATTATCGCGCGCTTTATGAAGAAAGGGTTCCACCGGGAATTTTACAAGCCTTAGCCATGGACTCCAATTCCCAGAGCATTTCTGGAGACGCAGGCGTTTCTGGCAACCTGAGTAGTTTATTCTGGTTTGGAGAACCCAATACCGCCCTGGGTAATCTCGGACTGGGCCTTGACATTGCTTCTATGGGAGGCATCAAGTTTAACGGCTCCGATCTGACAGATCTTCTCTGGGCTGATATGAGCGTTTTGTATAAAGTCGTGAGTACGCCTCAATTCGATCTGGCCACCGGACTCAGCGGCTATTACCGTTTAACCGAAAGCAGTAATGACCCTCGTAACAACTACTTTCAAGCTTCTCGAAGCTATATTGGTGCAGGTATCCGCTTAACCAGCGCTTACCGTATTATCGATCCTCTCAGTCTTGAGCTCACCATTTCTCCACACTATGTCATACAGGATCTCAGCAATATACTCCTGCCCAATCAATTGCCCTTAAATCGCTTTGACACGCAAATTCAATTCTTAATCAACTGGGATATTCTAGAGTTTGGTCATTCAAAGCTTTCGCTAAATGCTGGCTACCAGGGACTCTTTCTTCTGGATTTGAGCTCAGAGGCCAGTCAAATGATGCATGGGGTTATTTTCGGAACGGGCTACCACTTCTAGCGCTCCTTCATTCAAAAAGCACCTGACGGGTTTTAAATCCATCAGGTGCTTTTTTTATTTCATAAAACAAAAAATCAGCAGTAAAGAAACTAGCGAGAAAGAGAATCTTGTTGCGGCAAAATGATTTGCTCAGAATCGTCAGGGGATGACAATTGCAAGGGGGCCTCGCCGGACTCGGCTTCAGCAACTCCCGTTTGGTAGACCTCTAGACCTTTACGGGCACCGGTAGCCAGCACAATTTTCCAGTGAGCCAGACGCTGTTGAAAGCTTTTTGCATTGCCTTTGGCACGATTGACGTTGTCACCTAAAGACTGATAGGTATCACCGGCTTCGTCTAAGACCACGTTTGTTTTACGTAAAATTTCGTTCACTTCGTACAGTGTGGGTTGAACTTCTTCCGTTAGCCCTCTAACGACTTTGAGAATACTACGCACTTCAAAAATGGTTAAGACCAACTGCCAACATACGATAATGGTAGAAAAAAGAAAAATCCCCACCAAAACTCCAAATAGAATATACTCAGCCATTGGTGTTCTCCTGATTTCCGATATGCTCAATCGTACTCAATTGCTCATGTTTTTTAGCTGCTGCTTTCTTTCCTGCAAAAAAAGCCTGTTTTAAAAGCTGAGCTTTTGCCGCCAGGCCCGTTTTGCTTTCTTCGGACCAGTCTTTAACATTGTCCACGGTGCTGCTCGCCTGGGTTTGTCCCTTTTTCAAACGCTGTTGTAATTTAGCGCGGGTATCGGGACCCGAGGCAGGAGCCAAAAGCGTTCCTGCCACGGCACCGACAGCAGCGCCAAATAAAAGCCCGAGAAAAAAGAACCGACGGAAAAACGTTTTTTGTTTGTTTGATGCTCACTCATGATGCAGCCTCATCTTTAATAATATCTTTGTTAATGTGTTTAATACGTTCATAAACCACCCGAAAAGCTTGCTCAACGCCCTTGCGGGTGACCATTTTGACAGGCAAGGGCGCTCCCTGAATGCGGTGCATGATCCATGCGATAACTCGTGTTTCAAGCAGTGCCAGAAAAAGTCCCTGTACAAGATCAAAAACAGAGGTCAGTTGATCCATGCCGCGATCCACCTGGCGATTGGCCTGACGTAACTGCTGCTGAGCATCTTGAAACACAATAGCCAGCTCTGGCAATTCTAAAAAGAGCAGTGACGTATACTCACGTAAAACGTTACGTCGAATCAACCACAATCCCAAAGCGAGAAGTATGGACACGATAGCGTAAATGTAAATTCCGAGAGAAAGACCTGAGGTCCAACTGAGATTATTTTGCATGAATTTAAAAACTTTAATGGATTAATATGTTACCCCATGATATCACACAGGTTTTCTCTCTATCTTAAACTTTACTTTAGAAAAACACACACCAAGAATAACCTCAGGGTATCAGCTCTTATACTGACGTGTTCTTGATTAAAAAGAGATGAAGTTGGTTTTTTATTAACATATTGATTTATTCTCTTTCAATACGGTTTAATAATGATTAAATAGGTTATTTAATTGTAGAAGGGTCGCATCTATGCAAGTCATTGTTTTGTCTCGTGACTATATGCCTTTAATGCATTGTGATATTCGACGGGCCATGATTTTACTCTATCTGAATAAAGCTGAAATTGTGAAAGAAAGTGGACAGTTCTTCAAAACTGTTTCTGAGCGCTATCCCGTGCCTCGCGTTATTCGTTTACTGGGAAAACTCATCAAGCGATTTACCCCTCGCATTGCCTACTCTCGAAAAAACGTTCACCTCCGGGACCAACATACCTGTCAATATTGTGGATCTCACGACAACTCTGACCCTGGACCATGTCATGCCCACCTCTCGAGGCGGAGCATCTAGCTGGGAAAATGTCGTAACCGCATGCTTACCCTGTAACGCCAGAAAGGGCAACAAGACGCCTGCGGAGGCTGGGTTAACGCTTAATCGCACCACCGGTGCGCCCCTCTTTATTGATAAAGGTCGACTGGAATGATATATTTGGCGACGAACTGGGAGCTACCGAGTGATGTTTTGAGGCAGGGTTTGCTAAACTGCTAAAAAACAAGAAAGTGAAGCCGTTTAATTTACCATGGCAAAATCCCAAAAGAATCACGCGAAACACCCTCCTTTACAAATTCTTAAGCAAAAACTACAAACTGAAGGTTATGGCTCAGAGTTTGTGGCTGCAGAAGAAGGAGATGGTTTTGACACCCTACTCATTCCCCTGGATGAGTTTGAAGAGGGCGAAGATAAAGAAGCCCAATATGTACTGCAGGCCTTCTTCGTCGAAGATATGATGCGCGCCGAGGTCGAAGAGCTTCCTGAAGACGAATTACCCAACTTTGCCATGCTACAACTGATGGCAGAAATGCCCTTCTCATGGGAAAACGTTGCCAAAGATCGATTTGCAGAAGGCATGGCTTTACTTAATGTGTGCAGTCAAAAAATTCCCTTTGGCCAATTTAACTTAGATGGTGAGACCATTGTTTACACGTATTCCTATCCCTTCAGAAAGCCAAAAACTCAACGTCAGTTTGATCACCAGCATGCTGGATATGATGTCTTTCTTCATTAATCGTATGGCACCCGTCTTTGAGAAGTTTAGTTTATCCGATATGGATTTAGAACAAGCTTTTGATGCTCTGGAAGCCCACATTTTAGCTGAAGAATCGGCGGAGTAACTCCTGATACGCGTGTTTTACCTCCATAAAACGAATCGCTGATCCCCCCCGATCCGGGTGAACGTCTTGAACTAACTCACGAAAGCGCTTTTTTAGCGCTTTTTTGCTTTGATAATGCTCTGCAAAAAAACCCAGGGCCTCAAAGTGTTCGCTCCGGTATTGTTTTCGGCTTCTCACCGCCTGATGAATCTTTTGTTGTACTTCCCAGGGAAGTTCTGCGCGGCGTACACGACGATAAATATGTCGCTGGGTTTCAAGGTCTGGCTGCAGATATATTGCCTGCGGGTGCTCAGAGCGAATAGATAACTCGATCCCTTCACGGTCGCTACGTTCAATCGCGTACGCTTCAGGAGCATAGCCATTATCGAAGGCCGCACGATCGGACCACAGCGCCCAAAAAGAGCGCTCCTCATCAAGAGCGTAGATAAAATAAACCACAGGCATAGATGTATTTTAACGTTAACCCTTGTTAAAATACACGCAGAGAGGTTTGGTATGCAGTCTAACTATATTCATTTTCATCGTTACAGTATCGATCAGGAAGAAAAAGACGCTGTCATTGCTGCTTTAGAATCCGGATGGATCACAAAGGGTCCACGGGTTGCTGAGTTTGAGGAAAGCTTTAAGACCTACACCCACAGCAAAAACGCCTTAGCTCTCAACTCCTGTACAGCAGGCCTGCATGTGGCAATGCTCGCTCTGGGTATTGGCCCTGGCGATGAAGTGATTACAACACCGCTCACTTTTGTAGCGACGGTAAACATGATTTTGGCCGTAGGGGCAGAGCCGATTTTGGTAGACATCAATGCCGATACGCTCAATATTGATGTTAAGACCATCGAAGCACATATTACTCCGCGTACAAAAGCGATTGTTCCCGTACATTTGGCCGGTCAACCCTGCGACCTCGATCCTATTCTCGCACTGGCAAAGCATCACGGTATTTACGTCATTGATGACGCAGCACACGCGGTGGGCGCTCACTACAAAGAGCAGCCCATTGGCTCTTTATGTGACGCCACTGCTTTTAGCTTTTACGCCACGAAAAACATAACCACCGGTGAAGGGGGAATGCTTACGAGTCCTCACGATGACCTGATCGCTAAAGCCCGCCCTCTTTCTCTTCATGGTCTGAGCCAGGACGCATGGAAACGTTATTCTCAAAGCGAATTTAAACATTATCTGGTGAATGAACCCGGCTATAAATACAATATGACAGATATTCAAGCTGCATTAGGTATCGTTCAACTGACAAAGTGTGACGCTTTCACCGAAAAGAGAACCCAGCTTGTCGCGCGCTACAAAGAACACTTAAAGAATCTTCCGGTGAACTTTCAACAGCCCATTGCTGAAATTAAACATGCCCACCATTTATTTACGCTACAGCTTCGTACCGAGGTATTAACAAAAAGTAGAGACGAAGTGCTGAGTCTTTTACAGGCTGAGGGCATTGGCTGTGCGGTGCACTTTATACCTGTGCATAAACATCCTTTTTATCAAAAGCGCCTGTCGGAACAGCTTCATCGACTTCCCCATGCAGATCGCGCCGGGGAAAGCTTAATCTCTCTGCCTTTGTATCCAGGTCTCACAGAATCAGCACAAGACCGTGTTATAGAGACCTTTTCTCGGCTTATAAAAAGTGCTTTAAAATGAATTACCGCCTCATTCTGATTCCGTGTCTTTATGCCTTGCTCACACAGTCGGCGATGGCCCAACAGCCCAAAGAAGAAGTCGGCGTCCTGGGCCTAAAGTCAGGTAAAACCTTAGGCGAAGAAGCCTTTCTGCCAGCTCTGGTGGCAAAAAGAACCCAGGTGCTGCGTACAGGACTTCTCATTGACGCCTCCCAGAACCTCAATACAGAGGCCAACGTAACACTTCAGAGCCAGTTGATGGCACTGTTGCGAGAAAATCCAAAGTATGCCACAGAGACGATTCCTTTTCCGGCAGCAACGGAAGAGGAGAGCGGTATGCTGCATAATGAAGCCCTGGTGGATCTCGCGCAAAAGTACCAAAAAGATATTATTATTTTTGCCACCCTGGAGCCCATTGGAGATAAATCATGGTTACTGCTTCGCGCTTATGCTGGAGTGCAGGGTAAGGTTTTATACAGCACAAAAATTAATTATCCCGGAGAGAATACAGACGCAGAAATACGTTCTTTTTTAGCTTCTGCCGCGATCTCTCCTGCAGTGAATAAATTGTCCGAGCTTCCCACTGAATTACGCCTGGACACCACGCCTGGCAATATGCATGTTTATATAGGCGATCGGCTGGTGGGACTAAGCCCGTTAATACTGCGTGGAATAAACGCTAACGAAACCGATTTAAAGGTCTTTGAGCAAGTGCCTTATCAAATTAACCGCATTAAGATTGTTTCAAGTCCCCCCGGAATTGAAGTATTCATTAACGACGAAAAACAAGGCGTAACCCCCCTGGAATTACCCCCCGAAATTCGGGCAGTAGGAACTTACGATATTCGTTTCGCCTCTCGCGGCGATTTTGAGGCGGAAATTCAAATCCAAACGGATCCTGAAAATATTCCCGTTCAATTAAACAAAAGTCTTGTACAGCGCACCCCCGTAAGTTTTCAGGAGTTAGATCAAAAAAGCTATCTCCTGACGCTGCATCCTTACCGCCCGATTTCGGTCACGTATCCTCTCAACCGCTTAACGTCTCCAGCTCATATCGAGCCCTATAAGTACGCAAAACTCATTTTGAATGCGTCTGTTAAAGATGCTGAAGTAAAACTTAACGATGAAGTTGTAGGCGAAACGCCCTACTCCGCCAACCTTCCTCAGGGAAAGCATCTGCTTACCCTCAGTAAAAACCGCTTTCGCACCCAAAAGAAATCGCTATTTCTCGATCCGGGCAAAACACAAGAACTCTTCTTTAATCTTCAACCCCGAAGTGCCGATACCTCTATTTTTTTCACCCCTACCGGTGAAATTACGCCCCAACTCAATATTGCCGGAAAATTTCTCGGCTTTGGGCGGGTCGAAACCCTTCCTGTCGTTTTGCCTTATCGCAACGAAAGTGCCCAGTTATACGGTGTTGAGGTAGATTATGGTTGGCCTGAAATTTATCGGTTTTCAGATGACTTCACGTTAGGGTTTGAGCTGAGCGCGGCTTACTTTGCCTTACAAAGCGAAAGCTACTTTCGTCAATATCCGGGCGTGGGTACCAAAGTTCAGTTTTTAAGAGAAAGCGACAATATCCCCATTTCAGCAGCGGTAGGGGGTTACTTCACTCTGGATCCCGCCCGTTTAAACGCAGTCGGGTATTTAAGTCTTTCTCGCAACTTCGGTGACTTTGCCCTCCACCTGGGGCTACAAACTCACGGTTTTAATCTCAATGTGGGATACACCGGCTGGGACAATATACGCATCGGGGGTGTGGTTTACGCGGATAGTTTCTTCAAATTGCTTACAGAGAACGGTGAGCGAAGCACAGGTACCTTCTATGGGCTTCAGGGGGGGTACAGCTTCTAAACGCCGAATAAACGCTGCCAGAAGCCTTTTTGCTTCTCTTCTTGCAAGGCCGACTGGGCCTGCTCATGCTCTTCTTTTAAAGCTTCTTTTTGTTGAAGCACTTCTAGCTTTTCCCGTTGAAGTAACTCTTTTTCAAAGCTCACTTCTTGAAGCTTACGCTCGGTTTCCAGAATGCGTTCTTGATAAGAGCGCTCGGTATGGCGTATATTTTCTCGTACTTCTTTGAGCTCTTCACGGGTAGATTTCCATTGTTCAGGGGGAGGCAAAAGCGTTATTTTCTGCTCCAGGCGGACATTAGACTCTTCTAAAAAACGGTTGCGCTCTTCAAGTTGACCAATTTGATAGGTGGCACGGGCATACTTTTCTGCCAGCTCGTTTTGCTCTTTAATAATCTTTTGCACTTCGCTTTGATGTTTTTCAAACATCGAGCTCAAATTATCTGCCGCATGGGTGCGTTCACTTTGACCATTTGCAATAATACTCGCCATACCCAAAATTTCCTGCATGTCGACTGGTCTTTTATCATTTTTTTTGTCAGAACCTTCGGGTTCGTCCTGGTAGTGTAAAAGACGTTGTTGGATATAAGTATGACGGTCCACATCAGCAGAAACCTTAAGGGGTATATCTTCCTCATTAATCAAATAACCTGTGCCTTGACGCACAGCGGGAAGCTTTCCAGACTTAATCCAGCGAGAAATTGTTTTTTCGCTTTTTCCTGTAATTTTTGCCACTTCGGCGAGAGAATATTGTGACTCTGACATGATTATCTTATCCTTGTGATTAGTTAATCTTAGCGCAGAAATACCCGATTGTCCAGTAGACGGACAAAGCTTGACCGGTTCCTCATCGCCTCGACATGTCGAGTTTAAAAATGATACCTTTTAGATACATATTAACGTTTAAAAGAGACTCTGATTGAGCCCAAAAGATCTTCTTTTTAAAGGAGTTAAGGGTAGAGGGCAGACACACGGTGAAAAAGAAGAAAGCCCCCCTTTAAAAGGAGGGCTTTGAGTAGCTCCGGCACCTGGGCTCGAACCAGGGACAAGCTGATTAACAGTCAGCTGCTCTACCAACTGAGCTATGCCGGATTACATGTATCATGATACGGTGCTGAGCAATAAACGTCAAGGAAATACAAAGGCTTATTTTATATTTTTTTTAAGGTTTATTGGCGCTTTTTAAGGGGCCATTTTAGGCGGGTTAAGCCCCTGCATGGTGCTGTAAAGACTAGCCCCCATTAAACGTTGTGTGACCCCCACCGACGCGACAAAGGCCAGCAAAATGGTAGCTGCCACTATTGCATACTCCACCATCGCCTGGCCTCTCTGTCGGCGCTTAACAAGCTTCAATGAAACTAGCTGCTAGAGGTGGAAATAAAGTTAATGGGAATAAAGAGCTCTTTAGAAGCTGGAAACCCGGCGTCATCCGTTCCCTCAAGGGTGACACGCGCAGAGATTTGACTGGTAATACGGGTTTGCGATCCGGGACTTCCCAGTTGAACGATTTGTGCGCTAATGATGGGAAGCTCTGTTTCTACGCGTCCCACAACAACATTGTTATTTTCATCGAATTGATGAGAAGAAGGAACGCGAATGGAGCCGGTAATAACCACCTGACGAGGGTTTAATTGTAAAGAGTCAGGAAGATAATCAATAGAGATCTTATTGTAAGTGACCCCAATGCTTCCTGGTTCACCCTCAAGCGCAATCAGGGGGTTTTTAACATCCGCAGCTACGCTTTCCCCACTGGCAGAGTAGGTCACCGTAGCCACATTCGATGCAGTGGTACCTACTTTAATTTGTGCAGGTATGTTGGTGTAAAGACCACAAGAAGCGGTTAAAGCAGCAGTTAAAACAAGCCCAGCAAGACGGTAGCTAAGTTTCATACTATATTCCTTTTATATCTTTGAATTAGTCCGATTATATCACGCTCAAGTACCCGCAGGATTTTGGACCTGAACAACTGTGGTCTGATTCAAGTAATCAGAAGCACTGAGACCACGACTATCTGTGACAATGGTCTGCTGAATCCGGCCATTTTCAATTTTAATCAAACGATAAGCTTGCTCTGACTCACGAATAACAGCATCTGTAGGATTTGGGTTTGTCTGTACAGGAGTTAACTCTGGTTGTCTTAAAGCAACATTTTCAGGACCGTATACTTTAGTCGCTAGCTGAGTAAGCACCGGTAACAACTCTGAACGGGTTAATGTCTTAATCAGAGCCTCATACCCCTGTTGCAATACGATGGGATCTTCTACTTGCTCAAGCGTCTTGAGTACACCGTTTACCACAACCGTCTGTTGATTTTGAATACCCACCAGCAAAGAAGACCCGTTGGGAAGCAACTGAGAGAACTGCCCCAGCTGGGCTATGTAACGCTCCGTATACTCCGTCGCTTGGAAAATACCTGTCAGAGCTTGAAAAATATCTGCAGGTGCATTAACCTCACCCGAAAGCGTTTGGCTCGATTCAAAAAAACCTTGATAAAGACTCAGGTTATTGTTAATTCCTCGGAGAAGCTGTTCAGAAACATCGTCAAACAATCTTTGATAGTCGGCTTTCACACTGTCGTTGTTTTCAGTGCTTAATGCCAAAGCGTTGGCAGCGGCCAACATCGGCGGCAGCACTTCTGCTTCAAGACGCTCATAGGCAGATACGTCGATGGGAATATTCAACAGCCCCCCGGTGACTTGAAAATAAGCGTTCTGGGCCTGAGTCACACTCAACCGTGCAGAGCTTGCGCTCAACTCAGAAGCTTTGTCTAGCTCTTGCTGAAGACCTGAACTGGACGTATTAGAGGGGCTTGAAGAAGGAGATCCAGTCTGAAAAGGTGCTGAACACGCGCTCAGCATAGTAATGAGAAGAATTGCCCGTGATTTTTTTTGCATCAATCAACTCCGAGGTTTTATAGCCATTATAAACGAAGCCTGTTAGCGAATACTATTCCATCCTCGCTCGTAATAATGAATAATCACCGGTTGGGTAAGGGTGTTCACCTCAATTTGATCGAGATCGTGCTTTAAATCCTGGGGGATTGCAAACAAAGCCCGTAGGGTTTGATCATTGAGAAAAGACAGTTTGGATTTGAGAAAAGGTGGGAGCTCCAATTGCTCTGTATTTAACTGTTTTTTCGTTGCCAGCTGAAATCCCCAGTTACCAAAAGAAGGAATATCGACCTGATAGGGATGGACGTCAAGTCCCGTTTGAGCAAGGGTTTCATGAATACACCAAAAGGCTTCAGGAGCAAAGAACGGTGAGGTACTTTGCACAACAATCGCTCCCCCCAGGCCCAATCTTTTTTGCAATAATTGATAAAAACCCTGAGAGTATAATTTAGCAAGCCCGGTCTGTGAGGGATCGGGAAGATCGACCAAAACCACATCATAAAAATGGGTATCGGCTTCTGCAAACTTGTAAGCATCCTCATGAACAATCTTAAGCTTTTTATGCTTTAAGCTGTTTTGATTGAGCGCGCTCAGCACAGGGTTCTCTTTAAAGAGTTGGGTCATGGCAGGATCAATATCCACCAGGGTAATTTTCTCAAGCTCAGGGTACTTTAGCAATTCCCTCACGGCCATTCCATCTCCGCCGCCCATGATTAAAACAGACTTCACCCGTTTAACGAGGGTCATCGCCGGGTGTACCAGGCTCTCGTGATAGCGGTGCTCGTCCAAAGAAGAAAACTGTAAGCCCCCATTAATGAACAGACGAATATCCTTATGCCACTGGGTCACCGTGAGATGCTGATAAGGCGTATTCAAACTGACAATGACATTGTCTCGATAAAGGCGCTGCTCTAAAGCCATTTCCATAGCCGGTGCTTGCCATAATCCGTAGCATAAACCCATTCCAACCACCGCAGCGGCAGCAGCAAGCGATTTAAAATAAACAAGCAAATGACGATGGCGACCAAAATTGATCGCGGCCACTAAAATATTTGACAGCCCAAGCACGATGGCGGTACGCACAAGGCCCAGATAAGGCAATAAAAGCAGCGGAAAAAGTAAAGCGCCAATCAGGCCCCCAATATAATCATAGGTCAGCACATTGGCTACATTTTCTCGCAGATCTTCCTGAGACTCCAACAAACGAATCAGCAGGGGAATTTCGATCCCTACCAACATCCCAATCAAAATGGTAATGAGTACAAAAGCATACTCATAAAATTCGGTTTCGGCATAACACCAGAATAAAAAGACGGCAGAAACACCACCAAAAAGGCCAATCGCTATTTCTGACGCCACAAACCAGTCAAATAGTTTATCGCGGGCAAAACGAGAGACAAAGGCACCGAGACCCATTGCGCTCATATAGAGCCCAATCGTTACTGAAAAATAATAGATAGAATCTCCCCAAAGATAAGAAGAAACTGCCCCGATAATCAGCTCGTAAATAATGCCGCAAACCGCAATAACCAGAATGCTTAAATAAACGAGACGTGAAGACAGGCGATCTATACCCACGAAGGAAACCAGCGAAGAATGCCGTAATACCCCCAGGAAATAGGCAGTGCAGAGTAAAGGGGATAGAAGAGGGCAAACAGCCCCACCACCACCGCAAAATAAGCTCCACTCACAACTTGACCTGTTTTACCCAGTTTCTCGACCAAAAATCCCATCACGGCAGCGGTACATAAACAGATATAAGGCACGGCTTCAAAAAAGTAGTGGGCATAGTTCAAGGTGCGGGGGGAAAGCGCCCAGGGCACAAACATACAGACAAAACCCAGCGACATAAAGACCAGACTCAGACGCTGCTTAAACCAGGATAACGTCGCCACGAGATAGGTCATGAGTACAGCAGTCCACCAGATAGCCGGATTGCCCACGGCAAAAATACCGCCCAATAAGCCCTGAGAGGGCCCCGTTTTATAGCTTTGAAAATAATACCAGGTGGGACGCGCTAACCAATGCCATGTATACCAGGCTGAATAATAGGGGTGGGGATCGGCAAGATTCGAGTGATACTGCCAGATACGCTGCTGCTCTTTGAGTACCTCAGCAATATCGTAGCCATAGTTAATATAGTAAGGCATATAAGAAAGCAGATACAAAGCAAAAGGTAAGGCAACGGTGATGCCAGGTATCGCAACCCACAAAGTCAACACACGCAAATTAAATGTCCACTGGAATTTACCGTGGACAAGACCGGGCAAATTCAAAGTGGAGGGGACTAAGACTCCGAAGCCGAGTATACCTATCATAAAGGCGTATGACCATAGCGATGTCCATCGGGTAGAAAGGGCCAGCCCAATAAAAAAAACAGCCGACATAAAGTAGACATAGTTGGTTTTTCGATCGGGACGATGCCAGTGATACTGGAAAAATCGCCAGGTAAACATGAGCGCGGTCACCTGAAAAAAGGTAGCAAAAATATTTGTCATTGCCATACGGGACTGCACAAAGTAAACGCCATCACAGGACAAGAGCAGCACAGCAACAATGGCCTGCCAGCGATGAGGTAAGGTAAAGCGAGCTAAAAAGTATAGCGAAGCCAGCAAGAGTGTTCCGGCCATCACGGGCATGACCCGCCAGCCTACACCCGTGAGTTCATAAAGCATCGCTCCCAGGGAAATCAATAACTTGGCTAAAGGAGGGTGAACCCACTCTAAGGGCTTTACCGCAATCAAGAACTCCCCTGCTGCGCGGGCGTGATACACTTCGTCAAAAACCATTTCTGGTGGAAAACCCAGGCGCCAGAGCTTTAAAAAAGCCGTAGAAAACAAAAGTAGCCCCAGCGTATAAACATCTTTTCTATCCATTTTCTGGGGTGCAGGAATCCACTTCAAGCCGCCCACAGAGTCTTGATCCACAGGGTCTACAGTAAAAAAGGCTTTCAATTTTTGAGCAAAGCTTTTGGCCACTTCTTGTAAAGGTTCTGCCAATAAGATAAAAAGAACCCATGTAAACACCAGCAGGTTAAGAACGGCAATGACTTTATACCAGGTAAAATTACCCATCCACATTTGGGGTTGCTGGCCGTCCAGGAACTTATTAATATTGGCAAACAATGGCGGAAAGCCTAATTTGTTCATCGCCTCCTTACTGTGTCCAGGCAGCTCATACAAGAGATTAAAGGTAAACGTAATGGAGTAGATAATAAAAGGAATCATCAAACGTTTTTGAATCATGGCAGAGCCTAAAAGCAAGAACAGGCCGCTGTATAAATAGCGTTCGTGCATACGGGTAGGGAATAAAAAGAAAGCTATCATAATCCAGGCCGAAGCGTGAAGAATCACCCTGTTTTCGTCTTCATCATTTTCACGGGCTTTAAACACGTAATAAGCTAAAGCACCTGCATAGGCCAGAGAAAAGAAAATAAGCCCTAAGGTTTTGTGAGATATTCCCATCGCCAAACGGGCATCACTCTTCCACATCCCCGTTAGGGACCAAAGATTAAACGCCTGGATAGAACTAAAAGAGTATAGATCGGCCTGGCTTCCATATTGCTTAAGTAACCAGGGAAGAATTTCGTTCAAGGGAACAAAAATAGCGGTTACCGAAAAAGTAACCAGCGCTGAGGCGAACAGACCTACCGCCAACTGTAACCACTGCTTACGATACGCCGTAATAAATAAAATTAGCGGCATCAAAATTAATCCCTGGGGCTTCACCAGAATATTTAAAGTGGTAAAAATAATGGCTGAGGTATAGTCTTTTTTCGCTAAAAACCAGATGGCAGCCAATTGTAAAAAAAGCGTGACCGAATCAATTTGTCCCCACATCGCCGATTCATAAATCACCGCAGGATGCAAGGCAAAGATAAGGGCGGCAAAAAGAGCCAGGGGCAGGGCGACAAAACGCTTTAGGATTAAGATTAAAAAAGCCATACATCCCAGGTCCGTTAGAATGGCAGGCAATTTGGTAAGAATCGTGAAGCCTGAACCCTTCCATTGAGCGAACGTGGGGTCCACAAGCATCTGGATTTTACCCGTCAGCCACAGAACCAAAATATACAACGGAGGATAATCTGCCCATATTCCACCATTTCCTTTTCCGGTAACGCTGTCGTAGAATAATCGAAAAGGATTTCGGGCGGCATGCATGCTCCAGGCCTTAAAGTTATTAATATCGGTAGCGTGACCGTGAATAATTTGGGTCATATCTAAACGAATTAAGAAAGCGCCTAAAAACAGTGCGACCAAAAGCCAAAATAGCTTTTTTTGGTAAAAGCGCGGTTGCTGGGAATGTATTGTTTGCTCTGTGTCAGCAGCCATGGAATAAATACCGTCCGAAAATAAGGTTAAAACTGGTCAAAAGCCATGAGGCCAGCACCAATCATGCCAGCCTGAGAACGCAACGAAGCCAAACGAATAGCTTCAGGTGTTTCAAAAGGCATACCCATTATACCCGCAACTTTTGCTCTTAAAGGCGCTAAAATCACATTTTCTCCCTGGCGAGAGATGCCTCCCCCCAATAAAACAGTCTCAGGAGCAAGGGTATTGAAAATATTAACAACGGCAATCGCCAACATTTGCCACGTAAAGTCCAGCGTCTCCTGGGCCCGATCTTCCCCAGCTGCTGCGCGAGCAAATATCTCTGGGGAGGTAAGGTTTAGAGCGCCACCTTTTAAGCGGTAGGTTTTAACAATGCCTGTTCCTGAAACGTAACTTTCAAGGCAGCCTTGCTGTCCACAATTACAATGCCGCCCCCGCGCTTCAATAATCATATGGCCGTAACCAATACCCAGATTATGGTGACCCCGACAAATCTGTCCCCCCGACACGCGACCACTCCCCAGACCAGTACCCATAGTTAACAAAACAAAATCACTAAAACCCTTTCCTGAACCTACTTTTAGCTCAGCAAAGGTGGCCACATTTGCATCATTGTCTACGATGACATTCAAGTGGACTTTCTCCTCCAGATTTTGACGTAAGCTTCGCTTTTCCCAATTTTTCAGATTGGGAGTACACCCCAAAACAATGCCTTCAGGATATGCAATTTGCCCCGGTGTACCCAGACCAATGGCCTGTACATTGTATTGTTCCTTTAAGCGCTCGCAGAGGCCAATAAGCGCCGCGAGAATATCGTCTCCCTGGACAGGGGTTTCTTCTTCAAGCTGATGGACGATCTGTCCTTCTGCATCAATAACCCCCGCCATAATTTTGGTTCCGCCCAAATCAATACCGATGCATGTTTTCATCACGGTTTCCCTCATTTTCTTCTTTAATGATGATGCCATAACGTCCCGATAGATAAGTTAAAGGACCCTTAATAAATTTATCCTGGTAGTGCTCAAACTGGCGCAAAAACACGACGGTATCTCCCATAACGCCTTGAGAAGCAGAAATAAAAGCCTCTTTCTGTAAGGTACTGCGCTCATGTAAAGACGCCAAACGATGCTGTTGTTTTTGAAGCGCGTATTTTAGGGCGGGACGCTGATAATAATAATGTTGACGCAGCACTTGTTTTTCTGGGCTTATCAGAAACTGCGGATCACCTAAAAAAGTCTCCATATTGAACAAACGCTCTTTTAAAGCGTTACACCGAAATTCCAGTGTTTCAATTGCAGATTCTAAATAATCTGGAAAGCCCCCATAAACAGTGGTGGATATACCCCGTGAGCCAATCTTTTCTGAAATTAAATGTTGCGCAGAAAGGGTTTCCCCCCCCTGTATAAAGTCGGCAATGCAATTGCCCAGAGTGTAGGTATGGCATCCAAACAAACTGTGGGCATGCAGCTCTCCTCCTACTTCTAAGGTGGCGTGTTCAGCAAAATTAAGCGATACGTTTTGTGCGGCCCGGAGTACAGCCGTATTTTTTCCTTTAACGCCTTGTTGGAGATATATATTACCCATAGAAATCACAACACTGGCTTCTACAACATCCGTAATAAAAACATCGTCTGTCGCTCTGAGCCTAACGTGGTCAAAGATATGTCCTAACACCACAACAATTCCATCAAAAGAAAGAGACTCTTTAAGATCTCTCTCTAATAAAAGGAGCGGGCGAACTTCAATAAAATGAGGGAGTTCAAACAGACACACGCCTTTGCAGGCAGATAACCAAAGGTTTTTTTCGTCAGGGGACGGTACTAAGTTCTCCATGGCGGGCGGCTCACAATCCTCTCCCCACAACCCTGGAATAATCAGACCCGTGACGGTTATGCCTGGAGCCCCACGGGTTGCTGTTTTTTTCTTAAGCACAGGCAGGCGGGGACGCACAAGGAGAGGACGAAAATCCGAGGCTGAAATATCTGAGCGGTGATTAAACTGTTTACATAATTGGTAATATTTTTTTTGGCGGGATACCACAAGGCTTTCAAAATAAGCGTCTGCACCTTTGAGCGGAGGAATCCCTCGGGCCACTTCCAAAAGATGTCCATACCCCTGACGTAACACCTGAGCGATGACAGCCTCTTGAATCCCAAAACAAATGCCCTGGGCTGCTAAAAAGCGCAGTAGTCCATCTTCACTTAAGACTTCTGCCGCCACAGAAAAGTCATCACTGACCGATAAATAAGCAGTTAGTTTATCTTGAGAAAGGGTGAGCGTATATTTTACCCGCACAGTATTTATAGAATAGCGGGGCAATGTATAGCCAAAGCGCAGTGATGGCATTGTGCTTTGCGTGCTTTACATACTGCCCGGCCATGAGAGATCATAAGATGCGGAAAAAGGACCCACTCAGAACGTGGAATTAAGCGTATAAGATCCTGCTCTACTTTTTCCGGGCTCTGATGTTTGGTGAGTCCAAGGCGCCGGGAAAGGCGCCCTATGTGGGTATCTACAACAACACCTTCCGCATTATCAAAGGCATTTCCCATAACCACGCTGGCCGTCTTGCGCCCTACCCCTCTGAGCGCCGTTAATTGTTTCAACTCTCTGGGCGTTTCTCCACCGTAATCATTGACAATGATAGTAGAGGTTTCAAGTATAGAGAGGGCTTTATTACGATAAAACCCGGTGGGCTTTACATCCTGCATCAACACATCAAGGTCGGCACTAGCGAAGGCATAAGCGTCCGGATATTTTTCGAATAATTTGGCGGTAACCTGATTCACTCGCTCGTCAGTACACTGCGCCGAGAGTATCGTGGCAATGAGAAGTTGAAACGGAGTTTGATAATGCAGGGCGCAATGGGCGTTAGGATAAAGGCGCTTTAGCTCCTCAAGAAGCCAAAGCGCCCGTTCTTTTTTTCTCATATGAAAAAGACGATTTATTCTTCAGGTGTGGCGTAAGGATTGAGAATCTTATCAATATCGCTTTCTTTCGCCTTACGGGTACGTTCAATCAACTCCAGCTGGGTTAATTCTTTTGACTCTGTACGGCGAGTGCGTACTTCGGCATTTAAAAGAATAATATCAATGCGGCGATTGCGCGCACGATTGGTGTCACCAATATTATTGACCAGGGGTTTTGTGGAGCCATAAGCAGCTGCAGAGATCTTCGTGGGATTGAAGCCCACTTCATCAATGAAAAAGCGCACCACTTCAGTGGCTCGCAACGCAGAGAGCTCCCAGTTAGAGCTAATTAACCCCTGACCTGTCACGCGGCGGTCATCAGTGTGTCCTTCAATAACGACGCGAGCGTCCGTATCCTTAGAGAATTGTGCAACCTCTCGCAATAAAGGCTTCACGCGCTCATTTAAACCAATTTCTCCCTCACCAAAAAAGAGACTGTCCACAATCGAAATGATCGTACCGCGTTCATCGGTAGAAAAGCTAACGGACTTATCAATACCAAAAGCTTTTGCCGCATCCTTAATCGCCTCACTCGCAGCCGTAATGGTAGAACGGCTGGGATCCGATAGAATGGCTACCCCAACGGAGTTAGCGGTAGCAGACTCGTTGGTTAAAGCACGTCGTAAAGACTCCGAGATCGACAAGAGTTTATCTTTAGAAATTTCTGAAGAAGCGAACATAACCACAAAGAAGATCATCAACAAAGAGATCAGATCCGCGTATGTGGTGAGCCAGCGTTCTGTGTTTTCAGGGGGTGTTTCAACCTTACGACGTGCCATACGAATTATTCCTCAATTCGGCGCTTTTTACCGCCGCCGCTGCCTTTTTTACGGCGCTTGTTCTTACGTTTCGAGCCTTTGGGAAGCTTTTTAACGGGTTTATACTTCATATACTCGTTGGCAAAGTCTTTCATCAGCGTCTTATCGTCTGCTTCATTGATGAGCTCAGCCAACATAAGCTTCACATCATCAATACCCAGATTTTTAGACTCTGTCTCTTTCTTAACTTCAGCCATTAACGCCATGGCCCGCTCCTGGTCTTGCGGGTTCATGTAAGTGGTGTACTCAATATGCTTGTCGACTTTTTTCTTACCGACCTTACCGCCTTCAATACGGGCACGGCTACGTTCATCAACGTAAGACTTCATTACTTTATCAATCGTGTCGGCAGTACTACCGGCTTGAATGGCGAGCATACCGTCAATGTACATTCCCTTAACCAAGACCTCGGTGGAGTTCTTGGTTTTTAGCTTAGCGCTCACAGGAAGCACAAACACGTTGGCAAAGAATACACCGTAAAGGGTGGTTAAAAGAGCCAATGCTAGCGCATTACCCAGGGCTGCCATATCATCAAGGTTGGCCATCGCCTGGAAGATACCTAAAACGGTACCTAACATACCGAAGGTAGGGAAGTATCCAGCCAAAGCATCCAGAAAAGATGTGTTGGTTCCGTGGCGCGTTTCTGAACTGGCAAGTTCAGCCTCCATAATGGTACGAACAATTTCAGAGTCAGTACCTGAGACGAGTAACTTAATACCCCGACGAACAAACTCGTTGGGCGCGACTGGGATTTCAGATGTTAAGGCTGGTAAACCGCCTGAACGTGCTTTTTCAGCCATACGCTTCATATCAACAACAACAAGCTCTTGTTTTGTCGGGTAAGGTAGGATGGCCTGAAGGTAGAGTATGGGTATCTTGAAAATCATACCAAAACCAGAGCCAACTGCAGCAGAGCCCAGTGACCCTCCTAAAACGATCAGAAGAGATGCTTCATCATAATAACTTGTGGGATCCTGGCCATTCATTCTCATCGAGATATAAATAGCAACAAGGACCAAGGGTATTCCGAGAATAACGCCCATTTTTACTTTCCCCTTATATGCCTCAAACTTGCTTTAATCTTGTAAATGTGGATATTCAGTAATATGGTCAGAGTTGGCTTCATCCACAGGAAGTAACCCATCTGCCTCTATCCAATCAAATGAATTATCCGAATCGGGTATTCGTACATGCTTCTTTACAGGCCAGTCACTAAATACCAGACGCTTGTATTCGATGATTTTTTGCCACACATCGTCGACACCCTCTTGCACAACCATTCTTTTTTTATCAATAGTCAGGGTAATAACCGTTTCAGGTGTCGCTTCAAAAATTTCTATTAGCTCAGCATTCACAAAGAATTGCCGACCGTCTAATCGAGTAAGCTTTATCATCTAATCAAGCAGAATTTCTTTCAAAAGTAAAATGCAGCGATCACAACTGTGTACAAAACGCTTTACTTTGACTTTTTATTATTTTTGATTGTCGCATTTAGCAGAATCAACGGGTTAAAGTTTCGTCTATCTAAAAGCACGGAAAAACAACTGATTCATTGTACAATAAATATATGAATGAGCCAAATCCCGATCAACAGAGCAATTCTCAACCCGTCAATAAGATGTCCTCACGGGCCACTAACTTTCTCATGATGGGTGCCACCAAGTCTGCCCAACAGACTCAGTCTTTGGATCCTCACGATCTACCCGAAGAAGTCAGCAGCGAAGTGCACGAATATCCCCCAGAGACGTCCCCCCAGGAACACGCCCCTACTCCACAGGAGCAAAGACGCACAGGAGTTATTGGTTCTACGATTCACCCAGCAAAACGTCCCGGTGTGCCTGAATACGAAAATGAAGTCAATCCTCAAAATCAGGCCCATCCTACTGGACAGCTGGAGTCTGAAGCACTTCCTTTAAATGAGCGAAAACCCAGCCGAGAAGAACGCATTGAAAAATTGGCGGATCGCATTACGGATGTGCTCAAAAAAATCTCAGATATTAAAACCGGCATGTTAAACCCTGAAATAGCCCCTGGCCACAGGGTCAGTTTACTTTCTGAAAAATACCCCGGGCTTTCAAAGTTTTTAACCGTCCTGATTATTCAACTCGAACCCCTTTTTTTGCTGGTACAACGCATTAACCAAAAGTTAGTTGAGAAAAATCTGGTGCAAGCAAAAGTAGCCGAAAAGCCCCCGGAAGAAGCGCCTGAGAATAAACCGCTGCCGCCCCCTGAAAAAGTTTCGTTCTTAGAACTTGCCGAAAAAAATATTATTTTTTGCGATAACCGTAAACGCCCCCTTTACACCCTTGAGCAGATGAAAGGAAAACATGGCTACACGGTCAGTGAGGACGTTATTGCCCCCATGATTTTAGAAGAGATTACCAAGGCGTTCCAGGAGGTCGCGCCTAAGGCAAAAGCCATTCCGACACCCACCAGTGGAATGTATGCGGGTATTCCAATGGATCAGGTGATGGAGCATATCACTGAGGAAGAAATTATGCGATTTTTAGGATACGTACACCACTTTCCAAGAGGCTATGTTGGAAAGAGTTTCCGTATCACCGAATCGTTTGCTGGCTGGGTTGTCAGCGGCACGCCTGACGATTAATGATGCTAGAGCCGCGCGTCATGGTGGTAGAACCCTCATTATTTCTACAACACCTGATAAAAAAAAATCTGCAGTCCTTAGACATGCTTGTCTCCCATCTTTACACCTGTGGAGATGAAGCACTTGAAAACGAAAACGACACTTTTGACATGATGCTTATCGACTATAATTTACCCGATATGAGCGGAACAGAGCTCGCTGAAAAAATATTACATCGTAATATTTACGCCCGCATCGTTCTTTTGCTCCCCGAAAGCCTCAGTCGCGAAAGTCAGGAGTTTATTGCTCAGGGCGTTCAAGCAACACTCGTAAAGCCCTTTTATGCCGAAAGCCTACAGCGCGTGCTGATAGAAACCATTGCAAATGTATAGTTTGCTTACAAAAACAAAAAAAAGCCTGCCGAAGCAGACTTTTTTGTTGAGTGGAGGTAAGCGGATTCGAACCGCTGACCCCTTGCATGCCATGCAAGTGCTCTACCAACTGAGCTATACCCCCTCGGATGAAGATCAATGTAACATACCCCTCAAGAAAATGTCGAGAATAAACCTCGGCTTAAAACATAATTTTTTCATATTTGCACTGTTTACCGTGTGGGCTCTATTGGGGAGTGGGTGCAGACAAGAAAAGCAGATGCCCTTAGAAAATACCTTGCGTCACGATTTCCAGCTTGAAAATGTAATCAAAACCCTCGATACCCCGCCCCTTGAAAGAGAAAGTTATACCCACACTTCACAGACCTATAAGGTTCTGGACACTTTCAAAAGCAGCGACAAAACAAAAAACAGTCACCGACATTACTACCTGTCTGCAGCAAACCCCTTAAGCATCGAAACACTAGAGTCTCTGATGCGAGAGCACGGCGAAGGGATACACTGGATATACGCGAGCCAACAGGGCTCCGCGCTAGCCTCCTCAAATGATAAAGCCTTTACTCATTTTGCACATTGTGTAAATCGAGGGGTTTCAGATGCAAACCCGTCTACCCAGGCTCTCTTCTTTAAAACCGCTTATACCTATAAAGGACCTGCATTTGTTTGTGAACTTAGCTACATTCCGTAATTTTCATGGCACCGTCAGACACAAATATGGAATGCTTCTTTTTGCCATGGTCATTCTCCAGAACTGCTCACCAACGCATCCCAAAAAAACAGAGCTTGCTCCCTCAGCATCTCCTGTGCAAGAACAGATCGAACAACTCAAAATAATGTCCACTCCACCACAAAAATGGCGACTAGAAATAGATACTGGACAAAAAAATAGCAACACCCAGCAATACGCGTTTAAAAACCTGCGGTGGTATAACGATCACTGGCAGTTTAAAAGTAAGGCTGCAACACAAGAAAAAAAGAATAGCGACGTTTTTCTTTTTGACACCATCTATGGAGAAACCACGCCCCAACAGGTGAACTTAATCGCTGATGAAAGTCTTTTTAATGCATTAGATGGGGCGCTTAAGGGAAATAATTTAGTCGTTAAAGCCCATAATAATAACTGGGAAATTTCAGCAAAACATTACCAAAGTAACTACCCCTGGAGCACCCTGAAGCTCAAACAGGTTAAAGGAAAGTTTCAACGATGAATAAAACATTGATTATTGGATGCGGAAAACTGGGCATTCCCCTTGGACAAAAGCTCATTGGGAGTGGACATCAGGTCACAGGTCTTCGCAGAAGCGCAGAAAAATTACCCAAATTGATCGACGGGATCTCAATGGACCTGGAAAAACAGATCCCTGAAGCGCAATGGTTAGCACAGTTTAATCTCATATACATTATTTTAACCCCTGCCGAGCGCAGCGAAACGGCTTATCGAAAAATGTATGGCCATATAATACCTCAGCTGGTAGAGCAAATCTCTCAAAGTCGCGTCCACCAGCGCATCATCATAACGTCCAGTACCCATGTTTATATGGAATCTCAGGGCGGTGAAGTAAATGAAGAGACCCCGACACAAAGCTATGACTACCGAAGTGAGTCTTTAATTGCTGCTGAAGCGAGTTTAACCACACTCCATCAACACAACGAGCACAAAGAAGGGGTTTGCGTAAGGTTTTCAGGGCTTTACACAGAGAACAGCCCTTACACTTTTCAACAGGTGAAAGATAAAAAGCCGATACCCAACCCTGAGCATTATATGAATCGTTTTCATCGCGAAGATGCGGTCGGGTTTTTATACTACCTGGCACAGCTTCCAAACCCTGAACCTGTGTACTTAGCCAGCGATGACAAGCCGGTTCAACGTAAGGTGTTTTTTAAAGCCATCGCCCAAAATCTTGGCGAAGACATTCGCTTCGAAAACGATTCAAGTGTGGGTGGCAAGCAATGCATTAATCAACGATTAAGAGCGAGCGGCTATGAACTCATTTACCCCAATTACATTAAAGGCTACCAGCTCAGGACTTAAGCTCTACTAAAAAGCCTGGTCTTCAAAGTAACCCAACTCGCGTTCTTTGTCTTTGTCACCGCCGGCAGCACCCTTGCGGCCAGGAACAGACAAGGGCTTAGCGCTCTTGTTTACGGGCAGAGCTGGTGTTGCTTTTTTAACCGGTTTAGGCGGAGGTAAGCGACGCTTTGCAGAGTTGCGATTGGCTGTAATTTGTGTGCTTTTTTTCGGAGATGACTTCTTTTTTTCAGATTTATCGCTGGTGTCATCGTCTCCAAAGAGCCCCCGACCAAAGCTAGGAAACTGAATAGAGCTTGCTGAAAAAGATGTGTTTTTAGGATCTCTGGCAAAGTTACCCAAAAATGAGAAGACAGCCACAGAAGACTCGAGAATCCAGCGAAGACCCAGCCACGCAACAATAAAGAGGCGTCCAGATACCTTAAAGACACGGGCGATGCTTTGAAAGAAAGCACGCGTCACGGGAGAGCGCCCAATCATTAAGACTATCTTGTTCAATGCCCAGATAGAGCGCACGAATAACTGACTTACAAACTGTACAGAGGCAGCCATGGCACGTATAATTTTACTGTTGGCAAGCTGAATAACAAACCAGGTCACACGACGAATGACCCATGCAATTCCTTTGTCAACAACTCGAATTAACTCAAGGCTCCAGTCTTTGACCACACGATTGGCTTGTTTTGCACCGTACACCATAATCGAGTTATTCAGCGTATCTCCAGCCTGTTTCATGGCAGACTCAACTTCACCAGCGAAGTCAAACTCTACATCAGGCATTTCATCGTCTTCATGCCCCGTTTCGTACTCTTCAAGATCCGAAGACTTTTCACCTTCGGGTAAGCCGCCCTCAAGGGTTTTTAAAACCTCATCCAAAATAGCGACCGGCGCTTTACCCACAGAGGTTTGAATGTAAAGATAAAATTTGAAGTTACTTTTACTTCCGGTAAATTCGTGAATAAACCCCACATGAGAAGAAGGCGTTCCTGGCAGATAAAAGATCGCCAGTAATCTCAGGCGATCGGTTTTCTTGCGCTGGCGGGAAACTTTTTTACGAAAGTCAGGGGGAAGGAGTTGATTAAGAACCGTGCGCAAACGTGGGTTTACAGGGCGAATCACAATCCCTGATTTGCGCAGGCTTTCTGGGATCTGGTCTTTAAAGCCTGGGAGTGGATTGGGATGGATCGCGTGCCCAAGGGGAGTGTTAGTCAGTGCATCAGCAAAACCCGCGCGCCACTGAATCCCCTTTACTTTAAAGGACACGGTCTGAACATTACGATCATCTGTGGACTGAAGAGCAAGGGTGTCATCGCCTGAATTGGATTCAGCAATAGGTCTAAAACTGGGTTGTGAATCTTTTTGAGCGGTATCTCGATAAGCCGAACCAATGATATTACGACTGGGAGCAATCATCGTTTCGTCATCAATATCGTCTTCGGTAAAAGGATCAACCTGATTTAATTGCGAAGCCACTACCCGTTGCGGTACTTTTTTTTCTTTCAGCTTTTGCGTATACTTTTTGCTGTCAGGCTGGTAAGCTCCACGGGTTTGATTGATCGCAATAGAGTCTTCAGTCGTTGATGGAGACTGGGCTTCAAGGGCTTCCATCTGTTCCTGAGTCGATGGCAATTCAGCCTTGGTTTTATTTTCTTCTTCGCTGGCCATATCTGCCCCCCACTCAAAAGCTCTTGAAAACTGGATTTTATCTGATTATAGCACAATCGCTGAACTTGGCATGGGACTTAAAAATACGGTAAAATATAGCTTAAACACTTAATTTTTTGTGTCACAAAGTTTCCACCTCGGATTTAAGGTTCAAAATATGATCGAACAACAAGATAAGCCCACCGACGACATCACTATCACGACCATGAGTCAAGTACCAGACACGATGCTCTATGATGCATCTAAGATTCAGGTACTAGAAGGCCTGGAGCCCGTCCGAAAGCGTCCGGGCATGTATATCGGAAGCACCGGTGAAGCGGGCTTACATCACCTCGTCTACGAGGTGGTCGATAACTCTATTGATGAAGCCATGGCTGGTTATTGCAGCCGTATTTCCGTACGGATCTGTGAGGACCAATCGGTGATTGTTGAAGACGATGGCCGAGGCATTCCCGTAGACGTTCACGAAAAAACAGGAAAGTCCGCTCTGGAAACCGTTATGACCGTTCTGCATGCCGGTGGAAAATTTGGAGAAGGAAGCTATAAAGTCTCTGGAGGTCTCCACGGTGTTGGCGTCTCTGTTGTCAACGCCTTGAGCGAATGGTGCGAAGTTCAAGTTAAGCGGAATGGAAACAAATACTTTCAACGCTTTGAGCGCGGGCAACCCATTGGCTCCATTGCTATTATTGAAGAGAATATTGAGGGAACCGGAACACGGACCCACTTTAAACCCGACGGTCAAGTCATGGAAGTCTTAGAATTTCAACCTGAAGTTCTCGCAAAGCGCTTTAAAGAAACTTCTTTTTTAAACAAAGGCATTCACATCACCTTTGAGGTAGAGCGTCGCAATCTTACCACCGATGAAATTGAGGTAGACACCGAAGTCTTTCATCATGAAGGTGGGATTATTGACTTTGTAAACCATCTGAACGAGGGCAAGGACTGCCTTTACGAAACCCCCATTTATTATGAGGGTGAAAAAGAGAACGTTGTTGTCGAAATTGCGATTCAACACAGTACCGCTTACAGCGAGAATATTCAAAGCTTCGTCAATAGTATCAATACGATTCATGGGGGAACACACGTAACGGGCTTTAGAGCAGCGCTAACGCGGGTGATTAACGACTACGGACGCCGCCATAATATTATCAAAGAGAACGAAGAAAACATGAGTGGCGAGGATGTGAGAGAAGGCATTACTGCCATTATCAATGTTCGCATTCCTGAGCCTCAATTTGAAGGTCAGACCAAGGCCAAGCTGGGCAATACAGAAGCCAGAAGTGCCGTGGAATATGTTTCAAACTCAGCCCTTGTCGATTATCTGGACGCGCATCCCACCGAGGCTAAAATCGTCATCACAAAAGCTTTAGAAGCCGGTAGAGCAAGAGCTGCTGCCCGCAAAGCCAGAGAACTGGTGCGTCGAAAATCAGTACTTGAGTCGACAACACTCCCCGGTAAGTTAGCCGACTGCTCCGAAAGAGACCCTGCGAATGCCGAACTCTTTTTGGTAGAGGGAGATTCTGCGGGAGGCTCTGCCAAACAGGGCCGAGATCGTCACTTCCAGGCGATTCTTCCTTTACGCGGTAAAATTTTAAATATTGAAAAAGCCCGTGAAGATAAGATTTATGGAAACCAGGAAATCCAGGCCATTCTTGTCGCCACCGGTATTGCTGCAGCCAAAGAGTCAGCGCTTGAAAAAAACAAAGAGATCGTTGAAGAAGAAGATAAGATTGAATTTGACGAATCAAAGCTGCGTTATCAAAAAATCATCATCATGACCGATGCCGACGTCGATGGTGCTCACATTCGAACGCTTCTGCTCACCTTTTTCTACCGCTTTGCCCGTCCACTGGTTGAAGGTGGATTTATTTACGTGGCACAACCTCCTCTTTATAAAGTGGAGGTCGGCCAAAAAGCTCACTACGTCTATAATGACAAAGAGCTTGAAGCATTCCTTGCCCAGCGCAAGCGTAAAGTCGCTGTTTCTCGCTTTAAGGGTCTTGGTGAAATGATGCCACAGCAACTATGGGATACAACAATGGATCCAGAAACCCGAACACTCCTCCAGGTAAGAGCTGACGATGCTGCAGAAGCGGATCGTATCTTTACAATCCTGATGGGCCATAAGGTAGAAACCCGACGAGAGTTCATTGAAAAATACGCTAAAAACGTAAAAAATCTGGATTTTTAAGCCTAAAATCAGCCACTAAAAAGTCCACTCTACAAGTGACTGTAGAGTGGACTTTTTAATTAAAGAGGTTTTATAAAATACGAGAAACTTACCTAAACCAGTAGTTATAGTTCCCTGCGGTCTGTACCTGCACGGCTTTCGGACGGGTATCAATTTTACTTGTTGACGACTGGACTATTGAGGAAATAGGTGAAGCAATGCTCGCCACCGCAGCCACGGGAGGAGCGAATAAGCCAACCACCTGAAGTACCGTAGAAAGGTCTTTCATAAAATTCCCAAACTCTTTAGCAATCACTTTAGATTGGCTTGGTGCGTTAAAATACCTTGAAGAGGTTAGCACATGGCTTTGTTTAAAAGTATCATTGGGCATGCCCGCAATAGCATTCGGATTGTAACGAACGCGATGGCGATTGGCCAGCTGATCGACTACCGAGTATTGCGAATACGCGTAGTTGGCATGTATCGGTCGTGTGACAGACATAGACATTAGTATATTCACCTCTTACGTCTATTATCACAGATTTTAAAAGTCAACTTGCGTTTTTAAATTAAGGTCTGTAGAATTAAAAATTAAAAAAAGGTTAACTTTAAGTAATGATACTCAGTTTAGACGCTTCGCTTTCAAAATTTTCCTGGTGTATCTCTGAGGGGGTCTCGCTTGAGGGGGACTGTTTGCGCTTAAACCATTATGAATCCTTACCCAATTATCTTGAGTCTCAACTGCATCGATTAAACATCTCCCCTCGAGAAATCTCTAAAATAGCCATTATCGTAGGTCCCGGTAATTATACTGGATTACGCGCAACACTCTCTCTGGTTCGTACATGGCATATGATTCATGATACGCCTGTCGTTTGTAAAAACCGTTTGGAAACCATGCTTTATTACGTAACGCAACACATATCCGAAGAGGTTATGATTTCTCAATCCGTGCGTATGGAAGAGTTTTTTGTTTTAAAAGGCAGAGCAACTCCCGGTGAAGACTTTGTCATTACACAAAAACTCCTAAAAACGAACCGCAGCGACTGGCATCAATACGCCGATAAGTGTCCTGTGTATGGAGATCCGCTCAGCGAATCTTTATTGCCTTATAACACGATTTGGGATAATCTCGCACCTGCTTTAGCCCGGTGGGCCACTTCCATTAAATCAGGAAACTCACTTTCAGAGATGACCCCTCTCTATATTCGTCAGGCAGCCCAACAAACCGCCCAAAACAAATAATTACCTTAATCACTTTGTGCACACTCCCTTAACGCCTCGCTTCACTGGTTATAGTGAAGTGCTAAAGGAGGCAGAGAAGTGTTATCAACCATTTATAGTGCAGCCAACGAGGGCATTGACGCTTATCTCGTAGACGTGGAAATTGCTCTGTATTGGGGCTTGCCTGGTATACACATGGTCGGCTTGCCCGGAACAGCCGTGCAGGAGGCAAAAGAGCGGGTGCGCAGCGCGATTAAACAAAGCGGATACGAGTTCCCGCGACAACGCATTACCATAAACCTGGCGCCGGCCCACACCCGTAAAGCAGCTCCCGTTTTTGATTTGGCGATTGCCATTGGGTTACTGCTGGGATCAGAGCAGATTAAAATTCAAAATTTAAGTGACTTTGTCATGATTGGAGAACTTTCTCTGAGCGGAAATTTGCGCTCCGTAAAAGGCGTGCTTCCTTTTTGCCTGGCGGCAAGAGCTCAGGGAAAAAAACAGATTATTGTTCCACAGGCCAATATCACAGAGGCCTCCCTTGTCAAAGGCCTCAAGGTATATGGCGTCTCCCATCTTTCTGAGGCCATTGCATTGCTCACGGCAACAGAAATACCCAAAGCGGCAGCGCATCGATGGCGGCCCAGTTCAAACCATAATACTGAAATAGACTTTTCAGAAGTGGTCGGACAAAGCTTTGCAAAGCGGGGGTTAGAAATAGCGGCTGCAGGCGGGCATAATATTATGTTGATTGGTCCACCAGGCACAGGAAAAACAATGCTAGCAGAAAGAACCATCGGTATTTTACCCCCGTTAACACTTGAGGAAACCTTAGAAACCACCAAGATATACAGTATTGCCGGACAGCTGGACGAAAAGCAGTTTTGGATCAAGCAGCGCCCTTTTCGCAGTCCCCATCACAGTATTTCAAATTGTGGCATGATTGGCGGTTCTTCTCCGCCAAAGCCGGGGGAGATCTCACTGGCCCATCACGGAGTTCTCTTTTTAGACGAGCTCCTCGAGTTTTCTCGTAAAAGTTTGGACATCCTTAGACAACCCATTGAAGATGGAGGAATTACCTTGGTGCGTCAGGGCAAATCGGTAAGGTTTCCGAGTGCTTTTATGCTAATTGTTGCACTCAACCCCTGCCCGTGTGGTTATTATGGAGATCTTGAGAAAGCCTGCCGCTGTACGGAATATGACATTCTACGCTATTGGCGAAAATTGTCTGCTCCCTTACTGGATCGTTTCGATATTTTTGTAGAACTACCGCGTATATCCACTGAGCAATTACAATATACAGCAGAGGCCGAGCTCTCCCGGGACATACAAAAGCGAGTCACGCGGGCACGACAGCGGCAGCAAGAGCGCTTCAAACAACAAGACTTTTTCTCTAATGGACGAATGAATAGTAAAAGTTTGACGCATTTCTGTCTCCTCGACAAAGATGGACAAAACTTCATAGAGAAAGCGGTACAGCATCTTGATCTCAGTCCCCGAAGCTATCACCGCTTACTCAAAGTCAGTCTGACCATAGCAGACTTAGAGCAGTCAGAGCGCATTGAGGTTCATCATTTGGCAGAGGCCATACAATTTAGAAATGCCTTTGACAAATACTTTTAACGCTGGACGGAGGTCAGGGCGTTAGCGGTAATAAGCTATCCAGGCTTTCTTCTTTCTGCTTGTCCTTGTTGCTTCCTGGCTGCCAACGAAAACCAAAACTAAACTCGTTAATGCCTTTTAAAAATTGGTTATCCCAATAAAACGAAAAGCCATAGTCTTCATAAATATTTTGAAAAATACCCAGGCGCATGTGAGGAATATTAATATCATAAAACTCTCCACTGAGTGTCAGCGGTTTACCGAGCAAGTCAACACTCAGGTCAGCACCGGCACCAATGCGTCCTCTAACCAGACCAAAACGAAGGATTCCTGTACCATCAGCAATATGTGTACCTGTTTGAAGGTTAATTAAGTTACCATCTCCGATAGAGTCAATTCCGGCACGGAAATAGGAAATGGGAATGTCCAGTCCAAGGTCACCAAAGACGTTAAAGTTCACCTGAGCGCCGGGTGTAACCGTAAAATCCTGTGCTAAGCCTGCAAATCCAAGCGCTTCAGTACGAATGTCAATGTCCAGTTGCTCGCTGGTTTGTTTGGCGGGATCTGCCAGGCGTAAAATAGTATTACTTAAAGCACTCGCATTTTTTGCTACCGAACGAATACTCGACTGTATTTCTTTGTCAGAGGTAATGTCGCGAATATCATTGGTAATCGATTCAGCATTATCGAGAACACGGTCGCTACGAATCGACATATTCTTAAGGTCGTCACTGAGATCGCTCCACTTTCGCGTGATCTCACGCACATTGGTAACGGTTCCTTTGGTATCATCAAAAAGCTCTGGGTCATCCACAATTTGATTAATACGACCACTTAAATGCTCCACATTATAAGCAATACGCCTGACGGATCCCACAACATTTTGAACCTCAGGTAAAGCCGTCGCGGTCGCCTGATTCACCTGTTTAAGCAGGTTTTCGGTTTGGGTTGTGAGTCGACCAAATCCTTTGGTGACTCCCTTGATGTCAGCAAACAAGTCATTCATTTGTTCTGAAGAGCGAGCCACCATCTTAACGGTGGTTTTAATGTCATTCTGAAGTGCTTCATCCTCTACCAAAGCGCGGGCTGATTTAAGCATTCCCTGAGCTTCTGTAAAAATAGCGTCTAAACTGGCCGGTGGTGTCCCCTGGACTTCGTCTCCAGATTGAAGATAAGCGATATCTGAAGTACCCTCTGTATCTTTCTCAATGTTTGCCTGGGGGGGAGGAAGCACCTCAAGACTTTTGTCTCCTACAAGTCCAGTAGTCACAATGGTAAAAGAGGAGCCGACGGGCAAGGCATAGGCTTTATCAATTTGCATGCCTACACGTACGCGTTGTTTTGCAGGCTCAGGCATCACAGAAGCAATTTCTCCGATTTTAACACCCATAAGCGTCACTTCCGAACCCCCTTTAATACCACCGACATGGGGAAAATAACCGTAGAGAACATAGTTAGAATAAGGGTTAATTTGCCAAATAAAGAGCACACCAACCATGATGGTGCCCAGTGTGAGTAATGTAATTAACCCCACTTTAAAGGCTGAATTCATGTTATTTTTCCTTCTAAAAAATTCCTGATGGTAAGATTGCTGGAGTTTTTCATGGCGTCAGGTGTTCCCTGGCCAAGCACTTGTCCTTCATAGAACATAATAATTTGGTCTGCCGTACGAAAAATTGTACTGATTTGGTGGGTCACTACGATGGAGATCCCCCCCGTTAAGTCCTGAAGATTATTGATCAAATCTTCGATCACCGTAGAGGTCACCGGATCAAGTCCTGTGGTGGGTTCATCGTAAAGCAAAATTTTAGGGTTTTGTGCAATGGCACGCGCAATGCCCACCCGCTTCTGCATTCCCCCACTCAGCTCAGAGGGGAAGAGATCGGAGCTTCCATCGAGGCCCACCCAGGAAAGCTTCTCTTCGGCTATCTTTTTGATTTCTTGGCGACTTTTCTTGGAGTTCTCTAAATAGGTAAATCCAACATTTTCCCATACTTTTAAGGAGTCAAAAAGGGCGGCTGACTGAAAAACCATGCCAATTTGTGAGCGATAGGCTTCTAGCGCAACGGGGTTGAAATCCAAAATGTTTTGACCATCCACCTCAATAAACCCCTGGGTAGGATCGATTAACCGTAAAATAATCCGCAAAATGGTACTTTTTCCGCAACCAGAAGGGCCAATAACTACGGTTTTAGACTTATCCTCAAACTGGCAATTTACCCCTCTTAAGACCTGTTTAGAGCCAAAAGACTTGTGAACATTTTCTGCGCGTATCATTTTTTACTCCAAAACCGAAAACAAAAGAAAGGATAGAAAATAATTGGAGATAAAGATCGTAATCAGCGCTGTCACGACAGAACGCGTGGTTGCCTGACCTACACCCTGGGCACCTTGCCCCGTATGCACACCCTGGTAGCAAGCAATACTGGCAATCACGACACCAAAGAAAAGTGATTTCACCAGGGCTTTCAGAACATCTTCAATATAAAGTAGAGAGCGTACCGAATCCAGAAACGTCGTTAGAGATAAGCCATTAACAGCAACGCCGACAAAGGTTGCTCCACATAGGCCCACACCCAGAGAAACAATGGTAAGCAAAGGAAGCATTACCGCAGAGGCGATCATGCGAGGCAGGAGTAAATAATACATGGGGGGAACGGCCATTGCCATGAGGGCATCTAGCTGTTCGGTAACCTTCATTGAACCTATTTCAGCCGTGATCGCAGCGCCTACGCGCCCGGCAACAACCACAGCAGTAAAAGAAGGCGTCATTTCACGGGCAAGGGACATCGCTGTCACCCCCCCAATGACCCCTGAACTTCCATAGCGAATCATGACACCAGAAATTTGCAGACAAAAGACCATACCAACAGCTAGTGCGGTAACAAGAGCAATAGGTAGGGAGTCTGTGCCAATAAAAGCCATTTGTTTTATTGTATTTTTCCAGTGGACACGTCCCCTCACCAGAAAACGCAGGGCATCCTGTATAAAAAGGGTAAATTCGCCCAATGAGGTAATGGATTCACGAAAAGGTGAAGGCGCAGACGAAGTCTTGGCCATAAGATAAAAAACTCCTCTTAATTCAAGAAGTCATTGTACCATGAGGAAAATGGGCCTTCATTGGCTTCCGCACAAAGTAGTGCTAAAATGAGAACTATGTTTGGACGCAAAGGTATTTTCGACAATCTTGAAATAAGCTTAGATAATCAGTCTGGTATTGAAATGCCACTGCGTATTTATCGCTCTGAGATGATCATGTCTTATTTTGAAGCCGATCTTGAGCCCATTCGGGCCTGGATACCCCATGAAAGAATTCACCCTATTCGGCGGGGAGCCCATAAAAGTGTGCTTTGCTTTATACAAACTTATTGTAACCATGCTTCTATTCCTCCCTTTCGCTCGGTTTCCATTGCGGTTCCCGTAACCATCGGAAAGCGTCCCGCCCCCGCTTACTTACCCCTTCTCTTTGAGGAGTCCTGGATCAATAAAGGATACTATATTCATCAAGAGGCGATAGACAGTAGTGAAGCCTATGAAGCACGGACCGAAATTTGGGGCTATCCCGAGTTTCTTGCCGAAATCAATGCGCAAATGGTGAGCGATTCGGTTCAAGAAACTGAAGTCTCTGAAGAAGAACGTCTTTTTACATTGCGTGTAAAAAGACCTAATTACGTTAAGGACTACGATAAAAACCTAAAGATTTACTCGGTAAAACAGAACGTCGTCTGTGAAAACCAATTGATGATTGAATCGGGTCACGAATCCAATAGAGATCCCGACGCTTCAATGATCGTCTTCGGAGAACACCCCATTGGTCGACAACTTAAGTCAATGAATGTGGGGCCCCACGCTTTAGAAACCCGCTACTTTTTAGATATGAAGGCTGTACAGCCTTATCCAAACTATTTGGATTAGACAGATTCCCGGAGCCCAACCCCAAAGCCATTTAAGTCCATCCTAAAAGGTGCTACCATTTATAGAATTGTTATGCTACCCGGAAGGAATCCCTCATGGACTATAAGAAGACACTAAACTTGCCTGATACCGCTTTTTCAATGCGTGCAAACTCAGGACAACGGGAACCAGAAATCCAAGAATTCTGGAAAACCCAAAAGATTTATGAAAAAAATCTGGCGCAACGAAAAAACACCCCGTTTATTTTACACGATGGTCCACCCTACCTGAGTTCTGGAAAAATTCATATGGGCCATGCGCTTAATCGTATTCTGAAAGACATTGTGGTCAAATACAAAACCCTCAAAGGCCATCCGGCACCTCTGGTATTTGGCTATGACTGCCACGGATTACCCATTGAGCATGAAGTCACCAAGCAAAAGAAAAACAAAAGTATTTTAGAAGACCCTATCGCCGTAAGAGAAGCATGTAAGGCATTTGCCCTTGAAAGTCTGCAAGGGCAAACAGACAACTTCTATCGCCTCGGATTAATGGGAGATTGGGACTCCCCCTACCTCACCTTAAATCCCGCTTACGAAGCAGCCCAACTCAGGGTTTTCGCGGACATGGTCGACAAAGGCTATATCTACAAAGGTCTTAAACCCGTGTACTGGAGCGTAGCTGCCCAAACCGCTCTGGCAGAAGCTGAGGTCGAATACAAAGAGCATACCTCCCACAGCATCTACGTTAAAATGACTTTAAAAGCAGATCAGCCGCTCCTGGCTGAAAAACTCCGCGGTAAAACCGTTCACTTTATCATTTGGACCACTACCCCCTGGACACTTCCGGCTAACCTGGGTGTAGCCCTCAATCCCGCTTATACTTACGACTTTTTAGAGATGGAAGACGGTGAAGTGTGGGTCATCGCCAATAAACTGGTGGAGACGGTCATGCAAGCCGTGGGACATACGCCGAAAGAAGTGTTGCATCAGTGCAAAGGGCAGGCGCTTGAAAACCTATTGTGTCAGCATCCCTTTTACTCTCGTGATTCTCGCGTCATTCTTGGAAATCATGTCACGGCCGAAGCCGGTACGGGTTGTGTTCACACAGCTCCTGGACATGGTATGGAAGATTTCGTGGTGGGTGAAAAATATAAGTTGGGCATGCTATCTCCCGTCGATGCCAACGGTGTATTTACAGAAGAAGCGCCTGACTATGCCGGTATTTTTTACGAAAAAGCCAATCTTCCCATCATTGAAAGACTCAAAGAAAATCATAAGCTGGTGCACCACAGTACCTTTGTTCACTCTTTCCCTCATTGCTGGCGCACAAAAACACCGCTCATCTATCGTGCTACAGAGCAATGGTTTGCTTCTGTCGATGACTTTCGTTCAGAGGCGATTGCAGCCATTCAAGACGTACAGTGGATTCCCGCAAGTGGCAAAGATCGCATTGAAAATATGGTCACTGATCGTACCGATTGGTGTATTAGTAGACAACGTATTTGGGGGGTCCCCATACCTGCTTTTTATCGCCAGGATACCGGAGAAGCAATCCTTGATAAACAGCTGATTTTACACGTAGCAAAACAGGTTGAGGAGCATGGGAGTAATGTCTGGTGGACAAAATCCGCCAAAGAACTATTGCCTGAAGGCTTTCATCTGGGTGACTGTCATGACTTCGAAAAAGAAACCGATATCATGGATGTCTGGTTTGACTCCGGCACAAGCCACAGTGGTGTGCTGCGTCAACGTCCGGAACTCAGCTTTCCTGCAGATCTCTATCTTGAGGGCTCAGATCAACACCGAGGCTGGTTTCAATCCTCGTTACTCACGGCCATGGCAGCTTACGGTGAAGCCCCTTACCGCAGCGTACTCACTCATGGATTTGCTCTCGACAGCGAAGGGAAGAAAATGAGTAAGTCCCTTGGAAATGTTGTGGAACCCTCTAAGGTTATCCAGCAATACGGGGCTGACGTGCTCAGACTTTGGGTGGCTTCAGTGGATTACACCAGTGATATGAAAGTATCCTATGATATTTTAGGTCAACTGGCGGATGTCTATAAAAAAATTCGCAACACCGTTCGTTTCTTAATGAGTAATTTGTATGACTTTGACCCTTCCACAGACGCTCTTGATTACGAAGCACTCAGTGAGTTAGATCGCTATACCCTACATAAGTTAAGTCATGTGGCAGAAGATGTGGAGAATAGTTTTGACCGCTACGCCTTTTATCGTTTTTATCAAACGGTACAAAACTTTTGCGTGATCGATTTGAGTAATATCTATTTTGCCATCGTTAAAGATATTCTCTATATTGAGAAACCCGACGCTCCCCTACGTCGTTCAGTACAAACGGTTTTATGGGAGGTGCTTAAAACCTTACTCGGTATGGTGACACCTGTACTGACTCACCTGGCAGAAGATGCCCGCGAAAAAATGCCGCCAGCGCTTTTAAAAGAACTTCCAGAGAGTATTTTGCTGGGGGATTTTCCGTCGCTGAATACACAATGGCGAAACCCAGAACTCGCGGAGAAGTGGTCTAATATTTTAGAGATCAGAGATGCCTTAAACTTACTGCTCGAAAAAGCACGGGCCGACAAACATATTGGGCGCTCAATGGAAGCCATTGCATTTATCTCTCATAAAGATCCGGCCTTAAACCTTTATATGCAAGAGCATCTTGCCTTATTCCGACAGGTGTTTATTCTGGCCGATCTGCATTTAGAAGCTCCCGTTAGCGCTGAAAACATCCTTGGAAACGTTCACAACACCGCGTTTGATATTAGCATCCAGCGATCAACAGGAGAGAAGTGTGTGCGCTGCTGGGTTGTGGATCACTCAGTGGGGAGTCACACTCATCATCCTGAACTGTGTGGTCGCTGTGCTGACATTGTTGAATCATTACCTTCCGTTACTGCATAAAAAATAAATTTAAATACAGAGGAGTTGACTTATGGGAAATATTTTTAAAGCCTATGATATTCGGGGACTGTATCCAGAAGAAATCAATGAAGAAGTTGCTTACAGTGTAGGCAAAGCCTTTGTCGAATTTTTAGGCGCTAAACACATTGTTATCGGGCGCGATATGCGCACATCGAGTCCAGCAATCTTTAAAGAGCTCTCTCGGGGCATTACCGAGCAAGGCGCTAATATTTATGATATAGGCATGTCCACCACCGATATGTTTTATTTTGCTGTAGAAGATCTGGGGGCTGATGCGGGAATAATGATTACAGCCTCTCATAACCCAGGACAGTATAACGGACTAAAAATGGTGCGCAGTCACGCGACACCGATTGGTGGAGAGTCCGGTATTAAAGACATCGAAGCGCTTTATCATAAAAATGAATTTACACCGGCAGCGTCCAGGGGACAAGTTATTCCGAAAGCCGGGTATGTTAGAAGCCTATGTGCGGTTTATTCACGGTTTGGTGGACATGGATAAAATTAAACCCTTGCGGGTGGTGGTAGACGCCGGAAACGGTATGGCTGGATTTGTGGCCCCCAAAATGTTTGAAAATACCCCCATTGAAATTATCCCCATGTTTTTCGAGCCTGACGGATCTTTTCCAAACCATGAAGCCAATCCACTCATTGAAGAAAACCGTCTCGATCTTATCGCCAAGGTGAAAGAAGTAAAAGCTGACTTTGGCGTTGGATTTGATGGAGATAGTGATCGCGCATTCTTTGTGGACAATAAGGGTGACTTTATTGACGGTGATTTTATGACTGGACGTCTAGGAGCCTATCTGCTGAAGCGCTACCCTGGAAGCACCATTTTTTACGATGTTCGCGGAAGCCGTTATGTTCGTGAAACCATTGAGAAAGCTGGTGGTAAGGCCTTTATGTGGAAGGTCGGCCACGCCTTTATGAAGTCAAAAATGAAGGAAACGCCGGGCGCTGTTTTGGGAGGGGAAGTAAGTGGACACTTTTACTTTAAGTTCAATGATGAATTTTATGCCGATAACTCTTCGCTTCCCGTCTTTTTAACGGCTGAGATGATGTCTGAGGAAAAAGCGACACTGTCAGAAGTCATGAAAGAGAGAAAAAATTACTTCATTAGTGGAGAAATTAATTCTGAAGTTCATGATGCTGATGCCGTCATGGAAACCATCCAGAAGGCTTATGCTTCTAAAGGAAATGTCGTGGAAATTGACGGTCTTTCTGTTATTGGAGATACCTGGTGGTTTAACTTACGAAAAAGCAACACTGAACCTTTGCTGCGTTTAAACTGTGAAGGCGGTTCTCAAGAGGAAATGGAAACCTTAAGAGATGACTTATTAGCCATTATTCGTGCTTAAGCCTTTGACATAGGCCACTGCACTGTCATAATCGAAAACCTGAGATAAAGCCTGGGCATCTAATAATTGGTTAAGCACCCGACCAATTTGAGGCCCAGGCTTTTGGTTTAGCAATTGCGCGATCTCGTGACCTGTTAAAAAAAGCTGTGGATGGGCAACCCGATTATAGGGATCTTGCCATAGTGCTTCAATGATTTTAAGCTGCTCTAAATACAACGCAGCAGCGGGCGAAGTATCGCAGTCGTAAAGCGCGCGGCTCATCAAAATAACCGCAGCCAGCTCTGGCTTCGCTTGTCTAACAAGCCTGGACTTTTCTACTGGACTTTTTAATTTGTCTAGTGAACCCCACAAAAAAACGTCGCTTATTTTTTCAAAAAAAGACCACTCATTACGGCTTAAACCACCTATAACAGGCATTTCTTTTTTTTGAGTGGACATAAACTGACGACCATTATCAAAGTGTGACCGTATACTCGACTTTTTAAGATCTTGAAAATTATCCGTAAAGTAATGGGAAAAGCATAAAAGATAGAGTTGAATCAACATTCCCCGCCGATGCTCTCCCGTAATCGGCGTTGCTAAGTAAGCTGAGTAATCTGTCTGGTCTTTTACGCGGTCTATCCACCGTCCATAGATACCTAAATTAGACTCTAAATCAGCGGCAGAAACAGGAATAACCGCCTGGAGCAGATGGGAAGTCAACATTTGGTAAAGGGTAGTTAAGTGACCGGGGGCAGAAAGGATTTTGAACAGCTCACTCAGAACCCGCTCCACAGCAGAACGATGAATCAGCGAAGCATGCTGCTTCACCCAATTCAGGGTTGTGCTTTCAATCGTAAACTGATGTTGGGCAGCAAACCTAAAAATACGCAGCAGGCGCAAAGGATCTGAAATAAAGTTGGACTCACTAATTCCCCGTATGATCCCCTTTTTAAGGTCTTTAAAGCCCCCCATCGGATCAATTAAGTCATGAGGGTCAAAACGATGATTAAGCAGTCCTACGCCTGCAGGATAGGCCATCGCATTAATCGTTAAATCCCTCAGGGCAAGATCTTCAGATAAGCGATTTCCTTGTAGGGTGGCAAAGTCCAGGGTGTCCGTCGCCGATAAAACCACACGAGCAATATCTCGATTTTCGTCGAGAACAAAAAAAGGAGCCTGCAACACCTGTCCCAGATGCCTTGCCAGAGCAATTGCTGAGCTTTGGCACACAAAATCATAATCATGAATAGGCTGCTTAAGCAAAAACTGACGCAAACAACCGCCCACAAAGTAAACCGCATCGTCATAGGCTTCAATGGCTTCCAGGGCCTTTATTAATCGTGAGTTAAGCATTTTGATATTCAAAAACAAACAGATGGCAGTAAGGACATTGGGTATAAATAGGCTCAAAATAAGTTTGGCATAAATCACAGTGGAGCCAGTGCTTTGCCTCGAGATACTTTTGGCGCTGCATTAAAGAATGCATAAACTGTTGTGCTTTTTCTCTGATGCGATCATCGGGAATATTTGCTGCATAACGACGTAGCTGCTCTTCTTCCCACAGTGCGACAGAAGGAGCGGGGATATCATTATCAAATTGCCGGTGTCGCTGGGCATAAGCAGCCGTAATATTTTCGAGTTGCTGACTATTTTGTTGTCGAGGAGCGGCTTGAGTGACACATTGAATCGAACGAATAAGCTCTCCTCCACTATGCAGTCTCAGCTTAGAGAGAATTTCCCGCTGTAAAAACGAAAACTCTTGAATAAGGGCAGCCGAAGACACTTCACAAATAAGTATTCCCCTATCAAAACGCACTGGACGAATACGATCTGCGAGATAAGGCCCCAGTAAACTCGGCCAGTGTTGCAAGAGCTGCGTTAAATCTACGCCCTTCGCCATGGGATGTTTATGCATATAAGTCTTTAATAAGTCATGAAGTGGTTTCATCGAATCTTACCCTCTCTCACATGCAAAATAAGTCCCTGTTCTTTCAACAGCTTTTCCACAGTTTGATCTAAATGGGTCGTGGTAATAAAAGACTGTAAGCCATCATAAGAGATCTGCTCTACCAAAAGTTGCTGTCGCCGAATATCCAGCTCCGAAAAAACATCATCCAGTAAAAGAATGGGATATTCCCCGATTTTTTCTTTGACGTAACACAATTCGGCAACCTTCATTGCCAATGCAGCGGTGCGAATTTGCCCTTGAGAACCCACGGCTTTGAGATCCCGCTTTACATATTTAATGATAACATCATCCCGGTGGGGGCCCACCGTTGTTTGTGCCCTAAAAATGTCTTGACGTCTTTTTTGATGGAGTAAATCAAGAATTCCTTCGGCATCCATATCCGCGATAGCACTGCGATACTCCAAATCCAACTCTTCGTACAAACCAGACATCTCTACATGCTTTTGTTTAATCAGGGGTAACAAGGCATCCAACATCATTTTGCGTTGTTGAACCACCAGGGCAGCCAACTGGCTTAACTGTGTGTCCCATAAGTCCAGGTTATCTTTTTGCACCTGGGGGATAGAGTCTAAAGACCGATAGTCCTTGAAGGATTTGAGTAATACATTGCGCTGCTTCATCACACGATTATAATTTTGCAGAAGCTTGTAATAGCCGGGCTTACACTGAATTAACAACAGGTCCATATAAAGTCTTCGTCGATGGGGAGGGCCCGTAATAAGGTTCAGGTCGCCCTGAGAAAACAGCACCAACTTGAGGTGCCCTATATAATCAATCAGACGTTTTTGATAAGTATGATTGTATTGAATCAGGCGTTTTCCATTTTTACGGGTTTCGTAACCCAATAAAAAGTCGTCTCCCCGCTCTCGACGGCAGCGACATCGCACAGAAAAACCCTGAGCATCCCAATGAATGAGTTCAGGCATACGAGAAGTGCGAAAAGAACTGGCAAATGCCATCACGTAAATAGCTTCTAAGAAATTGCTCTTTCCCTGAGCGTTTGGACCAATTAAAGCCACTTTTTGATGACCCGTTAGATCCAGCTCTAAGTGCGGATAATTACGAAAATGGTGAAGGCTTAGAAATTCCAGAAGCACTTGAGGTTAGATTAAGGTTTTATGGGCATGAGCATGCACAGATAATCATCATTATCCACAGAGGAAACCACCACGGGTTGAACTTCAGAATTGAGCTGCAGCATAATATGGGAACTATCTTCAGCATATATTCTTAAAACTTCAATAAGATATTGTGCATTGAAACTAATCGAAAGGGGCTCTCCCTCAAACTTAGCAGCAATCTCTTCTCGTGCTTTGCCTTGTTCAGCGCCGGCACGAATAGTTAAGCCCTGGGTTGAAATGTCAAAGGTAATCACATGGGTTTGATCCGACGACATAATCGATACACGCTCCACAGCAGATAAGAAAGCACGGGTATCTAACCAAACTTTGCGTTGAAATTGCCGCGGCAAAATTTTATTATAATCAGGATACTTTCCTTCGATTAAGCGAGAGGTAATGACTTTATCCCCAGACTCAAACAAAATATGAGAGTGGCTAAAACTCATGAGCAATGTTTCTTGTTCATCTTGCTTTACCAGCTTTTCAAGCTCAATCAGCGTGCGTCGAGGAACAATCAGATTAATGGGCTCACCTTTTTGGGCAAGACTGAGTTGTCGAACCGCCAGACGGTAACCATCGGTGGCAGCAAGTTTTAACTGATCATTATCGATACTGAGATTAATTCCGGTAAGAATCGTTTTCGCAGCATCACTTGCAGAGGCAAATCCTGTTTGACGAATTCCCTTACAAAAATCGAGCAGGTTGAGTTCAAAAACCTGTTGACGATCGACCTGGGGTATTTTGGGGAATTCATCAGCAGGTAAAGTATTCAGATGAAAAGCGAGCTTATCTCCCAATAAGCTGACGGTTCCATCATTTTTAAATTCAAAAGTTAAAGACGTATCTGGAAACTTATTGACAATCTCAAACAGTTTTTTAGCAGGAACTGTAATGCGCAAGGCTTCGTCTAATTTAGCTTCTAATCGAGCTTCAACACCAATCTCCAAGTCTGTTCCTGTCATCGTGAGAAAAGGTCCTTGTTCAGAACTGAGCAATACATTGCTGAGGACGGGAAGAATACCTTTGGAGGCAACTGCACGCTGAACGGCGTGGAGGGTTTTTTTCAAATCTTCTGTTTGACAAGTGACTTTCATGGCTTTTCCAATTTTCAGAGTGAACTTTTTGAATGTGCCTGGTGACCCAAAACACAACGCTAACGTAAGCTAACACAAACTCAAGTGTTTTCAAAACCCCTTAGAACTCTTAACTACTTAAGTACTATCTTCTTTATCTATAAATATTTAATTAGTAATAGTAGAGCCTGTGGAAATGTGGATAACTTTTGGGAAAGGCTGATGATTAGTAGTTTAGCTACCCATCTTTAACTGTGTACGTCTTGTGTAAAACAAGATGAGTTATCCACACCTATAAGTTATCCGCAGGGCTATCCCCAGCATAGGCGCTTTTTCTCCACAAGCTTGTCCACAGGATAGTTTACAAAAATAAATGTAATTTAATATTACGTAATAAAAGGCCGACTTTTTGTACTGTCCACAATCAAAGTTAAATGATGTCGACTAGTATAAGCAAAAATAGGATCGGTGTCTAGTTTTTAAAAGACATTTTTGTGAGGGGATTTTTGTAATAGACAACCAATGTGTTTGACCAGCGGATCTTAGGAATCAGGATCCAGGGATCAAGTGCTCTAATGTACACTCGCTATAAGGTCTTGTGTTACCGGTCACAAATTCAATCGTTGCCTTTAAGCGTTGCATTAATCAACGGATTTAGACAAGCGAGAGTCGGCCAAAAAGTCCGGGGTCATATCCATGGAAAGATCCGCTGGATCTATCCCCCGCCAAAAACTTTTGTCTAAAGGAGATCCCCTCCCGATCTCTTCTCAAAAAGAATGATAAAACTGTCCAGGGATCGGACTTTATAAACATATTATCCACAGAAAAAAAACAACTTATCCACAGCTTCTCCACATTCATCTGTATAAAGACGAGTAATTAAATTTATTTCAATACTGCTTTCCACAAGTCTAAAGTTGTTGTCACTATAGCGTTTAAGGTCACTATTAAGGCATGATTAAGTTGCTTATCCACAGTTTATCCACAATAGTTTAAAAGTTATCCACAGTTTATCCACAAGTAATTTTGATACAATGAAAGCTATTCTTTTTCAGGTGGTTTTTAAATGGCGATCTCAGAATCTCAGGTAGAACATATTGCAAAGCTGGCGCGTTTACAGCTGTCTTCCGAAGAGACGCTCTTCTATAGAGATAATATGGAAAAGATTCTTGACTATGTTCAGCAGTTAGACGCGCTGGATACCGAAAATGTAGAGCCTGCTTATCACGCGATTCCTTTAAACGATCATTTTAGAGCCGATGACCAGCAACCAGGACTAAGCTCTGAAGACACCTTTAAAAATGCGACCGAAGCAGAGCAACCCTTTTTTCTTGTCCCCCAAATTTTATCCGGAGATAATGCCTAATGCTTCAAAGTAATGCGCCACAACTTATTGAAACCGCTGTAGAAGGTAAACCTATTTACCCGGGAGCAAGTGGGTGGAGAGTTGCTCATGATGGTCGGTCGTTAATGCTGCCAGGCGTTGGTGGAATTACCTATAACCTCAAAGTGGGGGACTCTGCTTATGGTTGGGCTGCTGATCATGCTGAACCCTGTGTTTCAGCGACCGCCTCTATAGAGCAGCGCGCTCAGGGAGTCAATTTATCTTTTAATTACTTCGCCTGCGTGGGTAATGAGGTTCGTGTCCTTACGGGAGATGCAAAGGGAGCCAAGGGCGTCGTTACCGGTACCCATGGTGGATGTGAACACGTCATGATTGATTTTCCTGATGAGGCCTTAGAGGTGATGACCCTGAGTGATCAATTGCAAATTCGTGCACGGGGACAGGGCCTAAAATTATTGGATTACCCTGAGATACTGCTGTGGAGTCTGGATCCTGATCTGTTGGAGCATTTAAGGATTGAAGAAGATCCGCAGTCGAGAACCCTGCGTTTTCCTGTGACAGCAAAAGTTCCTGCCGAGCTTTTGGGTTCTGGCCTGGGTAGAACCGACGGTTTTAAGGCGGATATCGATATTCAAACTTCAGACCCTGATTTTATTAAAGAACATCAATTGGATCAACTCAAATTGGGTGATTTTGTCGCTTTAATGGACTATAAGTCTTTTTACGGATGGTCTTTTCAAAAAGGCGCGGTAACGATTGGCGTCGTGACCCATACTGATTCTTATACCGCTGGACATGGTCCCGGCGTAACCACCTTAATGACCGCATGTAATGGAGAAATCCAACCTTTTCTTGAGTCTGATGCCAATTTGGGCAAATATCTCAAGATTGGGCGTTATCGAAATTAAACAAAAGTTAACCTTTAGTTAGTTAGTGCTTCACCTTATTGACTTCAGCTTCTTCTTTTATTCCTTATAATAAAAGGAGAAGCTTAAACAGGAGGTCATGCATTATGTCTAATTTCGTTCAGCAGCGTTCCGTCTCTCAAGCCGTTCAACAATGGCAACTTAGACCGCTTGCTCCTCTGGCTCCCTCAACACCCCCTACTTTTAATGCTCCCTCCCGCCTAAACTCTCCTCAACAGGTTTTTGGTGCTGACCGCCTCCAACTTAATATTCCTAACGCTTCTCGAAAGTCTGCAATTAACGTCATGCAGCAACAGGCCTCCGCCAGCAGTATTAATCGCGCCATTGATCGCGCTACAGGAACCCAAAACACCTATAATAACCGTTCTGAACTCCTCGTAGACGGCAAAGAAGCCTTTGCTAAAATGCACGAGAATATTCGCTCAGCTCAGCAAAGTATTTATGTTGAAATGTTCTTGTTTCATGGAGATCAAACCGGTTGGGATATGGCTAAATTACTTGTGGAAAAACGTAAGCAGGGCGTAGATGTTAAAGTTCTGCTTGACGGTATGGGGCAAGTCACTGAAGACGGTACCTTACCCAAGTTTCTCCTGGACAATGGTGTGGACGTAAAAATTTATAATAAGCAACTTTTTGACTGGGAAAACGTTAATATTACCCACAGAAAACTGGTTTTAGTGGATGGCTACAAAGGCATTACCGGCGGTATGAACATTGGTGATGAGTACGCTCATGACTGGCATGACCTGATGATTTCTATTGAAGGAGAAAGTGTTCAGGAACTTCAAAGCGAATTCTTTGTGAACTGGACACGATCCGGTGGACAAGTCCCCTCTCATCCCCCGACATTACCCCCGGGTGTCCGTTTTGGTGCTTCCGCCACGCGAGTTACCGTCACCAGTCCCCACGAACCGGGTAAAGAAAAAGACACAAAAAATGCCTTCATTAGCGCCATTCATTCTTCACTTAAAAACGTGTATCTCGTTAACCCTTACTTCTCTGATGAAGATGTTATACAGTCACTTATTTCTGCTGCCAAACGGGGCGTTGATGTACGAATTCTTTTACCCGAAGTTAGCGATAACCCCGCCCACGCTGTGCTTAACAAACAGAATGGTGAACGCCTGATTCAAGCCGGTGCCAAAGTCTATAAAGTAGATGCTGGAAAAGACGAGTCCGTATTTACCCATGGTAAACTCATGACCATTGACGGGATTTGGACAACGATTGGTTCCACCAACCTGGATACCCGTGCTTTAGTTAATAATCAAGAACTGAATACTTCCATCACGGATGCACAGTTTGCCCAAACCGTCGAAGATCGCCTCTTTTTCCGAAATGCTCATGCGTTAAAGCCGCTGACCAGTGATGATTTCAGCGGCTGGGAAAGAACGAAAGCCAAAGTCTTTTCGTTCTTTGATCGTCTACTTTAAGACTCTCTTTTAAAGTAATCTAAAATTGAGCCGGTTTTTCGCCGTGCTGTGCCCTAACGCGAATGGCGATTCCACCGCGGGCACTAAAATTCCCCACAATCTCCATCCACTTGGGCTGTGTAGCGGCCACCAGGTCATCAAGAATACGATTGGTGACTGCTTCATGAAAGATGCCCACGTTGCGAAAAGAGAAGAGATAAAGCTTAAGGGCTTTTGATTCTACACACTTGTCCTGGGGAACGTAGTTAATTTCAATACGCGCAAAGTCAGGCTGGCCGGTAATCGGACAAACCGCAGTAAACTCTGGACAATCCAATTGAATAACAAAATCCCGACCGGGAGAGGGATTGTCGAAAGTATCCAATTCTGCCTGATCGGGATGGGTGGGGTATTCTGTGGTTTTACCGAGATGTTTGAGTGCCATAATGGGTTTCCTTCTTTTTTACAGTTGATCCCATTATACGGCTGAGTTATCTCTGGCGTGAACCTTATTCCAGCTCGGGCAAGTCCTGATGAGAAATAACCGTGCTGATGACTTGCGTTTCTTTGTCAAATAGCGCGATATCCCCTCGGTTCTCGCCAATCAAATTGGTATACAAAATTCGATTTTTATCCTTGGATAAGGTGGGTTGTACACCCGTGGTGATTTCAAAGGCTTCTTCACTATCAAAGAAGTAAAGGTAGATACGACTGAGATAATCGAAAGCGAGTTGGGTTTGGTCTTTGGACCACTGGGCATTGGCAAAACTGATTTCAGTGGGTTCTACTTCAGTAATTTGATAGCTTTCGGTGGCAATATTATAACTGTGCAGTTGTAACATGCGTTGAGACAGTTCTTTGGTTTTATCGGTGCTGGTACTTAGCCAGGTAATCGCTAAACCGTCAGACGACCAGTGCGGTGCAATTACTTCTCTGGGAAGCTCTACGCTGAGAGCGATATGGGTTTTTGAAGGGATATCATAGAGACGAATTTGCCGTTGACATTGCTTTCCCCCCACACGATCAGCTTCCTGGCACGTATTGTCGTACACAGAAACAAATTTGTCTGCGTTGGGATGCCAACTGACTTGCGAGCCCTCTGCAATTTTTTCGAGGTTTTGCCCGTTACTTTCGGTGAGGTAAATCTCTTCTGTGCCTTCTGTCGTTAAGACAAACAGGTTTCCGTTGGGAGACCAGCTTAGTGCAGAAAACCTTGCGGGACTTACATCTCTCACTTTGATCAGATCTGTACCGTTTTGTAAAATGCTAAAAATTGCGTCTTTAGTGGTTTGAGATCCCTCGGCACGGTAACGGTAAAGAAACGCCAAACGCTCCCCACCCGGGGACCATGTCGGTGCAAAGGCTTTACGTATGATACCTGACGATTCAGCTGGCGTATTGGTGCCTGATGGGACACTACACGCGCTGAGGGTGCCTAAAAGCAAAACGATAAATAATTTAAAAGTAGAGGTGTAAAAGAGACGAGTAATAGCCATATTCTTTTTGTTTTAAAGAGATTCCCTGAAGTTGTTGATCAATACTTTGATTTTGAAGGACGGTTTGGTAGTAGGTATCGGATAAGTTCCATGCCCAATAGGCAGAGGTAGGGGCCACATTTACAATCACAGCAGCGGTGCGTGCCACATCGCTATCAATACTACTCAAGAGGTAAGAACCCAGAAAACTCAGTAAAACGGTGCCGGCAAATCCGCCCAGTACCCATGCGCCACGGGAGGTATTGCCCGCGTAGAAGTGTCCTGCACCCGGAATAACTGAAAGTAAGGTGGCTGATTCGGGATTCTTTTTTTGAGCCATTAAGAGCGACTTTTGTGCTTCAAGCGCTTCTAAATCTACGCCCTGTAGCGGATCTGAGCCATTTACGCTAATTTGCCAGGAGCGCTCAATAGCGGTGCTCAGGTCAGGAGGTTGCGCGTAAGCGGGCGCTAAAAAGCTCAGGCTCAGAAGACCGCTTAAAAGAGTGGTACGGAGGGTAGGGAGTTGTTTTGCTGCTAAAATTGCCATAAAGTCACCGAAAAAAGATTTTCTTCTATTATATATGCTTTTGATAAAGAATTCAGGTTGCGGATCACCTTTTTATTGTGTTTCTCGGCATTCTTAAAAGCATCTCCAGCATTCCAGAGCCAAAAACTGGGGATTGCAATCTGTAGTAAAAGCAAAATAGCCTCCCACTGCGCATCGGCTAAATTCCTGGTTTGCCCCCCATTCACCTCTCTGGGACGAATGGAGTTTGCCCGCTGTTGATCGACGATAAAAAATGCCGCAACTCCTGCTATCGCCGTTAATGTAATCAGTGACTCCGGCCAAATACTTTCGTTCACATACATTTGTCCAGCACCAGGTAAAAGTAAAGAAAGCCCGGCGGCTCCCAAACGATTTTTATCTTCATCCCGAGGATCTATATTATAAGCTTCTTCAGGTTTTTGTGTTTGGGTCTGCGCCATTACTACTGTCGGAAAAAAGCAGTGGAATCCGATAAAAAAGCTTAGGAGGAACCAAAGGCTTTTTTTAAGGCGGGGTGATAGAACGTATGATTGAATAAATCTTTGAGTATGTTGAGTTGCGATGTGGAAAATCCCTGTATTCCTCCAATTTCTAATTTAACTCTCACCGGCCCAGCACCCATGAGAAGTACCTCTGTATTATAACGTTTCAGACGCGGGAGTGGGAGATGAGCATCACGAGAGGGCACCAGGTGGGGGGAGCTGATGTCTCCCACAAGATCTGCAGGAATAAGAGCTGGAGACACCTGGTTTGCAACCTCTAAAAGGCTTGATTTGACCAGTGAACCTGCTGATTTTACAAGGTAATCTTTATTTTCGATTGTCGTAAGGAGTGCATTCTCTGGGATTTGAGGTGGGATAGGCCCCAGGGTTACTTTTGACTCATCTCGTTCTAGATGCAGGGTTGTGGAGTCCAACACGGTGAAGATAAAGCGGGTCATGTCACGCATTAAAAAAGCGTTTTTCTCTTTGTCCAGCGGGATTTTTTCACTGGGATAAAGACTCGAATTAATTTTGAGGGCGTTTTCTAGAATATAAACTTCGAGTTGCTCATCTTCGTAAATGGGCCCCAGATCTATCGTTACTCTTTTGACCCAGGTCTCATGGCATCGATAGACTTCTTTTTCTCCAAGGGGAAGTCCCAGCAGCTGATGATGCATCTTTTTTTCGTAGGGATCCTCAAGGTCTAGATCTGCAAACTTTTTTTTACAAAAGGTCAATGAGCATAAATTGAGAGCCGTTAATAGAGGGTAATCCAGAATACACTGCCCTCCAAAATCAGGGCCCAATAACCCAATTTGGACCAGCAGACGATAAGGGCTTTGGGAGAGTTGACCGGTTTTAATTCCCAATGCTTGTCGACGCGTTGCAATCGCAAAAGCTTCACGGCACAGGTTTTCAAAATGGGGTTGAGAGAAAAAATCTGAGGACTTCATAGTTTAAGTATACGCTTGTTTGTGCAGCGCTGCTTTTCATTTCAGCATAAAAAAAGCCGTTCTTTTATAAAAGAACGGCTTTTTTAGAAGGGTCTGATTAGCGAACAATATCCATTTCAGAGAGAATATCTTCAGCTGCTTTTCCGCCGCGGCCTACAGCACCTGCAACGATGAGGGCTTGTTGTGGATTATGAGCAGCGTATATCATGCCGTTAGCCACTGCGTTACCGCCGTTACGAATACCGTTAGCCATCCACTCGGTGACGCTTACAGGATTGATTCCTTTTAAGGTATCTAATGGGTTTAGAATTGCATTACCCACTTTTTGGATTCCGCGTCCGACAGAGCTGACTGCGTTACCAATACCGTTTGTAATTTTCGCAGGAGCGGAGAGAACATAGTCAATACCTTGGCCAATTTGTGTACCAATGGTGCTGCCCTGAGCGGTGTATTGTGCAGTTGTACCAGCGGTTTGTGCTGCGGTTTGTGCTGCTTTGGCTACATCGTCAGTTACGTTGCCTATGCCGTTGGCCACGCGTCCAGCATCGTCAGCGACGCTGCCTATTCCGTTGGCTACACGTCCAGCATCGTCAGCCATATTCGCGGCGGTATTTGCTGCAGCACCAAGGCCACCTCCCGCACTGTTAGCGGTTTGAGTACCCCCACCAATAATGATATTAATGGTGTTGTTATTGCCGTTAATATTGCCGTTACCGACGTTGTCCAAGATAACATCTTTAATATCGTTAACAATATTATTACTTGCGCCGCCGCCACCGACAGGAGACACGGGAGTGGACACGGTAGGCGGAGGATCAAAGATGGGTGTTGGAGGCTCAGGCGTTAAGACTGATGGAGGAGGATCTGTGGGACCCGGCGCAGGAGGCTTCTCAGCAAAAGCTGCGGTGATTACGGCTAAATCCACCGTGAGACGACCGAGCGCTTCACCATATTGACCTTGTTGTAAAGCCGTAGAGTAAGGTTTAACGATACCTTTGGCGATACTTTGTGTGGTTTGCCAGGGGTGGGTGGCAATGTGAAGTGCCGTACGGCTAACCGTTTTAACAGCGCCGATAGGGTTGGTTACACCATAAGCGGCGGACTTACCCAGGAAGACAAGACCTTCACCCATACCGTAAATAGATTTTGCTGCGCCGCTAAAAAAGCCGCCCACAAAATCGCCGGCGCTCTTATCGCGGGTAGACTCATAATTATCTACCTTCATGGCTGGCGGACGAAGGGGCTGTGGACCCGATTGAACGGGTACGCTATAGCTGGGGCTATAGGGCATCGGAGATGGGGGAGCGGTGCCTGCTAATATGGCCTGATTGTAATTGAAACCAACTGTCATAAGGTTCCTCCTGGGAATTGCTACCTTTTTATTATCATAGCATTTTGATCAAAACTGACGTGGAAAATCATTTTTTAATGTAAAAAATGGTTATGTTTAAGTTAAAATTAAGGATCAATCGCTCAGTTCGGTAAGAATCAAAGGCAAGACATCATCTACATTACCGGCTGTGGGTGCAAACTCAGCGGCAAAATGAAGGCCTTTTTGAATCTCAACGGCGCTATAACCCAGAGCAATGAGGGTCAACTCAATATCTTCTTGCCAATCGGGAGGCAAGTGTATAGACGGCTCGGTGGTTTCAGGAAGCGTTTGTGCATGAAGTTTTGTTAATTTTTCTTTGAGCTCTAAAATAATGCGTTGCGCCGTTTTCTTACCAATACCCGGTGCCTGGCTTAACACTTCGGGTTGATTTCCAATAATTGCTCTGACAATGGCTGTAAAGTCGAGCATTGAAAAAATCGCAAGGGCCGTGCGGGGACCAATTCCACTGACGCGGGTCAGCTGTAAAAAGATTTCTTTTTCTTGAGGCGAGTGAAAGCCGTATAGCTCCATGCTGTCTTCTCGACTGATCAGGTGGGTGGTCAGGGTCAACGTTGTGTTCAGCTTTTCGCTAAGATATTCCCGTAAACGATCGTGTACGCGCACTTCGTAACCGACACCCTGCACATTGATAACAATACTTTGCAGACCTAAATGGGCAATTTCTCCCTGAAGAAACCCGATCACTTAACCCACCTCTTTTTTGGCTTGTGCCCAAAGCGCGTTAAAAGCTTCTTCTGAGAGACTTTTTAAGTTCTGGCCATTAAGCTGTTTTTCCATTGACTGAAAACGCCGGGTAAACCGTTTGCAGGTTTGTCTCAGGGCATCTTCTGGATCGAGCTTATACCAGCGGGCTAAATTCACAAGGGTAAATAAAGCATCCCCCAATTCGTGGAAAATTTCGTCTTCATTTTGATTTTCGCAGGCGACTTTAAGCTCTGCGTATTCTTCATCAATTTTGGCAAATACGCCACTGATATCGGACCAGTCAAATCCGACGCGTGCTACTTTTTTACCGATTTTTTCGCTGAGGGTGAGGGCCGGAAGGGTTTGCGTGACGTGAGCAAGTACCGAGGTCGGTTTTCCATCAGGAGCTGCTTTTTCTGCCGCCTTTAAGGTTTCCCAGTTTTGAAGCACTTCATCGGCATCAGCGACGGATGTTCCCGCAAACACGTGGGGGTGACGATAGACTAATTTCTTAGCAATGCCATGGGCCACTTCATTGAGATCAAAAAAGTCTGCTTCGCTGGCCAGTTGGGCGTGAAGGTAGACCTGGAATAAAACGTCTCCCAGCTCTTCGCACAGGGCGTCGATATCGTCATTTTCAATGGCCTCAACCACTTCATAGACTTCTTCTAAAAAGTATTTTTTGAGGCTCTCGTGATCTTGTTTAAGATCCCAGGGACAGCCCGTTTCTGGATCGCGTAGGGCACTGACCACCTGCTCAAGATAAACGAGGCCGGAACGGTTTTCGAGGGGAGCTACGGGCACAAAGACGGTGGTGAGGTGATCGATCCAATTCAGACGATCGAGGTCTTCTAAGGGAATCCACGCTTTTCTTTCATCGTCACAGCCTGCTGCTCGAATCACCTGAATTTCAAATTCGGGATCGAGGCGATCCAATAGTGTGAGCTTAACTTCATTGGCGATGGCGGGAGAGTAGACCTGTGTGATCAATGTGGGCTGATCCAGGTGCAGGTTTTCGGGACCAAAGCGCAGGGCATCGAGCACATGTAAACCATCGGTGGGATCAATTTGCAGACTTTCACACATGACGTCGATACAGCTCACTGCCGTATGAATGTCCACGGTGAGTGTTGTTTGCGTTTCTGCATAACGTAATAATTCAGTGACCGTACTTTCAGCCACCAGAGGATTCCCCGGAACAGCATAAACAATCGTGCCGTGGGCCTGTGCTTCAGCCGCGAGGTTTTTAACAATTTGCTGATAGAGGTTTTCGAAGTTTTGAGCCTGCTTATAAAGCTGATCAAAGCTGGTGTACTGACATCCCCAGTTTGAAATTTCTTCGACGGTCGGATGTATTGACGTACGCAAATACACCGGAAAGTCAGCCAGTAATAAATCGCGGGTCTCCAGAGTCATATAACGTGCTGGGCCTGGACCCAGGCCCAGCACATGAATATGGGCCATTACTTTTGAGTGGCTTCAGCAGGAGGCGCTTGAGCCGGTGGAGCCTCAGCGGGAGGAGCTTCACCGGCAGGAGGCTGGACCTGGCCTTCGGGTGTGGCACCTTCGGGAGCGGCTTCTGTTTTAACAGGCGCTTCAACTTCGAGAAGCTTTTCGTTAATTTTAATATCGGCTTGCTCTTTTTGTGTTTTGAGCCAGCTTTCGAAAACTTCTTTTTGCTTTTCCTGTTTTAGGTTGCCTTCGATGAGGGGTTTGACTTCCTCTAGCTTACGGGTACTGCCTGGGCTGGTGTCACCGCGCTTGATAATATGCCAGCCAAACTGGGTTTTAACGGGTTCTGATACTTCGCCTTTTTTCAGCTTGAGCAACGCTTCTTCAAAGGGAAGCACCATTTGACCTCGGGTAAACTCGCCGAGATCGCCATTTTTCACTTTGCTGCCTTCATCTTGAGAGTGTTTTTTGGCCAGTTCGCCAAAATTGGCGCCGCCTTTGATCTGAGCCATCAGCTTGTCGGCTTCAGCTTTTACCTTTTTGACTTCAGCTTCGTTCTCGGGATCGGCTTTCAGCAGAATGTGTTGGGCTTGGAGCTGTTCTGGAACTTTAAAGCGATCGGCATTTTCAGTATAAAATTTTTGAATGTCTTCTTCGGTGACTTTAATATCTTTGACAATATCATTGTAGAGCTTTTGCAAAAGGAGCTGATCAGCAAACTGTTCGTCAAACTCCTCGCGGGTGACTTTATTTTGCTCCAGCGCTGCTTTGAAGGCTTCTTCGTCGCCTTGATATCGGCTTTTGATCAGTTCCTTCAGCTTGGTTTCTTTTTCTTCAGGATCTACGGTGAGTCCCTTTTCTTTGGCGGCTTGCTTCATGACCGACATATCGACGAGGGAATCCATGATATTTTGTTTGAGGGTTTTGAGCATCGTTTGACCGGCTTCGCTATTAAAGTCAGCTCCGATTTGTCCGGCATACTGCTTTTTGGCACGATCTACAAACTCGGTATATTCTTTGGTCGAAATGGTGGTTCCATTTACCTTGGCTGCATATGCATCGCTATTTGCCCAAAAATAACTACCGGCAGCAGCTGCGCCACCAACAATAACCGTTGTTATAATAGCCGCTACCACAAGCTGAGGGCTCTTTTGTCCATTCTTAGCCATGTGATTCCTACTTTCACCAGAGTAAATCTGGATGTTCAATTTAATAATGATTTATTGTACAGTTTACCAAAACCCTTTGATTTCGGGGTAAACAAACGAATATTCTCTACTGCTTATTTTTTCACGGATTGAGGAAGCGGCTCAGGAAGAATCGTCGCTGCTGTTTTTTGTTTTTTAATCCATGCCTGTAACGCCTTGTCTTCTGCCTCTGCCTGTAAACGCGCTTCAAAAATACTTTTCGCTTCTTCAAAGGGTTTTGGGCCTGCTGGAACCGTGGATCCTCGCCGAATGATATGATAACCAAACTCAGTTTTGACGGGGGTAGAACTTATCTCTCCAGGCTTCATGGACCACACTGCTTCTTCAAAGGCAGGAACCATTTCTCCCCGGGCAAACAAAGGCAATTGTCCTGACTCTTCGTTGTTGGTGGTGTCATCGGACTGTTTTGCGAGTTCAGCGAAGGCTTTCCCCTGGTTCAGTTCGGTAATCATACGTTGCGCTTTTTGACGAGCCTCTGCATCTCCATGGGGCTTTTCCTCATCGATATGAATAAGAATATGCTGTGCCGATACCCGTTCCGGTGCCTTATATTCATTTTTATGTTTTTCGTAATGAGATTGCAAATCTTTGTTACTCACGACCACGGCCTGTTGAATCTGCTCTCGCATACGACGTACGACAATGCGCTCAGCCAGTTCGCGACGAAAGAGTCGCGGTGTGTAGCTGCTGCGTTTGAGATCGCGCTCAAAGAGATCTTCTTTGCCCCCGTACTGCTCTTTTAAGAGGGTTTGCCATTCGGCATCTATTTCGGCATCGGTGGCTTTAATTCCCGCTTTATGGGCAGCCTCTACTAATAAACGACGCTCAATAAGCTCATTTTCTATATACTCTTTTTGGGCCTCAGGCTCCATTTTTGCGCTTTTAAAAAAAGGCTGCAGCTGCAGATTTCGCCGTGCTACATCACTTTTGGTAATGCGAGCCTGATTAACCTGTAAGACCGTATTATAGTCCTGGATGGCGTAATTACCGGCGAGCACTGCGCCGCTGCCAAAAAATAAGAGCCCAATCACAGCAATAATACCTTTTTGCGTTAAAGGGACACGGGAATTATGTGACATCTAAAATATCCTCAATTTGTTCGTCTTCAAAGGTTAACAGGGCTTTTAAGGCTTCCTCAATGAAGTCCAGATTTTTATTGCCCTGGCCTAATTTTCTGCGGCACAGCAGATGCTGTTTTTGTTGCCACTTCTTGAGCACAGGGTGTTTTTGTTGCGCTGCTTCAAAGTGCGTGGGGGGTAATAGAAAACTGAGCTCGATAGCGTCGCCTTGATAGCTCATTTTTTCAATGCGTAGGTCGTTGCCCATAATGCGCACACCGCTAATACGCCAGAGGGTATCCGCCTGGTAAGGCATCTCACCAAACTTTTGAACGGCTTCTTTTTTCAGGTGCTCAATATACTCTCGCTCTACGCCATTGGCCAATGCGCGATAATAACGCATTTTTTCGAGGGGCTCACTGATCCATTCGTCGGGAATATAAGCGGAGAGGTTCAGATCCACTACACAGGCGCTAAAGGGTCGCTCATCGGGCGCTTCGCCCCTTAGAATCGACAGCGTTTCTTCGAGCATTTGACAATAGGTTTCAAAGCCTACGGTGACGATGTTTCCGTGTTGTTGCGGGCCGATAATATTACCGATCCCTCGAATTTCCATGTCTTTGAGAGACAGGTAATAGCCTGAACCCAGGTGACTATACTCTTGAATCACCGTAAGCCGTTGATGGGCTTCTTTGGTGAGCGGCTTTTTTTCATCGTGGAGCAAGTAAGCGTAGGCTTGAATATTTGAACGTCCCACCCGTCCGCGCAATTGGTGGATTTGAGCCAGGCCCAGGCGCTCTACTTCTTCAATAATCAATGTGTTGACGTTGGGAATATCCAGACCGGATTCCACAATGGTGGTACAGACTAAAATATCAAAGGCATGGTGATAAAAATCCCACATCGTGCGCTCGAGCTCTTGTTTTGACATTTGCCCGTGAGCAACGCGTACACGGGCCTGGGGGGCGAGCTCTTCTATTTTTTGGCCTACGTCATGAATGCTTTTAACCCGGTTATGAATATAGTAAATCTGGCCATTGCGCTGAAGCTCGTTATAAATGGCTGTTTTGATCACTTTTTCGTCGTAGGCACTGACCTCGGTTTTAATGGACTGACGATTGGGGGGCGGGGTTTCGATGAGGCTGAGGGACTTCAGTCCACCCAACGCAATATTCAGCGTGCGGGGAATCGGGGTCGCGCTCATGGTCAAAATATCTACATTTGGCTGCATCTGCTTGAGTTTTTCTTTTTGATTGACGCCAAAACGATGTTCCTCGTCGATAATGAGTAATCCCAGTTTTTTAAACGATAATCGTTTAGATAAGATGCGATGGGTGGCCACCACAATATCAATGTCTCCCGCTTTTATTTCTTTGAAAATAGCGTCCGACTCTTTGGCGTTGCGGTAGCGACTGAGGAGCTCTACCCGCACAGGGTAGGTGGCAAAGCGATCTTTGAGCACCTGATAATGCTGGTGAGCCAAAATCGTGGTAGGGGCTAAAAAAGCCACCTGATAACCAGAGATGGCTGCTTTAAAGGCACTGCGTAAAGCCACTTCGGTTTTACCAAAGCCCACGTCACCGCAGATCAGGCGGTTCATGGGTGTGTGTTTTTCCATATCTATTTTTGCTTCTTGAATAGCCCTCAGTTGATCTGGCGTTTCTTCAAAAGGGAAGGCTTCTTCCATTTCTTGCTGCCAGTGACCGTCTTCAGGAAAAGAAATACCCTCTGCCTTCATGCGCTCCGCTTCGGTTTGTAATAGTTTTTCAGCAATCTCAATGAGATTCTTTTGAACTTTGGCCTTGGCGCGCTCCCATTCTCCGCCCCCCAATTTGTGAAGCTTGAGGTGATCGCTGCCTACCCCCTGATAAATCTGCAAACGGTGCATTTGCTCTACGGGAACGAGCAGGCGATCTTCGTTTGCATAATGGAGAGATAAGTATTCCCGGGTTTCTCCGGTGGTGCTGTATTGGACGAGCCCATGGTAGCGACCCACCCCGTGAACTTCATGTACCACGAGCATCTGGGGTTTTAACTGGTTGAGTTTGAGTGCTGTACGGGGACGCTTGCGCTTGCTCTTTTTTGTCAGATTCCCTTTTTCTTCAAACAGCTCACGATCGCTAAAGCAAAGCCACTGAGACGGTGGGTAGACAAACCCCTCTGGAAGGTTTCCTGAAATGACTTGAACGTGTCCATCGATCCATTTACCCGGATGGCTGCTCACAGCACAGTGGTTTTCAAGCAAAATTTGTTTGATACGCTCAGGGCGCGGACTGATCACACTCACTTTGTGCCCCGCATTGACTTCGCCTTGTAAACGTTCGGCAATTTTACTGAGGGATTTTTCTAAGGGCGGCAAAAGGACCGGAAAAACCTTTCCGTTGGGGCCTGTTAAACAATGCTGTGTGTAGCTTTGGTGAAGGGTTTTCATTTCTTCTAAACCAAAATGCATGGGGGTTATTCCCTGTTCCTGGGCTAAATTATCGAGCTTATAAGCATAAGATTTGCACTTGAGCCAAATGTCTTCGGGCCATACCAAAACGCTTTCTTTGGGTAAGCACCCCATGAGGGTGGTCACCGGATGAAAATAACGCATGATCTGATAGAGCTCAGGACGGTACTCCATGTGCTGTAGATACGTCAGATAATTTTCTTGGCGGCTTGCTTGAAGTTTTGTTTTCAGGGATTGATGATCGGTGGGAATGAGCCATTCAAAAGCAGGAGGAAGGGTCACATATTTTTGTTTTTGAGGTTTTGACAGATTGTCGTTGAGGTGATAGGTAAAAACATTCTCAATCTCATCGTCAAACCATTCCAGCCGTACAACTTCATCACAACCCACGGGATAAACATCCAGCACGGCACCCCGTCGCGTAAACTGACCGTGCTCAGAAACCCAGCTCACCGGCTCATACCCTGATTGAATCAAATGCTGGACAATTTCAGGGGGGGAAATCACGTCTCCAGGGTAGAGGGTTAAGGTGGACTGATACCAGGTAATATTGTCCATCATCAGGTGAGTTGCTGCTTTATAGGTGGTCAATATACATTTGGGTGGTTTTGGTGTGTTGAGCAGTCGATAGCGTATGGCGTGGCGCTGGTGACTACTCATGCGCTCGTCGCCGGTCCAGTCATAGGGTGACAAATTGGGTGTGGGGTAATAAACACAGTCCTCTACCCCAAAGAGTTTTAAAAAGGTGAGTAATTGTTCGACCTCCTGGCGGGTCTCTAAAAAAATGACGGTGGTGGGGTGGTCGAGGGTTAATTGCTGAAGGTGAATCGCCCAGGCGCCAGGCGTTGCTAAATTGGGTAGATTATACATCTCATGGGTAATGTCTTCAGAAATAGCCGGTGGTTTGAGGTGTTGAAGAAGCGGTTGTAATAGCATAGATATCAGTATACGAAGACTATGGGGCTTGCGTAAACATCAAAGTGCCAGAGACAAAAAATTATCTGCTATCAACTAGTCACATCTATGGGAATAGCGTAAAATAAGGTTTACCCTGTCAGACATTATTAATTTTTAATGCTGTCTGTCGTTTTTTGATTGTCGGGGCGTAGCGCAGCTTGGTAGCGCACCACTTTGGGGTAGTGGGGGTCGCTGGTTCAAATCCAGTCGCTCCGACTTTTTAAGTTTTTTATAATAAAAACAAGCAAAAGGCGCAAACTCTTTATTAATAAGGGTTTGCGCCTTTTTTTGTCTCGTTTTTCTTGCTATTAAAGGGCTTCAGAGCCATTGAAGTTATACGAAAAAAAGCTTTTTTTTGCGCTTTTTTCCTCTGAAGACTAGTCAAAGCGCCAAATATGACCTACACTATGAGGGTTGAACCAACCTTTACCAAGGAGAACTCTCATGAACAAAGAAGAATTAGTTAAAAAAATTGCTGAAGAAGCTGAGCACTCTCAAAAAGATGCCAAAGACTTTTTAGATGCCGCTATCAAGGTTATCACCAGCACATTGCAATCTGGTGACAAAGTAACCCTCGTTGGCTTTGGTACTTTCCAAGTCAAAGAGCGTGCTGCCCGTGAAGGCCGTAACCCTCGTACCGGTAAGCCTCTGAAAATTCCTGCCAAAAAAGCCCCTGTGTTTGCTGCTGGTAAAAGCTTGAAAGATGCTGTAGCTGCTGAACCTGCTAAAAAAGGCAAGAAAAAGAAGTAAGATATTTAAAAAACCCGCTCAACGAGCGGGTTTTTTTTTGCCTGGTTTTTAATGGGTTAGGGAAGCTTAAAGTTACCGTAGATTAGCGCTTTCCCATCCTGTTTAAGCAAAGCCCCTTTTTGAACATGACCATAAATGGCATAGGCTTTTCCGTCGGTGTAGTAGCCTGTTTTTCCACTGTACTCAGGGTTTGTATAGTCTTTATTGATGCCTGAAAAGACCTCGCGGGGGTATTGCACCACAATCGCTTCGTTATTAACGTCGCCTCCATTTTTTAGAATGGGGTTAAAGACGGTTTTGTTATAATTTTCACTGCGGGCGTTTTGCAAAAGCTCTGACATACCTGGGGGCGGAGTACCGGCGTGCTTTTCCATATACTTGTTGACCATTTCATCGACAAAGGCCATATTCTGCTGTACCGCAGCTTCTATATTGGGTTGGGTCCTTCCGAGTACAAAAGGGACAAAAAAGATAAACAAGCAGACCCCCAGGATGAGGCCTGCAAATTCTAAACGGGTTTTTAAAGGGGTCATGGTGTTTTTATTCCCAATCTTCAATTTCTAAAAGCTGCATATCATCGGGTTCTTCTTCGGGGGTTAATGTAATCTCGTCAAGCTGTTGGTAAGCGTTTTGAACACGGGCATGGACGTGTTCTGAAAACACCGGTAGTAATTGGGCCTTGTCTTCAGCGCTGGCTTGTTCCAGGGTTTGAATAATTTCGGTGATTTCATCAGACAAGTCCAGATCGGGTGCATCTTGTTCAAAGATGGTGTCTGAAAACTGCTCTGGTTTTTGCTCATTTCCACTCACTTCTTCAAGATCTGGTTTCACCCATAACATGTGTTTGATGCGTTTACAGCTGGAGCGGGGACGTTTATAAACAATGTGGATTGCTTTGTTTACGGCATCCATAACCTCTTGCATATACCGTGTCCAAACCACACTTTTAGCGGTTAATGTCCCGCGTGTGCCGGTCACATAATAAGCGGGTAATTGTTGTAAGGCAAGTGCCACCATGTCAGACCGGCATTGACTACAGTGGCAAAGATCAACATATCGAGAGAGTAAAATATTGAGTTCGGTCTCTACAAACTCTTCAAACAGATTATAGGGAGCCTCATACGGATCTTCATCGATATCTGGCAGGTCTTCGCTTTCAGAGGTCTCAAGGGCTTGTGGGACGTATAAGTCTTCTCCGTCAATTAGCGGTGCGGTGCTGTCTCCCTGTGATAATGCTTCTGCCAGGGGTTCGGGGGTTAGTGTTTGGGGATTAGCAGTAGGGCGCTCTGTTTCTGAAGAAGACGCCGACCGGCTGGGAACTTTGCGAGCTTGTGTCAATTTATTTTGATGTAAAGGAGAGCGGGACTTTATCGCCACCGGCCGCGCCCGCGCTAAATCAGCCACCAGGGTTGTGGCTCCTGTGGACTGGGTATGTTCTGGCGCCTGGGGCTTTACATTCGGACCTTCAAAGTCAGGGTTTTTGACTTTTTTGAGAACGTTCTGAATGGCCTGCTCAATATGTTTCTGATAATTCTGTTTTTCGGACATGTTAAATTCTCTTTAATGTCTCCTATTTTAACAGAGCCACTCTGAGATAGCTAGCAAGCCCTTTTAAAGCTTAATCTTCTACAGGCACCAGAAAAACCGGGATATTTCGAGAGTGATTGACCACATAGTGGCTCGTACTTCCCAGGAGAACGCTTTTAATAAAGCCCATGCCGTGACTACCCATCACGATCAAGTCGCATTGTTCTCGCTCAGCAATCCGGACAATCCATGGTCCAGAGGCGCCTTTTTCGTTAAAGGTATTGTGTATTTCAAAACCCTGGGCTTCGAGTTCAGTACGCAAATCTTTGAGCATCCGTTGTCCGTAATCGGCAATGGTGGACTCCATTTCATGGAGCGTTGCACTGTCGCTACTATAGCGCGACATTACGTGTCCCATGGTGAAATCATAGGTGTGTAGCAGGGTGATTTTGGCTGAAAACTTTTCTGCCATGGGTAAAATATAGTTGAGGGCTTTTCGAGCGGTTTCAGAACCGTCGGTGGGGAATAAAATATGCTGTATCATGTTTTCTCCTTTTATTTCCAAAATCCCATGGTCATACCCATTTCATAGAGCAAAGCGCCTGCGTTAGCGCGTCGCGGGCGACCCGAAATTTCTTTGTAGTAGCGTCGAAAGAACGGATAGGCTTCGTCTACGAAAGCAAAATCAGGGTTTAAACCCATAATAATACCTTCAGCGGTCAGCATTGCACGAATGAGTAAAATAAACTCTGTTGAAAAGTAAATCCGGTATCGCGAACAAAGGGTGGTTGTGAAATTCAGGGTGCTGCCAAAGCTATGTTCAGAAATAGCAGAACCGTTAACGCTTTCACAGAGCTCTATATATTCCCGTTTGAACCCTTCGAGATCGTTGGTGTTTGAGATATCTGCGCTCTCCAAAAGGGCTTCCACTGCTTCTCTAAAGTTGCCCGTAGCCAGGTTGGTCCAGTATTTAAAAAAAGAAAGGCGGAAGTCCATGCTCAATTCGCCCACCAGCCCAAAGTCTAGCAAGAGGAGTTTGCCTTCAGGGGAGATCAGTAAATTACCGGGGTGAAGATCACCGTGAAAATAGCCGTCAATTAAGGTTTGTTTGAGGAGCATATAGTACACATCTCCTCCCAGCTTTTTAAGATCGTGTCCCGCGGCCTTGAGTTCTACAATGCTATCGGAATGCGTGCCCTGCATGAGATCCATGGTGAGAACTCGGCGGCTGGTATAACGCCAATAGACCTTCGGTATTTTAATAAAATGCAGTCGCTCTGCGTATTCTTCAAAGCTTTCGATATGGCGACCTTCAATAAAAAAATTAAGCTCTCGCAAGCTGGTCTCTTTGAACTCCTGGATGGTTTCCATAACGCGAAAAGGTTGAAGTGAAGGAAACATTTTGACCACTTGTTCCCCAAGGCGCTCCAGCCACTTCAAATCCATGGCAACGTTTTCGTCGACGCGGGGACGCTGAATTTTAACGGCAACCCAGGTGCCATCTTTGAGTCGTGCTTTATGTACCTGAGCCAACGATGCGGCCGCTAAGGGTTCTGGAGAGAAATAGTCAAATAATTGTTCTGGGGGCGATCCCAGTTCATTAATAAAGGCGGTGCGGATATCTTCATTATCGCAGCTTGGCATTTGGGAGCGTAACGATGAGAGCGCTTCAATATATTCAGGAGGTAAAATGTCTCTTCGTGTACTGAGTACCTGTCCAAATTTTGCAAAAATGCCGCCCAATTGCTCCAGCACGCTGCGCAATTTGTAGGGGGTAGAAAGGTTATCGTGAAGGTGTAATTCATTTTCTTTGGGCTTACGCCAGGGTTTACCTGAGGGAAGCCATTTGCGGCGAATTCCCTGATCAATGGCCTCTTGAAACCCATATTGGGCAAGCACCCCGATGATTTCTTGCAGTCGTTTGAGTTCTTTTGCGGTTTCTGCCATGATGTCTCTGCCTTCTGTAACTGTTTTTTGATGATAGCATATTGCTTTGCGAGGGCTTCGTTTTTCGGGCGGCTTTCGCCTAAAAGGCTATAAATTTTTCACAAAACCCCACAGCCTGAACAGACTCTGTTTTAGAATACTAAAAAAAACGTGTTGAGGTTTAGCATTATGGATGTGGGTTTACGTATTGTTGCTGTACATAGAGATCCACAGGTCACTCAGCGCCTAAAAACCGGCAAGTACCGCGTCAATGACGAGCTCAATCATGAATGGATTGATTTACAGAATCAGGGCGAGTACGTTTTAAATCTTCAGGAGCGTATTTTGGCTTGTGTACATCGAGAAGGTCTTAAGCATGCGCCCCAGAGCTTTCAAATTCTTAAGCAAGTGCGTATTCACTCTCAGGATACAATTCCGATGCAGCCAGGTCAAAAGTTTCGTTTGTTCACAGGTGAGCGGCCTGCCAGCGCCACCCAATTAGATCCCCACAGTCGCATTCATCGCGTGCTGTGGTTGGTGCAAAACAGCTACCTCTGGCTGCCGCGCGGGAATGAAGCCCATTTGTATTTTAGTCAGGCAGACCTACGCCAGGGAAACCCCCTGGCGCGTCTTTACCTGAACTAAACGTCGGTCAATCCTGAGTCAAGCTTGAACTTGTTTTATTTTTGTTCGGCAAGTCGTTGGGCATCGACCACTGTCAGCGCCGCCATATTCACAATCTCGCTCACGCTGGCGCCTTGCTGTAGGACATGGACAGGCTTTGACATTCCCATCAGCACAGGACCCAGTGCTTCAGCCCCTCCCAACTCGATCAAAAGCTTATAGGCAATATTACAAGACTGCAGATCGGGGAAGATTAAAATATTGGCGTCGCCCTTGATCTCGCTAAAGGCGTAATCAATCGAGCGCAAAGGAGAAACGGCAGTATCTGCCTGCATTTCGCCTTCGACAATGAGCTCAGGCGCTTCTTTTTTCAGAATCTCTACAGCCTGACGTACTTTATTTACCACGGGGTGCTTCACCGATCCATAGTTAGAAAAAGAAAGCATGGCCACGCGGGGTTCAATGTCAAATTGTCGGGCCAGTTTAGCTGCAGAGTGGGCGATGCCTGCCAATTGTTCGGCATCAGGCTCAATATTGACCGTTGCGTCAGCCAAAAAGTAGATTCCTTTTTCAAACATCAGCACATACAGCCCGGACACCCGTTCGATTCCTTTTTCCAAGGGAATACACTCCAGAGCAGGGCGCAAAGTATCGGGATAGTTCTGCGTTAATCCCGCAAGAAAACCATCGGCCTCTCCGCACTCCACCATCATGGCCGCAAAATAATTGGGGTTTTTGCGGAGCAGTCTTTTGGCATCGTTTAAAATAAGGCCCTTACGCTGACGCTTGGCATATAAGGCTTTGGCGTACACGGCTGATTTTTCTGAGGTCAAGGGATCGATACATTGAATACCTTCAAGAGAGATTTGCAATTGCTCGGCTTTTTCTTGAATCATATGCATTTTTCCCAGCAGAATGGGCTGGGCTATTTTTTCATCCACCAGAATGCGTGCGGCATGGATTGTTTTTTCGTGTTCGCCCTCAACAAAGACGACTTTGCGAGGGGATGCATTTTGCGCTTTGGAGATCATTAACCGCATCAGTTCCCGAGACATGGCCTGACGATGTTCTAGTTTTTGACGATAAGCCACCAGATCCAGAGGCTGTCTGGCCATGCCCGTATTAATAGCGGCTTCAGCCACCGCAGAGGCCACCCATACCAAAATGCGGGGATCAAAAGGCTTTGGAATCAGGTATTCTCTGCCAAACTCTAGCGTGCTCAGGTTATAGGCGTGGCACACGCTTTGCGGCACTTCCTGCTGGGTTAAGGTCGCCAGCGCGCGAGCTGCGGCTTTCAGCATCTCCTGATTAACTCCTCGGGCTCTCACATCGAGTGCGCCCCGGAAGATATAAGGGAACCCCAGAACATTGTTCACCTGATTGGGGTAATCAGAACGTCCGGTGGCCATGATAATATCATCTCTTACAGCGACCGCTTCAGGATAGGTAATTTCAGGGTCGGGGTTAGCCAGGGCAAAAACAATTGGATTTTCAGCCATACTGGCGACCATATCAGCACTGACGACTCCTCCCACAGAAACACCGATGAAAATATCACACCCTGCCATGGCGTCCGCCAGCGTGCGGCGATCGGTATCGCGCGCAAAAGCTTGTTTATAAGGGTTCATGGTTTCTTCTCTTTGGGTATGAATAACCCCCTTAGAGTCGCACATCAGCATTTTTTGAGGGTCAGCACCAAAGCTAATGGCGAGGTTTGCGCAGGCAATGGCTGCGGCTCCTGCGCCGTTAAAGACAAAGTGACAGTTTTCAATTTCTTTTTGGGCAAGTTCAAGCGCATTTAATAGGCCGGCAGCCACAATGACTGCTGTACCGTGTTGATCGTCATGAAAAACGGGGATTTCCATTTGCTCCCGAAGCTGTTCTTCAATATAGAAGCAGTCAGGGGCTTTGATATCTTCGAGGTTAATTCCTCCGAAGGTGGGCTCGAGTGCTTTCACACAGGCGATTAAAGCGTCGGGATCTTTGGTATTGAGTTCGAGATCAAAGACGTCGATATCAGCAAAACGCTTAAATAAAATGGCTTTGCCTTCCATCACTGGTTTTGCAGCGTAAGGTCCAATATCACCCAGACCTAAGACGGCGGTACCGTTAGAGATTACCCCCACTAAGTTTCCCCGGGAAGTATAAAGATAAGAATCATCTTCATTTTTTGCGATTTCTCGGCAAGGCTCTGCAACACCAGGGCTGTAGGCCAGCGCTAATTCCCGTTGCGTACTGCACGGCTTGGTGGCGTGAATACCCAACTTACCGGGTTTTCCCTGAGAATGATAGTTTAAGGCTTCTTCTTTACTGATCATGTGAACTCCAATATTGTTTCATTAGCGTTCATTTTAGCAGTTGTCGCAGAAGCCTCGGGCAGAGTTTAATTGAGAATATGCTAATACTTGTTTTGTATGCCTGGATTTTCTGAGAGATAGGCCTGAATACCATCCCGAATGGCTTTGGCTACTTTACGTTGATAATTGGGGTTATTTAATAAAGCTTCTTCGGCGGGACTGGAAAGAAATCCTATTTCTAAAAGCACGGAAGGCATCTTGGAGCGGCGGGTCACAAAAAGGCCGCGACTGCGTACCCGGCGATCGGGTGTGCCTAACTCTTTGATCATATATTTATGAATGGTGTCGGCTAAGCCTTTGCTGTGGGCAGTAGTGTAGTAGGTTTCAATGCCTCTGACATGGGTGTTGCCCGGTGGCATGGAGTTGGCATGAATACTGATGAAGAGATCAGCATTCCGAAGGTTGGCAACATCAACGCGGGGTTGTAAGAGAATTTCCAGGTCTTCGGAACGGGTCATTGCGACCTGAATACTGTCGTTCATTAAGTAACGTTCCAAGTATTTCGCTACGGCCAGAGTGACATCTTTTTCTCGTGTCTTTGACTCGGGCCCAATGGCTCCCGGATCGTTTCCACCATGGCCTGCGTCAATGACGATAAAAGCCCGTCGATTGCCAGGGGTAACCAGAGGTGCTCGCTCTTGTTCGGGGCCTTGCAAGAGGATCTCCAGGTAATTATTTCTCCAGGCGTATTCGTACTTTCACCTGATCATGAAGATCCAGCACCATGCGAATATCAGTGCCTTCTTTGAGCTGGGTCGGAATAAATCGGATATTGCGAATATTTTGGCTATTGCTGAGCACTTTTGCTAGCGCCTGATTTTCAAGCTCTGTGCCCATGGTGTCAACGACAAGGCGATGGGGGTTCTCAAGAGGATAGACTTGATAGTCAAAAGCCTTGCTTCCGTAGAGCTTGAGCCGTGTGGTTCGTCGATCGAGCTCATCAACTTCCAGGTTTTCCAGTTGGACGAGGTTCTTATCGGTCGCTTTAACCAAAAATTGCAGGGTGCACCGATTGCCTTCACTAAAGGGAATAATTTCTACATTATTATTGCTGAGTTGCAATTGAATATCTACGCCCTTGGACGTATTGCTCACGCTGACGTACTCCAGTAAGGGTGAGCTAAGGCCACTCATCATTCCTTTGAGGCGGGTTTCAAAGTCATAAAGGGTTAGTGTGTATTGGCGAGGGTTGTTTTTGTTGCGCCGAATCTCAGGATAAAGGGCCGTATCTCCACGAAGCTCGAGGTTTTGCCCTTTTTTTTCGATAGATAAAAGGTTGCCGCCTGAGCTGCTTGGGGAGGCTGGCTTGTTGGCTTGCATACGCGTTGGCAGAACCGGTTCAATGCGGGTTTCATAATATTTGCCCTTGCGCTGACTGCGGATGTTAATATCCAGCGGTGAACTTAGATCAAGCACCATGCGGACCTTGGGGGGACTATTTTCGAATTGACTGACCCGAATGCGATCAATGGGAGAATTGGTGGGTCTAATTTCTTGATGGACGGCAGCGAAAATGGCATCAGGAAGATCGATAACAATCCGCTGAGGGCTCGTATCTGAGAGGTAGCTAATATTGGGCTGCAAGGGCTGAGATGACAAAACGCTTAAGTGTTGCTGTTGTGCCTGATAGCGGATTTGGTGAATGGCTGCAGAAATAGGAATAATTGAAGATTGGGCAGATGCAGAGGGAGCAGCCAGGGATAAACTCGATAGAAAAACCCACAGGGCGAAGAGAGGCTTAAACATAAATACTTTCCTTAAATACAACAGCTCTTAAGGTTACCTATTTTAGAAGAATAGATTCAGAGGCGTCTGTGAGAAAATACACGCCTGTGCTTATTGTAAGCCAGATGTGTTTGTTTTTACAGGCAGATGTGACCTACCTCTCTTCTGCAGACGGACACTCAGGGATATCAATGGAGGTGCCAATACCCACATTGTGCTCACTAAACCATCCCTTATTCATTTCTAGAGCGTATTGTGCTTCAGACTTTGAAGGGTGTGCAATTGTGGTTTCGGGCGCCATGGTTTGAATATCGATAAGGGTTCCGGCGTCATTAATATAGGCAATATCCAGGGGGATTAATGTGTTTTTCATCCAAAAAGAAAGAATCCGAGGTCGAGAAAAAACAAACAGCATACCGTGGTTTTTTGCGAGTTTTTCGCGAAACATGAGCCCCTGACTCTGTTCTGCAAAGGTACATGCCAGCTCCACCTGAATATCGTGTTCTTTAACCTGTAGGCGATAGAGTGGAGCTTGGGTCGAGGCAGAAGCATCTGTAATGGTATTCTGCTTCTGATTAACGGGGGATATGGAGGATTTAGGTGACTGGGAACACCCCCACACCAGTCCCCAAATGAGGTAAAGTCCTGTAAGAAGCATATACTTCAAAGGTTTTGACCCTTTCTGTGGGTTAAGATTAAAGGAACCAAACGTATCAAGACTACGTCACCTAACATTAAAAGTGAGGATAACATGCATAAACCCAAAATAGCTACCTTAAGCCTGGTGCTACTTATTGCTTCTTGTCAGCCCCCTTCTAACAGTACTGAAAACCCGACTCCAGAACCTTCTGCGAGTGCAGTAAGCCCTCTACCCACTCCGGTGCCTTCAGCGCCCCCTGTGGCATCCACTCCTCAACCAGAGGTAACACCGACTCCTGTGCCAGAGGTCACCGCTACACCCACGCCCACCCCGGAGCCTACCGCTACACCCACTCCCGAGCCAACTCCAGAACCGACACCTACCCCTTTCGCTTTGCTCACCTTTGAGCGCTTTAAGGTAATGGCCGGCAATGGAAAATCGGGAACCCCACAGACTGGAGAGCAAGCCGATGAAGTTACTTTTCCCAGTACAATCACCGCCGTTGATGTTGATCCTGATAATCGGATTTGGATCTTAAACGGTGGGTCTGGCATTCTCGGTGAAGTGACGCCTGAAATTGTGCGATCTACCTCTCAGGACGGGGATATTAAGTATCGCCTATATTGGGACCGTCAGCGGGATTTACAACAAAATGCAGGCATGTTTTATGATGCCAACAGTAAACTGTTCTACCTGGTCCGTAAATCGACCCACCAGATTATTTCGCTTGATCCTGAGAGTGGTGAAGTGGTTGTTCTTGCCGGTACCGGCGCACCAGGATATAACGGAGACCGCTTAGCTGAAGAAGCACAAATTAATCAGCCCACGGATGTTACTGTGGATGCTCAGGGAACGATTTACTTTACGGATACGGGCAACCACTTGCTGCGTAAAATTACCACTGATGGAAAGCTAATTACCGTGGCCGGGCAGTACGTTCAAGACACCCGTGTAGAAGACGAAGATGATATTCCCAGCTTTGTGCCAATTGGAGCTACCTCTGGTGACGGTGGTCCCGCTCGCGATGCCAGACTCGATAACCCCACCTACCTAACTGCAGACGCGAAAGGGGCCATTTACGTTGCCAGTGACTCCAATACGATTCGCCGCCTTTATAATGACAAAATTGATAATTATGTAGGCAGCGGACAGATGGGTTATAACGGCGATAATTTGCCTGCCCATTTAAGTCATTTAAACAAGCCTCAGGACCTCGTCATGGGTGTTGATGGTGAACTCTATTTTATTGATCGCGGTAACTCACGCGTCCGTCGAACCACTTCTATAGACGGTGAATTGCGGGTTCAGGATCTTGTGGGGAATGGTCGAACAAAGGATATGGTAGATTCTCTGTTAGACCCTTTGCAGGCCGAACTCGATCCCGCGGCTATGGCTTTTGATGCTGACTATAATTTGGTTGTTTATGATGTTGCCCACCGGCGAATTCGACGTTTAGAGGTGAAAAAATAATGAGAAATTTAACAATGAAAAAACTTTTGGTCCTATTTTTAAGTGTATTTTGTGTCGTAAGTTGTCAGTCCACACGCTCTCTTGAAGCAAAAGGTGATGACCGAGGTAACGCAAAAGTAAAAGACTTTAATCTAGAAACCAATGTCAGGGTAGCGCTTATTGAAAAAGCCCAATTGGAAGAAGCGAAAGACAATTCGTCTAAACTGCCTGAGTTGACCTATGGTGGAATGGATGTAAGGTTTCTTACGCTTGATGATGTGACTTTTATTGTGCACTGGGACGATAATGATGACTTCAAAAACCTTAAGCGAGGTGAGAAAATCAATTTTAGATCGTCTGACTATGTTGCCCGTGTTGAAAAAACGGGACAAAACTATAAGGTGATTTTTCTCAATGAACTGTAAACACTTCTTACTGATCGCGCTTTGTTTCAATGGCTTAATGGCGTGCAAAGAAAATCCCGATAAACTATTTACGGAAGCTAGCACTGCTTTTACTGAGGAACGTTATGAGCAGGCTTTACCTATTTATGAAAAGCTCCTGGAGCAGCAGTTTGAAAACCCCAATTTGTATGCCAAATTAGGGATTAGCTATGCATATACAGGCGAGTTTAAAAAATGTGCAGACTATATTCAGAGAGCTTTTGACGCGAAAATCGATTATTATGAGCTCTACGATTTGGGAGCGCTTTGCCAGGAGCGTTTAAATCAGTCTGACAAGGCAATGGCCTGGTATAGAGAGGGTATAGAGAAATTCCCCGATCGCTATGAGTTTAAAAATCGCGCCGGTTTATGGGCCTTTAACCATAAAGAAGTCAATCAGGCCATGGTGTGGTTTATGGAATTGGCTGAGAAAAACCCTAAAAATGTAGAATGGAATTACAACGCGGGCACGGCTGCTGAGTTTCTCAATAATTATGAGCAAGCAGAACGTTATTATCGGCGGGTCCTCGAAGTCAAACCAAAGTATGCAAATGCCAGTTATAGTCTGGGAAGCGTTTTTGAAAAGCGGGGGCAAAAAGACATTGCAGAAGGGTATTATAAGAAAACGCTTAAGCACAATCCTGACCATTTAAGCGCTTTGCTTAATCTTGCACAGCTTCAGCAGTCTGCTGAACCTGCTGAAGCGCTGAAAAATTGGAAGCACTACTTAGAACTTGCGGAAAAACGCAAGCAGCCCCAGAAGTTTATTGATGACGCAAAAAAACAGGTGAAATTATTAGAAGACGGAACAAAATAAGAGTAGAGTCCGTCATCTGTAGGATACCTACTTTAAAGTCAGGTATAATGTATAACTATGCGATACTTTGTGCGTAATGACATACTATTGTATTCTGATATTTTTTAAAATAACGTATATAGCAAAAACTTAGTTAAGCTACGATAAGGAGATAACCGAAATGAAAAAAATTTTAGTATTGACCGCATCTCTTGCGGCCACGATGATGATCACCGCTTGTCCAGGACCTAACGACAATCCCGCCCCTACCCCTTCAGGCACTCCAGTACCTACGGAGTCAGGCCTTCCCTTGCCGTCTGAGAGTCCAGAGCCTTCAGAATCAGCAAGTCCAATGCCTTCTGAAAGCCCTACCACTCCAGAGGCCACACCTACCCCAGCAGAAACAGCAGCTCCGGTCGGGTTTTCTTTAACCACAGCAACTGCAAGTCAGCTGCCCAGATTCCGTTATCAATTCACGATTTCAGGTACTGATTTAGGAATCATTGCGGATTATACAACGCTACAAGTGTCGTCTAGTGATGCAACGGTTAAAATCATTGAGAATGGCGCAGCCAAAAATAATGTGGAAATCAGTGATGTGGTGGTAACACCTACCAGCATTTCTTTTAGCTGGTTGCCACCCAACGGTGCACCCACTGACCAGGATTTGATCAAAGTTGATTATCAGCGTGCTGGAACCGATAGAGAAAGCACCTCCATTCGTCTGACTGTAGAAGACGGCTTATAAAATAAAGATGCTTTAGGCACTATTTAAAGAAAAGCGGGAGAATTCTCCCGCTTTTCTCTTTTTTAAAGAAGATAAAGGAAAAGGACTTACCCGATGGCTGATGCAGGCGCTTTTTTTTATGACCGTACAGACGTTTTTAAAAACTATATGGATCGTCGACAGCAAGAAACCAGCGCAAACGATACGCTAGAAATACCGATTATTACAGCATTGCTGCCTGATCTCAAGGGAAAAGCACTTTTAGATGTGGGTTGCGGTGATGGGCAAATTGCACCCTATCTTTTTAAGCAGGGCCTCAACAGCTATACCGGTTTTGACGGTTCTCAAAACATGGTGGATTTGGCACAAAAGCACATAGACAGTGAAGGCTTAAATCACCTGAATCATCAGATGCGTGTTGAACAGGGATTTATTGAAAACTGGGATTATCCTGCTGCGGAAACCTTTGATGTGGTGCTTTCCCGTTTGGCCTTTCATTATATAGAAGCCGTAGAGCCCGTATTTGAAAAAATTTATCGGGCAATGCCCGGTGGCGGGTCCTTCATTTTTTCTGTGGAACACCCTGTGATTACCTCTCACCAGGTCAGCATGAAAGAGGGCGCAAACCGAAAAGACTGGGCGGTAGACCGCTATTTTGAACCGGGCAAGCGTACGGTTTCGTGGCTGGGGGGACAGGTGCTGAAGTACCACCGTACCGTGGAGCATTATTTTCAGGCCTTGAAATCCGCAGGGTTTACCATTGAAGACTTGCGAGAGTCGGAGCCGCGTCCTGAGCTGTTTAAAAACAAATCATTACTCGATAAACGGCGACGGGTTCCTTTGTTTTTATTCTTTCACGCTCGCAAATGATTGTTTTGCAGCTCATAGGTCCCACGGGTGTAGGGAAGAGCCACTGGGGAAAGTGGTTGGCAGAAGACATCAATCAAAAGGTGCAAGAGCCAGACCTTTTTTTTTATGACCTGGATCATTTAATCGAAACGCCGACCGACACTGCTGAAGCTATTTTTTTGAACCATGGACCCCACTCTTTTTTTGAGCGCTCTCTACAAGCCCTTGAACGCTTAGCTCAAAGTTCACGCCGATGTGTGGTGGCCACGGGGGCGGGCACCCAATGGGCCGCCTGTCATTTGGGGTTACAGGAACACTTATTGGCTTTTCCTACCTGCACCTTGTGGTGCACCCCTACGGTGTTACTGACCCATTTACAATCGAAACGGTGCGATCCACGCTCTCTTGAAGCCTTGCAAAACACAGAGTACAGTTTGGAGCGCACCGCGTTATATGAACAAAGTGCTTATCATATTGATCGCACATGGCTTTCAGAGCAACAGTTAAAGGTAGCCCTGAAAGCCATGTATTTAAAGATGATTAACTATTGACGACAATGCGTTTGGGTCGTGCTTTTTCTTGCTTGGCGACATGTACTGTTAATACACCAAGCTCTAATCGTGCACTTACGCTCTCTCGATCAATTTGCTCTCCCAACTCAAAGGCCCGGTAAAAATTACCTGTTCTCACCTGAGACACCAGCACTTTTTTGTCGCTGTCTTGAAGATACGCGTTGCGTGCCTTAAGGACGAGCACATTTTTTTCGGTGATTTCAAGGTCTATGCCTTCGTTGTCTACACCGGGCAGTTCCACCTCGAAAATATAGGCTTCGGGAGTGTGATAAATATTGGTGTGGGGACGGTGAGCGTTTTCTGAAGAAATCAGGGCTTCAGTCGTACTGACTGCATTGTTTTCTTTCTTAATAACCTGTGTCATTGAGCCATTCCTCTTTTCTTTACTTATTGAATCGCAATTTGCTTCGCCTGAGCGCGGGCCGCTTTGGGTAAGCGAATCGTAAGTAGACCATTGCTTAAGACTGCAGATAAGGCATCCACATCAAAATCTGTGGTGAGCTGAATTTTTTTCTCAAAAAAGTTTTCTGGACGTTCTTTGCGCAAAACCACGCGTTTGGAAGCTTCAGCTTCGTCTTCCACATTGCCTGTGCCCTTTACACTCAGTACACCATTATCGAGCTGAATATCTAACTGTTCTCGGGTGTATCCAGGGGCCTCTACCAACACTTCAATGGCTTCTTTGCTGTCATAAATATTCACAGAAGGAAATTGAGACTGGCCATTGTATTGTTGAAAAACCTCATTCATTTGTCGTCGAATGTTTTCAATTTCTTGAAAAGGTGTTGTAAAACTCCAGTACATAAAAACCGCCTTAGCACTCTTTTATTTTTTGGTTTAGCACTCTTTTTATTTGAGTGCTAATTTGTTGGTTTTATATTGCCATAAAGTGTTTTAAGGTGTCAACATTTTTAAATCAATTTTTTAAAAATAGAAAAGGCCCTGATTTATAATCAGGGCCTTAAAGCGAGTGTTAATCAATAATAGCGCGATGCTACATTTTTGAAACCATAAATCGTACCAGATCGACAACGCGGCTAGAGTAACCCCATTCGTTGTCGTACCATGAAATAATTTTAGCCATATTGCCGTCGATGACCATGGTCAGCTCAGCATCTACAATTGATGAATAAGGGCTGGTGGTAAAATCGACAGAGACCAGAGGCTCATCGCTAATTTTCATGACCTTATCAGGTGCGTTGGCGGCAAACTCCCGTAAGGTCTGATTGATGTCTTCCGCTGTGGTTTCTTTGGACAGCTCGACCACCAAATCGACAACCGATACATCGGGAGTGGGGACGCGCATTGCCATTCCATTGAGTTTGCCCTTGAGCTCTGGAATCACCAGGCTTACCGCTTTGGCTGCTCCGGTAGTGGTGGGAATAATTGACATGGCTGCGGCTCTGGCGCGACGTAGGTCTTTGTGAGGGAGGTCTAGAATGCTTTGATCATTGGTGTAAGCATGAATGGTGGTCATGAGCCCTTTAACAATGCCATATTTATCATTTAAGGCTTTGGCAACAGGTGCTAAGCAGTTGGTGGTACAAGAAGCGTTAGACACAATATGGTGTTCAGCGGGGTTATATTGCTCATGGTTTACACCCAAAACAACCGTTAAGTCTTCACCTTTTCCAGGCGCGCTAATGACTACTTTTTTTGCACCGGCTTGAATATGTAAGCCTGCTTTTTCTCCACTGGTAAATAACCCTGTTGATTCCACTACAATGTCCACATTGAGATCTTTCCAGGGGAGCTTTGCAGGATCTTTTTCTGAAAGAACTTTGAGCTCTTTACCATTGACGATAAGGTTTTCACCTTCGCTGCTTACATCTCCTGCAAAAATACCGTGAATAGAATCATATTTAAGCAAATGTGCAAGGGTTGCTGAATCGGTTAAATCATTGACTGCGACCACTTCAATTTCTGGGTAATCATAAGCGGCACGAAAAACCTGACGCCCGATGCGACCAAATCCGTTAATTCCAATACGTACTGTCATATTTCCTCCAATGTGAGTTACTTATAACTTTTTTATTTTATCTATGATAAACCTCTTACTAGAGATTTCGTGATGTGTCATAGCCTAGCACGGATAAATGCCTCAGCAAAGTCTGTGCATTGACAAAAGTAACATTCTTGGTTATGATGATAAACATAGGTCAAACGTACGTCGAACATGCGTCAGAGCCATACATATTTAGGAGTTTGTTTATGAATGCAATAGCAACCCAACCCTCAGAGTCATTGAATCCTGCCGCTGACTACCACCTCCCTCGCTATTCGGTAAAACAGGCGTCAGAGTTAACGGGCTTAACCCTTAATCAGGTGCGTTTATGGGAACGCCGTTATAAACTGGTTTCCCCCGCACGCGCTGACAACGGTTATCGCCTTTACTCTCGCGAAAACCTGGATGTTTTGCGTTATGCTCGTCAGGAAACGCAAAAAGGCGTAAGCATACATGTGATCGCTGAATTGGTACGCACAGACAAAAAAGAAATCTTAAAGCAACTCCGGAGCGAAAAACGCATTACGCCTCGAAAAGTATTTGCAAGCGATCCGCGAAGAGTTCCCAATTATGATCTGATGGTACACTCGGTGGCCAATGGCGACCCCATGAAATTCGAGCGTTTACTCATTCAAGCACAAGCTGGAAAAAGTTTTTCCGAAGCGGTGAGGACTGTTGATCTTCCTATTTTAGCCCGTATTGGCGAACTCACGATGCGCAACGAAATTAATCTATCAGCCTCGCATCTTGCTTCAGCTGTGATTCGCCGCCGCATTCTTGCCCATGTACAAAACCTGGGGGTTAAGTGTGGTGATGAGCCTGTGCTGTTAGCTTGCGTGCCCGGGGATTACCACGAGTTGGGACTGCTTTGCTGCATGTTAGAGCTTACTCAGCAGATGCGTTCTACCCTTTATCTTGGTCCTAACGTTCCTTTAGAGGAACTTTCGAACTATTCAGAAAAGCTCAAGCCATCGGCCATTTTACTTTCAATTGTAGCGCCAATGAGTGATGAACAGGCTGAAGCCATGAGCATGCAACTTCAAGAATTAAATAAAATTGTACCTGTTGGCATTGGGGGTTACGAAGCAAACAAACGCCGCGCGTTTTTTGAGTCGAAAGGGCTTACCTGTTTTAAAGGGGTCGAAGAAATCCTGGATTGGGAAAAGCTAAGCTAGCCCTCGACTACTTTGAAGAGTTTTAAGTCTCCTTCAGGTATTGGCTGGGGAGTGAATGCAAAGCGGCACGTGTATGTGCCGCTTTGTTGTTTTTCAGGTTTTCCAGCTCCCCAGACGCGACCTTCAGCGGGCACAACAATGGCATAGCCTTGCCATTCCTTGAAGCTGAGATCTTCTGCTTCAAAAAAAAGTAAGGCCTGTCCTCCACCCTCATCAGAAATTTCTGTGATTTCTCCAGGGCCGGTGATTTTTTCTGTGCGCAGTGAAACGAAAAAAACTTGCATACACTCTCCTTGGGTTTAGCAGAACAAATTTTTGGGAATATTCTATCAGCTATTATACGGCTTATCCGCCCAAACATCATCGGATTATTTTAGGAAGTACTTATTTTGTCTATAAAAAACCGGAGCAGGGAAAATGGGTTCACCCTGATCGAGCTGATGGTGGTGGTTGTTATTTTGGGTATATTATTGGCAATCGGTATTACCCAAACCTCCAGCGCCATCAGCAGGGCGAGAGATGCCGGAACCAAGACAAACATGCATGCGTTTCAAACGGTCGTTGAAATTTATGCCGTAAACTACAATGGAAACTATCCTGAAACTGTTGAGCAACTTACCCAGGACAGCCTGGCACGAAGTGAAAAAACGCTGTTTGCGATGGATAACGCCCAGGGCTATGGAAGGGGTATCGACAAAAGTTATACCAATGAGACTGGATCTGTTAAATTACCGGGTGTTGTGAGTATGCAGTTTGACAGCGGAAGTAATGGTTATACACTGTATGGGTACGACGCGAACGGAAACAAGATGGAAAGTAAGGGAGTAACGTATTTACTCTCAAATCATTAAATTATGCCCTATTTTAAGCCTTCTGTGACGGTAGATGCTCTGGTTATTTGGCCCTCTGAAAAAGATCTTCAGGTCTTGTTGATTCAAAGAAAGCGAGATCCTTTTGCTCAAAAGTGGGCGTTACCCGGCGGTTTTATTGAAGAAAATGAGACCCTGTTGACTTCGGTTGCTCGTGAGCTCGCTGAGGAAACGGGCTTAACGGATCTTCATTTCACACAGTTTGGAGCTTACGGTGATCCCGGTAGAGATCCACGGGGGAGAACCCTTACCATTGCCTATTACGCCGTTGTTAAGGGGGAAGAACCGCCTGCGGTTGAAGGCTTAGATGATGCACAAGATGCGCGCTGGTTTTCTATTCATGCGTTACCTGCGCTGGCTTTTGATCATCAAGAAATTCTTCAAGCAGGCCTTGATACCTATGCAAAGCAGAAAACCCCTACGGAGTCTGCCTAGACGAGATGCCCTCAAGGTGGTTATACTGCCTAAACAGTGTTTTATGTAAATTTGCGTCATGAGGTAGCCCAAGATGTCTGAAGCAGCCACCAAATCCCTTTATCGTGAGATCTTTGATTTTTATTGGAAATCTCACCCCGTTGCTGCGACAGCGATGGGGATACACCATTACGATCATCACTACGGTGACTATAGTGAGTCTTACCGCCAGGAGCACTATGCCACGCTTCGCCGTTATCTCGATCAACTGGAGTCACTTGATCTTTCCTCTCTTTCTGAAGACGAAATGGTGGATCGCAACGTCTTGATCGGCCATTTTACCACCGTGCTTTATGATGAGGTGGAGCAGCAGGCGCTATCTCGCCAGGCTTATCTTTACCCTTCGGAAGCGCTTCAAGGTGTGCAGAGTCTGCAAATTAATTATAATTTGCCTCTGGATCATCGCGTCCTTTCTATTATTGGTCGTTTAAAAGACATGCCTCGGTTATTTGCACAGGGCAAAGAAAACCTGAATAAACACCCCGAAAGCATTTCTCAGGTTTCTGTAAGCCAGGCTCTTGAGGCTCTGGCTCATGGAAAGCAATTTCTAGAAGAGATTCTTCCTCCTTTTTCAGGAACGGTTCCTCACTATTTCAAAGACTTACTGGATAGCAATACCATTGCTCTGCGTGCTATGCGTGATTTTGAAATCTTTTTAAATGAGTTAGAAAACCTGGCCAGCGAGGACTTTGCCTGTGGTCGATCTTATTTTGAGTTTCTGCTCAAAGAGAAGCACATGCTCAACTACACCATGGACGAATTGCTTGATATTGGAGAACATGCCCTATCTCACACCGAAAAATTACTCCATGAAGCAGCCACTGAATTGGGACCAGAAGTTTCTTGGAAACAACATATACAGCAATTAAAAAATAAGTATCCCGAAGCGAGTGAGTTGCGACAGTACTATAAGCAAGAGACAGAGCGCGTTCGCGACTTTGGCATAGAGCACGATCTCTATACTTTGCCTGCGCAAGAAACGCTGGTTATTATGGAAACCCCTCTTTTCCAGCGGGGACTGATGCCTTATTCGGGCTACGTTTCTCCAGCACCCTTTGACGGGAATCAAACGGGCTACTTTTGGGTAACCCCTGTGCAGGAGAGCATGTCTGAAGATGATCGTTTGCACCGTCTGCGCGCCCACAGTATTTATGACGTGATCCTGACGACGGTTCACCATGCTTATCCTGGGCAACACTTGCTCTTTGTGCGGGCCAATGAGCATCCTTCAGAAATTCGCCGGAGTTTCCCTGATTCCTTCTTTGCTTCAGGATGGCCGCTGTATTGTGAGGAAATGCTTTATACTGAAGAGCTTTACACCGATCTTGAAACCCGTTTATTTCAATTGCGGGATCAACTCTGGCGTGAGTGCCGTCTTATTTTAGACGTCAAGTTGCACAGTGGAAGCATTACTTACCAGGATGCTGTTCAAATGCTTGTGGATAAGGTGGGATTAGATCCGCTGAGTGCCGCCAGTGAGATTAAAAGGTATATTTTACACCCCACAGTAGGCTGTGGTTATTTGCTCGGTAAACGTGAAATTGTACGCTTGCGTCAGGAAGTCGAAGAGTTGCAGGGAGAATCTTTCTCTCTCAAGCATTTTCATGACACCCTACTCAGCTTTGGCATTTTGCCTTTTTCACTCTTGCGTGAGCAAGTCTTAAAGCATTATCAGACCGCCAACTAAACCCGTCCAGACCCTGAACGGTCTCTAGTCTTGAGGTGCTTGTGTGGCCTCTAAGAGTTTATGAATATCCAGGTGAATGACCTGTTGCGTGGTTTGATCACGCTTTGCACTGAGCCGAGTAATGCCTGAGATATAGGTTTTACGGATTGAAGCAACCAAACGTTCAGGGGGAGGGGTAAGCTGATCTTCGAGTACTCTTTGTACTTCGAGCACGGCGTCTACTAAAATACCTACTTTTTCCTGAGGCGTGGACACAATGATGTAGCAGGTTTTGCGAGACGGTACGGTTTTTCCCAGGTGAAAATGCTGCTTGAGATCGAGTACAGGAATGACTTCTCCTCGCAAATCAATAATTCCTTCAAAATAATCTGGGGTATCGGGCACCTTTCGGGGAACCTGATGGGCCGAGTAGCCCTGAATTTCCTGGACGTGAGAGACAGGGATGGCATAGGCTTCCTCTGCTAATAAAAACACAACAAAATACGTTTCTAACATCACACGCTTCCTCCTTTTAAAATGTGGGCTCAGGGCCTGCTGTAATCAGCGTTTGCTTTTTAAGTTGAAAATGTTTTTGGGCCGCACTTTTTAAAGCTTGAGGTGTAATGGCTTGCAGCTGCTGTACATAATCGCTTAAGTGGTGGGGAGACCACTTAAAAAGGTGTTTATGCAGAAAGTAGCTACAGCGCTGGGCGTTGGTTTCAAAGCAGAAATAGAGCTGCCCCTGTAAATAGTCTTGCATGGTTCGTAACTCTGCTTCAGAGATTGTTTCTGAACAGACCCTCTCAAGCTCTTTCTCTACGAGTGTCAGGCATTGGCCCACTTTATCGGGACTACACTCCAGATAGGTTTGCATAACGCCTGGATAGAGGTGTGCATTTTGTGTCGCACTAAAACTGAGATGATAGACCAGACCATGCTTATCTCTGAGTAGTTGGGGGAGTCGTGAGGAAAAGCCAGGGCCCTGACCCAAAAGAATATCGAGAACCATGAGGGCCATAAAGTCTGGATCGTCACGCTGAATGCCGAGATGTCCCACCAAAACGACACACTGATCTTTGTCAGGGGTTTGAATATGGGCTTGATAGGGGGAAGGAAGAGGCAAATGAAGCGGGGGGAAGTGAAGGGCTTGCGGGACTCCATCCTCAGATAAGGGCGATTTTATCATGGGTTCAATCGCTTCTGAGAAATCCCCAGAAACACTTATTACCATGTTGTTGGGCTGGTAGTGCTGACGATGAAATCGAATTAAATCTTCTCGATTGAGATGCTTTACCGCTTCAGCGGTTCCGTCCACCAGTAAAGCCTGAGCAGAGGGACCATAAACATGTTTTAGAAAAGCGTTCTGGGTAAGATACGCCGAGCTTTCTTCTGCATTTTTGATCTGGCTTAACAACAGGTTTTTTTCTTTTTCAACCTCTTCACTTAAAAACAGGGGGCTGTACAAAGCGTCCCAAATGAGGGTAAAAGCGGCCTTTAGATATACCCCCAAAACTTCGAGACGAATATATTGGGCGGTGGGCGTGCACCGCAGGCTAAGACTGCCCCCAAGACTTTCTAGCTGATGAGAAAAATTGCGATGGGAAAGGGTTTGACTGCCTTTAAAAAGACAGGCCAACATGAGGTTGGCCTCTCCAGGACGGGATTCTTTGAGGGAACCACTTTGAATACAAATTTCTAAACACACCAACGGTGTTTTTCGATTGGTATGGGTGTAGAGAATCAGCCCTTCGGGACTTGTATAGCGTTCGGCATGCAAATCATCTAAAGCTGATATCATAATTCTGCTTCTTCGGGCAATAGCCAGGCCGTAATTTGGTATTCAGGTTTCAGGTACGTTTCAAAAATATGCTGTATATTCTCAAGACTCACGGCTTGTAAACTGTCAAAGTAACGAGAGAATACATCTGCATCGCCCGCTGCGAAGCAGTCGGCGATAAACTCTGCACGCTGTTCAGTGGTTTCTTGTTGTGAAAATAAATCGGTCATGAGTTGGACTTTTGCTTTTGCAAGATCATTTTCCCGCCATTGAAGGCTGCGAAGACTGCTTTCAAAAGTGATCTCTAGCGATTTTAAATCTTGATCCCGTAGGGTTTCTACTTCTATACCAAAAAGATAGGGGTCCTTGCTTTCAAAGATAAAGCTGGAGACCTGACTGGCCCAGGCTTTTTTTTCTACCCAAAGGGCATGGAGCTGGCTACTCCAACCTTCGGTTAGCATATACTGCAGGACTAAAAAAGAAAAGTAGTCGGCGTTTTTGAAGGCGGGGGCTGGCCAGCACATGACCAGACGCGGTGTATTGACGTCTGCTCGGCGCTGAACAATATGCCGCTGCGTCGTGGGCCTCAACGGCTTTACATCTGAAGCCTTAGACGCTACCGTTGTGCCGCGAGGAATTGTGCCAAAGTGTTGCTCGATCAACGCCTCTATATTATCGGGAAGCTTTCCGACCAGAATAAGTGTCGCTAACTGGGGTTGATAATGGGTTTTGAAGAAGGCTTTTAGGCTTTCAGCATCAAAGCCTCGAATATCTTCTTCGTAACCAAGTATGGGGTGTCGATAAGGGTGTTCGTGCATAGCTACCTGGCTCAGATGCTGCCAAAAAGAGTCATCAGGATCATCTTCGGCAGTACGCCACTCCTCAAGAATGACTTCTCTTTCTGCGGTGACTTCTTCGGGAGCAAATAGGGGGTTGACCATGCGATCGGCTTCGATTTCCAGCACCAGCTCGCAGTGTTCAGCCGGTATATTCATGGTGTAAATCGTGGAGTCCAGAGAAGTGTATGCGTTATTGTTTCCCCCACACTGAAGAGAGATACGGTCAATCTCGCCTTTACCAAAGCGCTGGGTGCCTTTGAATAGCATATGTTCGATAAAGTGGCTAATGCCGTGCTGCCCTTCTTTCTCGTGCCGTAATCCCACAGGATAAAGCATCACGCTGGTGAGTACGGGTAAGTCATTTTGAGAGGAAAGAATGACGTTTAGGCCGTTATCAAGATGGTAAATGCGGCATTGAAAAATATCGGGTATCTGAGTGTTTAACATGGTGTTTCAGTATAACTCAGGTTTCCCGATACGTTTGACGTTGCTCTAAATAAAAAAGAGGCAAAAATAAAGCCCGTCGAGGAGAATTAGGGTTGGTAAGATTTTTCTTTTCGGCTGGCGAGTATACCAATGACAGCCACTAAAAAGACCGCAACAATACCAATGATGGCAAGGTAAATTGTGTTTGAGCCACTATCGGTATCGTTATTATCTGTTTGAATAAGCGTCCGCTCTGTGGTCTCAGTACGGGTAACGGTGTCTCGCCCAGCATCTGTAGAGGTATCAGGAAGATTGATATCGGGCATATCGATTTCCACCCGTGTTTGGGTTTGAGCGGGAGTGTCAGCGGGGGTTTCCGCGGTTGTCTGTCCACCATTGGTAGGGGTGGATAGGGCGGTATCATTTTGTAGAGAGGGCGTAGAGATCGTTCCACTGTCACCATTGGGCGTGGTGTTGGTGACCTGAGCAAGCGCCTGACCTCCACTGAGTAAACCGGCGATTAAACAGAGACCCATTACACTTTGATTAAAATATTTCATATAGACGGCTCCTTTCTGAGCATAATATTACTCTAAAGAAGAAGACTTCAAGAACGCATTAGTGGCGCATAAAAAAAATGTATATTTCAAGACAATCCAGGTGTTAACGCAATGGAGTAGGGTGATCGGGCCGGGAGCACCTTAAGAGGGGTTTGTAATGAATGGTTTACTATTGATAAAAATAAATACGCCGAGGCCCCCAAAGAGTATCAGTGTTGCCAGTGCAAAGATCAGTATGCCTGAGATGGGGAAGCTGCCAAAGCGCACAGAAACAGATTTTTCGATGGCAATTTCTTTCTCTCCAGCTTTCAGAGCGGGGGCGGTGGCCTTTAAAATGGTAATACCGGCATCCTGCGGGGTCCAGGAAACGTATCCATCGGCATTGGGGGTATCCAGGGTTTCCTCGTGAGATGTGCTACTGTTGGCACGGTAAGTAACGGTTACCTTAAAGCGGGATAGATCGGGGTAGCTGGCGTGGCTAATCATGATCTGAGTCGGGGTATTAATCAGGGGATATGCATCACCGTTAAGACCTAAGGCCGGTGTTTCTTCAGTGGCGGTAGCCGCAGCCAGTGCTGAAATCCACAATATGCCCAGAATCATTAAGTATTTAAAACGTTTCATACCTGCACCTCTTCATCATAATTTCCTTTGAGGGTGAGTAATAAGGAGAGGAGCGTTCCCCCCAGTGCCCAGACCAAAAAGCAAAGGGCTGGTAAAAAGTTAGCCCATTGACCAATCGGGTAATCGCTGCCGTAAAACACCTTGAACTCCTGTAGGGCGGAGCTTGTGAGAATAAAGATTAAAATGGCTGGAATAACGTATTTAATCAGCCCGTCAAAAATTGCGGGCAAATGCAGACGGCTGTGTTGATTAATGTGCGCGCGCAGTTTTTCGGGGCCAAAACCAGCCCAATAAAATACATTCGGTTAAACCACCGATTAACAAGCCGTAAGAAAAGGCCCAGTGATCAATGAGATCGAGCAAGGTTAAGCCCAGGGTACCCGTGGCGTTTAGGCCAGGATCAATAACGGTGGGTAACGCAAAGGCTGCTGAGCCCAGAATACCCACAAGGCCTACAAAAGGAATAATTTTACGGCGGGATACTTTGAACTTATCGATTAAAGCTGAGATAGGGGCTTCTACCAGGGACACGCTCGAAGAGATGCCCGCCAGCAGCAACAGAATAAAAAACAGAATTCCAAAGGCCTTGACCACCAATGGCCCACCGGGCATATTGGCAATACCCTGAGGAATAACAAAAAAGCTCATGCTTAAAGAACTGGCTTTGGGAATAATTGAAAAGCTGAAAAGCATGGTGAAAATAGCAATGCCCGCTAAAAACTCAAAACAACAGTTCATGAGGCTAATAATAATAGAGTTAGACACCTGATCGGCATCTTTGGGCAGATAGCTTGCGTAGGCGGTCATGACACCAAAGCCGAGGGATAAGGTGAAAAAGATTTGGCTGAAAGCGCCTTTCCAGATTTCAATGTCTTTCATGGCGTTAAAGTCAGGTGTAAACAGCAGATAGACCCCCTCAAGACCGTTGGGTAAAGTAAGTCCTCGGACAATCAAAAACAAAATAAACAACCACATCAGGGGTAAGAAAATACGATTAATAAACTCAATTTGTGAGACACCGCGCACGATAATAAACAAATTAACGGCCCAAATAAAGATCACAAAAAACATGGGCGACCAGCCCGAAATCATGTGAAAGAAATAGCCCATGGGATTGGGCAGTTGTTCAATGCCCCCAAAGCCTGAAAGCGTTTGGGTCGGTTCCCAGAGCGGGCCGAATGCGCCCAGCAACATGCCAAACACCCAGCTCAGCAGCGCAATATAATACATGGTGACCAGAAAAGCACTGGCGAGGCTAAACCATCCCCAGAACTCTCCAAACTTACCTTCTAAATAATGTAGAGAGGCGGGGAGCGCACGGCGTGTCATGCCGCCAAGTCCCAGCTCCAAGATCATTACCGGAATGCCCACGACAAAGAGGGCGATAAGATAGGGCAGATAGAAAGCGCCTGCTCCGTATTTATAGGCGTTAGCGCCAAAAAACACGATATTCCCCAGCCCAATGGCTGAGCCTGCAGCGGCCATGATAAATCCGATTCGAGAGTTCCATTGACCGCGCTGGGGTGTATCAGACATGTCTGTATTCCTTTTTACCATTCGTAAAGACTTGTTAAAAAGGCAGTATAACATGCTAGAAATTCATCGCTTTGTGATAATGTTTTAGGTATGGAGTCACAATCCTTAGAGCAAATTTTATTAACCATGGAGCTTATTACGCGAGAGCAGCTTACCAATGCCCTCGAGTATCAGTGCCGCTTGCCAAAGTCAGAATACATGTCTCTGGCAGATATTTTGGTGGATATGGAATATGTTTCTGCTGAAGCGATAGAAAGTGTTGAAAACTATTTGTTTGCTCCCCCCGCGATAGATAACGCTGCTGAGCGTATTCGTCGCTCCGTAGAAGAAGTAACGCTACGGCCAGATGCTTCGGTCAGGGCTTCTCTGGCAGAACATTTTGATCCCGCGTTTGTGGCACCGGAACCTGCTCTTGTCTCACCAGAGGCCCCTCCTCCAGCTTCTAAAACTCCTCCTGTACAGAATACAGAAGCCCAGTCATCTACGCCTGATGCCCATGAGGAGTGGCAGCGCATGCATGCCATGGAGGAATGGCAACAGATGCAATCATTGTGTGTGGTAGAAAGCCAGGAAGATAAGGAAAACCTCGAAAAAATAATGGGCGATCTGGGAATTTCTGATCCCCGTGCGCTACAGGTCGGCTTTACGATTAAACGTAAGCCCTAGTGGTTCTTTTACCGTGTTATGCTGTGCTTCTTAGGAGTGGTACTACATGTTAAAATCTCGGCGTATCAAAGAACTATTGACGAAGCTCATGGTTATTTCTTTTGGTCTTATTTTTTTAGGCGGCTCTTTTTACCAGTTTGTAGGCATGGTCAGTATTCCCCCGGAACAGCTCATGGGTCGTGCTGAGGTGGCTCTCAATGGTCAAAAATACACCGAAGCGATGGCTTTGTTAAAACAGGCTGAAGAAAAAGTGCCCCTAAACGCCCGCGTGTCTGAATTGCAGGGCGATGTCTATCGTCAACAAAAAAAATACCGTCAGGCCAAAAAGCGTATGAAAAAGCCCTGACTCTCGATCCCGCAAATGCTCAGACGCACGAGTCTCTTGCCAGAACCTATTTTGATTTAAAGAAGCCTAAAAAAGCAGGGGCTGAATTTGAGAAAGCCTTACAGTTTAAACCCGGTGATGTGATGCTGAATAATAATGTCGGCGTCTTTTATTATCAGCAAAAAGATCTAGAAAAAGCCCAAAAGTATTTTATGCAAGCCTTAAAGATGCAGCCCGCTTTTGCAGAGGCTCACCGAAACCTGGCGGTCTTATATCAAGATCTAGGCAACAATAATGAGGCGCAAAAATACTTTACCTCTTATTTAGAGCTAAATCCCCAGACTCCAGAAAAAACAAAAATTGAAGACTGGCTAAAGAGCCACAAAAAAGCCGCGCCCTGAGGCTTATTCCCTGTGGTAAGATGTGCATAAAGCCAAAACGGGCTATATATAGACAATGAGGTTTATTCTATGACAGAAACAACGAACAAAGGCCTTGAAGGAATTGTTGCTCTTACATCTTCGGTTTCGTCTATTGTAGATGGTGTACTTACTTACGGTGGTTACAACATTGATGATTTGACAGACAACACAACTTTTGAAGAGGTTGTATACCTTCTTATTCATGGCGACCTGCCGAACCAGAGCCAACTCGATATTTTAAAAAAACAACTTGATGAAGAACGCGCCCTTCCTGAAGCAGCCCTGAAAGCCTTTAAAGACTTTCCTAAGAAAGCCCTCCCGATGGAAAAACTGCGTACTGCCGTTTCTTTGCTGGGCATGTATGACGCAGAGTCTGACGATATGTCTCCAGAGTCCAACTATCGTAAAGCGGTGCGCTTGATTGCACAAACCCCTACGATTATTGCCGCCCAGGAGCGTTTACGCCATGGTCAAGCACCTGTCGCTCCCAAGCCTGGTATGACAACAGCGGAGAGCTTTTTGTACATGATGCATGACAAAACGCCGGATAAGGTAGCTGTAGACGCTTTGGATAAGGCGCTTATTTTGCACGCTGATCATGAACTAAATGCCTCTACCTTCGCAGCCCGTCAAACGGCATCCACGCTTTCTGATATGTATTCAGCCATTACTTCAGCCATTGGCACCCTTAAAGGGCCTCTACACGGTGGAGCAAATGAGCAAGTGATGCGTACGCTTTTAGCGATTGGAACGGTAGACAATGTAGCCCCTTATCTGGAGGCTGCTTTAGAGCGCAAAGAACGTATTATGGGTTTTGGTCACCGCGTTTATAAAGACGGAGACCCGCGAGCCAAGCATTTAAAAGCGATGTCAAAAGCTTTAGGTGAGCTAAACGGTGATACCACCTGGTATGACATGTCCATTAAACTCAATGACCTAATGGTTGAGAAAAAGGGATTGAAGCCCAATGTAGACTTCTACTCTGCCAGCGCATATTATGCACTGGGTATCCCCCTGGATCTTTATACGCCAATTTTTGCCATGAGCCGCGTGAGCGGTTGGTGTGCTCACGTCCTTGAACAATTGGCAAACAATCGCCTCATTCGTCCGCGTGCGGAGTATATCGGTGAAACCCACCGTACGGTAAAACCCATCGCCCAGCGTTAGTTTTACGTTTTTAGAAGATGAGAGAAAAGCCCGTCCATTGTGCTTAAACACCATGGACGGGCTTTTTTTTCTGATATGATGATAGCCTTATGAGGGAGTCCTAATGTTTCGTCGTCTCATTGATCGCTATATCTCCAAAGAAGTGCTCCGTCCCTTTTTAATGGTGATTATTGGGGTGATTGTTATCATGCTCTCAGTGCGGCTTACCGAAGATGTAAAGCTCATTATTGTTAACAAAGTGCCCACGCCTATTGTGCTGCGTATGATTATATACAAACTGCCGGAGTTTGTGGTGTTGGGTTTGCCCGTTGCGTATATGATAGCCACGCTTTTGGGTCTGGCTCGCATGTCAAAAGATTTTGAAATTATTGCCATTCGTGCCACCGGTACGGGCAGTAAACGCATTATGCGCCCCATTTTAATCATTTCTGTTTTGATTAGCCTCTTCTCTTTTTATCTGAATGAGGAAGTGGTTCCTGAAGCCAATCGACGCAGTAAAATAGCGGCTCAAAATGCCGCTTTGACCACTGAGGGCGAAGACAGCCTGGTCTCGGCTAAGGTGAAGTTTAAAGGGGTGGACAGCCGTTTTTTCTACGTGAGTGTGGTTTATAAAGACGCCAAAAAACTTGAAAAAGTGTTGATTTTTGATAGCGATACGAGCCATGAGTTTCGCATGATTTCAGCCCCTTATGGTGAGTGGAACGGTTCGGTCTGGACCCTTCATGACGGTGTGGTGCAGCGCTACCCTGACACCGTTGATGGCTTTGTCGAAAAAGAACAGCCCTTTAAAGATCTTGAAGTAGAAACCAATATTCAGGTACTTAACTATATTTCCGGTGAAGTTAAGCCCAAAGAAATGGGTTCTGATGAGCTGAAGGCCTTGATTGCAGCCACTCGCGCCGGCGGACAAGAAACCCAGGCTTATGAAATTGAGTACCAGTCTAAGTTTGCGCGCCCTTTTGCCACCTTTTTTGCGGCGATTATTGCTGCTCCCATTGGACTAAAGTTTGCCCGTGGTGGCTATATTGGCTTTGCCATTAGTATTATTTTGACCTTCTTTTATTTTGTAGCGCAAACCATTGGCGAAGGTCTTGGGGGACTGGGACTCTTACCGGTTTTAGTCTCTGCATGGTTGCCCAATTTGCTCTTTGGAGTGGTAGGCTTGTTGGTGTATATACAGGTGGAGTGAATGAAGCAGCACAAGACAAAATCAATTCTTCAGGTGGTCTTACGCCTGGCCTTGTCATGCTCGTTTGGCACCCTGGGCTGGGGGCTTTGGTCACATACACCTCTGGCCAGTATTGCGCAGGCCGAAGAGCTCAAAGTGAAGTACAAAGCGGATAAGGTTGAGTACTTGGAGAATGAAAAGCTCTTTCGACTCACGGGCAATGTGGAGCTTGAAGTCAAAGATTACGTGATTAAAACCCAGCAGCTGGATTATAACGCGGATGCCAAGCTTCTCAAGAGCGACACCATTTTTGAAATTGTGCAACGCACCAAGCAGGGTGAACGTCGCATTAAGGGAAAAACCTTTCGCTATGACGTGGGTTTAAGACGCATTGAGGCCACCGATGTTTATCTGGTGGTTCCGGCCGCTACTGTGGGGCAGGGTGCCAGTGCAGAGGGGCAGGAAATCTATATTCAGGGCGACTGGATGACCGCCTATGATGACGGTGCCCGGGTAGTCATGGGCAACGGCTTTTATACCACCTGTGACCATATTCAAACCGTAGAGACGTCTTTTCAAGAGCTTTCTGACGATCCTTATGCCCCTGAAGTTATGAAAAAACGCGTAACTCACTATGCCATTGAGGCGGAAATTTTAGACTTTATTCCCGATGATCGCGTCATCGGATGGAATACTCGCTTTTTAAATTATGAGAGTCAAACCTTTTGGTTTCCGTTGGTTTATTTGCCCTTAAGTGGTGCGGGCTTTGGCTTGAGTAAGCCCGATCTGGATGTTGGGCAGAATCCGGTGGAGGGTTTCTTTGCCCGCTTCAAGGGGGACTACCGCATCAACGAGTATCATGATGGCCGTTGGTTTATAGAGGGTATGGAAAAAAAAGGCATGGGCTTTGGTTTTCAGCATGATTGGATTGCCGCACCGAGCTCTATCACCCGCTTTTTCTTTTTTGGTCTACCGGTAACGGACTCTATTTTTAGCCCGCAATCGGTCTTTTTGCCCCCCAATAGTGGTGAAGTCACAACGGATACAACAGCGACAGGAGTCACCACCAGTTCTTTTAACGACTTGAATGCTCGATCCTGGCTGAAACAAGAGCAGAGTGCGCTCTTACCCGGCTTAAGCAACTTTTTGAGTAACAAATTTGACGATTATAAAATCTCGATTACCCATCGTCAATTATTGTTGCCCCATACCGAAATTTTATTGAATTATCAGGATGTAGACTTTTACAACACGGGCTTTCAGGCGTCTCGCACCACCAACCGCTCCTTTTCTTTTGATTTAACAGACCAGCAAATTTTTCCCGTGGATCCTTACCAGGATCTGGTGGTAGACACCAACGTAAAACTCACCCAATCGGTACAAACGCCGCAGGCGGCTTTGCAAGTGGTCGGTAACACTGCTGCTGCACAAACGACGCAACAGCAAAATTTTTCGATTAACCAAAACCAACAACGGACGATTGATGTCAAAACCCGCTTAGGTCAGGCCAATTTAAACGTCAACACCAACTGGAGTGAGTCGGCCAACCGGAGTGTGACCCAAACCTTTGAAGATGGCGTCCCTGGAAACCGCCAGGAAACCGTAAACAACCAGAGTGATAATCTGCGTTCAGGGGTTAATTTGAATGTTCCCATTGACGATAAGACTCAGTTAACCACGCGCTTTGATTATGTCAGCAACCTCTCTAATATCACGCCGCAAAACCGAGAGGGCAATTGGCAACAAACCCTCACTCCCAACGTCACGGTCACGCAGCAACAAACCTGGGGCAGTGTAAACCTCACGTATGCTGACTTTTTTGATCTGAACGGACGCAGCTCCAATACCGGTCAGGTCAAAAAACTGCCTGAAATGGATTTTACCTTTAAGCCGCTGTTTGCCGACGATTTTCCGGTGACCTTCCGTAGTACGATTGGGCGATATTTTGAGCCAGCCAGTTTTATTCCTGACGATCCCCTGAATGAAATCAGTCGTGCGTTGTTTGATTTCTCTTTGGGTGGTAAAGAATACGATCTTGGATTGGGTAATAAAGTCAGTTTTTCGGGTACCAAGTTTGAACAACGCTTTTACCAGACCCTCGATGCGGCTTATTTACTTACGGGCAGTGTGAATTATAAAAATGATTTGAGTCCATTTTTTATACCCACCTTTAACTATCGCCGCACGGTACTCGATGAAGAAAACAATAATACGCCGTTTCGCTTTGATACGCTCAGCTTAAATCAGCAGAACTTACTGACCGGCAGCATTGGCTTTGTTAATCAGCCAGAGTTTACGATGGACTTACGTACAGGCTATGACTATAATGCTCGCCGTTATCAACCGGTGACGGCCTCTTTTCGCTCTCAAATTGGGAATCACTTTATTTTTAGCGGTCAAACGGGTTACAACCCCTTACCCGTGACCGATCGGGATGCCGGCGATGTGTTGCGCTATCCCGCCGGGGTTTCGCTGGCCCAGTCCAATCCTTATCTGCATGGTCCCAATCAACAAACGATTCCCATTTCAGAAGCCGATGTGGGCAGTTTTTCACTCTATGGCGGAACCTGGCAGCCCAGTACTCTGGGTTTTCGCTACCGCAGTACTGAGGTTCCACTGGCCATTGGCGCTTTAAATACCTATGGCTTAGAGAGCGGCGTTCCTGAGGGCTATGAAATGGGATTAAACTTTGGTTATGACTTTGATCAGGGGCGCATTAATAATTTATCGGGTCTTGTGAATGTTAAGCTGGCGGACTCTTTTTTGGGTTTAATGGACTGGGATCTAGGGGGAAAAACCCTGAAAGACACCCTCGGAATCACCACCAGCTCCGATTGGCTATGGCACACCGAGCTCACCTTCCAATTTGCGGTGCAGCCCACCTTTTTGCCTGAGAACGGTAAAGAGTGGCTGGCTCTGGTGGTGCCTTTTAAAGTCACCTTGCGCAAAGACTTACATGATTTTATGTTTGAAATGGCCTATGACACTTTCTTATCAACAGTTCACTATGAACCTGACGCTATTGGCTTTCCCTGAAATCAGTACCGACAGCTTACTTAAAAATATTGATCAGGCCAACCAGCAGGTGGGCGGCTTAAATAATCAAATTAATCAGGGTGTTAACAGCGTCGGGAATTAATGGCTAAGGCTTGTCCTGGCGTAATATGCTGACCTTATCGCCCTCTATTTTGAGCACTTCAATGCGTCCCTGATAGGCTTTTGACATGCCGGTATCAATGCGCCACACCTTGCCCTCGCAGGCGCTGTTGATATGAGGCTGGACGCTGTGAGCCACCACCATACGTTTGGCTTTCAGGGTCTGCAGCACCTGCTGTCAGTTTTACGCAGTCTGCCGCTTGCTGGGGCAAAGAGTAAATGCGGGTCCAGAGGGGACTGTCTTCGCTATCTTGCAGCAGCTGAGGCAAGGGCGTGCCTTTGGCAATATGCTCAGCGTACGCCGCGTTGATCGCGGCTAAGCCATAAGCGGCGTGGGCAGGCAATAAGCCGCCATGCACAAAGAGGGTCTCATTCAAGTATAAAGCCACTGGCCGCTTTTGCAGTTGTTGCGCGTAAATGCCTCCCGGTAAAAAAGCGCTGGCCCTGCCTTGTATCGCTTGCGGAGGCGTCTTCTAAGTGAAAGGCCTTGCTGCGTTCTACGTTGGCTAAATCTGAAAAAGCCTGCATGCTCTCGGGGTGAATATAGCGAAAGTCTCCGTCGACGTTCATTAGCTCATGGTTGCCGTTGAGGAGGTGAAGGGTGCTGTTAGCTTTCGGCGCTTGTTGTTCGAGCTGAGCGAGCCAGTCGAGAACCTTGCGATCTTCGGGACCCCGATCAATCAAGTCTCCGGTTTGTATCACCGTAAGATTACGGCCTATCCACTCTCCATTGGCGTTGGTTGCCCCGGTTAAGGCCATGGCAGCCTGGGCTGCCTGGATGTCTCCGTGTAGATCACCGAGGACGTACATCACTTCAGAGGATGCTTCTGCTTTTTCCTGGGCGCATCCATTATTGCCCAGGAGACAGCAGATCAGTATGCCCAGGAGACGCTTTTTTTTAATTTTATAGTAGCTATACATCGTGTAAAAGACGGTAAAGATCATTGCGAGACAATTGGCTTTCTTCTCGCAGCTGTTGAAAAATGGCTTTTTTATGCCAGCCCTGATTCAGGAGTTCGGTATAGCGTGCTGTGAGCTCTTCAGCGGATTGCAGGGCGGGTTGAGCGTCCTCTATAGCGCCTGAGAGCACCAGCGTAATTTCTCCACGGGCGGGTGTTGCACTAAAGTGAGTGTGCAATACCGATAAAGGGCCTCTTTGCACATCTTCGTACCGTTTGGTGAGTTCCCTGCAGACGGCTGCCTGACGGTCGCCCAGCACCTCTTGAATATCTTGCAGGGCCTGGGTCAGCCGGTGGGGGGACTCAAAGCATACCAAAGTCCCCTTTTCCTGGCGATACTGCTGTAAGAGCTGCTGCCGTTGATTGCGCTGTCGAGGTAAAAAACCCAGAAAGGTGTAAGGCAGGGGCGGAAGCCCAGAGAGTAAGAGCGCTGTGGGGGGGGCGCTAGCACCCGGAATGCAGGTAAAGGCAAGGCCTGCTTTCGCCAATTCCTGTACCAAATGGGCGCCGGGGTCAGAGATTAGCGGTAGACCGGCATCGGACACCAGGGCAATATTTTGGCCGCCTTTTAATTGCTGAATTAAGGCCTCAGTCTGATGGTATTCGTTGTGTTCATGAAAAGATTTTAAGGGGGTATCAATTTCATAATGATTCAGGAGTTTTCGGGTTTGGCGCGTGTCTTCTGCCAAAATGAGCTGCACTGCTTTGAGGGTTTCAAGACAGCGCAGCGTAATATCTTTAAGGTTGCCAATGGGCGTGGCGCACAGGTATAAATGCCCCGACATGCCGTAGCTAAGAGACCGTTAAGATTTCGGCACCCTCAGCGGTAACGACAATCGAGTGCTCAAACTGGGCTGACCATTTACCATCGTCGGTGATTGCCGTCCAGCCATCATCGAGAACATGCAATGCGTGCGTGCCAAGATTGATCATCGGTTCAATGGTAAAGGTCATGCCTTTGCGAATTTTTGCGCCAGTACCGGGCGTACCATAGTGAAAAATAGAGGGAGGCTCGTGAAATTGACGCCCCAAACCGTGGCCGGTAAACTCTCTCACAACGCCGTAACCTCTGGCTTCAGACTCGGTTTGAATCAAATGCCCAATGTCGCCGACGCGAATGCCGGGTTTAACAATACCAATGGCCTTTAAGGTGATTTCACGGGTGAACTCCACCAGAGCACGGACTTCAGGTGACGGCTCTCCCACAAAGAAAGTGCGGTTGGTGTCGCCGTGGTAACCGTCTTTGATGGCGGTGACGTCTACATTGACAATATCGCCGTCTTTGAGCACGTCTTTGGCATTGGGAATACCGTGACAAATTACTTCGTTGATAGAAGTACAAACACTTTTGGGAAAGCCTTTGTAGTTTAAGGGGGCCGGGTAGGCATCGTGAGAAACGATAAAATCGTGACACAGTTGATTCAGCTCTTCGGTGCTCACACCAGGGCGAATATGTTTTTCAATCATATCAAGGGTTTGAGAAGCGAGTCGCCCGGCAACGCGCATCAGTTCAATTTCGCGAGCACTTTTAATGCTGATCATGGTAAGTATTCCTTAAGTCATTGTGACAGGTTGTTTTGTACTGATAATACCACAGGGCCATTTTGGGGTCACAGGGGAATCCAGATTTGAAAACAGCTTCCCTGACCCTCTTTGCTTTTTAAACGCAATTGGTAACCCATGAGGTCGCACAGCTCCTTGATAATCGCAAGGCCCAGACCGGAGCCTGCTGCACGGGAGTTGTCCCGGTAAAAGGGAGTAAAGACAAGTTCCTGCTCACTTTTTTTAATTCCCGGACCACTGTCCTGTACTTCAATACACAGCTGGCTTTTCTCTTGAAACGTATTCAGACTCACACGACCCTGAGGTGGCGTGAACTTGATGGCGTTGCTGAGTAAATTACTGATCATTTGTTTTAAGCGTTGGGGATCGGTATCTAAAAGACAGGGCTCAGGAAGAGAAGAGTGCTGTTGAAAGTCCAGGGCTTTGTCGTTAATGCTGAACTGATAATGGGAAACACATTGCGCTAATAACTCTGAAAGGTTGATCTCTTTTTGTAAGTGAAGGCGCAGTTGACCTTCTTCGATTTTGGAAATGTCTAACAGGTCGTCAAAAAAGGCCAAAAGAGACAAGCCATTTTCGTGAATGCGCTGTAAATAGAGCTGTTGTTCTACGTCCAGCGTCTGTGCTGACTTATTTGCTTTAAGCAGCTTTGAAAAGCCGAGAATGGCGTTCAGTGGCGTGCGTACCTCGTGGCTCATTTGGGCCAAAAACCGAGACTTATAAGCGACTGAGCGCTCTAACGCCCGGCGCTCTTTTTCATAACGGTTCCGAAAGATGGCCAGACTTAAGCTACAGAGCATCAACAAAAAGAGTGTTGCAAGGCCCATATCCAGGGTTTGCACACCGAGATCGGGGTACAGGAACAGCCAGTCGGGTACAAAAATATCCAAAGAAAGTAAGCTGCAAAAAACAACGAGGAGAATGCCAATAAACCTGAGATAGGCTTTATTACTCTCCAGAACAAAAGCGCTGAGGATTACGATTCCAATGAGAAATAAGGGGACTGAGCCGATAACGCCTCCATTGAGAGGCCAGGAGCAGAAGAGAAAAACGAGCGTGAGATAGATAAACGCATTGGCGTAGAGGGCTTCATGGCCTGAGGTGAAGCGGGTTCGCCAATAGAGGATGGGATAAACGATACAGAAAAAGGCGTTAAGCCCGACCAGGATGGGCGGAAAATGCAGGCTATAATTAATACTAAGGGAAATGAATGCCAAGATCGAAGACACCAATAAGGCTGTGCATAACAGAGATTTATTACGGTGATGAAAGTCTTCACCCTGGATACACCAATGTAAAAAATTGACCATACGTTTGTACATGTTATTAGTATAACGAGCATCGGTCATCAATTCGTTAGGGGTATTCAATTTAGTTTTAATTATTGGGGAATTTATGAGTTATTTTATGGTGGATATTGAGGCTGATGGACCGATACCTGGAGATTACTCCATGATTGCCCTGGGCGCTGTTAAGGTAGAGGAAGGCCTTACGCAATCTTTTCTGGGGTATCTGCAACCTATTTCTGAGCAGTGGAGCCCCGGCTTTGGCTGTATCCGGCTTTTCTCGTGAGGAGACCCTCGTTTTTAGGCCGCCTGAACAGGTCATGACAGATTTTGAGGATTGGCTTGCACCAGCACAATAAAGGGCAGATGGTTTTTATTTCGGATAATAACGGCTTTGATTGGATGTTTGTGTGCTGGTATTTTCATCATTTTTTGAAGCGAAACCCCTTTGGCCATAGCTCTCAAAACCTGGGCAGTTTGTATAAAGGCCTGGTCAAAGATAGCTTCCAGAGTTTTAAACACCTTCGTCAGACTCCCCACACCCACAACCCCTTAGATGATGCCCGTGGAAACGCCGAGGCGTTACTTGCACTTAAGGCACAGGGGTTAAAGCTCTCTTTTAAATGAGCTAAAGATCTTCTTCCAGAGGCACCAGAAACTTGGCATCCTGGGTTTCTGCGTAGAGGCGCTGTAGAATCGTCTCGGCTTCTTTGCGCTGGCCTTCTGCCAGTAAAACGTAGGCATAACCCATTTCATGATGGCGACGAGACTCAGCGCTGGGCGCAATGGGTTGAAGGGCCAAAAAGATGCGTTTGGCCAGAGTCATAATTTTTAGCGGCGTAAGCTTCCCACGCCTGGGTTAACGTATAATTCATGGTTTCAATGTAACATAAAGCAGTAGCCCATCATGTTTCAGGAGCATTTATGTCTTTTCAATCGCAGTGGCCACGTCTACGCGCGGCTTTTTCTCACACCCAGGATCAACTTTATTTTAATCATGCGTCGGTTAGCCCTTTTTCACAACCCGTGCTCGAAGCGGTTAAGACCTACGCTCAGGAGCGCCATCTGGACTGCATTGAGAATTACGAGCCTTTAATGGCAAGAATGGAAGCCTTACGGGAGTGTTTGGCTACCCTCGTGGGAGCAAGGACTCCCGATATTGCATTGGTAAGTAACACCTCTGCCGGGCTAAGCTTACTTGCCAACGGTTTGGACTGGGCTGAAGGGGATCGGATACTGCTCAATGATTTAGAGTTTCCTTCGAATGTGTACCCTTTTTTAAATCTGCGTTCCCGGGGTGTGCAGGTTGATTTTGTGGCACACCGGAACTACTATCTACCCATTGCCGATATTATAGCGGCTTTAACGCCGCAAACCCGCTTGCTTTCTATTTCTCATGTGCAGTTTTTGACCGGCCAGCGGCATGATCTGGAAGCCCTGGGAAAGGTCTGCGCAGAGCGCGGCATTCTCTTTTGCGTAGACGCCATTCAGTCTCTGGGGGCTGTGGCTGTAGACGTAGACCAGATGCATATTGACTTTTTGGCTGCGGGCGGTCATAAATGGCTGATGGGTCCTCAGGGGCAAGGCTTTGTCTATATGCGCCCTGAGCTGAGAGAGATGCTCACGCCTGCGGATGTGGGGTGGCTCAGCGTGGATGATGCCTGGGAGCTGTTAGATTACCGTTTGCAGCTACGCAATGATGCTGCCCGTTATGAGCTGGGAACACCCAACGGTATGGGCATTACCGCTTTGCTCGCAGCCCGCACCTTTTATGATGGCTTCGATCGCGACGGGTGGACAGCGCATATTTTGTCTTTAACCACTGCTTTATGGCAGGGCTTTTCCCAACGGGGATTGAGCCCTTTAACACCGGAATCTACTGCGGAACGCCTGGGCATTGTTACGGTCCCTTATACGGGCGCTGATGCCTTACAGGCTGCGTTGGCAGAGCACAATGTGCGTGTGGCGTCGCGGGAGCAGCGTTTTCTAAGGGTGGCGCCCCACGCTTACAATAGCCTTGAAGAAATTGATGAATTTTGGCGTATTTTTGACGCGCTCAGTATACGATCAATTTTTGTGTTGCGCTAGTCCCCGAGTGAGAACTGAATACCGTCGAGTTCGTCATCGCTGAAGAGTGAGGTGACACCCTGTTCTTTGGGTACTTCTGCAGTGGGCATTGGCACGGGCTCTGTGTCCCGAGTGAGAACTGAATACCGTCGAGTTCTTCATCGCTGAAGAGTGAGGTGACACCCTGTTCTTTGGGTGTTTCTACAGTCGGTATGGGCATGGGCTCTGTGTCCCCGAGTGAGAACTGAATACCGTCGAGTTCGTCATCGCTGAAGAGCGAGGTGACACCCTGTTCTTTGGGTGTTTCTACGGTCGGTATGGGCATGGGCTCTGTGTCCCCGAGTGAGAACTGAATACCGTCGAGTTCGTCATCGCTGAAGAGAGAGGTTGACTTCTCGTCTTTATCGCTTTCTCCAAAACTGAACTGGATATCGTTGTCATCTCCAAAAAGAGAAGTAAGACCCTGTGAACCGGCGGTTTCTTCTGGGACTTGAGCCGGAGCCTCTTGCTCGGCAGGCGCAGCAAGTCGCCCGCCTTTGATCATTAGCTTGTGAGGTAAAATATGAGCTAAGGTCTCGTCAGGAGGCTGAAAAGCCGGATCTTCAAAGAAGTCACCCTGTGTAATGACCGCAATTTTATAAAAGGCTTCTTCACCCACTAAATCATCAAACTCAGCGTGAATAAAACGCCCTTGATTCAAGTAAATTTGTCCGTCAACACCACTTTGAAGATCGCGAATATGTATCTTTTTTTGCTCATCAATGGCTGACAAGTTGAGCTGTAAAAAATCCAAAACGTTAATGCGGCTGAGATAGCCTTTAAAACCCACCTGAGTCATTTCAAACAGAATTTCTTTTAAGCGCTTGGGGTTGACTGGACGCGGCAGGGTTGTATGTAAAGCCGACATGTCTATCTTTGCTAAAGCTTTGCCCGGTTCTCCCAAAAGGAGTGTGCGTAAGTTAGGATATTGGGGAGAAATACGCTCTGTGAAAAGCTTAAAGTCGCTCAGCGGAAGCCCCGCGTCTAAAATAAGAAGATCAACCGTATTGGTTTTGAGTTCTACTGCGGCTTCGCTCAGAGAGCGGACGGACTCACAATCAATGCCTTCGGCAAGCAGGCTGCGTTGCAGCATCATCCGGCTGATGGCGTCTTCATCAATCAGTAGTGCGCGTCGGATGCGTGGTCCGTGATGTTCTTCAAGGGTCGACTCGTTCTCGTCTTGTTGGGTCGCTGCATTCATCATGAGACCGTCAAAGGGAACATTAAGACTACGCTCTTCCGGCTCTTGCCAAATTTGTTCGGTAAAGTCGCCATTGCGAAATTTTAAGATTTTGGGGAAGGCTTCGGCACCGTGGCTGATTTTGCTTTTGCGTCCGCCAATGGCAGAGCGTTGATAAATTTCAGCGTGGACAATTTCACCTTGCTTAAGATAGAGCCATCCCTCTTGTTGCAGGGAGGCGTCTACGAAAACCAAAATAACGGCATCCTGACTCCACCGCAAGGCCTGGAGAAGATCTGGGATGCGCATACGTTGCACCTGACCTTTAAGACCCTTTCCGTCTTTTTTGAGCATTTGGCTCAGGGTTTCAGGGTGCAAGGGCGCGGGAAAGAAGCCCAAAACGGCTTTGTAACTCAGGAGTTCTTCTTGCTCAGGATATAACTCTCCGCCGGTAAGAATAATAGAGCGGCGTGGAAAGTTATCAATTAACCACCACGCCAGCTCTTCGCCGTCTTCATCGGCGGTTTCAAGATTAATGATACTGAGATCGAAGGGCTGAGATTTGAAACGTTGGGTGACCTGATAAAGGTTGTCTTCAAACACCAGTTCACACCCGGGCGTGTGCAGTATCTTTTTGAGGTATTGCACATGCTCAGCATCGTCTTCAAATATCAGAATCCTAAAGTTTTGTGACATAAGACTATCGCTTACACCAGATCGGGAAAGGCCTCAGCCACTACGGTGTAGATAATTTCTCCTTTGTCAATATTTAATCCATAAGATAAGAGATGGTTTTCGTTGATGGCGCGCTCATAGCCTTTTTCTGCAAGCTCTAAGATATAGGGTAGAGTGGCGTTGGTTAAGGCATAAGTCGAAGTGCGAGGAACGGCTCCCGGCATATTGGTCACACCATAGTGGATCACACCGTGCTTGACGTAAATAGGCTCACTGTGGCTGGTGGGATGAATGGTTTCTACGCAGCCGCCCTGGTCGACAGAAACATCGACGATAACACTGCCTTCTCGCATGGTTTTGACCATGTCTTCAGTGACGAGGGTGGGCGTTTTGGCACCTGGAATCAATACCGAACCAATGAGTAGGTCTGCAAAAGCCACACTGCGAGAAATAGATCCAATATCAGAAGCCACAGTTTCAAAACGGCCTTTGAGAATATCGTCTAAGTAGCGTAAGCGATCGATGTTACGATCGAGAATGGTCACAAAAGCGCCCATACCCAGAGCCACTTTAGCGGCCTGCGTGCCGGTAACCCCTGCGCCAATAATGACAACATTGGCCGAAGGAACGCCCGAGACACCGCCCAGTAAAACACCGCGGCCACCGTTCCGTTTTTCCAGGTACTGTGCTCCGATTTGCACGGACATACGTCCTGCGATCTCGCTCATGGGGGTTAGCAGGGGCAAAGAGCCGTTCATGCCCTGAATGGTCTCATAGGCAATCGCTGTACATTTGCTGTCCATGAGGGCCTGGGTGAGTGCGCGGTCCGCCGCCAGGTGCAGATAGGTAAAGATAATCTGACCTTCTCTGAGCATTTTACATTCACTCTGTTGGGGCTCTTTAACTTTGAGAATCATATCGGCCTGGTCAAAAACTTCTTGAGCGGTGGCTAAGATTTTAGCGCCCACTTCTTCGTAGTCTTCGTTCATAAAGGTGGAGTCTACACCGGCATTGGTTTCAATGACGACTTCATGCCCCCGTGATGTAAGTGCCTGAACACCTGATGGGGTAATTGCGACACGGTACTCTTTATCTTTGATTTCTCTGGGGATTCCAATTTTCATACTGTTTCCTCACGGCATAATATTAAGGTGTTATACCATGGTAAGAAAGCGGTGAACAGCTTGCTAAAAAAGCGTTAGCCCTGAGGGCTTAACTGCAGTGACCACTGGTCCACAGTATCGATATAGTCATAGCGAGTCATATCGTAGTAAATGGGTGTTAAGGCCACATAGTTTTGGCTGACAGCCACCACATCAGTGTCTTCTTCTTCGCCATGATCGACGACCACGCCCGTTTGCCAAAAATAGGCTTTGCCGCGTAAGTCCTGACGGCGTTCAAAAATATCCTTAAAGCGATGTAAGCCCAGACGGGTGACGCGAATCCCTTTGAGCTGATCGTGAGGGATGGCAGGAACGTTGATATTTAATACGGTATGAGGCTTAAATTCAGACCACTGAATTTGTTGAATGAGATCAACCACTACCTGAGCTGCGGTTTCATAGTGTACGTCGTCAAAGCTATCTATAGACACGGCAATCGCAGGTAAGCCTCGAATGGCACCCTCTACAGCGGCAGAAACAGTTCCTGAATAAATAACGTCTGTGCCCAGATTAGGACCGCGATTAATGCCTGACACCACCAGATCGATGCTGCTCAGGTCGAGCAGCATATTCATCGTAAGCTTGGCTGAATCGCAGGGTGTTCCGTTAATTTTCCAGGCTTTCTTGACTTTGGCACTAAACATTTCAGGAACTTCTTCAGCCCGTAGTGGTTTGTGCAGGGTCAAGCAATGGCCTGTGGCGCTTCGCTCACGATCGGGTGCACCCACAAACACATCGTGTTCAGCTTCTGCCAGAGCGTTTGCTAAGGCACGAATGCCGGGGGCGTGGGCGCCATCATCGTTAGAAATTAATATGCGCATGTTTTATTGCTCTTCAGGGGGGACAAAGTCAGCAGGGTACTGGTTGAGGACGCGAGGTCCGTTTTGATCTACAGGACGTAGACCATCGTAACTGGTGGGCCCATGGGTTTCGATACGGGTATCGATAGGCACGATTTGTGTGCTCACTTGATCGCCATTCACTTCGACCATCACCACGTGGTATACGCCCTGGCCAAAACCTTTTCCCTTATCGAGAGGTGCACCTGCTCCACCACTGACGGTGTAGTCAATGCCATTAAAGGTTTGCTGGTCAAAGAGGTGAACGTGGCCTAAAAAGACGTGGTCCACTTTATATTTTTCGTTCATTTCCATCCAGCGACGACCTACTTCTGGGCTTGGCGCGAGTTTGTGCTCCCAGGGACCAACGCTTGGCGGTGTGTGAGAAAAGACAAATTTCTTTTTATCGGTTTGAAATTGCTTTTCCATCCAGGCAAACTGACGATCGGTAAAATTGTAGTTGGCACTATCCATCATGACAAAGCGCGCATTACCATAATCAAAACTATAGTCGTCGAGGCCGGTTTCGGGATTGGGTTGCGTATAGCGGGTTTCGTAATAGGAGCGACCAAATAAAATATCGTGGTTTCCGACCACGGTTAAATAAGGGGCCTGGGCTGCACTGGTTAACTTTTCAAAGGTGTTCCAGTGGGGACGTAAGCTGTCAAAGGTAAAGTCGCCGAGATTTACAGAAAAATCAGGTTGAAGCGCGTTAACCTGCTGAATGACTTTGGCGTAAACCTTGTTTCCGCCGGTGCTCCAGGGGGTGGAGTTGCGGTTGTCGCCCATAATGACAAAGCGAATGCTCCCGTTATAGGGCTTCTGGACAATGCGCTTAATATTGGTCTCAGTATCGCCAAAGACGGGCTCCTGGTTGCTAAAGGTGTTGATTACCGGGCGATTGACGTTGCCCTGTAACGCGGTTTGTAAGCGGGGGTCTACCTGAGAACGACAGCTCCACAGGAGGCTACTGGAGGCGAGTGCGAGAACGGCAAGCTTGTGGAGGCGTAAGGCTGAACGGGACTTTGACATTTTGTGCTCCTCTACGACGTTTAACACTAAAGCGCTAAGGTGTCCAAAATATTGGTACCGAGCCATTGACAGAGAATAGCCGTAACTACCATGGGGTAGTTCCATACCAGCGCCAGCGTGTTTTTACGGTTATTTAACCAAAAATCTATATAGATATTACCTAAATATAGTATCACAAACACCGGCAAAATCCAATCGTACAGGTTAATAAAGGGGTAAAACTCTCCGACCTGAGGAATATGGCGCATCAGGGGATACATCCATCCATAGTAAATGAGAGAGAAAGGGATCATGCTGCCTAAAAAAAGCAGATGAAACCCTTTGGCTGGAGGACGGTTTAAAAAACAGAGGGGAAAATAACTCAGCGCCAGCGCAATGGGAAGGGTCAGGCCCAGACTAAACAGATCTTTATCGGAGCGGGAAAAACTGTAGGCATAAATACAATAGCTACCCACCAGAGTGCTGATAAAGTAAGTGACTCGGGCTGCGCTGCCATAACCCTTACGTGTCAAAAACTGAGCTGCCCAGGCACTGGTCACGGCCGCAGCCAGACCGATGCCGCTGTAAGTTGCTTGTTGTAAGCAGACATTTGGCCGTTGGAGAAGTATATGAAGTGCCCCGGCACTTCCCAGAGCCAATAGCGTACTGGCACTTGCCCAACCCAGCCAATAGGTGCTCAGACGTAAAAGTACGGTCTGCCGTTGCAGCCAGAAACCACTGCACACACTTAAAATCAGAAAGACAAAGCCCATGCGCAAATTGGCGGTCAGCAGCAGGTTGAGTTGTGCTAAGAAGAAGTAGATAGGTGTTTCGGACATTGACGGTCTTCTCCAAAAATGATTCGGCCTTCTGACAATACCACAGCACGGCAGCCGCGACAGACGCTTTTGAGCTCGCAGGTTTGGCATGCGCCTTCGAGGGTGTCCTCTAAATGGCGAAAGGCCTCCAGGTGCGCTGACGTTTGCCAGACCTCCTTTAAAGCCCCTGTGTCTTGCATGGTTTCGGGCAGATGACTACAGGGACTATAATTACCATTGACTTGTACACTCAACATACGACGGCCAGCGCTGCAACCACTGACCCCTGCGGCCATCAGTTGTTTAGCACTGCCCTTTCTTAAAAAAGTATACGAGCTATCGGTCATGAGCGCAAAATGGGCTTTACCCTGCCAATGGTTTAACAGGGGTTGTAGGGCACGGTGAGAGACCGCCTTGGGTTGATGTTGAGCAAGCCACTGAGCGTCATCCTGTGCTGCTTTGGGCCGAATCAGATTAACCATTGCCGCCCCGCGATCCTGAGCAAATTCTAACAGGCCGTGCAGGCCCTGGGCGTTCTGTTTCAAGAGTTGCTGGGTGACCAAAATATTAATGCCCCACCGTAATTGTGCTTCTTGGGCCAGCGTGATCGCTGCTAAAACGGCAGCATGGTGGGGCCGTGTCTGCTCGTGCTGTGCTGCGTCTGCGCCATTTAGAGAAAACTGGATTTGCCCCAGGCCGGCGCGTTTAAGGTGGTGGGCCATTTGAGGGGTGAGCAAAGCCCCGTTGGTGGTGAGGTTAGCCACGATTCCAGCTTCTGTCGTACGGGTAATATATTGCACAAGTTTGGGATGCATAAAAGGCTCTCCGCCCCCAAAAGCGATTTGAAACACGTCGTGTTCGACGGCTTCTGTGAGGATGCGTTCAAACGTAGCCGGTGACATATAGCGATTGGGCGTGCCAGGATCGCTATTGCTAAAAAAGCAGCCTGAACAGCTTTGTTGGCAGGCGTCAGTCAAACTGACTTGCAGAACTTCGGGAGCGTGGCGAGAACGCAGAGGAGAGACTTGCCGGGTACTGAGCAGACGAATGGTCTGTACTTTCAACAGTTCAGCAGGATTAAAAGATGACCTTTTTTGCAAGAAGCCCCTGGCCCAGAGATACTGAAAGAAACGCCAGGCTTTAAAGCTCCACAGTCGCTTTCCCTCCAGGATACGCTCTAAGGTCTGTAGCCCCTCAACGTCCAGCTCCAGGGTTTCAGCGGTGCGGCGATGGAACCATAATGCGCTTTGGGTCTCAGCGCGGAGACGGGTGTCAGGATGGAGTTGATAAGGCATGCTGACACTCCTTTTAAAAACGCAAGATTACGTTTATTGTACGTTGTTTTGAAAGCCCGGTGTTTAGTGTTAACGTGGATGAAAAAAGCAGAACACATGATTCTTCAACCCAGACAACTGGTGGAATTTTTACCTTTCTTTTATCAGGGAATTTTAAACGAGGGTTTAATCCAGCCTATTCAAGCCTTTAAAACATCAGATCCCTGTCTGAGGGAATCTCTAGACGAGTTGTCAAAGTATTTGATCCAGGGTATGACCTGGGTTGAAGCGCTGGAGACTCTGCCTATTCGCTTTCCTGAAGTGCTTGAAAAGTTGTTGGGAAGTGCTAGTGATCGGGGACTGTTGGATCATGTTTTGGCTGATATCTGCAGTTGTTATCAGCAACATCCTGACGATGATCTGGCTTTGTATGAAGCCTTATCGCTGCTGTGGTCAGCGTTTGAAGCCTTGCCTCAGGGGCGATTGATTTGCATCGGTTGTGTACTCAGAGAATTACAAAAGATTTTGCAACGGGCGCAGCTGGAACAGGCCCATCAGGTGTATCTCAGCCAGGACGGTGATCGCTATTTTCATCAAAAGTATGTAGCGGCCAAACTCGTACATATTCAAGAAGCCGGTCACGCCATGACTTACCGTACCTTGTATGGTCAATTGCTTCATGCCGCGACTGACCATGAACCCTGGGACATCATTGATATGCGAGGGGTTCAACAGCGTTATACCGTAAATCTTTTGGAGCCGAATCATTTCTTAGTTCATCATCAAAACCAGGCCCTGGAGCTCATTTTTGTGACGTCTCTGGACTTTGTTTGAATAAACAAAAGGATTAAAACGGAAAGTATTGTGGCAAGACTTTGGTCTACTTTATACTGAGAAACATTCATATATTTCAATGTCAAAAGTTTTAATATTGAATGTCTAAGGTTTAAAAGCGAGGCACATTCTATGAAGTCAGAGCGTTTACTGCTCTTTACCCTGGCAGCAATACAGTTTTCCCATATTATGGACTTCATGATTATGATGCCCTTAGGTCCTCAGCTGATGCGGATATTTGCGATTAGTCCGCAGCAGTTTAGCCTTTTGGTCTCAGGCTATACGTTTTCAGCGGGTATTTTTGGTTTTCTGAGTGCCTTTGTGGCCGACCGTTTTGCCCGCAAGCCCCTACTTATGTTTTTGTTAACCGGCTTTATAGTGGGTACGGTGACCTGTAGCCTATCCCCCAGTTATGGCATTTTGTTGGCGGCCCGTATTTTGACGGGGGCCTTTGGCGGTATTCTTTCTGCCATGGTCTTTGCGGTGGTAGGTGATGCGATTCCTATTGCGCGCCGTGGAGCCGCTATGGGTTGGGTCACCGCTGCTTTTTCGGCGGCTTCGGTGTTTGGTGTACCCTTTGGTTTGTTTTTGGCCAGCAAGATCAGTTGGCATGCGCCTTTTGTTTTTCTGGCCTGTATCGGTTTACCCGTGTGGGTGATGGCCTGGCGCTATATTCCCAATACGGCTCACGCTGAAAGCACCCGTGAAAATCCCCTGCAATTGTTACAACGGGTGAGCCTCGATCGCAACCAGCAATGGGCGTTGTTGCTGATTGTTTTAATGATGCTCGGGCAATTCTCAGTGATTCCCTTTTTAAGCCCTTCTATGGTGGCGAATGTGGGCTTTAGTGAAGGGAGCTTGGCCTATATTTACCTGCTCGGTGGTTTTACGACCCTTTTTACCGGGCCCTGGATCGGACGTCTGGCCGATCGCTACGGTCGCTTGCGCGTGCTGTCTACCTTTTTGGTGTTATCGATTGTACCCACGATCTGGATTACGCATTTGGGCCCTTCTCCCATGCTCATGGTCTTAGTGCTGACCACCAGCTTTTTTGTGGTGAGTGGGGGTCGCATGATCCCGGTGATGGCCATGATGACCGCTGCAGTGGCTCCGCGCTACCGCGGAAGCTTTATGAGTTTGCAATCGGCCGTGCAGCAAATTTCTGCAGGCATCGCTTCGCTCCTGGCGGGCTGGATTATTGTGGAAAATGGGCAAGGACAACTTTTAAATTACCCTATTGTGGGTTATTTAGCGGCTGTGATGGCGCTCCTGGCACTGGTGGTGGCCCGTCGTATCAAAGTGGTGGACCCTGTGATGCCAACAGTTTCCCAAAGTGACTTGAAGCCCGCGCAGGTTTAATCCCCGGGGTGTAATGGCCATGGCCATAAAAGTATATTGACATTCCCCTATTGTAAGCTTGTATGATGACACCCATGGAACGTTTTTTTCTGCGCCCCCTGGCTGCAAGCCTCTTTTTTCGTGCAATTCCAGGTCTGTTACTGGCCTGCGTTTTCTTGTGGGGCTCTACCTGTTGCGCGTCTTCTGCGGGTTCCTCAGGGGTGTCAGAGACGCATGGTCACGGCGCAGACTCCTCGCAGCATTCGGCACAAAAATGTGTCATGGTGATGAAGCATCGGAATCAAAAGATGTAGCCTGTAACTGTTTACACCCTCAGAAAAACCGGGTGATTTTGGCCGTGGATGATACGCAAATGAATGCTTCATTTGCCTCTTTCACTGTTTATGCTTATCCATTGGCGCGAAACGTTGCACTCCCGATGACGAAATCATCACCCCAGCGCGATCCTCGTCCGCCCCCAGAGCTGTCGGGTCCGCCAGTCTTTTATGCCTCTACCGTTCTTTTAATTTAAAAACAGTTTAGACACACCCGCCGTTGGGCGTGTTTTTTGCTGTTCAATTTTAAATGTTAAGCAACGAAAGAGAGAGATAGAATGCGTCTTTTTAGAACATCCCCTGTATCACTATTTGTATGGATTTTGTGTGGTTTGAGCCTGATAACCGCTTGTGCCCCTGAAGAAAAAAGGCTCCCGAAAATCACAACACGCTGATTCAGCAAGTGGATGGTTTTCAAGTGAGCTTTGACGTGACGACGATGGCTAAACATCACGCATTGATGAAGTCAATGGCGATGGAAATGCCAGAGCACGGCACAAATATGTCTTCTCATTACGTTAGGGTCACCTTACTCGATAAACAAAAAAAGCCGGTGGCTGACGTGCCCCTGAAGCTTAAGGTGATTGCCTCTGATGGAAAGGCGCTGATTGATGCCGCGGGAGTTACTGCTGAGACCATGCGGGGTGAAGGCATGTTTCATTACGGCCATGGTTTTGACCTGAGTACACCAGGCCGTTATCAAATACTGGTGATGTTTACCCAGGGAGGTGCCTCCCATCAAGCCGGTGTGTATTGGAGCCCGTCTGAATGAAGGTTTATGCCGCTTTTTTTATGACCACAGCAATGCTCTGGCAGATGGGGATACCAGCTCCTGTCAGCGGGCAGACCCTGGGTCAGACTGACCCTTCTACACCTTCCGGCTGGTTTTCCCAGGACGTGACCTTAAGCCGTTTTTTAGATCAGGCCATGCGTACTGCACCAGAGCTCTTGTCTCGACAGCGCCGTTATCAGGCTGCAAAACACAGGGCGCTGGCTGCGCGGGCTTTGCCTGATCCTCAGCTCAGTGGAGGGGTGCGAAACGTGGGCGTCGGTCGCTTGACCCTTGGCAGTGAACCGATGTCCGGGGCCTCTGTGGCGCTTCAGCAAAATTATCCGAATGTGCAAAAACTAGACATTAAACAGGCCATGGCCGATCGGCAAGCCTTGCTTTTGGAATTGGATTGGCAATGGCAGCAAAAAAAGTACGCCGAGATGTACAGCAGCACTATATTAAGGCCCTTCAGCAGCGGCAAAGCCGGCGTGTCCTGGCGGAAATGGAGCACTGGTATGCGCTATTGCAAAAGATTGTCGAGACCCGTTATCAGGTGGGTAAGGTGCCCTTACAAGACGTGTGGCAAGTGAAGCTACGGCGCTCTGAGTTGGAGCAGCAAGATCTTGTGTTGGCACAGGCAGAGCAATTACACTGGACCGCCCTTCGCCAAACGCTGGGCTGGCCGGCGGACTTTCAAGTGCCCTCCGCTCAGGGATATCCGGTTCTCTCTTCTTCCCCTCATATTTCCCCCACTCTGCCCGATCGTCAGCATCCTGAGTTGCGTTTGCAAGCCCTGCAAATAGAGCTGGCGCAATGGGAGGTGAAGATGGCAGAGGCTGAGCAGGAATCTGACTATTTTATCTCTGGTGGGGTAACCCAACGGGCGACTTTAGAAATGCTCTGGGAAATCAGGGCGGGCATGACCCTGCCCATTTATGGTGAAACCAAAAACAAGCCCTTAATTGATGCCGCGCAATGGCAAATGCAGGCCACAGAAGCCAACCGTATGGCGGTAGAGCAGCGCTTGACAAAGCCAGTGGGAAACTGCATATATCCAGTGGCAGCATAGCCAACGTCAGCAAAGTTTATATACCCGTCAGATCCTTCCTGAGGCGAAGGCCGGCGTTGAGTCAGCACTGGCGGCGTATCAGGGGGGGCAGCGAGATGTGGCGCAGGTGATTGAAAGTATTGCCCGTTGGCTGCGTTATCAAGAGCAGTTGCTGGCGCTGCAAGCGCAAGCTTATTTGGCTTTAAGTGAACTTGAATATTTGATGTCTGGAGAAACCCCATGAGCGTTTTGACTGGTTTTTTACGGCGTTATGTGCTCCTTGTTGCGGGTGCATTTTTGTTTCTCGGCGGTGCCTATGCCTGGCAGGCACTGGCAAAGGGAGATGCTGAATTGGATATGTCAGCCGTTGATATGTCACCTTGATATGACGACTATCGATAGCGGGCAAAAGAAAGCTCAGCCTGGCTCTGACCCCTTTTTGCGTGCGCCCGATACCGCTGAGTTGCTTTACCGTTGCCCGATGCATCCCCAGGTGGTACAAGATCACCCCGGTCATTGCCCTATTTGTGGCATGAATCTCGAAAAGGTAGAAATCCCAGGGGAGTCGGTCTTAGCCGTTCCTGGGAGCGGACAACCTTCGCTACAGGATCGCGCTGCGCGTGAAAATTAATCCGACCCGGCAACAGTTAATCGGTGTCAAAACCGTACGGATTACCCGCAAGGCTGCTCATCAGGAATTACGTACCGTGGCCGTGTGGAGCCAAATGGTGAGCAATACGCCCATGTGCATACCAAATACGAGGGCTGGATTGAGAAGCTTTATGTGAGCTTTGTGGGGCAACAGGTTAAAGCCGGACAGCCCTTGTTTCGTCTTTATAGCCCTGAGTTGGTGGCGGCCCAACGGGAATACTTAAGCGCCCGAGAGAGCGTTGCTGCACTGCAGGCAGAGCCGCTTTTAAACACCCAGGATATGGCTTTGCGCTTATTAGATGCTGCCGAAGAAAAGCTGAAGCTTTACGATTTCACAGCGGAGCAAGTTGCTGAGCTAGAACGCACCGGTGTTCCCCAACGGAGCATTGCCGTATTTGCACAGCACGGCGGTGTGGTGACCCAAATACAGGCCGTAGAAGGCATGCGCGTGACCGCTGGTTTGCCTTTTATACGCTCGCAAATTTAGACACGGTCTGGGTGCAGGGGAAGGTGTATGAAAGCGATATTGCCAAAGTAAGAGTGGGTCAGGTAGCACGGATTGAGCTGCCTTTTTTACCGGGTGAATCCTTTCAGGGCCGCGTGAGCTATATTGACCCGGTCTTAAACGCGCAAACCCGTACGGCCAACGTGCGGGTTGCTCTGGCTAATCCGCACCAAACCCTTAAACCCAATATGTTTGCCCATATGACTTTAGAAATTCAAGCGCCTGGTCGCTTACTCATGGTCCCTGCGGCAGCGGTGATTGACACGGGTAAACGGCAGTTTGTTTTTGTGGTGGGATCCGGGGGAACCTTTTTGCCTACAACCGTCAAAGTGGGCGCCCGCATGGGCGATGACTATATATTGTTAGAAGGCCCTGAGCAGGGGGCTACTGTATTGACCGATGCCCAATTTTTGGTGGATTCAGAAAGCCAGCTGCAAGCGGTGATTCAACAGATGACGCCGAACTCCGCAGGGACGACGGCTCCGGGAGTCAGTACCCATGTCCACTAAGTCCACTCAGCCTCATCAGGGTGCCCTTGCGCGCCTGATTGCCTTTTCAGCGGCTAATCCCTTTATTATTGTGGTGATCACGCTGATGGCCGCCCTTGGGGGATACCAGGCTTTTCGTCATCTGCCCTTAGATGCGATTCCCGACCTTTCAGACACCCAGGTCATTGTATTTACCGAATGGAAGGGCCGCAGCCCGGATATTATAGAAGATCAAATTACCTACCCCATTGCCACCACCCTTTTGTCGGCCCCGCAGATTAAAACCGTGCGGGCACAGTCGATGTTTGGCATGAGTTTTGTGTACGCCATTTTTGAAGATGGCACCGACCTGTATTGGGCCCGCAGTCGTGTACTGGAGTATATGAATAGCGTTACGGCGCAATTGCCCGAAGGGGTCGCTCCCCGTTTGGGGCCAGACGCCACGGGGGTGGGCTGGGGCTTTCAGTACGCCCTCATTGATAAAACCGGGCAGAACAATTTAGCGGATCTGCGCAGCTTTAATGACTGGAGTTTGCGCTACTGGCTCAAGGCGGTGCCCGGTGTGGCGGATGTGGCCTCGGTGGGGGGCTTTGTTAAACAGTATCAGGTGACGGTAGACCCCAATGTTTTACGGGCTTACGATGTGTCTCTCGATCAGATCCGGACGGCATTGCAGCAGAGCAATAACGATGTGGGCGGTCGTTCGCTGGAGATGACGGGTCGGGAGTACATGATTCGCGGTCGAGGATACCTTAAGGGCGTCGCAGATCTCGAGAATGTGGTGGTCAAAGTCGATGGCGAGGGCACCCCGCTTTTGATTAAGCAGTTGGCCACGGTGAGCCTCGGGCCCGAACTGCGCCGGGGGGTGGCCGAGCTGAATGGTGAAGGTGAAGCGGTGGGTGGCATTGTCATGGTGCGCGTGGGTGAAAATATGCGCGAGGTGATCGCACGGGTGAAAGCCGAAATTGCCAAAACCCGTCCGTCGTTTCCGAAGGGGGTGGAGCTGGTGGTGACCTATGACCGCAGCCATTTGATCGATGATGCTTTAAACACCCTAAAGTACAAGCTCAGTGAAGAATCCATCGTGGTGGCCGGAGTGTGTGTGTTGTTTTTGCTGCATGTGCGCTCTGCGCTGGTGGCGGTGATTACCCTACCCTTGGCCGTGCTGATTGCGTTTATTCCGATGTACTTTTTGGGCTTGAGTGCCAATATTATGTCGCTGGGCGGTATTGCCATTGCCATTGGAGCCATGGTGGACTCTGCCATTGTGATGATTGAAAATGCCCACAAGCGTTTAGAGGCTCACGATCTGGCGATGGCGCAAGCGAAGGAGACCGGAGCGCGTCACGATACAGAGCTGAGCCGTCAACAGGTGATTGTACAAGCCGCCCAGGAGGTCGGTCCTTCGCTGTTTTTTGCCCTCTTGATTATTACGGTGAGTTTTTTGCCGGTTTTTATTCTGCAAGATCAAGAAGGCCGCTTGTTTAAGCCCCTGGCCTATACCAAAACCTTTTCGATGTTTTTTGCGGCGATATTGTCGGTCACGCTGGTGCCTTTACTTATGACCTGGCTGGTGCGTGGCAAAATTCACCCCGGAACACAAGCACCCGGTGACCCGTGTTTTGATCGCCCTCTACGGCCCCGTGGTGCGAGTCTGTTTAAAACTGCGCTGGGGCGTTGTGCTGGCCAGCATTTTGGCGCTGGCAGTCACCTGGCCGGTGTACCAAAGCTTAGGTTCAGAGTTTATGCCCCGACTCTGGGAGGGCAGCAGCATGTATATGCCCACCACCATGCCCGGAATCTCTATCACCGAGGCCCAGCGCTTACTCCAGGTGCAAAACAAACTCTTGCGCACCCTGCCAGAAGTAGACACCGTTTTTGGCAAAGTGGGGCGCGCGGAAACCTCGACCGACTCGGCGCCTTTAAGCATGGTGGAAACCATTATTAATTTTAAGCCCGTGGAGCAGTGGCGGGAAGGCATGACCCCTCAAAAGCTAGAAGCCCAAATGAATGAGTTACTGACCTTGCCGGGCGTGAGCAATGGCTGGACCATGCCCATTAAAGGCCGGATTGATATGCTGGCCACGGGGATTCGCACCCCGCTGGGGATTAAGCTATTTGGCCCCGACTTAAAAATGCTGGATACCCTGGGCAAGCAAATGGAAGCCCAGCTCAAAACGCTGAAGACCACGCGTTCTGTCTTTGCCGATCGCAGCACGGGCGGTTATTATCTCGATTTGCGTATTCGCCGTGAGCAAGCGGCCCGCTATGGCCTGAGCGTCAAAGCCATTGAAGATACCCTCGAGAAGCGCCATTGGCGGCAGCAATGTGACCACCACCATCGAAGGCCGTGAGCGCTACACCGTGAACCTTCGCTATGCGCGCGCTTTTCGTGAGGACCCGGAGAGTCTGGGCAATGTGCTGGTGAGCACGCCCGACGGGTGAGCATATTCCCATAAAACAAGTGGTCGACATTGCGCTGACCACCGGGCCGCCGATGATCAAGTCTGAAGAGGGCCAATTATCGACCACGATTGCCATTGATGTGGTAGATACCGATCCTGCTGCTTATGTAACGGCTGCCGAAGCGCTATTGCAAGACAAGCTGGTGTTGCCTGCGGGCTACACCTACCGCTGGAGCGGGCAATACGAAGCCATGCAACGGGTACAACAGCAGTTGCAGGTGGTATTGCCCGTGACTCTGGCCCTGATTTTTATCCTGTTATATCTCAATTTTCGTTCCTGGGTGGAGTCGATGTTGATTATGTTATCGCTGCCTTTTGCGTTAGTGGGTGCTGTGTGGATTGTTAAGTTTCTGGGCTATAACCTGTCGGTGGCTGTCTGGGTGGGCATGATTGCCTTAGCGGGTGTGGCGGCCGAAACGGGCATTGTGATGCTGCTCTATCTCGATAGCACCTATCAGGAGTGGTTGGCACAGGATCGCATGCATAGCCGTGCCGATCTGTTTGCCTGTGTGGTAGAAGGGGCCGTGTTGCGGGTTCGGCCAAAATTGATGACGGTGAGCACCACGATTATGGGCCTGGTGCCGATTATGTGGGCCACGGAGGTGGGCGCTGATATTATGCAGCCCATTGCTGCGCCCATGATTGGGGGGATGATCTCTTCGACAGTGCTGACGCTGATCGTGATTCCCTGTGTGTATATGATTTGGAAGGGACACGGACTACGAAAGACGTAACTGCATTTTTATGTGTACATCTTTTTACGTGTCTTAAGACATAGAGCTGAACGCTTGTTTTTTCATTCTGCTCAGGCGATAATACCGCCATTAAAGATCAGAGAGATCAATCGATGAAAAAAATAGTCCAATCGTGTCTGTGTGTGCTAATGACAACCCTGAGCTTTTCACTCAGAAGTGAGTGCCCAGACGGCTCCTCTTGCAGAAAAACATCCTCAAACCATAACCCACCACGGAGACCGGCGCGTTGATGATTATTTTTGGTTACGGGAACAAGAGAACCCCAAAGTTATTGATTATTTAAAGGCCGAAAACAGCTACACCGAAAGCTGGATGGCTGATACCGTCCCTTTACAAGGGCAATTGTATAAAGAAATGGTGGGCTACCTCAAAGAAACCGATCAGAGTGTTCCCCGCAAAAAAGGCGATTATTACTATTACTCCCGTACCGAAAAAGGTCAAAATTATCGTATTTACTGCCGTCGCAAGGGAAGCATGCAGGCGTCCGAAGAGATTTTGCTGGATCTTAATGCCGAAGCGGTAGGCAAAGACTACCTTGCTCTGGGCGCTTTCCAACTCAGCCCGGACCAACGCTATTTGGCCTATTCCTTAGACACCAGTGGCGCTGAAAGCTACACGGTTTTTATCAAAGATCTGCAAACCGGGCAATTGCTCAGGGACCGCTTAGAGGGTGCCTATTACAGTCTGGAGTGGGCCGCCGATAATCGCACCCTGTTATATAACACCATTGATGCAGCCAACCGTCCTTATAAGCTGTTTCGTCATACCCTGGGCCAGGAGCAAAAAGCTGACGCGCTGGTGTATCACGAACCCGACGAGCGCTTTAATGTAGAAGTTGAAAAAACGAGCAGCGGTCAATATCTGATTGTCCACCTCGAAAGCAACACCACCAGTGAAAATCACTTCATTCCTGCCGACCGCCCTCAGCAAGCGCCTCGCTTAATGCAGCCGCGAGAACAGGGTTTACTGTATGACGTGCACCACCACGGCGATCGCTGGATTATTTCTACCAATGACAAAGCCACAGACTTTCGGGTGGTCCAGGCCCCTCTAAATCAACCGGATCGCAGTCATTGGCAAACCCTGATTCCGGAGCGTTCCCAGGCCCAACTGGACTCTGTCCAGGTCTTTAAAGATTATCTGACCTTAAGCTATCGCACCGATGCGCGCATTTTTGTACAAGCCTACGACTTTAAAACCCGCCAGCAGTGGGAGGTGACCTTTCCTGATGCGGTGGCTTCGATATGGCCTGCCCGTGAGCAAGACTACGCGGGCAACACCTTACGGGTGGATTACGCTTCTCTGGTCACCCCCTGGTCCGTATTTGAGTATGCGCTGGCCTCTCAAAAGCTCACGTTAATGAAGCAAGACAAAATTCAGGGCTATGATCCCAAAGACTTTGTGATGGAGCGCCACTATGCCACCTCTCATGATGGGGTAAAAGTGCCTTTAACCCTGGTGTATAAACGGGGCTTGCAAAAAAACGGTCAAAACCCCGCCTACCTTTACAGCTACGGTTCTTATGGAGTGAGTACTGATCCTGACTTTTCGTCCAGCGTTATTCCGCTGTTAAACCGGGGTTTTGTCTATGCCATTGCCCATATTCGGGGGGGATTAGAAATGGGCCGCCAGTGGTATGACAATGGCAAACTCTTGAACAAAAAGAATACCTTTAAGGACTTTATTGCGGTGGGAGATTATCTGGTCAAAGAAGCCTTTACGGCGCCGAACCAGCTGGCGATTGAGGGCGGATCTGCGGGCGGTTTGTTAATGGGTGCGGTGAGCAATATGCGTCCGGATCTTTTTCAAGCGGTGGTGGCTGACGTGCCCTTTGTTGATGCCCTGAACACCATGCTAGATGCCAGTCTGCCCCTGACGGTGACGGAGTACGAAGAATGGGGCAATCCCAACGAAAAGGTCTATTATGACTATATCAAAAGCTATTCACCCTATGACAACGTGACGGCCCAGGCCTACCCGTATATGTTGGTATTGGGTGGCCTTAACGACCCGCGAGTGAAGTATTGGGAGCCGGCCAAGCTGGTGGCTAAATTACGTGCCACACAAACCGGTAGCAACCCCGTGTTGCTCAAAACCAATATGGCAGCAGGTCACTCAGGAGCCAGTGGGCGCTACGAGGCCCTGAAAGAAACGGCGTTT
>CAWCRG010000013.1:0-164196 GCA_963797915.1 Candidatus Sericytochromatia bacterium
TAGATGCAGAACAGGTGGCTTCTTATACGGTTTTTGCGACGACCCCCCCCCGCTTAGAAACCCGCATGCAGGACGGTACGCTGTATCAGCGCAACTTACCCTTTGAAGGCCAGGTAAAAAGCCTGAGCTGGCACCGCCAAAGTGCTGCTTCGCTCTGGATCAATCACCTGCCCGCCTTCTATTTTTTTGAAGGCCAACCGCAAGGCGTTGCGGTTATTAACCCCGAGAAAACAGCCTTGCAATACACGGCACTGGAGTTTGTGCCCACAGATTAATTTCCCGATATGCCTGCATAAGCAACTTAACCATATCTTTCTCTTTACTTAACCAAAGCACAAGAAATATCACCTGCTTATCGCCCTATATTAGGGGTAAGCGTTAAAAAGTAGAAGGTAACACCATGTCAAATTTAGCCATTCAATCGTCTCAATCGGTTTCTCCACTGACATCGAATCAGCCGCAGATCCGCCCGTCGGCTTCTCAACACCAGCTCAAAGATTTAGCCACCCCCGAAATGGCCAAAGATAGCGTAAGTATTCGCAAAGGTTTGACCCCCACCTTAAAAGGAGCCGCCGTCGGTGGCCTTGGCATGGGGGGCGGTGTTGCCCTTTTACTCAAGGCAGAAAAACTAGCCATCGGCACCCCCTTCCTGAATTTTGGCCCCTATATTGTAACCGCCGCAGCCGCAGGGGGACTCTTGGCGGCATTGCTGCGGCTAACCTCACCGAAAGCAAGGGAAAAGGCGCACTTGTGGGCGCCGGTGTCGGCGCTGCAGCCGGCGCTCTTGCCCTCGGTGTTTTTGCCCGAGGCAGTGGTGATGCGGTCGCTGCTGCAGTCATCGGAGCAGCCATTGGTGCAGCCACAGGTGCTGGCGGTGGATTCTTCGGCGCGATGGTCGCTGAGCGGAAGTAAAATAGCTCTTACTTAAGCCAGGATTCACGTCCTTCGCTTTTGGAGCGTTATGTTGGATTCAACCGAAAACATTGGTAAAATTTAAGCGTATTATAAAGCGCTTGAAACGGTCACTCGTTCATCGTGTATCGCAGGTTATTTACTTGTATGGCATCAAGACACAAAGGCAGAAACACACCATGGGCAGAATCAAGCACTCCCCCCGACACAGGAATAGACGTTACCAGGGCATCCTCGTGCTGGGGATTATCATCGGCACTTTTAACGCCTGCTCTAAAAAACAGGCCCAGCAAAGCACGGCAACCACCGTCCCTGAACAGGTCGTCAAGCAGGCCATTCAGGCCTCTCTCAGCGGCGATTTCGCTCAGGTCTACGCACTGGCCTCTCAGGCAGACAAAAACAAAAAGTCTGAGGCTGAGTATATTCAGGAGCGCGGCCAGCAGGGTCAAGTTCCGGCTCAACAATCGGTAGACTTACTCAAAAAGCGCACCCGCTTTAAAGTGGTAGACATTAAAGTGCAAGGCGATCAGGCCACTGGCACCTTGCGCATGCTCGCCCCTGATCTTGAAGCCATTTTTAGGGAGGTCGGTACACTCGACAGCGAGAAGTTAAACATGCTCGGCATCGCACCACCTGCCGCAGGTGAAAAACCCGATCAGGCGCGCATACTCGTTGCTATTTTTGACACCTACTACCCCGAAGGCAAAGGCATGCCCGTGGCCCCGATAGATACGCCCTTTAAAATGGTCAAAGAGCCCGCCGGCTGGAGAATCGTTAACGGCTGGTAGGTGGAAGCGGCCCCAGACTCATATTAATTTGATCTTTGCCGAGCGTGGTGCCCTCTTTAAGGTAGTCCGTATGAAAGGCAATCTCGAAAGTGGGAATATACAACAAAGTATTCTCGCCTTCGGTGGGGGTGAGCAGTAGTTTGACCGCTTTGTCTGACTGATAGATATAGCCAAAGCTATCCTGATCGCCGCCACACTTTTTGTGGGTGCTAAAGCTGGCAAACGTGTATTCTCCACATTTGAGATCAAAGAGTACATTTTGAAAGTTGGCAAAATCCAACAGTATACAGTCCATAAAAGAATTTTTTTATATGCATATCTCAGTTTTTTTAAAAAATAGAGATTAGAGAATCTTAAACTTGGGAATATATAATCGTGACCTAAAAGTTTATTGACCTAAAAGTTTATATAACTGTAAAAACGGTTCACTTACTTGATTAAAGGATACTCTCAGTTATGGCAGCCATCAAAGGCCTCAGGTCTTCTCTTTTTAGCTTCTTCATCATTGTGTCAGCCTGTCAAAGCCCACCCAACTTGGATACCCCAACGCCGGCATCTCCGGCACTTTCTCTTTCACCTACAGCTGCCCCAGGTGAGAGCAACCCCGCAGGCGCCGTTCCTGGAGGTGTGCCGGACGGCGTATCGGGCAATGGCCTGGCTCCGTCAGTTGCAGCCCCCGTGGTACCGGTCCTTCAGGCGGAATGGCGCTTTAATGGAGCGGCCCATCAACAGCTCGTGGGTAGCAACGATAATTTTAAAGGCTATCTCACACTCAGTAGCCAAAATCGCTTTTTAGATCCCACCCACGGGCTGAGTTATCGGGTGGGAGAGATTCCCTGGCAGGACGATACCGGCAACCCCATCGACGGCCCCCGCCAACTGTCTCAACAATGGACGGTGGCGGTTTACGGGGTACAAGACGGCCAACGCTTTGGTTTTCCGCTGGCGCAAACCCATTACGAAGGCGATTTTAGCGACATTCACTGGAACGGCATCACCGACACCGGCGAGCGAGCGCCGGTGGGAACCTACGAAATCGTGGCAACGTCAGAGGGTTTGTCCCTGAAGCCCATTAGCGATCCCTTGCAATTGCTGAACTCCCCGATACCCAGTGGCGACATGGCTCCACCACCAGACTACGCCACGGATCATTTATTGGCACGCTTTCGGGATCAAACCAAAGCCGCCCAGCAATATACCCTAATCGCTACCGATGCCAGCGGGATTAGTCAAATTCAGGTGGCCCAGAGCACCACTGCTGAAGCCCGCGCAGAGGCCCTGCTGACTCTGGCGCAACGCTTACAAAACGATCCCAACGTGGTCTTTGCAGAGCCCGACTTATTCTACGGTATTGATTGGGTACCCAACGATCCGCGCTTATCGGAGCAGTATGCCCTCGGGCGCGTACAGGCTGAGGCGGCCTGGGATATTGAAAAAGGCAATAATAACGTGGTTATTGCTATTGTCGATACCGGCATTGACACTGACCACCCCGATCTCAAACCGCAATTGGTGAGCGGTTGGAATACCATTGCCAATAACGCAGTGGTAAAGGATGACAATGGCCACGGCACCCATTGTGGGGGGATTGCAGCCGCAGCGGGAAATAACGGAACGGGGATTGTAGGGCTTGCTCCCAACGTGAAAATCATGCCGGTAAAAGTGATGAACGCCTCTGGACAGGGCAGTAGTTTGAATATTGCAACGGGGATTCGTTGGGCAGCCGATCGAGGAGCGCATGTGATTAGCCTGAGCCTGGGCACCAGTATGGGTTCGAGTATCATTCGGGAGTCTCTTGTTTATGCGGTAAACAAGGGAGCCACTATTGTTGCTGCCATGGGCAATGACGGTGGGCAGGTACGCAATTACCCGGCGACCTACGCGGCAGAAATTGACGGTGTCGTGGCAGTAGGGGCCACAGACAGAGGCGATTCCCGCGCATACTTTTCAAATTACGGCAGCTGGATCACAGTGACTGCACCCGGTTATCAAATTCTCTCTACATTGCCCCGTTATGCTGTGCAAGGAAACCCAAGTGGTCAGGCTTATGGCGAGTATAGCGGTACATCAATGGCCACACCTTATGTGGCCGGACTGGCCGGACTGTTAAAGTCCCAACAGCAGAGTCGTGGACCCACAGATATTAAAGCAGCAATTATCCAGGGCACTGACGATCTGGGCTCCCGTGGATTTGATACGCAGTTTGGTTACGGTCGCATTAACGCCGCCCGTTCGCTGGGACTCAACCTCCCCATAGCGGTTCCCACGCCCATTCCCACACCCACTCCCGTAGCGACCCCATCATCCCCAGCAGGCTCCGGCTCCGGTATTCCCGGCGGCCTCATCCTCGACATTAATTAGGAGAACCTTATGCCCTCTGCTTTAAAAAATCTTTCGACGACTGCTGCACTCTGTCTCTGTTTTAGCGCCCTTAACGCCTGCCAACAGGTGCCCAATACGCCCGCCCACTCGCCGAGCAACGCTTCCACCAACACTGCCCCCGTCTCCGCGATTACCCTGGAAAAAACGCCCCCCAAAGCATCCACATCTGCAGCCATGGCTGCGGCCCTTAAAGCGGCAAAACCCTTTGCCAATATTGTCTCCTTTGAACAAGAGGGATTTCCCATCAAAGACGCCGGGCAGCTCGAAATGGAGATTCAGTGGCCGGAGCCAGACTTTGCCATTCAGGTGATTCCCTCCAGCACAACCCGTTTGCGCGTGCGTATTAGCGGTGGTAACCAGGCTGCCATCGAAGAAAATCTTACCCGCCCTCTGGGTTCAGTGATTTCGGCCTACCGCCTGATCTTTTTATCTTTGCCCTCAGGTACCAACCGAACCATTGAAGTAGATGCTTACGATAGTGCTGACAAACTCGTGGCCACGGGCCAGGTGCGCAATGTCACCATTCAGGCCCAACAGTTTAACCGTCAAAACATTACCCTGCTTCCCGTTTCCGGGGTCCAACCCACGCCTCCCCCCTCGGGTGGAGGAGGTGGAGGAGGTGGAGGTGGCGGAACCCCCGTCAATCGCCCCCCCGTGATTGGTGGCATTAACCAAAACCTGCTGCTCAACGGCGCCGATTATAACGGCACCCTGAGTGCCGCCGCCAGCGATCCTGAGGGCCGGCCCCTGACTTATAACTGGAGCTCTAGCGCAGGCAGCTTTGTCAGCAATACCGCCGCTGAACCCCAGTGGAGTGGCCCGGCGGGCACCCATACCTTTAGTCTCACAGTGTCCGACGGGGTCCGTACCACCAGTTATAGTCAGGAGATTACGCTGAGCCCCAACGCACCGCCAGTGGTCACCCTGATGCGCATCAAAGCCTGGTCTTGTCGGCCAGCGGCTACAGTGGCCTGCTCGATGTCGTGGCCAGTGATCCTGAGTCAGAACCGCTCACCTACCTCTGGGAAGCCAGTGAAGGCAGCTTTGTCAATAACACGGGCTCCGAGGTTAGCTGGTCCGGGCCTCCGGGCAATCACACCTTTAATGTCAAGGTTTCTGACGGCACCAACACCACGAGTTTTTTACGCACCTTTAATTTGCCCGGCAATGAAGCCCCGGTGGTGGTGGGCTTAAATCAGGCTCTCGCCCTTCAGGGGGCTAACTATGCAGGCACCCTGAAAGTGGTCACTACCGACGCCGAGTCCGATTCCCTGACCTATCTCTGGAGCGCCAGTGCGGGCACGTTCACCAGCACCACCCAGGAAGAGGTGAGCTGGTCAGGCCCGGCGGGTACGCATACCTTTAACGTGGCCGTTAGCGATGGCATTAACACCACCAACTACAGCAAAGAACTGACCCTGAGTGCCAATAAAGCCCCGTTAGTCAGTGCCATTACACCCAGCCTGAGCTTTGCCAACAATGGCTATAGCGGAACCCTCAATGCCGTGGCTTCAGACCCCGAAGCCGAGTCTCTCACTTATGCCTGGAGTGCCAGCGCCGGCACGCTGACCAATAACGGCTCAGCCCAGGTCAATTGGTCTGGCCCACCGGGGACCCACACCTTTAACGTCAATGTTTCTGACGGCACCAATACCACCACCTTTTCGCGCAGCGTGACCCTGGCCGCCAATTTACCGCCTTTAGTTTCAGGGGTGACTTCAAATTTAACCCGCACCAATAACACCTATAGCGGTACCTTAAATGTTCAGGCCAGCGATCCCGAAAACGCTCAGCTGACCTACAACTGGAGCGCTAATGCGGGCAGCTTTAGCAATAACGGCTCAGCCCAGGCCAACTGGTCCGGGCCAGCAGGCACCCATCTCTTTACGGTGATCGTTTCTGATGGCTTTAATAGCGTTACCTTTAATAAAACCATTACCCTGAACGCCAATCAGGCGCCGGTAATTGGCACAATTAACGCCAATATGTCCTTTGTGGGACCGGGCCATAACGGCACCCTGAGCGCCACGGGCGTCAGCGATCCCGACGGCGATGCGCTCCAGTATCACTGGATTGTGCCCGTGGGAGCCCTCAATGTAGACAATCAGGCAAGTGTCAACTGGAGTCAGGCCTCCAGTGGCCTGCGCACGGTCACCCTGGAGGTTTCTGATGGCACCAACACCACCACCAAAACCCTGGACGTGAATTTAGCCAACCAGCTGCCGGTGATTAGCGATATTCAAGTCAGCGATCTTTTAGAAGTCAGCAGTGGCCTACACACCGGCTCTTTTCGGGCCCTGGCCAGCGATCCTGAAGGGCAAAACCTCACCTACGCCTGGAGCTTTAACAAAGGCAGCCTGACCTCGGCCAGCACCGCCAATCCGGCCACCTGGTCTTCGGGTACCCAGACTGCGATTGACGAAACCTACACCGCTACAGTCACCGTCTCCGACGGCAACACCAGCAAAAGTTTTTCTAAAAATGTCGTGTTACACAACAACCAGGCGCCCCAAATGAGCGGCATTCAAACCGCCGTGACCGAGACCAGTTTTAACGTGTTTAACGGGAGTCTAGCCGCCACCGCCACAGATTTAGAAAACGACGCGCTCACCTACACCTGGATTGATGACCCCACCAACCCTGTGCTTCAGTCCCTCAGTGGAGCCACGGTACAACTCAAAAGCAATACGCCACCGGGCACCTATACGGTACAGGCCAGAGCCAATGATGGAAAACGCGACGCGACTGTCGTGAGCCGTCAATTGGTGCTGGCCTCTGGCAATCTCCCCCCGGTGATCAATAGCTTAACCCGCAACCTGACGCACAATGCGGGCACCCACAGTGGCACCCTGAGCGCCAGCGTCAGCGACCCCGAAAACCGTGCGCTGAGTTATCAGTGGACTTTTGTAGGCAATAATAACGGCGCCAGCCTGAGCAATAGCACCAGTGCTAACCCCGGCTTTAGTGGGCCTCAGGGCAGTTACACCGTGCGTTTAACCGTCACGGATGCCGCTGTTTCGCCCACCCAGGTGGTGTCACGGGATCTCAGCTTTACCCTGACCAACCCCAATCTGGCCCCGACAGTGACGGCGATTAATGCCGCCACCGCCAGCTACTCCGCCCAAAGCCAACTGCATCAACAGCAACTCACGGTCGTCGCCAGCGATCCCGAGAATCAGCCCCTGAGCTATGTGTGGTCCACCACCGGCGGCACCCTGAGTGCCAGCAGTGGTAACCCCGTCACGCTGAGTGCTCCCCAGGGCACCTACACGGTATCGGTACAGGCCAATGACGGCATCAATCTCTCACCGGCATTTACCCGTCAGGTGACCTTTACCAACCCCAATCAAGCACCGGTGATTACCGGCGTAACGCCCAATCTCACCCTCAATAGCGGCACCTACACCGGTAGTCTGACCGTAGCCGCCACCGATGGTGATGGCGATCAACTCACCTACACCTGGAGTGTACTCAGTGGCGGCAGTAGCCTGGCAGCAAGCACCGGAAAAAGCGTCAATTGGTCTGCCAGTGCGGGCACCCACCAGGTGCAGGTCATTGCCAATGACGGCAAAACCAACTCCGCACCCTATGTCTTTAACACAACTTTACAAAGCAATCAGGCCCCTGTGATTAGCGGCATTGACGTGGATAACAATCTGTATTTTCTGTCTCAGAGTCTGTATCAGCGCAGTCTGACCGCCCTGGCTACCGACCCTGAGGGCAGCCCGCTGACCTATACCTGGTCAGTGCTTCAAGGCACCCCGGCAGGCAGCTTTTATGTGGCTCCCACGCCACCCAACCCAGCCTCTCAGACCCTGGATAGCACCTCCCGTAGTGTCGGGTATCGAGCCAATCCTACGGTGCCCTACGTCGTACAGGTGCAGGTGAGTGATGGCAGCCAGATCAGCACCTATTCTCGCAGCGTTTTGTTGGGAAATAACGCCCCCTACGTGTCCTCTGCCAATTATAACGTGACTTGTGCGGGTAATGGAGCCTATAGCGTACCGATTACGCTGACGATTACAGATCCAGACAATCACCCCATCACCGGGGTCGAATGGAGCGTGTCTTCAGGTACCTTAAGTGCAGGAACCACCTATCAGAAAACCTGGCTGATTCCTTCAGCGGGCACCCACAAATTGGATCTCAAGATTTCTGATCCTTACAGTACCAGCACGTCCAGCTTGAACTTAAGCTTAGGAGGCTGTCCTTAAATCCCGCATAAAGATTATCTAAAGATTACCTGTAGACAATCTAAAAATGAATACAAAGCGCCCTTTATGACAGAAAATCGTAAAGAGCGCTTTTTTGAATGTGCTATGCTACATAGGTCAACAACCAGATTGCACAGATGCGCCCATCGCATCGTCGGGTGTAAGAAGCCTTTGTGCCTCTTCTTATTATCATACGTATATGTTATTCATATTCAATTGCCATTTTCACCCGATAAGGACCTGTGCCTTTTTATTGCATTCACCGCAATCAATCTGATGCCTTTACAGGCTTTTGACTAAAATCAAGCATTGAAAGCAGAACACGCCATGACAACCACCGTCACGTTGCCGCGATCCGAGATCATGCAAACCAAAAACGCCCTCGGAAAAATCGCCTTACTCGGCTATAGTATTGAAACCATGGAGGCCGCCAAAAAACTGGGCTACGACTTTGTTAACGTTGTACCCAAGGATTTTGTTGCCGGTCTCGAAAAAGAAGGTTTAGAGACTTTCGCCTGGGATTTTGATAAATTCTCAGAGGACTCTTACAAACTTTATGATGGGCTTAAAGAGCTTAACGTTCGTCACGCCATTCCTTTGTACGAAGAAACCGTCGAGTGGGCGGGCATGCTCAACTCACGCTTCATGGACAACCCACGCATTTTTAACAAGTTCTTGCTCTTTCGCGACAAGGCCATGATGAAGCGAAAGGCACAAATGAGCGGTATTCGCGTCGGTGTTTTTGAAGAACTCGACAATAAAGAACAGGCCCTGCGTTTTTTAGAGCGCATCAACGAAGTGCTTAAAACCGATGAAAATGCAAAGCCCTCACCTATTCACCTCAAGCCTACCCATGCCGCCGGCTCGGTGGGGCACTTTGCTGTACGCCGACCCGAACAAATCGATCAATTAGACGACGACGTGTTCCCGTGCATGGCCGAAAGCCATTTAGACGGCCAGGAATTTTCGGTAGAAGCTTTTGTACACGAAGGCAAAATTCAGTTTATGAATATTAACCAATACGTGCGCTTAGGCTCCACACAATTTACGCCACCGGGCGCTTACCTTGAGTCTCAGCGGGGCAAGATTCGTAAAGAGGTCGAGAAGCTCATCAAAGCCTTTGATATTCGCTACGGCGTCATTCACCCGGAGTACTTTGTCGATGCCGAGGGTGAGCTAAACTTTGGAGAAGTTGCAGCGCGCGTACCGGGTGGCAGTATCTTTGAACTCATCAGCCGCGCCTATGGTTTTGACACCTACGCCGGTTTAATCCTGAGCGCCGACCCGGCGTCCACCGCTGAAGAGCTGGCGGCGTTTTTCCCTGATGAAACCCAGCCCAAAGGCCACGCTGGCAACCTGCTGGTTTATCCTAAAAAAATGCACATTACCAGCCTGGACATTCCCGATGAATTAATCAAGCACCCCTATTTTGAAAAACATAATATGTTTGAACCCGTGAGCCCCAAAGTTGCTGAACGGGTGGGCTACGGCAGCTATTATGGCACGATCTTCTTCTTTGGAGACGATCCCGAAAAAATGGGAGCCGATCTGGCTCACTTTGAAAAAACGGAGTTTTATGTATGAGTACCTTAGACAAAACCCTCACGACCACACCCACCGCTGACGCGTTATTGCCCCAGTTTATTGCACGCTTTGATCGCGCCTTAGAAATTTTGGACGAGGCAGATAACTTTGCCAAAGCCCGTTACCAGACCGACGCGTTTCGCCTGGCGACCGACTTGATGGAACGTCCCGGCGGCCTGCCTGAGCTCTATGCCCGGGCCCATCGCTTCGACGAAGTGGGTTTGTTCTACGGCGGCCCCTGGCAGGATGCAAGCAAGTTGCTGGCCACCCTCGTGGGTGCAGGTCTTAAAGGCGAAGCGCTATACCCCACCCTGGAAGCCTTAAGCGAATTGCGTATATTGGCCATTGCAACGGGCAAACAAGAGCACGAGAGCTTAAGTGCTGATGAGGCCAAAGCCTTTTTAAAAAGTGTCATGGCCCTCAATTTAGACTTCTTATTTCCTGAAGCCACCGAAGAAAGCCGACTGCGACCCAAGGTGTATCAGCGCGCCATTGCGCTCTTTGATTTGATTCAGCAAGAATTGTCCTTAGAAGGTTTACAAGAACAATTACTGCAAGAGATTGAGTTTTTACTGGCCCAGCGCCCCATCCAGAATGACCGCTTACTCAGACTCATGACCTATGTAAATAAGCTGCCGGCCAAAGCGATGGATGGAGAAGTGGGTGACAAACTCAAGCACTACGATACCCAGCTGAGAACCCCTAGTCCTCTCAGTCAAACCTCTACCGGCGATCTGGTCAATTATCGCCAGCGCTTGTTAAAAGCCACGCCGGAGGAGCTCACCACAGAGATTGAGGCTTTTGCCAGCGCCTTAAAAGAAACCGGCGTGGGAACTCCCTTTCAAGCGGTGCTCTTGCGCTATCTCTTACGCTCAGCCCCCGACCGCTTGCCTGAAGCATTGGGCATGGACAATGTGGGTATTGCGGCCTTTAATGAGCACAAAGAATTTGCCCACCAACTTCTGAAAGTGGCCATTTTCCCGGCCACTGCGTCGTCTATTTATGGCTATGTGCAAACCATTCGCCGCGGCATGCTGTCTCGGCCAGAGGTGGCCAACTCGCTGCTGCATTTTGTGGAGTTAGATATTTCGCCTGAAGTAAGAGATCGCTTACTCGCCACCCAGGATCCGCAAGCCGGACTAACAGCTAACGCCCTTTTACTGGCGGGCACGCTAAGCGTACTGGGCCAACCCCTCGGTATTGGTCAGGGCAATAACCCCACCTGCCAGGCAGCCCGAGGCTTGAGCCTCTGGTCGCAACACGCTCCCGGTTATTTAATGCAGATCATTACCACCGCCGCCCGCAATAATGTGATCGAGATGGATTTTGAAGGCGTGCGCTTGCGCTCTGACCTGCTCGTTGGCGGTGTGGCCAGCGGTAAGTTCGACAACTCCTTAGACCCTGTGTCCATGATTCTCGTTCCCCACTTAGACAAGCTCTATGACGAAATGATGCGTCAGGCGGGTCTGCGGGGCGAAGACCAGCACAAATGGGTCAATCCCATGTTTTATGGCCGCTGGGTACACAAAGGCTTTGCCTCTGTCTACGACGTAATGTCAAACACGATCAAAGAGTACCCGGCCTTTATGCGGCGCTTTTTTGCCACCCACCACCCGGATTATAACGATGGCAGTCCATTGGTGTATCCCAATCCGGTGGGCATTTATATCACCGATATTCACGGCAATTTGCTGGGTCTGCACGCGGTGTCCATTCAGCGCCTGGAAACCGATCCCGAAGGCACCCTGCGGGTCTACTTCTTTAATCCCAATAACGAAGGACGCCAGCAGTGGGGCGGCGAAATCGAAACCTCGGTTTCCGGTTTTGGAGAGCAAGAAGGGGAGTCTTCGCTACCTTTTGAACACTTTGCATCCCGCTTGTACGGCTTTCACTACAACCCTTTTGAAGAGGGTGACGCCTTTGCAGTGCCCAAGGACAGCATCGACGCCATTGAGAAAAACGCCCGCGAAACCTGGGGACGAGCCTATACCTGGATTTAGGCTGAGTAAGCTGAGTCTACCAAAGCCGTTATTTTTTCAATAAAAGCGGCCAGGTGGCTCTCCACCTCAGCATAGTCAAGGTTTTGTAAAGGAACCCGCAGCTCCTGTAATTCGGCCTGATACGTCGGGTAATCTTGCAGGAGCGTTTCTAAATCAGCAATCGAATCCAGGTCATAGGCCTGGATTTTTGTCTGAAGCACCGCTAAGGCGTTCAGGAGCCGGGGCAGGTCGTCCGCTTCAGGTGAGCGCTCCTGAGCCCCCTCCTGAGAACCCTCCGAACCCCGGCTATGGCCTGCATATCCTGAGCAAAAGCATGCCATGCTTGTGTTAAGCGGTCATAAGTCATCTGAATGTCTGCTGAGCCTACTGGCACTGAGGCCTGATCTGACGGTGTGAGCGCGTTTTCAAGCGCTTCGGCACACTGAAACAATTCCACAAGGCCTAAATTGGCCGCGACGCCCTTAAAGCCATGCAGGGTCGCCCTGGCCGTTTCTGCAGCGTTAGCGGGAGCGTTTATCGCCGTCAAATACGCCAGGTCGTCCACAACATCGAACGAACTCTGGTAAAAGCGCTGCAAAAGCGTGAGTAATAAACGGGCATTGCTGGCGGCTCGCCTGAGCGCCTGCTCAAGATCTAAGGTTGGCAGGGTCTGCAACAGATCCAGGGCCTCGGCGTCGGCGTCGTGAGCCAAAGGCGCTGAAGCGGCCAAATCCGGCACGACGGAGGCCGGAATCCACCGCACAAGGGTTTCGTATAAACGCTCCAGCTGAATGGGCTTGGTTAAGTAATCGTTCATTCCGGCGGCCAGCACGTTTTCTTTGACGCCCGTCACTGCATCAGCGGTCATGGCGACAATGGGCAAGGCGTTAAATATATCTTGCTGGCGAATACGGCGTGTGGCTTCGTAGCCATCCATCACCGGCATTTGTAGATCCATGAACACCAGGTCATAGCCCTTATCTTCTGTGGCCAGGCGGTCTAGCGCCTCCTGCCCGTTATTGGCCACATCCAGAGACAAACCGTCGGCTCGCAAAAGCTCCAGCATGATCTCCTGGTTGATGGGGTTATCTTCTACCAATAAAATACGCGCACCGGCTAAGGTCTGCAACGTCTCTGCTGACTTCTGTTGTGCCGGAGACGGGCTCTCATAACCCATATTTTCAATCAGATGATCATAGAGCGTGGACTGGGTAATCGGCTTTAAGAGCAGACTGTCTACCTGGTGTTGTTCCAATTGGGGTTGCAGGTCAATTTCGCGATGCCCGGTCATCATAAAGACCCTGGGGCGCTGTCCCTCAAAGTACTCAGCCAAATGCTCAAGGGTTTCAAAACCGTTCAGCTCAGGCATTTGCCAGTCCACCAGCACCAGGTCAAAGCGTTCGCCCTGGTCTCGCAGGGTCTTGCAAATTTGTGCAGCCTCTTGCCCCGAGACGGCGCAGTGCACCTCCATATCCAGGTGCTCCAAAAATCCCCGCAAAATATCCAGCAGTATTTTTTGGTCGTCAATCACCAGCACGCGCAAATGCGACAGGTTTTTAGGCGACACCCACGGCGTATGCTCCGGTGCCCGGGGCAGGCGCAGCGAAAAGTAAAAACAACTGCCCTTGCCCAGCTCGCTACGATAGGCCAACTTCCCCCCCATGAGCTGTACCAGTTGATTACAAATGCTGAGCCCTAAGCCGGTGCCGCCATAGCGGCGTGTGGTGGAGGCGTCTTCCTGGGTAAAGGCTTCAAACAGGCGCTCCTGCGCTGCGCTAGAAATCCCCGTTCCGGTATCTTCCACCTCAAACAATATCTGACACCCTGTGGGGCCTGACTCTGTTTGCGTTACGCGCACGGTGATGTGCCCCTGATGGGTAAACTTCACGGCGTTGCTGGTCAAGTTGATCAAGATTTGTTCCAGGCGCAGGGGGTCTCCCATAAAGGAACGGTGCATATCGGGGGCAATACTAAAAATCAGCTCAAGATTCTTTTGCTCCACCTTCACCGATAAAACCGAAATCAGGCGGTTAAAAATATGCTCCAGATTAAAGGGAATATGCTCTAACTTGACCATTTGCGCTTCGATTTTAGAGAAGTCTAAAATATCACTGATAATCCCCAGCAAATTTTCGGAGGCACTCTGAATTTTATTGGCGTAGTCGTATTGTTTGGGGTTTAACGGCGTTTTGCGTAACAAATGCCCCAAACCAATAATCGCGTTCAACGGGGTGCGAATTTCGTGGGACATATTGGCCAGAAAGTGACTTTTGGCCTGGTTCGCTTTTTCGGCCTGTTCTTTGGCATCAATTAAAAGAATCTGGCTTTGCTCTAACTGGTATTGCACCGACATCAGATCGCGAATATCGTGGCCGGCAATTAAGATGTCCTGACTATCGGGGAGCACAGACAAGCGCAGTTGAAAAGGCACACTCTCTGACTGTGGGGTTTCAAAGTGAAAGACCTGCGACTCCACTTCGCTGCCGCGATCGTTTAGCCAGCGTAAAAAGGCCCATTGTTCCTGCGGCGCAATTAACTCGCCAATCGACGTTTGAATCAGTTCGTTATCGGTAGAGCCCAACCACGCTTTGCCCCACTGATTAACGTCCAGGATTTTACCCCTGGCGTCACAAATAATGATCAGGCTCGCAGAAGCGTCTAAATAAATTTGCGAGCGATTATGGGCCTGCTCCAGTTGAGACTGCACCACCTGTGCCCGTTGTTTGAGCACCCGCTGAAAAAAGAACAAAACAAAGCTAAAAAGCAAGAGCAGCAGACCAAACAAAAGGTTAAGTAACCACCGAAACTTGTCTCTTAAAGCGTAGACTTCGCTCAGACTAATTTCTGACACCAGTCCCAGGTTTAAATTGGGGCGCCAGGACCAACCGCCCACCATCTCCTGACCATCAAAGGTCGTATAGCCCTGTAAATTAAACGCCTCGCCCTGATTATCGTGTTGTTGTACCGGCCAAATCACTTCTTCCTGGCCCGGTACCCTCAGGGTTCGAAACATATATTTTCGTTGTTCTCCCCGGTTCATAATCTCGGTCATCAAGCGGCTCTTTTGGTCAAAGGCAAAAATACGACCGCTTTGGCCAAAGCCACGGGCTTGAAAAATACTAAAAAAACGTCTTTCGGGTTGAATGCGCAGGGTCAATAAAGCCAGCGGTTTGTCTACCGGCCCAATCGGGTAGGTCACAAACATAGAGTATTTGGTTTGGAGCGTGGGCTCCAGGGGATCGTCTTTTTTCTTTAGGGAGGGCAGCGGCACATCGCTCCATTGGGGAGGGCTAAAGTTTTGCTCGCCTTTGAGCAATGCTTCAAACCGCACGGGGTATTCCGTTTTGATGAGGTTTAAAGTGCCCAGGTTTGTATCGCGAGAAGAGGCTAAACTGATGCCTTCAGGAGAAATAATAAAGAAGCCGTCATAGTTTTGATACTGCAAGAGGGGTTGAAGTAGCCGTCGAATTTGTGCCTGCTCCGGTGCCTGACGCAGATTACCTGGGGTAACCGGACGGTTTAAGAGTTGTTCGCTCAACCGTTTGATCTCTTGCTGTTGCGACCAATAACGCACGGTCCGCAGGTGCCCCGTTTCCCAGCTCTCTAAAGAAGAGTCTGCCGCTGCCAGCATTCCCGCCAATACGTTTTGGGTATAATTGGCGCTGTACTGGTCGAGCTGCTGGCGCGAAACAAACCAGCCCGTCATCAGAAGCAAACTGCCCATGACCCAGGCCAATAGGGCAACACGTCGACGCGTGCTGGCTTTTACAATCATCACAGTTTATCAAAGCCAACGGTAAAACAGGCCCCTTTTCCGGGGCGCGTTGCTAAGCTTAAACTGGCGTCTAAAATGGTGGTTAATTGTTTGATAATCGACAGGCCCAGACCCGTAGAACTTTCATTGCCCGTGGGTAAAGCCGATAAGCGGGCAAATTGATGGAACATGCGCTCCTGATCTTGTTCGGTAAACCCAGGTCCCTGATCTTGCACCGACACAAAATACTGAGCGGTGTCAGCGGACATTTTGACGGTAATTTGGCTGCCCAGGGGCGCGTATTTAATGGCGTTAGAAATCAGGTTTTCAAAAATTTGCGAAACCAATTGCGGATTGCTGTGTACCTGAGCCGGTTCAGGCAAGGGCTCCCAGCGCAAAAGCATTTCTTTCTGCTGCGCGGCCGCCTCAAAGCTCTGCACCACTTGCCCCATAATGGCCTGAATCTCCATCGGTTCTCGATCAAAGCCCAGGCTACCGCTTTCAATGCGATTAACGTCCAGCAATTGGTTAATAATGTCCATCATTTTAAGGGCCGAGCGCTCAATAATCGGCAAGAAGGGTTGTAACTGGTCAATATGAGAAAAGCTGGCCTGTTTAATAAGCTGTGTCAATGTCAAAATATTCGCCAGGGGGTTTCTCAAATCATGGGAAGCCGTGGCTAAAAAACGGTTCTTTTCTTTGTTGAGATGCTCCAATTGTAAGGTGCGTTCTTTAAGGGTCAGGTGGGTATGCACACGCGCGAGCAATTCCTGATGATGAAACGGCTTGGTGATATAGTCCACGCCACCGGCTTCAAAAGCCTTTAGAATATCCTCAGCATTTGTTTTGGCCGTTAAAAAAATAATCGGAATATCGTGAGAATCAGGCAGGGCCTTGAGGGCCTGACACACTTCAAAACCGTCCATGTCAGGCATCACAATATCGAGTAAAACCAGATCTGGCTTGATTTTGGGCATGAGCGCTAAGGCCTGAACCCCGTTTTTTGCTCCCGCCACGCGATAACCCGCTTGCTTTAACACCTCATGTAAGAGCTGAATATTTTCTAACTGATCATCTATAACAAGAATCTGGGGCGCATCAGTCATCTAAACATCCACCCTTATCGTTAACCTGTATGTTTCATATTACTTATACTCTACAACACTCTACAATACTCTACACCAAGTCTGCCCCATAAGACTTTAAGAACAAACCACATGAAGCAAGAAAACAAATAACGCGCAACAAAAAACGATCCAGTCTCTGGATTGTGGTCGTACTGAATATCATCTTTGCTTATATTCCCGTAAAAGCCATGGCCTGACGAAAACCTGCTTTTGCATTATTGTCGACCACCCGACCGTGACACATCAGCAGACGTTGAAAATCCCAGTCTAAAATACCTTCACAGACCGCTTTAAGCCGCTGGCGATCTCGGAGCAGTAGCAGCGACACCAGACGGGTACAGCCCAGCTTGTTGTACACCCCCTCTAAGTGCAGCATCAGCCACGTGGGAAAATCTGAAGCCCGCATATTAAAGAGTAAGTCCGTCAGAATCAAGGTACCGCTGGCTGAATGAAAAAAGACCCACTCATCTATCCGCAGTCCGTCGAGTAAGACTTGCTGAATGAATGGGGCCCAGGGCAGGGGCGATGCCGACGAAGGCTCCAGAATCAACATCGGAAGCTGTGGATGCTTCTTTTGCACCGCAGCAGGCCCATACACAAGGGCCGCTGGAAACATCTGTAAAGCCGTAGGTAAAAACAGATGATGCAAGGGATTCGGGGCCACAAGGTAGGCTACGTCTCCGAGGGCTTTCAGCTCATGATAGACACCGGGCAATTCTGGACCCGGTGAATGCACCCACAACTTACCGTCAGGCAGGCGAACCACCGTTGTGCGTGTGCCCACCTGGGTTTTCATAAAGCTGAGCGGTTGCACTAAGGTCCACAGATTATCGTCAAGTTGCTCAAGTCGTGTTTTCATGAGGGGCTTTGCTATGCACTTCTATATTTTCTGAAAAAAGAGTAACGAATATACCTTAACACAACAAAAGCGCGTGCTCCACCCCGTGGGAATACGCGCTTTCTTCGTCTTCTCTCGTCGTTAAAGTGATCTAATCGATATGGGCCATGCCGGTGCCAGCAAAGCCGCCAACAGCACCACCAACGGCTGCAGCAGCAGCACCTTGTAAAATAGAGCGGAGGTCGGCGCCTGAGGTTAAGCCTGCAACCGCACCACCGATTAAAGCCCCGGTGGCTGCACCGTAGAGACTTCCTTTGGCTGCGTTGTCAGTCATATTAGCACCCACAATGCCGCCGGCAAGAGCAGAGCCGATATAGGCCATCTCATTGCCGGGGAGATTCGTTACATTAAAAAGCACAGCACCCGAAATCGCACCCGAAATTCCCCCAGAGGCAGCGGCGGCAAATTGCTGGCCACTGCTCAGCTTGACTCCGTCTTGCTTCATTTCATAGCCCAGGCTCTTTAAGGTTTGAGCGGCTTCTCTTTTTGAGATAGACCGAGGTTGCTCAGAAATGGCGGGTTGATAAGAAGATTGGCTGACGGATAAATTACTCATAAAAATAGTCTACGCTTTCTTGTCGGGTATATTTAAATTTTAACATTGCTTAGGCCGCCTACACGTTAGTAATGATTTAAATTCAAGTTAAAAATAGAGCTCTCACCCCAAACGTCAATCACAGCCAGAGCGACCCAACACAGCTTGACAAAGCATTTGAAATACATTATGCTCTGTAAATAAGTTTACTTTTTTGTAAGGAAATGTTTTTATGTTTAAGCCCTTTTGCCTGTCTTTGATGAGCCTGAGTTTAGCCGTTGCCTGTCAAACCGCTCCCCCGTCTGATCTTATTCCACTCTATCCTCAGGCCCTCATCGCTCCAGTGATTCCTACACCTCCAGGCTCAGCCAGCAGCTATAGAGACAAAAGCAATGCAGAGGTTCAAGAGCGCAAGACCACTTTTTCACTCAACTACACCCGCATGAACCCGGATCAAACCCGGATTCTTTATACCTATGATGAACACCGCAAGGTAAACTTTGACGATTACACTTCTGCTTATCAAGACAATCCCAGCGGCTTGTGGAGCTACAATCGCCAACAACAAAAACACACCGAGTTGTTTCCCGCTCCCGAAGGCTATAATGATAGGCGCTTTCATACCATTTATTGGCTTAATAATGCAGAAATTGTGTACCTCGACAACGAGAAAAGCCAGTTATTAACGCTCAATGTCGACACTCAAGAAAGTAAACCCTTGTTTAGTGAAGCCGGAATTATTCGCTTTAAAGTACAAGACGGTTACCTGTTTGTACTCACTCACCAGGAACAAAAAGCATATCTCACACGCCTTGAGGTAAAAAGCGGAGAGCGCCGGGTCAAGGCGATTCCCTACACCGACTTTTATAGCAGCAGTAGCCAGGAATTTGATGTGCTGACCCCAGATTTGATCTTACTGGGACAGTTCAAAGACTTTTATAAAACCAATGACTACCCCTTTAAAGTGAGCACTACCTCACCGCCCCCCCTGCGGGACAACTTTCTTTTTGATCTCAGCACCGATCAATTGACACCGATTGAGGAAGGGCTCGACTTAAGCGGTTTTGACAAAATAGAGATGTCTCCTGATCAACAACACTTTGCCACCACACGAGAAGCAAACACTCAGGTCTATGATCGCTCCGGTCAACTGCTATTAGAGAAAAAAGGAAGCTTTTACTGGTTGGCTGCAGACCAGCTCCTGCTGCAAGACGATCGAGAGATTTCTCAGATTACCTTACGCAATAATCAGGCACAAGTGGGCCAGGATTTTTCGACCCAGACGGCCTGTACTAAGGCTCAGGGAGCACAACCCACGGTGATGGAATGCTTTACCGATGGGCATTATGAGGGCGAAACACTCTCTAGCATCTTCCGCTTATACCCCACTCAGGAACTGAAGTCAACGGAGTCAGCCGACACGGTAGCCGTTAACCGACACCTCGCCCCCGCTGAAAAAGGCCAGCCCATGCGGGTATGGGAAGAAGTATTCACAGTGACCGGTTTGGGCTCTGCACGACTGCGCACAATAACCCCATCAGGAGAACTCCAGACCGTGTTTGAGCTGAGCTTTCCTGAAAATCCCACCTTTATTTTTGATCCCGATAATTTTTATTGGTACCAGAAATATTGAAAACCCTCTATGGCAACTCTCATCAGCTCGGCAGTCTTAACGATATCCTCACTCAAGTGCTTCAACAATTTTTTTTAGCTGCGCCTGATAAGCCACGGGTTCTTCTTTATTGGGACTATGGGCTGCATTGTCAAACCACACCCATGCTTTGTGTGGCGCTTTGACACGCGCCAGATAATCCTGCGCCAGCGCGGCTGGCACCAAACCATCGTGGCGACCGTGAAAAAAATAGATGGGAACCTCTAAAGTGCCGGGTACAAAAGGGGGTAATCGCCGTATTTCCGGCGTGAGCTGACGCTGAGAGTACTGTAAGCCTGCATAAGCATTAACGTAGTCCCAGGGACTGTAAACACCCGACTGCAGCGCATTCCAGGCCAGCTGTGCTTCAATCGGAGCATAGACCACGCCGCGGTACTGCTGTACCTGCCCCCTGATTTTTTGCCATTGTTCAGAGCGATAAGGAGGCTCGGGAAGTTTGGCATGATCTTGAGGAAGCATCTGCTGTCGTAAAAAGGCATAAGCATGGGCATCTCCTTGAGAAACATCAATAATCTGAGAAACGCCAATATATGCATGGAGCCATTCAGGATGTTTTTGTGCCATCGTCAACCCCAGTAAACTTCCCCAGGATTTACCCACCAAATAAATCTTTTTTTTGTGAAAGCGCTGGCGTAGATAAGTAATCATTGCTTCAGTATCCTGTAACATCAGCGACCAGGATAGCGTTTCGCCCGCTTCAAAAGAACGTCCGGTGCCTCGCTGATCCCAATGCACCAACGTAAAAGTTGACGGCAGTAAACTTTCTAACACGGGACTAAAGGGGGAATCTGGCATACCCGGCCCACCGTGTAAATGCAGTAACACAGGAAGCTCTGGCCTCTCTCGGTAAACCCAGATCTGTTGCCGCTTGCCATGGATGAGGGGCGTCTGCTGAAGCACCTCGGACTGTACCGGCAGAGCGAAGCATAGTAGACCAACAAAACAGAGAGCCCAGCGTAAAATAATCCGCATTTTTTTGCCTCTTTTCATCATTTCATGAAGAAATATTAAGAACTTGTGATTTGCATCACACTTTTTTAACGTTAAACAATATTACTCTAAGTATAGACAAGTGAAAACAGATTCTCGATTATAAAAAAGGTAATCTTTATCAATTAAGTAATCGAGGGTTTAAACCCAACCACATAGGAGAAATATACAAATGAGTCATATTGAAGAGGCCCTGTTGAACGCATCTTTAGACGAAAACGAAATGGTAGAAAACAACATCAAAGCTGACACCCACGTATCAACAACCTTATTTGCTTTACCTTAAAGCATATATTAAAGTGTAAATAAAAAGCCTCTTGAGTAAAATAAACGACTCAAGAGGCTAATTTTTTCATCGGACGAGTACATTGGACTACCAAAATCACAATACAAAACTCCTTCATCTTTGCCTTGAGGACTTATCCCTGTGGATCACTGACAAAGACATTCTGCTCCATACTTCCCAGGCGCTCAAAAAGTCTATAAATAAAAAAGCCATAACCGCTGTACCTGCGACTCTCAGCCTTTTGGTGGCAGAGGATTTAAATAACTCCGAGGAGGCACTATCTTTTTTATTCCGTGCCTGCGCCTATTTTTATACCGCCGCTGACTTACTCGACGACATTCAAGATAAAGCTCCAAACAACCCCGTCTTAGAACAAATAAGCGCTGAGCAGGCCATGAATATTGTCAATCTCTTACTCATGGGCTCGTATCAAAGTCTTGGCAAAATAGAACTCCCAGCCTCCCGGCAATTGGCTTTAATGCAAATGTTTACCCAGATGGGCATTCGAATGAGTGTAGGACAATTTGAGGATATCGCTTCGACAAACGCATCCGGCATAAGCTACCTTCCTCAGCATATTGTCAAGAACAAGGCTGGCGCCGAGCTGGGATGCTTTCTCTCTTGTGTTCCGTGTGCTTTGGGTCAAGACCCTGGCCCTTATTATCAGCTGGGAGAAAGCCTCGGCGTTCTGCTTCAGGTCTTGAGTGATTATCTTGATATTTGGATCCAACCCCATGCACAGGCCATGAGTGAAGATTTACGGGTCTTAAAAAACTCATTTCCGCTATCTGCTGCCCGCCAGGACCCCCAATGGGGAGAACGGGTGAGTTTGGCATTGGCGGGTAAGCACGATGCCCCAAAAAAACAGTTTGCCCTGCGCCGCTTACTTTCCCAAACCCAGGTGATTGAACAGTTTGACGAATCTCCTACAGGTCTTGAAAAACGATTTAGCGCGCCATTTTTCAGCCCTACCTCCTCTTAAGCACATCCAATCCCTTAGCAATACTTATGTAGAGCAAGCCGAACAATTACTCAAAGGGCTCAAGCGCTTAAAAGAAATTACGAAACCAGAGCAGGCAAAGCTTTACCGCCCCTGAGCAGACCGTATCCATGGCCGTAGCTTACTTACAGTTCATTCCTGATTTTCGAGACACCTGGGAAGTTCACCGCTGGGGGTTTCTGGGAGCGCCTGTATTATATGGAGATATCTTCAACCCGCTCTTAATTTTGGAGGCCTTATCTCAGTTTGAGGAAAACATAGAAGCCCCTCTACGTAAAATTTTAGCCAAGCAATCCAGTTATGGTTGGCACTATTATAGCAATAGCCTTGATATCCCACCAGACGCCGACGATCTGGGGCAACTGCTACAATTGGTCACCCATTTACCTCAGGCAGAGTACGCTCCCATCATGGAGCCTGCATTACTCAATCTTGTGAACAATCTCGAAGACACAGGGAGGTGCCCCACATGGTTATGTGATGAGGAGCGCTACCCCCGCGAAAGCGTAGAAAAAGCCTGGTACGGCGATACCTGTGTTGCTGTGATGGCAAACTTATATTATGGGTTGGCTTGTTATGACGCCGCACGCTACGCCTCCGAGATTCAACGGGGTGTTGATTATATTTTAAGGCACTACGACGATGCGCTGTCCGGTTGGCAAGGAAATCATTACAAATCCCGGATCTACACCCTTTATCTTATCGCGCGCCTACTGCACAAACAATCCGTTCCTTTTGACTTTGGCCAAACCACGCATACACTCTTGCAAAAGCAAAAGCTCGACGGGAGCTGGGAGCAAAGCCCTCAGGAAACCGCTTTTGCTCTACTTTTTTTAAAGACCCAACCCAACACACAAGCCATCACAACCGCCATACGCAAAGGGCAGATTTTTGTGATGGAAACGCAAAATTATGATGGGTCATGGGATGGAGAGGACTTGTTTATTCGCCCCGGTAAAGATGCCCGCTTTGAATATTTTAGCCACCCTAAAGTCACGACCGCATTTTGTCTCAGGTCTCTATAAAAAGCAAAGGTATTTTAGTGTTATATTTGAGGAATGTGTTGTTATTCTGTTTTGTACAGAAAATGAGTAAACACTTTTCAACTTTATTTTCGCGGTATAAATATTGATGCGAATCCAGCCATCCGTCCCTGGTTATTTAAAAAGAATCTTAAGCCAGTTGGTTCCTGAACCTCTCCCCTCTCAGGCTAAAGTCCTGAAGTACACGTGCTTAATCTTACTTTTATCTAGCTTAATTGCTTTATTCACCAATGTTTATCTTGGCTTCCCTTTTCAATTGAATCTAATCATTGCTTGTTTTGCCCTGTTTGTGGTGTGGCTTTTTATCAATATGCCGCTTCATGATAAATATAACCAAACAAGCCTTGCCCTGGTGATTTCTGAGCTCGTTACCCTAAGTATTAACTGGTTCCCTAACGGCGGCTTGTTTTCTTCCACGCCCTACTTTTTTCTCTTGTTAATCGGCTTTGCAGCGGTCACATTAACCGGAAGATATTTATGGGGAGCCGTTACCCTCTGTGTGACGACCTTTGCCGCTCTTGTGGTTGTGGAGTCACTTTTCCCCCATTGGGTGACACGCTTAGCAATGAATTCATTCCAGTTAAAATCAGACATTATCTTAGCCATTATCATGCTGGGATATTTATTGGCCTGGTTCATCAGTACGATTGTCAAAATCAACCAAAAACGCTATGAACAAGTAGAAGAAGCCAGTCAGGCCAAATCCCTCTTTTTGTCTCAATTGAGCCATGAACTCCGCACGCCGCTCAACTCAGTCATTGGCTTTTCAAACCTCATGTTAAAACAACAGGACTTGCCCCCAACGCAAAAAAAATACCTTGAAAGTATTAATGTGAACGGCTTTCATCTATTGGCACTGGTCAATCAGGTGATGGATTTATCGATGATCGAAGCGGGAAAAATTGAATTACACTGGCAAGCGGTAGATCTGGTTAAACATCTCAAAGAGATCGAAGATGTCGTAAGCGTACAGGCTTCAGAAAAGAATTTACGGTATCGCTCAGTCATTGACATAGATGAAAAAAGCACGCCCCATCTGATCATTCACAGTGATCCCAATCGTCTGCGACAAATTCTCGTCAACTTGATTAACAACGCCATTAAATACACCGACAGCGGTGAGGTCATTTGCTATCTGCGCAACGATAAAAAGAATATTCTTTTTGACATACAAGATAGCGGCTCTGGCATACCAGAGGAACAACAACAGTCCATCTTCGAGCCACTTTTTCGTTTAGAAAAACACCGCGAAAAAGAAGGCAATGGCATGGGACTCAATATTACCCGCTCGCTTTGTGAGCATCTGGGCTACCACTTAGAGCTGGTTTCGTCCTCTCCTCAGGGCTCTCTTTTTCGCGTGTTTATTCCCTATACGCGCCGTGCTTAAATGCTAAGCTTGCTTAAACCGCGACAGGCGCGAAGAGCGCACTCCAGTTTTGGCAGTGCGTGCTTCCCAGGCGCGGCTATGATAAGCCGCTGAAGCCAATAATGGAAAACTCAGAGTGAGTTCACCAAACACCATTTGCTCGTACACCGTGTCCACTTTGCCCCATGAGCAGGCTTCTTTGAGCGTAGAACCCGACAATGCCCCATCGCGCTCGTCAGCCACGGTCATTTGAATGGCGTATTTGTGCATGGGCACCTCTTTGCCCAGCAGCTCGGCGGCCACCACCACATCTTGCACAAAATTTTTGGGCACGCCACCGGCCAGCATGAGCAACCCGGTATCTACCGCTTCCACTTTGATTTGCGTGAGCTCTCTAAAGTCTTTGACCGAATCAATGCTCACGTGTTTTTCAGGATGCTTCATTTGGTGACACACCAGGCCAAAACCGGCACTACAGTCAGAAAAAGCCGGCACAAAAATGGGGACACCATGGGCGTAGGCCGTCCGCACAATCGAGCCTTCGCCCTGGTTTTTATTCACCAGGTATTTGCCCATTTCGGCAATAAACTCCCGCGACGAATACACACCGGCAGGTAAACTGTCAGCGATCACCGCAATGGTGTCGTCACAGACCCGCAATTGATCTTCGTCGATGTAGGTGTCATAAATGCGGTCAATGCCCAGCTGGCGCAACGCCTGATCATCAGCGGCGATATTGCCCTGATAGTGTTGAAATCCCAGGGCTTCAAAAAAATCCTGATCTACAATATTGGCGCCGGTAGATACAATTACGTCTACCATTTGGTTTTCAATCATGTCAACGACCGCTTTTTTAAGACCGGCTGAAATCAGCGAACCGGCCAGGGTGAGCACCACCGTGCACTCTTTGTCGGCCAGCATTTTCTGGTAAATATCGCTGGCGCGGGCCAGGTTGCGGGCCTGAAACGCCATATGGCCATAGGCTTCTACAATCGGACGGGCGTCAAAATCGGTAATATTAATATGTTTTACCGTGCGCTGTAAGTGTTCAGCTTTTTGCATTTTCGGTTTCCTTTTCAATATCTTTTTCAAGCGGGTTTTCGGCCCGGTAATGCAGGGCCAGTATTTTATACGACAGTTTGGCCGCCAAAAAGTCCGCGTGAAAGAGCGCGGGGCGCGGGCACAATTCTACAATATCTGCACCCAACACCTCTTTTTCGGCAAAAAGTCGGGTGAGTAAATCCATCACCTGATACCACCCCAGGCCGCCAGGCTCAGGGGTGCCGGTAGCAGGCATAATCGAAGGGTCTAAACCATCGAGGTCAATGGTCAAATAGACCTTGTCTTCGAGTTTGTCCATGACTTTATCGATCCAGTGCGGGTCGCGGTGCAGGTCTGAAGCCAGAAAAATATCTGCTTTGTCAATATTTTCTCGCTCGGAGCTATCCATGCTGCGGATACCCACGCCCACAGGCTTGGCCCAAAGCTGCATGCGCGCCATGGCACAGGCATGACTATAGGCGTTGCCCTGATAACTTTCCCGCAGATCGCTGTGAGCGTCAATCTGTAAAATGCTCACTTTATCTCGCGCATAGGGCTCACAGGCAGCCTGACAACTGCCAATGGGCACACAGTGGTTTCCGCCAAGGGTCAAAACAAATTTACCGTCAGCAATATAGTGGCGCACCTGGTCACGCACCTGTTCATACAGCACATCGGGTGGGGCATCGCACTGCAAAGGTTCCACCGTGTGAATCCCCGCTAAAAAAGGTTCGCTGCGGGTTTCAATATCATAGAGTTCCATATTGGCAGAAGCATGCAAAATCGCCGCAGGGCCTTTGTCTGCACCCTGATGCCAGGTACTCGTTTGATCATAGGGAATCGGCAACACAATATAACGGGACCTTGAGTATTCCGTGTATTCGGGATATTCCGTATCAAGGCCCCCATAAGAGAGGGCAGTCAAGGGACTAGGCTCTCTGCAGGCTGTCAGCCTGAGGGGTCATGGCAGCAGAGCGCGGGAAGTCCAGGCCGCGCTTGACCACATGATCAGTGGGAGTTTTCGATTCAAACACCTCAGTGAGATACGCTCTTGCATATTCATAATCGAAGGGCTTGCAAGAAAACAGGTCAATAAAAGCGTAGTTTTTAAATTCGAAGGTGTGAATGGAGATATGGCTTTCTGCAATTACAATAAAGCCGGTGATGCCTTTGTCTTCAGGCACGAGCCCTGAGTATTTAAACACATAAGGCTGGGTGATTTTTGTCATCCCGACACGGTCGGGCAGCTCGTTGAGCACATCAAAGACCAGATCGAAATCGGCCAATTTTTCAGGGTTACAATCATTGAGATCCAGGGTCAGGTGTGGACCAAAGAAGTTGGTTCTATCCATCTTAAACTCCAGTACGTTAACATTTGATTTTCCTCTTCTTTTTTTGTGAGATTTGGATGGGTTTATCATAACAAATACCACAGGTTTGTACAGGGTTTAAGGGCTTTTTTTGAAGTTGTTTAGCAATTTTTTACCAGCCAATAATACGCTAAGGTTTATTCTGTTATTAAGACGATCAGCAGAGGTAGCCATAAAACCTTATTGCAGACGCAAAAACTCCATACGGTTTCCAAAGGGATCACGGCACTCAAAACGATCCATGCCCGGCAGCGCAATAGATTCAATGATTTCGATAGATTGCGCTGTTAAGTATTGCCTCCAGGCGCCCAGGTCCTTAACGGCATAAGCAATATGGGCTTTTCCCCGGTTTTCAGGCAGGTTCTTTTCAATGCCCACATGAATTTGCAGGGTTCCAAGCACACACCAAAAACCACCTCGCCCTGCTAACGCTGATGGCTTGGGCAAGGTTTTGAGGCCCATTACCTCGGTGTAAAAGGCATAAGCAGCCGCTTCCTGCTCAGGAGAGATGGTCAGCTGCACATGGTGCACCGCCTCTAAAACGGGCTTTAGATTATCGTGGGTCATCATTTTTCTCCTCAACGTCTTCTTGTGTGTCTTCTTGTGGAGTTGTTGGGGCGTCTGTAGAAGCGTCAGCTCGTCTGACCAGCCTCAGTAAGTCGGAATTGTTTTGCAAGAGCGCAACGGCTGTTACTGGGCCACACCCCGATAGCAAAAGCACGGAAAGCAGCACTTTATAGACCCCTGACACTTAAAACAGCTCCCAGCCAATCTCAACGCCCGCATCACGCAAACGGTCAATTAACCCCAGGCCGAGGCCTGTAGCGGGAGTGAGTACGCCGCCCTCAAAAGATTCTGGCAAACGATCGCGATTGTGCACCAGCATGAGTGCCGATTCACTGAGAAGTTTTACAGTGGTGCGATTGGCCGGGTCTCCGGTGTTAAAAAAGTGCCCCTTAATCTTCTTGCCACTGGCGGTAACGCCTTTAAACCAGACGCTTAAATAACCGTCCTCCATGGATGCCTCTGAAGGGCCCTCTCCGGGTTGCGGAAGTTGTTCTTTGGCCGCTTTGACCACGGCTGGAATTTGCATAAGTTCAGATACCATCAGTTGTATACCGCTCAGGGTCAAGGCCCGTGCGGGGAAAACCTCATCGCACCAGGCGTACTCCTGGTAGCTAAAGTCAGCGCCGTAAGGATCGTCATCGTGACGGTAAAGCACTTCACTGCGTCTGACCACGCGGGTATTTATCGGGGCCATCATGAAGGGGGCAACCCACGTCCACCAGTCTTTATCCCAATGAATGCCCACCGGATCTTTGGGGCTCTTTTTCAATCGTTCTTCGCCGGGATTGAGTAAAAAGGGCTGGGCGAGTTCAGCCAGGCCACCGGTTTCAGCCATATGAAACATCGAGGCTACCGTTCCACCATTAAAGCCGCCACGCATCTGAAAGTAACCGTTCAAGCGTACGAGGTCTTCGTCCAGTTTCTGTTGCACTTCGCGGGCCAAATACAGCGCCATCAAATCTGAGGGAATAGAGTCCACCCCACAAAAGTTAATGATGCGCACGCCCTGGCGCTCTGCGCGCGCGTGGTACGTGTCAATGAGGTGACGCACCCACGGCGTTTCTCCAGTAATATCTACATAATCACAGCGCGACTCAATACAAATACGCACCAGATTTTCACCATACATTGAAAAAGGCCCTGCCGTGGTAAGGAGCACCCGCGTCCGCGCGCACATTTCGCGCAGCCTGGGTAAGTCATGGGCATCAGCCACCAGCAGTTTGAGTTTCGCCAGCTCAGGACGCTCAGGAAATTCTTCGACTAACGCGGCCCGACGGGCCTCTAGTTTTTTTAGATTACGCCCCGCAAGCGCCCAGCGGGTTTCGGCCTGGGGCACATGCTGAGCAAAATAACGGCTGGCCTGATGCCCGGTAAAGCCGGTGGCACCAAACAAGATAATATCAAATTCGCGGGGCGTATCCATGAAAAACTCCTGAAAGATTAGTGAAGGTTAAAGTAAAAACGTGTGCCGTGCGCCTCAATGGCACCCGACAGCTTTTTCAAGGCCTCGATATAGGCGGCAGTACGCATATCGCAACCGTATTCTTCACGGGTGTCCCATACATCATAGGTGGATGTATCCATGATTTTTTTGAGTCGCTGGTGCACCTCTTCGACATCCCAATACAGTCCGGTTTGGTTTTGTACCCATTCAAAATAGCTCACCGTTACCCCGCCAGCGTTGGCTAAAATATCGGGAATAACCAACACGCCCTTTTTTTCAAGGATGGGATCTGCGCTGGTGGTAATCGGTCCGTTGGCCAGTTCTAAAATGACTTTGGCCTTGACACGCTCGGCGTTTTGAGTGGTAATTTGATTCTCTAAAGCCGCAGGAACCAGTATATCCACATCAAGCTCTAGAATCTCTTTGTTGGTAATGAATTTAGACGTGCCCAGCGTCGGGCCACCCTCCAGAACTTCATTGTGTTCCATTTCCCATTCTTTCATGGGACGGGGAATAATACCCTCGGGATCGTAAACGCCCCCTTCGGAATTGCTGATGGCCACAATTTTATAGCCCGCTTCATAGAGTAACTGCGCGCAGTAGAATCCCACATTACCAAAGCCCTGAATGGCAACGGTCGTGGTTTCTGGTGTAATGCCCAGCTTTTTTTCTAAGCAGCGCAGTACGTAGACACCGCCGCGGCCAGTGGCGTCGGTACGCCCCAGAGATCCGCCCAGAGCAATGGGTTTACCGGTAATCACGCCGGGATATTTTCCACGCTTAATGCGGTTATACTGATCGGTCATCCAACCCATAATCATTTCGTTGGTGTACATGTCAGGTGCGGGAATATCTACTTCAGGCCCAATCATGTCGGCGATCATTTCAATATAGGTACGGCTCAGGCGCTCTAATTCCGCTCTGCTCAGCTGCTTGGTGTCAACACAGACACCGCCTTTGGCTCCCCCGTAAGGAATGCCCACCACCGCACATTTAAAGGTCATCCAAAAAGCCAGGGCCATGACTTCATCCAGGCTAACATCCTGATGAAAACGAATACCACCCTTGCTGGGGCCGCGAGAATCATCGTAGCGCACACGAAAACCTTTAAAGGCTTTGCGTTCACCGTTGTCCATACGGACCACGACAGATACCGCCAGGCTTGATTTAGGATACTTTAATTGTTCTTCTACATCTGGAGAAATGGGGTAGTACTCCATGGCTTTCTTTAAGCGGCTCCGGGCGTCGCGAAAGAGTTTACCGTCTTCATCGGCACGGTCCATTATTTCTTCAGAAGTCTGTGGGTTTGAGCTCATGACATTCCTCTTTAATTTCATTGTTGCGTTTTGTTTCAGCTAGGTTTCAGCGAGTTTGCTAAAATACCTTATAACTATTATACGCAAATTTTAAGGAGTCGCAGTTCAATGGCGGGACATTCCAAGTGGTCAAAAATTAAGCGGCAAAAAGCAAAAAACGATAACGCCCGGGGTCAGGTATTTACCAAAATGGCGCGAGAAATAACCGTTGCCGTCCGTGAGGGCGGCGGCGGTGATGTGGACGCTAACTTTCGTTTGCGTCTGGCTATTCAGCGGGCTAAGGCTGCAGGCGTGCCCAACGATAATATTGATCGGGCCCTTCAAAAAGGCCTGGGCACAGACGCTGACGGCAATAATTACGAAAACATGCAATACGAAGGCTACGGGCCGGGCGGCGTCGCGATTATGATTGACGCCCTCACCGATAACCGCAATCGCACGGCGGGCGATATACGCTCCTATTTCAACAAAGCCGGGGGCAACCTGGGTGAGACGGGCTGTGTGGGCTGGATGTTTAATAAAAAAGGCGTTTTGCGCTTTGAAGACGTTGCCGACGCCGATACCCTTTTTATGGAAGCTTTAGAAGCGGGTGCTGAAGACATTCAGGACGAAGAAGGACAGATTGAGGTGCTCACAGACCCCGACGACTTTCAAAGCGTTTCTGAAGCCCTTTCGCATTACGAAAGCACCGCCCAGGACGTGGAGTATGTGCCTTTGAATACCGTTCGGGTAGAAAATCTCTCTGATGCAAAAAAGTTACTCAAACTCATGGATCTACTCGAAGATCATGACGATGTACAGGGCGTTCACTCCAACTTTGATATTGAAGAGACCATTTTGGCAGAACTTGATGCATAAATGCCAATAATCAACATCATGACCCTGCTCTTATTGGCACTGGGGGGAATAGCCGCCGTTGTCATTGGCGTCATGGTGTTGGAGCAGCGCTTTCAACAGCGTTTAAAAGACGCCCTTCAGCAACAGAAAGAACGCTTCAAAGACGATCAGCAGCAGCTACAGAAGGCACAACAACGTCTTCAGGCTGAACAAGCAGCCCTTGAAAAAGAGCGTCTGCTGCAAAAAGAAGAGTTATTCAAGCGTTGGGAAGCAGAGCTGGTGGCTGAACGGGCTGAACGTTTGCAGGCCCATAACCAATGGCTGGAAAAAGAAAAAGCCGCGCGCAGTGCAGAGGTGCTGGCCCGGAGTATTCAGTCTCAGGCCACCAGTCACACCCGTGAACGGACGCGCCTTGAGATTTCGCTTCCTGAAGACAAAAAACTGCGGGGTCGCCTCATCGGAAAAAGCGGACGCAATATTCAGAGCTTTCAACAGACCACTGGTGCTGATATGCAAATACAGGACCAGTCGGTGGTGCTCTCTTGCTTTGACCCCCTTAAGCTGGAATTGGCCCGGCGTACCTTGGCACAGTTAATGACCACAACCCTGGTTTCCCCTGAAGCGATTGAGGCCATTCACGCGGAAGCTCAAAAATCGCTCATGCAGGAACTGCCCACCTTAGCAGCCAGCGCAGCCAAAGTCGCAGGGCTTAGTGAACCGATCGCTCCGGCATTGCTGAAGGCGATGGGAACACTCTATTACCGCACATCAGCAGGTCAGAACCTCTTGCTACACGCTCAAGAAGTCGCTCAGCTCGCGGGCATTATGGCCCAGGAGATTGGCGCAGATGAGTCGGTAGCCCGGCGCGGCGGATTTTTACACGATGTCGGTAAGGCGCTGCCCGAAACGCCTGAGTCGGGGACCCACGCCATGCGAGGCGTGGCTTTGGCCAGAGCAGCCGGGGAGTCAGAGGCAGTCCTGCATACGCTGGAAGCCCATCACCGTGAAGTCGCGCCCACGAGCGCAGAAGCCTTTTTGGTCCAGGCCGCAGACGCCCTCTCAGCGGCCCGTCCCGGTGTGCGTAGCGAAAAAGAAGATTGGCAGGGCGCTCGCGTGACCCGGCTGGAGGCACTCATTCAGCCCTTGCCCGGCGTGGAGCGCGTAATCGTCTTACAAGCCGGTCACGAGATTCGCGTCATGGTAGATCCCGATGAAATGACGGACGCGGAAACCCAGGTCTTCGGCCACGACATTGCGCAAAAAATACACGAAGCAGCACCTGATCTGCGGGTTAAAATTTCTGTGATTCGCGCCTGGAAAGGTTCTCACTATGTTTGATTTTACGAATCCGTTTACACCCCACGAAAGTCTCCAGCACCTCAATCACCGTCCGTGGACTCTGCCGAAAGGCCCATGGATTATGCAACAAACCTGGGAGCAGTTATTGTTTGCCCATTGGCCTGTGCCCGTGTCGGCCCTGCGAGCACAGATTCCTGAGGCCTTAGACATTGATACCTTTGACGGTGAGGCATGGATTGGTGTCGTCCCTTTTTATATGTCCCACGTCAAACCCCGGTTTTCGCCCTCTGTGCCGTCGCTCTCGTTTTTTCCTGAGCTGAATGTACGCACCTATGTGAGGCACCAGGGAAAACCCGGCGTCTGGTTTTTTAGCTTAGAAGCAGGGAACCCCATTGCTGTAGAAATTGCGCGCAAAGGTTTTCACCTGCCCTATTTTAATGCCCAGATGCGTTGCCATGAGAAGCACCCCGGCCCGCGCATCCGTTACCATAGTCAACGCACCCACGCCGGTGCTCCCGCAGCCCGCTTTGAGGCTGAATATAGCCCCACAGCGGAGGTTCAGCTCGCCAGTAAAGGCAGCCTTGACCACTGGCTCACAGAGAGGTATGCGCTCTACAGTCAAAACAAAAGAGGACAGCTCTACTGTGGAGAGATTCACCACGGGCCCTGGCCTCTGCAGGCAGCCGAGGCAGATATTAGCGTCAACACCATGACCACCGGGTTAGACATAAAGTTACCGCCCACTGCTCCTCGACTGCATTATGCTGAACGCATTGCAGTAGTGGTATGGCCCTTAAAGTCGCTGTAAAACCTGATCTTAGAAAGCTTAAGAAAGCTTAAGAAAGCTTAAAAAACTTAAGGAAAATAAAAGCCTTTATATTAGTCCTGAGAAGATGCTTATTGTGCTAGGGTAATAAAATATTAACTCTCGTCAAGAAAGATTCAGGAAACTATTTATGAAACCCTTTACCGCTCTGTTTTTGAGCTCACTCGTGAGCACGCTGGCCCTTAGCGCCTGTACCTCACCCACTGCTCAAAGCCTCTCTCCGAACAATAGTCAAATCAGTCAACCCACTCAGAGCGTTTCTGTGATTGATCTTAAACAGGGCAAGGGCAGCATGCGCATCATCCTCAATGCTCAGCGTACAGAAGCCTTTGGGATTAAAGCCAACACCGACGGTCAAACCGCAAAAACCAGCAGTGAGGTCACCAATTTAGAGGTTTTTCTTTTTGACATCGATTCGGGTACACGTCCCACGGCGGGCACAGTGGCTTCACCGTTCGACCTGGACGGGGCAACGGGAATCACCAACGTCAACAGCTCCATTATTTCGTTTACCGGCTCTACTCAAACCGTGCTCCTCCAAAATATTCCCGCTAACGCAAATGGTGGTGGGCGCTTCTTTATTGGTGTACGCGCCTTAGAGAGCACTGAGAACATCACCGATCCCAACACCGGTTTTAGCTATGGCAACGGCACAGGCTTTCAACTGGCACTCTCTGACAGCGGCGGAGACACTGCTGAACCCGGCGGCGTGTCTGTAGATGCCACTTACGTGGTTTCAAACAGTGCCCCACTGGGCGTAGACGTTCAGCTCACCAACGCCAAGGGAGCCACTCTTGATGCACAGGTCAGTGTAAACGACGGTGCCACGAGCCTTCCTGGTATTAGCATCCAGTGATAGCTTCAAAGTTGTTGGCCAGAGTAGCTACCTATACCAGCGTAATGGTGATGACCAGCCTGACTCTACCGGGCTGTCAAACGCTCAGCTCTTTTGGTGTCAACAACACGCATCAAACGCAGCCAGTGCCCTTAAGCGGATCCCTGCAATTTCGGGTATTGTGGCCTGCGTTTAAAACCCACGCCCTGGATCAAAACACCCAACGCTTGTTGGTGGGGGTTTACCAGGGTTCTTTTGCGGGGGAGCCCAAATACATCATTTTAGAGGCCGGTCAAGAAAACGCCCTGTTTGAGCAATTGCCGGTGGGTCAAACCCGGGTGTTTTGTCTGGCTTTTTCTGCAGATAATACTTTGATCAATGGTGACATTGAAAGCGCAAACGTGGAAGCCAATCAACGCAAGCCTGTACTTTTAGATCTACAAGTGCTGCCTCTTTCTGACATCGATGTTGAAGAAGCACAGGCTTTACTCGCGTGGGCCAACGGTTTATTCCCCACACCAGCAGCTACCGTTACTCCCCCCATTCAAAGTGCTGGCGCGCCAGTCTCTCCCGCTCCGACAGCAACACCGGGTGCTGTTGCCTCTGCAACCCCAGCCCCAACGGCGGCTCCTCCAACTCCTCTTCCCTCTCCTACACCATCACCCTCAACAGACAGTCGAGGAGGCTTTAGCGGCGGCAGTGGCGGCGGTTCAGTGAATCCCACGCCCACTCCTTCTCCCACAAGCATCGATGTCGGTGGTCAAGACGGCGGAGAACTTTCCAGTGAAATTACAATTGATGATGGCGCACCTCGCCCGGATACGGTGGTTATACAATGACGATAAAAACGCTTTCCAAGCCTCAAAAGCCTCAAAGGCGCTTCAAAAAAAAAGCAATGCTCGCCATATTGACATTGACCAGCTTTTTTTCGTTGATGGCCTGCCAGTCCGCAGACCAGATGGCCCAGACTCCGCTGGTGACTTTTCTTACGCCAGAAGCTTCTCAAGCCGCTGCTACAAAAGCCACCAGCGACCACCTCTTTACGGTAAGCGATACGCCTGGCGCAGCCCTTCGGTTTTCCATACGATTATCGCAGCCCGAACCAGACTTTGAAACCAAGATTGTGCCTTGCGACATCGACAGCGATTTAGATGAGCTTAGACTTTATCTGATCCGATCAGACACATCTCTTGGAACGATCCTACCTATCACTTTGGGCCCGTTACTTAATACTGTTGAAGGGCCTTTTTCGATAGGCAAAAAGTCTTTATCCTCTCCTTCGGGTAGCGAGAGCTTTGTTTTTAAGAATGTAACAGAGGGCAAGTATTATGTTGCCATGTCCGCCCATACCTCCTCAGGTATTAATATCACGGGGGCGAGCCTGACGAATCCAACAGGTTTATTGGGCGGTGTAAATCTTGTGGCCGTGAGTAACGGAGGCGGAAACGTCGCAAGCCCAGGGCGGGTAGAGGTGGGGCCTGCGCCTAACTTCCTCATCTTGAACGGTACTGAAGCCACTTTAACCCTCAACCTGGAACTATCATCATTGAATGTGGCCTGTTTATGATTAATTTACGCACCCTCATTCACTTCACAAAGACAGGCTTTGTTTCTTTTGGACTCGTATACTTGAGTGCCTGTCAACCCATGGTTGGAGCAGCGCCTATTCCTGCGAATACCCTGGCAACACAGTCAGCAGTAAAACAGGCAGAAGCCTTTTGGCCCAAAGCCACATTACAGGGCCAAAATTTGCAGGTGGCGGTTTTACCTGCCCAACCTGCAGAAAAAAGCACTGCAGGCGGAGCTGTGGGGGTGCAAATTCAGTTCACCTCAGCAAGACTCACAGAGAGCCCTTATCGTCTACAGGCCAATCAGCCCGGTCAACAAGCGGCAACGGTTTCGAACGTGATGGCCCTGCGCCTCTTTTTAATAGACGCCAGCCAGGGCTTGCCCACGGGCAACGTGGCTCCTTTCCCAGCCGCTGGAGATATTTTTACGGTAAATACCGTGAGCGCCAATCAAAATGTGCTATTTACGCAGGTGCCCACGGGCGATTATTATGTATGTGCTGCTGCCTTCAGTAACAGCGTCGGTCCCTTTCTGTCGTCTACAAACCTAACCGGTTTGGGCAGCGCTTCTTACGGAGAAGGAAACGTTCAATGCTCCAATACCGGAGGCGATGGCAGCGGAAGCATCAGCGTTGGAAGCGCGCCAACTTATGCGGTGAGTAACACCGATCCGCTGGGGATCAGCCTAAACTTAAAATCAGCCACCGGGGCGAGCGTAGAGCTCAATGCCACAGTGACTGATGGTTAAAATGTTAACTTGCCCAAAGTAGGCTAAAAAAGCTTTAGCCGAGGAAAGACTTAAACATCCAGACGGATTTTTCTTGCTCAGAAATATAGCTGGTGAGCATGTCTGCCGTGGCTTCATCTCCGGCCTCATCGGCGAAGTTAATCACTTCACGTTCCAGCTGAATCAGCGTACCGTAACCGTCCACAATCCCTTCAGCAGCTTTGCGTCCGTCACTCACATTACGGGCCTCTTTGATTTGCGAACGTTCAATATAATCACTGAAGGCATGAAGTGGGGTCTCTTCAAGGGTCAAAATACGCTCAGCGATCTCATCAATATTCATATGGGCTCGGTTATAGAGGTCTTCAAATTGCTGGTGCAGCGAGAAGAAGTTTTCCCCTTTAATATTCCAGTGGTAGCCACGCACGTTCTGGTAAAACACCTGATAATTGGCCAACACCTCGTTGAGCATTACCCCTAATTTTCTGGTTTCGTCGGTTTTCAGTCCTACATGTTCAAATGACATAAAAGTCTCCTTGGTTTTAATTTACTCCCAGTGTAAAAAAGAGTCCTTCAAGAAGATGAAAAGGCGCTATATAAAAAATGTTAAAACCAGTAGATGTGACGAGGAAAACATTTCAGTGCATAGAAATTAAGCTGCTGCTTCTAAATCTGGAGCACATTGGAAATCTAAGTAAATTCAAGTATTGCAGGGAGAGGCATGCAATCTCGAGACCGTTCGTTCCCTTAGCTTTTTATATTCGGATAATTATAGACTTCAGATGCTTTGATTATTTACATTTCCTATTCGTATGAGCTTGACTGTCCATACAGCAATGAGTAACCACTCCGCGCTGTAATGGATAGTTCAAACCAGCGCATGCAAGGTAACTCAATGACATCTGCGATATTGACTTGATTCACCGCGCTATGCGAGAGTGCCTTTGGGAGATACACAGCTGACAAACAATGGATAGTTAGATTTTACCCAGCGTTCAAATTATTGATCTCTAATACTCATGTCTCCAACTGTGAACTCATACATTGTTGAAAGGCAATTTACTATTCCGTTTTAACTCTTGGATTGTATTTAAGCGGTCAATCGTCGGTTGAAATTTGATTTTCCACCCTGTTCATAGGCTTCTATTACATGCTCATTAAATGATATCCATAGATAATGAATATGTTTGACCAGACTCAATTTCTGCAAATTTTGCTTTGTATAATGTTCGAAGCATTTGATGTCAACGTAAAGACGCATGTAGCAAATTGACCGCTAATTCGACTCTAGAACAATCATAACTTAGATCATCGATGAAAGGGCTCATGAAGCGTTTGAAAAGCGAGATACTAACAATTGTATGTTGCGGAATCACAGTAAAATCGTTAATGATTTCTCATTAACGACTGAGTCAGCTATTTTTGAGAAATATGCCACATCGTAAAAGATAATGATTTCATCGGCAGTAAAATAAAACATAATTGACTGCTTATCTAGAGTCAAATCTGGACGTGTGATGGATATTCAAAAGGTCATTCTAATAAGTGCTATCATCTATTTCAATAACAGAAAGTGAGCCAACGTCTTGATTCAAAAAATCGACAACCTAGATCGAAGCCTTTTGCTTTTAATGGCGATAAAAGTTGATCTCAGCATTATACTGCTATTATAACAGATAGTAAAAAGACACTGCTAAACAAAAGGCACCATCCCAACGACATGTGCTGACAATAAGTGTCTCACGCTCACTGCCATAGGACGAGTAATCTGGCGATGACCCAGCCACCTATGTCAGGTCTAGAATCGTGATCGCTTTTAGATTTGGGTGATGAGAACAAATAGGTCCATTTTCAAGGGATTAATGAGCTGAGGCACAAGATTATCAGATTGCTTGGGTCACCTGTTGTGCAATACTATCAAACGCAACAAGGGGCCTGCTCAATCCAGGCGAAGGTGAAAAAATGAATTTCAATACGCTCCCCGCTTTAAATCGATATCTTTCACTTCAGGAGATTAAAGCATTATTTGAAAACAGTGCGCAAGAAAAAGGCTTTAGTAAACAAATCATTGGTTACTCAAAACAAAATCGTCCGATTGAGCTACTGAAATATATCCATCCATCGATTGTACAAGACAACATACAGCATGAGGGTTTGCGTCCACGGGTATTACTCTATGGGGGAGAAGATGCCACTGAACCTATTTTTTCTCAAACCATCAAGGGGGTGATTCAAGAATTAAAAAAACCACAGTCGGATATTCATGCCTTCAATTGTGATTGGTATTTTATTGATTGCATAAACCCAGATGGTTATGTATTCAACGAAAAATGGTATTTTCAGCCCGGTGATTTAACCGCATTTTTTGAGCATGCCTGGGAAGATGAACATTCTCAAATGATTTTTATGAATGCTGAACGGCCCGAGGTCAAAGCGTTACACCATGCCTTTGAGATATGTACACCAGACTTTGTTTTCAATATGCATGATGAAAGCCATTTCCCAGCAGATGGATATAAACTGGCTTTTTCGGAGCCTGTTGACATGAATATACTAAACGCTCACTTCAAAAAGGTTTCAGCAGACATGGACCTCTCACAAGATGAGCTCATCATCATGGATAGCTATGGACACGAAAGTTGCTTCAGCACCCACCCGGCCTTAATGCAAAATCCTGAAGCTTTTATTTTTATTAATGAAGCCTGTGGCTATAAACGCATGCAAAGGACAGATGAATGTGAAGTTTTAGATAAGCAGCATCCCGTTTACATTCATTTACAAAGGTATCAAAATATTTTGAATCATGATGACAGTGAATTCCTCGATAGCGCACGCTTTCACGTCAAGGTTTTGCTTCGCTCCATAGAAAACGCAGAAGCGTTTAACGCCAAAATGTTGAGCCTAACGGGGTACGGTTTAGCGTATCTCATTGAAAAAGGTGTTGAAGAAGCAAGTCAGATTAAAGCGGCGTTTCTCGGTTATATTTTGAATAAATATCAAAACAGCTATGTGCCGGTCGAAGTGTCAAAACAGGTGTTTGCTCAATGGGATGCGTTAATGACGTTACTGCAATGGAAATTAGGCAAGGTTGAAGTCATGTCATTTGATTAGTCAGACAGCAAAATTGATGGCATGGCAGTTCCCAGGTTTGGTAAACAACATGCCGTCGGCGGTATACTCTGCCACAATGGTGTCACCTTCGAGAAATCGCCCCTGTAAAATGGCCATCGACAGTGGGTTTTCGACTTCTTTTTGAATGACCCGTTTCAAAGGCCTCGCGCCAAATGTGGGGCTATACCCCACCTCAATGAGATGTTCTTCGGCGCTGGGATTAAGCTGAAGGGTAAGCTTGCGCTCGGCTAAACGCTCCCCAAGGCGCCGCAGCTGAATCTTCAGAATATGACGCAGATTGTCTTTGCCCAGGGCATGAAAGACAATGGTTTCATCGACACGGTTTAAAAACTCAGGGCGAAAATGAGCCTGTAAATCCCCCATGACCTGCTCCTGCATGTCTTTATAATCGGCTTCGCCATGCTTATAATGCAAAATATGCTCACTGCCAATATTACTGGTCATAATCACAATGGTGTTCTTAAAGTCTACGGTTTTGCCTTTGCCGTCGGTGAGCTGGCCATCGTCTAAGATTTGCAGCATAATATTAAAAATATTGGCATGGGCTTTTTCAATCTCATCGAATAATAGCACTGAAAAAGGCTTGCGTCGCACCAGCTCAGTCAATTGTCCGCCGTCATCATGGCCAATATACCCTGGCGGAGAACCGATCAGCCGAGACACGGCGTGCTTCTCCATATACTCCGACATATCAATGCGCACCATGGCTTTTTCGTCATCAAACAAAAACTCGGCCAGAGCTTTGGCTAACTCCGTTTTACCCACCCCGGTAGGCCCGAGAAAGATAAAAGAGCCCACGGGGCGATTGGCATCTTTGAGACCCGCCCGCGCGCGGCGCACGGCGTTGGCCACCGCTTCGACCGCATCCCGCTGACCGATCACCCGCTGGTGGAGCTTTTCTTCTAAATGAATCAGTTTTTGCACCTCGCCCTGCACCAGTTTGGACACCGGAATATGGGTCCAACGGCTCACTACCTCGGCGATGTCCTCTTCGTCAATTTCTTCTTTGAGTAAGCGGGCTCCCCCCTCGGACTCGATGCCGATTTCGCTTTCTTTGCGTAATTTCTCAAGTTCAATCAGGCGGCCATACTTTAACTCTGCCGCCACCGCCAGGTTGGCTTCTCGCTCCGCCCGCTCAATTTCGTGATGGGTTTCTTCAATTTCTTCTTTGATCTGCCGCAGCTTCATAATGGCGTCTTTTTCTCGCTGCCACTGCATATTGAGCACCTGTGAACGATCGCCCAGTGTACTCAGTTCCGCCACAATCCGCTCTAAGCGCTCTTGTGAACCGGCGTCATCCTCTTTTTTAAGGGCCTCTCGCTCGACTTCCAGCTGCATTTTACGGCGCTCGATCTCGTCCAGCTCGACGGGCATGGAATCAATTTCCATTCGAATTTTAGCCCCGGCTTCATCGAGCAGATCAATGGCTTTGTCAGGGAGCTTGCGCTCGCTCAGATAGCGGTGCGAAAGGGTGGCGGCAGCAATGATGGCAGAGTCTTTAATGCGTACGCCGTGATGCACTTCGTAACGATCTCTTAATCCGCGCAAAATACTAATGGTGTCTTCGACACTGGGCTCTTCCACCAGCGTGGTTTGAAAACGCCGTTCTAAGGCGGCATCTTTTTCAATATACTTACGGTACTCTTCTAAGGTGGTGGCTCCAATAAAGTGCAGCTCACCCCGTGCCAGCATGGGTTTAAGCAGGTTCGCCGCATCTACGGCTCCGTCAGCATTGCCCGCCCCCACGACGGTATGTAACTCGTCAATAAAGAGAATTATTTGGCCATTGCTCTCTTTGACCTCTTTAAGCACGGCCTTTAAGCGCTCTTCGAATTCACCGCGAAACTTGGCTCCGGCAATCAAAGACCCCATGTCCAGCGACACAATCTGCTTGTTTTTTAGGCCTTCGGGCACATCTCCCCGCACAATGCGTTGGGCGAGTCCTTCGACCACGGCGGTTTTACCCACGCCGGGTTCTCCGATCAGCACCGGATCGTTTTTGGTGCGCCGACTGAGCACCTGAATCACGCGGCGAATTTCTTCGTCGCGACCAATCACGGGATCGAGCTTGCCTTGCTGGGCGTATTCCGTCAGGTTCGAACCATACTTTTCAAGAGCCTGATAACTGGCCTCGGGGTTTTTATCGCGCACGCGCTGTTTGCCGCGAATTTGGGTCAACGCGCCCAAAATGCTGTTACGGTTAATATCATTGCGGATGAGCACCTGATAGGAGCCACCGCCTCGGTCTTGCTCGTCCACAAGGGCCAAGAGCATATGCTCTACCGAGACAAACTCGTCTTTCATTTGACGGGCTTCTTGTTCGGAGCGCTGAAAGACACGGTTTAAACGATTAGAAATATACCCCCGGTTTACGCTACCGGTGACTTTGGGGAGTTTATCGAGTTCCTGGCGGACCTGTTGACCAATATCTTCGGGGGTGTGATGCAGCTTGCGTAAGATCTCGGGTACCACGCCTTTATCTTGCTCAATCAGCGCCAGCAATAAATGCTCATTATCGATGTTATTACTGCCGTATTCTTCTACAATCTGTTGGGCATCATAGCTGGCCGCCTGGGCTTTTTCGGTAAACTTATTAATATCCATAGCCACTGCTTTCTCTCGATAAACATTGATCGATATCTGTTTTTACTTTTAGGTGTCACTTTACATTGTGAAACATTTAGGCCTTAAGCACAAGCCTGGCTTTAGTGACGCCTGCCCCGTTGTGTGCGCTTGCGGGCTTTGCGCGCCAGCAAAATGAGATAATGCGCCCCTTTGTCTTTGTGGGCGCGCACGCGTTTTTCTTCTACATCAAACCCGGCTTTTTTAAGCTGGTTTACAAAGACTTTATCCGTACCGGCAGACCAGATGGCCAGGATGCCCATCTCGGTGAGCGCCGACAAGGCTACCGACAATCCCCCTGTGGAATAAAGCCATTCATTTAACTTACTGCCCGCACCTTCTGGGCCATTGTCTACATCCCAGATCATGGCGTCAAAAGTTTTTACGCTGTGTTTAATCAGTGTTGCGACATCTCCCAGATACACCGTCACGCGGGGATCTTTTAAGGCTTCATGATTAAGCATGGCCAGTGGGCCTTCGTTCCACCCCACAATACCCGGCACCACTTCGGCCACCGTCACGCGGGCATTCTCAGGCAGGTTTTTAAGGGCGGCGGCCAGGGTAAAGCCCAGCCCCAGACCCGCCACCAACACATGGGGGTTGTCTTGACGATCTCGAATTTTTTGACAGGGGATTTCACCCAGTGCATCTTCAGACCCGTGGGCCTGGCTGTTCATGATTTCAAAACCATTGTTCAGACGAATGGCAAAATCTTGCTCGTGCTGAAACAAAGCGAGCTGCTTTTCACTTTTGGGAATGGGGATTTCTTGAATCTTCTGCCAGATTTTCATGGGCTTGCTGTAACTCTTCTGTTTTTGCTTTCAGATTAACACGAAAAAACCCGGCTCAGCATGGAGTCTGATCGGCCTGAGGATACCCTCTCACTTTTCATGCCGTGTTAACATCAAGCGCTTTTTTGACGTAAATCAAGGGGTTTTATGTCCCAGGTAAAAGTATTGCAACACAAATTTTGCTATCGTAAAGACACGTTTAGTTCCCAGGAGGATTTGAAATCTTATGTCCGTTTTTTCTCTCGCTCAATCTCAAGAAGCTTTACAGGCCTCCGATACCCTACAAGCCCTTCAGCAATACTTTGTTAGCGCACTAGAAAACCACGTCAGTGACACGTTCTCTACCCACCTTGAAGCCGTAGACTGGGGACGTGACGGGGGTCAGCATGGCGGCGGTATGCGCTACGGCACCCGAGATACCGTCTTGTTTAATCGAGGCGTCTCTCAATTTTTCTCAGGTGCATTACGAAGATATGCCCGAAAAAGCCCTCAATTCAGCCACCGCTCTGTCTACCATTGTGCACCCAGCCCTGCCGCATCTGCCTTCATTGCACATGCATATTAGTTTTACCGAACTCAAAAGCGGGCGCAACTACTGGCGTCTGATGGCCGATCTCAACCCCTCAGCCTTTCCGGGAGTACAGGCCGCCTGGGCTCAGGGGCTCAAACAGCAGTTTCTTGGCGCCCTTGTAGAAAACGTGCGCCCGCTGTTGGGCGATGACGTTTATATTGAAGCGTTAAATGAAGGCGAGCGTTACTTTTATATCCCCGCGCTTGAACGCCACCGGGGCGTGGCGCACTTTTATCTCGAGGCCTTTACCCACAAAGACTTTGAACACGAAAAACAACTGGCCCACGTCTTTGGCACCACCGTTATTAACATCTACACAGAGATTTTAAAACAGCAGTTAGCATTGTCTGTAGAAGTGACCGATACTGAGCGCTTACGTCAGTTAAACTACCACACCCTGTATTTCTTTCAGGTCTTAACTCTCGATCGTGGCACCACCTCAGGTTTACTCATTCACAGCCAAAATGACCGGGGCGTTTTGGGCTCTCTGCCTTCCCATGTCAATGTGCGCTTGCTCGAAAACTGGGTTGCGCAAATGCCTGAAACGCACAAGCACCTGCTGAGCGACTTAATCGCCGTTTTACGTCAGGAGCCTGTGGAGCACCGCCTGAACACTGAGGTTATTCTGGTGAGCGAGGACGCCAAACTAATGCTGGCAGACGCGGTGCGCAAACACTATGCACAATACCCTGAGAATCTGGCCTTGCAAGCCGCCGGTAAGGTGGTGCCACCCACGGTGGCCAATCACTTAGCGGCCAAGACCTGGCAGTAGTGCCTTCACGGCCATAACGATGGGTGAAATTTTTGCCGATTGCGCGTTTTCTCTCTCAGTCTTGATGCTTTTACGTTAACCTGAATTTGACATGACCGCAAGACATCCTTTAGTATGCCTTTAATAAGACTATTGGAGTATGCTTGTGTTACGTCATTTTATTTCTGCCTCCCTCATCGCTGTTGGAATTGCGGGGTGTGCAGCGCCGCGGAGTGTCCCCACAAGCTTCAACCGTGCCTTAAACCCCGTCACCAGTCAAAATACGACCTTTCAACGTCTCTCAAATGCCCAGTGGTTTGACAATTTGCCTTACCAGCAACAAAACTACTATCAGCAAGCCCAGGGCAAACAGGGCGCAGCGCTTTTTACAAGCCTTCACCAAATTATTCAAAAAGGCCAGCGCACTTCTTCTTATGACGGCGCCCGCTCCTTTATGTATGGCAATGCCGATCAAGTGCAACAGTCTAATAAAAAAGGCCTAATCGCCTCTTACTCCAACGTTTTGATCCCCGGCAGTGGAGACAATGGCAATCGCTATCGCGAAGCGGGTGATGTGAATAACGATGGCCTGAGTGGCGATTTTATTAATTGCGAGCACACCTGGCCACAGTCCTTTTTTGGCAAGCGTTCACCGATGAAAGCGGACATGCACCATTTGTTTCCCACCCTGAGTAAGCCCAACGGCATGCGTAATAATCACCCATTGGGTATGGCCAGCGGTGTTATTGTTTATCAAACCTCTGGCGGAGCCAAACTGGGTGTGATTGATAAAACGGGCCGTCATAACCCTCAGGATATTAAAAACTGGTATAACATGCCCTGGAACCAACAACCCCATGATATTATGCGGCGCGACTTGCAGGCTGTGTTTGAGCCACCCGACGAACAAAAGGGCAATACCGCACGGGCCATGCTTTATTTTTACCTGCGTTATTACGATGAAAATATTCGCCAGGGTGCCTTTAAAGAAGACGTTTACTGGGATCAACAGGTTAAAACCTATATTCAGTGGGCCAAGGCAGATCCTGTCGACGAAACTGAACGTCGCCGTCATGATGCCGTGGCCGGGCAACAAAACAACCGTAATCCTTTTGTAGATATTCCTGATCTGGCCAGCATTATTGGCGAACAGAGTATTTACAGAAGCGTTCTAAGACTCAAGTCAAAGCATATAAACAAAGCGCCAGAAAACACAGTTGTTTTCTGGCGCTTGTTCTATTGTTAACGCCGTTCCTTTACGCTTCTCGTTTCCAGAATCTTAAGGCTTTACAGGCTTCGAGAAACTCTTGAACATTTGATTTTTCAAGCAGAATACAACCTGGGTCAGTCCCAACACTTACGCTAGACAAGAGCTGAGCTGCTGGCTCGGTATACCCCAGAAACTTAGCATGGGCATAAGCATCCGAGACAAAATCCTTGACCGCGGGCATCGAAGCAAGTTCCTCAACTTTATCTTTTGCAGGCAATAAGGCGATGGCATCAAACAGAATAGAAGGCCCTCCTGCGTAAGTTTCTGCGATCGACATCGCTTTTCCGCTACTGTCTTTAAGGCTACCCATGCGACTTCCTATCAGTTTTGATTGTCCACCCGCTTGTTCCACTGCCTCTTTGAGGGCCTCAAGTAATGCAGATGGAGTTCCTTCAGAAACCAGAATTCCCATGACCCGGCCTTCAAAGGTGTGGGGCATATTTTCGAGAAGACTCAACGCCGGGGATTTAGGTAGCTCAATCGGCTTACGCGCCGCCTCGGCAAGCTTAGGAACCGCAAAGCCCAGCTTTTCAGCAAGCTGCTTGGCCAATGTTTTGTCGACATGACCCAGATGAGAAACCACCCGTTGACGAATGTCTTCCCGCTCTACTTTACTCAGTTCGAACGTAAAAGCATCAAGGATATGCGCTTGTTCCGTTTTGTTTTGACTGATATAAAACTGTCGTGCCTGACTATAATGATCGGCAAAGGTTTCTGAGCGTTCCCGTTGCTTTGTGCCCTGAATATCTGCGGCATGACTTTTAAAGCCTTTGTGCGGATCTTCTCTGGGACCGCCTTCCTCAGGTCCCCAGCTATTGGGTTCATAATTGGCGCGGGTTGTGGGATTTTTCATCGCCATATGCCCGTCTTGCTGAAAGTGGTGCATGGGGCAACGGGGCGCATTAATGGGGATCTGGGTAAAGTTAGGCCCCCCAAGGCGTTTGGTCTGGGTATCTAAGTAAGAGAAGTTACGGCCCTGTAAGAGCGGATCATCGGAGTGATCCAGGCCGGGAACCAGATTTTGGGTGCAGAAAGCGACCTGTTCTGTTTCGGCAAAGAAGTTATCGACCACACGATTGAGTACCATTCGGCCCACTATTTTGATTGGCACTTGTTCTTCGGGAATTAACTTCGTCGCATCCAAAACATCAAATTCAAATTTTTCTGCAAATGCTTCATCGAAGATTTGCAGACCCAGCTCCCATTCTGCGCTGCTTCCGGCTTGTAAGGTGTCCCAGAGATCGCGGCGATGAAAGTCCGGATCAGCGCCATTAATCTTTACAGCCTCGTTCCAGACCACCGATTGCATACCCAGTTTAGGCTTCCAGTGAAATTTAACAAACTTCGCTTCACCCGCTTTATTAACCATTTTAAAGGTGTGTACGCCAAATCCTTCCATAAAGCGCAGGGAACGAGGAAGGGTACGATCAGACATAATCCACATCAGCATGTGCACACTTTCGGGGGTTAAAGACACAAAGTCCCAGAAATTATCATGGGCGGTTTGCGCCTGTGGAAATCCGCGATCGGGTTCTGCTTTTGCTGAATGAATAAGATCAGGAAATTTGATGGCATCTTGAATAAAGAAAACGGGAATGTTATTCCCCACCAAATCCCAATTGCCTTCCTGGGTATAAAACTTAACGGCAAATCCACGGACGTCTCGGGCCAGGTCAGCAGAGCCTTTATTGCCAGCCACCGTAGAAAATCGGGCAAACACCGGGGTTTTTTGTCCTGCACCCTGAAAAAGATCTGCAGAGGTCAGATCAGCAAGGGATTCATAGTTCTCAAAATAACCGTGAGCACCGTATCCGCGGGCATGCACCACCCGTTCAGGAATACGCTCATGATCAAAGTGAAAAATCTTTTCTCTCATCATTTGATCTTCTAAAAGGGCAGGGCCTCGTGCGCCTGCTCTCAGTGTGTTTTGGTCATCAGCCACAGGAACGCCCTGTTGGGTGGTTAAGGTTTCTACACCCTTCCCGGCGTGTTGATGCAATTCACCGCCCTTACCCATCACTTCTTTATGTTGAAAGTCTGCCATAATAACCTCTGGTCTATACTATTTTTAAAAGCCCTGAGAATATAGCTTTTCAAAAATAAAAAAAATATAAAAAAGGTTTAAGGAAGTTAAAAAATCTCTTTTAGGCTTATTTCAAAAGGTGTTTTTTATTTTTGTACGGACTCTATGCTGGCTCAGCTTGCCCTGGCGCGCTCAGGGGTGGCCAAAATGCAGCAAATGCTTCCTCAGGCTGCTTTGCCCCTTTATCCCTGCGGGCTAAAATGTTATCTTAGAGAAGAACTTCTCTTTCCCAAGAGATATACGGATAAATGAAGTGGCATGAATCCTTTAAAAACTGAGCTGTATACCCGTATTCAAACGGACGCTAACATCTTTGACTTTATTCAAAGTTTAGCTCTCGATGGTTTTTGGTATGCCGATACGCGCTTGTGTCAAGAGCCCTTTATTAACCCCCGTTTTTGGGTGACTTTGGGTTATGCCCATGAGGGCCCCTGGCCGAAATGGTCAGAAGTGCTTCAAACAGAGAGCGGTCTGCCTTTTCAGACGCTTTTAAATCAGTGGGCTGCGTCTTCTGACTTAGAGACGGCTGACTTACAGGCGGTAGAACAGTCTTGTTTTGAGCAATTGGTGTCCTGCCAACATAAAGCGGGTAAGCCCCTCTGGCTGCGATGTAAAGGTCAGATTTTACCTGCATTGGGTGAGCTTCCTCAGCGCTTATTATTGGCTTACACCGACGTGACCGAGTTCAAAGAAAAAGAAATATTGCTCACCCGCTGCAATACCGAGGCCAAAATCGGTTATTGGGAAGTCAATCTCCAAAACAATCAGGTTCTCTGGAGCGAGATGACCAGAATCATTCACGAAACGCCTTCGGATTATAATCCCGATGTACAGGCTGGTTTAGACTTTTTTGACCCCGTATATAAACCCGTGATTACAGAGCTGTTTGAGCAAGCGGTTCAAGAGGGCAAGCCTTATTCCACAGATTTGCTACTCATTACCGCTTTGGGCAAAAAAAAATGGACACGAGCCATTGGCGTGCCGGAAATGCACGATGGGGTCTGTCAGCGGATTTATGGCACCTTTCAAGATATTGACGAAGCGAAGCGCAATCAGTTGGCACGCGAAGAAAGCGAGCGCAAGTTTAAAGGCATTTTTGACTCTACGTTTGCTTTTATTGGCTTGTTAAATCCAGAGGGTATTTTGCTCGAGGTGAATCACACGGCTTTGGATATGGCCGGTTTGTCTCCTGATGATGTGATCGGAAAACCCTTCTGGGACTGTTATTGGTGGCAAATCTCAGCCGATACCCAGCGCCAATTAAATCAGAAAGTGTTATTGGCCAGTCAAGGCCAGGAAAGCGCTTACGAGGTCGAAGTCTGGATAGCCCAAAAAACACCGATTACCATTCTCTTTAGTTTACGCCCGGTCTTTGATGCCGAAGGTCAGGTGATCTTTATTGTGCCAGAAGGTCGCCCTATACAAGACATTGTCGATGCCCGGCGGCGCTATAAATCGGTTTTAGAGGCCACCGAGGTAGGGACGTGGGAATGGAATGTGCAAAAGGGCATCTTAAATTTTAATGAACGATGGGCGGAAATCATCGGGTATCGCCTCGATGAGCTCATGCCCATTACCCTTGAAACCTGGTCAGATCAGCTTCACCCTGAAGATCTGGCAGTGGCAGAAGAAAAGTTAAACGCTTGCTTTACCCAGCAAAGGGAATATTATGATGTGGATTTTCGTATGCGGCACAAACAGGGCCACTGGGTCTGGGTGCAATCTACAGGCAAGGTTTTATCCTGGACAGCCGATCAACAGCCTGTAATGATGTACGGTACGCATCAAGACATTACCGCCAGAAAAAATGATGAAGCAGAGATTTATCGTCTGCTGCAATTAACCCAGGCCCAAAATGAACGCCTTCAAAACTTTGCCCAAATTGTTTCTCATAATCTTCGCTCTCATGCCGGAGGTATGGAGGGGCTTCTGGAGGTATTAATATTGGAAGATCCCGAGCTGGGTGAAAATAAATGGGTCAATATGCTGAAAAAAGCCTCGCAAAATTTACAGCAAACGATTGCTGACTTGAGCGACGTGGTAAATTCAGATTTGTCGCTTCATCAAAACAAACGCTCTCTTTTTTTACATGGGGTGGTACATAAAAATATAGAAAGTACAGCTACGCTAGCTAAAAAAGCCCAGGTACGCTTAGTGAATCAAGTACCCGAAGACGCAAAAATCAATGCTATTCCAGCCTATTTAGATAGTCTGGCCTTGAACTTTATTACCAATGCGATTAAATATTGCGCCGCTGACCGCGAGCGAGTCCTGGTGATTTCATTCGATGCGACAGAAGGTTTTGATTGCATTTCTTTTGCAGACAATGGCCTGGGAATCAACCTTGAAAAGTACGGACACAAACTCTTCGAAATGTATCAAACCTTCCATACTCATGAAGATTCCCGGGGAATCGGGTTGTACATTACCCACAATCAGGTAAAGGCAATGGGAGGAAGGATAGAAGTAACCAGCGAGTTGGGCAAAGGCACGACCTTCTGGGTGTTTTTGCCCCAATAAGGGCAGTGCCCCTTATCGCCAATAAGGCTCCCTCTCAGCACCCTCTACGGCGGCTACTTCAACGCAAAAACAGGAATGATTCCCCCACCGTTACTCACGTTAATAACCTTTGACTCAGAAATTCGTCCTAAGCACCCCACATATTTACCGTTATAGACATAGGGGTTAAGCTTTAAATTTTTCTTTTCTAAACGGTATATCAGGTCCAACACGGTTGATTAAAGTCAACAACTCTGGTACAAGGTTCAGTTTTTTCGGTCGCAAAAAATTTACCTCTGTCAAGAAGTAAGTGTCTAAAAGACTGTCGCCATGATATATTTGATAAAATGTGTTGAGATTAAATTTCAATCAAACTTTAATTATATTAGGAATGACTCTTTTGAAATACCCGTTAAATTATCTGGTCTTAGCCCTTAGCTTATCTTTAGTCGCATGTGCTCCTGACAACACCCCTCCCAACGCAACGACCCCATCAGGCAATCCTTCTCCGGTTGTGAGTACTCAATCCCCTGAGAACACAGCCTCTCCCAGGCCTCTTCCTTCTCCAGGCAGCGCGAAAAGCCCATCGATAAGCCCGTCTGCTATGCCCACTACAAACCCACAAGCTGATGTGCCCCCTCCGCCAGCCAATAATACCGACAACGCAAAAGTGGCTTCGATTAAATTTGCCGACGGCACCAACCGTTTTTTAACCCAGCAAAACCAGGAACGCCAGCTAAACGTCGTCTTACTCGATGCCAATGGCAACAGGGTCCCGCAAAACCAGGTCCAACTTGACTATTTGAGCAGTCGCTCACGAGATATCTCGATCAGCGAAAGCGGCAACGTAAAAGCGCTGGTGGGTCTGGGTTATTCAAAAATAACGGTGCGGGTAGCAGGCACAGAGCTTGAAAGCAGCATTAACTTTGATGTCACGGACCCCTCATTTTTTAGCTCATCTAATAGCTCAAATGTTCAGCAACCCGTTATTCTTGTCCCCTCAATCACTGGCTTAAGTATAAATAACGGTGTATCAGGTCAAACCCTTGTGATTACGGGCACTCATTTTAGTCAAACACTGAGTCAAAACACCGTTAAATTTGGCAACAGGGTCGCAACCCTTGTGGCAGTAACCCCGACAACCCTCACGGTCAAAATCCCTGAATTAACCCCAGGTGAAACCTCCATCGTCGTTACGACAAACAGTCAATCTTCTACAGCCCAGAAATTTACGGTAGACCCGCTGGTTAACTTTGTGTTTAATGGAGAAAACGCTAGTGACCAGTCTGGTTATTCGGTGTCGGGTGCCGGAGACGTGAATGGCGACGGTAAAGATGACATCATCATTGGCGCCCCTTTTGCAGATCCGAATGGAAGTAACAACGGGGGTCGTTCGTATGTTATTTACGGAGGCTCTGTTACAACACCCACATTCAACTTAAGTGATATTACCAATGGCGATGGTTCAAAAGGTTTTACACTCAATGGAGGAGAAAACGGGTATGATCGAGCTGGATTTTCGGTATCAAGGGCCGGTGATGTCAATGGTGATGGTAAAGATGACCTCATCATTGGTGCTGATCTTGTAGACTCAAATGGAAATGATAGCGGTCGTTCGTATGTTATATATGGAGGCTCTGTTACAACACCCACACTCAACTTAAGCGATATTACCAATGGCGATGGTTCTAAAGGTTTTACACTTAATGGAGAGAATGGGTTTGATCAATCCGGAGTTTCGGTATCAAGGGCCGGTGATGTTAATGGTGATGGTAAAGATGACCTCATCATTGGCGCCCCTTTTGCAGACCCGAATGCAAGCATTAGTAGTGGCAAAAGCTATCTCGTCTACGGAGGAGCTATCACAACAGCATCCTTTAACTTGAGCACTCTCAATGGTACCAACGGCTTTGTGCTCAATGGAGAAGTTGCAGATGACGTGTCTGGTTTATCTGTCTCAAGTGCTGGTGATGTCAATGGCGATGGCAAAGATGACATCATCATTGGCGCCCTTTCGCAGGCCCGAATGGAAACAGTGAGAGCGGCAAAAGCTATGTTGTCTACGGAGGGTCTATTACCACAGCATCCTTTAACTTGAGCACTCTCAATGGAACCAATGGCTTTGTGCTCAATGGAGAAAACGCTAGTGACCAGTCTGGTTATTCTGTATCCGGTGCCGGAGATCTAAATGGCGATGGCAAAGATGATATTATCATTGGTGCTCATCAAGCAGACCTTAATGAAAGTAATAGCGGCAAAAGCTATGTCGTTTACGGAGGGTCTATCAACACAGGATCCTTTGACTTGAGCAATCTCAATGGAACCAATGGATTTGTGCTCAATGGAGAAAACACAAACGACAACTCGGGTTGGTCTGTTTCAGGTGCCGGAGACGTGAATGGGGATGGCAAAGATGACATCATCATTGGCGCTTTTCAAGCAGACGCGAATGGAAACACTGAGAGCGGCAAAAGCTATATCGTCTACGGAGGGGCTATTACCACAGCATCCTTTGACTTGAGCGCTCTCAATGGAACCAATGGCTTTGTGCTCAATGGAGAAGCCGCAGGCGACTAGTCTGGTTTTTCTGTGTCGAGTGCCGGAGATCGTAATGGGGATGGCAAAGATGACATCATTATTGGCGCTTATCTAGCAGACTCTAATGGAAACGATAATAGCGGCAAAAGCTATGTCGTCTATGGAGGCTCGGTTCAGGGGGCTTTATTGAATTTGAGTACAATTAATCCTATACCTTAGGTCTGCTAAACCCCCCCTTATTTGTTGGTTGAACGCGCTATTGTACAAGTCTCAAGGTCTGTACAACAGCGCGTTTATTTAATACGAAAACTTAAACGGATACCCTTCTGATATGCCCACTACAGACACACAATCTGATGGGACCCACAGCGAAAGGGGTAAAGTAAAAGCGCTTGCGGGTCTGGGTTATTTTAACGCAAAAACGGGAATGATTCCGCCTCCGTTACTCACGTTGATGACCTTTGATTCTGAAATACGGCCCAAACACCCCACATACTTGCCATTATAGACATAGGGGTTGAGATTTAGGTTTTTCTTTTCTAAAATCACTTTTTTACCATGAATGGTGGGAAATTCATACTCTGGAATAGGCAACGGCTTCTTGCACGATCCACCACGGACAGCCCATGGCTGACTCCACCACTGAGCGCCATTTATCGCTTTCGGTAAATTCACCGACATAGACATCGTACCCCCCGGCGGCGGCCGTGGGTTTGAGCACCAGCTCTTTTTGATGCTTGATCACATACTCTTGTAAGGCAACGGTTTCGCCTTCTTTGGAAAGGGTAATGGTTTCATCCATTTTTCGGGTCCAGGGTAAATAGGCGTTCAAGCACTCGGCTTCTTTGGCACTAAAATAATGGTGGTTTTCTTGATTACTCAAAAAGACAGCATTTCTTTTTGCGAGCCAATGGTGGCGCGAAAAGGATTAACGTTACACACGGCCCCATCGCGTATGGCCTGCAAAAAGTCCTGCATTTCTCTGGGAAAGCGCTTAAAAAAGGTAAAGCGAAGGCAAATATTAACAATGTCAAAAGCCACATTGCCAGAATAAAGTTTGCCGTCGCGATAGGTCATTTCTCGGGGATCGATCAGGTTGGCTTCAATGCCCTGTTCGATCAGAAAGTCTCTCACAATTTCGTCATCAGAACCTTTAAAATACTCTTTAAAAGAGACTAAGGCCACGCGCGGGTTTTTCTTGGTGCCGCCCCATTCTTTGTAACACTGCAATAGCGTATCTTTGAGGGCGTGGAGCATGGTGCGGTCCCCGGACTGGCAATAGTCGGCAATGAGATCTTTAAAAATAGAGGACTCGCTGGCCATGGCGTTATAGGTGTCGTGCCAGCCACGACCGCCGGGGTTATCGGTGTTGAATTCGATAAACTTAAGGGTTTTTCCATCGTAAAGGGCGTCATGACGGCTGAGCATGGTGGGCTTTTTATAGCCGGGGTTCCAATTGATCCATTCCACAGGAATATCTGGGTAGGGAAAGTAGCTCTTCACAAAATCATCTTTAAAGTAGAGATTAATGGCCTTGTCCATGATTTTATCGAGATCTTCAGAAACTTTAGCAATGAGCGCCAGCGATTCGGGCTTGAGAAACATGGGGGCCAGGGTGACCGGCAAGGTGCCCCCGGTACTATAACTACAGCGGCGTTTGAGCATTTCTTGCATAAAGCGCTGCCGCTCCTGAATAACGGCCTGGGGATTGTCCTGCATCCATTGAAGGACTTTGTTTTCGGCGGTGTCAAAAGATTCTTTTTTCTTTGCCATAATCAGGGAACTCAGCTTTCTTCAACAAGAAGTTAATGGGAGCGAGACACACTTTAACATGAATTATTTCTCGTGAGAATCACCTGAACTTGATTATTCGCAATTAACTGTGATAGTATACCTACCGATCGGTATATTAAAGTAGCAATGATTGTTTTGCGTATCCAATAAACGTACTCCGTCAGCGTCTCTAATCAACGTCTCTAAATCAAAAGATATGCCAGAAAGCGAAACCTCAAATGGGCGATACAAAATCTGAACTTCTGGCGACCGCACTTCAGCTGTTTGCCAGCGAGGGCTATGAAAATGTGGGCACCCAAAAAATTGTCGAAACAGCCCAGGTCAAAAAGCCCACCCTGTACTACCATTTTGGAAGCAAGCAGGGCTTACTCGAAGCCGTGCTTGAAGATACCTATGGTCCCTTTTTAGATGCGCTAAAGGCAAAGTCGGCCTATCACGGAGACTTAACGCTCACCCTGGAAACGATTACGGCACACTATTTTGCCTTTGCCCGTGAACACCCTGCGGTGTATCGTTGGGGACTAGCACTGGGATATGCGCCGGAACAGAGCGAAGCCTGCACTGCCATGCGCCCTTTTTTAAGCCGTCAGGTGCAATTGCTGGCCCAGATCTTTGAAGACGCCACAACGCAGCACGGCAATCTTCGCGGGCGCAGTCAGACGCTGAGCCTGTCTTTTTTGGGCATGATTAATGCCGCGATTACCCGTGCGTTTTATGAAAAGTCCCCTTTAGCAACTCATTTAGAAAACCAGTTAGAAACTCAGCAGGCTTTTCAGTCCTGCAAACAATTTATGCACGGCATTTATGCCGGTTAAGGAAAACAATATGCAACTTCAACAAACCCCATGGTATGACACCGCTATTTTTTATCACATTTATCCGCTGGGCTTGTGCAACGCCCCCGAAAAAAACACCCATGAGCCCCCGGTGGACCGTATTTCACAGTTACACGACTGGATTCCCCATCTGCAGTCTCTGGGCGTGAACGCAGTCTATCTGGGCCCTTTACAAGCTTCAGAGTCCCACGGCTATGACCCCATCGATTATTATCAGGTGGATCCCCGCCTGGGCACCGACGAGCAATTAAAAAGCCTGATTAACGCCTTGCACCAGGCCGGTATTCGCGTGATTTTTGACGCCGTTTTAAACCATGTTAGCCGTGACTTTTTTGCCTTTCAGGATGTACTCAAAAACGGAGAAGCCTCGCGCTATTGCTCGTGGTTTCAGGGCCTGGATTTTAATGGCCGCAGTCCTTCGGGCGATCCCTTTGCCTATGAGGGGTGGAGCGGTCATTATAATCTGGTAAAGCTCAACCTCAATCATCCAGAAGTGCAGGAGCACCTGTTTGGCGCGGTGCGCCATTGGATCGACACCTTTGCCATTGACGGCCTGCGCCTGGATGCGGCCGATGTCATGGACCCCTTGTTTTTGAAGCAATTGGCCAATATGACAGCACAGTATGCCCCTGAATTTTGGCTGATGGGAGAAGTCGTGCACGGAGACTATACCCAATGGGCTAACGACGAGATGCTGCACGCCACCACCAATTATGAGTGTTATAAGGGGCTCTACTCCAGCCACAACGATCGCAATTACTTTGAGCTGGCGCATTCTCTGCAGCGTTTGTTTAACGCTGAAGACGGCGTTTATCGACATTTGAGTCTGTATAATTTTGCCGACAACCATGACGTGGAGCGGATTGCTTCGATATTAACCCACACCCCCCATCTCTACCCCTTGCATCTTTTGCTCTATACCATTCCGGGCGTTCCGTCGCTGTACTACGGTAGCGAATGGGGCCTGGCAGGTAAAAAGCAGCACGGTAGCGATCGCAACTTGCGCCCGGCGCTTGACATTAAAATGCTTTCACAGAACCTTCCTGAAACAGCCCTTGCCCCCGACCTTTTGCCTGTGCTCCAGCGTCTGGCAAAGGTAAGACAGGCCCATCCAGCCCTACAACAGGGGGCCTATCAGCAAATCAGCGTGGCTTCTGAACAGTTCGCGTTTCTGCGTTCACTGGACAAAGAGCGCATCCTTGTGGTGGCTAACGCTGCCGATCACACAGTGGAGTGGACCCTTGATTTATCAAGCCTTCCGGCAGGCGGTGGTGAGCATGGGGTAGAAGATTTACTCAATCAGGAACGCTTTCAGTTCGCTGAAAACACCCTGACGCTAACCTTACCCCCTTGCTGGGGGCGCATCTTACGCATTTAAGACAAAGTGTGTCACAATATGAGGTATGAAAAATGTCCAGCAAGTCTGCCCCCATTGTGACTTTGCCCTTGATGCTCACTTCAATTATTGCGGTCAATGTGCCTCCGCATTAAAACAGGTTTGCCTGCGTTGTCATCAGCAAAGTCCGGTGAGTTTTCGTTATTGTGGACATTGCGCTGAGCCGCTTTCTACGGCCAGCCGTAAAAAGGCTTCTGAGGCAATACCTGAACCTGTTCAGGACGCTCAAACACACAGCCCCACTTTTTTAGAGAAACCCACCCTGGATCGTGGGGCGGCGGCGCGCATGCAGGAACGCCGTCAGGTGGTGATCCTGTTTTGCGACTTGTGCGGCTTTACAAAACTGTCTGAAACCCTGGACCCTGAAGAGGTCTCGAATATCATTCACCCCCTGTTTGCACAATTAAGCCAGATTATTCACGATTATCAAGGCTCTATTGAAAAATTCATTGGAGATGCCATTATGGCGATCTTTGGTGTACCCATTGCCCACGAAGATGACGCAGAGCGCGCTTTAATGGTGGCACTTGCGATGCAAAGGACGATTCGTGAGTACAGCGAAAAGATCGAGCACGATATTAGCATGCGCATTGGGCTCAATGTGGGTACCGTCGTTTCTGGACAGGTGCTATACGGCGGAGACAAACCGGACTACACCGTGATTGGAGATGCGATAAATACCGCCGCGCGGGTAGAGCAGCACACCCCCAAAGGCAGCATCCTGGTGACGGCCGGGCTTTATCAGCTGACTCAGGACCGTTTTGTTTACCGTGATCATGCGCCCATTATTGCCAAAGGCAAATCAGAGCCAATTGAAACCTTTGAATTACTCGGCGTACAAAATCTGCGCCAGGCGAGTCGGGGCTCTTTAGAGATTCCGGTGGTGGGCCGTGAGCATGAGCAAGAGCGTTTGCGACACTGCGGTGAAAAACTTGTCAAGCACCAGTCGGTAGCGATCGGGCTGTCCGGCGCTGCGGGTATTGGCAAATCCCGCCTGTTTTACGAGTTGCAGCGGGAACTGGAGCATCATTTGCCCCTGCGCAGTTATCGTGCCTACGCTGTTTCTTATACCCAGCACGCCAGCCTCAGTTTGCTGCGGCAGATTTTGCGTCAACTCCTTCAGGTCAGCGAAAACGATCAAATAGCCACGGTGGAGCAGGTCTTACAGGGGCATTTGCGTTTATTACCGGGCTTTGGTGAACTACAGCGGGCACTACTCTTACAATTGCTTTTTCCCGATCGCGAACACGCCGTATTACAGCACCAGAGTGCAGATCTATTACAAAAGCAATGGTATAAAGTGCTGGCAGAGTTTGTGCTAAAAATGTCTCAGGCCCAGCCCTTACTGCTGGTGCTCGAGGATTTACAATGGGCAGACGAAGCGTCTTTGGACTGGCTTGATTATTTTTTAAAGCAGATGCAGGGCAGTACAGGCGCCACGTTAATGTTAGGGGCCACCTGGAGAAGCGTTGGAGAGGAACGTCTGAACTTTGCCTGGGACGAAGCCCACACCCTGGCTCCCCTCACCGCCATGGCCTGTGAGCAACTCTTTTTGCACCACCTTCAACTCGAAGCATTGCCTTCGTCTTTAAGCCCTTTGGCGCAACGCATTATTGAACGCTCTCAGGGAAACCCCTATTACCTTGAAGAGAGCTTGCGTATCTTAAAGGAAACCGGTGCGCTCGTTTTCGCAGAGGGAGTCTGGGTATTGACCACGGCTTTAGATGATTTGCCCTTGCCCAATAGTCTGCAACGGCTTATTCTCAGTCAGATTGATCGTTTACCCAACGCGCTGCGCGAGGTGCTTCAAGTGGCTGCGGTTGTCGGTCAGACCTTTGAACAGCGTTTGCTAGAAGGGCTGGATCTATGGTCCTCAGAAGCGTTGGCTCAGATGATTCAGTCTTGCTTAGCGCAGGGGTATTGGCGTGTGTTAGCACCCGGCGTTCTGATGTTTAACAACGCCATTGTGCGCGAAACAGTGTACCAAACACTGTTGCTTAAGCGCCGGGGGCAGCTGCACCAACGCATCGGAGACTATATCGAGGCTTCTGACCAATGGCAATCAGACACCTTTGATCGGCTCGCTCACCACTTTATTCGCGCCAAAGACCGCTTAAAAGCCATCCGCTATTTATATATTGCGGCCCGCCAGAGCGATCGTTTTTTTGCCCATCAAGCGGCCCTGGCCTCCTACGCACAAGCACTGCTTCTTTTACAAAGCGGCGAAGCGGGTAAACCTGACACATTAATCGCAGTAAACCCCGCCGGTAACGAATGGCTTTCACTGGCACAGCTTGAAGCCCAGGTACGTCTTGCGATTATTGATGTCTACTGGCTGGTGGGCGATTACACCCTCGCTCTGGAGCATATTATTACCGCCCTGGGCTATTCCCAGGAACGCTTTTTTCAAGCGCGCTTATACCTCAAACAGGGCAAGTGCTTTGAAAAGCTCTCCCGCTGGGAAGAGGCACTCAAGGCGTTTCAAGCCGGTGAGGCGCAGTTAGAGCAGAGTCATTATGTGCTTGAAATGGCCCAACTTAAAAGTGCTGAATCCTGGACCCATTACCGACAGGGAGATTACACGCAAGCCCAGGTCGCCTGTGATGAAGCCTTAGCGATTCTAGAGTCGGTTCCCGATATGCAAGCCCTCGCTTACGCACACAATGTCAAAGGCGTCATTTTTTATCATCGTTCAGCCTGGGATCAGGCCCTGGCATCGTATCGACAAAGCCTGGCCATTCAAGAAAAAATCCACGACCTCTGGGGGCAGGGCAACAGCTGGAGTAATCTGGGTTCCGTGTATCTAATGACTTCTCGCCTGGCGGACGCTGAGCAGGCTTTTATCACGAGTTTACAGCTGCGAGAGTCCTTAGGTGATCTCAACGGAGTGGCCACTTCCTGTAATAATCTGGGGCATATTTATCAAGAGTTGAAACAGCCCGAAAAAGCAGTGGTGTCGCTGCAGCGCTCGCTCGATATTTATACCCGTTCGGGCAACCAATTGGGACGCGTGATTTCGCTTTGCAACCTGGGTACGGCCTATTATCTGGGAGAACGCCCCGAAGAAGCTGAGGCGCAATTGCGAGAAGGCATTGCCGGACTGAGATCCCTTGAGGTGACGCAGATTTTACCCGAAGCCCTTAACGGCTTAGCCGAGGTATTGCTGTCGCAAGAGCGATGTAAAGAGGCACAAGCGGTACTGGAAGAGGTCTATACGCTGCTGGATCAGGACCCCATGCAAACGGCGAGGTATTATCGTCTTCAGGGGTGGTTTGAGGCCCTCAACCAGCAGTTTTCGCAAGCAAAAACAGCATGGCAAAATGCCTTGACCCACCTTAAGCCTGAAGATACGCAAGAAAAAACCCGTTTGTACCTTGTGTTAGCCCAATGGGCCGATCGGGTCAAACTACAGACCTCATCCCATTGGCAACACGAATTAGACACCTTACAACCCAAACTTCAGGGGTGAAGGGTGCATTCACCTTTGAGTCCTATTTGGGCAGGTGTTAGAATACGAGTATCAACTTACTTACAAAGGACAAGACAATGGCCCATTATAAAGGCGTGGATTATTACGGTATTGATGACTTATTGACCGAAGACGAGCGCATGGTACGAGATACGGTGCGTGAATTTGTCGAAGAAAAATTTATGCCTGGCATAGGCAAGCACAATCGCGATGGCACCTTTCCGATGGAGGTTATTCCTCAACTGGGCGAACTGGGCTTGCTGGGCACCAGCATTCACGGTTATGACTGTGCCGGTATGAACTCCATTGTGTATGGCCTAATCTGTCAGGAGCTAGAGCGTGGAGACAGTGGTCTACGGAGTTTTGCGTCAGTCCAAAGCTCTCTGGTCATGTACCCGATTGATGCTTTCGGCACCGAAGCGCAAAAACAAAAATATCTGCCCCAACTGGCCGCAGGCAAAATGATTGGCTGTTTTGGTCTAACAGAACCCGATTATGGTTCAAACCCCAGTGGCATGATTACCCGCGCGCGCAAAAAAGGCGATAAGTATGTGCTTAACGGCGCTAAAATGTGGATCACCAACGGATCCATTGCCCACGTCGCCGTGGTGTGGGCCAAAGACGACGAAGGCGATATTCGCGGATTTTTGGTAGACACAGACACCCCCGGATTTCGAGCCGTAGATATTGAGGGCAAGTTCAGCTTACGGGCGTCAGTTACCTCTGAGCTCATTCTAGAAGACTGTGAAATTCCCGCCGAAAATATGTTTCCCAATGTCAAAGGCTTAAAAGGACCCTTATCTTGTTTGAACCAGGCCCGCTACGGTATCTCCTGGGGTGCGCTGGGCGCGGCCATGGCGTGTTATGACACCGCCCTTGACTACGCCAAAAATCGGATTCAGTTTGACCGACCCATTGCGGGCTTTCAGTTGGTACAACAAAAGCTCGTCACGATGGTGAATGAAATTACCAAGGGCCAGTTATTGGCGCTGCGTTTAGGTCAGTTAAAAGACAATGGAAAAATGCATCCTGCACAAATCTCTCTGGCCAAAATGAATAATGTACGCGTTGCTTTAGAAATTTCACGGGTGGCACGCGAGATTCTGGGTGCCAACGGCATTTCCGATGAATATCCGATCATGCGTCACATGAACAATCTGGAGTCCGTTTATACCTATGAAGGAACCCATGATATTCACTGCCTCACCGTAGGTCGTGATATCACAGGTATTGCCGCTTTTTTCGCTTAAGTCTTTAAGCCTCTCTTGTTTCTTAATACGCCAGTCAATGTCAGACCAATATCAGGCCATTGACCGGCGTATTTAACTCACCTGCTTTCATAAGAAAGATGGACACCATGCTAAAGCCGTTCATTCATGGGGGCCTCCTGCTACTCAGCACGTTCATATTAAGTGGATGCGGAGAGATAAGCACCCTCATTCTCGGTGCTGAAACCTTATACTCAAAAAACACAGGCCCCCTTGCCACGAACAGCAGCGATGAGGTGCGACAAGACGTCTTTCGCTTAACCAACCTCGCAAGAGCCAAAGAAAACCTGCCGGCGTTGGTGTTGCGTTCGTCTTTAAATGATGCCGCGCAAACTCATGCAGAAGACATGGCCCGAAGGGACGTCTTAGCCCATCAGGGCTCCGACCAGAGCAGTCCAGCAGAGCGTGTACAACGTATGAATTACCCCCACAGTTATCGTGGAGAAAATATCGCCTACAACTTCTCTAATGCCGAGGGCGTGATCACGCAATGGATGAACTCGACAGGTCATCGTGAAAACATATTGGGTGAATATAATAATGAAATCGGCATTGGGTACGCCATGAGCAAAACAAGTGGTCGCCAGTATTATGTGCAGGTCTTTGGGGAAGCAGCAAGACCGGGTTTATCCTCACCCTCAGATGTGTTCCCCGATTTGCCCTCAGAAATGATCTGGGCTGGAGACCCCACTGTGAGCGAGATGGCTGAAGCGATTCGCAGTCACCCCGGCAGCCGAGCGAAAGATATAATCACCTCCCTTGAGATTGCCCAGGCCGCCGAGACTGCCGCAGCCCAGTTCGGTTTAGCTCCCCGTCAATTGCTGGCGGTATGGGCCCACGAAAGCCAGTTTGGCCACACCCGCTCCGAAGGCAACGGCGCTGGTTTGGGGCAACTCACCCGCCCGGCAGTAGAGGAGTTACAACGCATTGGTAAGGGAGGACGTGATGGCAACCGCAGAGGCGCCAGTGACGCCACCTATGCCATGATACGCGACCCCCAGGCCCGAATGGTGTTTGGTCGTTTGGATTCTTTTGCTTCACTCATCAGCATCGAAGATAATGCCGTCGGCTCGGCCGCCTATTTGCGACTCATGCTAGATGTACACAACGGCAACCAAATCAGGACCTTGCGTGCGTATAACGGTTCCGGCGGCGCCATCGAACAAGCTTACCCTGGGCGCGTTTCTGCGGCGCATCAAGCCCTTTTTGGGAGCCCCCTGCCCGAAACTTTAGAGCGACGTTAGGCATTCTGTTTCATCATGGGTTTTAGCTTGGCATCGCGGATTTTTGCATGATCTCTTGCTGCAAAGGATTCAACAGGGAAGACGGCCTTTGATCATTCCCCTTAATCAAGCCCGGCATTGCTGGCCTCGGTATTCACTGAGCGTGTAGAAGCTGCACGGTCCCCTTCGAGGACTTCAGCTCAAGACATTCGCTAGACGCTGCATAAATTCGCATATTCGAGAACAGCGGTGCCACAAAGTCAGGGAAGTGCACTCCCGTGGGTAGTCCCAGCTCAAAGGCTTCAGCCTCACCATCAGTCTGGCCCTCAGTGAGTTCGATCAAAAACGGGATACCGGGCCGACAGAGCCAAGCTACCCCCTGTTTGAGCGTCTGAATAGAGATGGGGTGTAACAACAGCCCCAGGGCACATAACTCAGGAACAAGGGCCTGAATGGATGGCGTGATGGCCCCAATATGGTGGAGTCCTGGCCCGCGCTTCTGTAAGGAATGGGCGTAAGGCCCTGGAGCAACGGGCTCCAGCAATAAAAGTTTGGGGGTGCGGGCGGCCAGCTCCACATATTGCTCTCGGGTGCCTTCCGCAGGAAAAGACGCCATGGCCTCCTTTCGACAAAAGGCTGGCAGCGCGTTCGACAGGTAAGGAAGGTCCGGGGTCAAAACAGCGATATGGTCAACAAACAAGGCGTGCCTCCAGCATTTTTTTAAGCGCCACAAGAATTGGCTGTAAACTATTCGGCGTAAAGCCACCAGCTTTAAGGTCTTGATGGGTCAGCTCAACGCGGGTGTGCTCCCCCTGGGGCGTCAGGCGATAAGCAGTGATACTATCCATAGCTGAGTTTCCTTCAAAGTCAGAATTGGGTGGGCTGAGTCGATATTGAACCCATTCATTCGGCAAAAAACTCAAGACAATCCCCGACTGCATTAACCCCGGCAGATCGCCAGACGGCGCACTCGTAAATCGAATCGATCCGCCCACTTTCCAATCCGTATCAAGATCACGCCCATATTGCCAGCGCTTAATTAGCGCTTTGTGGGTCAGGGCCTCAAAGACCTCTGCTGGTGGTGCTTCAATCACAATCCAACAGGATTCAGCCTTCAGCTCCAGTGTGATTAAGGATTCACCCACGCGCAAGGCCCTGAGTCTGTTTTTGAGCAAGGTATCTTGAGAAGTACCTAGAGTACATTTTGCATGCGCCTTCTCAACCTTTTTTATGATTGAGGTCAGAGTGCGAAGGACCTGTTGTTGCTGATCTTTTGAGAAAAGATCTTCAAGAGCGGTTCTGCTCATCAGTGCAGAGGCATAACGCAACGCACTCAAATTATCTTGTAGCATCGTATGTTGCCATGTTCCCACCGCCATCTTACCCTGTGCTTTTTCGGACTTGCTGATAAGTGAAGCGATGGGCACAAGCGCCGCTTTTAATTCAGCCTCGGTATACATTAAACGCCTCCACGGCGCATCGCGCGTTCCAGAGCAAAATCCAGCAGGGCTTTTGTCTCAGACTGTGTTTCTGGATTAATCATAGAGACCCAGCCCTGAGAACCATAGAGCGGATGGGGAAAGAGCTGGTTGACCGAGGTAAAATCAAAGCTGCTGCGGTTGTTTTCTAGTTCATGGGGTTTAAAACCAAAGCGTGTTTCAAATTTTTCTTTCCCCACCTCCATGTTGAGCCGGTACACGCCCTTACGATCCAAATGAGATTCATTGTCAAAACCAGGGTAATCCTTCGTGACCAGCGTGGCAAAAGGCATCTTGCCGTGCTCCCCCTCCGCGTTGCAGATATAAAAGAAGGTGTCTCCCCAGGCTATTTCTGGGCTTCCATCTTCAGCGTTGGCAATCTGTACAAACACCAGAGGGTGCTTTCCGAGATATTGTCTAATTTCTTCTTGTGTCATTGCGTTCAAACCTTTGATTCAGAAATATCGATCACGGCCATAGTGGCCAGCATCGTCGCACTCTGTACCCAGGCACCGTCCTGACCACAATAAATCTGAGCCTGTACAACACTGACGCGGCGACCCGCTTTGATCACTTCGGCCACGGCTTTGAGCGTCTGTCCCTGGGCCGGACGCAGCAGATTCATCTTGAATTCAATGCTGAGAATCTGCTGTTGATCGCGCAAGCAGCTATGGGCAGCCGTGCCGCAGGCGTGGTCCGCCAGACTGGACTGTACCCCGGCGTGCACAAAACCATTCTGCTGCAAATGCTCAGGGCCCACGGGCATGATAAGCATACATTGGCCCCATGCCAGTAAACTAATTTCAGCCCTGAGGTGCTGAATAAAGGGAGTCTGTTGTACCATTTGCACGCATTGCTGGCGGCGGCTCTCACTCAGTGTCTGTGTCATATCGCCCTCATTGATCTTGTTTTAGACGGGTTTTGGGCTCAGTATGCCCTGAACACGAGGGAGTAAGCAAGGGGTGTTTCCCTGTGCGTTCCTTTCACCTGCTTGCGTGTTTTTAAGAAATCAAGGACAGCAGAAAACCAATAATGGCGTCGCTTACCCAGGGGCCCATCCAGGCATCAGGATGAGTAACACATTTAGATTAAGCCCGAGGCGAGAAGCTGCGTATGCATCCAAAGCAAGAGAACAGTAGGAATCAACTCGATGACAATGCTAAAAATGAAAAAGGGGGTCGCCCGATAATACCTGAGTCCGTAAGCTCTACCAAGGCCACCGACAAAAATGGCAAGCATCAAAAATCTAAAAAGAGCCACTTCAGAAGGGTGCCAGGCCACATAAAAAAAGGCCAAAGACGTAGAAGCCCATATAACTGCCGTAAACCGATGATTATTGCCCCTCGTTCTTTACGGCAACAAACCCGATAATCTAAAGCAAGCCTTTAAGAATGCCGACAGCATAAGCGGGAATCGCAAAAAAGCCGATGGTCCACACCAGGGTTCTGACCTTTTGAATACCGGCAAAATAGATGGGCACGTATAGGCATCTGGAGATGATTACGATCCAGGCAGCGATATGAGTCCATTCATTAGAAACCCCCAAAACGCTCGACGCCACCACCAGCGGCAAATACATGGCCAATCCTTCTTGTAGATTGTTTAAGGTATTGTCGATCCGGTATCCCAGAGGCCCCTTGCCCGGGGGAGGCATATCTCTGTTGGTGAAACCATACCCGGCGCCACTGGCAACGGCTAAATAAGAGGCTTGAAACAGCACCGTTAAAAAACATAAAAGTCCCAGGATAAGGATCGAAGCGAGCTCGACATTGAAAACCATAAAAAACTCCTGGTGAAAGATAAACGTTCGTTTATAGAAATAACTTGCAATATGCAAGTTATCATTAAAACGCGTAAAGTGCAAGTCTATAAAAAAGCAGGACAGGGTTAAGGAACGAATTTTTACAGTGGGTATAATGCCGCGGTGCCCATATGCTAAGTACCCATTCGCTGTTTACTCACTCCCATCTTCACTGAGGTCTCGATGCCATGAGTGACTAACTATTCAGCTTGCCCGTCAGCATGGGCGGTGGCCTCAAAATGATTGGTGTGTTCAAGTTCACCAAACCAAAAAGAGGAACTTGTGATCTCATACTGGCGGGCCTTGTCTGTATGGGAAACTTCTTTTAATTCCCACAGTATCTTAGACGCCGTCGGGAACTGGTCTCCGCTTATTTGCGCTTCAAAAAGACGGTTTAAAATAGCCGATTCACTGATCCCCCTTGAAATTAACCGCACGAGCACGGCATGGAGTGATTGCTCAAAGATATCAAAGGCCTCTGCTTTATCGGCACTTATGTTAACAGTAAATTGTACCCCGGTGGGCTCCGCAAAGATGCCATTATAGGCCTGTCTTAAAAGTCCGTAGGCGTTAAAGAAACGCTGGTGATAGGCCGGGTTAGCATGTTCTTCCCAGAGTTTATGTTCTACCATATGATGGCTGGTTTGCTCGAGCTTGCCTTCGGTGACCTCGCCTTCAGCCATTTCATCTTTAAAAATATGTGTTAACAGAAACTTAGCCGATTCATGGTGCTCAAAATCGTTGAGGGACATTAAACACATGTCTTTTAACTGTGCGGTATTTAAACCGGCAAGTTCCTCTTCCCCTATATTCATAACCCCCAATAACTCTGTATAGTCGCTAGCTGTCCACGCGTTTTCAATCTCTGCAATTTTTAGAAAAGATAAAATCTCTACCTTAAATTCGTTATCCATTGTCATTTCCTCTTTATTGAGCGTCGGCCCACATCGTTAATGCTTGTATCAGCCTACTTAAATTGGTGTACAAATAAGAGTTTAAATATATATAAGAAGTGTTAAATGAATTACATTAAGGGATTGTAAACCTTATTCTAGCTGACGAAGAGCCCCTTCTCAACACAGATCCCTGATGACAAAACAGAGTAATGACAAACGCTTTTCTTGATTTGGAGACGGTACTCTACGCCGCCCAGCAGGCCCTAAAACCATGAGCGACACGCGCCATTATTGCAAAGTCGGTGGCCAAACCTAAATTATAGCGCGGCGCTAATCGGTGATGGCTCCGAAGTGCTAGGCTTTGACACCCCGCGCTCTATCATGACTGGGGGCCGCGCTTGTATCTCTTTCTTGAACCCCAGGACTTTGCGGTAGCCGTACAAATTGTCACGGATCTCGAAGCATACTTACCCGGTTCGTTCTGTGGTTATGCCGTGACTTGCAAACGCTTTTGGAGTAACCCATGATATTCAATGCCTCACCGCAAGCAAGCTCTGACATCACCGGCATCGCCGCTTTTTTCGCTTAAGTCTTTAAAGCTCTCTTGTTTCTCAAGATAGATACCCGGACTTCAACACCGACTTAAAAAACCGTGGAGAATCTGAGCGGTAATGCCCCAGATGGTGTGGTGCTCATACCGATAAAAATGCACGGGATAGTCCTCACCGTTAACCTTGCGCCATTCCATATGGTAAATATCAGGGTTGCGTAAGTGTTTGACCGGCACCTGAAAGATCTCATCGATTTCAGCGGCCTCAGGAATCAGGGCCAGCGGCCAGGATAAACGGCCCACAAAGGGGTATACATAAAATCCCGTGTGGGTAGAGAAAGAGGGCAAGGCCCCCAAAATGTTGATGTGTTCAGCGTGAACCCCAATTTCTTCATGGGTTTCCCGCAGGGCGGTATATTCAAGGCTTTCATCGCTGGTGTCTTTTTTTCCGCCGGGAAAAGAAATTTGCCCCCGGTGGTTACGCAGTTTCTGAGAGCGTAACGTGAATAAAATATAGTCCTCGTCTGCCTGAGGAACCAAAGGCAATAAGACGGCCGCTGGCCGCAATAAGACATCCTGAGCATGTTGCGTATGGTGTGCCGGGAGTTGTTGTTTTAGAGTGATGTCATTGACGCGCATAGGGTTTATTATGCCCCAAAATATAGACTGCTGTGCTGAACTTAGGGCATAATAAAGAAAAAAGGAGCCTTTCTAATGAGTCAAGCTCAAGTATACGATCCCGTAAAAAGCAAACCGCTGGTAGAAATCAGCGAGCGCGCTGCTGAAGAAATTCAACGCCAGCTCACCAAACAAAATGAAGAAGGTCAGGGCATTCGCCTGGCGGTTAAAGGCGGCGGATGTTCCGGTTTGTCTTACCACCTGGATTATGATCAACCCACCGACCGCGACCATGTTTTAGACATTAAAGGCGTTCGCGTATTGATCGATCGCAAAAGCGCCATTTACCTTAAAGGCATGACTTTAGACTTTAGTGACAGCCTGAACAGCCGTGGCTTTAAATTCGTTAACCCCAATGCGACGAATACCTGTGGTTGTGGAGAGTCTTTCTCCGTTTAAGTCACCGTTGCGTCAAGTGGCACTGGTTTTTAGAAGCCCTTTCAATGCCTCATTTTCCCTGAGTGCTTGGGAGGGTTTTTCAGTGTCGGGGTACGGTATAATAGGCTCATTAAAGGATAATCCCGATGCGTCTTAAACCGAGTCTTAAATCATGAATACCTCTCTGCTCGAATACGCCGATGAATACATGGCGCGTATGATGCCTGTGCTACGTCAGTTTGCCCAACGGGAAGGCCCGGTCAAAACAGTCGTTGATCGCTGGCAGCAAGAGCTGGTGTCTATACGCAACGATGCAGAAACCCATGAAAATGTCTCGGTGGCTTTTGTGGGGGGGACCGGAGCGGGCAAAAGCACGCTGATTAACGCGCTAATTGAGGCCGAGGTGCTTCCCACCCATAGTTTTCAAACCTGTACCTCTGCAGCCATGCGCTTGCGCCATGCCCCCCGTAAAACCTGGCGCGCCACCCTTCACTTTTTACCCGAAAGCGCCTGGGAAAAAGAAAAACAAGCCTTTATGGAAGAAGCCAAACACTCCATGGCATCCGGGCAATCTTCTTTTTTATACCAGGATTTTTTGTATAAAGCCTGGGCGCTCTATCGTCCGCGTCGGGGACAGCCCCCCATGCCCTTTGCCTTAAGCGATTTATTGGCGTTGCTCCAGGAGCCTTTGCCGGACTCTGTACGCCAGTTGCTCACCCCTGAGCCCTTAGAGATCAAGGCCAAAACCCCTGAGGAGCTCAATCAGCAATTGCGTAAATATCTCACCGCCGAAAGCCCACTGTGGCCGCTGGTACAGGATGTGGATATTGAAGGTCCTATTCCCTTATTAGAAGCAGGGCTGCATCTGATCGATCTGCCCGGTCTTAATGATGCCAACCCGGTGCGGGAGGCGATTGCACGCCGTTATTTAAAAGAGGCTGAATTTATTTGCCTGACCTTTAACACGGGGCGGGGCTTAACCCGCGAAGTCGTGGATCTCATGAAAGATCAACAGTTTATTAACCAAATTGTGATGGATGGCAAGGTGAGCGCCCTGGCTTTCGTGACAACCCGTTCTGATGATTACCAGCCAGAGCTCGAACGTCGGCACTTGCAGTTATCGCCGGATATTCCCCTGAGTGCGTTAAAAACCGCAAGGGAGCGCCAGATTCGCCAACTTATTTTGCGCCAGCTCTCTGAGTTGACGCTGTGGTACAGTAATCGCTACAAAGTGTCTGCGAATGCCCAACAGGTGGTGCAGCTCATTGCCGACACCCTTGGGCAGTCGCCTATTTTTATTACCTCAGCCCTCAATTATCTCTTATTACAGTCTCAACAGTCGCCCACCCAGGAAGCGTTTCAGACGCCTGAGAGTACGGGGTTTCCCGCTTTACAGTCGCACATTCTGAATATTGCCCAAACCCACGGGCTCAAGGCCCGTAAAAAAGTCTTGCGGGCGCGTTTTCAGCATATGAATAGCGAAATTAAGCGTTTGCTGCACCTGTTACAACACAAGCACAATGCGCCGCTGTTGAGCCTGGAGCATCAACAGAACTACCGTATGGCCTCTCAGCAAGCCGACCTTTTGCTGGCCCGCATGGCCGAAAAGCAGGGGCGCTTACAGTTGGCTTTTCAGCGTAAGCTTTTACATGCCCTCAACGATCTGCATGAGCAGCGAGAGCAGCTTGAAGACCGTTGGGGTGGTTTGAATTGGCAGTATTTGGCAAAAGCCGTCGAACAGGCAGGCGCTTATACCAGCCCGGCCACGGGCGCACAGGTTAATTTATTGCAAGATGTACATGCGCTCGCTCATCAGGCCTTTGCCATTGAGTGGTACGCTTTTTTTGAGGTGCAAATGCCTGAGCACCTCAGGGAAGTGTGGAAAATGCTTCAAGAAAGTGCAAAAGCCTTTGCGCTGAATGCTGATCAGCAGGCGGCTTTTGAGCAGCAATGTCTGCAGTTTGAGACCTTTAGCAAAATTCAGCTGAATCAACTGCGCCAGGCGCTTCAGCAGGATATTGAAGGCGGCCTAAAGGAGATCATGCTGCCTGCGTTTGAAGCCGCGGCTGCCCATAAAGGTGCCGGGCGCAAGCAGCTTATGATTACAACACTAATGGAGAAGCTTCAGAGCACCTTGCCGGAGCTGGGGCGTCAACTTGAAGAGATAGCCAGCGATCGATTAGAGTTGTGTTTACAGCAATTGTTGACACAAATCCAGGGGCTCATGGACGAGCTTAAAGGATCGTCGATACCGGCTTAATGAACCTCTGTGAAGTACTCGGGGTATAAGCACTCAAAACATCCGGGGCAAATGCCGTGGCTAAAGCGAAACCCATACTTTTCGCGTAAAAACAGTTCAATATTAATATAGCTACCGTTCTCGGTGCGAATTTTTTTACAGGAAGCACACATGGCCAGTAGTTTGTCTTGTTCTGATTCTGGAAGCGCTTCGGAGGGTTCCATTGAAAAAAAGCTTAGAATATAGCCACTTACTTTTTTATTGGCATGGTGAAGCTTGCTGGCTGATACCTTAATGGGTAAAGTAACGTCTTCCTGGGCCAAATTTTTACGTTTTAATAGCAGATCTTCGTTGACGCGGGTTTTTAAAATATCCGTGGGGGTGTGGTCTGACGGCAGGCACCAGTGCAGGATTCGGGAGACGGGGTGCTTTGCCCGATCCGCATCACCAATGCCCGATAAGGAAATGGCCAGGGGGTTCATGAATTGAATCCAGCCTTTTTCATCGGTGACAATAATTGCTTCATGGCTGTGAGTCAATAAATCCATGACTTTTTGTTGGCGATCACGGTTTTGTTGTTCGCGTTTGTGATTATGTAAACTGAGTTCAATCATGGTACGTAATTCTTTGTGCCGAAAGGGCTTTAAGACGTAGCCAAAAGGATTGGTGCTTTTGGCTCGTTCTACAATTTCACGATCTGTGAAAGCAGTCAAATAAATAATGGGGCAGTCGTGCTGTTTTAAAATTTCTTCAGCGGTACGAATACCGTCCCATTCGCCCCGGAGCTTAATGTCCATTAAAATCACATGAGGACGCAGAACGAGGCTCTGGACAAGGGCTTCTTCACCGGTGTCCACGACCATGGGCACCAGATAGCCGTCATCTCTAAGGCTTTCTGAAATGTCTTCAGCAATCATGTGTTCATCTTCTACCACTAAAATTGTGGTCTCTGTCATGGAGGCCCCTCTGTTTGCTTGCTTCGGTGAATTACTTTACAAAAATAACATATTAAAACTTAAAAAAATAAATGAATTTTATTGAGATACTGATAATCTTACTTTTCATCATAACATTTCTCAAGTCAAAAAAGAGGTTCCAAATCTTTGGTTTTCTTAAGTTTTGGGCGTATTTTAACCTAAAAACGCAATCCCTTTGATTTGTGTTATAAAAGGCTTAAGGAGATTTTAAGCTCATGAACGTTGTTCTACTTTCGCCCCATTTTCCCAGTCATCAGTATCGTTACGCCGAAGCCCTACAAAATCACGGTGTGACGGTGATCGGCCTGGCTGATGAGCCCCTACAAAACTTAAATTCGCAGCAGCAAAACGCCCTGTCGGATTATCAATATGTGTCTTCGATGCATAGTCACGATGCGCTAACGCGTGCCTGTGGTCAAATTACTGCCCATCATGGCAAAATTGATCGTATTGAGTCTTTGAACGAATATTGGTTAGAAACCGAAGCGCGTCTGCGTACCGATTTCAACGTGCCGGGTGTGCAGCGCTCTGGTATTGAACGCATCAAGGCCAAGTCGGCGATGAAGGCCTGCTTTCAGGCCCATGATATTCCTTGCGCGCGGGGCCGTGTCGTCAATCATTTTAGCGAAGCCAAAGCGTTTGCAGCTGAAGTGGGTTACCCTTTAGTACTTAAGCCCAATGTGGGTGTGGGTGCTACCCATACGTATCGCGTAGACAACGCCGAGGCCTTACACACCATCTGGCATGAGAATTCCGATCATGAAAATATTTTAGAGGAATATATTGCCGGGAAGATTTGTTCTTACGACGGCCTGACCGATGCTGAGGGCAATATTGTCTGGCAGGGAGCCATGATTTATAGCAATGGGGTGATGGAGGTGGTGAATGACGATCTTCACGTTTATTACTATACCCTGCGCCAAATACCGGCTGAACTCGAACGCATGGGCCGATCGCTCGTAAAAGCCTATGATGTCAGAGAGCGCTTTTTTCACTTCGAATTTTTTCAGTCCCCTGAAAGTGATGCGTATATTGCCTTAGAAGTGAATATGCGTCCAGCCGGAGGGCCCAGTTTAGACATGTACAATTTCTCAAGTAATATTGACCTTTACCAGGAGTGGGGAAATGTGGTGGCCACCAACACCTTCACCGCTGCTGACGCCGAAGCGCTCTACCATTGTGCTTATGTGGGTCGTAAACACAATAAAAACTACGCTCTCTCCCATGCGGAGGTGATGCATTACTTTGGGGAGTCTATTGTGCATGTGGCTGAGCATCCACCGCTTTTTCGCCGGGCCATGGGCGACTACTTTTACCTCATTCGTGTGCCCCTTGAACAGGATTTGCTCGATATTGCAGAGGCCATTCACGGTGCCCCCTGAAAATGCTGGGGACGTTGGCGTTGTCCCCGAGATTCAGACCGCTCAGGACAGGGTGCATCCCCGTCTTGAGTCCGTGGTGCAAAAGCATCTGAGTCATCGCTATCAACGTCCGCCTACTCCCAGAATGCGGGAGGCCTTTGCGGAAATTTACGAAAGCTATCGCCGGTACCCGATCATTTTAGATACCGGATGCGGTCGGGGGCACAGCACCCGGTATTTGGCTCAGCGCTATCCCCAACATATGGTGCTCGGACTGGATAAGTCAGTGCAGCGCTTGCAGCACCTGGGTGAGCAGGCGATGCCTGATAACGCAAGGCTATTGCGGGTTGATCTTGTGGACTTTTGGTTATTAGCGCAGGCTCACCGGTGGTGTTTTGAGCAGGTTTATCTGTTATACCCCAATCCGTGGCCCAAGACCATGCATTTGCAGCGGCGTTGGCAGGGGCATGCGGTGCTCCCCGCGATTTTAGAAACGGCTCAACATCTGATCTTGCGCACCAATTGGAAGATCTATGCCGAGGAATTTGCGCTGGCCGCGGGACTGTCACAGCGCTCCCCCACAGAGGTAACCCCCGTTCATATTCCAAGGTCAGGGCCTTTTATGTCTGCCTTTGAGCGGAAGTATGTCTTGTCGGGGCAGCCGGTGTACGAGGTGCGAGTAGACTGACAGAAAACAGCAAAACACTTAATAAAATATCGGCAGCGACGGTACTCCAGGCGGCCGCCGTGGCGGCATAACGGGGAATAAAATAAAAGTTCAGGGTGCCGTTGAGCAAGAGGCAGAGTGTGGCGGCGATGGCGGTCAGGCGCTGACGATGCTGAACAGACAAAATATGCAGAGCAATTTGATTAAAAATAACAAAGGGTAAACTCAAACTCAGAATTTGAAACAGACCAATGGCGGGCTGAAACGTCGGACCTAATAATAACGGTAAGCCCACCGGTGCGAGCCCATAGCCCACCAGCGCCACTCCCACTGAAGTGGGCCACAGCCAGGCGTTAAGACGCAACCAAAAGCCGGGCCGCTGGGCCTGGGGCAATCGCACCCAGAGGGGGTAGAGGCTCATGCTCAAAATATGCCCCATGAGAGCGATTACTTCGTAGCAGCGAATAGCTCCCTGATACCAACCCAGGGTTTGAAGCGGGTTTACGCCCGGTAAGGGTGAGGCGGTCAGTAAACTGGGAAGCATAACCAGATCCAGCTTCAAGTACACCAGCCAGGCCACATTAAACCACCAAAAAGCCAGCCCCGCGCGCCACAGCTTAAGCAGCGGTTTGCGTCGAAACCTGAGCAGAGAGGGCCATGGTAAGGCATCAGGAGAGCGAAAGACTGGGCGCAAGCGCCACAGCACGTGACCGTAAAAAAACAGGGTGAGCAGGCTCTGGGTCAGCGCACTGACCCAGAGTAAGGTCCACACCTCACGAACAAAGTACAGCACCAGCAGTTGCGGCAGCAAAAGCACAAAACGCATGGCGTTACGGTAAATGGCCTCTGCCTGAAAGCGTTCGTAAGCGTTTAACAGCGCAAACAGGCTGTCGTTCCAGCTCTGAGCAATGCTCCACAGACCGGCTGCGGCCAAAGCGTGCACAGGAATCTGCGGCAGGCTTCGTGCGCTCAGGGCCAGGCCCACACAAAAGGTGAGAGTTGCCAAGAGTTTGAGTTGCATGGCCTGCGGAATGAGAACCCAGGGAGACTTGTTTTCTCCCAGTTCCCGGATCAGCAGATGCTGGGTGCCCCAATCCAGGGTAAGCGCCCATAGCCCGGCCCACGCCAGGGGTAAGCTAAATGCACCATAGCCCTGATCGCCCAGGAGGTGGGTGGTCATAAAAATGAAAATGAGACTGATGGCGCGACTGAGTAACTCGGTGACGCTTTTCCAGCGCACATGGTGCCAAAAGCGCTTTAAAAAGGCGGCGGCTTCCAAGGGTTAAAGCAGGTGACGGCGGCGCATCTCCTGCGCCAGCAGTTGCAGTTCGCGACCGGTTTGACCCCGTACAGAGGTGTTTTCTTCAGCCCGACGAATGAGATAAGGCATGAGCTCTTTGACGGGGCCGTAGGGCACGTACTTGGCCACGTTGTAGCCTTCGTGAGCCAGGTTAAAGGACAAATGATCACTCATGCCCAATAATTGGGCAAACCACACGCGATTGTCCTGGGGAGCCAACTGGCGCTCGCTCATTGCTTTGACGAGCTTTAACACACTATCTTCGTTGTGACTGCCCGCGCAAAAAGAAACATAAGGCAAATGGTTCAGACACAAATCAACCCCGGCGTCAAAAGCCTGATCGGTATCTTCTTTACTGGGCTGAATAGGGCTTTGTACGCCATAAGCCAGAGCGCGGGCGTTTTCTTTTTCCATATAGGCGCCGCGCACCAGTTTAAAACCCACAAACCAGCCCTCTTGCTCGGCCAGGGCAATAATATCGCCCATTTCTTGTAGGCAGCTGCGCCGATAGAGTTGGGCGGTGTTCCAGATCCAGGCCTGTTCCTGATTGTACTTACGCATCATGGCCAGCGCCCAGCGATCAATAATCGGTTGAATCCAGGTTTCTTCAGCGTCAATAAAAACAGGGGTTTTGACTGTGACTGCATGGGCACAAATGCGATCAATGCGTTCGTAAATGCGTTCACAGGTTTCTTTTTCTGTGTCTGACAGACTCCCCCAGTTGCTGGCTTTGACCAGAATGGCATGGGAGCCTAAACCGCTCACCTTAAAGACTGCAAAAGGAATATCTGGAGTGCCCGCTGCGCGATCTAAGACCCTCAGGAGCTCTTGCGTTGTGTGCTCAAAATCGGCTTCTTTGGATTTGGCCTCTATCGAGTAATCGAGAATGGAACCCACGCCCCGCTTGGCCAACATGCGAATGGTCTCACTGCAGGTGTCAATATCTTCACCCCCCACAAATTGCTGAAAAAGCGTCCACCGCACCGCAGGTGCGATGGGAATATGAAGCGAAAAAGCCAGTGAGCTGGCCCACTTGCCCAACTTCACCCATTGGGGGTTGGCCAGCGTTTGGAATAAAACCCAGGCTTTTTTGAGTTCAAAATCAGTTTTATGGGAGAAGGCGATGGCCGTATCATTCAGATTCATGCGCTCATCTTAGCGCGCTAGATACCATTCCCACAAGCGATCAGAAAAATCTTTTAAAGGGGCTCCCGACAACGGGCTGCCCAAAGCCCTGAGCAATACTTCCAAAAGCACGATGGGGGGCTCTTCTTTTTCTTGGGAAAGGCCTTCGTGTGGGCTCATTTCCAGAATTTGCTGACAAAAATGGGGCGTCATGTCGGGCAGGAGGAGTTCGCTTAAGGGGGTTTGATACAGTTCCAGCATGCGCCCCTTGCGCTTGCCCGTTAACCATTGAATCAGCGTATACAGGGGGTGGTTCAGCAAATGAACCAACGCTTTGAGTTGCTGAATTCCCGCCGTTGTCAGATCGCGGGGGTGTATAAAATAAACGTCGGCACTGGCGTAAAAAGGAACTTCCACATACGCTGCACGGCATTTTCGAGCCCGCTGAGGCAGAACGAGTTTGGGGCCTTCGAAGCGTTCTGGCAGTCGGGGCCACTGCACATGGAACCAGTGCATTTGTTCTAGCTTGACTTCTCGTCGAGAGGCCAGTAGCCCATAAAAGGGTTCCAGGTGCTCCTTTAAGGGGAGAGGCAAATGGTGGTGGTGGCGTTGTAAATAGAGAAGCCAGGTTTGGCTCGGCTTTACGGTGTAAGGTGATATAGCAGAACTCTTATTCCAGGGCCGAAAATACGTTTCTGAAACCCCCTGGTCTCTCAGTTGACGATAGGTTTGTGCTTGCAGCACAAAGATATCGCTACCCACGGGTTTATCGATGGCGTGGCGTTTTTTCTGGCTCAAGCTCAATGTGTCAGCCCCTGTGACCAGTCCCTGATGCACACTAAAATAGGTGTGCAAAGGCATTCCTTTCATGCGGTGCACGGGTAACTCAAGGGGGCTGAAATTGCTCCAGTTGAGAGAGTAATCAGGCGCCTTATTGCCCCACTGCGTCGCGCTGACGTGTTGGGCCTGAGATTGCTTTAATTTTTCGAGAGAAAATTTGCCTCGGGCCTGTATTTTTTCGAGTTTAACCTGAGCCAGGGTGCGGGCCACCTCCGCTTGCTGATGGCGAAAAATAAGGTTTTGGTTATGTTGCCCCCCGGCCCCCGGAAAAATCCGTAAGGATCCAAAGTCTACGCACTCCAAAGGTGAAATTTCCTGATGCAGGGTTCTGCGTAAGTGGCGCGCCTGGGTGGCGCTAAAAAAATAGCTAGGGGTAAGTAAAGAGGCCATCGCTCTGGGCTTTTTACTTTTTTAAGCAGGTGTAACGTCAGATAATAAAAGGCGTAGTAAAGATCGCCCCGAGAACGGTAAAAAGGCTTCCACTGCTGATGCTTAAGGACTTTAAATTGATCCAGGTGACCTTTTTCTCCAAGATAGGGCGGGTTGCCCATGACCAGATTGATCTGTGCCAGGTGAGGGATTTGGGTTTCGATATTGAGTTGAAACCCTGGCGGGGGCTGAGTGTCGGTCTCTGAATATTCATCTGGGGCGATTTCCAGAGCGTTTAAAGCATAGATCGCAGGCAAAGGAAGCGGCGTGAGCGGATAGTCTCTGCGCCACAATTGCCGAAGACCAAAGCGAGCGACTTCAAGAGCGACTTCGTCAATATCGGTGCCCAACAGATGCTCTTGCCAATAACGGCATTGCGCCTCGTTTGCGTCGGGATAAAGCGTGAGAAGCTTTTCGTAAGTGGCCCATAAAAACAAGCCGGATCCACACGCAGGGTCGTAAGCGCAAAAACGAATGTACTCCGAAGGCGAAACATATTCAAAGCAGCGGTCAACGAGCCAATACACCAGGGCTGGGGGGGTGTAAAAAACACCGTTCGCTTTGGGATTGGGATGAAAAGCCTCTGATAAGAAAGCCAGTTGTTCCAATTGTTTTTGTAAGGGAGTGGGTGGGTCAGGAAAGAGAAAGCCTTTCAGGAGCACGTTGAGTCCTTTTGGCAAAGGGTCACAGTCTCTTGCTGAGGTGTCTTCTCCTTCATTTTCAATCCACAAAAACGCATGGCGTAGTAAATGCAGACGAATAGCTTCGGGGGAAAGTATTGCCAGGGGGGTGCTTTGTAGTGCAGCCCGGAGTTGCTTTAAGGTGACTTTTCCTTGTTTTTTCGTCATTTTTCTTGTGAAATGGCTGTCAGGATGAGCGCTTTGTGGCATAATAAATTATGCGGTGCTTCATTTACCCCGGCAAAACTTGATACTTTCTAGATTCTGTGATCAAAATCAAATGAGATCGAAATACTGCGGTCCTTTTGGTTGACATCTCGTCTCTAAGCTATCACAATTGAGTCGGGTGTGCTTTGTATTGTCCCGCATGCTTAAATGGTTAGTTTAAAGAAAGACAATGGTGGTAAGGCATGTTAATGACTGGCGTGATTCCGGATACTTTTCCTGAAGCCCCTTCTTTTCTCAATGAAGAAATTGAGTATTTGGAATTTGAAAGCCTGATTGATGAACTCTCAGAACGTCTCGACGCCAGCTGGTCTTATGATCCGGATCAAGAGGTGTACCAAATTGAGTTTATTGATGACGAAGGCACACTCCACGAGATGGTCTCCCTATCCATTGATTATGTACAAGAAGGCTTTAATGAAGGCCGCGATCTTATCACCTGCTCTGCTTATCTTTGTAATTACCAGGACGCCCAGCTACCGGCACTGCCTGAGCTGTTGATGGCCTCCGCGCAAATGACTTTTTCACGGGTGCAAATTAACCCTGAAATGCAGATTGAACTGGTGGGCAAAGCCCTTTACAACCAGGATCAGGCTGTCGACATCATCACCAATATGATTGAAGAAATCAGTACCCTGGCCTCTGACTTTCGTCTAAAACTGGAAGCCTACGCCGAAGAACTCCAGGTTTAGTTTCATGCCCACCAAGCTGCCTCGAAAACAAAAAGTGGGTTTTGTTGCCAGCGGAGGAGCTGCTAAGGCCGCTTGTTTTCACATGGGTGTTGCCTTAGCGCTAGAACGCAAAGGTTTTCGTTTTCAGACCGGTAAAAAACCTGTTAACGACACGCAAATCAAGACGGGCCGAGAAATTGACGTGATGGTGGGAGCCAGCGCAGGCGCTTTTACCTGTGCCATGATTGCCAGTGGCAGTCGGGTCGAAGAAATTTATAAAGCCCTCATGCGCGATCGCAACGCGAATTTTCCTATTCTGTCTTATGCCCAAATGCTAAACCCCAATATCCTGGATACGGTATTGCGTTTTCTTCCTCGCTTGCCCAAATCTCTGCATGTGCGGGGATCCAAGTCGATTGAAGCTTTTGTTCAGGCCATTTTTTGCGCCAACGGTTTTTACACCACCCAAAAATTAGAGCAATTTTTGCGCCGAGAGGTGCTGCCCAGCAATCAGTTCAAAGATCTTTTGCCCGAACTTTATATTGTGAGTACCCTGCTCGATAATCCCGGTCGTTTAATCTGTGGCCCTCACGATCTTTCGAATCACTCCGAAGACCCGACTGGGCAAACCCGCTATAGCACTGACGTTGAGATCTCTCATGCGGCGGCAGCCTCTATGTCCCTCCCTCCCGTTTTCAAGCCTTACCCTTTACGCACCGCAGAGGGCATTACCTATTGCTTTGACGGTGAAATTCGGCGCACGCTCTCCACACATATCGCAGAGGACGCCGGTTGCGATCTCATCATCGTTTCTTATACACATCAGCCTTACAAATATCGCGAAGATGTGGGTTCTTTAGTGGACTTTGGCATTCCCTCAATTATGGTGCAGGCCCTGTATCAACTCATTGAATCCCGTATTCAAAATTTTCGTGAAGCCCAAAAAATGAAGCAAGACGTAATCGATAAAGCCCGCCAATTTACAAAAAAACATAAGCTCGATCAATCAGCGGCCGACGAACTCTTCCATCTTTTAACCGATTCTCTGCAGTTTAAGCCGGGCATTGATTATATTTATATTCATCCGGCAGAACGAGAAGACGACCTGTTTTTTGCCGACCATTTTAACCTATCGCCTCAGTCAATGGAGCGTATTGCTGAAACGGGATTTCGCAGTGCCCTTCGCTCCCTCAAGGATTATCATTTTACCTTTGAAGATCCCCACTCTGAGGCTATAGCAAGCTAGACTGTCGTGAACCCGTCCACAGGAGTTTTTTATGCATCATCCCCCTGCCGAAATTTTAATTGCCACCTTTTATAAGTTTGTGGTGCTGTCGGATTACGAGGCCCTGCAGCCGGTGTTTTTGGCCGCCGCCGAAGAGCGAGGACTGCGCGGGAGTCTTTTACTCGCTGAAGAAGGCCTCAACGCCACCATCTCAGGCTTAGAAGGCCCCTTGCAAAGCTTTCTCAACTTCTTGCGCGAAGACCCTCGTCTGGCAGATCTCGAATGTAAGTTTTCTCGGGCCGATCATCAGGCTTTTAAGAAGATGAAGGTGCGCTTAAAGCAAGAGATTGTAGCCCTGGGCCAGGAGAGTGTCGATCCGCTCAAAAAAGTGGGAACTTATGTTAACCCGGCAGACTGGAATGCCCTGGTGAGCCAGGAAGACGTTATTTTAATTGACACCCGCAACGTGTATGAAACCGTCATTGGTACGTTTAAAGGCGCCGTAGATCCTTACCTCGATCGTTTTCGCGATTTTCCGGAGTATGTACAGGATCATCTGGACCGCAATAAACATAAAAAAGTGGCTATGTTCTGCACGGGCGGCATTCGTTGTGAAAAAGCCTCTTCCTGGATGTTGGAGCAAGGCTTTGAGAATGTGTATCACCTCAAGGGCGGCATTTTAAAATATCTCGAAGAAGTTCCTCCTGAGGAGAGCTTATGGCAGGGCGACTGTTTTGTGTTTGACGAGCGGGTGGCGGTGGACCATGCCCTACAGCCCGTCAATTATGCCACCTGTTGGGGCTGCGGCTTGCCCGTAAGCGAAGCCGATCAAGAAGATCCCCGTTTCGAAGAAGGCGCGAGTTGCCCGGCGTGTCACGATTTGCTCACCGACGAAGAAAAATCCCACACCCGTCAGATGTATTTGCGGCGTAAAATCTTACAAAAAGTTTAAAGTCGTAAAAGCCTAAGACCGTTCGCCGTCAGCGCTCGAGTTGTTGTTTTAACCCCTGCCCGAGGGCGTTTGCAACATCGTCTGGCTTTAGACATTGATCTGTCAAATCGGCGAGATCGGCAAGGGGTATTTGTGCTTGAAACAGCGCTGTATGTAAAGCGTGAGGGGCCTGTAAGTACACCACCCCCTGTTGTAAAAAAGCCTTGCGTCGTCTGACCTGGGCACACCCAATCAACTTTTCTCCGTTCACCCGTAGATCGGCCTGGCTGATAAATCCGTAGCAGGCATCGGGTCTGTTTTGGGTTTGCACATCGGCGGCTGAGTGGCTGACCGCTTCTGCTGAAATCTTGAGCGTAGCCAGCCCGGCGATGAGGCCCTGGGCTATGTGGTGGTAGGTTTGCAGTAAGTGATGCTGCTGATCGTCTTGTAAGGGCCCCACAATGCTAAAGGTGAGATCGCCCTGATGTAAAATGGCCTGCCCCCCGGTGGGACGACGTACCCAGGGGATGTTATGGGCCGCCAAACGCTCTAAAAGCTCAGGGCTGAGGGTTTGAAAGCGCCCAATAGATACGGTGGGCTCTGTCCAGGTATAAAAACGGACGGCGTAATCGTTGGCGACCGTATCATAGGCTTTTTGATCTATACGCATGGGCGTGTCGTCTAAAGCGGAGCTGCCCGCAAAGGGGAGAACGTGGCAGTGGGACATGGCTCTATTGAGAATTAAGGCTTTGCTGTTCGGGCATGTCTGAAATGGGGCGATAAGACACAATATCGATCACGGTGGGCAATTGACAGCTGGTTTTACGGTTCACTTCTACGGCGCGTATTTCAGCGCGCATACCGGGCTGTAGTACCTGTGTACTTCCCGTAATAATTTCGTAGGCATTATGGTTCTCGTCCATAAAAACCCAGCAGGTTTGTCCTTCGTGTTCAATCCTGCTCACCTTGCCAAAAAGCTCCATCTCATTGCCTTTACAGGCACTCAAACTGACGAGAGCAACCATCATTAATGTCAGGGATCGAAATAAAAACTGAATCATGAATTTCCTCGGTTTAAACACGGCTTTTTTTATTATACCTAAAACTTGTCGCTTTGGCTTTTTCCGTGTCACAATGGAGCGTATGACAACTGAATCACCGTGGTGGACCCAGGGCACCCTACACGAAACCCATCTAGACGCATGGCGCGTTGCTGAGCAAAATAATCGTTTGGCCACAGCTCTTGATATGCTGATGGCCTTAAAAGAAGACGGCTCGACTCAAATTGTGTATGAAACCGGCGAAGAATTAATGCGCTATGTGATTGAGACTGTCGGTTGTCTTGACGCCATGGCTGCCCAGGTGAATGATCCTGAGGCGATTACGGTGGCCCAGGCTTTTTTAACCGGTGCCAAAGCCCTGGATTACTTTTCCACATAAGCCTGCTGAGGCGTCACGGTGCTTACCCGTTAATTGTCGGCCAGTTGAAGTAACAGCTAGTGAAGTAACGGCTCTCGAAAAAGCAACGTAAAGCATGCCCCTTCATAGGGCTTGCTCTTTAATTGGATTTCTCCCCCCATACTGGTCATGTGGCTATGTACCAAATACAGGCCAATGCCTTTGCTGTCCTCATGGTTGTGAAATTTTTCACCGAGACCAAAGAGTTTATCTTTGACGACTTCCATGTCAAAGCCCAGGCCGTTATCTTGAAAAGTCAACTGGCAACCTTCGGATGTCCGCTCGCTCTGGATTGAAATAACAGCGACTTTGTCAGGGTGTGCATATTTTAAGGCGTTGGTGATTAGGTTCAAAAAAATGCTTTTAAGGTACATCGGGTTCGCGTAAACGACCGGGCATTTTTCGATATCGATATCTATGATTGCCCCAGATGCTTTAATGAGACCTTCGATATCATGAAGAACATTCTTGAGGGTGCGCTCTAAAGAGATACTCTCTTGTCGTTGCCCGTGGGTTCTTTTTAACAGCTCGGTATAATGGTCGATATTTTCTTTTAAAGATTGTGTGGCCTGTTCAAAAATAGCGAAAAGCTCTCGGGTTTTGGAGTCCTCAATATGGGCCTGGTCGAGTAAGTTAAACAGCGACAGTAAATTATTGACGGGTCCTCTGAGGTCGTGAGAACTGGTATAGCTCAGCTGTTTGAGCTCCCGATGCGCCTGTGTGATGTCGGCGAGCAATTGATTACGCTCGGATGCTTCCTTTTTTTTATGGGTGATGTCTTTGGCAATCGCGTAAATCAAAGCGTTATCGGTTAGGGGGCTAGATGTCCAGGTGAGCCAGATGATTTTACCCTCTCGGGTCAGATAACGATTTTCGAAGTTTAACAAGGGTAAGCCCTTACGTAGAGCTTCTCGCTGCTCATCGGTGAATGCACGATCTTCAGGGTGAATAAAGTCATTAATGGGGCGCTTGTAAAGTTCTTCTTCGGGATAGCCAAGCAGATGTCTCATGGAGGCATTTACTTTTTTGAAATAGCCATCGAACCCACTAATACATAAAAAGTCGGGCGATAGATCGAAAAAAACGGACAGGTCAAAAGCAGAATTCACACGCGTATCTCTCTTCTTTTGACAAAGCGCGAATCACGGCTTCTCTCTGTTTGAACACCTTGGGTCAGAGAGAAGCCTATTGTGTTTCGTCTTTGCTGATCTTAGATCTTTTCATCAAATAAAAACAAGGGTTTATGTACGACTGTTCATCAAATCTGGATGTTTTACCGGTTCGTGTTCAGCAGGTTCGTGTTCAGCAAACTCCGGTAAACGGGCTTGCAACATTTTCGAACCGCCGGTGGTTACGGCCAGCATTTTTTTGAAGCGGGTCCACACATCTTCTTCTAAGTACGGAATGCCATATTTCTCGCACAGGGCTTGAACCTGTGGTTGATACTGCTGATATTTTAACATAGGTAGATCGGGCCAAATGTGATGCTCGATTTGGTAATTGAGCCAAAAGTGTAAAAAGTCGTTCAGGTTTCCGCCGGTGCGATAGTTTACCGAGCCAATGACCTGGTGCAACATACGCTCTGCCTGATTGCGGGGGCCATGATCAAAGCGCCAAATATCGTCACCGGTGTGATTGGGCCCCACCACGAGAAAGGTATGAAAATTGGTAAGAATTTCGGCCATAAGAGAATTTGTAAATGCTGAAAAAACACCCCAGGGGCCGGCGGGTAAATACAGGGCGGGTAATATGACAAACTGTAAAAGGATGTAGGGTAAGTACATATCAAAAATCAGCTCTAAAATTTCGTCACTGTCCAGATTAAATTCGCCTGCCGCACTTTTTACGTTTTTGCGGTGGAGAGCGTGTACGTTACTGGGCGCATAATAGACGGGCTTCCAGGCAGCGCCCAGTGCAAGCATGAGTGCGTAGCGCAGCGGTTTGGGCAGCTTACTGTCTTGCAGCTTGAGGGTATTGCGCTCCAGTAAGTCAGGGTCTTTGTCTTGACCCGTGTGCGAGTGATGGAGCACGTTGTGCTCGTACTTCCATGATTCTGGGGTCATCCAGTCGGGCCAGTCTATAAAACGACGCCAGCCTCGCGCAAAATAACGACTGGTATATCGCTTGGGAACGCCCGGAACGCGATCGTAGCCCCGGTGTCCAATATGATGCATGAGCATCCACCGACTGCTGCGGCCTAAGCTCATGGCTGCCGCCGAAAATAAATTGGGACCTGCTCCTGCCGTCAAAAAACCTAAAATATTGGCAAAGTGCCCCCAACTCTCCATTTTATAAAGGTGGTCAAGGTCTTCTTTTCCGAGGTTTTTTTGAATTTCTGCGCGCAGGGTATTGAGCTCGTTTAAAAAACCTGCGGTATCCCCGCTTAGAAGGTCTGCATAAGTATTCGACGCTGGCATAAAAAACATAACCTGCTTTTTTGCTTCAGTATAGCAAAGGGCATAGCAAAAAAAGCAGGTTACCTTTGTGCCTTAAAGGGTCAAATCGCTGGGAATAAGCACCTGGTCAATCACGTGAACAATGCCATTGTCGGCCATCACATCAGTCTGGGTTACGTGGGCAGTATTGTTGAGCATGACGGTCTCACCTGAGGTGGTAATCATAATGCCAGCACCTTTGCGTAAAGGCACAGCTTCTGTCATACCGACCACATCACTGGCGGGCACTTTATTGGAGACGACATGGTACATCAACACTTCTTTCAGCAACTCTGGATTTTGGGCGAGTTTATCCATCGTGGCCTGGGGTACGGCTGCAAAAGCGGCGTTGGTGGGCGCAAAAACCGTGTATTCACCGCTACTCAGCGTATCGGCAAGGCCGGCCTGGGTCAGTAATTGATTCAACGTAGAGAAATTACTGTCTTCCTGGGTGATGGTGACAATGGTTTTGCCCTGGGCCATGGGGGCTGCTTCTTTGTTCATGGTGGTTTCATTTGTCGTGCTCGTGCTGACTTCGGTGCTCTCGGTGTCCTTTGTATCAGCGGTATTACAAGCGGCAAGACTGAGGGCAAGACCAGCGGTTAGTAGTGTGGCTGTAAAACGTTTTGCGGTAAATAAATGGTGTGTTTTCATGGGTTAAAAGATTCCTTTTTTTTGTATTGTCCAGAATACGCCAATAAAAATTTAAAAATTAACCATTTGCTATTAAATTCCTATAAAATTCACCTTTAAAATCGGTGTCTTTTTGAGGCATAATGAAGGAGTCTCTTACCGTGTAAAGCTTGAATCAGGAAAATTTATTATGCATCTTGCCCATCTGAAATTTGATCATCCACCCATTGTCTTAGCCCCTATGGAAGACGTTACCGATTTGGCTTTTCGGCTGGTGTGTAAACGCAGGGGGGCTGACGTGGTTTATACCGAGTTTGTCTCTTCAGAAGGGCTGATTCGTGATATTGAAAAAGCCATTCAAAAACTTAAAATTTTAGATGAAGAGCGCCCCATTGGTATTCAAATTTATGGCAACCGGGTGGAGAGTATGGTCGAAGCTGCAAAAATCGCCGCCGCTGCTGGTCCCGATCTTTTGGACATTAACTATGGTTGTCCGAGTAAGCACGTGGCGGGCAAAGGTGCGGGTTCAGGACTCATGAAAACACCAGAGCTGATGGAGGCTATTACCCGTGGCGTTATTGATGCGGTGGACATTCCCGTCACGGCCAAAACCCGTTTGGGCTGGTGCAATGATCAAATGAACGTGGTGGAAATCGCGCAAATGCTGGAGCAGTGTGGCATTCAAGCGCTCACCATTCATGGCCGAACCCGCTCTCAAAAGTTTAAGGGTGAGGCCGATTGGGCCAAAATTGGCGAAGCCAAGCAAGCGGTGTCTATTCCTGTGATGGGCAACGGAGATGTCACCACGCCTGAAGACGCGGAGCGCATGTTGCGTGTTGCCGGTGTCGATGGTGTCATGATTGGCCGTGGCGCTTATGGTCGCCCCTGGATATTTGGGCATACCAAGCATTATCTGGCCACTGGAGAGCATTTACCGGAGCCTTCTTTAGCGGAGCGGGTAGAGATTTTGCTGGAGCACCTTGATTTGTCTATTCAGCTCAAAGGGGAGCGCCGGGGATCTTTAGAAATGGGTAAACACTATGGCAATTACCTCAAGGGCGTGCGTAATGTGAAGCATCTCAAATCTTCACTTCGCCATTTGAGTGCCTACGCGGACATTCGGCAAACGATTTATCAGTTTATGGCTCAAATGGGAGAAGAAGAAGCCCTTTACCAAACGCTAGCCCATGCTGATTTGGTGGCTTAACGCGCTCTTTCATTATGCCTTTTCTGTGTTACCCTAAAAAGATAAAATTAATGTGAAAACAAAACCCAAGAACGAGGGCCTGCACCATGCCAAAAATTCTGGCAATTGATGACGAAAGCAATATGTTAGACCTGATTAGCGCTTTTTTAAGTATGGACCAGCATACGGTAGAAACCGCACTCAACGGGGAAACGGCCCTGGCCGTTGCCAAAACCTTTTTGCCTGATCTCATTCTCTGTGACGTGATGATGCCCGACATGGACGGCTACGCCGTTTTACAAAAAATGCAGGAAGATCCCGATCTAAAAGGGGTGCCCTTTATCTTTTTAACCGGTCTTGGAGATATGAAGCATTTGCGTCAGGGGATGGACTCCGGCGCCGACGATTACCTGACCAAGCCGTTTTCTTATAAAGATATTTCTCAGGTGGTCAAAACCCGCTTAGCGAAGCGCGAAACCCTCACCAGCCAGGTGAAAGAACAGGTGGCACAGGTCTACGACGAAAAGTTGGCCAGCGTCGATCATCAGCTCCATCAAGCCCTGTATACCCATGAGCTAACCGGGCTGGCCAATCTTAAGCAATTAGAAAAAGACTTTGCCGCCGCCCAGAATGAATTTAGCCATATTGCCTTGCTGGTGGCCTCCCCTGATCAGTGGGAAGCCTTTGAAAGCAGCCAAAGTGAAGCGCTCTGTCAGGTCGTTCTCAAAAATATGGCCAATCGTGTGCAGGCCGCATTTAAAGGGTCTCAACAGGTCTATAGCGCTGAGCATTTTTTCTTTGTGATGTTGACGTCTCAGACCGCCTCGATTAATTATCAGCTACCGGCCCAGCGCCTGATGACCTGTTTTAACGAAACCTTCTCAATTATGGGACGCACCCTGGACTTCACCAGCAGTGTCGGTATTGCGGGTTACCCTGAGCATGGGGGGCTTCTCTCTGAGATCTTAAAATCTGCCCGTCGGGCGCGGGAGCAAGCAGAACAAGACGGTGAAAACCAGCTTCATTTCTTTGACGCGTGAGTTTGATGCGTTAGTCCCACTGTAAACGAGACGGAAACCCTTCTCGGACAATACGCAGGCGCACCGGCCCGGAATGTTGCAGCGGGCGTTCTTGCTTGACGCTCTGGTCTTTGACGCTGACTTGTAAGGTGTCGCAATCTCCCCGCTGAAAGCCCTCTCCGGCATCACAGAACACCTTGCCGGTGGCTTGCCAGTCGTCGGGGTTGCCCAGGGGAGCCGCGCGCCAGTAAAGTTCGGGCCAGAAGGCGTCAGTGGTATGCTGCTGCGTCGGCTGCAAAGGAATCAAAGAGCCGCAGCGTTGAAACAAGGCAATGCGCGCTGCAGAGACGGGGTGCACAATCCATTGGCGGCCTTCATGGACTGTTCCGGTCCAAAGTCCTCCCATTGGCCTTCGGGTAAATACACCAGGCGCTGTTGCTGAGCGGGTCTGAGCACAGGGGCCACCAATAGATCAGCCCCCATTAAAAAGCTGTCGTTGAGGTCGCGGGTTTCGGGGTCTTCGGGGTAGTGCAAATACAGCGGGCGCATTAACGGGAGGCCGGTGCGTGATGCCTCTTCGCTGAGGGTGTACAGATAGGGCAAAAGCTCATAACGGAACTGAAGCGCTGAGCGAATATGACCCAGCCAGGGCTCCCCAAAAATCCAGGGTTCCTGGGCACGATTCATTTTGGCGGAGTGGTTACGCATAAAGGGGTAAAACACGCCCAACCAGCTCCAGGCGGCCAGCAACTCGCCGTCGGCACTTCCTGAAAACCCGCCCACGTCGGCACCAATAAAGGGTACCCCCGACATGCCTAAGTTCAGTAACATGGGAATCGAGCCTTCCAGCTGTTCCCAGTGAGAGGAGTTATCTCCGGTCCAGACCCAGGCATAGCGTTGAATGCCCGGTGAACCGGAGCGGGTGAGCACAAAAGGGCGGTGATCCGGCTTGAGTCGCTTCAGACCTTCATAGGTGGCCTGAGCCATTTGCAAACCGTAATGATTGTGATGTTCGGCATGAGATCCCATACCCTGACGGGCGTCTAAGGGCAGGGTTTTTCCTGGCCAGCCAAAGGCGGCGGGCTCGTTCATATCGTTCCAAATGCCGGCGATACCTTTGTGGGTGTAAAAGCTGTGCAGATCTCCCCACCAGTGGCGGGTGCGCTCCAGACTAAAGTCGGGCCAGACCACCGGGCTTGGCCATACCTCACCCACGAGCTCTTCGTCCCGCTGATTGCGCACAAATAACTGTTCTTTATGGCCGGACTCATAAACCGGGTAATGCCGCTCGCGCTTTACCCCAGGATCTACAATGACCACGGTTTTTACGCCCTGGGTGGCAAATTGAGCGATCATTTGTTCCGGCTCCGGAAAACGGTGGCTAGAAAAGCTAAATACTTTATAGGCATCCATATAGTCAATATCTAGCCAGAGTGCATCAAGGGGCAGCTGATGCGCGTGATATTGGGCCACAATATCCTGAGCGCTTTTTGCGTTGGGATAGCTCCAGCGGCATTGATGCATGCCCAGGGCCCAGAGCGGGGGCAGGGGGGCACGTCCGACAGCTTCAGTATATCGGCTCAGAATCTCGGCGGGGGTATCGCCGGTAATGACGTATAAATCAGCGGTGGAACCAGCGGTGTGGATCATCCATTGATCTGGCAGGGTATACCCGAGATCAAAAACAGAGTACCAGCTTTCGTCTAAGAACAGTCCCAAATAGGTGCTGCCCTGGCGCAAAATGACAAAGGGGTGTGCCTGATACAAGGGATCTTTGCCGGGACTGTGAAAAAACTCATCGGTGGTCCAGTGGGTCCAGCGGCGTCCCCGCTTATTCAAAAAGCCGGTGCGTTCTCCCAGACCGTAAAAATCCAGATCTTCGGGCAGGGAAAAAGCAAGGGTTAGGCCGGCGCCCAGCGGGGTTCCGTTGAGTTGTTCGCGTACGGGGTGACCTTTAGAGATATGCGGGTCTCCCGCGTCAAAGGGCTCTTCCTGGAGCCAGCTTTCGGTGGGCTCACTCAGAATACCCAGATTATTAAGCAGGCTGCCCGAAAAACGACAGGGGCTGTTCTGTACTTCAAGCGGGAATAAGCCCTCGGCCTCACAGCGTGTCGTGTTTTCTTCAATGCTGTGTTCAACGCTCACCGGGGGGCGATCAAACAGAGACGGCTTGGCGTGGTCGGCAAAGCGGTGGCTTAAATGCAGGCGCCAGACTTTATCGTAAGCGGTGACTTGCAGACAGTAGTTGGGGTGGATCCATTGCGCGCCTTCTGCTTGCGCCTGAAGGTGTTCTGGCCGAAAGTTGAGTAGCGTCATTGTTTCGGATTGTCAGCAAAACCGTGAACGGAATGGGTCGCGCGGTCGGCTTGCTCCGGGTTGGCTTGCTCCATACGCTGGAGCAAATCGGGGGTACCGTCCTGGGCCATGACGCCGTCTAAAAAGTTCATGAGGCTACGACTGATATTGTGCCAGTACAGGGTTTGCTCTGTGGTGACCACATCCAGGCTTTTGCTTTGAAGCGCCTTGTTTTCTCGACCTTCGGCCTCAATGCTGGGCATATAGTCGGCGGTGCGGCACCCGTTAAACAACCATAAACGGTAACGATCACCCTGAATTTCTTCAGAAAGCGTGTTTTTAACACCGTCGAGGGCCTGATTCATGAGGCGGGAGCCAAACTCGCCCCGGTGGAGGTCTTTTTCGCTCATGCGAATATTGCCGTCGTTATTGCCTTCGATCTCTATTTTGCCCTGCGCTTGCAGCGTGGTGAGCCATTGCTTGGCTTTTTCATTGCCGCCCAGCAGATCTTTCAGCGCACCATAGTCTTTGTAGGTTACTTTGCCCGTATCGGGTGCGTTGGCCACGCCTTGCCAATCAATGGTCACGGTGAAGTTGCGATCAAAGTCAATGCCTGTACCATAGCGGGCATGACCGCCATACATAAAGACATCACTCTGATTCATGGCTTCAATGGCTGCCGCACGTTTTTGGGCGCCCTGGGTACCATCGCCAGCGTGAATAACTCGCACCAGCGCATGCACCGGTTTGCCGTCTTTTTCAGAAATATTTTCTTTCACGTAAAAGGCGGTGTAGTCGGCTTTTATATCCTGACCCGCTGCTTTTAACAGCGCGCGTGCTTTGGCATCATCGCGTACAAAGCCCTTATCTGCCAGTTCATTCATCATTTTACGTTCTTCAAAGATATGGGCGCTGGCATATTTGTCTGTGCCTTCGTCATAGCCGATGGCCATGGTCATATCTAAGAGATTGTCGTCGAGTATGCGGTCATAGAGAGGGAACGGTCCCGATTTTTGTACCGCTGCGGTCTGTCCTGTTTGGGCTGCTTCTACCACGTTGATAAGCGCCTGGCGCGTGCGCTGACCCGGCTGGCCGTCTACGCCGGTGGCGTGGCCGGGGTAGTTTAGTTTTTGACCCATGTCCACAAGGGCTTGCTGCAGGGCTGTTGCCGTGGCTTTAGAGCTATCTCCCCCGGCAATCTGGCTGAGGGCATTTTGGAGCGGAGCAGGCAGCTTTGCGCGGGTTTCTTCAGGCATTTTCTGAATCTGTGCTGCCAGCTGTGGGAGACTGTCGCTAGATTTTAACGGCGGAGCGGTAACGACGGGCTGTTCTGGTGGGGTGACGGGTTGCTCTGGTTTAGAAACGGGTGCAGTGGTGGGTGTCGGTGCCGGCGTTGCGGGAGCCTGATTTGCCTGACTCTCTTGAATGAGCTGACGCAGAGCGGCCTGAGAGCGCGCCCCAAAGTCGCCGTCTACGCCGGTGGCATGGCCAGGGTATTTCAGAGAATAACCAGCATCGGTAATCGCTTGTTGCAATAATCGCGTGTTGGCAGGGGATTGATGAGGTTCTAAAAGCAGGCGATAAACCTCAGGGTGCTTCTGCTGTAATTGTTCACGGGCCTCACTGGACAGGGTGTTAAGCATTTGCCCAGGTCCCTGAAAGACAGGCTTTTCGATGGGCGAAGGTGTTGCTGCGGGGACTGTTGCGGGAGCTGTTGTTGCAGGGGGAGGCGCTGTAGGTTGTGCTAAGGCTTCGGTTAAAAGCTCCACCAGAGCATCGTGTGTGCGTTGACCATATTGGCCATCAATGCCGGTGTTATGGCCGCTGTAAGCCAACGGAGTTTGGGTGTGTTGGGCTAAAAAACGTTGAACGGTTTTGGTCTGATCGGGTGTCAAAATACGCTGTTGCAAAAGAGAGAGCACTTCTGCGCCGCCGCTATGCTTCAAAAAAGCCTGCTTGAGTTCAGGAGCCTGTTGCAATACACGGCTCAGTTGGCGGCGCTGAGTAGGTGTTTTAAGCAGGCGCTGCAGTTCATCTTTACTCAAGGCAGGTGGGTCACCCAGTTTTTGCTGCACATTTTCGTGGGCGGCTTGAAGGCTGCTGTTCTGAGCGGTGCGGGAATTTGTTTGGGTGTGTTCTCCCTGGCTCAGGGTTGCAGCCTCGCCCTGTGGCAGCTCAGTGGTCGCAACGGCTACGGGTGGCTTCCCAGCAGCAGAAGCAGAAGGTGTGGACGGTATGGCCAGCGAAGACGCCTTGATCGTTGACATGATGCACTCATTTTCTTACAGTTATTCTTTTATTATATCCTGATTTGTTCGGGTTAACTTGCGTGCTTGCGCCAGGCTTTCTAAAGTGGCGAGACTTTTTTTGACCGTGTTTTGCAGGGAACTGAGCTGTGCTGGGGTCAAACGGGTGTCAAAACGCCATTGCAGCAGGGCGTTTAGCAATGTCTTTAATGCCGTCTGTTCTTCGCTGGAGAGATCGGCTTGAACCCCTTGAAACCACACCCAAAGATCCTGATGTAGGGGGCCCGTGAGCTCTCGTTTGAGCTGCCATTGCTCAAAGTGTTGATAAACCTGATTATAGTCTACTGGGGTGGGGCGATAAAGCAGGGGCGGCATCTGATGGAAGGGCACCTTTTTTGTCTTTTTAGCCACTGGTTCAGCCCCAAAAAAGCGAGTAAAAAAAGGTAGAACACGGGCGTGCTGAGCAGACGAACCGCCGCCCGCTGGAAGGCATCGAGCATTTCCTGAAAATGCCAGTGCTGTAAAGCATTGGTAAGAGATGCCAGTCTCAATTTTAAGGCGGTCCACACACTTTGCAAAACACCGTCTCCGCTGCCACTGCCGGTGATCGCGTCGATCGCCCCCGGTGGTGTCGGATCGTAAGGCACCCACATTTGCTGCTGGGTATCCAGGATCTCGACCCAGTCATGGGCCTCTTTTTCTCTGACTACCCATTGGCGTGCCAGTAAATTATAGTCCATGCTGCGCCAGCCGCTGACCACGTGAGCCGGAATACCAAGACTTCGCAACATTAAGGTCATGCCAGAGGCGTGCCATGAACACCAGGCCGCCTTGCGGCGCAAAACAAAGTCCACGGTAGGATCTACATCTCTGGCGGTAGCGCTCACACTCAGACTATAACTAAAGTTCTGATGAAACCATCGCTCCAGGGCCTGGGCTTTTTGTTGGGGCGTACGGGCGTTCTGTGTGACTTCTGTGGCCAGAGGCAGCAGCGCTCGCTTCACCGAAGGCGGAATTTGTAGGTTTTCCTGGCGCAGGTTCTCGTCGTATAGCGCCTGAAGCTGATTGCCCGGCTGCAGCCATAAGGTGTAGTGATGACTTGTCTCTCGCAGTTCTCGCCGCAGCAAACCATAGCGGTTTTGATAAACAGCAGCCTCTACAGGAAGCGTGGTGAGCACCGTTTCTTTAGGAAAAAAAACCAGGCCATTAAAGTGGTTTTTCATAAAAACCTCTACGGGCTGTAGTGTGCTATTTTTAGGGAAAGGGGCCTGGGCGTCGGGTAAAAGTCGACTTTGTACGGTATATAAAGTCGTGTTGTCCTGCTTAAAAGAGAGAGGGGCCGAGGTATAGGGTAGCGGGGCGTGTAGGGTCTCTTCGGGGGTCCAGGTGCCGTTTTCATAACGGGTTAAAATATTACCGCGCCAGTAGTCGGGCACATTGTCGCCCACCACTACAAAGGCGATTTTTTGAGACAGGCGAATGCTTTGTCCGCCCTGTAAGCGGGTTAGCCCCGAAAACCCGCTCCAGTCCGAGGTGTTGGGCATTAACCACTGGTTCAGCATTTCATTGAATCGCCGGTCCATAATTTCTGTGCCGCGAATCAGCAGGGTGCTCGCACTGAAAAAAACCGTGAGCAGTAAAGCCGTCAGTAAAACATAGCGCCTGGACTGACGAAGCGGCTGACTTTTATACCCCAGCCACACCAAAAAGAAAAGCGCAATTCCCGCAGCGTATACTCCGCGATGCGGGGGGGTATTTTCGTAAATTCCGCTGCCGATTAAAAATAAGCCCTGAGAAAAGAGGAGCCAATTAAAGTGTTGAGAGCGCCAGCTGTACCACTGTAGCGCAATCAATATACCTAAAGTATGCATAACCGCATTGACCCAGCCGGTGTCATACACCGCTAGCATATAGCTCGCGCTATCGTCAAAAATTAAAAACTGAAAAAACGCCAGGATGAGACTTCCCCATAAAAATAACCAGGGAGCGGTCGGCTTCAAAATAAACTGGGGAATGCGATAAGAGAAAAGGGTAAAAGCTCCCAGTAAGACGACCACTGGCAGATGACCGCTGTCTGTCGCACTCCAGAGGCCCAGAGCAATGGCGAACAAGACGACATAAATCCAGGGCGGGCGTTCACCGGTCATAAGCCCCCCCTTTGCGCAAACGGTGCTGGCGCTCTGGAATCGCGCTTAGATCTGCTTTTTCGCCCATTAAACGGGCCGGAACATAGCTCCAGAGACGAATGCCGTGATGTTGCAATTGCTGTTGTAGCGCCTCATAGTCGGGGGGAAGGTCTAGCCCCACGTAAATGACCTGATTAACCTGAGGCCAGTGCTCGCCGATATTTTGCCAGGGAATAGCCTCTGGCTGGGCCAGGGTCAGGTGTTTCCAGTACTGATCGTCGGTTTGTTCCTGATAAATGGAGGATCCCAGCTGTAAAAAGGACAACTCTACAGGATCCAGAGCCGCTTGCTGTTGCGCACGCTCTAAAAAGCCGGCCATGAGACTGAGGGCGTCTTCAAAGTCCTCTGTCAGTGTATTTCGCAGCGTGCTGTCTCCCCCGAGCAAAAGCCCGATGCGCTCTCCGCGGGATTGTTGAAATTCTTTAACGGTGAGTTGACCGGTACGCGCGAAGCCGGCCCAGTGGATCAAACGTGGGCTGTCTCCAGAGCGCCAGGGGCGCGTACCGGCAAGGTGCTCAGCCTGCTGTTGGGCCAGGGCTTGCGCGCTGTGTGAGCCACGGGTTTGCAAAGCGGGAGGAGTCTGCTCTGGCGAGGGGTGTGTCACTTCAGGGTAAACCCAGAAGGTGTAATCCATTTTTTTGACCCGACGCCAACGCATAAGCTGTAGGGGAAACAACGAAATCAGAGAAAGAGAGCGCAAGAGGTATTGCCCCCGGTGTGCGGGAGTCCAGGGAATGGTAATGGTCAGATGTTCTTGAGCGCTGAGTTGAGGGTGTACTCGCAGACTGCGCAAGCGTGAGCCTTCAGCACCGAGGCGGGGCGCTTGCGGCAAGATATAGGCCTCCATTTGCACCTGAAAGAGGGATTTTGGGTGGGGGTGTGTCACCGTTAACTGGAGTTGTCGAGATTGGTGTGCTGTCATGACGGGCGCTTGAAACTGCTCCAAAAACCAGGGCTTGGGCCGACAGAGCAAACCCACAGTGATCACGGCTGCCCAGAGGCTGGCAAGGGCGCACATCAAGACGTAGATCATGATTTCAGTTCCCACCAAACCCAGTGATAAGCTTACGGTTTGCCAGAGCAATAAGGCTTTACCGGTAGCGGTTAGATGGCGTTCATAATAGCGTTGTAAGATAGCAAAGCCGTTGTTTTTACGTTGAAAAGCCCAGAACTGCTTCCACCGCTCTCGCCAGAGAATATTCCTGGTCTTTTCAGCGCGGCGGAGCAATGGATTGAACCATCTCTATTACCCATTGGCGGGCAGATAAGCTTTGTTGTAATCCCTGGCCCTGCATGACCAGACGGTGAGCCAGCACAGGGGCCACCAGGCTCTGAATATCTTCAGGAGTCACAAAATCCCGTCCTTTTAACAAAGCGCGTGCTTTCGCACTTTGAAAGAGATCGCGGGTGGCGCGTGGGCTAGCACCCAGCTTAACTCGATCGGCCTGCTCCCGCGTGGCCTGAACAATTTTTAAAATATACCGGGCAAGATCTTCGTGAAGCACCACCGCTTTGACCTGTTCTTGTAGGGCCAGCACTTCGGCCGGCAAAAGTTGATCTTGAGCGGCCAGAGGCTGATAGGCTGGTTGATACAACATTTGCAGCTCGTATTCGGGCGCAGGGTAACCCAGAGTTAAGGCCAGCAAGAAACGATCCAGTTGGGCTTCGGGCAACGGGTAGGTTCCCTGATACTCAATGGGGTTTTGCGTGGCGATCACCAGAAAAGGAGTTTCTAGTGATCGCTGCTCACCATCCACACTCACCTGGCCTTCAGCCATGGCTTCAAGCAGGCTTGATTGGGTTCTCGGAGAGGCGCGGTTGATCTCGTCCGCCATAAAAATTTGGGTAAAAATAGGGCCTTCTTGAAAATGAAAGTTTTGGTCGCCCGGGTTATAAATGGAGGTGCCCAAAACGTCAGAGGGCAAAAGGTCGGGTGTAAACTGTACCCGACGAAACTTACAGTGCAGACTTTGGGCAAAGGCCTTGGCCAGTGTGGTTTTTCCCAGACCAGGAATATCTTCGAGTAAAACATGTCCCCGAGATAACAAAGCGATCAATAAATGCTCAACGACTTCTGCTTTGCCTAGAATCACCTGATTCAAGTGCGCCTCTACCTGATGGAGACGCTGGCGTAGTGTGGCGGTGTCTTTCGAAGACAAGGATAGATTTGTCATGCAGCCATCATACTACAAGCTTAAGTTGAGCGGTGATCGTCCTGGCCTGATCGCGGTATCGTTTCACTCTGATTTTAAAACCTGGGGGTAGAGAAACCAGGTGGAGTCGTTTTCCCACTTTTTAAAATAAGCGCGCGCCTGAGATAAAGGCTCTTTATTACTGTTGGATAGCCTTCTTGTCGCTGGTCTTTGTGAGCTTTTTGCTTATTTGGTAAGCCGCCCACACCAAAACACCGAGTACAGCCACCAGCGCCAAAAGGGGAGCAAAGATGGCCAGTAGCGAGAGTAAGAGGGCAAAAAAACCTTCAAGGGTAGAGACGATAGGGTTCCCCAGTCCGCCGGTGGTGGCGCTGGACACCGCCCGTGTGGCCACAGTGGCTCCCTGGGTCAGGCCCGCGAGTCCTCCCCCTGCAATCAGGGCCAGGCTCCATTGGGCCAGGGGAGACATTTCTGGGGCAAAGCCCAGCGTGACCAGAGTGCCGGCCACCATCGCCAGGGGCGTGGCCAGGGTGTCTAAAGCATTGTCTAACCAGGGAATATAATAGGCGACGATCTCAACGCTGGTAGCGCTCAGCAACATGAGTAGCGCGATGGGGCTGCCGGCCCAGAGCATGTCGGCAGGTAAGCTGACCCAGCCCATATTCGCCAAAAGGCTCATGAGTGTCAGGGGTACAAAAATACGAAAGCCACAGGCTGCACTGAGCCCCAGGCCCATGGCTAGCGCAAAAAAGTGTTCGGGACTTAACCATTCCATGGCCTGTATTATAGCGGGGTTTGCTAAGCAATGCTAACGGTTTTTGTATTCACAAACTCACGAATGCCGTAAGGTCCGAGTTCTCGGCCATAGCCACTCTGTTTAATGCCGCCAAAGGGCAGTCTTGGATCAGACTTTACAAAGTGATTAATGAAACAAGAACCCGCCTCGATCTCATGAATGGCCAGTGCCTCGGCCCGTGCGATATCCTGGCTAAAAATGGCTGACCCCAGACCAAAGTCGGAATCATTGGCTACGCGCACGGCCTCTGCCTCAGAAGAGACCTTGATCACGCTGGCGACGGGCCCAAAGAGCTCTTCGTCGTAGGCGGGCATGCCCGGTTTGACGTTGACCAATACGGTGGCGGGGTACATCGCTCCTTCATGATCGGGGATTTTGCCGCCCAAAAGACATTCTGCACCGGCCTGAATGCTTTTTTGCACCTGTTCGTGTAACTCATCTCGCAGATCATGACGGGCCATGGGGCCGAGGGTGGTTTCTGTTTTCAGAGGATCTCCCATCACCGCCTCTTTTAATTTGGCAATAAACTTTTCTAAAAAGGCCTCGTATACGGACTCCAGCACAATAAAGCGCTTGGCCCCAATGCAGCTTTGGCCTGTGTTGAGTAAGCGACTCTGGGCACATTGTTCAGCGGCCAGATCTAAATCGGCGTCTTCCAGAATCAGGTAAGGGTCGCTACCGCCCAGCTCTAGAACGGTCTTTTTGAGGAATTCACCCGCTTTGGCCGCTACCGCTTTACCGGCTGGGGTACTCCCGGTTAAGGTCGCTGCCCGTACGAGCGGATGCTCAATCACCGTTGCCACGCGATCGCTGGGGATGAGTAGGGTTTTAAATAAGCCTTCAGGGCAGCCAGCGTCCACAAACAGCTTTTCGAGGGCCAGAGCGCATCCACTCACGTTTGAGGCATGCTTGAGTAGGCCAGCATTGCCCGCCATTAGTGCGGGTGCTGCAAAACGCATGACCTGCCAAAAGGGGTAGTTCCAGGGCATAACCGCCAGCACCACACCCAGCGGCCGGTAGGCCACCATGCTTTGGCTGGCATCACTCTCTACAGCCGTGGTGGCTAAAAATGTTTCGGCGTTTTCAGCGTAATAGCGACAGACCCAGGCACATTTTTCGATTTCTGAGATTCCCTCTTGCAGGGGTTTTCCCATTTCGGTGCTCATGGTGGTAGCGAGCGCTTCTTTGCGAGACTCCAGAAGATCCGCCACTGTGTTGAGGCGTTGCGCCCGCGCTTCGAAGCTGTGTTTTCGCCAGACCTCGTGTTGCTTGTGGGCCGCTTCAATGGCCGTATTAACGGCTTCGGGACTATGTTCGGGGTACTCGGCAATTTGCGTATTGGTATAAGGATTGTTGCTAATCATAGACATAGATGAACCTCTCTTAAAATTCTGTTTGGTTGTCCTGGTAGTTGATGGCGACTTCAATGACGTGAACGCCTTGCTGCGCCTTGACGGGCTGGCGTTGAAAATGATCCCGTAGTTCTTGACTGTTTTTGATGCGGTGCCCGGTGGCCCCGTAGCTCTGGGCCAGCTGCACAAAGTCGGGATTTTGGAAGCTTAATCCAAAATGGGGCTGTTTTTCTTTTTCTTGCTTCCAACGAATCATGCCCAGCGCGCCGTCATTTAAGATCACCACGGTTAAATTGAGCCCCAGGCGCACCGCGGTTTCCAGGCTCTGGCTATTCATTAAAAAGCCGCCATCTCCGCACACAGCCACGACGGTTTTATGGGGAAACATGAGTTGAGCAGCGATGGCCGAAGGCACACCCGCACCCATGCTGGCGAGGGCGTTATCGAGCAATATATTGTGACGGGTGAAGGCCGGGTAATAGCGGGCAAACCACAGTTTGTACATGCCGTTATCTAAAGCCACCAGGCTGTTCTCGGGCAGATAGTACCTAAGGTTTTGAATGAGTTGATAGGGCGTGACACCGCTGTTTTCAGTGGCTGGCTCGGTGGTTGGCCGGCTCAGTGGGTGGGCTCCATAACCAGGGCCAGACGCTGCTGATATTTTTTGAGAAAAGGCTGGAACGCTGTGAAGTCCCAATGGGGTGGTTTTGCTGCCAGGGCAGACGTTAAGACCGTTAGGCTATGAACCATGCAGCCCAATAATTCGGACTGGGGAAAGTAAAGGGGATCGAATTGTGCCGGGTCTGTATGCACATGTAAAACCTCGGTGCCTCCGACCTGCATATGAAAGGGCGGTTTTTCTACCAGATCATGACCCAGCGTTAGTATTAAATCAGCGTGCTGCAACGCCTCGTGGGCAATTTCCCCTTCAGAAAGCGCGGCGGTGCCCAGGCAGAGGGGGTGACGCTCGTCAATGGAGCCTTTGCCCATTTGACTGCTAAAAAAAGGCAGTTGCGCCTGTGCGACAAACGTAGCCAGGGCCTGGGTAATCGGTTCTCGCTGAGCACCGGCACCGATCATGAGCATGGGAGAGCGTGCCTTGCACAGTCGTTGAATCGCCTGGTCTAGCTGTGTTTCGGTTGCCTGGGCCGGTGCTCGGCGCTGAGATCTCGGATAGGGTTGTTGCGGCGCCGCTTCAGCAGCAACATCTTCGGGTAACTCCAGGTGAATGGCACCAGCACGGGAGCCTTCGGCCTGCCGAAAGGCGTTGTGCACCATCGACGGAAGCCAGCTGCCGTCGTGTAAGCGTTGACTGGCTTTGGTAACAGGCTGCATCATGTCTATGGTGTCCAAAATTTGAAAAGCCGCTTGTTTACTGTGAAGAATAGGTTTTTGGCCCGTAATCATGACCATGGGCATACCGCCCAGCTGGGCATAAGCCGCTGCGGTCACCAGATTGGTTGCCCCTGGGCCAAGGGTTGAAAAACAGACGCCAGCCTCACCACTTAGCCGGCCCCAGGTGGCAGCCATGAACCCCGCCTCTTGTTCATGACGCGTCAGTATAAAGCGTATTTTGCTCCGAGACAGGGCGGCCAAAAAATCTAAATTTTCTTCACCGGGTAATCCAAAAATATGGGTGACGCCTTCTGTTTCAAGGGCTTTTACGAGTAATTCAGCAGTGTTCATACGTGTTTATAACGGCCTTCCTTTTTTTCAGTATAAGAAAGGACTGGGTCTAAACTGGATTTTGGCCCCGGCTTTTGATAGAACTTTTACATGCGTAAACCGTATTTTTACCGGCTTAAATACTGACGAAATGCCGCGGCTACCGCTGCGGGGAAGTCCGCTTTTTGCTGTTGTTTATAATCAAAGATGACGCCCCGCTCATTGATTTCGGCAACGGTTTTTTGGAGCTGATGAGAGTGAATCACATGTCTTAATTCAAAATCTTGCATTGCGATACGGGTAAGGGTTGTCTGTACGCTGACGGTATCGGGGTAGATCACCGGGGCGCGAAAGCGACACTGAATGCTGGCGAGAATCGGCCCAACACCGGTGGCTTTTTGCGCGTCGATTAAGCCGGTACGTTCAAAAAAAGCCAATCGGGAAGATTCACACCAGCGCAAGTAGACGGTGTTGTTCACGTGTTGAAAAGCGTCCATGTCTCCCCATAACACCGTAAGCTCTAGTGGGGGGATGGTTTGAGGCAAATCGAAAGCAGTCATAAAATACTCCTGTTAATGCGGGGGTAGCACAAGTTTTGTCTGTCATCATACGATAATCTCTAAGACAACGGTGACTACACCAGGGTAAGTCATGATAAGTTACGCTCAGGAGTTTTTTAATGCCTCATTTATCTCACGCAGGCCGCAGTCTTCCGCTGAGTCAGGTGCGAGAAGTTACGACCTCTACAACACAAATCGAGCCCCTTCTGGCCCAAAACGGCCTGGATGAAGTGCTGTTTGAAACCGAAGGAAAAACCTATCTGGGGGTTTCTGAGTCTCTTGAGATTGGAACCATGGCCAAGGGATCGGCGATTCAAGTGACCCTTGATGGTGTGGATCGTTCTGCCACCGTGCTGGCCACTCAGGACGATATTACCGGTTTTGCAGAGGGCTGGGCCAAAGGCAAAAACATGAGTGACGCCTGGGGAAAAGCCCTGACGGGATTGGCCTCAAGCCCCCAGTGGCAGGGCATTCATACTCACAGTAAAAGTGTGGGTCGCTGGCCAGTAGCGGTTGCGCCGCCTGTCCCACCCGCTACGCCACCCATCGCGCCTGAACGCCGTCCCGATGGACGGATTGACGCACCCTACGCCAGTAGCAGTGATGTTGAAGTCTTGTTTACCACGCCCGGTGAAGGACGCCTGCCCTTAGAGAAACTGACGGCCTTTATTCGTTCTGCCGAAAAAACCGTCGATATTGCTGCCTTTGAGTTAGAGTCTCCAGAGATTCGCGACGCGATTTTAGATGCCCATGCCGCTGGCCGCAAGGTGCGCGTAGTGACGGACAGCAATTATAAAGACGAACCGGACATTAAGGCTTTACAGGCTGCCGGCGTTCCGGTGATTGACGATCAGCGCTCTGGGCTGATGCATAATAAATTTGTGGTGATCGATGAAGGTCTCCCTCAGGCCGCGGTGTTTACCGGCTCCATGAATTTTACTGAAAACGGTGTAGATCGCAATAATAATAATGTGCAAATTTTGCGTTCGACCGAGCTGGCCGAAAACTACGGCACAGAGTTTCGCGAGATGTTTGAGGATCGCTCTTTTGGACGCACTTCTCCCAATATTGTGCCTCACCCCAGCGTTACCGTAGGCCATAGCCGCATTGAAACGTATTTTTCTGCCGAGGGAGACGTCGCCGGACGGGTGGCTGAGGCTTTAGCCACGGCGCAAAAGAGTATTCACTTTATGGCCTTTTCGTATACCCATAACGATATCAACGCGGTGGTGACACAAAAGCTGGCGCAGGGGGTGACGGTAAGCGGTGTCTTTGACAATACCCAGGCCGGTTCAAAGTATAGTAAATACCACGATCTTAAAGCCGCTGGTGCAGATGTGCGCCGCGATGGTAATCCCAGAGTCATGCACCATAAGGTGTTTATTATTGACGAAAAAACGGTGATTACCGGCTCTTTTAACTTCTCCGCCTCAGCCAATAAGAGCAATGACGAAAACCTCTTGATTATTGAAGACGAAGCCATCGCTCAACAATATTTGCAAGAATTTAAAAAAGTCTACGGTGAAGCAAAACCAGAGTAGTGAGCTAAGCCCGCCCCTTCTCAGAGGGCGCTCGACCTGTTTTATGTAGTAACCCCCCACTGAAGAGAGCATCGCTGAAAGCCAATGAGAAAAGCTATGACACTTTGTTAAGGAAACAGAGCTAATTATCATCTCGGATCTATACCCCTTTGAGAGTATGCTGCTTTTGCCTCTAAACATGTTATTCAAACGCTGAGAAGGCGGAGGCTTTGTGAAAGAACATTTGAGTCAGTTACCCGCGAAAAACTGAGCACAAGACGTGAAGTGCGTCGGAAAGAAGGGAGTCAAGTTTCAGACAACTTTCTCAGAAACCACCGAATAAAATTAGGAACAAAACAAAAACCATTGCGTCTTCTTGTAACAATACACATCAGCAAAGGTTTTTATTTTTATGCATATATTTTCACGGGCTTTTTTTTTACCACTGGCCTTCACTTCTCTCACAGCACTAACCCTTGGCCTGGGCGGATGCACAACAACCGCTAATCAACAGGTAAACGTCGCGGTGGGAAGCCCTACAGAAAATAACAGCAGCCCTTTAAGCAGTGGCCAAAACGCATCTCTTTTCAGAGCACTCGGCGGCGCTGGCTTAAATCCTACCGTCGCTCTTTTTTGTAATAATGAAAATGTAGCTGGCGATCGGGGATATGCCCGTCAGGTGGCGCGTACCTACCGGGCTTACCTGAATCAACTGCTCTCTGAAACCACTGGCGGCAACGGAAGTCAAACGGGCAGCGTCTATGGCATTGACCCGCTGACCGGTGTGCCGGTTCAATTCCCCACGCCCGGAAGCACGACCTCACCCGAAGCCACACCAATGCCAAACCCTTTTCCCACGGCCCAGGACGATATTTCTATTGTAGAAAAAACCTCCTTTAACGGTAAAGTGTTTGACAGCACGAACGCGCCCTTAGACGGGGCCACGGTGACCGCAAGGTCGTTGAACACTGCTATTTCTTATGAGGTGGAAACCACCACGTCAAAGGGTACTTTTGCTTTTAATAATGCCCCTGCGGGAGTGCAAATTGAGATCATCGTCAGTCGTCCAGGATATGCGCAGATGCGCCGTGTTGAGGTGCTGAAATCCAACAAGCAGGGGGATCCCAACGCCAATCGTTATGACTTTGGGACCGGGGATGGAAGCAACTCTTCATTTGGAACAGAGTTTAACGCCTTAACCGATGAACCCCTGGTGACCCAGATTTTACCGGGCCGCAACGCCAGCGGTATTTCACCAGAAACGCCGGTGGTGCTTACTTTTTCTGAACCGGTGGATCGCGCCACTGTCGAAAGTAATTTTGCCTTGTGTATTCAACCGGCTGGGACTGCAGAACTTCAGGTGGTTTACTCGCTCGCTGATTTTACTGCCAACTGGAGCAGTGACGACAGCCAGGTCACCTTCACACCAAAGCCCGATGTCAAGCTCAATTCGGGTGAACGCTATGCCATTGGCTTTAAAGCGGGTGATGGTGTTATTAAAGATAAATCGGGTATTGCCCGTACCCAGGACCACTTTAAGCTCACCGACGGGCGTTATGAACCCGGCTCTTACTTTACGGTTGAGGGCGAGTTCAACGCCCAACAATTTAAGGCACAGCAGGCTACATTCCAGCCCTTGCCTCCACCAGCAAAGGTGCGCGATTCCTTTTACTTTTCGTATGACGACTCGGCTTCTACTGCCAGTGTCGAGCTGTTTAAACACGCCATGAGCAATAACCAACTGCCCAATCCCGCCTGGAGCAAAACCTGGGAGTTTTTGAATTATGAGCATTTTGATCAGCTTGAGCAAGAGAGTCTGGGCCTGTTTAAAGCCTCAATGGGGCTATGGAAATACCCTCACCTGCAAAACCCTTATTTAGACACCTATGAAGTGGGCATTCATTTGAGTGCGCCTTATAAATGTAAGGCCACCCGCCAGCAAATGGTGCTGACGGTACTTCTGGATATCTCCACATCCATGCAAGATCCTGCTTCCAGCTTTAGTCAGGACGGCAGTGAAATCCCCAGTAAACAGATGCTAGCCATTGAGGGCCTAAAAGCCATGACGGCTCAGCTCAAAGCGGGCGATCAGGTCAACCTCATTCTTTTTAATAACAAGGCCAAAACGGTGTTGGATTCTTTTAAGGTAGGGCAAGATCCCGAAGCCCTGTTTGCCCGTGCCCTGGATGAGATTAAATTGGAGGGGGGGACTAATTTACAGTCTGCCCTGGGCGCTGCCTATGATTTGGCTGAAAAACAGTATGACACCCGCAAAATGAACCGTATTTTGTTCATTACTGATGCCCAGGCCACCGAAGGCAATGTGGATATGGGATTGGTGCGGGCCGCTTCTGCCACGGATAACGGTCGCCCGATTTATCTGTCGGGACTGGGCATGGGCTTTAGTCACGACAGCGAACGTATGAACCGCATTACCGAAGAAGGCCATGGAGCTTACTACAGTGTTAACACCCTGACGGATATGCAAGAAGCCATGGGCGATCGCTTTATTCCCCTCATGGATGTCATTGCCCGCAATGTGCGCTTTCAAATTGAGTTCCCCGGTTTTATGCGCCACAATAAATCTGCTTCCGAAGAGTTGTCGGCGAACCCCTCACAGGTTCAGCCCACGAACTTTTCGGCCAATACCTCTCAATTCTTCTGGGAGCAGTTCTTAAGCAATAAAACCGACTTTACAGGCAATGAAAAAGTGGTGTTGACGATTACCTACGAGGACCCCCGTTCCCGCCAGCAAAAAACCGAGCGCCTCGAAAAAACCCTGGCAGAAATTTTAGACAAAGATCTGCAAAACATCAAAGCAGCCCACATGGTCAGCTTGACCACAGCACTGGTACGTCGTGAGGTCAGTGCTACAGAGGTTAGAGAAGAGCTTACGCGCCTCTTGCCTGACGTGGGTCGCTAGCTTCTACTGGCAACAGGCTTTTTAAAGCAGTGATGTGAATAGTAACGTCGCTTATAAAAAACCTCCAGGGCTTCATTGAGAAACCCTGGAGGTTTTGCTTTTTAGTGCCTCTGGGCGCTAAATTGTCAGATCTTTATTCCGCTTTTGCGGAGGTTTTGTTGGTTGATTTATTATAATACAGCGTCAGTGTAGTGATCTCATCCAGGCTCAGCCCGGTCCAATACACATATTCTTGCTCTTCTGCATCGTCTTCCATCAGCCAGTCAGCGCGTAAGTCCCACTTTGCAGTCTTTGCATCAGGAGAAAAAGAAATTTCGACCGCATCGCCGTCGTCAATGGTTTCTTCTAAGATGTTATCTCCCCAATCGTCTGCTTTGCTTGGGCTCAGGTAAAGTCCTGAGAGTGAGTAGCCCGTTTTGTTGACGAGTTCAAAGTCCAGGGTAGCATTTTGCACAGGCACTGCCTTGGCGGTCTTTGTTGTCATTTGTGGATTAGCAGTGGCTTTGCTCAGAAAACTGGGAGCGCCTACTAAGAAAGTGATGAGGCCTAAGGCTGCGAAACGATAAGAGATAGTTTTAGATACCATAAATTGATATATTCAGACTCCTTGAAAATTATATAAAGATGGTCTAAACTAGCATGCTTTTTTTTTCAAAGATAAGCCTTTTACACGTCAAGATATTGAAAAGATAACAGAGCTTAACTCATTCCGAACAAATGCGTGATGTACGCTGTGCTGGCAAGTAAAAATACTGCAAATAATAATGGGGGACGCTGCGTAAAACCATAGACTTTGGTACAATGCATCACATTATGCAAATTAACAAAGTACTTATTTTAGGAGCAGGTGCCGTGGGCCAGGTTATTGGTACCCACTTGCGCCTCAGTGGCTGTGACGTTTCTTTCTGGGTGCGACCCTCTCAAAAAGAAACCCTCGAATCAAAGGGTCTGACCTTACACAATGTCAAAACAGATACCGAGCTTCATATCTCCGCGCCCCAGGTGATGACTTCACCGGATAGCCAGGAGTCTTATGATGCTGTGTTTATCTGCGTGCGCAGTGAGCAATTGGATGAGGCGCTGTCTCAAATTCAATCCGCGTTTGACTCACTCGATAATATGGTAATTATTCCCATTCAACCTGGCCGTGATGACGGTTTAAAGGTTTTCCGCGCGCTTTCAGAAGCCGTCGTCGTCCCGATGTCGCCAGCCTTCTCTGCGTATCTTGCCGAAGACGACCGTATCGAATACCTGGCAATGAAGCAAACACCCTCCCTTGTCGGGCCTCCTTATAATGAAACCCTGCACGTGCGTGACGAGATTGTGCGCTTACTTCAACAGGGGGGAATTCCCACCAAAGGCGTCAACGATCTCGAAGCAGACACCCGCTTTATTAGCGTTGCGCTGCAGTGTCTCGTCGTCGCGCTGGGACTGTCTGAGTTCTCACTTAAAAAGCTGTCCCATAACAAAGGACTCTTAAATATGACGGCACAAGCGATCACCGAAGGGATAGAAATCACCCGTCAGGATCTCGGATTTATTCCTCTGAAGTATAAGCCTTTACAAGCACTCAGCGGAGACGGTCTCAAGGCCTTTTTATGGACCCTGAACCGCTCTAAGCATCAGGCGTTCTTTGAGAGCATGTGGGCCGCTCATGGTCGTAAGATTCAGGAGCAAAGCTATGGCAACCTTGAAGAGTTAGTGACTCTGAGTTTGCAACAGTCTAAAACCCCTCCGTTAGCACTGACGGCTCTCAATGCCATGACCCCCTCCAAAATTGGAGAGTTTTTGAAGTCAAACCGCGCGTTTAACGGCAAGAAGTCAAGCAAAGCAAAATTGAAGCAGGCTGCGGTACTGGCAGCAGGCGCTTTTGTTTTAATGCGTTTACTGAAACGGAAAAAAGCATAACTTGAAAATTGTAGATATTGCTGGAATTACCGTCAGCAGCGGAAACGGCGGAAACGGCGCTGTCGCTTTTCGTCGTGAAAAGCACGTGGCCAACGGTGGCCCTGCCGGTGGAGATGGCGGCCGTGGCGGGTCGGTCATTTTTCGGGCAACCGAAGAATTACAGACCCTGCTTGACTTTCGTTACAAACACCACTTTAAAGCCCCTGTGGGTGAACACGGTGGCATTAAAAAAATGCATGGCCGCAAAGGCGATGACCTCATTATTCCCGTGCCGGTAGGCACGGTAATTCGTGATCGCGATACCGAAAAGGTAATCTGCGACATGTCTACCCCGGAGCAGCTGTTCGTTGCCGCTAAGGGCGGTCGAGGAGGGCGGGGTAACCCGCACTTTACCACGGCAGTCTATCAGGCGCCTCGGTTTGCAGAACCCGGCAAGCCGGGACGCACACGCAACCTCAGTTTAGAGCTCAAGAGTATTGCTGATGTGGGTCTTGTGGGCATGCCCAATGCGGGCAAGTCTTCGTTGCTAACGGCTATCTCTGCGGCCCGCCCCAAGGTGGCGGACTACCCGTTTACAACCCTTAAACCCAATCTTGGCGTGGTCAAACGCTCCGAAGGCGATGGTTACGTCGTTGCTGATATTCCCGGTTTGATTGAAGGCGCCAGCGACGGCGTAGGTTTAGGTCATGATTTTCTGCGGCATATTGAACGCACACGTTTGTTGCTACATATGGTCGATATGACGGCTCCAGACCCTGTAAAAGACTACCTGACCATTCAAGAAGAATTGAAGGCTCATCCGGCGCAATTGGCCGACAAACCGCAATTATTGGTGCTTAACAAACAGGATCTTGTGGATGAAAACGAGCTGGAAATTGTGCTGGACTTTTTCGCTTCGGCCACCGATCTCAAGCCTTTTGTTATCTCTGCTGTTGCCCGCACAGGTCTGAAACCGCTGCTTTTTGAAGTAGAAAAACAATTGGCAGCGATGCCACCCATGCCGCTGCATGAAATTGAGCCCGAAATTGAGTTTGAAGCAGAAACCGTCACCGAAGCTTTTGAAATTGAAGTAGAAGACGGCGTGTTTCTGGTGCACTGCCCCGCTTTAGAGCGTATTCTTGAATTATCTGATCTTGAAGACGCGCGGGCCTTGCGCCGTGTACAAAAAGAGCTGTATCGTCTGGGGATTATCGCTGCTCTCCACGAAGAAGGGGCAGGAACCGGAGACACCATTCGCATTGGCTATCTCGAGTTTGATCATTTGTAAGGTGAGTCATGGCAGCAGGGAGTTCTAGTTTTCACTCCGGCCTAAATGCACGGGTGGCCCTTATAATGGCCACCCGTGACCAACCCCATGTGCTAAAAAGCGTTCGTTCACTTTTGGTGCAAACCCATCAAAACTTTACCCTCACCATTATTGATGATGGCAGTGATGTAGCCGTCAGTCAGTACCTATTGGGGATCAACGACAGTCGCATTGTGATTCTCAAGCAAGCCCCCCAGGGATACATTGCGGCCCTCAATATCGCCATTAAAAAAAGCAAGCCCGCAGCTTTTTACGGGGTGGCTTACGCCTCCTGTTTTTATGCCCCCTACTATATCGCTTTACTCCTCAACCAACTCACCCGCCATCCCAAACATAGTGGGGTATATTGCCATTTTTACGATGGAAAAACCGGCGCCATTTTTAAAGAGCCCTTTTTTGATCCTCATGAATTGCTGGTGCGTGACTTTATGGGTCCGGGGGTTATTTTTCGCAGTCATGCTTTCCAAAGTGCGGGCAATCTGTTTTTGTCTGAAAAGCAGGGGCTTTTAGAAACCTGGCAGAGAATAAGCCAGAAGTCCGGCCCCTTTTTACAGCTCAATGACGTGGCCATCAGGTGGTATCCAAATGACTATGACTCCCCCCCCCAGCGGCCTGAGTTAGACCTTGAAAAGCAAGTCTACCCCCATCTTAAGCCCTCTTTCTTAATTCCTGACTCTCAGAGCGTAGACAGTGAGTTACTGGTGCTGCTGAGCCAAACAGGCCATTTACTGGTGCCCGAGAAAGAGGCGAAAAGTCGGGCTGATTTTATTTTATGTGGTAACTTAAAACATACCGGCCACAGTATGAAACTAGCCAAGAGTCATGGCGCAGGCCTTTTGTTTGCGATCAATGATCGCGCCGATATGGATGCCCTGGCAGAGCCTCAAGCTCAGTTTTTATTATCGAGTGCGCATATGCTTACCCGTCACGCCTCTATAGCAAAGACATTGCAAGAGATGGGCCACCAGCCTACGGTGTATATGCCCCAAATGACGGAGCGAGAAGTCAAGCGCTTTTTATCCCGACTTTCCCCGCTCTTGTACCGCCACCGTTGCGTCTTTTTAATTCGCGCCATCGGCGGGCCAGCCTTAATAGAGTCTACGCTGAATGCGCTTTTTGCTTTAAATCGCCCCCCTGAGTTTGCAGAGTTACTTATTTTTAGCTTAGATGGAAACAAAGAGACCAAGGCGTGGCTTACGGCGAAGGGGCTTCACTTTTTTACGGCTCAGCAAATGAACTGCTTTCCAGAATTACTGTTTTTGCTCAAGCAGATGAAAGCCAACTACGTCTTAAGCTTAGATGCGGGCGTTATTCCTGAAGTTAATTATATTAATGCTTTGCTCCCGTTATTGGCTCATCCTCGGGTCGGTATGGTCTCTGGCTTGATGAATAACGTTCGTGGAAATCAGCGCTTACCCTTTGAGAGCATTGATTTAGCGTCCTTTGAGCATCAGTGGAAAACATACCGCCCCACTCACAATGTGGAACAGGTGGATTTTCTGATAGACACTGCTTTTATGGTTCGCAAACGTGTACTCGAATATGTGTTGCAAACCTTTTCAGAAGTGTCGCCGCTCATCAGTGACTATACTTTTGCTGACCTGTTTTCCCATTTGGGTTTTCATCATGTGTTGAGTTGCCGTACGGTGGCTTTTAACACTATTCCTCACTTATAGGAGGCCGTATGACTGAAGCAAAATTATCGATGGAGACCCTTCAAAAGCTGTTGCCGGTGACCTACACCCTTGAAAAGCCCCTGGCAGCCGGCAGCTTTGGCCAGACTTATCTGGCCCACACTGAAAAAGCCCCTTGTGTCATCAAAATGCTTGCTCTGCATCGCTCAGAAGACTGGAAATGTATTGATCTGTTTGAGCGAGAGTCTAAGCTTCTTAAGCACTTAGACCACCCGCACATCCCCAATTATATCGATAGTTTTACTTTACAAGACGATCAAGAAACTTACTTTTTACTGGTGCAAGAGTATGTGCGGGGAAAAACCCTTACCGAATGGTTAGAAGACGGTCGTCGCTTTCAATACGCTGAGATCTTAACCCTCGCCTGGCAGGCGGCTGATATCTTGACCTATTTGCACCATTTTCAACCGCCGATCATTCATCGGGATCTCAAGCCCAGTAATTTTATGCTTGATGAAAACGACAAGCTGTGGATCATTGATTTTGGCGCCGTGCGGGATACCCTTTTGACCCAGGGCACACGGGGGTCCACCATTATTGGAACCTTTGGCTATATGCCCATGGAGCAATATGAAGGCCGGGCCCAGCCCGCCTCGGATTTGTATGCCCTGGGCATGACCTTGATTTATTTGTTAACCCGCCAGGAACCCTCTCAACTGCCAAAGCATCAGCTCAAGCCGGAGTTTCGCTCCCGTTGCCAGGTGCCCGAAAGCTTTTCACGGGTGCTAGACCGCTTAGTAGAGTTGGATTTACATCATCGGTATCGCAGTGCCGAAAAGCTGCGGCAAGATATAGCGCATCTACAATATAAGCAGGACAAACGTCGGTTTTATCTGCTAACTTCATTACTCAAGCGTCTTTCTGCAGTGCGTGGAAGCGCGTCGATTGCGGCCGTCATTGTATTGCTTTTGGGTGCGCTGGCACTGGTCTTTACCCTGGGTAGAGAATCTGAACAGACGGTTATTGCCTTACCTGAAGAGGTCACGGCTGCACCTACTGAAGATCTAACAATACCTAAACCCTGGGAGAAGTTAAACACGAAAGAAAACCTTTCTCATCTGGTCATGACCGACAATGGAGGAAAGTGGGGAGAAGCGTATCAGGCACTTTACTACTATCCGCCTGGGTTGCCCAGTGTTTTTATGTGGACTCCCCAACAGATTCTGGACCGTTCCCATTTTTCAGAAATCATCAGTCATCAAAATACCGTGTACGTTTTAGGAAGCGAAAAGGATCAAAAGCAGCACCGTATTGCGTATATTCAGGACCCAAACGCAGAGTGGCAGCGTATTGAAGTACCTCAGGCAGATCAAGACGTGCGCTTGCTTTTTGTTGATAGCACCGATAATCTCTGGATAGCGCAGGATAAACAGGTGTGGGTTTACGATTTTCGCACCCATAAGTGGGCGCAACAATTTGAAACGAAGTACCCTGTTTACGCAGCTGCAGAGGATGAACAAAAAAGGGTTTGGTTGGGAACTGTGGACCGCCTTTTGCTGTGGGAAAACAACCGTTTACTTGAACAGGGGAGTTTTCAAGGGGGATCGATTTCGGCGTTGGTTCCCCATCAAAAGACGGTGGGTGTTGCCACAACGAAAGGCTTTCATGTCTATGACCCCGCATCGCGACAGGCTCAGCATTTTTTAACAAAACAAAAGATAACCGGCGCTGAGCCGATTGCAGAGGATTGGGTAGTATCCACTGAAAAAGAAGGTTTGTACTTACTTGCCCGGACGGATAATGCCTCTTATCGTCCTTTACCCTGGAGCTATGCCCAGGGAATGCCCGAAAATCAGGTCAAAGCAATCGCGGTAAATACTGACACGCTGGCCATACTTTTAGAGGACACGGGTGTTTTGACATTAGCCATACAAAAAATAAAGCCTTTGTTTGAGTCATTGCCTCAACCGCCCGCTTTGGCACAGGTTGTGTATGCAGATGCGTGTGCGATTCCAGACCCTTTAATGAACCTCCCAAAAGCAACCGGATTGCCGGGGGTTTCGCGGCGGCTTGTGAAAGACCAACAACAGACATTTTTTGGTAAAAAATCGCTGTGTCCGTTTCAGGGAGCCTTTGCCTACCCTGATGTGGTTTATCATTTTGACAGGGAATCTCTCTATAAGCAGAGAAATCACGAAATACTTTCTGCGCCTTTGCCGGTGAAAAGCTATTTGTCTCCGGTCGATATGTACCGTTCAAATGCGGTGGATTACTTTAGCTTTGCACATCAGGGTGTTTTTCGGTATGACCCCAATGCGAAACCTCCCTGGAGCAAGTTGGGTTTAGACGGGGATTTCTTCTTTGCTGGTCGGCGATCGGACAACGCATTTTTTGCCATCCAGCGCTATCGTTCGCAGGACGCTATGTATTACACCCGTGACGGAAAGCAGTTCGATGCCGTTGCACTGCCCGAATCTCTGAGCAGTGCTTATATCTACGATGCTGCTTTTGCGCCCGATGGACAGGGGCCTCTCGTGCTGGCGACTTCTCAGGGGCTCGTACTGCTCCCAAATCCTGAGCAAAAAAATCAGGTGATGCAGCAGTTTGGTAAGTCAAGCGGGCTCCCCATCGCCTTTGTGCAAAAGATTGTGGTAACTCCAGAAGGCAATGTCTGGATGACGCTCTACAAAAATGGCCTGGCCTATTATGAAATGCGCACCCAGAAAATCTATACCTGGAGTACGCGAGAGGGTTTACTCAGTCAATTTATTGATCACCTGTCCGCAGACGATCGCTATCTATGGCTGCAAAGCCATGACGGACGGGTGGCCCAGTATGAAATTACGGATCTTCTTAAAAAGCATGCTAAAATTCAGAAAAACACCACAAGGAATGCCGGTTCATGACGGAGACCTCTTTTTCTAGCATCCTCGAGCAGATCACCAAACTGCATCAAAAGCATCCTGACTATACCTTTGAGTATATTCAGGAGCATATTGCGATTCTCGATGATGAAGATTCTAGCCAGGCCTGGGTTGTTAAGCTGTATAATCAGTGGCAAGAAATGTCTGAGCCTCGCCAACAGGCGTGTACGCAAATTTTTCAAGCAGCCTTGCTGCGGGCGCAGCAGTCAACCTATCGCCCCATCAATGATTTAGACGCTTTTTTAGAACGTCAACTCTACGGCATTCAAGACGATCAGGTGGTCCATAAAGGCCTGGTCAGTGCTGCACTTAAACAGCGAGATCAGCAAAAAGAACAGCAGCAAGACGCTTTGCGGAACAGACAGGTGCGCCCCAATCGGCCCGGTCGCACCAATCCACTCAATTCCGTGGTGCTTCCTTCCCGTCCGCCAGAGGTATAAGCATGAGCGGTTTAAATACGGTCATCCTTGTGGGGCGAGCGGGCAATTACCCCGAGATCAAGCATTTTGAGAGCGGTCGTACCCAGGCTTTGTTTAGTCTTGCAGTGGACCGCCCCCGTTCTAGCCTCGAAGAAGAGGCCGAAACGGACTGGTTTAAAATTGAGCTATGGGACCGTCAAGCCGAAATCGCTCATAATTATGTTAAAAAAGGCTCTTTGGTGGGGATTCGTGGAAAAATCGTGTTTCACAGCCACGCCGATGGTTATTTAGAGCACCGTATCGTCAGTCATGGCTTACGCTTGATTGGCAGCCGACACGATATTGTTCCACCCAACACACAAGATACTCCCTTTTAAGGAATTTAAAAATGAATAAAGTCATCTCAAAAACCCTTGTCCTTGGTTTAAGCGCCACGCTCCTTGCGGCGTGTGCACCCCGTCAAAACCCGCTGAGTGCCAGCAACGCTTTATTGAACGCACAGCGCTCTGGTAATGTAAATGCTCAGGGCTTTGGCGATTCACCGTCTCAGCGCATTCAGGAGCCCGATGAGGGCCTGACCGTGCGTATGGTACGCAGCTTATACAAAACAAATTTTGCTGATGACGTCGACAATGGCCGGGCAGATGAGAATGTTCCCATGCCTCGCGGAGGCCTTGTTTATGAGAGCTTGAGCCGTTTGTCTTTATTTCGCAAAGGGTTTTATCTACTGTCTGATAAAGTCATCAAAAAAGAATTTAATAAGCGCAGCACCCCCGACGCGGTGCCTTCGATTACCCCGCCCGAAGTTCAAGCCTTATTAAAAACCCTTCAGCCCGGCGATATCGTTCTGTGTGGAAACAATGATTCTTTTGTGCACGCGCTACTGTATTTGGGGAATGATCAGATTATTCATGCGCTCGCTCAACTCACGCCTTCAGGGGAGTTTATGGGTGTTATCAAAGAAACGCTTTCCGGTTATACCCAGCGGGTTTCCCGCGATAAGTTTGTGGTCCTGCGTAAACCCAACCTGAGTCAGGCCGGCGTTCAAACCATGGCGGGTTATGCCCATAGCGTCTTAGGCACCAGCTACGACTCACTCTTCTTATTGGATACCAAAGAGCGTCTCTACTGCACAGAGATGATCTTTCAGGCCTTGAACAGCCTGGGCTCAGAAGCACCCCGGGTGATGCCTCACCGGGCCAAGTATGGTTGGGACCTCTTCACCGTCGAAGATATTATGGATTCCCCTGACCTGGTGACGGTCTGGGAGTACAATTACAAGCGGCCAGCACCTGGGCGCATACATAATTACGGCTAACCTAAAAAACCCCTGTGAACTCAATTGCGTTTCACAGGGGTTTTTTAATTTTTAAGCGATACCCGTTTAGGGGTGATAAAAACGTTCTTTAACCACTTTGCCTTCAGACCACTCCTGTACAGCGACCTGAGACATTTTTACAGGTGCATCCTGCCCCTTGAAGGTAAGCTCCATCCAGGACTCAATCATGGCAACGCTGTGGCTTTCGTCAAAGGCGATATGATTAACGCCTCCACCATGCCAGGCCTCAACGCTGGCTAAAAACTTTTCTTCATAGGCGCGGCTTGCGGCCTTACCGACGCGAGCGTCTTGCCCCACATCTTCCATGACCACATCTTCAGCATAATACTGCTCAAAGGCTTCCATTAATTGGCCTGCAAACACTTTGTTCTGTAAATCTTGAACGTCTTCTTTGAATCCCATGGGGAGTCTCCTCTTGTTACATTTGTTTTGATAGTGAAAGTACTATATACGAGTAATTATTTTAATGTCAAACTAAATGAGTGCAAAAGTCACTCGTTTTTTCAACTTTTTTATGAGATGATAAAATCATGAAGTATTTTTTATGTTTACTGCCCTTTGTGCTGACTTCTTGTAGTGTTCAGCTTCAACAATCCTCACAGGCCTGGGATAATGATGCGGGGAAAAGCGCTCCTGCTGTTGCCCGCCAAAAATCTTTTCCCCGTTGGCAAACCGCTTCGAACCCCTCGGATATTAAGTCCTCCCAGTCGCAGGTGCTGCATAAAAGCAATGCCCAAAACAGCTCACAGAACAACGCCGTTCAATCCCCTTCTAAACCTTCTGTCCCTCAGGGCCGCGTGAGCCCTCCAGAATTGGGCGGCTTTGAATTTCCGGGAACGGCTCCCGAACGCCCCTTTTCGGGTGCTTCTGCTGATATTCTCAACACCGCACAACAGTATATTGGCGTGCCCTATGTCTATGGAGGACACAGTCCCGAAAAGGGGTTTGATTGTTCAGGACTGGTGTTTTACGTCTTTCAGCAAAACGGCATGTCTTTACAACGCACTGCCGACAAGCAATTTTTGCAAGGGCAAGACGTGCCCGCCGATCAAATTAAACCCGGTGATCTGGTGTTTTTTAGTCACTCCGGTAAATATGTAGATCATGTGGGTATTTATGCGGGCAACGACCTTTTCATTCATGCTCCCCGCACCGGCCGCACGGTATCTTATGACAGCATGTCCACCGGGTACTATCAGAGTCACTTTCGCGGAGCCAAGCGCTTTTCTTAAGTCCTTCTTAAAAGAAGAGTTCTCTCTGATGGATGTCTAGAAAGTCTGTCAGTGTTGAAACTGGGCGCTCATTTTGTATGAGAGATGCAAGACTCGGGCTGAGCTCGGCTTTTTGAAAGCGCTGTAAATAGTGAATCGCTCCCATGATAAGAATGAAGGTCTGGGGTCTCCCAGGGCTTGACGGTGCTTGTAAAAGGCAAGCCAGTTACTGTCTTTATACCTGATGGGTTTACCGTATTGACGCAGACAGGCACAGACTTCATTAAAGTGAAGCAGTTCTTTGCCGGTTAGGTATAGGCCTGCCCCTTGTGCTGATGACTTTGCGTCATCACTTTGGCGGCGGCTAAAGCAATATCATCTCCGTGCGTCCATGCGAAGCGAGCTTTTCCAGCAGGTAGGTAAATCGTGCCTGTTTGAACGTCTTTTTTTAAAGCACCCGTCAGGTTTTCCATAAAGTAACCGGGTCTTAAAAAAGTATACGAGATGGGCCTGCGCTGAATATGCTTTTCGATTTTGGCATGGGGAATAAATGGCATCTGTTCGGCACCCTGCACGGACATAAAAACAATGTGCTGAACCCCCTGTAAAACAGCGTTATCGATCACCGGTATAATGGCCTGTTCCGAGAGCTGAGGGGGGCGCATTAAAAAAAGCACATCAATATCGCGAAGGGCTTCGCTACAGCTGCGCTGATTCTCGAAATCAAAATAGCGTTGCCCAGGTTACCAGGCTTATCGATAATATTTTCTCGGCATCCCCAGTATACGTCTTTTTGCCAGCGCTGAAGATACCTCAACACCTGGTTACCGATGGTGCCCGTGGCACCCGTGACAAAGTAGCGGCTCATCAATATATTCCTTTTCGTATCGTGCGTAGACGTCTCTAATAGCTTGCCCGCTATGGGTACTTATGCTACCATGACCACTGCATTTGCTGACGTAGCTCAGATGGTAGAGCAATGGTTTCGTAAACCATAGGTCAGGAGTTCGATTCTCCTCGTCAGCATTTTTTGTTAGCTATTTTTTGGAGCTCCTTTTATGATTTTACGCTTTTTGGTGCGCCGCCTTGGTTTAATGGCCCTCATTTTATTGAGTGTTTCCTTTATTGTGTTTTCCTCAGTAAGACTCATTCCTGGGGATCCTGCTCAAATTATGTTGGGTGAACGCGCTACCGAAGAGTCTTTAAATCGTCTACGTCAGCAACTGGGGCTAGACCAGCCCTTTCTTACCCAGTACGGGAGCTACGTAACCCGTATTGTGACAAAGGGTAATCTGGGCGACTCTATTGTCACCAATAACCCCGTCATTCAAGAAATTAAGCAAAAGTTTCCCGCCACCATGGAGCTGGCTTTCGCCGCCATGCTCATTGCCCTTCTCGTGGGCGTCTCTACCGGTATTCTTGCGGCCGTTTACCGTAACTCCTGGATTGATAACCTGAGCATGATCACCGCTTTGACCGGGGTATCCATGCCCATCTTTTGGCTGGGCCTCATCCTCATGATGATTTTCTCGGCCTATTTGGGCTGGCTTCCTCTCTCTGGTCGACTGAGCATGATTTCTGAACTTGAGCCCGTCACCAACTTTTACATTATTGATAGCATCATCGCCAGGGATATGTTCTCGTTTGTAGACGCCATCAAACACCTGATTCTACCCGCGATTACCTTAGCCACCGTTCCTACGGCAATTATTGCCCGTATGACCCGCGCCAGCATGTTAGATGTACTGGATCAGGATTACGTTAAAACAGCCCATGCCAAAGGCGTAAGCAAGGCCAAAGTGGTCTTGTATCACGCCCTGCGTAACGCTTCAATCCCCATTACCACCATTGCAGGTCTACAGCTGGGGCTTTTACTCAGTGGTGCCGTATTGACCGAAACCATCTACGCCTGGAACGGTCTGGGTTCTTACGTCGTTAACGCCGTAAGCGCGCGCGACTTCCCCGTGGTACAAGGCTGCGTATTGGTGTTTGCCTTTACCTTTGTACTGGTCAATCTTTTGGTGGATCTCAGCTACTTTGCTCTGGATCCTCGTCTGCGGGATTCTTAGACCAGATTCTGTTCCATCCATTGCACTGCAAAAGGCACAAAATCCAGGGCGCTGAAGCACTCACTCTGGGCGTTTCCAACGCTTCCCCGCCGGGCCTTTCCTGTGCTTAAAAAATCCAGCCAAATTTGGGTAAAATAGTCGCCCTGCGGCCAATCGACAATGCCTTCAGAGTCATCAAGACTCTCGATGACTTCGCGCCGTCCGTCTGCACGCTGATAATGCCTTGTCACCCGTCGCTTATGGGGCACGACGGCAAGATACTCTGCCCAGTGGGCCAGGGTTATGGTGTCGGGATCGGCTCCCAGCCTAAGCACCCAGCCGCCGGCGGCGCTAAAACGCTCAAGTAGAGAGCCCGAACCATAATAGTCGTTCAGGGGTGTAGGGTGCAGTAAGAAGTGACTCTGGGCACCCAGTGCAGCAAAGCGGGCGGCCACATGATCATTCACTTGAACACCGGGATAGTTTCGAAAGACTTCAGCCAAAACACCAATAGAAGTTTCAGCAGGTGAGGTGAGGGCATCAAAATGTGTTTCGTCTTCGAGCACCTAGGGGCATCATCAGTGTGCCCTGTGGGCCTTGAAGCGTTTCAGTAACGCCTCAATGAGGCTTTCAGCTCCGCCTTGTATAGGGCCTGTCTTACGCAAGCTCGCATGAACCATGACTGGGCGTTTGGCTGGGGAGACCCAGGTGTACAAGATCTTTCTGTAATTGCGCTGCTGTCGTTTGCATTAAGGGGTAGGCGCTTGTTGAATTAGAAAGGCTTTTTTTCGACCTTAAAACGCATTGCGGTGCGCTCTTCGCCCCGAATGACAACGTCTTGAAAAGAGGGGGTACTCATAATTTGAATGCCTGAAGGAGCAAGGTAGCCGCGGGCAATGGCGATGGCCTTTACGGTTTGATTGATTGCACCCGCCCCAATGGCTTGAAGCTCACAGAGTTTGTCTTCTCGCAGAAGGCCTGCAATAGCTCCAGCGACGGAAGCCGGTTTAGATGATGAGGCAACTTGAAGCATGCGCTTGTCTCCTTTGGCAGATGTATTGATCTTAGCACGTTCATTGCATCTGTGACGGTTTAATGCTATGCTTTGTTGGAACTTTTTATCACCCGATTTATCCCCTGATTATATGATTCATAGGAGCGAATGTAAGCAATGAGATCCAGGATTGCCCTTGCAGGTGCTTTATCCCTGCTTTTAAATTCTTGTCAGCCCCCTCAACAGGTATCTGTGGACGTTTTCCGGCTGGAAGGTCAGGTGATGGTTCCCCAACAAGATCAGTCCCTGCAAAGCTCCACGACCGCAGATGCTGAAAACCCCTTTCTTTCTTATCTCATGCCGCCAGCTCACGCTGCCACCGGTTTAACCGAAGCCCCCGCCGGGGTTCAAGTGCGCCTGATCCGCATTGATGATGAAGGCCGCCCGGTGTCTAACGAACCCCTGGCCACCGGACAAACGGACGCCGAAGGGCGTTACAGCATGGATGTCCCCACAAGCGTTAGTTTACCCGCCACCAACGTGGTTTTAGAAGTGGGTAATTACGCCACCGGAAAATACCTGAGAAACTTTGCCACCCAGGCTCAGCTGGACCTCAACCCGGTAACAACGGCTTTTGTTCAGCTCATGGTGGATCGTCCTGAGCCGCTATTTTCACTGCCTTTAAACGTCGTACAAGAATTGCGCAACCTGAGCAATCAAGAAACCCAGGCGATTGATTATGCCACCGTAGACCTGGCAACGTCATTAAACACCACGCTTTCTAGCTTGAAAGCCAATGCAACCTTAAACAGTCGTCTGGATCAGCTGCTCAATCGGGTCATCTCAGGTAAGGTCTTGGCTCCCAATGGTCGTTTGGCTGCTGCTTCTAACTTCCGTATTGACCGCTTTTTAATCCCCTCAGCAGAAGCCCTTACCGGCATTCAGCCCGTGTCTTCTAACGTCACCGTAACCCTTTCTAAAATTGACAATAATGGCAACGTGATTGGCCTGCCCCTGGCCACCACCAAAACGGCTTCTGACGGCTCTTACGCGATTGTGCTGCCTCCAGAAGCGCAGCTTAGCAGCGAATATATTGTCTCCGTAGGCAGCGGTCCTGCACTCATGCGCGCCATGTTAGCCGGTACGGCACAACTTGATATCTCTCCTCTGAGTGAAGCCACCACCCGTCTGGTTTTAAACAACGGTACCGTGCTGAGCCAGCCTAAAATTCCGATTACCGAATACAGCGCCCCTGAAATCATTGCCATTTTAGATGCTGCTCAACGCAGTACGGCGAACACCTCTGTGGGTGGAGCCAATACGGTTTCAGCTATTTTGTCAGTGATTCAGCCCGTGATTGAAGCCGATTCCGTGGTGCAAAACAACTTAAGAGCAGCAGGCGGCTTACCCGCTCCGGCTTTAAACAGTATTCCCCCGGTCACCAGTCAGGATACGATTACCCTATCAGGCACGGCCAGTGCGGGTAGCCTGATTACCGTTGAGGGCGGAACCCAGTTGGTTTCTACAGCCCTTGGTGCCGGGAATAGCAACTTCCAAATTCAAGTGCCCCTCAAGCGCAACTTTAATCATTTGTTAAAGGTTCGTGCAGTGGTGGGCGGAGCGCAAAGCTTACCTGCTGAAGTCGAAGTGCGCACTGACACCTTGAACCCTCGTATCGTTACCGATAGAATTATTGCCCGCAATCCCAGTGGTAACTCCTTTGAAACAATTATCACCGGCGGTCCTGGGGCCATTGATGATGGCGGTCGCGCCAATATTACCATTTCAGGTCCAAAACTGGGCAACGCCACCCAAATTCAAACCGCTCTCAACGGCTCTTTTGAAGGCCGCCTTGCCGCCGACTCAGGCGACGTACTGACCCTTACCGTGATTGACGAGGCGGGCAACCGTTTCAGCGATCAAATTGTGGTAGGTGGCCCCGGCCCAGTGGTCACCAATGTAGAGCAAGAAACCAATATTCTTAGAAACGGTCCTTTTGCCGAGCGCGTGGTCACTTTAAGCGGTGGCGGTTTTGATCCTGTGCTGGCGCAAAACGTGGTTTCCTTTGCCTCTCCACGGGGAACGGTGAATACAGCCCCTCGCTCCGTCAGTGATGACCGCCGTGAAATGGTTGTGCCAGTGCCCCGAGGACTGGTGGACAAGCTTAGCGATTTGCCCACACAGGTGACCGTACAGGTCAGTACCAACGGTATTGCCAGTAACGATAATCGTGAATTTACCTTGTTTCCTGAAATTTCGATTTTATCTGAAGCCCGCCTTGAAAGCAACGGACAGTCAGACTTTTTCTATAGCGATTTACAACGCCAAAACCTGTTTTTCTCTCAGCATATCAACACCCGTTCGAGCATTGTAACCTTAGATAGCAATGGTAACGTGCTCAACCGCGATATTGCCGAAGATCTGACCACTGACTCTATTTTTAGAGATATGGCAGTCACCGCTGCCGGAGATTTACTGGTTAGTAATATGGATGCGAGCCTTGTCGGGCGCCCCCGTCAGCTCCCTGAAATTCGCCCAAGCTATCGGGTCAGTCAATACCGTTTACAGGGTGCAGGTGCTGAGCTCCAAATGACCGAGCGCATTGCCGAGTCTGCTGAGCTGGGAGCCATGCCTGGCGCACTGGTGTACAGTGCCAACACACAGCAAATTTACGTGGCTTTACCCAGTGAAGGACGCATTGTCAAAATGAGTTTTGTCGGAAATGTGTTTGGAAGACCTGAAACACTCATTTCAGGACTCCCTACCCCGGTAAAAGATCTGGCCATCGACACATTGGGTCGTGACCTTTATATTTCCCTGGGCACCAATCTGTCGGTGTACAAATTGACCCTGAATAGTCGCGGCGAATCCGATCTGCTGAACAGCAACTTTTCTACCAATATGGGGAATGGGAATGGCCGGATGGCGCTAGACGCGGAAGAAAACCTGTTTGTCAGCCTCGGTACGGGAATTGAGCGCATCAATAATAAAGGGCAACGCGTCAGCCTGGTGCCTATCTTAGAAGGACAACAACCCACGGTGGGTCTGGGATTATTGAATAATCAGCTGTATGTCAATCAGCTGAACTCTCCAGATCTCTTCCGAGTGGCCCCCTAAGCGAAAATGAGTTTAGCTCAACATATTCTGGAACATTTACCAGATATGGTGATGCTTACCGACTCCCATAACCAATTGCTTTATGCCAATCCCCCGGCGCGCCAATGTTTTCGGCTGCCGCCGGGGGATGGCTTTGTCTTAAGACCCCACTTAAGAATTCATCCTGTACAGAAAAAATGGAAAGATATTTACCGAGCCTTAGCTGAAGGTGCCTCTCTTAAATCGCTCTTCATCCATCATACGACCCAGGGAGAAGATTTTCTTGAGATGGAAATCCTGCCCTTTGAAGAGAATAAAGTTTTAAGCATCACCCGTAAAATCACCGAACAAAAAAAGCAGGAAACCCGCTGGACGCAGCTTCGCCTTCAGGAAGATTCGCTCATGTCATCTGATTCCTGACGCTTATTTTTTGGTCGGCACCAACCACCGGCTCCTTGAGTTTAACGACGTTGCTATTAACTGGTTCAAACAGGTCTACGATATTTCGCTTAAAAAAGGCCGAAGCATTGATTCGCTTCCGTTGGCATCAATCGATAATTATTTAGACGCTTTTGATACCGCCTCAAAAGGAACCCAAATGCGTATCACTCAGCAATTTGAAGCTCCCGAAGTCGGTATGCGTTCCGTCAATCTTATTTTTTCACCCGTGCGTAACGAGTCTCAAGAAATTTGGGCCGTGATGATTTTGACGCAGGACGTTTCTCCTCTGCGAAATCTTCAAGCCGACGTACACGCCTTTCGTGAAAGACTGGATAATATTAGCCATGTCTTACCCGGTTGTCTTTATGAGTACGATGTCAATATGCGCACGCAACAACATTGGTTTACTTACCTCAGTGAAGGGGCTCACTCCCTGCTGGGATTTTCGCCCGATCATATTCTATCCTCTCCGACTAAGCTATTTCAAAACAGTGATCCTGAGATATTGAAGCCGTTTCATGATCGTATCTTAGACGCTGCCAAAAACTTAAAAATTTGGGAAGAAACTTTTGTTTACGAGCACCCTGAGCACGGCACCCGCTGGATCTTTGGCCGTTCCCGTCCACAAAAACGGGGGGATCACGTTCTCTTTTCAGGGCTATTGCTGGATGTAACCGAAGCAGAGCTGGCCCGTGCCGCCTTACAAAAACAACAGGCCGAAAATCAGGCCATTTTAGCGGCCATGCCGGACGCTATCTTTCAAGTTTTCAAAAGTGGTGAGATGCGCAATATTAAGCCAGCCAATGATATTCAGCGACTCGCTTTCAATGGTGACACCATTGATAATTGTGATTTACCAGTGGAATTAAAGCATTATCTAAAGCAGGCGGTTCAGGATGCCTTAGACACGCGCGAGACGCATCACTTAGCCTTTGATTATGAACTGAGTGGACAACAGGTTTACTACGAAATTCGCCTGATTGCCAGCAGCGATGATAGCGTGTTTTGCGTGGTGCGCAACGTCAGTGAGCTGCGATCGCTCACCCATCAATTGCAAGAAAGCCAACATACGCTTTTGGCAATGTTAGAAAACTCAGGAAACGACAGCATTTGGTACGTTAACAGCAAACTAGAGCTGATTATGGCCAATCAAAAGTGCTTGCAACATACCCCCCGCTTTTGCGGACGATCGATTGCCAAAGGCGATAATATTATTGACTTTATGTCCCCAAATGACCCCGAAGAAACGGCAATTTGGGAAGATTATTACGGGCAGGCCATGGCCGGGCATCGGGTTCGCCGAGAATATGAACAGCATTCTAAAGAAGGTCAAGTCTACTATATTGAATGTCTTTTAAATCCTGTTTTTGCAGGCGAAGAAGTGATTGGGTGTGTGTGTTTGGCGAGAGATATTTCTTATTTTAAAACCGTTGAGCAAAGCCTGAAGCAAATGAACATGGAGCTTGAACGGCGGGTGGATGAGCGTACAGCAGAGCTACGCTTGTCTAAAGAACAGGCCGAAGCGGCTAATTTCGCCAAAACCGGTTTTTTGGCGAATATCTCTCATGAAGTGCGCACTCCCATTCACGCCGTGTTGGGTTACGGTGAAATGATTGAAATGGCCTTAAAAAAAGAGGTGGATCGCAATGAAATTCACGACTATGCCCGGTCAATCCGTAAAAGCGCGCAAATTCTTTTGATTCTGATTAACGATCTTTTAGATCTTTCTCAGCTGGAAAGTGGCGCAATGCATGTGCAAAAAGAGCCGCTGTCTTTTCGACAATTGTGCTCAGACATGATCGCGATGTTTCGCCCTCGGGCTCACCAAAAGCAACTGGATCTGGCTTTGTTGTGGGACGCTGATGTACCTGAATTTCTCTATGTAGACTCCGTTCGAATGCGACAGGTGCTCATGAACTTATTGAGTAATGCGGTGAAGTTTACGCACCAGGGTTTTGTTTTCTTACAGGTGAGTGTGGCAGTAGATAATCAACTTCAGCTCTGCGTAGAGGATTCGGGAATTGGCATTCAACCGACGTCTCTGGAACGTATTTTTGAGCCGTTTGTGCAGCAAGAAGGACAGCTTACCCGCGACTACGGAGGAACAGGACTCGGACTTTCGATTACGCAACATTTGGTAAAATTAATGCAGGGAAGCATTCATGTGGAAACGCATTTGGGGGTGGGCAGCCAGTTTTTTATTCGCTTACCCTTACAAAAAGCAGAACCTTTAGTCACCCCATCAACACCATTGTTGCAGAAGGGTGTGACGGAACAAAAAGAGCCCTCCTTTCTCACCCTGGATCTATCAAGGGCCCAACTCAAATCCCTTGAAAAAACCTTTGAGGTGGATTACTTGCAAACCTTACAAAGCTACTCTTTTGACCGCACCTCTGCTTTTGCTCGCAGATTAAACGCCTGGGCGACCCTTTATGAATATTCGCCCCTTATCGGTTTAAGTGAAGATCTCTTAAATGCTGTTGGACGGTTTGATATTGAAAAAATGACGGTTTTGTTGGCCGACTACGCCGGTTGGATCAATGCCATGAAGGATCGCTATGACTGAATCTCCCCATTTATTAATTGTTGATGATGTAGCCCAAAACATTCAGATTTTGGCCACCATGCTCGCGGTCGATCCCTATCGCATCTCTTTTGCACAGCGGGGAATTACTGCCCTGGAACTTTTAGAAAAAGAACGGTTTGACTTGATTCTTTTAGACGTGCAAATGCCTGAAATGAACGGTTTTGAAGTATGTAAGGCGATTAAAGCACTGCCTCATTTGTCTGATATCCCCATTATTTTTTTAACCGCTTATGCAGCACCACAGCAGTCGGTATTGGGATTTCAGGCCGGAGCGGTGGACTATATAACAAAGCCCGTAGAACCGCTTGAGTTGCGGGCGCGCGTCAAAACCCATCTGGATCTCAAACGGGCGCGTGACCAAATTTTGTCGCAAAATAAAGATCTTCAGCAGCTCAATTACGAAAAAAGTCAGCTCTTGCGATTTGTCTCCCATGACTTACGTAATCCATTGACCATTCTTTCTTCCGGACTGGACTTCCTGGACGACAAACTGCTGCCCACCACCGAGAGTATTCAGCGTCGCCTTTTAAATATGCGGGTTGCCATTGGCCGTATGAGCTCAATTATTGAGCACTTTCTCGACCGGGAGGTCACTCAACAGGGAGCGCAGCGATTTACGCCGATACGTTTTCCCCTGGCGGATTTTATGCAGGACCTTTACTTGCACCACGAGTCGGCAGCAGATGAGCGCTATATAAAGCTCAAAGTCGAGCGCAAAGATTGGATGCTCTACACCGATCGGGTCGCTTTACAACAAATTCTAGACAACCTCATCTCGAATGCGATTAAGTACGCCCCGGTGGGTTCTCGCATTGAAGTCGGGGTGGTTCGACAACACGGGGCCTGCATTTTTAAAGTTTTAGATGAGGGCAACGGGTTTAATCACCAATGGTTAAAAGCGCCCGATCAGACCCGAGAGCAAACAGGTCTTGGACTGCGCATTGTTCATAAAATGACGGATTTACTGAGGGGAACGCTTATGATTCAGCAGCGTGATCCCCAGGGCACTGAGATCGAAGTCTCGATTCCGATGGAAGAATTGCTTTCGCCGCGCTCTTAAAGAGCCGTGTGCTAAAATGAAAGCTAGAAATTAAAAGGTATGCAGCCCATGACAGACATAGAATCACTGGACATAGAGCAAATGGAGCATCAAGAAGCGCTTCAGTATGTAAAGCGTTTTAAAGTGCTAATGGAAATTAACGCCAGCATCAACTCCACTATGGACCTTGAGGTGCTATTGCGTACCATTATTGATATTGCTGCATCCGTGATGAATGCTGAGGCAAGCTCCCTGGCGTTGCGCGAAGCCAGCACGGGGGAGTTGGTTTTTCATATTGTTTCTCAGGACACCCATAAAAGCCTGGAAAGTTTACGCTTGCCGAAAGGCCAGGGCATTGCGGGCTGGGTGGCCGAAAACGGTGAGCCCGTTATCGTACCTGATGTGAGTAAAGATGAGCGCTTTTATAAAGGGGTGGACCAAAAAAGTGAGTTTGTCACCCGTTCGATTATGTGCGTGCCCATGCGCCGCTCTGGCGACAGCGTCATTGGTGTCTTGCAGGTCCTCAATAAAAAAGAAGGCACCTTCGATGGCCAGGATTTACTCTTGTTTAGTTCTCTGGCCAATATTGCAGCCATTGCCATTGAAAACTCTCAGCTATATCATATTTTGAATCAAACCATGGACAAGCTCAAAGAAGACAATACGCGCCTGAATAATATTCTGGGGCAGTTAAAACAGTCTGAAGAAGAAGTCAAGCGCATGAAAGTGCAAATGGAAGCTTCTGATGGTTCTGTTAAAGGAAGTTTGAGCGTGTTCATTCCACCCAATATTTTGCAGATGCTCGCCAACGATATGAAAACCGGCGCGATTTTGCTAAGTACTCCTGAACGAGAGGGCAAACTCTACCTCTTACAGGGCGAGGTTTATCATGCAGAGTTATTAAACGCTCCTCGTCTTCAGGGCAACGATGCCGTTTATGAAATGATCAACTGGAACGAAGGTAATTTTGCGTTCACCAAAGATGAGCAAGTAGAGCAGAAAACCATACAGGGATCCTGTATGCACTTGATTATTGAAGGTCTCCGCCGGGGAGACGAACTCCAGATTCTGTTAGAAAAGTATCCTGAAACCCATGTGGTGAAAGGTATTGATCTTACCCAGGAAGCCAATTATAGTGAGGGCGCTACAGAGCTTCTCAGTGAATTGCAATTGAATCAGACCCTGGGTACACTCTGGGAACAATCGGAGTTAGACCGCCATACCTTTTACAGCGCCATTGATGAACTGGCCAAGCATCATTTGCTTAAGCTGACGATCTAATGCAGTTGCCCATCTTTCCGCTTAATTTGGTTATTTTGCCCGGTGAACCTGTACCCTTACACATTTTTGAGCAGCGTTACCAAAAGCTGATTACGGACACCTCTCCCCGTTACGCGGGGGATGACTATAAACCTTTCGGTATTCAGTATTCTCGTAAAAATCAGATGAATGAATTGGGCTGCACTGTCGTGGTCAAAGATATTTTACATCGCTACCCCGAAGGCCGAATCGACTTACTGGCCTACGGAGAACGGCGCTACCGCTTGCTAAATACCGATCACCCCGCCGAAGGGCATTACCTCACAGGCGAAATTGAGTGGCTACATGATGAGGATCCTGAAGAAGAAGTTCCGGAGGCCCTTTCAAAGGCTGTTCTCAAGCATTACCGTCGCTTTTTGAGTATTGTAGACAAAGAGGACGTCTCTCTGGACCTGCCGGTGCAGGAACGCTGTTTGTCTTTCACCCTGGCATACCGCATTAACCTAGAAATTGCGCCCCGCTTAGAATTACTAGACACCCACAGCGAAGTCGAACGTTTAGAACTATTGCTAACTTACTTTGAGCACGCTGTGCCCAAATTGCAAAAAACCCGTGAATTTCGTCGCCGGGTACGCTCCAATGGCTATTTTGCCTGAGCGATATCGCTTGCTTAGCTGAGCGTCTTAGTTACGACCCGCTTCTAATACGAGATATCCAGGCTGATGTTGCACTTGCTTCAATGGACCGATGTGAGTGTCTCCCAAATTGTCTAAAGCAACCCCATTACCGTAGGGAACACCGCCGTCCACCATGCCCTGAACCTGTTTACGAATTAAGCTGTCAGGAAGGGGAATAAAGCCCAGGGCCTTCGCGTTTTGAGCCGTGAACATCAGCTTGCCTTCAGCGGTTTTATCAAAGGCCAGATCTAACTGAATAGGAATAGCGCCCCACATATTGCCTTTGAGTTCGGCGGCATCAGATTTAAGACGGGTTCTGGCGTTTTTCAAAGAAGAGTCAGATCCTAATTTGCCTTCAATAATGCCGGTAAACTTGGGGTCACTGACGCCGACGAATCCCTTTTGAAGATTTAAAATGGTTTCACCGGTTTTTTCCATTTCGAGCGGCGTGTTTGGTGTTTTGTCTTCCATACGGACCACGCCATCTTTAATAAAGTAACCATCATAATAATAATGGCCGCCCCGGATTTCGATGCCGTTGATGGTGCTGCTCTGGGCTTGTTGTTGCGCTTGCTGGGCCTGTTGGGGCGTGTTACCAAAAGTAGCCACCAGATTGCCGAGGTGAGTCGTCACACTGCTCAAATTGGCCTGAATGCCCGGTTGTTCTAGAAGCTGATTCGGGTTGATATAAACAGTATTGCCTACCGCATGATAGCCTTTACTCGGATCGTTCAGCTTGAGCGTCTTTTCGAGACTTAGGCCGAAAGTCTTCATAATACCGTTCACGGGAATACCCATGACGCTGACGCGGCCGAGGGCATATTTGACTTCGCCCTGCTCAGTGGCAGAAATACGGCCCTGTACTTTAAAGGGAACCGCCAGACCGAATTTGCTTACTTTGCCGCTCACGTTAATGTGATTGTCAGGATCAAAAGTAACCCGTAAATTTTTAACCGGTGCTTTTTGCTGATCCAGTAAACGGCCCAGGGTAATCGAAACATCAACATCTGAAACACTGACCTGTCCGGCCTGCATATTCATGTTAAAATCAAGGCCCTCAAGATGCATGGCATCTTCAGGTGTGCGATCGGTAAGTTGCACCTGAGCATAAGGAATTTTAACTTTTAAGTGACCTTCCATCAGGCGATAGGTGACGTTATGGGCTTCAATAGAAGTTTGGTTTTGAAAGGTATCTTGGTAATAATCTGCGGCAACCCCCTGGGTGGAGATGCGGTCGGCCTGGAAGGCCATCATGCCTTGCTGGGGAATAGTCTGGGTTTGAGGAGCTGATCGAGGTTGCGTCATATCGCGCCCTTGACGGTTAAGAACCGCAGAAGCATAAGGGTTAAAACCCTTAATTTGAAGCGCTGGAGTGCTGGCGACGCTAGGCATGAAAAACCTCACTTTAACTTTCTTTATTTATTATAGTTAAAGTAAGGGTTAAGCTTTCGTTAATTTGGTGAAAATATTTAAAAATATACGTTTTTTTCTTTTCTAGCGTCAATTTTGACACCTTTTTAAGCAAGGTATAAAGAGGGTTAATCACGGTAAAACCCTGTGAACACAAGGCTTTTCATGTTTTCTTGCCTATTTGACACCTTCATTTAATAAGGTTTATGATAGTAAGTAAGAAGAGGACTTGCAAAAGAGAAATTAACGAATCGGCCGATGAAATAAGGCATGATATAGGGCAAAAATCTTAAAGTTCGTTAAGAATTGAAACAATTCACTCGCATCTCCGTCTATAACTACATCAGCAGAAGGAGAAAGATCAAAAATGTCAAATTTTATGGACGTTATCAAAGAAGCCAGCAAAGGTCGCGAACAAAGAGAGTATCACTACCATCAGGTGCGCGAAGAGCGGTGGTCCGAAATGAAGTCTCTTGCCGAAGAATGCGACCGCATGCTAGACGGCCGTCGCCGCAAGCGCAAGCGGAGAGTCAATGGCTAATGTTCCCACATGATTTAAATAGAGAAACAGCCGGTGAAAAATTCACCGGCTGTTTTTTTTAGGCTATTAGCCAGGGCCTACTACCATTGAAGCGGCTGAAAAGTACTGAGTTCGTGAAAATCAGGAGCGATGGCGCCGGGATGGGCAAAAGCGCTAAGGTAACATCGACTGGCGTCCACACCATGAATACGGTAAGCGTTAAAGGTCCAGGGTTCCGGCGGAAGATAGGCGTTTTCAATCAATACCGTTCCCATCCACTGTCCGGCCTCGCGATAACTCTTATAACGGACAGGGTGCCCCTCTGAAATGCGCTGACGCCTTCCGTTAAAGCGCAGCACCAGGTAGTGACCATGGGGACCGACCTCTAACTCGGTGTACTGTTCGCCATTGGCAACAAATAACTCAATGACCTCATAATTCCACAGTTCAGGCGTAGAACAAATTTCATCTGCTTCTAGCGCAATAGGTGGCGACGGGTCCTCATAAAAAGGCGTGCTAAAGTCCAGCAAAAGCCCGGCGGGTCTCCGCTCAATTTCGAGGCGACTTTGGTGATGAAGGGGAATTTCTGTCCCTTTCCAGGTCGTGTCAATATTTAGGCTGTGGGTAGGATAAGGTAGGGATGTAGTTGTCATGGTATTTATTGTATCAGCAGACCCGGGGGGCTCGGCTGTGCGTGTTGACACCCTTAAGACCAGAGCGAAATATGCTGCAGCTGGACAGGAAGTATGCGTTGGTGCTGGTGCTGGGAGACTAAAGCCTTGCCTTCCCCTTGTTTGGTGTAATGCAGTTGCGTTTCTCCCAGAATGGGCAACAGCACGTCTTGAAGTATGCGCGCCCGCTCGCGAGAGCGCCCAAATAAAAAGGGGACCGGCAAAAACCAGCGGGCGCTCTCATGGGCCAGGGGTTCGGTTTCTGTGTGCAAGCTAACTTTTTGAAAGCTTAGCCAATAACGCTGCGTCTGTAGGGGAGCCAATAATTCTTGAAAAGCGATTTGCCACTGGGCATGGCGCTGTGAACTCGCCTGGGAGACAAAGCGCAGGGTCCCGTCTTCACGGGTTAGCATTTGCCAGTGATCGCGCTGAAGTTGTCTTTGCAGCGCTTCTTCGGTTAAGTCCGGCTGGTCCAACTTCAGACAGGCAATCCAAAGTCCCCTGCCCAGGGCCTCTAAAAGGTGATGATGAGGCACTGGTAGACGGCGGTGTAAGCTCTTTATCAGTAAGCTCCTTTGCCAGCGCTGCGTGATTGTGTTCATTACCCCGAGCAATAGACTGGTACAGAGCAAAGGCGTGAGCAAAGCGGGAGCAAGTAAAATGCCCACCCACAGCCCCAGGTGGGTGAAACGATGCAATAGACTTAACTGACGCTGTCGGTGCTGAAGCCCTTCACTTCGTAAATGACTCACCTGTTGAACATCGGCAGGCAGGCAATCCGTCGCTAAAACAGCTAAGACATCCCGATCAGCGCGAAGGCGGGAGTGGGACATGGAGGGCCGTTGTGTTTGTTTAATCTGGAGTGTATCCTGGGTGACATCGCGATAAGCCGTTCCCACTTTCCACTGGTCGTAGGTCTTAAGCCGTTGTGCAGCACGCAAGAGCATAGTTTCATTGAGCTGATCCAAAGATAAAAAGAGTTCTCTAGGATCCTGACGGGTAAAGCTGGCGTGAACATGACCCACGCCTTTTTCGATCAAGCCATCGTCACATAGCCCATAATAGTGTCGGTGTTTGCGTTGCCAGCGCTCAAGATCTTTTAACCCACTTTCTAATTCGGGTAGCAAAGCGACAATATCCCATTGATTGGCAACTTTAAAAGGATGCTGCGGATCTTTACGCAGACTGCGACCCCGAATTTGATTCACACTGACAAAGGTCGTGGTGCGGGTAAAGTCAATGAGGGTATTGAGAGCGGGGCAGTCCCACCCCTCTCCCAGTAAACCCCGCGTGCCGATCAGACACAGGCTTTTGCCCTCACTAAATAACTGGGTTAAGCAAGCCACATAATCTTTGCCTGACCAGGCCGGACTGGCCTGGATTTCGGTAAACAAGCCATGATCTTCAAGACGCAGCTCGTGATGGGGTAGTGCCTGACCCAGGGCCCAAAGACAGTCTGAGAGCAGAGCTTGACAGCAAAGCACGTAGCGCCCGGTCATTAAAAAAGGATTGACTTCAGGGGTTTCTAAGCACACCGATCGAAAGAGACGAAGGGCTCCCCCGGCATCAGGATCGGCCACACCTTTGAGAGCCGTGCGTTGTCCGGGCGCATGGGTGAGAGCAAAATCAGTGAGCACCAGGCAACGCAGCTGTTCGTATTGGTGTGTGTACTCATGCTTTAAGAGTGTATTTAGCGCAGTGAGCTTGCTATGAGAAAGGCCCAATACTTTTTCCACCTGCCCTTCAACGGGCCAGAACCTCCCCTGACGATAACGGTACCCCAGTAAACTCAGCGTCTGTTGTAAGTGCTTAAAGGTATCGTGCTGCTCTCCCCACTGCGCGAGGGCATAAGCGCCAAGTAAGGCGGCGCGATCGTCCATGGTTAAACTTTCTTCTTGTTCCGGGTGCCAGCCCATATCTGGCGTGCTTAAACCCACAGCATTAAGGTAACGCAAACAGGCCAAATAGAGATCCAGATCCTTATCGGGCTGGTATTGCCATTGCAAAAGCCACGCTTCGGCATAGATCGCCAAATCAGGGGGGGTCTCTGCATTTCTCTGCGCGTTACTCCATTGCCTTTGCAGGTCATGCAAAGCTTCATGGGCACTATGAATATATTGGCTTTCCTGGGCGGAGGGCCGAACCAAATACACCAGGTCTTGAAAGGGTGAAAGATGTCCAGAGCGAATCATGGCCGGCAAGCTAATTGCATAGTCTACATCGCCCAGCAGCTGCCAAAGCTGTTGTTGTTCTTTTGCCGAAACCTCCACCGGCGGTGTGGCTGTTAGTCCCAGTCGGAGCATGGGAGGGCGCCCCTTTTGCTGACGCAGGGTGTCCAGGTGAAGAATAGCCTGTCCCCATTTTCGCAGCACGTGGTGGCATTCATCCAGAATGATAAAATCATAGCTGCTGAGTAAATCAAGTAAGTGATCGTCTTGCTGACGATAGGCACTACTCAGTTGCTGGTAAGTACTTGAAAGCACAGCGGGTTGCAGCAAGACCTCTGCACCCATCACATGACTCCATGGGTTATCTCCTGAGAGACAGACACTATGGGTTTCAAATTGTTTGAGCCACTGGTGCTGAAGTGTTGTGTTGGGAGACAAAATAAGGGTTTTTAACCCAAGTCGCAACAGACAGGCCAGACCCATTAATGTTTTTCCACTTCCGGGAGGGGCCAGCAATAAAAAATGCCGTTGGCCGGTGTCAAAATATTGAAATAAAGTGTCTAGAGCCTGTTCCTGATAACGGCGAAAACTGCAACTCAGTTCAAAAGAAGAGAGAATGGGCAAGTCCCTGGCTTTCAAATGTTAAAAAGGCCCCCGAAATGGGAGCCTTTTTAACGGATCATTTTAGTCTATCGTCAATGTGTAAAAGGGGCCATTAGCCAAGGGTGACTGAAGCATCTGTTTGCTGCAATTGCTCTGGATTGGTCTGCTTGATTTGCTGTTGTGCCGCAAGATCCTGAATAATCGGCGTCTCGATTTTATCGAGTAGGCGCTCATTGGGATTCTGGAGTACGACTTCAGGCGCTTTGACTTCGACGTCAACAGGCGCTTCAAAAGAAGGCTTGATAACGAGCTGAGCATTGGCCACGCCGGCGAGGTTCTCTGGAGAGATTTCATTGGAGTTGGCGTCAGTAAACAATACGCGATTGCTATCGACCTGAGCAAAGGTAGAAAGGGCAGAGCCTTCGGATACAGTTTCAGCAAAAGCAGCGGCATCTTCGACACCAAGTGCTTGAGCGGCTGAGGCGAAGTCTGCTGGATTGTTGTTTTGCAATTGGGTCAAGTACTCTTGCAGAGCAACGGCTGCACCGCGTCCGTCTACGGGAATCGTAATGTCCTGGGCATCTTTAGCCACTGCCGGACCCACTTCAGGAGCGGTCACGGGAGAAGCCGCTTGCGGAGCAGCACCATCAAACGTTACCACGTCTTCAGGACGTAGCCCGTCATCACTGGATGTTTGTTCAGCCGCTTTATCCACAAGACCAGGGCCTCCTAAAATGAGGGGGGCCTGGGCGTCGGCATTTTCTCTGGCCTTGTTGGTTTGATCATAAGCGCTTACTGAGCTGGTTTGAATTGCATTACTTTCCATGATTTTCTCCCTTTTTACATACTATTTCTTATTATACCCAATTCACGCTTATTTTATCACCGTAGAAACCACCTGGTAAATATAGGGGTGAAAGGGTGAGGGGTCTTTTTTCGTGTTTTTGCCGAGTAAATAGAGGTTAATGTCGGTTTCAATGGCTCGGATTAACTTTTCTTTTGCTCCAAACTGAAAGCCCTGGGCTTTGTATACCGGGCGCATGCCCCCAAAACGAGAGCGCGCCATTTCCATGGGATAAATACCGGGGTTGATGCGCTTAAGATCTTCAAAGCGGATATTAAAGTCTCCCCCCCAATAGCCTTTTTTGAGGTAAGAGATGGCCTCGTATTGCGGTAGATTACACAAGCCACCCTTAACCACCTTACCTTCGTATAACTTCATTTGATCAAAATAACGACTTAAATCGGGATCACTCAGCAGCTCCAGCGGTAATTCTTCGAGCTCAGAAATTGAAGTGGTGCGGCTAATGACCGGCCCCTCGTGCTTTGCCTTGCTCTCTGGCATCACCGGGCGGATCATTTCGGGTTGGCGGGATCCCTGCAAAGTAGAGAGTTTTCGTATTTGAGGAGGCGCCTGGGGCGGTGGCGGAGCCGTTCGCTGAGTCGGTGCCTTCTGGGGCGTAGGAACCGGAGGCGCAGCGGTCTTTTGAGGCGGGGTAGAGGGGGCTTTATGGGTGAGCGGGGGCTGTTCCTGAGGTTTTAAAGGGGGAACCTGTATGACCGTATTGCTGGGTGGGGTTTTGTCGAGCAGATTGCTTTTCTTTTTACCACCAAACAAATAGTCAGCGGCATCATTGACAAGATTGTCTAGCTTACCAAAGACATTGTCCACCACTTCGCCCACTTTTTCGGGAACGTAGTCGTCCAGATTGCCGTCTTTAGACTTTGGTTCAGGAGCCACAGGAGGAGCGGCAGGAGCCGGCTTTTTCTTTCCCTCTTTTTCGGGTTTGCCGAAGCTAAAGGAGTCTTTGTGGTATTCAGTAAACTCTTCTTCTACAGCCATGGTCTATTTTCCGCCTTTTTCTTTCACAAACTCAGATAAATCACCCATTCGGTCTTCTAAGGTTAGCTCTTCTTCTATATTAGGGCGAGCGCGCCCTCCCCGCAAGGGTTCTAGCTGAACCGATACAGCCCCCAGCGTTTTTTCTTGTTCATCTGCCTCATCGGTGTTTAACATGGCATCGGGCAAATGGAGGTCGGCCAGAGTTTGGGGTTTTGGAGCCGGTTTGGGCACCGGATGTGCCGCCTGGTGCACTTCTGCAAATAAAGGACGCTCCAGTAAGTGCCCGGCTTCTTTTTGCAAACGCTGACTGATCTCTTCAAAAGCAGGTTGGTCCCGCTCAATTACTACTTTGGCATGTTCTTTGAGTTTTTCATAGGTTTTATCGTAACTTTGCCAGTCGGTCAGCTGATTTCGGGTCGTTAAAACCTCACGGCTATAGTCGACGGTCAGTGCACCCATGTCTTCCTGGGCAATTTTTTGCAGCGGGACGCGCCCGCCGCTCATGATGTTATTGTCTTCAATCATGAGCATTTCTAAATTATCGGGCTCTCGTGGGGTTTCATTGGGGTTTAAAGAAACCATCTTGAGTTTGAGTTCGCCCCCCTCTTTGTCGATGGCGTAGCGTTCCAAAGAGCTGATGCTGAGTTTATCGCGCTGCAGCTCTTTGGTTAAAGAACGTATGGTTAAGGGTGAAAATAAAACGCCCCCGCCCTCGCTAGACAACACGGTGTGGGTGTCAGCATTTAATAAATCGTAGTAATCCGCCTTTTTCTCCATCGAAAGTCCGGGCGTCAAAAAGCACAGTACAAACCAATAACAGAGATCTTGTAGGGCATTGGCGTAGAGCTCTTCGTGGGACGCTTTTAAGGCAAAGACCCCTTCGCAAATACTAATGCGCGCCCGCAGTTCGCGTTCTGAAATCGACATATGCAAGCCAGAGTAATTGGCAAAATCAATGGCGTGCTGCATTTCATGGAGCAGAATCAATTGGAGGAGATAGGCGTCCTGGAGAGTGATCTCAGAGATTCCAATATGGGGCTTCCGGGTTTCTGTCGTGTAAGCCTGGGTTCCCATACCAAAGTGCCGAGCAATATCAGCGTAAAAATTAAACCAGATTTTGCCCTGGTTCAAAAAGGACACGTTTAACTTCAGGCGCTGAGAAGTCCAGTCCACTAAAAGTTGGTAGCGGTGGGCAGAGTTTGCCAGCAGCTCTTCGCGCTCTGTGGGATAAGTGCCCGCAGCGGCACCAAACTCATCGGCTTCGTGCAGGAACTCGTAGTAGTCCTGATTGTGGTGATCCTGAATAAAAACACAGGGATGGTGAAAGCCCACCATCTGGGCGCGTAGATTGCGTTTCATGTTCGATGTTATAATACCATGTCACTGATTCTTTACTCTAGAGGAATATGCATGTCACACGGTTCTGAAGCCTTACTTGAAACCCGCATGGTAGATATTAGCGAAAAACAGCCCACTGTCCGAGTGGCCCGTGCCCGCGGCGAGATTCATATGCAGCCTGCCACCTTAAAAGCCGTATTGGACAAAGACACCCCCAAAGGCGATGTGTTGACCATTGCTCAAATTGCCGGTATTCAAGGCGCCAAACAGTGTGCCCAGTTGATTCCCTTGTGCCACCCTTTGCTGCTCAACGGGGTCAACGTAGAGATTCAAGCCGATCGTTCCCGCCATGTGCTGGTGGTTGAAGCCACCGTTAAAATAACGGGCAAAACCGGCGTAGAAATGGAAGCGCTGTGCGCCGTCAATGCGGCTTTATTGACGATTTACGATATGTGTAAAGGCCTGGATCCCGCCATGGAAATTAACGGCGTGCACTTATGTGAAAAAACCGGGGGTCGCCACGGTCATTATCTACGCGCTTGCCCCCCTGAAGAGGTAACCTCTTGAACTTCCCCCATGGTCCCGAAGACTCTCTAAACTTTCAGTCCGGTCCAGCGGTACCAGATGCTGGAATTTATCAAACCCCCTTGCAGGTCAAAGCGTCTCAGAACAAAGTATTGCCTCAGGTCAGCAGCGGTATTTTGAATCAGCCGAGTGTTCAAACCGCTTACAGTTCTTTTGGATTAGAGGGACTCAAGTCGATATTGCTTCAAGAGCTGGTGCATCTCGAATGGCCGCAGCTCCAGGATGAGATGGTTTATCTGGCCGAAGGGGCGAACGCCCACAAGGTCATTAAGCGAGCGTTACGCGCCACAAAGATGTTGGCCTCCCAATGGATTGAAGATCCGCGACAACACGATGATATTAAAGCCAAATGCGAATACATTTTTGGCGTAATCTCTAGCTTTGGCGACATTATTATCGCCCCGCCAGAAACCACGGCCTCCCAAATGAGCGGGGTGCAGGTGGCTTTCCCCAGCATGGGTACTCCCGATCCTGTGGGTGCAGAGGTAGAAACCGCTATTGAACGCGCGTCTTCTATTTTGTTGATGACAGATATTCAGGGGCACCTGGAACGCCTGAACGAAATGTTGATCAACACCCAATTGGTACAAGAGCGACAGGGTATTTTACACTGGACAGCGCCTCAAAACCTCTATCTCGTGATCATTGGCGATTTGTTTAACAAGTCCCCTTACTCATCGTGGGGAGATGGTGTCGGTATGGAAAGCTATGAAGTGGTGAAGTCCTTACAGCGCTTTATTAAAATGAGCCCCCGCAATATTTTGTTGGCTTACGGCGCCTATGATCTGGATCTGGCGACTGGTGCTGCTTTTGATCACCCCATCAGTGGCTTTTTAGGCGACACCCTGGGCGTAAACGCTCAGGCCCAGGCCATTCCCGCTATATTGAGCTATATTCGCGGCACCGCCCAGCCGAGCCAGTCGGATTGTGCGTGGGTCTACGTGCCTGAGAACCATGGGTATGTATTAAAAGAAGAATTTCAGGAGCAGGGGTTTCCTTATTTGAGCGTGCCCGCCACCGAAATCAACGGGGTGCGTCAGCCCGACATCTCTGCCTTGACGGCTTTTTATGAAGACCTGTACCGTCGCCTATTAACGCCTAGATTAACGGAACGACCGTCGAATATTCAGGACATTGACGCACTTGCCGCCGGGTTCATTCCCCCGGTGACAGAACAACTTAATTTACAGGGACTTTCTTCTTCTTTGGGGCGCTGTTTGCATTACAAAGGCTTATTAGCGGGGGCCGGCACCCTCCAATTTTTGCGAGACCAAATTGCAGGCATGCACATTTTACAAATGGACGGCCTGGAGATGTTTGCCATGCATCCTGAAATTCAGGAAATTACTTTAGATATGCTGCTCGCGCTAAAGCCCCGGGGGCAAGAACACTGGCAAAGTGCTGAGCTGGAGCACTTCTTGCAACAATCGCGGGCGCTGGTGCAACGACGCCTTGACCCCAAACACCTACTTAAACTTTTACAACAGCTCAATTTCTCTAGACTGAATGATTGGCTGGCGCTGTCAGAAGCGCATTTTTATCAGCGTTTGGTGGCTCTGCGTCAATTGCAGTTTTGGACCCCTGCGATTATTCCTCGTCGAGACGAAAAAGGCTTTATTGAGGCTTACCGTCAGCTGCGTTGGGAGCTCATTAATGAAGACCCCACCGGGCTAGCCGGATACGCCATTAATATGGACGGTATTTCTCGACGCGGAGAACCGCTCATGCGTAAAATGGCTGATGTAGACGAGCGCACTCGCCGTTCTTATACCAAAACCTTTTTAATGGATCTTTTTCGCGAAGAGCTACCGGCTACGGTCAAAGTGCATTCCGAAGGAATTGTGGTGGAGTACCCCGACACCGGCACCCCGGGCCTGGTGATTTCGCTATTGATCGATCCTTCGGTTGCCATTTATCGCGACCCCAAAGATAACTTACATATGCCGGTTAAACACGCGGCATGGATTGAGTACACCGGATGGTAAATTTAGAACTCGAAGGTAAGGTGGCGTTGGTGACCGGCGGGACACGAGGCATTGGTCGCGCGATTGCACTCAAACTCGCTGCTCAGGGCGTGCAACTGATTCTGAACTATTTTCGTAACCGCAAAGCGGCTGAGGCTACCGCTGCCGACATCGTAGCGGCGGGCGGTAAACCCCCTTTAATCATTAAGGCGAATGTGGGCGATCCTGAGAAAGTAAAGGCTTTATTCGAAGAGATACAACAGCATTATTCCCGTCTAGATATTTTGGTTTCAAACGCTGCCTCCGGCGTGCTAAAGCCCACACTGGAACTCACCCCTCGCCATTTGCAATGGTGCCTGGAGATCAATGCTTACGCACTGGTGTATTTGGCCCAGGCCGCAGTGCCCATGATGACTTCTGGCGGAAAGATTATTGCCCTGTCCAGCGCGGGGGCCACCCACGCTATTCCCAATTACGCAGCGGTGGGTGCTTCAAAAGCCGCTCTGGAGTCGATTGTTCGCCATTTAAGTGCGGAGTTAGCACCTCAGAGTATTCAAGTCAATACGCTTTCCGCTGGCGTTGTTGACACCGATGCCCTGAGTCACTTTCCCAACCGCGAAGCCCTGTTGACCGCCTTTACCGAAAACACACCTGCCGGACGTTTAACCCTGCCAGAAGACGTGGCCGATGTGGCTTTATTTTTGTGCTCTCAGCTCTCTGATATGGTGCAAGGACAAACCCTTGTGGTGGACGGTGGTTATAGCGCTTTATCTTAGACGCTCATGGTCTTTGATGCGGTGCGTCGATTTTGTTAGAGTCGTGTTATGCTGAATTGCAAAATATAAAAAAAGAGGTTTTTTATGCGCCGTATTGCTGCATTAGCTGCTGCTAGTTTATTGTCTTTAAGTGTTTCTTTACCCACTTTTGCTCACGAAAACCACGACCATACGCACACCACGGCACACCCTGTCGCACAACGTCCCGTGCAGAAGCACTTAAGTACATACCGAGACGACACCCATGCGCTAATGACCCTTAAAATTGATTTGCAAACCTGGAAAACGCTTTTTGATGAAGCGATGGCCGGTGTAAAGAACGCCAAAGTTACGGTCGAAAAAACCACGTCTACAGAAGATTCTGAAGCCGGTGAAGAAGTTGAAGTGACTGAAACCCAGGAGATTGACAGCAGCGACGACATGCTGGCCATGTTTAACGAATTCAATCGAGACATTAAAGATCAGACCGGCATCGATCTTTTCTGGGACGTTTTATTGAATATGGGAACCCACCTGAGCACAGGTTATCGCGCTTTTCCCAATCGTGCAGGAGACCTTCTCTTTCAACTGGATGTTCGCTCTGGCGCCAAAGCCAGTGAAGTCTTAAATAAGCTCTTTGCGCAATTTCAGGCCGAGGGCGAAGACAGTACTAAAGTAGTCAAAGAACAATTCGGCCCCCAAACCCTGTACACCTTTGTATTAGACGAAGACGAGGATGTGTATCAGCGCTTGAGCATTGCAGTGCAAGATAATACCCTAATCGCCACGGTGGGACCGGATTCACACCAGCTGAAAACCATGCTGTATCTGGGTCAGGTTCATCCGCAGGATTCGGCCTTTCGCCTCACCAACACCCCCTACTTTAAGCCCGTCGAAACAGCCCTTCATGACAACCCGCTGTGGCTCTATGCTGATTTAAACAGCCTGATGGAGTTGGCCGAGTTGGCAAAAGATGAGATAGGTATCGACAGCTCTGATATAGATATTGCGGCTGAATTTATTCCCCTGGTACGGGGCATGGGCCTGGGCGTTAACTACAAGCGTAACCAGCTGACGTTTCATGGCATCGCTGCCCACGATGCCGCACGTTTGAGCGATTTTCAAAAAGCCTATCTAAAAGCCCTAAAAGCCCCTTCAGAATCAAAAAATGCGGTCATGAACCGTTTATTGGGTCCATCACCCCTTGTGTTTGCCGGTGAAAAACTCGGGCTGGCCCTCGATAAACCCTTCCCGATAGACCCTGAGAAATTAGAGCGCTCTGAAATATTTTCTGTTCTGAACGAGATGTCCTATCGTGAAATTTTGCCCAAATTTTTAAGCATGGATCTGGATCAAGACGTCTTACCCTATATTGACGGAAATTATGGCTTTTCGGTGGTGGAAATTCCCGGTAAAGACACGCCACAATCGGTCATGGTCCTGGGACTCAAACAGGGCCAGGGCAAAAACTTTGAGAAAGTCTTGCAAGACAAACTCAATATTGATCTCAAAGAGCTCATGTCCGACGATGAAGCGCCTCCGATTCGTCTGGTGCCTCAGGGTAATTATGCGGGGGTGGCCACTTATCGCTTTAGTGGGCCTTTCGATGGCGACGAAGAAATGAAGCAGGTTATATTCCCTATGGCGGCGCAAACGGGAGATGTCTTGATTATCGGACAAACCGAAGCCGCCTTACAAGCGGCCTTAGATCGCAAAGATTTTAGAAACCCAGCCCTTACCGCCTGGATGCAGAAAACCGATACCCGTCAAGCGGGCAACCTTTTCTTTATGGACATTGCCCAGTTAATCGGCTGGGCCACCCGCTACGGCCTGGTGGATCAAGAAGATGCGGACATACAAGCCGTCGGCAAGTCACTGCGCGGAATTTACTCAGCGACCTACCCCACCGAAGACGCCTTTGAGGGCAAGTTGGTACTGGATATAGACTTTTCTGGGCTTAACCTTGAAAAGCTGGCTGAGATTTTTGCCGGTGAGTTCGATGACGGTGGCGAGATTGATGTAGATATTGAAGCCGCTGAAACCAAAGAAATCTCCTCAGATGACACCATGAGCGAAGATGACGAAACCATGGAGGAAGAGTCTTCCGATGACACCATGGACGATGACACCATGGACGATGACGCTTTGGATGACACCGCTGAAGAAGCGTCAGACGATTCAGAAGAATCAGAAGAGGACGAATAGTCTAAAGAGTAGATGCAGTGGCCTGGATGAGATGCCAGGCCCTGCTTATATGGTCCTGGGTAGTGTTTGGGTTACCGGCCACCAGCCGTAGGCTATAAACGCCCTTTAAGCGGGTATGGGTGATAAAAATAGAGCCGGTGTTATTCACAGCGGACAGCAGGCGCTGATTGAATAACTCTCGCTCCGCTTCGCTGGTATCCGGTGGGGCGTAGCGAAAGCACACCAAATTGAGCGGAACCGGTGCGAGCACCTCAAAACTGTCGTGTTGCGCGATGGTTTCTGCCAGGGCCTGGACCCATTCTATTTGCTCCCGCAGAATTTTCTGTAGGCCGCTTACACCGTAACTGCGCAGAACAAACCAGAGCTTAAGAGCGCGAAAACGTCTCCCCAGCGGGATGCCCCAGTCTCTGTAATTGTTCACCTCTCGATCTAAATCAGTTTTTAAATATTCCGGGGTAAGGCCGAGCGTGCGCGTGAGTAACGCGGTGTCTTTGACAAAGTAAGCGGAGCAGTCAAAATGGGTCATTAACCATTTATGGGGATTAAACACCATGGAATCTGCCTGTTCAACGCCTTTGGCGCGCTGGCGATGTTCCGGCAAAATAAAGGCGGAACCGGCATAGGCGGCGTCTACATGCAACCACAACTGATGCTGTTGGCAAAGGGCTGCAATCGGTGCAAGCGGGTCCAAAGCAGTAGAGCTGGTGGTTCCCCAGGCAGCGACCACACACAAAGGCGTATAGCCTTGCTCCACGTCGCTCAGAATGGCTTGTTCAAGGGCCGCGATATCCATAGCAAACGCGGTGTCTACCGGAATTTTCACAAGATTATCGCTGCCAATCCCCGCAATGCGCACGCCCTTTTCGATAGAGGCGTGGGCTTCGGTCGAAGCATAGACGCGAAAGCGCTGCTTACGCCCTGTAAACCCTTCTGTATTGACCTTTCCCGCACTGGCGCGCTCACGGGCACACAGTAGCGCACAAAGGGTGGCACCCGAAGCGCTGTCTTGAATAACGCCGGTAAACTCAGGGGGTAAATCAATGGCTATTCTCAGCCATTCCATCACGCGCTCTTCGAGCTCTGTGGCCGCAGGAGAAGTTAACCAGCTCATGCATTGAGCGCCCAGGGTTGACATCAGCATTTCTGCGAGCAAAGACGGAGGGCTGGTACTCGCGGGAAAGTAAGCAAAAAATTGGGGGTGCTGCCAGTGCGTCATGCCCGGCAAAATTTGGGTTTCAAAATCCTTGAAAATAGCGGTAAATGCTTCAGGTAGATCGGGGGCGTGGGGGGGCAACTGCTTTAAAACGTCTCCCGGCTGGGTTTGTGGCGCCACCGGATAATGCACCACGTTTTCTAAATAGTCCGCCATCCAGTCCACCAGCGCGTGAGCATGTTGGCGAAAGGAGTCAGGTGTCATGAGAGCGAGATACCACTATAAGATCTGGCTCACTAATACTGAGGGGGAATGTGGCGTGAACGAATCGGAATGGGCTGCAGAGCGGGGCGAGAACCCTTAACCCGCTGTTCTAAATAGGCTCCCAGTTGACGCAGTCCTTCTCCAATGGCGTGAATAAATTGTTTTAGTTCCTGCATGCTGTCTTCCTCCACTTGATTCTTCACTTGACTCTTCACTTGATTGGGGTGATGAATCCCCACGTACTTATTTTATCGTCATACACGACGGCAGCTGACGGGTGGAGAACAAGACTTAACTAAGAGTTAATATAATCAAAACAAATGCAGTGAACCAGGAGAGTGCTTTGACACCTGTCTCACATCCATATTTTGGCAATTGTTAAAACAGGCGTGAACTGAGCCCCCTGAAAACCTTCTATAAAAAAGCGACTGAGTCAATCAAAGCAGAATTTTGCTTACTGTAACATTTCGATGATAGATCGATGGAGGCCCGGCTGCAATTGCTGATAAAAAACGTTAAAGTCTTTGATGTGTTCTTCTGAAAGGTCATCCACCGGAAAATATATTTCAAAAGCCAGTGCCGGAATACCCCGCACACCAAAAACCCAGTCGATTAGGGAACCTGGCGACTGCATGCTTTGTGGTAACTGACTCAGAGCCTGAGCATGATACTTTTCAGGAATGTGTTCACGAATCGCCTTGTCTAAATAGAGAAGCACTTCGTGCCCCTGAAAAGCGAGCACTGGATCTTTGTCCGTATGGGGCACACTCAAAGCCTGACTTTGCCGCATAGCAAGCGGGTAGAGCAGTTCTCTTTGGGGCAGTGTTAAGGCGTCTTTCCTGTCATGGGTAAAAGGGTACAACACCATTCCCTGAGAAAAGCCTGCAACCCCGGTATGATAATCCACGATCAGTTGAAAATGATGTTGCTCAATAAAGGTTTTTAACGCTTGCGTTTCGGGCTCTGAAAAAGGCATCGGCCCACGAAAAGAGGAACCCGAAGTTTGCGTAAAACGATCGCTAACGCTATCGGGTAAAGAGGTTTCCCATCCCCAATCCCAATTGGCGTTTAGGTTGACCCCTCGGGCATTTTTGCGTGTGCGCCGCTGATAACCATCAGGATTTAACAGCGGAATCATATGAAACTGCGCCGTGGTAAGTGCTTTTTGAAAAGCCGGTTGCTGGCTTAGATCTTGAAGTAAATACAAACAGGCCTGGACACTGTCAGGCTCATCACCATGCTGCCCGCACACCCATAAGACCTTCTTCTCTGCCCGCGGATTCCCCAGAGCCACATGCCAAATCGGCTGGCCCTGCACAGAATACCCAATGGTTTTTGTCTTAAAGGGAAGAGAAGATTCCTCTGCTTGCTGTTGAAAACGTGAAAAGAGCGTGGGCAGACTTTCTATTTTCACCCAGCTTTCTTTTAACGTTTCGGCTGAAGCACCATAAACAGGCAAAAGAATCATCCAACAAAAAATTAAAAACGTCTTTTTATCTTTACGCATCAAACACCTCTTTCTCCACATGATGGGTTGCCCAAACCGATAGTAAAGTGTGTCTCACTTGCTCTGCATATTCAGAAGGCAATGAAAAAAGAAATACGCGTTCGTCAAACTCGGAGTAGGTTGCGATACGCAGACTATAAATACGTTGATCCATATAGTCAGCCCAGTTGGTAACCGAAGAAAACCACGGTTCAAAACGAATCTTTTCAATCGCACGCCAGGGTGTAGGTGCGTAACACCTTGCGCTTTGCTGACTCAGTGCATCGGGTTCCAAAACGTTAGGGTGAACGTGAAAACATTCAGCGGTAAGCGATAAATGCCCTTCCAGATCAAGCAAAGGGGGTGTACTGGAGGCAACATCCTGAGGAGCATGCCCCCTGGCAGTGTGCCCCACAAAATAACGAAAGTGCTTTAAATCCTCCCGGGTTAACACTGAAGACCACGATAGCGTTTGGCTATTTTCTCCTATCGCCGCGCGAATCAGCCGACGCTTGACGGCTTCTGTCAAAAAATCTAAACCCCAAAAAAGAAGAATCGCTGGAAAAAACCCCAGGCACAACAATAGACCCATCGACAGAAATGTGAAATCCACAATCGCTGTTTCATAAGTTGAATCGAGTAAATTCTCAGGAAGGAAAAGGATGAAAAGAAATGGGATGAAAAGAAGGCATAACAAAAGAATGGACCAAAGGAATAAAGAAACAGAAAAACCTTGAAGATATGCGATGATGCGCGCTATTTTTGTTTGAACAGATTGATCGAGTTGCTCAGACTGTTCCAGCGCGTCAAGGAATTTAGAGTCAGCTTTGAAGCGAATGTGTATTTCGTCTAAAGTGCATTCCATCATGGGAACTTGTTTTGCATACTCCACCACGTCTAAAAAAGGCGTTTGGGAAACAACGATCCTGCGGACAGGAGCGATCTTCTCCAACGATCGCTCCTGAGTTAGCGGATAGCAAGCCAACCAAGTTTTTGCTCTTTTACCTCCAGAGAGAGCATCTGTTAACAAAGTCAGGGATTCCTGCGCTGAATCAAAGCGCTTGTTATAAAGCGGAAAGAGCATATGGCACAACCATTGCAAATAAAAGGGCTCACAATTTAAGAAAGGCACAAAGTTTAAACCTTCGTACTCCAGCGGCATTTCAATGGGATGCTTACCCGAAAGCATCCGTAAAAGTGTGGCCCCCAGACCAAACAAATCCGTCTGAGGATAAGCGTTTCCCGAAAATTGCTCTGGTGCCATATAGCCAAAGGTACCAATAATGGTAGAGCCGCCGCCTCCCTGAGACCACAAACGGTTCTGCACCGCTCCAAAATCAATCAAGTGCACCTGATTGTGCTTATCGATCAGTAAATTAGAGGGCTTAATGTCACGATGAACGAGTGGGGGTCGCAGGCCTTGTAGATAAACCAACACCTCAAGCACCTGAACCGCAATCTCCCACACCTGCTTATCTGAAGGTCGCCATCCTTTTTCCAACTTTTCATCCAGGGTTTCCCCATCCACAGCCGTGGTGACCAAAAACCAACTCAGGGTGTTTGATTCTTTCACTGAAAAGGCGTCTACGAAGTCAGGAATACGCTTGTGACGCAAACGTTTTTGGGTTTCTACTTCTCTTTCGAAAAGCTCAATGTTTTTCCACTCACTGACATCCTTAATACAGAGTTCTTTAATCACCAGAGGCAAACCGTTGCCTTCAGACTTAGCGGAATACACACGGCTGTGGGCACCTGAACCTATGAGCCCCTGAATGCGATATTTTCCTTTCAAAAGCGTTCCCTGTTGCAAAGAATGGTCTTTCTCATCGCGGTTCATCAGGCTCAAACGCTGAATAATTTCTGGCAGTTGGGGCTGATGATCCCCTGGGTAAAACAAAAGACGTGAGTCAAAATCTTGCTGACGAATATGATCGAGATCCCGCAATGCGTCTTGAGCATTCGCGTAGCGTCTATGGACGTTGAGCTCTGTTAAATTGTTTAACCACAAAAGTATCTGCTCAGGCAGATCCAGCGCCTTTAATCGTTCTTCAGTCGAATGCTCATGCACATCAGTAAGTTCATCCCCCAAAAGCAAAGAGAACACCACCACACCCAGGCTGTACAAGTCACTCGCAGGAACAGCACGGCCTTGCACCTGCTCTGGTGCCATATAACCCAGGGTTCCTACAATGGTGGATCCGCCAACACCGGCTTCCACCGTTTCCTGAACTCCCCCAAAGTCAATCAGAAAGATCCTGTTCGCGTTACTCACCATAAGGTTAGATAGCTTGATATCTCGGTGAATGACTGGCGGCTGGAAGGCGTGAATATAGATCAGGAGTTCAAGGACGTGGCTTGCCACCTGCAAAGCTTCTGAAACTGAAAACTTTCCCTCTACCTCCAGTTTTTCTTTCAGAGTGACGCCGCGCACCCAATAGCACACCAGGTAGAGTGTCTCTTCGCCAGCATCTTCGACGGCAAAAAAATCCACCAAAGACGGAATTTCAATATGATTGATCTGCGCCAGGATACGGGCTTCTCGCTCAATCAGTTGAAGAGACTTCCATTCTCGAATCGCCGCAGGAAAATATTTTTTAATCAGTACGGGCGTGTTTGCAAGCTGATCCTGCGCTTTCCAGACTTCACAGTACACGCCCGTGTTAATGAGCGTCTCAAGCGCGTAACGTTGGTTGAGTAAGTTCACGGAGCTTATTTCTCTTTCAGAAAACAGATATAAACACAATTGCGTTTTGAACGACTTGCCAGAGAACAACAAAAATGCTTACGATAATCGCTATACGGGAGTATAAAATGTATCATATACAAAGTCCACGTCAACGAAGACTTCTTGAAGCCCTGAGCCGTCACGGAGAAATCTGCCTGACGCTAGCTGCTAACAATGCTTTTAGATTAGAGCTCCTGGGGCATCTAAGCATTGAAAATAATACCCGTGGTGATCGGGTCTGCGTAAAAACCAAAGAAGTCAAGCAAAAGCTTTCGGTGAACTGGCGTGAGGTACACCTGGCACGTTTGGATGCAAGCCAAACCCAGATGACCTTATTTAACAGTGCGCGAGACATTTTGCATATTCGCTCTCTGCACCAAAACTTCGCCCGCCACCATGACAAAATGGGATTGCTTCAGGATCTTCCTTACCCCCTGCTCAAACATATTCACCTGTCCTTGCCCGATAGCCAGTGGTATATGAGCCCCGTTCTATATCAGGATCACCGAGCATACGTACATTACCTCAACGACCCACTCATTTATCGGTATACCCTAAACATTCCTTACCCCTATACAGCCAAAGACGCCAATCACTGGTTGTCGCTTCTAGAGCTCCACCAGACCGCAAAAGATGCCGTCTTCAACCTGGCCATTCGCAACCCCAAAGGAGAACTATGTGGGGGTATTGGGATTGGCGTTGACTCTGCTCAGAAGCACAAGGGGGAAATTGGTTATTGGCTGGCTCAACCCTACTGGGGGCAAGGGGTCATGAGCCGTTGCGTGGCCACTTTTTGTCAGTGGGCTTTTAAAACCTTTGGATTACAGCGCATTACGGCACAGATTATGACGATCAACGCGGCCTCTGAAGTGGTTCTCAAGCGTGCTGGGTTTGAATTAGAAGGGGTAATGACCCGTCATTTTATAAAAGACAATCAAAGCCATGACGGAAAACTGTATGCCCTCACTCTTTCTTCTTAGCGGGCTTCTCTCACCACATCCGAAGACTCAGGGTGTGCATTGACAACCTTAGAAGCGTGGCGAATGATAAAAATGACGTCGTCCTCGGTGATCTGAGGGTATTTACGAGAGATCTGATGCGGACTCTTTTTGTTGGCCAACTCGTCTAAAATCATTTCTAAACTAATGCGCACGCCACCAAGATAGGGTTTACCGTGCAAGAAGTTGGGATCAGAAATAATTTGTCGCATGAAGTGGAATCTCTTTTTTTACATAGGATATACTTAATGTATAACAGTCTGAGGCAAATGTAAAACCTATGGGATTTTCCGCGCTAAAACGAAATTTCACTCCGCTCCTGTGCACGGGAGATGCTTACACCCGTGGGTTTACCCAGGGCGCCACGCTAGAGAAGCAAATCGGCCTCTGTCTCAACGCCTTTTACCATTCTTCGCTTTTTGCACAGCTTCGCAGCCGATCGCTGCCGGTTTTTGTTAACGATCGGCTCATTCGTGCACGGGCCAGACAACACATCTGGAAAGACCTACAACAGCTGCCCGAGCACCTGGAGTTCATGCAGGGCATGGCCAAAGGGGCGAACCAGGGTTTACACCATCTCCTTTTGTTTTGTGCCGTTGAAGGCTTACTGGCTTCACGCCCTTATCAAATGGGAGCCTGCAGCATGGTCTTGGTGCCCCCACGGTTTTCAAACACCGGTGAGTCGTTAATGATGAAAAACTTTGACTATCCTTATTTTTTAAAGGCCTTTAACCTTCTGCGCGAAAACAAACCTGAAGGAGAGGGGCTAAACACCCTTGAAATGACCCTTTCGCCTCAATCCGGCTGTCATACAGGCATGAATAGTGACGGTCTGGCCATCACGTATAATAGCGCCCGCGGCCCTTCCCAAAGCGCATCCCATTTACCCATTTCGCTCCAGGTACAACAGGCCTTAAGATATTGCAAGCGTGCTGACGAAGCCGTGAGCTGGTTTAAAAAAGGTCAACAAGAGGGAGGTGGCATTCTCGGCATTATGGATCATCAACAGGTTTTCCTGGTCGAGGTTTACGGCGATACCGTGATGACAGAAGAAATCACCGATAAGCCCCTGCTGGCCACCAATCATTACCAACTCATGCCTGAGCATAACCCACCGGTTAATGCCTATTACGCGAACAAAGGAATCTCTGAACTGGCGGGTGAACGTCTCAACGCCTCTTCAGAATCCCGTCTCGATCGTCTCAATGAGCTCGCCGGAACGCGAATACACTTTCATCCCCAGGATTTGCTAGACTACTTTCAAGATCATGGTTCTCCAAAGGCTCCGGGAGACCATACGCTTTGCCGCCATGGCCGCTTCTACGAAACCACAGGTTCTATTTTGCTCATGCCCCAGCGGCGGGAAGCCCAGATTAATCTGGATGCCCCCTGTGAATCTAATTATGTGAGCTATCAATGGTTTTAACTCCTGTTTATTGTATTCATCCTGCTAAAATTTGGGCACCCACCGCGCTGGCCATGCTGGTGGCAAACATTGAAAAAACGCTCCCTGAGCATTATCGGGTCATTTACCCCTTTGCCCATGACACAGAAAGCTTACAAACACAATACCAGGAACACGGTCCCGGTATTCTCCTCTGCTCCAACTATATGTGGACCCGCGAGGCCAATCTCGAAATAGGCAAAGTCGCCAAAGCAGAAATGCCTGAACATATTTTAATTCACGGCGGTCCCGATACACCGGCCTACCCCGGCAGTTGTGAAGTCTATTTAAAAACACACCGAGAAGTGGACTTTACCATTCGTGGTGAAGGCGAAAGCACACTGATCGCCCTGCTGGAAATACTGGCGCAAGACTCTGATCAGAACTCCGTTAACGACACCCTGCAGGAAAGCTTAAAAACGGTCGAGAGTATTTGCTTTCTAAGTGGAGAAACCCTGGTGCAAACCCCCGATAGAGAAAGAGCCAAGGACATCAATGTCTACCCGTCGCCTTTTTTAGGTGGGGTTTTTGATCGGCTCAACTGGACTGAATGGAACGCCATCACCTTAGAAACCAATCGCGGATGCCCTTACGGATGTAGTTTTTGCGACTGGGGTTCCGCCACCCTACAAAAAATGCGTCGGTTTGATATGGATCGGCTCAAACAAGAGATCCTCTGGGTCGCCCACCATAAAATCCCCAAACTATGGATTGCTGACAGTAACTTTGGTATTTTCAAGCGAGATCTCGACATTACCCGCTATATTTGCGAGGTCAAAAAAGAATACGGCTACCCCAAGCTCTTGATTACCAACTATGCCAAAAACACCAAGGCCCATTTGATCGAAATTATTGAAATGCTGGTAGATAACGGCTTAGTGGGCACCGGCATCGTCTCGCTTCAAACCCGCGACCAGGCCACTTTAGATGCCGTAAGACGAAACAATATTAAAACCCGCGAGTATGATTTATTGCGTGAAACCTTTGAAAAGCGCAAATTGCCGATGAGCACTCAGCTTATGATTGGCTTACCCGGCAGTACGCGGGAGTCCTTTAAAGCTGATTTGCGTTTTTTCTTTAATCAGAATATTGATGTACAGATTTTTCGCACGGTGATTTTACCCAATAGTCCCATGGCTCACCCCGATTACCTTGCACAGCATGCCTTGCGCTTTGACGAAACCGGTATGCTAAGAGCCACGGCCCACATTAGCGAACCTGAACTGGATCATATGGAGCAACTGGCCCGATTGTTCCGTTGCGCTCACACCTACGGCATGTTTCGCTACTGGCTCAGCACCTTACAATGGGAGTATGCCATTGATCCCATCGATTACTTAGATACTCTTGCCGCCGCTGCCCGTACCAGCAAAGAGCCATGGATCGCAGCTCTCTACGATCAGGAGTCTCCCCCTCACGATATTCTTACCAGTTATGCCAGCCTGCGAGAGCAGCTCCGCGCCGAGGGCGAGTGGCCTGCTTTTTACAAAGCGTTAAGCCAGTGGACTCAGGAAAACTATCCTCAGGTTCAACCCAAGGTTTTGGAGCTGTTGGCTCAGCTACAAAGTGCCGTCATGCCCGATGCCCACCAGCAGTACCCTCGGGTAATTAACCTTGCTCACGACTTCGAGCGTTACTACCTCAGCCGTCAAGCGAACAATAGTCGTGCAAAAAGCATACTTAGCTATGGACCTGGGCAATTATATATTCAAGACCCCTTAAAGGTAAGTCATGAAAGCCTCAGCATGCACTTACAAAACCACAGCCGCCCGACGGTGATCTGGGAATTGGAGTCGACACTCGCTCCCGAAGGCACTGAGGGCGCCTTTTATATCCGTCAAAAGCTAGCGGAGCAAGTCATACAAGACGGAACAAATGCCAAACCGGCGGCCTAAGTCACCTGAAAGAGACACATAAAAGTTTACCGATGCCGCGCGCGATAAAACGTGAATAAGCCTTTGTTTTAGCCATAAAATGGAGCATTGAAAGCCCTCCTCTTGGAACCACGACGGGAGTTTCGCTTTGTTCTGCTAAACTGCTTTTATTATGTTAGACAAACCACTGATTCTTGTCATCGAAGATGATACGCTGACACGGCAACTTATTGCTGACGTTTTTGAAAATGATCCCTACCAATTGATGCTGGCCGCTACGGGCACTGAGGGCATGGCCGCTTATGAGAAACATTCACCCGATTTGGTAATCTGTGATATTCATTTGCCGGATTTGCTCGGACTTGACATTTGCCGCCGCATTAAACAGCTCGATCCTGGGCAATTATTTGTTTTTCTGACCGGCGTAACTTGCACCGCTCCTGCAGGGCTTCCGCCAGATGTGGAGGCATAGTACTTTCCCTCGGTAGCGTCCGTGATGGGGGCATTCAAATTGGTAATATTATTGGCTGCTGTTGTGGTCGCTGAATCAAACCCGGCAGCTAAAACGTAATAGGATTGGCCAGTGGTGTTTGCGACCACATTGGTAAACGTGACATCTACGTATCCATTGGTGCGGTTGGTGGCTGTGAGGTCGTAGCTGAATCCTGTGCCCGAGAGGGCTGTGGGGGGCGTTCCTGTCTCGCTAGCCACCAGGTAGAACTTGATGGTGTTGAGATCGGCACTGGTTTTTGCCGCTGTTTCGGGTGTGCCCGCCTTTGTCTTGAAACCGGTCAACTGACCGAGGTTGATTTGCAATTTCAATTGAGCAGAGGTTCTGATGCCATGGCCCACATCTGCAACAACAGCATGCGCAACAGGCCGTGCCACCGGCTGTAAAACAGTGGCCTGACTGGGAGTGTAAACCGAAGCTTGCGGGCTGCCGCAGGCGGTGTTCAGGAGTGTCATCAAAATCGTAGCAGTTAGGCGTAAATGGGTGAATGCCTGTGTCATGGGGAGTCCTCGATGGTGCGTGTCCTGGGGTCGTTATCGCCTCATCGCTACTCCTGAGCACATCTGCTTCAAGGCGGAGCAAAAAGGCGCCCAGGGGCAAAGTCTGTGTGCTTTGCCCCTGGGGAATTATTTATGAACCTGAGCCGCTGGGTCCGCTGGAGATTTCATCGCCGGAGGTGATGTTGACAGCAGATTCCAGGATGGGTGAGACCGCGTCCAGTAATTTCAGGGGTACTTCCAGGGCAGTAGTGTCCGAGAGGGCATACGTGGTGGGTTCGACCCGCACAGCGCCGGCAGGGCTTCCGCCGGTGGTGGAGGCATAGTATTTGCCCTCGGTGCCATCTGCGATGGGGGCATTGAGGTTGGTAATATTATTGGCCGCCGTTGTGGTTGCCGAACTGAAACCGGCAGCCACCACATAATAGGATTTTCCGGTGGCGTTTGCGGCCACATTGGTAAAGGTGACGTCTACGTAGCCATTGCTGCGGTTGGTGGCCGTGATGTTATAGCTGAATCCTGTGCCAGAAAGGGCGGTGGGGGCAACTCCCGTATCGCTGGCCACCAGGTAGAACTTGATGGTGTTGAGATCGGTGCTGGTTTTGGCTGCTGTTCCAGGTGTGCTGGCCTTGGTGCTGAATCCGTCAAATTGATTGAGCTTGATCTGGAATTTTAATTGGGCAGGTGTTTTGAGGCCATGACCGACATCAGCGAGAACGGCATTTGCGGCAGCACGGGCCACTGGCTGTAGCATGTTTGCGTTGTTGGGGGCAGAAACTGAAGCGCGGGGGCTTCCACAGGCAGTCATCACGAGTGTTAATAAAACGGGAGCGCTTAAACGGGTGAGAGTCTTCATGGTTAGGATTCCTCGATAGTATTTGTTTCAAATCTCTTGGGCGACCTGATACTTACTATGCTAAGGCGTCAATGTGTCAGTTTGATGATAACACCATGATAGGCAAAAGATATTTTGAAGCCATTTGTGACCTCTGATTCACATGACCTTGTTTTAGGTTTTTCCAAAAGTCCTCGGTGATGGGCTCATCGGGGGAGCGACTTACCATAGGTATCGTTTTGACCTGCTTGCTGAATCTCAAAACGATAAATCGGTGCTGACTTGATCCATCAAAATACGAATAATACTCGCCTCAAAAGCATGTTCGAACTCTGGATCTTTTGAATAAAGCTGATAGAGTTCCAGCTCACGGCGGCGCTCTTTGTTTACCGCATTGCGAATTAACTTTTTGAGGGCCAGTTTACGGTTTTGCGCGTCCTGATTGTCTACCACGTGGGTTTTATAAGTGGGGTCATTGGCCACATGCTGCGCAATATTAAGAAACTTCACACGCTGCTCTTCGGGGGTTGCGTCCCAACCCTGAAAGAAACGTTCGTTAAACGCCTTGATAATTTCTTCCAGTGGATCTTTAATCACCTCATCTTGATGGGTGCCCCGCACGTTCGGATTTTGTGGGTCAAGCTGAGTATCTGAATCATCTAAACCGATATGGGTATTGAGATGTGCCCGCTCTAAACCATAGGTCGAAAGATCGACACTGTTGAGCAATTCGTCGAGCTGGTCGATATCAGGATCTTTGACGCGCAATTTGGGAATCAAAAACTTGAGATACCAGTGCAGCATCTCCCAGTGCATATTGTTAAAGCTAATCATACAGGCCACTTGCGCGTAGATTTTAACAAATTGCTTGGCCTTAATTTTAAAGTCTATTTTTGCTTCGTCTTCTAAGTCGGCTTCAAAACGAGCCACCGCTCCATCAATAATGGGGTGCAGTTGCTGGGCCTCAACCCCTTTGAAAAAGCCGTCATTAAACCCTTCGACTTCGCTTTGTTCGTAGACTCCAAAATCATCCAGGGCGTCTTTGAGATCGTGTAGCACATTGACATCGGTGGCCTGTGACAGCGATGTTTTGGCATAAAAGGGATCAAAAGCCTGTTTGATATCGTCGGTACTATTGTAAAAATCGAGCACAAAGGTATCTTTTTTACCCAGTTTTTCGTTACAGCGGTTCAAACGAGAAAGAGTTTGCACTGCCAGGACCCCCTGCAGTTTTTTATCGACGTACATGGTGTGCAGTTGGGGTTGATCAAAGCCCGTCAGAAATTTATTCGCCACCACCAGCAGCTTATAACCGTCTTTGTCAAAATAATCGGGAATATCTTTACCCGCAAACCCGTTGAGACTGTCTTCGGTGTATTCAATGCCGTCGATGAGCTTTTTGCCGGAGAAGGCCACCATTGCTTGAAAAGGGGCGTTGCGTTCATGCAAGGCTTTACGCAGACTAAAAAAGTACCGAATCGCACTTTCAATATTGCGGGTGACAATCATGGCTTTGGCTTTGCCCTTCAATTTTTTGGGCTGATACACCTGCTCCATAAAATGATTCACCATAATCTGGGCTTTGACTTCGATGGTGTCAGGATGAGCTTCGACGAAGGCTCTCAGCTTTTTCTGGGCTTTGGCAGTTTCAAAGTGGGGGTTTTCGGTAATCGACTTTCGCACCTCATAATAAGAACGGTAAGTGGTGTAGTTCGCGAGCACATCCAGAATAAAACCTTCTTCAATGGCCTGCTTCATGGAGTACAGGTGAAACGGGTAAAAAGCCCCGTCAGGCCCCTGCTGGCCAAACTTCTCAAGGGTGGCGTTTTTAGGCGTGGCGGTAAAAGCAAAGTAAGAAACATTTTTGCCCATCCGTCGGCCCGCCATGGCACGCAAAATCAGCGCCTGAAAGTCTTCGGGCTCGTCCTCGGGAGCGTCCTCGGGGTCTGTTTCTGCCTGGGCATGCCCGGCCCCAATGGCCCGGTTGAGCTGATCTGCAGCAGAACCACTCTGAGAGCTGTGGGCCTCATCAATAATCACCGCAAACTTACGATCCGAAAGATCTTCAATGCCGTCGACAATAAACGGAAATTTTTGCAGGGTGGTAATAATCAGCCGCTTGCCATTTTCTAAATGCTGCTTGAGTTCCTGGGCATTGAAGGCGTGGGCCACAATATTTTTGACCTCTGAAAAGCGTTTAATATTGTCTTTGAGTTGTTTATCGAGCACCCGACGATCGGTCACCACAATCACCGAATCAAAGATGTTTTGCTGCCCTTGCAGACCTTTGCTCTGATCATAAAGTTCGATCAGCTGATAAGCCAGCCAGGTCATCGAATTGGACTTGCCCGAACCCGCAGAGTGCTGAATAAGATAGCGATGGCCTGACCCATGGGCTTTGGCATGCGTGAGAATGCCGCGCACCACGTCCAGCTGGTGATAACGGGGAAAGAAAAGCGTTTCTTTCTTTTTGCCGGTGGCGTCTTTTTCGACCACCCCTTTCGCAAATTGCTCAATAATATTACTCAAGCTGTCTTTGCGCAGCACTTCTTCCCAGAGATAAGCGGTGCGATGCCCCGCTGGGTTCGGGGGGTTGCCTTTGCCGTGATTGTGGCCCTTGTTAAAGGGCAAAAAGTAAGTGCGAGCACCGTTAATGTGGGTGGTCATAAAGACTTCTTCGGTATCTACGGCAAAATGCACCAAACAGCGCTTAAACTGAAACAACGGCTCTTTGGGATCGCGATCCTGGGCATATTGCTTGCGGGCATGGTACACGCTTTGGCCAGTCCAGAGGTTTTTGAGTTCTAGCGTGGCCAGGGGCAAGCCGTTAAGAAAAATCACCATGTCTACCGACTTGTGGGTATCGGTGGTGGAATAGTAAATTTGCCGGGCCACCCCAAAGATATTGGCCTCATAACAGCGAATGACCTCAGGGTTAAGATCGTTATAGGGCTGGCGGTAAAACAAGGTCAGGTGTGCATCATCAATGGAAAGCCCTTTTTTGAGCACATGCAGCAGGCCATCTTTTTTAAGCTTACGGTCTAAGCGTTCTAATACCAGGCGTTGCCAGTCATGACGGCCCTCAAGCTTTTTGATTTCTTCGGGCTGGGTCTGATGCAAAAAACGCCAAAAGGCGTCGCTGTCGATGGCAAAGTGCCGATCAAAACTGGCGGGGTCAGCAAACTCATAATCATAAACCCGCACCCCATAACTATCAGAACCTTGCTGCACCGTGTTGCCCGTCTGCCGTTGACGTTCTTCACGGGTAGAGCCGCAGAGCACCCGTTCAATATGGGCTTCTAAGGCCGCTTCGTTGGTTTGACTGACCATGCTTGCTACTCTTTCTTGCCCGTTTTCGGTTCAGTATACGGTGCGTAGACCGCTGCGTCAAAACAGGCCTTCCAAATCATGTTTTCGCGCCACTTTAACCGCAGCCGGTCGTATACTTCGGGATTCGTTTTCTCTAACCCCTCTGCCCAGTGCCTGCGAGACTTCCCGTCATAAAGAACAGGCATATCTTTATGCAAAGCACACTTTAAATAGGGGATCCACCACTGCATCTCTACGCTGTACTTTTGATGGGTAAGTTTTAGATACTCAGGGTTGCCTGCAAAATAGTTGAGTTGCTCGTCACTGATGTCATGATAAATCACGTCCCCCTCCCACTGTCCATACAGGCCTTTGACAAATACAAAGAGCCCTTTCACGTACTCCTGATAGCGAGCAAGCGCTGATGAGAAATGAGATCCTGATGTTTCTGGGTATTCCAGCTCTACGTTTTCAAGGAGCGAAATCAAAAAACAGCTCCAGTAATATTGAGCGATTAATTGATCGATGGGCTCTTTTGAGGCGTTGGCACAAAAACTGAGCGAAAAGGTATTCTCAAGGGTTGTAAAAATAAGCCAGTGTGCTTGCCAGCAAGATAACTTTGCTCTTAAGGCATACCAGACCGGAAACATCGACCACGGTCTATTCTGAAGGGTCATAAAGTAGACGCCATTATCGGGGAAGAAGGGATTCCAGTCTATTTCGGGGCGATAACGCTGAGCAAAGCCCGCCAGAGCGGTACTGAGTTTTTCAATAAATACCGGCACCTCACAGCGAAAGCTTAATCGCGTAGGCGACATGCTACTTTCACCCTCCAGGCCGTAATAAAACCAGGCCTGAATATAGTTCAAGTCTACTTTTTCTATGCCAAGGCAAAAGTATTCTTGATCTCCGCTGACTTCAACAAAGTCATAAACGATCTCCTGAGCCTCTGTGTAGCTCAACTCCCAGAGCATTTCCCATAAGATTTCAAAAACGTCTGAGGCAAGATAAGCATCGCCTTGCCAGCGCTGTTCTGCCTGGGTAAAACGCCAAAACCAGCAACACGTACAGGTATCGGGGCTGATTTCTAAATCGGGCATGGTTGTTAAAACCGGTACGTCGCTAAAACGGGCTTTAAGTTCGGGTAAATCACCAGGAAAATGCATCGTTGACCTGCCTATGTTTTCTTCAGGGTAGCGCAATGATTTCGGTCTGAAGTATCAACCGATAGCAAATAAAATTTCTTCAGGGTGGTATTCAATGTCAAAAGACTCACCGTTCCATCGGGCATAAGCCGATTTCTGACGTTCTTCTACACCCACTGAGGCATTGCCTCCGCCCAGTAAATCTGTAATCAAATCCTTAATCCAGACGCGTTCACCGGGTTCAAGATCTGGCGGCAGTAAGTAAGCTGCAAAACCCGTTTTAAACAGCGCTGGGTAGTAACTGGTGTTCAAAACGATCTGCCAGCCCTGCGCCTGATAATCCCTGTAATATCTCGCCGGATGCGAGCAGTAGCCATAGCGCTGGGATAGGGCATTCCATCCCAGCACCGTTTCTTCTTTAAAGGGCGGGCAACACACCACGTTTTCAATTAAGGGTGTATAGCCGGCTTTAACCCCTTTATTTAAGGCGTTGATACTGCGGACAGTAGCAATGGTTCTCAGCTGTTTTTTGTCGATAGGCTCTTGCAATTCAACGGACTTTGTTGCTGGAAGATGGCTTTTTATTGCTGCGTAAAGTTCCTGGAGGGCGGTATCAGCATCGGGCACAAAAAGGTAAGCGCAATATTGCCACACTGAGTCGATACACCTCAAAGCATAAAGCGCAGCCGCTGCGGGGGTGTCTTCGTCATCACGCCACAGATCATGCTGGACACGCTCAAAAACATTGACGTTTGCTAATAGCGCTTTAAACGCAAGGGTTTGCTGAGCACTCAAAACAATGGGTTTGGCAGCGTTCTCTTGTTGAGCATTTGTGTTGTAGACCAACCCGCTGGTATCCCCCTTAATATAAAGGGTAACAAAATCACTGTAATACACGGGCAGCGTCAGAAAGAAGCGGTAAGCCGCCTCCGCTTCAGCCGCCTCGGTTTCGTAAAAGAAACGCATTTGGTGCGGCTGAACATTTTTTGGTTTCGACTCGAACCTTCCAATGCCTAACCATTGGCGATTGCAGTAGATGGTGCATTCCACCCAGTGACTGCGATCAGCGGGTGGAAGGTCAGGGTGTTCAAGGTAAAAGTCTTCGCCATTCCAACGGCCATAGGTGTCGTTTAAGCGTTGCTCACTGCCGGTGTCGGGGTCAATGCCCCCCAAAAGGTCTTCGATGACATCTTTAATGTAGACCCGCTCACCCACTTGTATATCCGCAGGCACCACATAAGCGGCAAAGGGCTCTTTAAATACCGGCGGGCAGTAAGACAGGGGCTTGACAGTCTCCCATGCCAGGGAGATTTCAGTAGGCTTTAGGCGCGATCTTAACTGATAAAGGCCGGTGTCTCGATGGCGCAGCAAAACATCTTTGGTATAAAAAGGGGGGCAAGGGCTTGCAGACTTTAAGACCGTGCGAAAACCCGCCTGAACCGCTGCATTAATAGCATCGAGGGAACGCACCGTCTCAATTGTTCGGAGAGGCTGATGGGTGGCAACAGTAGGCAGCAGCGGGGTGTGGGCCATGGGTTCTTCGGCCAAGACCTGGGCAAGTAAGGCCATCAGTTCCGTAAACCGGCTTTCGCTTTGCCAGTGGCTGACGTTGAGGTGGTTATGAATCCAGGTGCTGCGGGCAGGCAAATCGTTTTCGAACATAGAGAGAGCAAGGTAAGCCCCCTCCGGTGAGGCTTCGCCCGAAGGGTGTTTAAAATCAAAGGCGTGTATAATCAGCCTTTCGTTTTGGGGTTTGAGCAACACTTTTTTATGGGTTTGGAGCTGTGAGCCCGTCCATTGATCCTGCATAAGGTAGGCCCAGTCGGGGCTGAGTATAATGCGCAGCCGTTGGACTATCTGGTGCTGGGCATTGTATTCAACAATCTGAAACGCGTATCCAGAGCCCTGGGTTACCGCCCACTCGTAGAACGCCACCTGCTCTGGTGAGGCTATTTCTTTCCACTGTTGGTTTTTGAGATCTTTTTCGTAAATGGTTTTCATGGCACAAACCGAATAAAGCGACCATCTACGGCCAGACAGGTTTGGGGGTTTTGTTTGATCTGCTGCTGTAACTCGGCTTCGCCAAAGGTATGGGCCAGCAACACCGGGTGCTGGCAGTTATTGCAGCTTAAGACCCGCTGGCTCTTGTGGTACAGCCCAGGTGTGGCTTTATAAGGGCAGGACAGCTCTTTAATGCGCTGACCACTCTCGGTGAACAGCGTCTTTTCCTGGCTTTTGTAGTACATTCTGGCTTCCTCTTCATATTGTGTCTGTACGTCATTCAGGTTCCAGTGACTCAACTGAGACCATCATTTCTTTATGCAAGCTCAATAAAAGAGCGGGTAGTCTTCTTTTTTAAGTGTCATTTTTAGACTAATGTGTTCACCGTTTTCACCGTCTTCACCTGTTTCGTAATTGAGTTGCTGTACTTCGCACTCCCACTTTTTATGCTGGCCTGTTTTTGAGGCAACTAAGTGCTGAAGGCTGGCGCTGAAGGTTTCCTGCAATTCGTTAATAGACAATAGCTTAAAATGATCAACAGAACTTTCCTGAATAATCTCCAAATCGGAGGGTAGCCGATCGGCTGAATACTCAGGATAATTTTGAGGTTCAAATTTACCGTATAACTCGCGCTCTTGTGAGGTCACGAATCGAACCCAGGGCAATGACCGAACCGTTATTACATTTGAACCCGCCTCTACACAATGGGTGTATTCCGCCATGCCAAACAAAACCATAGGGCGCGAAATCTTAACAATGTCTGTTGAACTCAAATAAGGTGTTGGGCCAATTCCTTGATGGTGATTTTAGGGTTTTGTTCCATTAACGCCACCACAGCGAGCGGGGGTATTGCCCAATGTTTCACGCAACTTTTCACCCAGGGTTTCTGGTCGTTTCTGGGTCGTTTCCTGCGTTTCGGGCAAAACATGCTCCGCTCCAAAAGGGAACTCGACCCAAAGCCCGCCATCCCAGCGAAACTCGGGTTCAGGTGCGCCATGGGCTGCACAGGCTTCGCGGATCAAGTCAATGCCCCGGCCCCAGGAGCGCCTGTATTCGGTGTTGTGGCTTTCAGGCATTTTCTGCTCCTTTACTCTCGCGAGGAAGTGTTATGTTCCAGTGAAAACAGGTTTCTAAGGGTGAAGGTGGGATAAGCGCTAAGGCACGGAGTTGTTCAGCACGCCACTGTGATAAAAAAGTACGGTATAGAGGCTTTTTTTCGCGGTCTTCGGGCTCTTCGTAGGGCACATAAGCTGCTTCATCAAAGTTGCCGTACAGCTCACCGTTGTTCCAGGCGGCGCTTTGTTTCATCCAAGAAATCGGTAATGGGCTCACATAAGGTGTCAAACGCTTGTGGATTATATGAAACACACAAACAGAGTAAGTCCCTAATCATCAGGCTCCAGGCGTATTCAAAAGCCAGAAAAGTCTACGGTATCTCGACCCATATGAAACAAGAAAGGAGTGCTGTTGAAATTGGGAAAGACGCCAAGTAGCCCCTTGAGCACAAGTCTTTGGTAAGGGAATGTCTTTGCTTGTACCAGTGTGAGAAAAGTCCCCAGGGCCACTCTCTAACGGTCACGTGTCGATAATCCAGGTTATAGTCGTCAATATAGACGAAAGCGTGCAGATAGGCTTTCTCGTTGTAAAAAAATCTGAACGAGACTGTTGTTGTAAGCGGCGATAAATGTTTCCGCTGAGTCTTTGAATCTTAGGTGCGATCAGGGTTTACATACTCACGTCTCAGCTCATCACCCATCTGTTTTCCTGCATCCACAGCCAGCCCTCAATTTCGTGTCGGATGTATATTCCACTAACCAGAAAGATTCATAGCGTAAGTCTTCGCACAGATGAAGTAGCAGTCGGGTTGTTCCCCAGACTTATATCTAGCAACCACAGCCAAAGCTGCCACAATTGAGGTGTGTAGCACTCGGTATAAAAAAATCCTGTCAGCACCGGTGGTAATGTGCCACATCAATGGCAGTGCACGTTGCCGCGCTCACCCTGATTTCAGGTGATTTCGGGAGTACTTCAGCATCTGACATGACTGCTTGAGTTGAGTGGCAGTGGGGGGCGGAAAGAAAATAAAGGGTTCAGCAGGCATTGTCTTTGCTTCGGTTGCTCCTTTTAAAGCGTATTTTTGCTACAATAACGGTTCAGTGAAATCTATCAGCACCTGGCCCCAGCAAGGGCCACCGAGGAGTGCTGGGAGCCTGCATCTGTTGCTGCGGTGCACGTTCACTGTGTCGACTCACTTTCTGAAGCTAGATTCAGGGCATAAAACTCATGAAGTTTGGCTTGTAACAGGGCTTTGTCGGGCAATTGGGTTCTGTATTCAGCAATCAGAGCCGGAGACAGAGTGCGGTTGAGGGTAAACTCCACCACTTCATCGTCTTTACTGGCGCAAAGCAACATGCCAATGGCTGGATTTTCATGGTCTTTTTTGACGGTTTGATCGAGGGCTTCAAGGTAAAATTCTAGCTTGCCCATGTATTCAGGCTCAAAGCGTCCAACCTTAAGCTCAATGGCCACCAGACAGTTTAGACCCCGATGGAAAAAGAGCAGATCTAAGGCAAAGTCACGCCCACCCACTTGCAGAGGATACTCCGAGCCCACAAAACAAAAATCGTGGCCCAGCTCTATGAGAAAGTCTTTGAGCTTGTGCAAAAGGCTCTGGTGTAAATCAGCTTCAGCGTGGCTGTCCGGTAGTTCTAAGAATTCGACCATATACGCATCTTTAAAGATCTCTTGGGCGTTGGCGTGGTGGTGCTGTGTGGCTGACGAGAGTTTTACCGGATTCAAGACGGAACGCTCAAAGAGTGCAGTTTTGAGTTGGCGCTCTAAGATTCTGCGAGTCCACTTTTCTTGTATCGCCATGCGAAGATAAAACTCGCGTTCTTCAGGGCGCTTGCACTGCCCCATGATGACCATATTGTGTGACCAGCTTAATTGTCGCACCAGCGGTGCGACTTTTTGCTCTGTATGGTAGATCTCATAGAATTGGCGCATCCTAAAAAGGTTTGATCGTGTGAACCCGCGTAAATTGGGTTGTGTGCGTTTGATGTATTTTGCCAGTTCAGAGATGACTCCATCCCCCCATTCTGCCTGGGCCAGTTTATGAGAGATGTACTGCCCTACGCTCCAGTAGAGATCGATCAAATGCTGATTGACGCTCTGTACCGCATTTTGTCGTGCTTCTTGGATGAGTTCGACGATTTCAGCAAATTGTTCGTCTTGATGGGGTGAGGTCTTTTGCCATTAATCTGATCTCTTTTCGATTTCAGATTGTAATTGGGGAAGAATAGAGTCAAAGAATTGGGAAACATGATTTTCAAGCTCAGAAATCACAGGATTTAACTCGGCTCTTTTTTCAGTGACCCAATTATTCGTGATTTTGTTGTATAGATGAGCATACTGGTTAAGCTCAGGATATTAGGGGGTATTTACCATAAAAAATCCATTGGCTACAGTTAACTTATGTTCAGCCCAGGGTTCCTTGTGAGCTACCTGATTTCTTTGTGGACGATAGTT
>CAWCRG010000014.1:0-31332 GCA_963797915.1 Candidatus Sericytochromatia bacterium
GTTATGTAACATTTATTGGTCAAACTCGTATTGCTATGTCTTATTCATGTCTAAAAACGATCTTTGGGGATAATCTTAGAAGTCGTCTGTTTAAAACTCAGGTTACTGAAATACTTTTGCGATGTCAGGCTTAAAATCAGGCGTTTCTGTTCTATGCAATAAGCTCGTTCAGCAACTGTCTTCCTTCTCTTGTCTCTCTAGATATTCTCGAATATAAACCGCTTGAAAAATGAACGCAACGCTATTCAGTCGCCTCCTGTACTCAATAGTCAAATGCTAGATGCCTTAGAAAAAAAGACGAGGTGCTTATTTTTGGTACTATTACTGAAGCATCAATGCGTATCAGAATTCATTTAAGCGTGACCATACCTGGAATGGGTGGATATCCATACTCCTTCTTGGCTCTTGTTTCGTCATGGCGTTTAACAACAGCCTGTCAGAAGAAGTAAATGATGACGTATAAGTGCACTCATTGTTTTCGTGATTTTTACATTTAAAATAGCAAACTTTTAATTGTCGATCAACAAATCAGAGCCATTCTCAGGAGTTCTATGCCAAATTCAGCCCCTCGTAAAATCAACGTTACTGCGTATGTGACGCTATCTATTCTGGGCGTAATAACGGCCTTTGGCTTTAAGTTTTGTACGGTAGATACCCATGAGTTCACTAACGTATCGCCCCGTAGGCTCATCTCTCAAGACCTGAGTCGGCATGAGGGCTTTCGCGTTGAGGATCTTAACGGTACCCTCTCAGCGACCGATAAAGCCTGGCTAAAAGAGATGATCCGTATCCAGATGCAGTTTCACGGGCTGCATACGCCCCAGCAAGACCCCCTGGTGGTTAAAGTGAGTCTGTGGGAGTCCGGTGCGGACTTCAAAAATTATCAAGCGCGCATTTCGAAAACATCCACGTCTTCAAAGGGGTTTTACTCCGTATCTCGCCGAGAGCTGGTGGTGAACAAGTCCAAACTCGATTACCGCAAAACCTTAGCCCACGAAGCGCAGCATCTGATCATACGCAGAGCGGTTTTCGCCCCCCCAAATGGCTGAGTGAAGGACTGTCGGAGTATTTTGAAGAAGTGACCCAAAACAGTAGCGGAGAACGGGTGGTACAGGAGCAGCTCGGCAGCTAGCCAGCGTCTGCAACAGTGGCTTGCAGCGGGTGAACTGCCGCCGCTCTCGCAATTTCTTAATCGCTCTTCGGCAGAATGGAGGGTTCAAGATAAAAAAGTGCCCTACTTGAGCCAGACGTTGTCCTGGGGATTGGTGTATTTTTTGATGCAAACTCCGCAGGGCAGAAGCGCCATACTCAACACGATTAGAGACTTAAAAGAAGGCCAGTACGATGGGGATAGCGCCCGTGCGCTCAATGCTCACTATGCACTGAGCCAGTTAGAAGAGGATTTTCATCGTTTTATTCCCAAGATTCCCGCGCAACAAAAATACCTTCAGGAGTAACCCCATGGCCCATTGTCCCATTGAACAGCTCACCGATCTTGACACCGTATTTAAAGTTTTACGCCAATGGCCCGGTCTCAAAGAAAAAAAGACCGGCATGTTTTACTACAAGGGCAAAGGTTTTTTGCACTTTCATATCAAAGGCGACCGCCGCTGGGCCGATATTCGTGAAGGCAAGGACTGGGGTGAGCCTTTCGATATTGCTTTTGATCCCGATGCAAATACACAGGCCGCTTTTTTGAGCGAAATTGAACGGCGTTATCAGCTGCTGTAAGCTTAAGGTGCCGTCATCTGCAATTTCAGTGTCTGATTTAGAGGAGACGGTTCACTTTGATCCCGATGATTTCGATTACCGGACAGTCATTTTGACCGCTCCTTTTCAAGAGATCTTCCGTGCAGACGGGTTTAGAGGAGTGTAAACTCTTTATCGGCACTTCTGAAAAAATGAAAGACCCGTCAGGCCTCACCATCGAGCTTATTGAATTCTCGAGACTATTTTTCTTTAAGTTTTGTAAGAAAAACGCGAAAAAGACCGATCGTTTTACGATTTAGAGGCATAGTCATTTGACCGCGCAACTTTTCAAGCTTGGCTTTCCAGTCGCCCTGCGTATAAGTCTTTAGGGCATGATCGATGGCCTTGAGCGCTCCGTCGCGTTGGCCGCTCTTCCAGAGTGCGTAAGCATATTCGTAGGTAAGCAATTGCAGGGTGTGGTCGTTAATCTCTGACGGCTCGCTCACTGAGCAGGTAATGGGACCAGCGTTGCGCGCCCTCAAAGTCATTCACGCGATTGCGGGCTTTGCTATGGGCCAGCACAAGTCGGGCAGCCGTCACGCCGGGGCGATCTGAAGCACGATGACTTACCACATCGTGGTATTGCTCGGCACCAAAGGCCAGCAAATCGTCTCGCTGGGGGTAATCATACCAGGCCAAAGCCATCAGCGAAATCGCATGGGCGACGCCTTCATCATCGAGCGGGCTGTGCATAATCAGTTGCCAGGCGGCCTTAAAAAAGACCAGATCGCTTTGCGGATCGATTGCGGCTTGCATCGCCACAGAGTATTCAGCTCGTCTTGCGTTGTGACTTCAGGCGCCTCTACATGCTTTAGCACATCGGGCAGCGGAAAGCGCTGACGAAAATCGCTGCGAAAGGCTTCTGACCTCGGCGTCTGCTTGCGGGGGGAGCTGCAACAGTGGACGGTCAAAGCACTGGAGCTGTGGCCTGAGACAGCACTGGAGCATGGGCCGATGGCCAGGCATAATAGACACCGCCCGCAAAAAGGATCAGGCAACCCACGCCGGTACTGACCCACCAGGGCCGCTTGACCTGGGAGCCGATGGGTTTAATGCTTGAGCCCGATGAGGGATTGTGAAGGGCCTGTAGCGCTTCTTTTGCTGAGGCATAGCGTTGGGCGGGATCGGGTTCGAGTAAGCGGCTTAGCCAGTCTTTCAGGTCTGACGAGATCTGCACAAAAGGGGTGAAGTTTAAACGCAGACCGTCCAGGGGGATTTCTGCAGGACTGTGCCCACTCAGCAGATGCACAAGGCTGGCTCCCAGCGCATAGAGATCACTGCGGGGGCTGGCCTGACCGTAAATTGTTCAGGAGGCATATACCCGAAGGTGCCCACCACCGTGCGCCCGCCTTCGGGATGAAGCAGGTGCTTGGCTGCCGCCCAGATCAATGAGAGAGATACGGCCCTGTGAGTCACGCAAAATATTCGAGGGTTTAGAGATCGCGGTGCACAATCGGCGGTTGGTGATCATGCAGGTAGCTCAGGAGCCTGATACTTGTGCCGCTAAATCTTTGGTTTCGCTCTCAGTGGGTCGCCAACCGTCGGCCAGCCATTCCAACAGCGAACGACCCGGCATTTCTTCGAGCACAAGACAGAGTACCGTATCCTTGGCGTCTTTAAAAAAATCTAGCAGTTTGGGTAAGCCCTCGTGATTGAGGTGACGCAGGGTCTGGGCTTCTCGTTCAAAAAGCTCCAGTCGCTTCCCATTCTTTGAGGCTCCCAAGGCGCAATTCTTTGAGAATCTGTGTCTGGCCCTCGGGGGTGTTGACGCGATAAGTGGCTGACTCTTCGTGTTCTGCCAGTACGGCGGCTAATCGGTACCTACCGTGCCAGCGGGCGTCAGCGTCTGGAGGGGTTGGCATCTTTTAGAAGTGCTTAGTAATTGGACTTGTCTTCAGGATTTAAAAGCAGGGTGTGATCTCGGGTGTGACCTTCGGCCTTTTTTTGGCTGGCATAGCCGGTAGTATTGGCGTTGTGCTCGCCCTTCTTCGACCTGATCTTGAGGCTGTGAGGCAATGCCAACGTCTCACCCTGGTGGCGGGCATGTTGAAATGCTCTTGCCTCATCATGGGGATGGCCGGCGGGCTCTGAGTGAGAAGTGGGTAGACTTTGAAGCATCAGACATCGGAAGCTTACGCTTTTCACAAAAAGATAGTCTTATTACATCACAAACGCTGCCCCGAAGTCCGGCACTAATTATGAAACGAAGATCAGGCACGAGCCATTGCACGTGCTATGTTGACTCAACTTAACCCTTCGATGAAGGTTTATATTATGTCGACATTATCTGCATCTGAATGGATCAAAGACTCAAGCTGACCCGTCACCCTGAGGGCGGTTGGTTCCGCCGAAACGTATCGTTCAGCGTTGAGGCTTCCCGGCTGAGGCCACGCATCGGCGGGTCCACGGGCCACTTCTACCGTGATTTACTTTTTTACAGCACAAAGAATGCTCGCATTTTCATCGCATTGCCAGCGACGAACACTGGTTTTTTCATGCCGGTAGCACCCTGTCGATTCACGTTTTAAAAGCATTTGAACCCAGACTATATTTGTCTTGATTAGGTCACTGAATCCCCGCAACAGTGGGTCCCGCAAAGACTGGTTTGCTGCCAAATTACAGTCTTCTGATCTTGATGCTTTTGTGCTGGTTTCTTGTGTCGTTGCACACCGGTTTTGACTTTGCAGATTTTGAACTGACCAGGCCGATACGCTCTCTCCAGCTTATCCAGAGCATCACGCATTGATTCAACGTCTGTGTTTGTTGTTGACGATCCGGCGGTAAAGGGCTGATACTGTTGGTAATAGTCGCGGGCTTCGCCTGCCAGATAGGGTCTAGAGCGAGATCGGGCGCAGATCGGTGCCTAAAGCCAGAGCACCGGGACCCATCCGGCTTCTTTGTGGGCGGCAGCCACGGAGAAGCCAGCGACCACAGTGCGTTTGATGGCCTGACCCAGCTTATGATCGTTTTGGGGGTCTTTAAAAACCTCTACGCCCGAAAGCACAGCACGCCCCACGTCCAGACCTGCAATGATCTGGTTTGTCACTTGATTCAACGAAAGCCCAGCACCTGGCGCGCTGGTGAGGGCTTTTTGCATAACCGTGTTGCCGTTGGCGGCAAAAGCCTTTTGCAGACGACCGGTAAAGTCGGGGCCTTTTTGTTGGGCAAAACTCAGCATGAATTTACTCAGTTCATAGACATCATCAACGTTTTGCACCACCAATTTAGAGTGAGCCACCAGCACATCGAGGTTTTCATGGCTGGGGTCTTCTAAGGCCTGCATTAAGTAGTCGTAGTATTTATCGACCACGGCGACGGTAATGACCAGGTTCAGGCCGTGACTGACGCCAGTAGGTAAGGTTTTCTTAAGCAGGGTGGCTCCATCTTTAATACTGCGCGCCCTCTTTGCCGGCTTCTAAGTATTTACCCTTTGGTACTTCTCGTAAGCGCGCCCGCCGTGTCCGACCACGCCCGCCACCCGTCCGGCACTTTTTGAAGGCGTTCTGGTGTCTTTGATGCCATTTTCTTTGAGGCCGTTGCCCACGGTTTTGAAAATATGCTTTGCTTTGCTTAATCGTGTTAAAGTCCAGAGCAATGGCGGGGGTGTCTCCGGCGTCGGCACTCATAAACGCCGAATGATCCTGAGCAGCGCCTGTGGGATGCTGAGGCGGTTTCAGAACGAACATCTGATAAGGTATGCGCGTTTAACCCTCTGGGTGTCATCGCTGTACACGAATTGTGTAAGGTGTTGATTTGCATAGCGTCTGTGTTAGGGGCTTTAGCCTGATTTTAACACACGAAGTCATGATCTGTATCTCTGCTTTTTGAATTTGCGCAGGTTAATTTATGTTTAAAGGTACGCGTTAAAAAGTAAAAGTCGTTTACAAAATGTCAATCCAGGGTATAGCTGATTGTATAAAATAAAACGAATGTTAAAGGATGAATACCCTATGAATTTTGGTGTTAATCAGCGCCCGCAAACGGTTACCTTACCAGACCTTTCTGGAACCGTTTCTACCCCTGTCAAAAAAGCACCTGAATTTAAACCTTCTCAGATTCTTGAAGCGTCAGTGGCGGCATCTTTTAGCGCCGTGTCTTCTCGCGGCGACAGCCTCACCTCAGTGATGATTTTCCTTGACGAAGCCTCCGACTCTCCCAGAAAAAAGTGCTGAAGTAGTTCGGGGAGATCACGTTTTGTCTCAACCGGTTGATTTCCTTGCCCCCGATGCATCTCGCCTGAAGCTTTGCCCCCTGCGAACACCTTTCAAGATCTTGTGGCGCGCATGGATAAATATGCTCCCCTGCTCTCTCAAACTCAGCTTTTTCTTAATGATAGCGTAAAAATAGTCGATGACTTGATTTCAGAACAAGAACAGGTCAACGGAGCCCTGAGCGAGGTCATCAAAGAAGGTGAAGGGTTAATCACAAAGGTTGATACACAACAAACTCAAATTGCAAAAACCTTGGATATTAAACAGGATGTTGAGAATTTTCCGGTTGATACACAGGCCATCAGTGCACTGAACAAAAAACTGGCGCCCTTAGGCCTTCAGATCGATATGAGTGCCAAAGGGATGGGGCGCTTTAAGCACAACGGAGCTTCTGTTTCAGAATCCTCTTTTAAAGGGGTTATTAATACCTTATTGGCGAATCAAACCCAGGCATTAAAAGGTTTTTCAGACCAGTTGACGGCCAAGCAAAGGCAAATCACTGAGCTAACAGCAAAATCTACAGTATTGGGCCAACGGATTGAAGAAGCCCGAGAAACCCGAATCAAGCCGGCATTAAAAGCCTTCGAAAACTTAAATACGATGGCAAAAGAAACACTAGAAGGGCTATATGCGCTCAAAAATGATAAAGACCGCTGGGCCGCTCTGAGTTCTGAAGCACAAGAACGGCTCAATGCAATGATCGCAAGTCAGGAGCGCGGCCTTGTGCAGGCCAATAAAGGAACCCAAGAGATCAGTGCGACCCTCGACAAAATGAATGTTGCTCTCAAAGTGGCGGAGAAGCTGCGCACTGCGGGAGCCCTTGTGTTTGAAGCCTTAGGCAAAACCTCAAATAAGCTCACGGAAGGCCTAAAGAACTTAGAGAAACTCATGGGCGATGATAAAAAAGGATCGGTGAAAGCCCAGGTTTTAATTGAAGCCGCCAACGCGCTAAAAATGAAGCTATCGTCTCCGCAGTCATCGCAAATGGCGCAGCAGTGGTCTGAAGATGCTCTGTCCTGGATCAGTGATGTTGAACGCATGAACGCCGATACGCAGCGTCATCAGCAGCTACAACACCAAAGCCGTATGGATCAAGCGGCTTTGGACCGTTCATTGGGTGATTTGAGAGAAAATTTGCTTTACCATCAAGATCAGATCAGTACGATGACAGAAGCCATTCGCGAGCGTACTTTAGAGGCCCTCACCTCAGCCCTGCAAAACGTTGAACAGCTGGCGACAAACGAATAAAACCAGGAGATGTCAACGGTGAAAATCATGGCTTACGAGACCTATGGCTCTCCTGATGTGTTTGAAATGAAGACCGCTAATATGCCTCAACCGAAGGCCGATCAATTATTAATTCAGGTGTGGGCGACAACGGTAACCTCTGCAGACTGTCGCATTCGCTCCTTAACCATGCCCAAAGGGTTTGGCCTCATTTCGCGCCTTGTTTTTGGCATTCAGAAACCTAAAAACAAAGTGTTGGGGGTTGAGTTTGCCGGTGTCGTTCAAGCCATTGGCGAAGCGGTTACCCAATTTAAGATCGGCGATCAGGTGCTGGGTATCAACGGAGCGCAAATGGGCTGTTACGCGGAGTATCTTTGCATCTCTGAAAAGGGTGCGATAACCTTTAAGCCTGACGCTTTAAGTTTTCAAGAGGCGGTCACATTACCTTTTGGAGGAACCACTGCACTGGACTTTTTTCGGCGAGCCAAACTCAAAACAGGCGAAAGTGTACTGATTAATGGGGCGTCTGGAAATGTTGGCACCGCTGCGATTCAGCTGGCAGTAAACTTTGGTGCCGAAGTCACCGCAATCTGTAGCGCATCAAACCGTGATTATGTGTTGCAACTGGGGGCCAGCCATGTGATCGACTATACGCAAACAGATCTTCAACAGCTTAAGCCAGTCTATGATGTCATCATGGACACCGTCGGAAATTTGCCTTATGCACATATTCAGCACGCTTTGAAACCCCAGGGGCGATTACTGCAGGTGGCAGCCAATTTGACGGATATGCTGCGTATTCCGTGGATACAATGGCGGACCAAACATCAGATCATTGCTGGCCCTGCCAAAGAACAAGCCGAAGATCTTGATATGCTGGTGGCTCTGACCCAGGCGGGCACGTATCGCCCGCTTATTGACCGGGTTTACGCCTTTGGACACCTATCGGAAGCGCATCGCTATGTAGATAGCGGCCGCAAAAGAGGCAGTGTGGTCATTGGTGTAAAAGAAGAAGCGACACCGTGATTACCACCCCCAGAACCGGGTCCCCCTTTAAAAGGACCTACAATATTAGAGGTAATCCAGCCGCCATAAAACGCACCGGGTTGTGGTGTCGCCTGTTCTTCTCCCACATAAGCACTGCACTCGGGAGGCAGGTAAAAGGCAAAGGCGTTTTTAAGGGCCACAAAGCGTGGGGTCGGGTTGGGGTAAGACCAGGCAATTTTGCGATGAATGATCTTTTGGGTATCGGGCTCGATCAGATCCCAGTACTGGGCATTGCCTTTCCATTCACAAAAAGAACGTTCGGACTGCAGCTTAAAAAACCGGTGTTGCACATCTTCGGCGGGAAAGTAATATACGGGCGGATGACTGGTTTCTAAAACCCGGTATCCACCCTGGGTTTTTGCCACGGTCTCATTTTTATAGCACCACCGCAGTGTCTTAGCGACTTTTTCAAGGGCCGGGGGCCTGGGATAGTCCCAGACAGATTCTTGTCCGGCTTCGGGAACAATAGGGGTAGGCATAAAACGACGCTCCTTTCTTTTCAGTGTAATCACTGACTGATTTGAAAAGCGAGCCTCATGGCCTATCGGATTCAATAGTTAATAATAGAGTAATATTTGATTAACAAAAGTATAAATTTAGGTAAGTTCATCGGGGAAGCGCCCTATAAAAAATGAAGTACAAAACACAAGGGTCAGGATAAATTTCTTATGAAAATTGCTGCAAGCGCTTCCATCAATCCATTTCAGACAGAGCCCGGTACACGCCGCTTACCCCAATCCTCCTCTGCTGCGCACACCGCCACGCTCTCTCCTCAGGACACGACTTCTTTCTCCCACAAACGGGGCATTCCCGTCACCCTGGCCAGCAGCCCTTTTGGTAATGATCCCTTTAGCAGCCCTTCCCGTCCGCCCTCTTCAGGACGCGATCCTTTTGGCAATGATCCCTTTGACCGCCCCGGTTCATCTTTCCCTGGCAGCGGTGACCCTTTTGGCAGAGACCCCTTTGGTAAAGACCCTTTTAATAATCCCGTGAGACCTCGCCCTGATAACGGCCCTATTTACCCCGACAACCCTTATAATGACCGTCCTCATTACGATCGTCCGAACTATCCTGTGAACCCCTACCCTTCTCAGCCGCCCATTTATAACGACCCCTTTGATAACCCCACTTACACCCGTCCTCCGTCTTATGATCGCCCCGTTTACTCGGATAACGCCTACGCCATGATCTATGCCGTTGAAGGCAGCAGCAGCGATACCCGCAGCGCCCTCAGCATGATTGAAAGCAGCCTACGTCCCGGTGAAACCCTCCATGAAGGCGCCCAGAGCTATATTCGTCTTTTACAAGCCGAAGGAGGTCCCAGTGGATCCAGTGACGCTCGTGCGGCTTATCGCCTGATCAATGACAGCCTGCGTTATGACGAGTCTCGTTTAATGGCGACCCGAAATTACGAAGATCTACTCTGGGCCGAAGGGGGCGAAAGTGGCTCTGCCGATGCCCGCGAAGCGTATCGTCTGATCGGAAACTATCTGGGCAATTATGATAGCCGCACAGCAGAAACCAGTCGCTTTATCCAGCTTCTGGATATTCACGGTAGCCACGCCAGTTCCCAGGCCCGTGCGGCGTACCGTTCTATCAAGAGTTGGTAAGCAGACGCTAAACGACCGACGTCTCACCGACATTCTCTATAGCTCGGCAAAGCCTTATGTTAAAATGAACACCATTAATCGAATACAAGGTTTTGCATGAACCGCATTCTCATCATTGAACCCGATCTTAAATTGCGCCAGAGTATTCTTGATCTGCTACAGGTCAGTGGTTTTGAAACCTACGAAGCCGAGGACATTCACATTGGACTTGAGCTCGCTCAGGAGCATCTTCCCCATCTCATTTTGGTGAATTATGAGACGGGCGAACTGCGTCCCGATGAGGTAGAAGAAATTCTTGCCTCAGATATGGACACCCAGGAGATTCCGCTGATCTGGCTCATGGATGAGGGACTTTACCGCCTGAACCTCAAAGACCCCGAAGAAATTGGCCGAGACGTGCTTCCCGTTCCTTTTCGCCCTGAGGAATTGCTGGTAAAGGTGCATCAGTATCTTTTGCAGAGTAACGCCAATCGTCATTTGGCATTGGCAGCTTCTCCAGTCATTACCAATGTGCATATTCCGGCCCATTACTACGATACCGTAACCGGCCTACCCAGCTCATTGCTGCTGCACCAAATGCTCATTCAAGACACGCAAATCACGCCCCCGGAATGGTTAGTGGCTGTGCTGGTGATTGGTCTGGATCGTTTTCGTCACCTTAACGAGGCGTTAGGTCACGATCAAGGCGACCTGCTTTTAAGAGAAATTAGTCAACGTTTAATGCATTGTATTGGAGCACCCGAACGGGTCTTTCATCTGGGCGAAGATAAATTTGCCGTGCTTTTGCCGGATCTGATTCAAGAAGAGGACGCCGCCCAAATAGCGGCTGACATTAACCAGGAAATTAGCCAGAGTTTGCCCTTTAAAGAGCATGAGCTACACATGACCGCCAGCATTGGTATCGCCCTCTATCCCACCGATACCCGCGAAGTCAAAAAACTGGTGCGCTGTGCAGAAACAGCGATGTTTCAAGCCAAGGAGCAGGGGCGCAACACCTTTCAGTTTTATAGCGGCGTCGTACGCAGTCGGGCCTATGAACGCCTCAACTTAGAAAGTGGTTTGCATAAAGCCCTCAAAGCCGAAGAGTTTTGTTTGTATTATCAGCCCAAAGTTAATTTACGCACGCAAAAAGTAGTAGGCATGGAAGCCCTATTGCGCTGGCACCATGAGGGATTTGGCTGGGTGTCTCCCGCGCAGTTTATTCCGTTGGCCGAAGAAACCGACCTTATTTTAGGGATTGGGCAATGGGTGCTACAAAAAGCCTGCGAGCAAAACCAGCGCTGGACAGAAGCCGGCTACGATTTACGGGTATCGGTGAATGTATCGGGGCAACAGTTTAGCCGCAGCAATATTGTAAAGGTCATTGACGAAGCCCTCGAAAGCAGTGGTTTGGACCCGCAATATCTTCAGCTGGAGCTCACCGAGTCCGTGCTCATGAAGAATATTAGCAATACAGCCTTTAAATTGTCAGAGCTCAAAAAGCGCGGTGTTTCAGTGGCCGTCGACGATTTTGGCACCGGTTACTCATCGTTGGCCTATCTTAAGCGCTTTCACTTAGACACCCTTAAAATTGACCAGTCTTTTGTAAGAGATATTGAAAACGACGCTGACGATGCGGCCATTGTTTCCGCTATCGTAAATATGGCCCATGAGCTTAAAATGAGCGTGGTGGCCGAAGGCGTTGAGAACCCGAATCAACTGGCTTTTTTACAGGATCACGATTGTGATGTGGTGCAGGGTTATTATTTTGCACGGCCCTTACCTCCAGAAGCGTTTGAAGCGCTTTTAGAGAGAGACCTTACGCCCCTGTTTAATGTGGAGTCCTTGCTTTCTGACGTCTCTGATGATTCTTCAGATTCACCACAAGACACAGTGGTTACGCTGGACGATACCCTGGATACCTTAGAATAGAGAGCTCCACGTTAGAAGAAAAAGTCTTGCCAGGGCTGCAATTAGGGCTGCGATTCAGCGGCCGAGCGTAAGCTTTTCCAGGCGTCTCGATCCAGGCGATAATCGACCTGGCCTGAAGCTCTCGTGATTTGTGTCAGGGGAATTTTCTCTCCGGTGCGCGGCGCGGGCGAAGGAGCCAGCTGCAGGACAATGGTTTCACCTTCAGGAAGCACAAGCGTTGTCTTAAAATGTTTACTGCTTCCGCTGCCTCTAAAAGCAGTCTCTTGAACGATAGCCACGGCCTGGATTTCTGAAACCACTTCCCGGTTTTTGTAAAGGTACGCTTGATAAAACAAATAGCTCATCATGGGTATCAAGAGAACGAGAAAGCCGATGGCTCGGTTGGTGTACCAACGCTTCATGCTTTGGGCAAATGACATCTTTTCCTCCTACGGGGTGTAAAAAAAGCGTAGCGGGCGGTCAAGGCGCCGGGCCCACGCGGCCTCACTGTGATCGCCACCTTCTTCAATATGAAAGGCCAGATTTTTAAAATGGGCAAATCCCGCATTTTCGAGACCACTGACAAAGTCTTTGGCCGTCTGAAGCATCGCATCAGGATTGCTGCCCTCACGGGTACCCATATCTACCCAAATTTTGACGTCCTTTGGAAAGCTTCCAATATCTGATTTGGCCTGTTCGTCTTTCCACCATACTGAAGGAGAGATCATGCCCACCTGCCCAAAGGTGTTGGGGTAAGCACGGGCCGTATAAAAAGAGATGAGCCCGCCCAACGAGGAACCCATAATCCCGGTATGCTTTTTATCGCTCTGGGTGCGATAGCTTTGATCGATCAGCGGCTTGAGTTCTTTCACTAAAAAATCAGCGTATTGCTGGCCTTTTCCGCCCATGGTTTTTCCGTCCAGCGTATCGGGGTACCAGGTGTATTCTTCCATGCGTGCGGGGCTATTATAAACCCCCACCACAATCACCGGGGTAATGGCCTGGCTTTGAATCAGACGGCCAGCGGTTTCGTCCAGCTGCCATTCGACACCCCCAAAGGTGGTGCGGCGATCAAAAAGGTTATTGCCGTCGTGGACATAAAGCACAGGGTAGCGCTGACTGCTATTGCTGTCGTAATCAGGGGGTAGCCACACCAGCACGTCACGGGCATTGCTCAGGTAACGAGAGCTGACCTGGCTATGTAAGCGAAAGTTACCGCTAAGCGAGCCGCCGTTATAAGGCGTTCCGGGACTGAGGGCTGATGCGCTTTGTTGTTGGACACGTGCCGCAGCAGCTGAGGGCTGAAAGGCCGCGTAAGGTTGGGCGCAGGCACTCACCAGCGCCATCGAGAGGGTCAGGGCACTCAGCCCCAGGGCTTTTATCCAGCGGGGTGTGTTCTGTGCGAGCGGTGTGGGAGACTGCGCCAGCGGCGAGGGGGAAACCTTGTGAAAATGGCCCATCGTAAAGCTATCCTTTGACAATCAAAATCCTTTATCTATTAAAACACAATTTTGCCTAAAATCAGTTATTATGCATAGCATGCGAAGATTTTCATGGCTCTGTGTATGGCTTGGTCTATTTTTGGTGTCTCTGGGTATGTCTCCTGTCGGAGCACAAAACCTGAGTCCCTCAACGATAGACACGGCAACCGTCAATGCCAATACGACGGCCTCTCCACCGCCTTTACGCTCAGATTACCGTGCCCGCTGGGCGCAGGACGCCGTCAGGGTTTTAGAGCAAAACGGCATTCAGCTGCCCACAGGGATTGATTACCAGGCGTTGATTTCTAAAAATGATTTTATTCGCGTGCTCTCACGGGTTTCAGAAGTTCCGGTCACCCAGTTGCAACGTAGCCTGTGGAATACCGAAACCCAAAACAAAGAACTCACCCGTGGCGAAAGCGTTTTCTTGATGGTACAGGCCTATGGCATGGACGCTTCTTTATCGGGTTTTGCCACGCAACCCACCCACTTTACCGATATTCAGACCACCCACCCCGCCTACGCAGCCATTGTGCTGGCGGAACGGGTCAACTTAATCAACGGTTACCCCGACAAAACCATTCGCCCCGATGAATTACTCAGCTGGGGCGAAGCGCTCATCTTAATTGAAACCATTTCCAGTTGGCGCCAGGCTTTACCCACCAGTGCGCCGGAGTGGGTCAAACAGTTTGAGCACAAGCAAAATCTGTGGTACCAGTTTCTCGGGGGCTTTCGTTTATTACTCACCCTCGTGTATCTGGGTTTTTCGGCATTCTTTATTGGTCGGACCTGGTACAAGGCGCGCCGCCTTCCGCCCTCTCCTTATCGTCGGTTTAGCGTGGCCCTGGCCTTAATCACCGGGTTTTTAGGTCTGCTCTGGATTTCCGAAATCCTGTTTAACTACGCGCTCATTGCGCGCGAAGTCTATGCGGTCCTGGCCATGCTCAGTATTTTTGTGGGGCTATTTTTGCTCAAAGCGGCGGTGGATATGGATAAAGACATTGCTAAGCCGAAACCCCAGAGTGTGATTGACTCAGGCTATGTCGCCGCCATTAATCACGAAAAAGGCGAGATCTTTATTAAAGATAAGGTCAGCGAGAGCCATAGTCTAGCCCTGGTGACCGCGGACAGCAAAATTTACCGTAAAACCGGCAATAAAAACAGTGAGAGCGCCTTTTTATCTGAAATTCAGGTGGGTGATGTCGTATCATTACGGGCAGCACACCTGGAGCACGACGCGCTATTACAGGTCGAGCGGCTGACTCTGATTGAAACCCGTCAGGCCAATGAAGCCAAAACAGAGCAGAGCGTCCAGGAATATATTCATGTGGCTCAGGAACAACCCCAACAGCAATACAATCACGTGGTAAGGGGCTCTGGCCCTTCTAAAAAGTCTTAATCGACGGTGTCTGTTGTGTCTGTTACGGAGCTGCCCACTGCCTGGGTGACGGGCGCAGCGGGGTTTATCGGCAGTCACTTATGTACGGCACTTGTAAAATCCGGTTGGCGAGTCGTCGCCCTTGATAATCTGCAGGCAGACCATGCACCAGCGGGCTGGCAACGATTATCGGCGCTGCAAACCACGGCTTCTTCTCGCCTTCAGCTAAAGCCCCTTGACTTGCTCCATTTTTCTGATTTGGCATCTTCTACTTTGGCATCTTTACCCTGGCCTGACTTTGTCTTTCATTTGGCTGCTCAACCGGGAGTTCGCACCACCGAAGATCTGGATTTTTATCTTCAGGCCAATCTCAGCACGACTGAAGCGCTCATTCGTGGACTGACTGACTCGACCAATGACTCGCACACCTGCGCGCGCGCGCTGCCGCTGATCATTTTTGCCTCGAGTTCATCGGTCTACGGCGATAGCCTGGCCGGTGCTGCTCTAGCTGAACATCATCCCTGTCAGCCGCGCTCACCCTATGGGCAAAGCAAACAGCGCTGTGAAGTTTATTTGGCCCGCACAGCGGTTCAAAAAGGGTTTAAAACAATTGCGCTGCGTCTCTTTAGCGTTTACGGCGCTTACCAGCGGCCAGACATGGCCTTTCAGCGCTGGGCCCACGCTATATTAAGACAGCAGCCGGTGATTTTGCACGATCCCCATCAGATGTCGCGCGACTTCACGTATATTGACGATGTCGTACAGGGATTTTTAAAAGCGGCTCACTACGGAAAAGCCATGTCGCAAGCGTATGCCTGTTTTAATATAGGCTCCGGGGTGCAAACCCCGCTTCTGCAAGCGGCTGAACAATGGCTTCAACAGCTAGAAAACGTCGCGGGCAAGCCGTTGGGAGCACATATCGAAAGCCGTCCGGCCCACCGCGCCGAAGTCTTGCATACCTGGGCCAATCTCGAAAAAAGCCAGCAAATCTTAAGCTATCAACCACGCTATACTTTAACGGCTGGCATGGCACCTTTTGCCCGCAATGTTTTCAAAAGGAGTAAATATGGCTTATCATCTGAATATTGATTGGACCACCCCAGGACACGAGGACGCTCCAGCTTTGCTTGAAAATCTGAGTGTGCAGCTCATCGCGCCAGACACCGGCAGCGTTTTGCCACCGATAATACAAGGCCGTCGCCTGCGTTTTGAAAACGTAAACAAAGGCTTCCATCAACTGTCTGTGCAATACCGCTGGCAGAATGAGGCTTTTGACAGTTTCGCCTTTGGCCTGGATATTCCCGACGTGACGCTGATGAAACTCCAGCTGACCGCTTCGGGCAAAAGTCGCATTGAGCAAATGGGAGAACTTAATGATTATGGTGAGTTTCTCGACACCCTGCTTTCCGACGAGCCCCTTTATCTGACCCGTCCACAACACGATTATCCGGTCCATGCCGAGCTGGTGCCGATCTTAAAGAGCCCGCTGCAGCATGAAGCGCAGTATCAACAGGTCGCCCGTGCTTTTGGCGATCTGGCGGTGAGCTTTCCGCAAGTTCAGGCACTCTGGGCATATCAATTAAGAAACCTTTTGGCCCCGGCATTGCTCTCGCGTTGCACCGCTGAGGCCCTGGCCTGTTTTCAGCACTTGCTGGTCAATCATCTGGCCTTAATGGATGACGAAAGTTTGTTAGAACGCATTCTGGTGGCCATTGAGCAGCAAGAAGTGGCTGACGCCGTTGACGATTTACTCGGATTACTCCACTGGAACGCAACGCTTAACACCTGGGATGGCATGGATTTATTTTTAAAAAAAATAAGCGGGGCTCAGGTATTAAAATACTGAAAAATAGGGGCTTTGCATGGATTCTAACCTTATTTAAGAATAAGTCAAATGTTATAATAATTTAATATAATTTGACGAAGGGTGCTCAATATGTCTTTTCAAAAAGTGGTTACGCAAGAGCTGGCCAAGCTGCTAGGTGTCTTATCGCACCACGATCGTATCTTTATTATTGAGGAACTCTACAAAGGGGAAAAAGAAGTCAAAGCCCTGCAGCAAAAGCTGGGCATTTCTCATTCCCGCGTCTCTCAGCATTTGTCTTTGCTGCGTTCGCATAAAATTGTCGTAGAACGCCGACGGGGGCGTAATGTGCTTTACCGTCTCGTAAACCCTGATCTGTCCGTGTGGTTACTCGATGCCTTAAAGTTTATTGAGTTCCGCTTACAACAAACGGATGAAATTCGCTCAGCGGTAGAGAGTGCCCGTAACGCCTGGTTTGGTGAGGAAACAACGGAAACTGAGCCAGATGAGGCTGTACCCGAATCTGAGCAAGATCAAGAAAAGCTGATCTATGTGCCCGGGCGGGGTAAAAAAGCCGAAAAAAAGAAGCCCTCAAAAAATAAGGTTCATGCTTCAGAAGATGACGAAACCGCTTCCGAAACATGAACTTAGCCGCATTGATTGCATTCACGCTTCTAAATTAAGAAGCGGCAATGGCCTGACTGGCTGTTTTGCTGATGACTTCTTCAAGCTTAATCCGTTTCGAGGAAGCATCCGCAGGCGGATTCTCAATCTCTTCTTCAGAGACTCTCAAGGTATAAACAAATCCTGGTTCAAAAGTGAACCCTTCGATATTATCGTAAAAAAAGCTCCAGCTCTCGTCTTCGCTGCGACGAATCTGCAAGCATTTTTGAGGGCCAACGCCAACACAGTCCACTTTCTGACTGTTGATATACAGTGTGTAAGTCTGTTCAGCATCGGGTTCGGGCGTCACACTGGCTGACGGAGAGGGAGAGGCACTGGCCTCTGAAGCGGGCGTGGCGTTGTTGGGTAGTGGATTACAAGCGCTAACGGCTATACTCATTAAAATGAGAGTACAGAGGGGGGTAACAGAGAATAAATATTTCATTTGACGAACTCCTTTGTTTACATTATGTCAACTTTTTGATGATCTGGCAAGGTGATGTGAATTTTTTCAGCTTTATGCTAAAATAAGCCCAACACGGTGCGTTAATTTAATTCTTTTCGAGGTGTCCTTATGTCTGGTCTTTCTAATGGTCCTATTCTACCGAAAACCTTTGCCGGCTATTTACACCCGCTACGCTCCCGCTATACTCAGGGATCCGATCAGCAACGGGGCCTTAGTGCTTCTGAACACAAGCGCTTAAAAACAGATATTGCTCTTTCTAAGGTCATGAACCCTGAGCAAAAAAAAGAAGCCAACACGATTGCTCAAAAAGCCCGTGACATGACCCTTGTGGCTCAACAAGACGGCAAGGTCACCGATACTGAGCTGCAAGACATGCTCAATCTGGCAGGGCATACGGTGGCTAAAACCCAACAGGGCTCAGCGGCTGCACAAGTCTCTTTTGCGGGCGATGACATTGCCCCTGACGCATTAAAAACCGAGTTTTTTAAGGTGGCTGCCGCTACTTCTTATGCGCCCATGAACACGACAATGCAGGGAGGAGTCAAAGATAGCATTGGCAAACCTTTAAAAGGTCACACTTTAGATCAATACGTCAGCGCAATGAAATCAGGAAACGCAAAAGCCAACGCCTATGTGGCCGTGGCAATGGATTCCGCGCTATATAAAGGCAGTGGTGCTCCCATGAAGTACGGCGACGTGTTTCGAATTCCTGAACTCGAAGCCATCAAAGGCGTTTCTCCCATTTACTTTGCACTGGTAGACAATGGCGGGGCTTTCAAAGGCACCGGGGGAAGTAAAATCGATATTTGCTCCGATAACCCCTATACCCCCGACGTCAATCAAAGCGTGACGCTACATAAGGTTCTGCATCCCGAAGGGCGCCAGCTCAATGTGAAAGATCTTGGAAAGTAAGCCACTACCACCGGCCGTATTGCCCGCTCAGCTCGATTGTTAGAGGACTCAATCTCAACGCAGTTGAACATCCAAAGCGCTGTCTCTACTTTCAATGATGAGCGACAGGTAGAGGCTGTTTGAGCACGAGAGGATTTTTCACCTTTTTCGGTTACGTAGTCTGCACCTTGTTCCAGAATGGAGCAAACATTGCACCTTAGCCCTCTCATATATTGCTTAAAAGTACTTCTTTGAGTTTCTCCTCCACAAGAACATTGAGTTTATAGGGATATAGGATGGTTTCTTTGACCTTATCTTGTGGCGAGATCTCTCGGTGCTGCCCTTTTTGCCTCTCACACTCTAAAGTGGTTTGGAAGAGTTCTTAATATTAAGCCCCAGCAATTCCTCAATTTGACGCAAGCGCTCTTTAGGCAATGCATTCTCTGCCCTCAGTTGCGCATTTTCTGCTTCGAGCCGGGCTATGCGTTTTTCGTAGGCTATTCAGTCTGAACCTGTCATGCTTTTGATTAATCTATGTTGCGTTTCTTGAAAAGAGCGCCCGCCTTCTCTATTTCAGAAAAGCTTGCTATTTTTCGATTTAGCCTATATATTGCCCACGTAAGATTCAATCTTCTTAATTATTTTAAATTTCTGTGAGCAAAACTTTTATCTACTCTGGTTTAGCGTAAGTATTTCATTAAAGAAATCAAGCGAGTGGTGCTATCGTCTATCTTCATTAGTTTTAGTAAGACTTTAGGATAGTTTACTTTAAACATAATCAATTAGGTTTCGGGGCATTTTCTCCGAAGCTACTGATTAAACAACCACTTTAGGAGCTCCTATAATGAAACGTACCCTCTGGTTTTTAACCCTTTCAGGCCTACTTGCTTGCACCCCTGCCAACGTTACTAAGCCCTCGACAGCGAATATCCAACCGGCAGCCAGCAATTCACCACAGACAGCCCCTGTGGCAGGCGGCAGCCTAACAAGCACAACTCCCTCAGCACCTTCTGCATCGATAATACCCAATTCCAATGCAGAAAATGAACCATCCACACCTGCTGTCCCTGTTGACTCAACGGCTTCAGTAACAGACACCAGTGATTTACAAGCGCTGCAATTACAAGTTAGCAAACGCTTTTTTAGCGAAAGCGGTGAGCAAGTACAGCTAATAGTAAAAGACCAGAATGGCAATCCAATTGCGCCTGAACGTTTGAAGTTTGTGTCATTACGCCCCCAGGACTTCAGTGTCGATGCGATGGGAAATGTACGAGCGTTAATTAGCGAAGGCTTTGCAACAATTCGCATCAGTGTAAACGGAAGCTCGCTCAGCGCAGAGCAATTGTTTTCGGTTTCTAACCCCAGCGGTGGCAGTAGCGGTGGTAGTGAAAGTAACATCAAGGCTCCTCCGACTCAAGAAAAAGTCAATGGTCAGATCGAGTTTCAGTTTTAAAAGCGAGTCCACTTAGCTCTAAGCCCTTAAATACAAGAAAGCAATCCCTCATGAAAATAACAGAAATCTTATTTCCGGCCCTCAGTCTTAGTTTAATGCTAGTGGCCTAGTAGCCCGCCAAAGCGGTGTGCAAAACCTTCAGGTTTTTTCTACAGAAACAGCGTCAGCCAGTCAACAAGCCCAGACCACTCAAAGCGTAAGTTTCAGCTATCGCAACAGTCAGTCCTTTCAGACGCAGATCGTCGATAAAGCCGCTTTAAAGTTTATTAAACTGAGTCTGGTGGGCAGGTGGCATAACCGGTAGTCTGAGCAGTGATTTTGTCGCAGTAACGGGCACAACGGCCACGGTAACGATCGACAATGTGCCGATTCAAGCGGGCAATCTGCGCGTGGTTACGGTGCAGGGCTATGATGCCAACAAGAATTTGCTGTCCACCTTTACCGGTAAAGGCTATTATTTTTCACAGCAAGGCGTAGCCAATATTACCGTCGATATCAACCGCCGTCGCTTGTTGATCTGGCAGTGTTAGAGTTACTCACACAATCTGATCCCCAACTGATTTCTCAGTTGGACCTCACGGCTTTGCAAAACACCTTGGATACGGCAATGGGATTTGACAGCAATACCCAGACGTTTACTAAAGATCCCACCTTGTTTGACCCGGCAAAATTGGTTGATTTAGTTAAAACCAATCTGACACCGACTGCCGCTATTGTGAATGAACTGGTTACGCGAGTATTGGGCTCTTTCACCCTGAATTTGAATACCGTGCTCGGTGGGAGTTTTAATGAAGACTTCACCATTGAGATCAATGATCCCAACACAACCGCTCTGATGGTGACTGCGCCCCAAACCAGCCCATTGTCTCGGAACCTACAGGTAACGACCGGATCATATACAATTAACGTTAAAGATACCAATGGACAAGTCGTGGCAACCACGACAGTAGTCATGGATGAAAACGGTACAGCCACCCTCACGAATAACTCCTTGCTTGTCGCTCTCGGTGAAAGTCCCGTTATTAACAGTCTTTCAAGTGCTTCTGGCCTGGTCAACAGCACCTTGATCATTAATGGTATGGGGTTTGATACTGAAACTCTCACCCAGAATGAGGTCTCCATAGGAGGCCAAGCAGCCGCAGTAACAGCGGTTACTAGCACCAGCTTGACGGTTACTGTGCCCGATGTGATTGGTGGCAGCTATAATCTGAGTCTTAAAGTTCGCGACAATGCAAGCGTTACTACGCCAAGCTTTAACGTTCTGCCAGGTATCACCAGCTTGACCGATGCTGGCAACCCGGTAAGCGAAAGTCAGGTCGGCAAAACACTGACAATCAACGGTAGCGGCTTTGATCCGGCGACAGCTGTGGTCAAGTTTGGTACAAATACTGCAACGGTAGATGTAAATAACTCTACCCGTACAGCACTCAAAGTCACCGTGCCGGGCAATACGATTACCAATGGCGCACAGAATATCACCGTTGAGGTGGGTACGCAGACAAGCGCCGCTGCCAACTTCACACAAATAATGCGCTTGCCCTGTATTGAGCCTGCTTTTGTTCCGGGTGGGGGGATTCTCTGATCGGTCAGAGACTGCTTAGATGCCGCGCCGACAGGAAGCCAGGGCACCAATAAAGTAACCAATAATTACAACAACATTACCCTGACGACCGATCGCTTTGGCCAAGCCAATAAAGCGTATAGCTACAATGGTACGAACTCGTTTAGCAAAATGGCTGTGAATATTAATCCAAGTGTAAACCCAAAAGTTACGCTCAACGCTTGGGTCAAAGGCACATCAGCCCAACAATCCTAACTCTGGGGGGGTGGTGTCCAATGATCCGGTTGCTTTTGGGCGCACCTTAACCTACGATAATCGCGGTAGTATCAATAATGGCAGTTTTGGCTGGTCCGCTTTTTCAGGTACGGGCCAAGTTATCGGTGGCTCACCGATCATTGATAACGAGTGGACTATGTTGACAGTAGTCTATGACCAGGCTGCACAAACGGCTGCCCTGTATGTCAACGGCACCCTGATTCAAAGCAAAACAGGGGTAACGACCCCTGAAGGTCGCACCGAGTTAACTTTGGGTGATCTGCCTGGTAATCCCCGGAGCCTTTAAACGGCCAGATTGATGACGTAATGGTTTTTAATGAGGCCATGAATGCCACGTCTGTCATGGCACTGTACAATGCTACGCGTAATGTGCCCTTATAAACTAAGCCTTCAAGCGATTCTAGATTAAAGGCCCGCTTCGGCGGGCTTTTTTATGGAGCTGATTTACGGGCCGGTAAATGTTGTTACGGTCGTACAGGATGAAAACGTTAATACCAAAGCGCCTAGATAAAGTTACAATATATATATAAGAGATATCATCAAAGTTCGTATCAAAGAAGGCTCCCAAAAGCTCCATATTCTGAATGCGCAAGAGTCTTGCCATCGATACAATTACATCAAAGACCCATGAATCCTTCAAAAAAAGGTTTGAAACCACAGGTTTTAAACTTTGACAGTTTGCTGGAATCAGCGAGCAGTTTGTAGAGGATGAAGAAGCTTTAAATGTCGATTTATGAGGATGCTTTGGCGTAAGTGTTAAGTCTACTATCACTAAAAAGGCTTGTGCGGCGGTTATCCTGGATAGTTATCCTGGGTTAACGCGTACCGACCCTCAAGATCTTTGTATACCGTGAGCATTAAGCGGCCCTGGGCAATGCCTTGATCGGTGTAATCCACCTCTAAAATATAATTGGTGCCGGCCACCACCTGGGTTTTAAAGCTGTGTAGGGTTTGCAGCGCAATATCCGCGTCAGGGTATTTCTGGTTCAATAAATTCTGGGCATTGGCCCGTATGCTGTTGGCCAGTGGGCTATCTATGACCTGGTTGACAGCGCCTCCCGGGTAGATTGTTTTCATTTCCGTCTGCCTGATTATCGCCTGAGGGAGAGTCCGGGGAAGAGGCTATAGACACTTCATTCGGAACGGCGGCAGGGGGCAAGCTACCCAGTCCCTGACAGGAGCCCAGGGCCGTTATGAACAAAGTGGTGAGACAGAAACGGGACAGAAAAAAGTACATGGGCTTTCCTCGGGTCGATAATGATTGGTTAGACAGCGATTACGTTAAAGATATCGAAAAAGCCTGGCCTTTTAAAAAGCCAGGCTTTTGGGCGCAGTAAACTTAGTCTTTGGTTTGCTTGGGTTTTTTTGGGGCCCCAATGGTGGTGCCGTCAGGCCTTACGGCGCAAGAAATAATATTTGAGCCACCGTCAAACCGAGGTTTTCTAGGCTGCGTCGGGAACCTCAGGTGGTTCCCCCTTTTGGGGGCTTTGGGGGCTGACCGATGGTGGTGCCGTCAGGCTTTACGGCACATAAAATAATGTTTGAGCCACCGTCAAACCGTGGCTTTTCAGGCGCATCAGGAACCTCGGTGGTGTTCCCTTTTGGGGGCTTTGGGGGCTGCCCAGTGGTGGTGCCGTGGGGGCCTTACCGCACATAAGGTAATATTTGAGCCGCCGTCCATCCGTGGTTTTTCAGGTGCGTTAGGAACCTCAGTGGTGCCCCCTTTTGGGGGCTTTACGGCACATAAGGTAATTGAAGAGACGGGGCCCTCGCCCTTGGGGTAGGAGCCCACACTTTGTTTATTGTCTTGAGGCGGTGGAGCAACGGGCTGCTGCGTCTTCTCGGGCTTGGCCTGGTTTTCGGTAACACGGTTATTTGCGTCTACGCTCATTGAATTGACTGGTAGAGGGCCTGTTGACGGTGGTTGCGGTTTGTTAACTTGCATGAAATCTCCCTTTTTACTTCTTCTCAATTTTAAAAATTAGCAATAACTCAGAAGCTGTTCCGCTTCTAGCCATGCCCACCAGCGCTGAAGCATTTCCCGTTGGGGTAACAATTCGGGATACGTTTCACACACCTGTTCTAAAGAATATACCCAGGAATGTGTGCCGTCTAACACGTCGAGAACCTCATATAGTCCCCAATGAATGGGAAGGCGTTTCACTTCAGTACCGTGTCGACGATAAAGAAGCCAGCCCTGCTTTGCGTTATCGCCTAGATCAGGGGCCGGTGGCAAGGTGACTGTGATGCTTCAGGGCAGTCAAAATCTCATCAAGCAGTGGACTTCCCACCCATAACCTGGCCCAGGGCGCGAGTCGTGCATGGGCCAGTACAGGCAAGCGGGGGAGCTGATAAAAACACAGTTTGAGAACGGCTTGTTCATAAGACAGCACCGTGCTGGCCAACGGAATCTGCCGCACTGTGTCTTGCGCCATCAACCAGTCAAACCATTCAGGTACGCCTTTGGCGGCAGGAATCACCGTTGATTGCGGAAAAGCACGTGCATAGCGTTGAGCGAGTGTCTGCTGAAGAGCTTGCGGGAGCAGGGCTTTGACGGTGTCGGGCAATACGCCGCATAAGACAGACACCTTTCCCTGCTCTACCATTTGCGCAATGGCCTTTGCTCTGGGTAAGGAGAGATCGTGAAAGGCTTCGCCATTGCGTTCGTTTGATAGCAAAGGAGCCGAAGGGTTTTTTTGCAAGGCCTGTAAAATGTCTAGCCAGCGGTCTTGAAAATCGGCCAGGTTCATAATCTTATGCCCCATTGGGTTTGAGCGGTCTGGAGATCCTGAATCACATCGGTAAGGTCTTCAAAATGTGCGTCCCGCTCCAGGATCACGGCACGAATATCGCAGCGCTTAAGGGCATAGTTTAGCAGTTTCCAGGTTTCTTCATGCACAGGGCTATCGTGAGTATCTAAAAGCAGTGGGCTGAGGTTTTGCCCTCCCGCAAGATGAATCTGGAGCACCCGATCACGGGGGAGGGCATCAATATAGGCGTAAGGATCAATGCCCAGATTGTAAGCGTTGCCATAGAGGTTTGCCACATCCAGGAGAATACCGCAATCTGCTTGCTCAGCGATTTGCCCTAAAAAGAGAGCGTCTGGCATTTGTTTGGGTAAGTGAGTCTGCCAATAATAAGCCGCATTTTCTAACAGTAAAGGTTTACCGACGTAGGCTTGAGAGGCTTTAACCCGTTCGACGACAATCTGGAGCGCTTCCTCTGTGGTGGGTAAGGGATTGAGCGAAAATGTGCGATGCCGTGAAGTTCGGGTATAACAAAGATGATCGCTCCACCAGGGGCAGTTGGTGCGGTCTGCCAATCGCCGAATCTCGTGTAAGTATTCAATATCAACGGGCCCTGGCGTTCCGACGGAGAGTTCGACACCATGCAATAGAATTTGGTATCGCTCCTGCAGATCCATCAGGGTTGTGTCCCAGATTGGGTTTAAATAGTCGTCGCTCATAATCTCGATAAAAGACAGGTTTTTTAGGTCTTCAAATAACTTGATCAGAGGGGTGCGCCACCCCAGGCTCACCCCTAAACTTGCGTTGGAAAGCGTGGTTTTTAGTGCATGGCTTAAACCGTTGGGTGAGCTATCAGTGGGTAATCTATGAGGTTTCTTCAAAATAACCTGAACCAAATGATGATGGTGAGGGCCTGTAGGCGGGTGATCATCAGGGACATCTCCTTCAAAATGCCAGAGCCATTCCCAGTGTTCAAAAAGAGATTGAAGGTCGCGTAGCGATAGAGTGCCTGTGGGCAATGACGCGCCGTCGAGGTCCTCTGCCAGGGTTTGTTGTGCGCCGGGGTCCTGGGGAGTAAATGTTGAGAAAATAAAGACACCGCCAGGTTTGAGGGCTGTTTTTAATCGTTCAAGTTGTGTGTTCTGTGCGTTTTGGGGCAAAAAAGGAAAACTATTCAGGGCAATAATGGCTGCCCATTGCTGGGTTTCGAATTCAGCGCTGCGTAAGTCCGCGTGCCACCACGCAAGATTATTGATCCGTTCGACAGGGGCAGGGCCTTTTTCAAGAGCTGTGACTGAGAAACCATAACGGGCAAAGCGGGTGGCCAATTGCCCGGCTCCTGCTCCCACATCCAAAACATTCCCCTCAGGAATCCAGGGAAACATTTGCTCAATCATTTGCCACGATAGCGGCTCTCGATTATTTTTTTGCATGGTGACTTTATCATACACCAACTCGTTTCGGTTACTGTTTTGCCTTCTTGTTTTATGCGGGGGTACACACTGCGCTACAATACAAACAAAATTAAGGGAGGTGTCGTGTGCTTAATCGATGGCGTAACCTGCTGCAGCACGATGGGTATCGTCCGGCAGAAATTGAAGATTCCTTTATCTTGCGATTGCTTAGCTTTTTAACGGTAACAGTGGCCATTGCAGCTACGATTCAGTCCACAGAAAGCAGTCCCGCCCTGGGCATTGCTGCCGTCTTGCTTTCGGGTTTAGGATTTTGGATCAGCTGGCAGCGACGGCGCGCCAAAAACTGGTGGATTAAAATCATCTTAGCGCTTGCCATGTTGGCGGCGCTGGCTAACTTCTTTTACGGTATTCGAGAAAACCCCTACGACGCCCGGATTCCGCTGGCCCATTTATTGATCTGGTTACAAACCCTTCACAGTTACGATCTGCCGCGACGCAAAGACGTGTTTTACTCTCTCTGGGTGGGCTTGATTTTGATTTCGGTAGCCGCAACGACAAGCCGCAGCACTATTTTTGGCGTTTATTTAGCACTATACGCACTTCTGGCAGTGGCCAGTTTACTGGCCAGTCACTTGTCTTCTCAAAAGGCAAGTCCTCGACTGCTTAAGCGTCTCTCTGCACCCGTCATCGGGTGGGGACTTCTCCTGGGTACGGTGGTGTTCTTTGCCATGCCCCGTTATGAAGGCATGAAAATCCGCACATTTCCGGTGTCGATGTCCATCACCAACCTCCCTGATTTTGACGGGAAAATCAAAAACCCCGGTTATAATCAGGGAGCCGAATAAAGGGATAGGCAAAGACAATAATGAACGCCGTGAATTTGACCCTTTTGCCTATTACGGTTTTAGTACAGAGCTAGATCTCAATTACCGTGGGAAACTCTCTGATGAAGTGGTGATGAAAGTGCGCGGTTCAAAGGCCAGCTACTGGCGCGGCATGGGTTTTGATACCTATGACGGCTTGCGGTGGAGCATGACCGAGCCCTATGCACTGCGACGGGTTGACAGCAGCACCCAACCCCTATGGGTCAGAGAAACCCGCGAGCTTAAAAACAATATTGTGCCCCGAGAACGGGCCACCCACAGTTTTTATATTGAACGGGATCAAAGTAATTTAGTGTTTAAAGCCTCTTATGCAGAACAGATTTACTTTCCCACCACCTATGTCTTACTCGATAAATACGGCGGCTTGCGCAGCCCTATTGAGCTGTTCTCAGGCACCACCTACACGGTCATTTCATCCATCCCTCAGTTTTCCGCAGACCGCTTGCGTACCGTCAGCTGGGACATGCTGCAGAAAAAACCCACCACCCCCAATTACTATCAGGTGCCAGCGGCTTTGCCTCAGCGGGTGAAAGACCTCGCTAAAAAAATAACGAAAGAAACCCAAAACCCTTATGATGCGGTCAAGGCGCTCGAAAAGCATTTAAAAACCGAGTATCCTTACAATTTAGAGATTCCTATGTTCCCTGAAAATCGCGATGCGGTGGACTACTTTTTGTTTGAGCAGGGCGAGGGCTATTGTGAACATTTTGCTTCTTCTCTGGCCGTCATGGCCCGCAGTCTGGGGATTGCGACTCGCTTTGTAACGGGATACGTTCCCGGACAGTATAATCCTCTTACGGGTTATTTTGAAGTGCGCAGCAGCGATGCCCATGGTTGGGTAGAGGCTTACTTTCCCCACCATGGCTGGGTGCCCTTTGACCCCACACCGGGCTACGCTGCTGCTCTTGCACCCAATCGTATGAATGAGAAGAGCAGTGCGGGCAACTTCTTTACCTATCTGGCGCGCTGGATTCCCGAGGGTCTCAAAAAAGCGGTGGGTCAAGTGCTTGAAAAGTCTGTGGGATTATTATTGTTCGTTTTTGGTGCGGTAGTGGCTGTGATTACCTTTTTGCCGTTGCCCGTACTCTTTGCGTTGATTATTGCCGTGGCGCTTGCTGTGCTGGCGGTGGTTTTTTTACGGAGTCGCCGCTCTGAGGACGCCGTGGCAGGCTTTGTACCGGGCTATCGTGCGTCAGTGGAGCGAGAGCGTTTTGTCGCAGCCTATTTAAAGCACTTAAATCAGCTTTGTAAGGTCTATGATGTGACGGTAGAGGAAGGGCTGACCCCCCGTGAACAGTCTCAGCTACTGCTTCCGCTGCTGTCACGAGCTATACAGCCCCGTTTACAGTATTGGAGCACGTATTACGAAGCGGTGCGATATGGAGATTCTGGAGTCCCTGCGGAGCATATGGAAACGATGGATGCTGACTTTCGTCAGTGGATTTCTGAAGCGAAAACTGTGCAAGAAAGAGTGACCTAATGGCGCTAAAAGCGACGATTTTTAAAGTGGACTTGCAGGTGAGCGATATGGATCGCCACTATTATGAGAACCACGTTTTGACCCTGGCTCAGCACCCTTCGGAGACCGAAGAACGGCTAATGATTCGCGTGCTCACCTTTGCGCTCTTTGCCCATGAGCGGCTTGAATTTACCCGGGGGTTGAGTTCCATGGACGAACCCGATCTCTGGCAAAAAAGCCTGACCGGAGACATTGAGCACTGGATTGAACTGGGTTTACCCGACGCCAAGCGCCTGGGCAAAGCCTGTGGGCGTTCTGAACAGGTGCACGTGGTGACTTATGCGGGGCGCAACGCCAGCTTATGGTGGGAAAAAATACAGCCTGATCTGCAGCGCTTTAAAAACCTTGAAGTGATAAATATTCCCGCTGCTGATGTCAAGGTGCTGACGGGGCTGGCAAGTCGCAACCTGGAGCTGCAGTGCATGATCCAGGATGGAGCTGTGTTTCTCACCTGCGGAGAAACACAATTAGAGATCCAGCCTGAACAGTGGATGTCACCTACCGCTTAAGGGCAAAGTCAAAGCGGTTTGTTTCGGGGTCTCCCTGCTTATTACTCGAAAGAAAGACAACCCGCTCCTGGGGGGTAAAGTCTTCTTTTGTCACCTCAATTTTAAACTGAATGCCGGCATATAGGTTGTTAAACTCAAATTTGCCCTCTGCATCACTGGTTGTTGTAAAAACCTCTGTAAAGCAAGGGTTTTCTTCTCTGCCCGGGGCTATGGCCTGAATTTTAATGTTTGCATTTTCAAGGGGAACTCCCCTGGCGTCTCGGATCACGCCAGAGGTCGCTGTTTTTTCAAAAGCAACAAGATCCTGTTCCCAGGTCATATTTAATGATAATGTGATTTGCATGGCGTCCATGGGTGCTTTCACTTCGTGAAAAGCACTTGCAAAATAGAGACGAGGAGCACCATCGCAGTTAGGCTCTGATTTTATAAAAATGCGATTGCTCGCAAGGGTGAAGTCCTGGCCTTTAGGGATCTTATCAAACGTAAATACATCGTTGACGGAGCCCGTTTGAGAAAAGGAGAAAATAGGTTCAGGTCGTCTTTGGAGGGGGATTTTGTCTAAATCATCGAGGTTATCAAGCGCAATGGGCTCTGGCGGAGGGCCGTCTAACGCAGTAGAAACCAGCGAAACGCCTTCAAACCCAGTGCGTACTGCCTCATGAAATTCGGGCTCAATTTTACTGAGATCTAAGCGAACATTAACTTGGACGGTCTCAGTGAAAAGAGGTTCAGCCTGGGCGTTATCCGTTTGAACGGTGTCAACTATTTTTGTTGGTTTATTGGATTGAGGATCTGTTGTTTCAATCTGGGCAGAAGCAGCAGTAGAGGTCTGTAAGTTCTGGGTGGGTGAAGCTGCCTGGGGGACGTTTTGGCATGCACCAAGTAATAAAATAAGGAGATACGGATACAACGGTTTCATGGCTTAATCACGACTTTCTAACACGTAGATGCTAATGATGGGTATGTGTTTTGGAGACGTGTTTAATCAGCGTTTTGTTCCGTAGAAACTCAGGCGAAATCACTGTCTGCAGCGCGACCAAAGCCATCAAAGCGCTTGCGATCGGCGGCCTTCGAAAGATCATAAGTTTTGCGAACCACGGCCTGGCTCCAAGACTTACCATCGGGGCCTTCTCCTGATGTGTTGCCTTCAACAGTCACCAGTTTGCCGCTGCGGTTATCGTAAGATACCACCATGCCGACATGACCGTGATTAAACAGGGCGACATCGCCCGGTTGAATGGGAATATTCTGCCAGGTGTGCTTAAGGGCATCAGGATCAATATGTTCGTAATAGCGGCTATAGGCATCAACATACTCAAAAACATTGGACTCTGCCATGGCAAAGTACTGGCGAGAACTACCTGCCGCCGCGTCGCTTTCTCGTTGTTGATCGAGTCGCGCGTGTAGTCCACTGTCTCGACTGGTGTAAGAACGGTACAAAAAGAAGTCGCGGGCTTTTTGGTAAGACGCAAAGTGTTCAGGGGTTTTAAAGCCTGCTTCTGAATAATTAAAAGCGACGAAAAAACCACACCATTCGTAGCCCTTGCCAAACTTTGAATTCTTGGCGTAGGTATCAATGCGAGGGCCTCGGTTGCTGCCGCCACTTTCTTTGACACCACTTTGCCACTCTTTGATCCCGCTGTCGACAATAATGCGCTGGCGCTCTGTGTTACCTGCTGAGCGTGGACGGACAGCTGCAGTGGCCAGGTGCTCAGGTAAGCCGTGAAGTACCGGACGGGCCTGAGGGCGTATTGCGGTTTGAACAGAGCCTATAGCCTGACTGGGGGTCGCTACCAGCGGAGTAAAAGGGCGCGCTAAGGAGGTGGGTTGGGTGTTGAAAAAGGGAAGCACCCCTGGGGATTGGCCTGTTGACAGGCTGCGGGAAGTGGGCTGTAAACTCAGTTGGTCCAGGAGACGGGATACCCGGCTAAAATTGTCCTGAGCAGGGTTGGAGTGAGGAGGTGTTGTTGGCATCGCTTGCCTTTGGGGCGATGGGACAGGACGCGCTTGAAACAATTGACGCGGATCCATCAATGCAGCATGAGACGTATTGACATAATGATTTTGCATTGCACATCCTCCTGACTTTTATATCTGAAGTGTGTCGCGAAACTTGTGAAGGCTTAAGTTAGCTTTTAATAAAGCTTAACCTTACACCCGTGTTCAACGTCTTCGGCTCACATTCAGCATCATTCCCCTCTGCTATAATTGCTGACATTCCTTTGGGGGGCAGCGCCTATGTTTCTCTCCAAACATCTTGAGAGGATATACCCATGGAAGCCCTCCAAATTACCGGTATTTTTGGCGTTTTTATCGTCATGACCTTGCTGATGTTTTATCGGCTTTTACCTGCGCTGTTGGCGCTGCCATTGATGGCCATTTTGATTGCTTTTTTTGGCGGTGTGGCACCGGACCAAATACTAGAGCATGTGGTCGGTGCTGGGCCCTTAAAGCTGAGTTCAGCCTATACGATTGCCATGTTCGGGGGCATGCTCAGCCTGATGCTGCAAAAAACCGGCGTGGCCGAAAACTTTATTAAAAAAGGGGCCGA
>CAWCRG010000015.1:0-67302 GCA_963797915.1 Candidatus Sericytochromatia bacterium
GCTCGGCAGTGGCCTAGCCACCGCGTCCGATCACGATGACATTACTCCTCCCGGAACTCAAACGACCGCACCTAATTTAACAGACTTGTACGTCTTTAGAAAAGGTGAAGAGCAGGGTACGGCAACAACAGGCGACCCAAACACCCTCGTTTTTATTATGAATAGCTACGATCGCTTACCCGCACGAGAAGAAGCCTTTTTTAATACCAGTGCCCGTTACGAGTTTCACCTGAGTCGTATTGAAGGTTCAACTCCCAGCACAACAACCCCCACCGCAGCCGATGATGCAGTCCTTCGATTTAAGTTTAGTAACCCCAATAGCAACGGGCAACAAAGAATGACCCTCACCTATATTGCTGACGGTGAAGAAACCGTGGTCAGAGACACCCTGACAGACGGCGATATTTTAACCACACCGCTGCTGGCAAAAGGTTCGGGCTCCACCGGCACTATCGCAAACGATGTGGATATCAATGGTCAAACCGTCAAAGTGTTTGCGGGCCTACGCCAGGATCCCTTTTACTTTGATGTAGACAAGTTCTTTGCCTTACGTGCAGATATTGCCGACGGAAATGGTACGATTACCGACATCTTCGGCACTGACGAAACAGCAGTGGATTTCACCCGTGGCTTTAACGTTTTGTCGGTGGTGGTCGAAGTGCCCCGCGCCCTCTTGCAAGGTAACGGCTCTGCCACTACCTTTGACGTATGGGAAACCATCTCCATCCCCGAATAAATCTCTGAAAGGATTTTGATTATGAAAAAGTATATTTTTGCGCTTTCCTTTATAGCCACCAGCCTAAGTGCCTGTGCTCCGCAGCCCGTTAATGATACCACCCTTCCCCAGGCTTCGGCCACGCCGACAGCGATGGCCACCACCATGCCCACAGCAATGCCGAGCAGCATGCCTTCTTCAGCAGCCAGTGCAGCGCCCTCAGCCAGCCTTCGACGGCTCCGTCACAGCCCGCGAGTACGGCAGCACCCACGGCGACGCCCATGATGACCGCAACGCCGATGGCCACGTCAACACCTGAAGCGATGCCCACCTTAAACCCCAGTGTTCCCAGCCCACTGAACTTAAGAGTCACGGATCGTACAGGCAGCAATATTTTTGTCAGCTGGACGGCTCCCAGCACCAGCAGCACCGCCACTTACAACCTCTACCGTAATGGTGAGCGCGTCGGAACGAACGTTGACAGAGAGGTTTACACCTTTGCTGACCTGAGCCCCAATACATCCTATACATTGGCGATTGAAACCCTTACCGATCAGGGACTGAGCAGTCGCGTAATGATCAGCAGCTCTACCAGTGGTGTGAATTCCGGTGGTGGCGGCGGCGGTGGAGTTACCATTCAAAACTTCGCCCAGGTTGAGCGTTTAGCCCGCCCCGCTATCAATGAGGGCTTGATTCGTCAAGATATGGATGAACGCGCGCAATTGCTTATAACCTGGAACAGTGTTCCACCTTCTGTGGATTTAGCAGATGTTCAAGCCGCTGCCGATATTCGTACCGAAGCAGTCGCCGTACTCGGCGCCATTCAAAGTCAAGCTCAGGCTGCTTTAGGTTATGATAACTCTCCGGGTAGACCCGTAAGAGACTCTGATGCCCAAAACACCCGTGTCGGTCAAATTGCAGGCGTTTTCTTACCCGACGTCATGCGCATTGATACGACCGGAGCCAGTGGTTATGCCGCAGGCATTACTGACTTAGCTGCCCCCCGCCCCTTCCGAGGCCGCCGCATTGATGAGGATGTTATCGACATCACCCTCGCCGTGCTGGTGCCTGGCGGAGCGCTCAATCCTCTGGATGCCGGTCAACCGTTTATTGATCGTGTAGAAACGGATAACGTGGAGTATGATGATCTGGATGACAACATGATGCGTATTCACGATCCACTGCCTAGCACATCCCTTTATCTGGCTGCGCCTAATTAAGGTAACCTAACCCCTCGTTTTGCGGGCAGGTCTAGAGAATTTAGACCTGCCCGCACATAAGGAACCCCATGAAATCATCTAAACGCTCACTTCTCTTATCTGCCATCGCTGCACTCACCCTGAGTGCTACAGGGGCCTATTTTTTGTCTTCAGGTTTTTTAAAAGCCACCGACTCCAATGCGGTATCCCCCGAAATGACGGAGCGTACGTCTACGTCCACAGAACTCAGCGCAGAAACCGTTCTCCCCTATACCCTGATCTTACCCGACCCCGAAAAACAAAAAGCCGACCGAGAGCGCAACCTGGCCTTTTACCAAAAGCGCACAAAGCAAGCCCCCAAGAGCTTTATGGACCAAAACCTATTGGCCAATGCTTACGTCGCTCAGGCCAAAATCACCCACGATACCAGCTGGTATTTATTGGCTCAAAAGACGGCAGAACGCTCTTTAAGTCTTCAACCCCTTATTCCCGGTGCCTGGCAGGTTTTGTTTGCGATTGCCCAGGCAAAACATGATTTTGTAGCAGAAGTACTGCACGCAAAAATCACAAAGACGAGTCGGCGCCAATAGCAATATTTTAGCCAACCATATTAGCCAACGCATGGCTCAGAACAAGCTGCTGGAAGCCAAAGAGGCTGCTGAGCAATGGGTGCAAAAAGAGCCGCTGCTCTCTGCCCTGAGCCCAACTGGCCCTCGTAGAAGAAGCCCAGGGACAATACGATCAGGCCCTTGCTCATTTGTATAAAGGCATCAGCCGTGAACAAACCGGTGACACCCTTCACTCCTCTCAGGCCCGTGCCTGGGCCGGGCGTATTTTGGCCAAACAGGGCAACTTTGAGCTTGCCCAACGCTTTTATACCGAGGCCCTGCGCATCGATGCACAAAACCTGCTGGCCTATGAACTACTGGGTGACCTGGCGCTCAAAAACAAACAACACAGCGAAGCGCTACAAGCCTACACCGCCGCTTACGCTATCGAGGCTGCGCCTGTTTTTGATTAAGCAGGCCCAGGTACACACTGCTCTGGAACAAGAGAAACAAGCAAAAGCCTTAAAAAGCGAAGCCGAAATTGCGCTGCGCCGTGAACTCCAGGGCAATAACTTTGGCCACCGCCGTCGAGCTCGCCCTGCTTCTGCTCGACAAAAGCACGCCTGAAGCCGATGCCGAAGCCAAAACGCTGATGGAGCAGGAATATGCCATGCGGCAAGACCCCAAAACCGTATATATGCTCGCTCGTAGCCTCAGCGCCAACGACCAATGGACAAAAGCCCAGCAAGTTCTTCAAAAAGCCCTTGATCAGGGCGCTGTAGACGGTTTGCTCATGCAGGAAGCCGCGCGCACAGAAGCCCATTTGGGAGACGCGCAAAAGGCAGACGCTTATACAAAGGCCGCAGAGCGTTACGATCGCAGTCTGGGTTAGTCGTGCTCGTTTAGTCCTGCTGGGTTAAGGCAGGACTTCATGGTATGATGAACCCCGAAAATAGGATGCGTTGCCATGAGCCAAACCACTGACACCACCGATTTTATTGCCACTTACAATGACGCATTGTCGGCAGAACAATGTAAACAATGGATCAAAAAGTTTGAGCGCAGTCGCGAAAAAGCACCGGGAATGACGGGCAACGGCGTTAATTTACCAGCCAAAAATAGCCAGGATATTACGATCTCTAAAGCCCCCGACTGGCAAACAGAAAACGCAGAGATCGAAGCGGTCACCTACCGGCATTTAGTAAACTATATAACGATCCTCACCTACTCACGGGCGCTGTCAGCATGTTTATTCCCGATCCACAAACCGCCAGCAAATGCCCATTACGCCAGAAATTCTCGCCATGCTAGACGATCCCACAGTGCTTAAGCTCATCAAGCAAATTTACACCCTGGGCACCATCAATTTACAAAAGTATGATCGCAAGGTCGGGGGATATCATCACTTTCACTCCGAAAACTACCCCGCCCCCAATGACAGCAGTCAGAGTAGCCTGCACCGTGTCTTGTTGTTTATGTATTATCTCAATGATGTGCGCGAAGGCGGCGAAACCGAGTTTTATTATCAGCAGCGTAAGCTCAGTCCTAAAAAAGGACAGCTGGTGTTTGCGCCCAGCGGGTTTCCCCACACCCATAAAGGACACGTACCCACCTCCAATGACAAATATATTTTGACATCCTGGGTGCTGTTTAAACCGGCCCAGGTGATTTATGGCCAAAACTAAGGTCACCCTCAGCGCTCTGTGGATCTACCCTCTCAAATCAGCCCGTGGTATTGAGGTTTCTCAGGCAGAGCTAACCCCCATGGGTCTCAAACACGATCGCCGCTGGATGCTTATCAACAGCGACGGTCGATTTTTAACTCAACGGGAACTGCCTGCCATGGCCCAGCTCAGTGTAGAAATCACGGCCCAGGATTAAAGTGCAGCTTTCAAGAACATCAATGCGATATTCCCTTTTTACACCAGGAGCCCTCCACACGCCTTGTCAAAATTTGGCGTTCAGAAGTCCCGGCCTGGGTGTACCCGGAGCCCATTAATCAGTGGTTTTCTGAACGACTCGAAAACGCCCTGTACGCTGGTCTATATGCCCGAGAGTACTTTTCGTGACACCAACCCCCTTTATGCACCGGGCAAACAGGTCAGCTTCGCCGATGGTTATCCGTATTTACTGGCCAATACAGCGTCTTTAGCACGCCTCAATCAACGGCTGCATGCGGCCGGTCAGCCTCCGGTAAGCATGGCGCATTTTCGCCCCAATTTAGTGCTCAAAGGAGATCTACCCAACGGTGAGTATCACTGGCGGTCGCTTCATCTTGAGTCCTTCGTTTTTGAAGTGGTCAAACCCTGCGAGCGCTGTGTTATTGTAAATACCAACCCCTGAGCGGCGAACGCAATCTGGAGCCGTTGCGCACCATGAGCCAACACAACCGCTTTCAGGATGCCATTATTTTTGGCCAAAACGCCTGCAGCCCCAACACAACAGGCACCCTTACCGTGGGATTGAAAGGATATATTCATGCGACTTAAAAAAAGCGGCTTTACAGGTTTGTTCGGGAGCCTCTGCACAGGCCTCTTCCTGATCACGGCCTGCGCCACATCGAATAGCAATAGTGCGAGTCGTCCGATGAGTCCCAATCCTTCACTGCAACGCTTAAGCACTGACGCGGTGCTTAGCGTTATTACCCGATGGCTCCCGGCATGCAGTGGACCTACGCCCTTGAGCAATTTCAGGACCACAAAGACAATACCCGCTTTAAAAGCATGACCATTACTGCAGAAGCGGCGAAACCACACCCACGGCGATTATATTGAGACGCGCCTATCCAGACAGCACGGTTCAGCCCCGCCCGTCGCTGGCCCGTCGCCTAGCGGAATCCCGCATCCTTTTAAGTCATTATGAAAATCCGCTCCTGAGTGCCGGAACCCTTTAAGCCAGACCTTCTTCGACAACGCCGTTCAAGACACACCTTCCCCCACCACCGGTTTTATTACTGCCCTGCAAGCCCCCCTGAGCGTTGGCCAAAGCTGGCCCGGGAGGGGCGCGTTTAAAGGCGGCACCGAAACAATTTTGGTGGCGGGCATTGAAACGCTCAGTCTGCCGCGGGAAATTTTGAGGCCCTGCGCATTGAGCACCACTTCAACTACGATAATGGACAAAAAGACGTATTGCGGTATTGGTACGCCCCTGAGGTGGGGCTGGTTAAAATGTATGAGGAAATTAGTTTCTACACGAATCGCTGGATTAAGTTTAAATCGACGGGCGTGCTTCCAGCGTTTTCAAAAGCCCTGAGCCAACGCCATAAGCTATAACGATATAAGCTATACTGGGGGGGCTACTTTAAGCCCAATAAAGGATTTCGTTTCATGCCCCAAGAAAATACGCCCCGTAAAATTATGTTTAGTGGTATTCAGCCCAGTGGTGAGCTTCACATCGGTAATTACTTAGGAGCAATTCAAAACTGGGTCAAATATATGGACACCTACGACTGTATTTACAGCATCGTAGACTACCATGCGCTAACCGTCCCCTACGACACCCAGCTCATGCCCACCCGCATTCAAGAACTGGCCATGATGCTTTTGGCCTGTGGTCTCACCCCTGAGCGCTGTACGCTCTTCCGCCAATCCGATGTCTTAGAGCACACCGCCCTGTCATGGATTCTCTCGTGTCACCACCGTAAACTATTTAGAACGCATGATTCAGTTCAAAGAAAAATCAGAGCAGCACGGCTCTCCCAATATTGGTTTGTTTTCTTACCCCATTTTGCAGTCGGCAGATATTTTGCTCTATAAAGCCCAGGCCGTGCCCGTGGGCGAAGACCAACTGCAGCATTTAGAGCTCAGTCGAGACGTGGCGCGTAAGTTTAATCTCGCGTTCAGCAAAACTACTTTCCTGAGCCCGAACCCGTTTAAGCCCTGCTCGCCGCATTCTCGGTTTAGATGGCGATAGCAAAATGAGCAGCAAATCAAAAAACAACACCATTGCCCTCGCCGACAGGCAAAGAAACCATTGCCCACGAAAAATGCAGCGGGCGAAAACAGATGAACGGCGTCAGCGGCTTTCTGATCCCGGAGAGTCCGAAGACTGCAACGTGTTTACTCTACACAAATACTTTTCTACCGACCGATCGCGAGCAGATTGCCCCCAAGTGCCGCAGCGCAGAAATGGGTTGTCGAGAGGACTGTAAAGGCATTCTGGTGGACCGCATGGATGCCCATCTGGCTCCCATTCGGGAAAGCTACGCCCAGTGGAAAGAAAAACCCGCTGAAGTGGAAGAAATCTTACAGGCCGGTGCCGCCAGAGCACGGCGGCATTGCCCAACAGACCCTCTCAGAAGTCCACGAGTTACTGGGGCTTCCCCACCACCGCCTGCGGTAGTCACCGCTGATCATTACCACAAAGGAATTTTTTATGGATATTGCGATTAACCTTGAGCTGGATCCCCACAACGACACCTACTTCCGACAATCACCGCTGGGTTGCTTTTTTAGAAAGCATGGGTCAGGACATGAATTGTGAAGAAGAGGCAGAAGTCTGTTTAACCTTCACCGATGATGATACCATCCGCAATTTAAAGTCCCAATACCGCGAAATCGACCGCCCACCGACGTGCTGTCTTTTCCTCAGGATATGGAAAACAATATTTTGGGAGACATTATTGTATCGGTAGAAAAAGCCAAGGTACAAGCCTCCGAAAAAAAGCACGATTTTGAACAAGAGTTGGCCCTGTTGGAGCCACGGCTTTTTACATCTGCTGGGTTATGATCATGCCGAACTCGAAGAAGAAAAGCGCATGAATTAGCCTGCAAGATCGGCTATTGCAGCATTATTATAGCGATTGTTTTGGAAAGGATTTAGTATGAGTGTTGCTACACAAATAGAAAACAAAGTCCACCAGGCCCTGGCTCCTGAGGTCCTGGAAGTCACCAACGAGAGCAACCGCCACAGCGTGGCACCGGGCTCAGAAACCCACTTTTAACTGGTGGTGGTGAGCACGCAATTTGCCAATCAGAACCGCGTCCAACGCCATCGCACGGTCATGCTCTCTTACAGAAGAGCTCCAACACGGGGTTCATGCCCTGTCGTTGAAGCTCTATACGCCCAGTGAGTGGAACGAGCGCGAAAGGAAAAGTCGCCGCGTCCCCTCCTGCAGGGGAGGGTCGAAGCAGGGCTAAGCTGTCTTCTTAGGAAGCAATAGCGCCAGCGCAGGCGAAATGGTGGTAATCAAAAGCTGAGCAGCACCCACTGTAAGGAGTACTCTGCAGCATAGGCACGTCCGACAATATCAGGAGCCAGTGACGAGACGATATACGTCACGCTAAACATCGTTCCCAAAATCCATGCCCTCGTACCTCACGGGATTCATGTCCGGTTGAGACTGTAAAAGCGTAATCAGCGGTGAAACGCTTAAGAACATGCCCACCCCTGCCACAAACAAAATAAACGGCAAAATGGCAGGGTTGGTAATCAGCATCGCTACGCGAGCACTCACAGGCAGCACGATCGCTCCCAGCGCAATAAACATCTTGGTTTTATTCAGCTTTTGCAAGAGATATCCGGTCACCACCGAGCCTACAATACCGCCCATATTCATCCAGGTCATGAGTTGCATGGTTTGGATTTTTGCCAGACCCATAACGTCCTGATAATAAACCGGAAGCCAGTAGTTCATGACCAAATACAGAGCGAGTGGCCCCGTAAAAGCAACCAGATATAATCCAGGTTACCGGCACGTTGATGGTGCCACCGTAGGCTTTAAGGGTTTGCCAAAACTCGGGCCATCTTTAACCGGTTGCTGTCCGGGCAATTGACCCAGCGCAAAGAGAAGAACCATAAACACAGCACTCAAGCCAGAGTAAGCGGCCAGCGTCAGCTTCCAACCCATGAAAACGGTGAGCGGCAGCGTAAGCTGCAAGGCAATAACCACGCCAACGGTAACAGCAACACCATTGAGGGCATTAATCATAGGGCGCTGCCGGGGCTCGAACACCTGCAAGGTCACAGCTCCCATGAGTGTGACCCAGATGGCGCCACCCACACCAAACAAAAAGCGCATGACCACCCAGGCGGTAAAAGAAGGTAAAAACGGGACAATCACACCCAGTACAATTAAAATAGCACCCCAGACCCATGCTGCGAGTTAGTCCCCAACGGCTGGCTAAAATACCCGCTAAAATCGGGAAAAATACTTTTGGCCATCGACACAATCGACACCAGCCATGAGCCGGAGGCTTTATCAAATTGAAAAGCCACCTGAAGCTCTTGTAAGATCGGCACAACACCCATCCAGCTCATGCCAAAACTCACATACATGCCAAACAAAACAGAGGCAATCAACCACTTTTTGTGGCGTTCAAAAAAGGTCGACGCAGCCGGGTCTGAAGACACAGCACCCGAGTTGACTGCGGGAGCGGCGGAATTTTGCATATAACACTCCCTTATATTCTTGATACATTATACTCAGCTTATGAAAAAAGCGTTTACAGACTGCTTACACCCTGTTCAAAAAGGTTAAAAAGAAACAAAATAACCTTTAAGAAAAGTAAAAATCGCTGGTATTTTTGCACATTTATCATACTAGAAGAGTATGTAGAAGGGTCCCCATTTATGTCACATGTTCGTGTTTTCTCGTTTAGCCACCACCCTTGCCAGCGCAGGCCTTCTGCGAGCGTCCGGCACCACGAAGCCCTCAGAACATTCCAGGCAATCCACTACAAAGTGGGCCGCGAACTTTCAGCGTTTTAAGACCCATGATGCCACCACCCAAGGCGGTGCGGCCGACTGGTTTCAAAACTTCACCGTCGTAAACACCACCCAGGGTCAAACCTGGCGGCGAATGGGAGCTCTTACCACGAACGGCCACCACCGCCCAGTGCCCCGAACGGGAAGGCAGCAAGCCGCCGATGTGGTCACCTGTTTTTTGGTTGAAGATCGCCCCCATCGACCGATGTCTGCCTTCATGATGCCGGGGCTCCCAGGCAACATGCGTCACGAAGTGCCTGTTTTACTCATTCACGGCGCAAAAACACCAAACGCCACCAGCAACTGGGCACTCCGTTTACCCGCCAAAAAACGGACTCAATGTACTACCGGGTTTTTGCCGTTTCTTTTGCCGATAAGCATGACGACAATTTTGTCTGGGTGAACCAAATTCATAACGCCATCGAGTGTATCGCGAAATCAACGTGCTCAACAAATCGACGCGGTCGCCGACAGCAAGGGTGGGTTTGCTTTACGCATGTACACCTGAAATATTACGGGCCCGGCATGCAACGGCCTTATCAAAAACATGTGCGCAAAGCCGTTTTTATTGGCACCCCTCACCGCGGCCTCTATTACACCTTCAGGTCGTCGTACACTGGGCTCTCCTGCCCGCAATAGGCCATGATGATCCCGTAAAATATGCCCCGCGGCCGCTGGGACAAAACCCTTCTTTTTTGGCGCCTGGAAAGACACGCGAGAAGAAAGCTTTATGGGGCCTTACTTTAAAGGCCAGGCTCAAATGATAGCCCGTCGGGATAAAGAATACGCCATTAAAGCGGCCACAAACCCCGATTGGCACACCACCTATAACGGTGCCAGGGCTTTGTAAGCCACAGTCCGGGTATTGACGACGTGATTCAGTCCGGTGGAGACATTGTTGGGCAACTCAAGCAGTCTCCCGTAGAAGCCGGAATACAGGTGGCCTTGCTTGCCGGAAATCGGGCCAATATGGAAGGCCTCTTAAACCAAAAGCAGCGGCCCCAGTGACGGCATCGTCTTTGTCAAAAGTGCCAGTGCTGCACAAGATGTAATTATCTCCTTGCGGGCTCGCCTATTGGACAGTAAAGTGCTAGACTTACATCATCTGGGATTCGGTGGCTGAGCCTGAAGCCCTCGCATGGATTCGATGCCCAACTGAGTCGCTAAGATTTGTTGCTAAGCCCAATCTTCAAAATTTGTTGTGATTGAGGAAAAAGCTATGAGCCAGAAATCTGTTACCGAACATCAATCGTTAGACCTTTTTCGCTGTGCGCAGCAGTGGAGTGAACTGCCCCGTTTCTATCTTCCCCAGGAAGAAGCCCAACCTATCAGACGATTTACTGGAAGGACTACGCGCAAGACACTGAAAAACTCGCTGATTTTCTGACGCAAATGGTTCCTGTGGGCGAAAAGTAGCCATGTTGGGTCAGACGAGTCACCCCTGGATTGTTGCTTACTGCGCCATTCAGACCGTTCGCGGCGTGGTGGTGCCTATTTACCCCGCCAGCAAGGTGACCTCATCAGCTATTTTCTAGACCACTCCGAATCCAAAGCCTTATGCTGCGATTCGCTCTCCTGGAAACCCTGCGCCCTTTAAATCTTGGCGCAGCTTGAACAAGTCATTGGGCCGCTTGACGCAAAGGCCCTACAGTTTCCCCGAAGACTTTCCTCTGCCGCTCACCGCTTACGGTGACGCACGACAACCGATGCCACGGGCAAAGGCAAAGCGCGTCTGGCCGAAGCCGAAAGCAGCGACCTAGGCCACGTATCATCTACACCTCAGGCACCACGGGTTTACCCAAGGGTGTGATGCTAAGCCACAGTAATTTGGCCGCCAGCTCTAAATATTGCATTTGAGCTCAATGGTCCCCAGATTCCAGAACAAGCCGTCGATTTCCACTGGCTTCCGAATTTCCCATGCCTTTGGCATTGGTGCCATTATGTTGGGCAATAAACTGGGTTGGCAGTCGTACTTTGCAAGCCCCAAAAACGTCATGGGGACAAATTTGACAGTGTCAAACCCCACACCTTTTTGTCATCTGCTTACTGGGAAAAACTCTATCTCAAGGTACAAGACCACGGCGGCGATTAGGTGGGCTTTTGAGAGTCACCGGCGGTCGCTCTCGCGCTTCGGGAGGTGTGGCCTTAAAAAAGAAATCAAGGCAGGGCTTTTACGATCTGGGTCTGTTGCTCATTGAAGGCTATGGCCTGACTGAGTGCTCTCCCACCTTAACCATGAACCGCTACGACCGCTTCAACTTTGACTTGGTGGGTGTACCCTATTCCTAGCGTAGAGGTCAAACTGCAGTAGACCGCGAAAATCTTAGCGAAGGGCCCACGTTTTTGTAGGCTATTATAAAAATGAAGAGGCAACGCGCGATACCTTTGATAACGAAGGCTGGTTTAAAACCGGAGATGTGGGTCGCTGGACACAAGATGGTTTTTCTGGAATTATTGATTCAAAAAAAGAAATTCGTCACCAGTGGCGGAAAAACATTCCCCCCGAAAACATTGAACGCTGTTTTCAAGACAACCCCTATATTCAACACCTGATTGTTTACGGGGACGGCAAAAAATACCTAACGGCCATGGCCACTTTAGAAGAAAGCGCTGTTCGTAAAACATCTCGCAGGACTCCGATACCCCTATACGCTGGTCAATTCTGAGAAGCGGTCAAAACCCTCGTAGATGCGCAGATACAGTAGGTTAACTGTGAACCGGCCTCTTTTGAAACCTTAAAAAAAGGTTGCATCTAATCCCACGTGCTAACCGTAGAAGATGACTTGCTCACCTCTTCATTAAAACCCCGCGGCAAGGCGATATACACCCGCTTTGCGGAGCCTCTTGAAGCCCTTTATCGCTAGGCAAATGGTTTTACAAGCGCTGCCTTTGCCCAAAGCACTGGGGTGTCCGTGTAGCCCCCACCGGTTACGGCAAGACAGAGCAACTCAAACACTGGCAAGGCCTACTGGACGAACAGCAGCAGCACTATCTCAAAATATCTGCTGCTGACGTCACGGTGGCAAATGCCAGGGATTATTTTAGGCAGGTGTGGCAACAACTGGCCCGGGACACCTCTGCCCGTCTGGTTCCCCTCCCGATTGTCACGGGCTATATAAATACCTGCTTCAGCACCCCATACAACGTTGGTGGCTTCAAGACGATTGGGAGCATTTGTCCGACACGAAGTAGTGGTTTTTGGCAAGACCTTTTGAACCGCCTCCCCGAAGGGCCTGGCCTGTATTTTACTCTGCGAGGCCCCACCGGCAACTCCCTTCTCGATACCAGCCAGTTTATTGCCAATTGTGGGACTATGCGGGGCATCGAGGATTGACGTTGGCATAAAGAAACGGCTCAACAATGCAAAGCCGATCAGGGGATGGCCTGGAACCCTGAACTTGACGCGTACTATGCAAGCAGCAGCGGATGGCCGCTGGCCCTTATTTTAGGCGAGGAAGGAAACCCCAGCCTCGTTCGCGACTCAAAACACGCCAGCGCACCACCTATTACTGGACACGCTCTCCCTCAGCGTTATGGCATCGCCTGCAGGTTCAAGCCTTTAAAGATGTGCAATATAGCCTGCGTCAGGCCATGAGCACTGAGGATCTCACCCAGCGTCGCGCCCATTTATACCGTTGCGGGCCTTGACGATTCTGCAGACCATCAATTGAAGGCGTGAACACGCTGAGCACACCAGTATCTTCAGGCGGGCAATGGCAGGATTGCGACCGTATGCTCAGTCAGGCAGAGCCTTTGATTAAATCAGTAAACACCGAAAACACACATTGGCGGCCGAACCCCGTCGATTAGGCTCCGCCTGGCTCTATCTTAAAGCCAATCGTGAGCGGCAACGCCGCCAGTACGCCAATGCCCATCAACACCTGGATTAGCTACAGACGCTGACGGGTGCCTAGGTTGTTAAATTTCATACCCGCGCGGTACAACTTCGCGGCCTCACCTATTACCAGCAGGGCCAATATCACAAAACCAAAACCCTTTACCAACAGGCACTGGCACTGGCAACTCACGACGGGAACAGAGCCATGGAACTCGAAATTCACAGCATGCTTATTTTCTTGATGCTGGGCTAGCTCGGCCAAAACACACCGACGCCCGAGATTGAAGCGCTGAAGCGACGTCAAAGCTCTCCCCTTAACCCGACAACCCCTGATTTATTTAAATCTTGTTTTTGCCCAATTGCTCGGGGAGCGCATCGATGTTCCCCTGGTGGAAACCTTATTGGATTAAGCCAAGCATATAGCAGAAACCTTAAACTGGGACTCTTTATGGCCCCTCATCTGGGATGGTAGAGGCCCGTTGTGGCGTTTTCTCAAGCGCGATGACCACGCGGCCCATCTTCACCAACAGGCCCTACAGCGATTGGAACCACAAAAGCTTTCTGTTCCCATATGCTGACCTCAATCAAACTCTATCCCGCCCTACGACAGCAAGACAAAACCCAGGCCAAACATCCGAATAGCTCGAAAAATATTTTAGCGCAAGCTCGCGGCCATGGTTCTCAAGGTCTGGTGAGGGAAGAGAGCGCTCCTGCCCAATACCTCCAACCCACCTACGCTGGCGCGTATTCAAACGCCCGCCTCCACGCAAACGGGAACCCTGCTTCGCATTCAAACCTTTGGCGAGTTCCAGGTCTACTTGAACGGAACCCGTCGCCCGGTGGCCCCGTAATCTCATATTCTCATACAACTGCTTTTACACAGTCACAGTATGCACCGAGAGACCTGTGGATTGGCTGACGGCCAATGATGATTCTCTTGAGCAGGCCTTGCGTTCACTCGACGTGCACATTCACGCCTCGCGAAAGTTCCGGAGCCACCGAAAAAAGCAAACAGGCCTCACAGTTTATTCACTTTCAAGACGCCTGTTATCGCTTTAATCGCCAGAGCCATTACCAATGGGACGCTCAAGGTTTAGCGCGGGTTATGACTACTGGCTTAACACAAAACCGAACCAAGCAGCCTCCCACAGGTAGAAAACACCCTCAAACGCTATCAGGGTATTTTTTTTACCTGAGCTACACTTTTCCGCCGACCTCTGGAAGCCGAGCGAGAGCACTACCAACGACAAGGGTCGTGAGCTAAGTCTCGGCGTGCCGCACCCTACAATCTCAGGGTGAGCCTGAACAGCTCACTTGACCCGTTGGCTACAATGGGACCCACCTGCGAAAAGCTTTGTTCAATCATTCAACAGGCTTTAAAAGACAAAGACTTGCGTTGAGCTAGAAGCTGGGAGAGCAATGGAACAGACGTTTATTGATGCAGGTGAGTTTATTCCGAGCACATTAAAACAGGTGTATCAATCTGTGTATCAAACCCTGAGTTAAAACCTGAATTAAGAATCCCTTTTAGACGAGAGAAATAAGTTGTGTGATGATTCGGGCGATTCCATAAGAAGCGGGAGTATTTAACAGTGCAAGCATCTCTTTTCGTATTCTTGGGGTGGGTTTATGTGTTCTAAGTCTCTCTATAACAAGTGTTAAAAAGCTGCTCCCCAGAGCTGTGCTGAAGGAGATTAGTTACTGAGTAAGGCCAAGTATAGTCAGGCTGTCAAAGCTTATAGTACTTGCCTCAACCAGGCTCCTGACCATATCAACGCGTATTTTAATCGAGTGGGCGCCTATACCGGGCTAAAACAGTACACCCAGGCAATAGCCGATTATGACAAGGTGCTTGAGCGCTTACCCCTGGATAGCGAAGCCTATTACAATAGAGGCAGCCTCTATTGCTTACTCAAAACAGAGTATCGAAGATTTTCGCATCGCCACAATCCTGAAAGTAAAAAATATCAAGAAGCCCTGATCGCGGCCTATGTGTCTGCTCAAGAAAAGCGGCAAAAAGCCTCAGATTATTTTAAGTACATTGATAGAAAAAGAGCTGGTTGAATGGTGCAAACGGAGCGCTGATAAGATATGGGAAGCTTTTCAAAAGCGCTCCATGATTTTGGTAAGGCCTTAAACAAAGATGCCACATACACAGAAGCCTGGTTTCAAAGAGGCCTCACCTATTTCAAAAGTAAACAATACCCCCAGGCTATTTATGACTCGAGTCAGGCCATTAAAAGCAATCCTAAAATGCCGTCTGCTTATTATAATCCGGGCCTGGCCTATCAAAACCAGAACAAAATGTGCCTGGCTCAACAAGACTTTCGCTGGTGCTCTGACTGGGCGATAAAGTCGCCTGTCAGCAGCAAGCGTACCCTGATGGAAAACAATAAAGCGCTCAAACACAGCCTTGAAGAAGCACAGCGCCTACACAATACCGGGAATTCCTTGTGGGTGCACTGCTGGGGCGTATCGCAAAGCACAAAAATGGGTAAGCGATGATGACACCAGAGATGAAGTCCAACAATATATTGATGAACTTCATGATATGGTGGCCTTTGTGCAAAAGAGAGCGAAGGCAAAGCTTTTAGATAAATCCTGGTGGGAACCTCTGGTAGATTGTTTTAAAAGAGAAAATAAGGTGCCTATCATTGTCAGCAGTATTATCTCGTTATCATCATTGTCTTATTGGCATTGATTGTTCACAAAAAGCCCAGCAAAAAAAAAGCCCCACTCAGCCCAGTCCAAGCCCCTCAGAAATTGTCATTTCCAGCAGAAAAAGGAGATTCTTATCAGGTACAGGCCGAACTCAAGGGGCGGCGGAGGGGAAGGTAAAATCAAAAAGAGCACTTCTGTGGTGACGCTCACGATACCCGAAGTGCTTTACGGGACCTATCCTCAAAGTACGTGGTTCCAGATAAAACCCCCTGTTACGACAGCCCGGAGAACATCGGAAAAGCCCCCATTGGCAATGTCGCCCTGCAACTCCTCGTACTTTTGGTAAAATAAAACACAAAATGACCAATGGCTGCAAATTGAAACCGCGGGTGAGATGCTACTGGATTTCGGCCAAAGCCCTCGCCGACGCGCGCTATAAAAGCCCCGCAGAAATTGATGCAGAAATCAAGGAAGCCCTTGGAGGAAAGTACTGGGAAATTCAGGTAGAAGGCAATGCAGCACCTTTTGAGGTACCACGCGCGAATGCCCCCATGCTCTGCTGGCTTATCAAAGCGCCCTTGAAGCTACGGATGGCGATCGCCAGATGCTCAAGGTCATGAACGCAATTTCTCATCAAAAAATTTGAGGCGCTCCGCTTAGAGGAGGCCTCTCAGGCCCCGTCTGTTCAAAGCTCTGCTTTTAATGTGCAGCTGCGTGTTTATGTCCGACACGCGCGGAAGAAAGCTTGCTCGGTGAGAAGCAATTTAACCTACAGCGTGGCAAAGACCAGCGCTACGAAGCAAAGCGCTTACTCGAAGGTTTTTAATAACTGTTTGTTAATTTTTTGTTTAAAACCGCAGGCGTTCGGGGTATATAACAGATAAAAAGGATGTGGTTTTCCTGCTCACCACATCTTGAACGCTTCATGATTGAGGAGAACTATTTATGAGCTTTATGTCCTTTGAATATGCCTGTCTTGCCGATGGTGCCCTACAATTCCAACAAAACCAAGGCCACAGATCTAAGTCTGTCCAGGATGACGTTAAAAACGTCGGCAACGGCAATGCGCAGCGTAAAAACGAAAACATGCGCAATAAAATTGAAGTGGAATATAACGCCACCAGTGCCGAGATTAAGAAGAAAAAAGCTGAGTCCACGATGAAGCTTAAAGAAGATTGCATGAACCGCGCCAACTAGGCCGCCATGTTTGTCTTAGCCGGACCCTTGGCGGTGGAATCGTTGATGGCATCGCCGATATTTCTAAAAGGTGATGACAGACAAATGCCTGAAGAAAGCCAAATGTCGCCAATGGACAATGCTCAAATTGATAAGTATGCGGTTTCGTTTCAGATTGCAAATAGCGGTGGAAACAGCGAAGCCTGTGTCGTTTCTTATAATCCAGACCAAAAGCAGTTTTCTCTTTTAGGGGTAAACACAACAACAGGAAGAGTCGACGGATTTCAAAACGTATCTCAAACCGAAATGGCCCGCAACATTTTATCTACAAACCCCAATGAAAACCTGAAAAGCATGCTTTCTAGAGGGCCCGCCACCCTCTTTTAAGCCCGGTCTCACGACAATAAAACGGGAGAAATGAATGAAGATTCTGAGAAACGAGCTCTTTGGTGAGAGTGGATTTTTTGCTAGGGCTCACGCACGGTGACAGGTGACGCGACAGCAATGGGATTCGGATGCTGGTGAAAACATGGTGGTGGGACTGTTAAGCAACCACGGGAATTAAGAAGCTACAAACAAAGTGCCGAAAGTGCGTTAAATCTGCTTGGAAACGAAAAAATTCAACGCGGCTTGAATATCTTCAACTGATAAAACGGTGAACAATACAGAAAAGATATTCAAGGAAGCCAATGTTATTAACAAGTTTGGCGAAGGCGCCAAAAACGGTTTTCAAAAAGTTCTTTTCAAACCATTGGGCACCTCTCTCAACCAGTTCATGGCCATGAATCAGGTTGCGAAACAGTACGAAGAAGAATATCAAGATGCAAAAGTAGAGTATACTCAAGCAGCAGCGTCAAGCAGCTGCAGCCCAGAAAAAACTACAACAGATTGATGCTGTACTAGCTGCTGGTTCCAGCGTGAGTACTTGAAGATTTTTATGAGTAAGACCCTTCCATCACATAAAGGAGTTCATTTCAAATGAATATTCGCATGCATACTGCTGCTCGTGAAGCAACGACAAAAGCCAGAAACGTGGCAAGCGCAATCCAACAGGTTACCGTCAGGTTAATGATGATAACAAAGACATCATGGACAAGGTAGATAAAAACACCCAGGTACGCTCCAAGCGCAAAGCGGTAGCTAGAGCTGGCAGCTGCCCTGGAGCCAAGAAATTAGCCGAAAAACAAGCTAAAATATCCAGCAAGCAAGCAGGGCTTGCTATGGCACAGATTATCGGATTTGTTGTCGCCTCTCAGGTGGGTAAAGGCATCAATAAAGAAGCCGAAAACAGTGAAAGAACAGACAAAAACAGAGAATATAAAGGCAAAAACCCAAATAAGGACAATACAGGAAATAAAATTCTTGAAGTGCTTAAAGAAGTGGTCGGATTTAACGCGGTACAAAAACTATTCGGTGGAAATAAACAGAAACGCGACGCCTTGCTGGGTAGCTCGAAAAAGAAGATAAAAAAGAAGCCAAGAGGCAAAGAAGCCGAACAGATTGAAGCGAAACACCCAAAGTTGGCGGAGCTCTCTCTGCAAAACAGAGGTTTATTTAACAAAATAAAAGAAGTGGTAAAAGGGGAGATTGATAAAGAAGCGAAAAACAACTACAAAGCGACTTTAGGAGACAACATCAAAAAAGCCTTAGGCATAGGTGGAGAAAGAGGATTCCTATTTAGATTCCAGAGCTTAAAAAAAGGTTGGCGACGAAACTATAGACAAAGTAGTGGCTGAAGACGACAGCTATTTAGCAACTACAAAGGCAAATTCGCGCTCACTCAAAAAATTAAAAGAAGCCGTCAAAACCGTTCTCCTCTATAACCAGAAGACAGAGACACCAGCCAAAGACGAGATAACAGGTAGTGAAGGCAATAAAAGAGCAGCCCCAGACACTATCAAAATTAGACACGATTCTGGAAGTAGCCTGTGACAAAGATATACATGTGACGCTCAAAAAGATAGAACAAAACCCAGGCCAGCCTGACGCCGAAAAGATAGAACAAAACCCAGGCCAGCCTGACGTCTGAAAAGATAGAACAAAACCCAGGCCAGCCTGACGCTGAAACAGCAGAACAAAACCCAGGCCTGACGCTGAGAAACAGAACAAAAACCAGATATAGCCTTGGAACACTCACCGATACTTCCCGGCGACAATAACCCAAACGTAATGGTCAGGCCTACAGAGCTAGATGCAGCAGAAGATTTAGATTAAGGTCCCTTAATTGATCCCACAAGAGGACGGGCGGTCAGAGCATTCGTGGCTATTCCAAGTTAATGGTTGCTTTGGGCATAAAAAAGGTGAACCCGGAGATTAACGAATCGGTATTTCAGAAGGGACAGGCATGTGGCTTTTGCTTACGATCGCAGCGCTTATAAAACAGTTAAATGAGTTAACCAAAAGCAAACCCTCGGAAAGCCGATTTGCAGTTTTGTGGTAAATTTGGTAAAAGAGGTGAATTCAGTAAAGCCCTCTATTTTTTTCTGAAGGAACTGATGAAGACCTAAATGTTGTCGGCAGAGCATTGCGAGACTTTGTTGGGAAAACCGCGGCCGCCGCTCTCTGCACCGATAAAGGCGCTTTCAGGAGCCGCAGAAAATCTACAAGATAAAATTGATGGTGACCTTGAAGGGTTCTGAAAATGATGTGAGTCAAGAACTTGCCACCACGGGTAATGTCTCTTTGGGTTCGCAAGAGGAGGACGGTTGGTTCAGAAAGCCGTGTAGCACAAAGTGGTTACTGGAGATGCTGCAGAAGGCAAGGTAAAACGAGGGATTTAATGCGTTTCAGGCCAGTGTTTTACAAAGTAAATTAAATCTAGGAAACGTCACCATTACCGGGGGTGCACAAAGGTCGGATAAGGTAAGCATATCCGTTGGTTGGTGTATGATAAGGGTGTTGGTGCAAAGACAGCAGAAATAGACAAGGGAGTACTGGCCAAAGCGCTGGCGGGAGGCCGACAAAAAGTTCCCTAGATGCTATTAAAGTTGAACTTAATAAAGGTCCTGACGGTTAATGTCGATGGTGAAAAGAGATAGAACCAGAAGACATCAATACGGGACCGAAGAAATGGCTCCGAAAATATTGAGGAAAACAAGGGAACAACAACGCAGAAGGGCTGTCCAAGGTAAACCCGTAAGCCCTAGGTAAGCCCTGAAAACCAAAAAATCTTAGACGAGTTAAACACACTTGCCAAAGAAAACAATATTAAAGGTTTTGAAGGAGCCACTGTTATCGGTGGTCAAGGTCGTGCTCAATGATGGACGCACAGTAACCTCTGACGGTAACAACGGGCTGAATATTAATGGCGGCGAAAAAAACGGCTTCAATATTGATAATAGCGTTTTGCATGTTTGCCAATCAACCTCTGGTTTCAAAAGGCGAAAAAGCCTTTTTAGAAAAAGGCATCCAGGGCGGGGTCTTAATTTAGCGAATCAAACACAAGCGTCACGCTCAAGCTTCATTCCAAAAGCAAAAGGCACCGAGCCTGCAGCCGGTGGAGATAGAAACAACTCCGTTCAGTTAAGCTTCGCTGGTCTCGCGAGAGTAATCAGGTCATCACACCCCAGGGTGGTAAAATCAACTAAGTATTTTGCTATTGCAAAGTGACGCACGGATTTCTAAGTATTAATGATGCTGGAGATTTAAAGCCAACAGCGAAACCGGGATTTTGGCAGGACTCGAGGCCGGTCAAGGGGGTAGAGATTATGCTGCAAACGCCTTCAAGCCGCTTTTGCGGGAGCCGGTGTAAAAGCAGACGCACCACGCTTAGCGCGCTCTGAGACCCAAAGGGGCCGGGTGGTCCCTTGGGACGCGGTGGAGCGCAGCCAAAAACTGGATGCAAACCCAACAGGAGGCACTGCGAGACAATAGAACGCGCATTAGCAAACGGCGTGAAGGCCAAAATTGTGCAATCAGCATCAGGCAGGTGGGCGAGTTAAGAAAACTGGGCTTTAATGACAAGCAAATTGGTAAAATACTCCAAAATCTGACACAATGAAGGCAACGTGACGGTTAATGATTCGGAACTTAAAAAAGCACTCGGACCCGGGGTGCGGATTGACAGTAAAGCCGGGAGAAGCTGGGAAAAACGGAGAAGCCGGCGGCTTTGACTTTGACAGCAGTGGTACAGGGAGGAAAAGATGCGAGTGGCGATAATGCCCTGAGCAGCCTCGTCAATCCCGGTAGTACTGAGCCAAACAATATAGTGGGTAAAGAGACCAGCGGCAACGCAGCTGCCGGGGCACAGGTACAGGTCAAACTGTCATTGGAAATTCGATTGGCGAAAATATAGGCAGTAGAGCTGTCCAAACCGCTCGTAGACTCAGCCTCTCTTCATCGCAGGGGGGATTGGGAGTAGGTAAAATTAACTCTAAAGACCTGGTGTTCGGAGAAAATGGTGATATTACCGGTATTAACGTCGGTGGGGAAAAACCCTTACGGTGGACGAGTTCGCTAACGCTAAGCGGCAGACGCAGAACGCATTGCCGCTTGTTGGAATGATTTTGGTTTAAAGGCAAAAACGGGGCGACGAGAAGTGGCTTTAAATGCAGAGCAAATTAAAGCGTTTGTGGGTGGCGGAGACAATAAAAGTATTGCACAGCAAGTTAAAGAAGAGGCGGAAACCAAATCGCCCTGGGTGATTTAGCGGGCGCAAGCACACAGGCACGAGCGACTTATAATGCGTTGATTCCTTCTGGTGGTTTTGACGCATCAAAAGTACAACGCACGGTGAACAAAAATGGTTCCATTTCTCTTGTGTGGGCAATGATAACTTTACGATCAACAAAGGAGCGAAGCGTCTCACAAACACAGCCTGCACTTTCTCCTGGATTAGAAGGAGGCAATGCCGGTAATGGCAACACCCCAAACCAGTCCACAGCATTAGGTAACCTCGCCCAGGCGACGGGTGCCAACCTGGAGGATTTCTGGGAAAGAAAACAAAAAGTCGATGACCTTATTGCAGACTTAAATAACTCTTTTCAGGTGAATTTGGGTCTTTAAAATCGGTGAAAAAAGTTGATAATATTAATGTTGACTAATAACTCCGGCGATATCAAATCGGCGGGCGTACGCTTAGGCCGACGGCAGCAGTCTTCAATCGGCCAAGTATCGAATACGGTGAACTTATCGCCTCAAACGCGAGAGATAAAAACGGCAATGCAGCGGGGTCAATCTGTCAGGAGCACCAACTTTTTCAATAAAAGGACAAAGACAACGGATTTAAAAATGTTTAGAAGGTCTTGGTGCGGAAGATATTTCAATTAAGGAGTTTGACAATAGCCAAGAAGCGTCAAAACTAAAGTGGACAATAGCCCGTTTAATAATAACTTCACCCAAAAAACGGCAATATCAGCTTCAAACTTAATGGCGGAAGATTTAGAGTGGATTACGCTGTCGATAAAAACGGGGGACTAGCGGTGGATTTTATCGACAAATTAAATGCAAGTCAGCAAGCAGCGATAAAAACAGCGCTTGGCTCAGTAAATACCAAACGAAATGACGAGAATACAGCAACAAATACACAAATAACTGCACAAAACGATAAAATCCAGGCTGTCGTTGATGAGGGCTAATAGCAATTCCCAACTTTATCAAGCTATTGAAAAACATTCCTTCAAAGCACAGCAGCATTAAGCAATGCTTTGAAGAACGGTGGCATTGATGAAGAAAATAGCCAATGAGCTAGGCACCACGCTTATCTCATCAACGTCATCAGCTCTGGCCAAAATCTCGCAAAAGTATTGACAGATACAGGCTTAACTCCAGAGAAGGCTGCGCAAATTCAAAAGGACCTTGACAGCAGTAACCTGGTTGAAAATAATGCTTTAGAAAATCTCGACAGTGTCTAAACGCGTTATCAAAGGCGTTTTAGCCAATGCAGGTATTACAGATTAAGCTGAGGTAGAAAAAAGCTTACCAATGCTATCTTGAAAAACCTGAAATCAAGTTCTCAAAAAGAGAAAAAATGACCGAACAAAACTTTAACGCAACGGATGATAACCTCAAACTACAGTTTGGAAGGCTCTTTGGGGCACAAAATCGAGGCCTTGACGCTATCCGTGATGATAACGGGAAGGACAGCCACGGTAATGTTCCTGGCGTTGGAAATGCACAAAACCTGAGAACGCAGTATAACAATACTGTCGTGGCTGAATGCTCCCTCACACTAATTGCAAAGTCAGGACTTAATAACGCAAAAGTATTAACTATTGGCACACAAGCGCTGATTGGCGATTAGAAAAGCCAGATTCTTGTGGGAACAGATGAAAAAAAGAAAGCACTTGTCGAGAACACCCGAGCTGATATTGATGCACAGTTAAAACTGGGCAACTGCTGAAGGGAACGAAAAGGCTCAGATAATACGACGGGTTTTTACGCGGTGAAACGAGGGAGGTCTCGCGATTTGAGCTTTCAGATATCGCCGTCAAAGTTGGCGATAAGTTCACTGGATTTAAAGAGCGGAAATAGAATCTCCAATCGGCTGTCATTATCCTGGCTGCATCCACTCCTCTATGATCGCCTTAGCAACGTTGATGTATGAGTTATCTAGAAATTCTTCTATGGCTGCTTCGCGCCCCGCGCACCGACAGCACGGCGTTTGAAGCTAGGACTGGTTTCGTCACTAACGTAATTTATCTTCTACTTCGTTAGCGCTAGGATTTGTCGTCTCTAGTTGCGTCAAAAGCTGCTGTATCTCTGCTGCTACGTCTGCTAGGCTTTGCTTCTGTTTTCTTTATAAAGGTGTTGTGGTCAGCACGGGCATATTTGCCCATAGCGCCTACTTGTCTGCGTTATATATATCGCCTGTGTTAGTCATTGATAGTCCTCCAACGGTTTGAGTGTGTACAGAGACGTTCTGTGCAGAGATAGAAACAGATATTTTCTATTGATGAGATTGTCACGCTCCTCTAACCAACCCCAACTCAGACGTCATTCAGTTCTTCTATATTGCTCAAGGTCACGTAGTGCATTCATGAACGCTTTGTCGCGATTGCTTTGGGTACGCTTGTGTGCGATAAGACGAGAGAAAGGACTCTATGTAGTCTGGATTAGGAAAGGAAAATTGATCAAAGATGACAACAGGTGGAAAAATTGAGACAGGATTTTTGTGGGTATAAACCCTTTTGTTTGCAACATCCACTGACCACGGAACAATAACGCCAGCTTGTCCAGTGTGCTTTGTTGTTCTCTGATGAAAGGTCGATAGAGATTCAGGATACTTTTTCTCGAACACGAAGCAGAGAATTCCATTAAGGCATCCGTGGTCCATTGCCGAGCCCAAAGCCGCTAGAGAGAAAGGACTTCTTAAGACTAAAGACGGTATGACAGGCCCTGGTGACGTCGAAGAATTTGTCGCATATATCGGAAACTTCTTGTTTAATAGGCCATCTGCTGCCACGAACGCAAATATATCGAGGTTTATGGTTGTTTCTTTTATTCCGATGAAGCCGAACTCTGAAAGGTTTTCACCTTCTAGTAAGTCATCAAAAGACCGAGGATTAGCAGTCAAACGCTGCTTGATGTGAACGAAGCTCATCTCTTTGGCTTCCACAGCGGATTCATATTGCTGTGCTATCTATTCTAGCGAGGCGCAGCTTTAGAATGTCTACCTTCTTGCCTTTTCGTTTGCACGACTAATAGGGTAGTCAGTTTGCGATTGCACCCTCAATCCCAGCCGCAACACCTTTGCGACAACTTTTTACCGATTTCAGAGCTAACACAGCCTGTGAACTTTTTAATCCTTGAATTTCCCGTCACCCTTCACCTTGAAATACTCCTAATCCCATGACAATTTTTGCGGGAGTCTGAAGAAACTACTCAAAAAATAGAGCGAAATCGGCTACAGTCGTCTGATAAACGATGTTCGCCTAATGTAAAAATCGGAACAATTTTGGCCTTTAAGGCTACATCTATTGATATATAAAGGTTTCAGAGCCTAATATTTGATTTTCGCCTTGCTCACATATAGGTGTAGACGTTTTGAAAAAAGGCTGAAATGCTTGATGTGTAGTGGATATAGTGTTTCTCCAGTCAGCAATCGCGTGGCTGAAGTCACGGTTTACAGTTACAGAGACCTGCTAAACAACTCTGTAGCTATGTCAGTAGATAGCGATCGCCCTTGGTAAATATCTTTTTTAAGGTGCCTTTTTAAGAGGCTTAATATTAAAAGATTATACGTGTTTGCAAATCACTTCCTCATAGCTTTATAAGCTATCTTTAGCATGTCTTATTTTCGCTAATAAGCTTTGAAATACATAAATCTCAGGCTTTATATATTTTCCCGATGTTGCCCAAAGAATGAAGTCGTTTCATCGCTTTTATAAGTACATAGCTTAGACCGTATTAACGCCCTAAAAGTCGTGTCTTTATGGCTTTATGGCAACACTATAGGACGCGTTCAAAAGAAAGCTTTATGTTCTACTTTTGATGCTTGTGGATTGTCAATATCCTAATCAGCGCTGACCAACGATGCGAAATGATTGGACCGAAAGCCTCGGTTTTCTTCAGATAGAGCAGTCTCCAGGCCGATATATCTGCTGGAAAAGTCGATATCTAAAGGAAAAGAGTTCTAGATCCCTTTTCCCATATGCCTTTCAGCCTTAAGGCGAAAACGGGTTCCAACTCTATACATAGGCGGATTTCAGCGTCCTGAGCGAGTTTCGAGATTGGTTGATAGAAAACGAACAGGAGCATCTGCTGCTAGAAAAGCTACTGGACTGCGCTCAAGAGAAAAGACTGCTCAAACCCCGAGGCAAACAGCGTACTGATTCGACTCGTGTGCTGGCATCGGTACGCAAACTCAACCGCTGGAGCTAGCTGTTGGTGAAACGATGCGAACTGCATTGAACGAAACTGGCGACCGTTGCCCCAGAGTGGCTCTGATGTTCGTCCCAATGACGACTGGTAACGAGTGCTGCACGGTTGCCGCGTAGAAGCATATTCAAGAGGTTGCCGAAGTCGGCAAGCAAAACGAAACGCCTGGGCGCAGGCGGTAGGAAGCGCTTACTATCTGCTGTTCTGTCTTGAAGCGTCGCGGCTCGCTGACTGGGAGCACCTACCGAGAATTCAAGCGCTGAAGCTCATGCTTGAACGGCATTATGAGTACGATGCCGATGGGCCGCTGGATCTACAAGTGCGCTGGAAATCAAAAAAGGAACTACCCCGCGCTAATTTTTGGTGTCGAGTCACCCTACGATGCAGATGCTCGGGTTTCGGTCTCGGTGTGGGTGAAACTGGGTTGGGTATATCGTTCACCTGAGTGAGACCTGTGATGACCAGCAGTGTCATCTAATTACTCACGTAGAAACAACAGATGCGTTCATGAAGCGCAGCGTACAGAAGCGATTCACCAATCTCTTCTAGATAAACAGGCTACCACCATCAGAACACTTTGTTGATTCTGCTTATGTGAGTGCAGAACATCTGGTGAATGCAAAAGAACAACAGATTGAAATCGTTGGGCCAGCTCGTCAGGATATGAGCTGGCAGGCAAGGTTAGAAGGCGGCTACGACGACGGTTTGACATCAACTGGGAAACTGAAACCGTCACTTGCCGAGAAGGAAACGTCTCGACGAGTTGGAGCTGATAACGATGCCAGAATATCGAGATTACCTACAAGCTAGGTTCAGATAGTCGTGACTGCTCTACATGCGATGCTAAAGAGCTGTGTACGTGGGCCCGAACCGGCAGTTTGAACCTTCACCCGCGAGTACAGCACGAAGCGCTAGAGAAGGCTAGAGAACAGCATCGCAGCGAAGCGGTCAGGAGCAATACAAGCGCAGAGCCGGGATTGAAGAACGATTGCACAACGAGGGTTCGCGGCTTTGGCTTAAGGCGATCGCTACCGAGGTCTTGCGAAGACGCATCTACAGAATGTGGCGATGGCTGCGCCAATAGCCACATTCTGTAGATGCGTCTTCGCAAGACCTTCGGTAGCGAGATCGCCTTAAGCCAAAGCCGCGAACCCCTTGTGAGATTGTTCCTTCAATCCCGGCTCTGCGCTTGTATTGCTCCTGACCGGCTTCACTGCGATGCTGTTCTCTAGCCTTCTCTAGCGCTTCGTGCTGTACTCGCGGGTGAAGGTTGCGAACTCCGTTGCGGGCCACGAGTACACAGCTCTTTAGCATCGCATGTAGAGCAGTCACGACTACTGAACCTAGCTTGTAGGTAATCTCGATTGTCTGGCATGGTTCTGGGCTTCCAACTCGTCGAGACGTTTCCTTCTGGGCAAGTGACGGTTTCAGTTTCCCAGTTGATGTCAAACTTCGTTCCGTCGTAGCCGCCTTCTAACCTTGCCTGCCAGCTCATATCCTGACGAGCTGGCCCAACGATTTCAATCTGTTGTTCTTTTGCATTCACCAGATGTTCTGCACTCACATAAGCAGAATCAACAAAGTGTTCTGATGGTGGTAGCTGTTTATCTAGAAGAGATTGGTGAATCGCTTCTGTACGCTGCGCTTCATGGACGCTTGCATCTGTTGTTTCTACGTGAGTCATTAGATGACACTGCTGGTCATCACAGGTCTCACTCAGGTGAACGATATACCCAACCCAGTTCACCCCACACCGAGACCGAAACCGAGCATCTACATCGTAGGGTGACTCGACACCAAACTTAGCGCGGGGTAGTTCCTTTTTTGATTTCCAGCGCACTTGTGCATCCAGCGGCCCATCGGCATCGTACTCATAATGCCGTTCAAGCATGAGCTTCAGCGCTTGAATTCTCGGTAGGTGCTCCCAGTCAGCGAGCCGCGACGCTTCAAGACAGAACAGCAGATAGTAAGCGTCTTCCCCTACCGCCTGCGCCCAGGCGTTTCGTTTTGCTTCCGATTTCGGCAACTGATAGTCTTCTACGCGGCGACCGTAGCGCTCGTACCAGTCGTCATTCGGGACGATGTCTGAGAGCCACTCTGGGGCAACGGTCGCCAGTTCGTTCAATGCAGCTCGCATCGTTTCGCCGACTAGCTCCAGCCGGTTGAGTTTGCGTACCGATGCCAGCACACGAGTCGAATCAGTACGCTGTTTGCCTCGGGGTTTTAGCAGTCTTTTCTCTTGAGCGCAGTCCAGTAGCTTTTCTAGCAGCAGATGCTCCTGTTCGTTTTCTATCAACCGATCTCGAAACTCGCTCAGGACGCTGGAATCCGCCTATGTATAGAGTTGGAACCATTTTGGCCTTTAAGGCTGAAAGGCATATGGGAAAAGGGATCTGAGACTACTTTTTGCCTTTAGATATCGACTTTTCCAGCAGATATCGGCCTGGAGACTGCTCTATATTGAAGAAAACCGAGGGCTTCGTCCAATCATTTCGCATCGTTGGTCAGCGCTGATTAGGATATTGACAATCCACAAGCATCAAAAGTAGAACATAAAGCTTTCTTTTGAACGCATCCTATAGTGTTGCCATAAAGCCATAAAGACACGACTTTTAGGGCGTTAATACGGTCTAAGCTATGTACTTATAAAAGCGATGAAACGACTTCATTCTTTGGGCAACATCGGGAAGTCTATAAAGCCTGAGATTTATGTATTTCAAAGCTTATTAGCGAAAATAAGACATGCTAAAGATAGCTTATAAAGCTATGAGGAAGTGATTTGCAAACACGTATAATCTTTTAATATTAAGCCTCTTAAAAAGGCACCTTAAAAAAGATATTTACCAAGGGCGATCGCTATCTACTGACATAGCTACAGAGTCTTAGCAGGTCTCTGTAACTGTAAACCGTGACTTCAGCCACGCGATTGCTGACTGGAGAAACGCTATATCCACTACACATCAAGCATTTCAGCCTTTTTGCAAAACGTCTACACCTATATGTGAGCAAGGCGAAAATCAAATATTAGGCTCTGAAACCTTTATATATCAATAGATGTAGCCTTAAAGGCCAAAATTGTTCCGATTCTATACATAGGCGAACATCGTTTATCAGACGACTGTAGCCGATTTCGCTCTATTTTTTGGTGAGTTTCTAGGACTCCACAAAAATTGTGATGGGATTAGGGGTGTTTGGGCAGCTGGGGAAGGGTGACAGGGAAATTCGAGGGCTGAAAGCCGCGCTGTGTTGGGCTTCTCTGAAATGGTGTCGGGGATGCTATTGGAAGGGTGTTTTGCGGCTGTTTTGTGGGATTGAGGGTGCGATCGCAAACTGACTACCCTATTAGTCGTGCAAACGAAAAGGCAAGAAGGTAGACATTCTAAAGCTGCGCCTCGCTAGAATAGATAGCACAGCAATATGAATCCGCTGTGGAAGGCCCAAAGAGATGAGCTTCGTTACCAGCATCAAGCAGCGTTTGACTGCTGATCCTCAAGTTGATGACTTACTAGAAGGTGAAAACCTTTCAGAGTTCGGCTTCATCGGAATAAAAGAAACAACCATAAACCTGGATATATTTGCGTTCGTGGCAGCAGATGGCCTATTAAAGCAAGAAGTTTCCGATATATGCGACAAATTCTTCAACATCACCAGGGCCTGTCATACCGTCTTTAGTCTTAAGAAGTCCTTTCTCTCTAGCGGCTTTGGGCCGGCAAAGGACGCCGGATGCCTAATGGAATTCTCTGCTTCGTGTTCGAGAAAAATTGTCCTCGATCTCTATCAACCTTCATCAGAGAACAGACAAAAATAAAGCACACTGGACAAGCTGGCGTTATTGTTCCGTGGTCAGTGGATGTTGCAAACAAAAGGGTTTATACCCACAAAAATCCTGTCTCAATTTTTCCACCTGTTGTCATCTTTGATCAATTTTCCTTTCCTAATCCAGACTACATAGAGTCCTTTCTCTCGTCTTATCGCACACAAAACATCCAGAGCGATCGCGACAAAGCGTTCATGAATGCACTACGTGACCTTGAGAGCAATATAGAAGAACTGAATGAGCGTCTGAGTTCAGGTAGGTTATCGAGTAAGGAGCGTGACGATCTCATCAATAGAAAAATATCTGTTTCTATCTCTGCACAGAACGTCTCTGTACACACTCAAACCGTTGGAGGACTATCAATGACTAACACAGGCGATATATATAACGCAGAACAAGTAGGCGCTATGGGCAAATATGCCCGTGCTGACCACAACACCTTTATAAAGTCAGAACAGAAGCAAAGCCTAGCAGACGTAGCAGCAGAGATACAGCAGCTTTTGACGCAACTAGAGACGACAAATCCTAGCGCTAACGAAGTAGAGAAGATAAATTACGTTAGTGACGAAACCAGTCCTAGCTTCAAACGCCGTGCTGTCGGTGCGCTGAAAGCAGGCGGCGAAAAGCAGCCATAGAAGAATTTCTAGATAACTCATACATCAACGTTGCTAAGGCGATCATCAAGGAGTGGATGCAGCCAGGATAATGACGACAGCCGATTCTGGATCCCCATTGGCCTTTGTCTTTAAATCCAGTGAACTTATCGCCGTCAAAGTTGGCGATATCTGAAAGCTTAATAGAACCTGCCTCAAGTTTTTCACCGCGTAAAAACCCGTCCAGTATTATCTGAGCACTTTTCGTTCCCTTCAGCAGTTCCCAGTTTTAACTGTGCATCAATATCAGCTCGGGTGTTCTTGACAAGCGCTGCCTTTTTTTCATCTGTTCCCACAAGAGGCTGGGCTTCTTGATCGCCAATTAGCGCTTGTGTGCCGATCGTTAATACTTTTGCGTTATTAAGCCCTGACTTTTGCAATTGACTTGTGAGGGATCGTTCAGCCACGACAGTATTGTTATACTGCGTCCTCAGGTTTTGTGCATTTCCAACGCCAGGAACATTACCCGTGGCTATATTCCCGTTATTATCACGGATAGCGTCAAGACCTCGATTTTGTGCCCCAAGCAGTCGTCCAAACTGTAGTTTTACGTTGTCCTGAACACCGTTCCCTTCATTGAAGTTGGCCTTTATGTCCTCTAGTAAGTTAACGGCTAACTTTTCTTTTGAGAAGTTGATTTCAGGTTTTTCAAGAATAGCATTGGTAAGCTTTTCTACCTCAGCTTGATCTGTAATACCTGCATTGGCTAAAACGCCTTTGATAACGCGTTTAGAGTCGTCGCTGTCGAGGTTTTCTAAAGCATTATTTCGAACCAGGTTACTGCTGTCAAGGTCCTTTTGAATTTGCGCAGCCTTCTCTGGAGTTAAGCCTGTATCTGTCAGTGCTTTTGCGAGATTTTGGCCAGAGCTGATGGTTACATTAGACGAGGTAAGCGTGGTGCCTAGCTCATTGGCTATTTCTTCATCAATGCCGCCGTCCTTTAAGGCATTGCTTAAGGCCGCTGCTGCTGCTTGTGGATCTTTTCTCAATAGGTTAGTAAAGTTGGGATCCTTATTGACATCATCAACGATTGCCGATATTTTATCGTTTTGCGTATTTATGGCTTTATTTTGATCATTTATTGATTTATTTTCGAGCATTTCGATTGCCGTTGGTTTTTCCGAGCGCTGTTTTTAGCGCTTCTTGCTGACTTGCATTTAATTCGTCAAGATCCAGGCTCAGTCCCCCGTTTTTATCGACAGCGTAATCCACTCTAAATCTTTCGCCATTAAGTTTGAAGCTGATATTGCCGTTTTGGGTGAAGTTATTATTAAACGGGTTATTGTCACTTAGTTTGAGCGCTTCTTGGCTATTGTCAAACTCCTTAATTGAAATATCTTCCGCACCAAGACCTTCTAAAACATTTTTAAATCCGGTTTGTCTTTGTCCTTTATTGAAAAAGTTGGTGCTGCCTGAGACAGATTGACCCGCTGCGTTGCCGTTTTTATCTCTCGCGTTTGAGGCGATAAGTTCACCGGTATTTGGATCTTTGGCCAATTGAAGACTGCTGCCGTCATCTAAGCGTACGCCCGCCGATTTGATATCGCCGTTGTCATCAAACTCGACGTTAATATTATCAACTTTTTCACCGATTTTAAAGAGGCCAAAATTCACCTGAAAAGAGTTATTTAAGTCTGCAATAAGGTCATCGACTTTTTGTTTTCTTCCAGAGAAATCCTCCAGGTTGGCACCCGTCGCCTGGGCGAGGTTACCTAATGCTGTGGACTGGTTTGGGGTGTTGCCATTACCGGCATTGCCTCCTTCTGATCCAGGAGAAAGTGCAGGCTGTGTTTGTGAGACGCTTCCGTCTTTGTTGATCGTAAAGTTATCATTGCCCACAGCAAGAGAAATGGAACCATTTTTGTTCACCGTGCGTTGTACTTTTGATGCGTCAAAACCACCAGAAGAAATCAACGCATTATAAGTCGCTCGTGCCTGTGTGCTTGCGCCCGCTAAATCACCCAGGGCGATTTGGTTTCCGCCCTCTTCTTTAACTTGCTGTGCAATACTTTTATTGTCTCCGCCACCCACCAGAAGCGCTTTAATTTGCTCTGCATTTAAAGCCACTTCTGGCCCGTTTTTGCCTAAACCAAAATCATTCCGACGAGCGGCAATGCGTTGTGCGTCTGCCGCTTTAGCGTTAGCGAACTCGTCCACCGTAAGGGTTTTTCCACCGACGTTAATACCGGTAATATCACCATTTTCTCCGAACACCAGGTCTTTAGAGTTAATTTTACCTACTCCCAATCCCCCCTGCGATGAAGAGAGGCTGAGTCTACGAGCGGTTTCAACAGCTACTTTACTGCCTATATTTTCGCCAATCGAATTTCCATCGACGGTTTGACCTGTACCTGTGCCGGCAGCCCTTGCGTTTGCACCTTCACCGGTGACCTCTACTTTACCCACTATATTGTTTGGCTCAGTACTACCGGGATTGACGAGGCTGCTCAGGGCATTATCGCCACTCGCATCTTTTCCTCCCTGTACCACTGCTGTCAAAGTAAAGCCACCGGCTTCTCCGTTTTTCCCAGCTTCTCCGGCTTTACTGTCAATCCGCACCCGGCCCTCGAGTGCTTTTTTAAGTTGCCGATCATTGACCGTCACGTTGCCTTCATTGTCGGTTTGGAGTATTTTACCAATTTGCTTGTCATTAAAGCCCAGTTTTCTTAACTCGCCCGCCTGATCTGGTCCCGCAATTTTGGCCTTCACGCCGTTTGCTAATGCGTTTACGGTATTGTCTCGCAGTGCCTCTGTTGGGTTTGCATCCAGTTTTTGGCTGCGCTCACCGGCGCCAGGAAAAAGATTACCCGGCCCTTTGAGTCGCTCTTCAGAGCGCGCTAAGCGTGGTGCATCTGCTTTTACACCGGCTCCCGCAAAAGCGGCTTGAAAAGCATTTGCAGCAAGATCTCTACCCTTTTGACCGGCCTCGAGTCCTGCCAGGAATCCAGGTTTCGCTGTTGGCTTTAAATCTCCAGCATCATTAATACTTAGAGATCCGTCGGCCGCTTTTGCAATCGCATCAATACTTAGTTGATTTTTACCACCCTGGGGTGTGATGACCTGATTACCCTCGCCGAGACCAGCGAAGCTTAACTGAACGGAGTTGTTTCTATCTCCACCGGCTCCAGGCTCGGTGCCCTTTGCTTTTGGATCGAACTTCAGCGTGACGCCTTTATCTGTTTGATTGGCTAAATTAAGACCCGCCTGGATGCCTTTTTCTAAAAAGGCTTTTTCACCTTTTGAAACCAGAGGTTGATTGGCAAGGGCGCCCAAAACGCTATTATCAATATTAAAGCTTCCGTTTTTTTCGCCGCCATTAATATTCAGCCCGTTGTTACCGTCAGAGGTTACTGTGCGTCCATCGTTGAGCACAACCTGACCACCGATAACAGTGGCTCCTTCAAAACCTTTAATATTGTTTTCTTTGGCAAGTGTGTTTAACTCGTCTAAGATTTTTGGTTTTCAGGGCTTACCTCAGGGCTTACAGGGTTTACCTTGGACAGCCCTTCTGCGTTGTTGTTCCCTTGTTTTCCCTCAATATTTTCGGAACCATTTTCTTCGGTTCCAGTATTGATGTCTTCTGGTTCTATCTCTTTTTCACCATCGACATTAACCGTAGGACCTTTATTAAGTTCAACTTTAATAGCATCTAGGGAGGCTTTATCACCCGCCAGCGCTTTGGCCAGTACTCCCTTGTCTATTTCTGCTGTCTTTCCGCCAACACCCTTATCGTCGCCGCCAACGGATATGCTTACCTTATCCGAGCCTTCTGCACCCCCGGTAATGGTGACGTTTCCTAGATTTAATTTACTTTGTAAAACACTGGCCTGAAACGCATTAAATCCCTCGTTTACCTTGCCTGCTGCAGCATCTCCGGTAAGACCGCTTTGTGCTACACGGCTTTCTAAACCAGCCCGTACCGTCTCTTGCGAACCCAAAGAGACATTACCCGTGGTGGCAAGTTCTTGACTCACATCATTTTCAGAACCCTCAAGGTCACCATCAATTTTATCTTGTAGATTTTCTGCGGCTCCTGAAAGCGCCTTTATCGGTGCAGAGAGAGCGGCAGCCGCGGGTTTCCCAACAAAGTCTCGCAATGCTCTGCCGACAACATTTAGGTCTTCATCAGTTCCTTCGGTTAATAAATAGAGGGCTTTACTGAATTCACCTGTTTTACCAAATTTACCGGCGAAAGCTCCAAATCGGCTTTCCGAGGGTTTGCTTTTGGTTAACTCATTTAACTGTTTTATAAGCGCTGCGATGGTAAGCAAAAGGTCGCCAATGCCTGTCCCTTCTGAAATACCGATTGGTTTATCTCCGGGTTCACCTTTTTTTATGCCCAAAGCAACCATTAACTTGGAATAGCCACGAATGCTCTCGCGCCCAGGTCCTCTTGTGGGATCAATTAAGGGACCTTGATCTAAATCTTCTGCTGCATCATCTAGCTCTGTAGGCCCCTTGTTTGGAACAACCGTAGCGTTTGGGTTATTGTCGCCGGGAACTGTATCGGTGAGTGTTCCAGAGGCTATCTCTGGTTTTTGTTCTGTTTTCTCAGCGTCAGGCTGGCCTGGGTTTTGTTCTATCTTTTCAGCGTCAGGCTGGCCTGGGTTTTGTTCTATCTTTTCAGCGTCAGGCTGGCCTGGGTTTTGTTCTATCTTTTCAGCGTCAGGCTGGCCTGGGTTTTGTTCTATCTTTTCAGCGTCAGGCTGGCCTGGGTTTTGTTCTATCTTTTCAGCGTCAGGCTGGCCTGGGTTTTGTTCTATCTTTTCAGCGTCAGGCTGGCCTGGGTTTTGTTCTATCTTTTTAGCGTTAGGGTTAGGATCGTCTAATTTTGATAGTGTCTCGGTGTTTTTTTCTTTATTGCCTTCACTACCTGTTATCTCGTCTTTGGCTGGTGTCTCTGTCTTCTGGTTATCAAGGAGAACGGTTTTGACGGCTTCTTTAATTTTTTGAGTGAGCGCGAATTTGCCTTTGTCATTGCTGAGATCACTGTCGTCTTCAGCCACTACTTTGTCTATAGCATCGCCAACCTTTTTTTTAAGCTCTGGATCTAAATCGGAATCCTCTTTTTCTCCACCTATGCCTAAGGCTTTTTTGATGTTGTCTCCTAAAGTCGCTTTGTCGTCTTTTGAGCCTTTATCAATCTCCCCTTTTACCACTTCTTTTATTTTGTTAAATAAACCTCTGTTTTTTGCAGAGAGCTCGCCAGGACTTCCGGGTGTTTCGCCTTTTTCGATCTGTTCGGCTTCTTTGCCAATCTGCTTGGCTTCTTTTTTATCTTCTTTTTCGAGCTTGCCAGCGTCGCGTTCTTGTTTATTTCCACCGAATAATTTTCGTACCGCGTTAAATCCGACCGCTTCTTTAAGCACTTCAAGAATTTTATTTCCTGTATTGTCCTTATTTGGGTCTTTGCCTTTATATTCTCTGTTTTTGTCTGTTCTTTCACTGTTTTCGGCTTCTTTATTGATGCCTTTACCCACCTGAGAGGCGACAACAGATCCGATAATCTGTGCCATAGCAAGCCCTGCTTGCTTGCTGGATATTTTAGCTTGTTTTTCGGCTAATTTCTTGGCTCCCAGGGCAGCTGCCAGCTCTAGCTCCGCTTTGCGCTTGGAGCGTACCTGGGTGTTTTTATCTACCTTGTCCATGATGTCTTTGTTATCATCATTAACCTGACGGGTAACCTGTTGGATTGCGCTTGCCACGTTTCTGGCTTTTGTCGTTGCTTCACGAGCGGCGGTATACATGCGAATATTCATTTGAAATGAACTCCTTTATGTGATGGAAGGGTCTTACTCATAAAAATCTTAGATACTAGCGCTGGAACCAGCAGCTAGCACAGCATCAATCTGTTGTAGTTTTTTCTGGGCTGCAGCAGCTTGACGCTTTGCTGCTTCATACTCTACTTTTGCATCTTGATATTCTTCTTCGTACTGTTTCGCAACCTGATTCATGGCCATGAACTGGTTGAGAGAGGTGCCCAATGGTTTGAAAAGAACTTTTTGAAAACCGTTTTTGGCGCCTTCGCCAAACTTGTTAATAACATTGGCTTCCTTGAATATCTTTTCTGTATTGTTCACCGTTTTATCGTCGATATTCAAGCCGCGTTGAATTTTTTCGTTTCCAAGCAGATTTAACGCACTTTCGGCACTTTGTTTGTAAGCTTGTTTAATTCCCGTGGGGTTGCTTAACAATCCGGCCACCATGTTTTCACCAGCATCCGATCCCATTGCTGTCGCGTCACCTGTCACCGTGCGTGAGCCCTGAGCAAAAAATCCACTCTCACCAAAGAGCTCGTTTCTCAGATCTTCATTCATTTCTCCCGTTTTATTGTCGATGAGACCGGGCTTAAAAGAGGGTGGCGGGCCTTCTGAAAGCATGCTTTTCAGGTTTTCATTGGGGTTTGTAGATAAAATGTTGCGGGCCATTTCGGTTTGAGATACGTTTTGAAATCCGTCGACTCTTCCTGTTGTTGTGTTTACCCCTAAAAGAGAAAACTGCTTTTGGTCTGGATTATAAGAAACGACGGCCCCGGCTTCGCTGTTTCCACCGCTAGTTGCAATCTGAAACGAAACCGCATACTTATCAATTTGAGCATTGTCCATTGGCGACATTTGGCTTTCTTCAGGCATTTGTCTGTCATCACCTTTTAGAAGATCGGCGATGCCATCAACGATTCCACCGCCAAGGGTTCCGGCTAAGACAAACATGGCGGCCTGATTGGCGCGGTTCATGCGATCTTCTTTAAGCTTCATCATGGACTCAGCTTTTTTCTTCTTGATCTCGGCACTGGTGGCGTTATATTCCGCTTCAATTTTATTGCGCATGTTTTCGTTTTTACGCTGCGCATTGCCGTTGCCGACGGTTTTAACGTCATCCTGGACAGACTTGATATTCTGGCCCTGGTTTTGTTGGAATTGTAGGGCGGCGTCGGCGGCCTGACGGGCGTATTCAAAGGACATAAAGCTCATAAATAGTTCTCCTCAATCATGAAGCGTTGATGGGGGTAAGCAGAAAAACCCACATACCTTATCTGTTATATACCCCGAACGCCTGCGGTTTTAAACAAAAAATTAACAAACAGTTATTAAAAACCTTCGAGTAAGCGCTTTGCTTCGTAGCGCTGGTCTTTGCCACGCTGTAGGTTAAATTGCTTCTCACCGAGCAAGCTTTCTTCCCCGCGGGCATCTCGGGCATAAACACGCAGCTGCACATTAAAAGCAGAGCTTTGAACAGACGGGGCCTGAGAGGCCTCCTCTAAGCGGAGCGCCTCAATTTTTTGATGAGAAATTGCGTTCATGACCTTGAGCATCTGGCGATCGCCATAGCTTTGGTAGGCTTCAAGGGCGCTTTGATAAGCCAGCAGAGCATTGGGGGCATTCACGTATAAATAGTACTGAAAAGGTGCTGCATTGCCTTCTACCTGAATTTCCCAGTACTTTCCTCCAAGGGCTTCCTTGATTTCTGCATCAATTTCTGCGGGGCTTTTATAGCGCGCGTCGGCGAGGGCTTTGGCCGAAATCCAGTAGCGCTGCTCACCGGCGGTTTCAATTTGCAGCCATTGGTCATTTTGTGTTTTATTTACCAAAAGTACGAGGGTGTTAAGGGCGACATTGCCAATGGGGGCTTTTCCGATGTTCTCCGGGCTGTCGTAGACGGGGGCTTTATCTTGAACCACGTACTTTGAGGGGTAGGGTTCGTAAAGCACTTCGGGTATGGTGAGCGTCACCACAGAAGTGCTCTTTTTGATTTTACCTTCCCCTCCGCCGCCCCCCTTGAGTTCGGCCTGTACCTGATAAGAATCTCCTTTTTCTGTGCGATCGACGACTTCTGAGGGGCTTGGACTGGGCTGAGTGGGGCTTTTTTTTTGCTGGGCTTTTATGATGATGGGAACGATCAATGCCAATAAGACAATGATGATGACGATAATACTGCTGACAATGATAGGCACCTTATTTTCTTTAAAACGATCTACCAGAGGTTCCCACCAGGGTTTATCTTGATTGCCTTCGCTCTCTTGCACAAAGGCCACCATATCATGAAGTTCATCAATATATTGTTGGACTTCATCTCTGGTGTCATCATCGCTTACCCATTTTTGTGCTTTGCGATACAACCGCAGTGCGCCCACAAGATCCCCGGTATTGTGTAGGCGCTGTGCTTCTTCAAGGCTGTGTTTGAGCGCTTTATTGTTTTCCATCAGGGCTGACACTTGTGCTGACAGGCGACTTTATCGCCCAGTTGGCAAGCACGGCGAAAGTCTTGTTGAGCCAGGGCACATTTGTTCTGGTTTTGATAGGCCAGGCCCCGATTATAATAAGCGAGCGGCATTTTAGGATTGCTTTTAATGGCCTGACTCAAGTCATAGATCGCCTGGGGGTATTGTTTACTTTTGAAATAGGTGAGGCCTCTTTGAAACCAGGCTTCTGTGTATGTGGCATCTTTGTTTAAGGCCTTACCAAAATCATGGAGCGCTTTTGAAAAGCTTCCCATATCTTTATACAGTGCTCCGCGTTGCACATACCACTCGACCCGGGCTTCTTTTTCTATCAATGTACTTAAATGATCTAAGGCTTTTTGTTTTTCTTGAGCAGACACATAGGCCGCGATCAGGGCTTCTTGATATTTTTTACTTTCAGGATTGAGCTCTGTGGCGATGCGAAAATCTTCGATACTCTGGGTTTTGTTTTTAAGTAAGCGATAGAGGCTACCTCTATTGTAATAGGCTTCGCTATCCAGGGGTAAGCGTTCAAGCACCTTGTCATAATCGGCTATTGCCTGGGTGTACTGTTTTAGCCCGGTATAGGCGCCCGCTCGATTAAAATACGCGTTGATATGGTCAGGAGCCTGGGTGAGGCAAGTATTATAAGCTTTGACAGCCTGACTATACTTGGCCTTACCCAGTAACTGATCTCCTTCAGCGCAGCTCTGGGGAGCAGCTTTAACACTTGTTATAGAGAGACTTAGAACACATAAACCCACCCCAAGAATACGAAAAGAGAATGCTTGCACTGTTAAATACTCCGCTTATGGAATGGCCCGATCATAGCACGACTTATTTCTCTCGTCTAGAAAGGGATTCTTAATTCAGGTTTTAACTCAGGGTTTGATACACAGATTGATACACCTGTTTTAATGTGCTCGGAATAAACTCACCTGCATCAATAAACGTCTGTTCCATTTGCTCTCCCCAGCTTTCTAGCTGACGCAAGTCTTTGTCTTTTAAAGCCTGTTCAAATAATTGAACAAACACGGCTTCGCAGGTGGGGTCCCATTGTAGCCAACGGGTCAAGTGGGCCCGGGCTTGTTCAGGCTCACCCTGAGATTGTAGGGTGCGGGCACACCAGAGACTTAGCTCACGACCCTGTCGTTGGTAGTGCTCTCGCTCGGCTTGCCAGAGGTCGGCAAAGTCTAGCTCGGGTAAAAAAATACCCTGATAGCGTTTGAGGGTGTTTTCTACCTGTGGGAGGCTGCTTGGTTCGGTTTTGTGTTTAAGCCAGTAGTCATAACCCGCGCTAAAGTCTTCAGCGTCCCATTGGTAATGGCTCTGGCGATTAAAGCGATAACAGGCGTCTTGAAAGTGAATAAACTGTGAGGCCTGTTTGCCTTTTCGGTGGGGCTCCAGGACTTTTCGCAAGGCGTGAATGTGCACGTCGAGTGAACGCAAGGCCTGCTCAAGATCATCATTGGCCGTCAGCCAATCGGCCAGGGTCTCTCGGTGCATACTGTGACTGTGTAAAAGCAGTTGTATGAGAATATGGCGGGATTTCTTACGGGGCCACCGGGCGACGGGTTTTTCGTTCAAGTAGACCTGGAACTCGCCAAAGGTTTGAATGCGAAGCAGGGTTCCCGTTTGCGTGGAGGCGGGCGTTTGAATACGCGCCAGCGTAGGTGGGTTGGAGGTATTGGGCAGGAGCGCTTCTGCTTCCCTCACCAGACCTTGAGAACCATGGCCGCGAGCTTGCGCTAAAATATTTTCAAGCTGCTGATAGGCCTGGGTTTTGTCTTGCTGTCGTAAGGCGGTAAGGGTTTGATTGAGGTCGGCGTATAGAAACGCAAAGCTTTGTGGTTCCAATCGCTGTAGGGCCTGTTGGTGAAGATGGGCCGCGTGGTCATCGCGCTTGAGAAAACGCCACAAACGGGCCTCTACATCCCAGATGAGGGGCCATAAAGAGTCCCAGTTTAAGGTTTCTGCTATATGCTTGGCTTGATCCAATAAGGTTTGGGCCAGGGGAACATCGATGCGCTCCCCGAGCAATTGGGCAAAAACAAGATTTAAATAAATCAGGGGTTGTCGGGTTAAAGGGAGAGCTTTGACGTCGCTTAGCAGCGCTTCAATCTCGGGCGTCGGTGTGTTTTCGCCGGGCTCACCCTCTTGCAAGGCATCAAGAAAATACAGCATGCTGTGAATTTCGAGTTCCATGGCTCTGTTGCCGTCGTGAGTTGCCAGTGCCAGTGCCTGTTGGTAAAGGGTTTTGGTTTTGTGATACTGGCCCTGCTGGTAATAGGTGAGGCCGCGAAGTTGTACCGCGCGGGTATGAAATTTAACCACCTCGGCACCCGTCAGCGTCTGTAGCTGATCCAGGTGTTGATGGGCATTGGCGTACTGACAGCATTGCCGCTCACGATTGGCTTTAAGATAAAGCCAGGCGGCCTGATCGACGGGTGCCACCAATGTGTGCGTTTCGGTGTTTGCTTCGGTGTTTACTGATTTAATCAAAGGCTCTGCCTGACTGAGCATACGGTCGCAATCCTGCCATTGCCCGGCCTGAAGATACTGGTGTGCTAAGAGTGTTAGCACCTTCAATTGATGGTCTGCAGAATCGTCAAGGCCCGCAGAACGGTATAAATGGGCGCGACGCTGGGTGAGATCCTGAGTGCTCATGGCCTGACGCAGGCTATATTGCGCGTCATTTTTAAAGGCTTGAACCTGCAGGCGATGCCATAACGCTGAGGGAGAGCGTGTCCAGTAATAGGTGGTGCGCTGGCGTGTTTTGAGTCGGCGAACGAGGCTGGGGTTTCCCTCCTCGCCTAATATAAGGGCCAGCGGCCATCCGCTGCTGCTTGCATAGTACGCGTCAAGTTCAGGGTTCCAGGCCATCCCCTGATCGGCTTTGCATTGTTGAGCCGTTTCTTTATGCCAACGTAAATCCTCAATGCCGTGGTAAGTCCCGCCGTTGGCAATAAACTGGCTGGTATCGAGAAGGGAGTCCGGTGGGGCCTCGCAGAGTAAAATACAGGCCAGGCCTTCGGGGAGGCGGTTCAAAAGGTCTTGCCAAAAAGCCACTACTTCAGGCATCTGGGCAAAATGCTCCCAATCGTCTTGAAGCCACCAACGTTGTATGGGGTGCTGAAGCAGGTATTTATATAGCCCGTGACGATCGGGAGGGGAACCAGACAGGGCAGGATCTTGCCGGGCCAGTTGTTGCCACACCTGCCTAAAATAATCCCTGGCATTTGCCACCGTGACGTCAGCAGCAGATATTTTGAGATAGTGCTGCTGCTGTTCGTCCAGTAGGCCTTGCCAGTGTTTGAGTTGCTCTGTCTTGCCGTAACCGGTGGGGGCTACACAGAGTCCCCCCGGTGCTTTGGGCAAAGGCAGTGCTTGTAAAACCATTTGCCTAGCGATAAAGGGCTTCAAGAGGCTCCGCAAAGCGGGTGTATATCGCCTTGCGGCGGGGTTTTAATGAAGAGGTGAGCAAGTCATCTTCTACGGTTAGCACGTTGGGATTGATCCAGACCTTTTTTAAGGTTTCAAAAGAGGCCAGTTCACCGTTAACCTTCTGTATCTGCGCATCTACAAGATTTTTGACCGCTTCTGAATTGACCAGCGTATGCCAGGGGGTATCGGAGTCCTGGAGTGTTTTACGAACGGCGCTTTCTTCTAAAGTGGCCATGGCCGTTAGGTATTTTTTGCCGTCCCCGTAAACAATCAGGTGTTGAATATAGGGGTTGTCTTGAAAACAGCGTTCAATGTTTTGCGGGGGAATGTTTTTTCCGCCACTGGTGACGAGAATTTCTTTTTTTCGATCAATAATTTGCAAAAAGCCGTCTTCTGTCCAGCGACCCACATCTCCGGTTTTAAACCAGCCTTCGTTATCAAAGGTATCGCGCGTTGCCTCTTCATTTTTATAATAGCCTACAAAAACATTGGGGCCTTTGGCTAAGATTTCGCCGTCTTCTGCCAGTTTGACCTCTACGCTGGGATAGGGTACACCCACCGAGTCAAAGTTGAAGCGGTCGTAGCGGTTCATGGTTAAGGTGGGAGAACACTCAGTCAGGCCATAGCCTTCAATGAGCAACAGACCCAGATCGTAAAAGCCCTGCTTGATTTCTTTTTTAAGGCCAGCACCTCCCGATAAACCGAAGCGCAAACGACCGCCGGTGACGGTGTCAAAAGCCGCCTGATCGCCGCCATGGTCTTGTACCTTGAGATAGAGTTTTTCCCAGTAAGCGGGTACCGACAAAAAAGTGTGGGGTTTGACACTGTCAAATTTATCCATGACGTTTTTGGGGCTTGCAAAGTACGACTGCCAACCCAGTTTATTGCCCAACATAATGGCACCAATGCCAAAGGCATGGGAAAGCGGAAGCCAGTGGAGATCGACGGCTTGTTCTGGAATATGGGGACCGTTGAGCTGGATCCAATCTTTAGAGCTGGCGGCCAAATTACTGTGGCTTAGCATCACACCCTTGGGTAAACCCGTGGTGCCTGAGGTGTAAATAATCGTGGCCAGGTCGCTGCTTTCGGCTTCGGCCAGACGCGCTTTGCCTTTGCCCGTGGCATCGGTTTGTGCCAGTGCGTCACCGTAAGCGGTGAGCGGCAGAGGAAAGTCTTCGGGAAGCTGTTCAGCCTTTGCGTCAAGCACAATGACTTGTTCAAGCTGCGCCAGATTTAAAGGGCGCAGGGTTTCCAGGAAAGCGAGATCGCAGCATAAGGCTTTGGATTCGGAGTGGTCTAGAAAATAGCTGATGAGGTCGCCTTTGCTGGCGGGGTAAATAGGCACCACCACGCCGCGAACGGTCTGAATGGCGCAGTAAGCAACGATCCAGGGGTAGCTGGTCTGACCCAACATGGCTACTTTTCCGCCCACAGGAACCATTTGCGTCAGAAAATCAGCGAGTTTTTCAGTGTCTTGCGCGTAGTCCTTCCAGTAAATCGTCTGATAGGTACCGTCTTTGGCTTCTTCCTGGGGAAGATAGAAACGGGGCAGTTCACTCCACTGCTGCGCGGCAGCAAAAAGGTCTAACGATTGATGTTCGGTAACAGATTTCTGGCTCATAGCTTTCCTCAATCACAACAAATTTTGAAGATTGGGCTTAGCGACAGATCTTAGCGACTCAGTTGGGCATCGATCCATGCGAGGGCTTCAGGCTCAGCCACCAATCCCAGATGATGTAAGTCTAGCACTTTACTGTCCAATAGGCGAGCCCCGCCGGCGGTAACATCTTGTGCAGCACTGGCACTTTTGACAAAGACGATGCCGTCACTGGGGCCGCTGCTTTCGTTTAAGAGGCCTTCCATATTGGCCCGATTTCCGGCAAGCAAGGCCACCTGTATTCCGGCTTCTACGGGAGACTGCTTGAGTTGCCCAACAATGTCTCCACCGGACTGAATCACGGCGTCAATACCCGGACTGTGGCTTACAAAGCCCTGGCCGCCGTTATAGGTGGTGTGCCAATCGGGGTTTGTGGGCTTAATGGCGTATTCTTTATCCCAACGGGCTATCATTTGAGCCTGGCCTTTAAAGTAAGGCCCCATAAAGCTTTCTTCTCGCGTGTCTTTCCAGGCGCCGAAAAGAAGGGTTTTGTCCCAGGCCACGGGGGCATACTTTACGGGATCATCGCCTGCGGGCAATAGAGCCCAGTGTACGACGGAGTTTCTGAAGGTGTAATCAAGGCCGCGGTGAGGGGTGCCAATAAAAACGGCTTTGCGCACATGTTTTTGATAAGGCCGCTGCATGCCGGGGCCCATAATGTTTGAGGTGTACATGCGTAAAGCAAACCCACCCTTGCTGTGGGCGACCGCATCGACTTGTTGGGCACCGGTGATTTGGCGAATACGCTCGATGGCGTTATGAATTTGGTTCACCCAGACAAAATTGTCGTCATGCTTATCGGCAAAAGAAACGGCAAAAACCCGGTAGCCTTGCGCGCGCAGGTGCTGCATTAATCCCGTTTTTTGGCGGGTAAACGGAGGTGCTGCCCAGTTGCTGGTGGCGTTCATGTTGGCGCCGTGAATGAGTAAAACAGGCACTTCGTGACGCATGCTGTCGGGAGCTCCGGCATCATGAAGGCAGACATCGGTGGATGGGGGGCGATCTTGACCAAAACAGGTGACCACATCGGCGGCTTGCTGCCTTCCCCGTTGGGGCATACGGGCGGTGGGTAGGCCGTTGGTGCGTAAGAGCTCCATTCGCGGCCAGGTTTGACCCTGGGTGGTGCTTACGACGGTGAAGTTTTCGAAACCGGTGCGGGCCGCACCGCCTTGGGTGGTGGCGTCATCGGTATTAAAACGCTGAAAGTTCGCGGCCCGGCTTTGTAGTGGATTGCCTGGAATGTTCTGAGGGCTTCGTGGTGCCTGACAGCTGGCCAGAAGGCCTGCGCTGGCAAGGGTGGTGGCTAAACGAGAAAAAACGCGAACATGTGACATAAATGAGGAACCCTCTACAGTATTTCTTCTAGTATAGAGATAAATGTGCAAAAATACCAGCGATTTTTACTTTTCTTAAAGGTTATTTTGTTTCTTTTTAACCTTTTTATGAACAGGGTGTAAGCAGTCTGTAAACGCTTTTTTATAAGCTGAGTATAATGTATCAAAGAATATAAGGGAGTGTTATATGCAAAATTCCGCCGCCTCCGCAGTCAACTCGGGTGCTGTGTCTTCAGACCCGGCTACGTCGACCTTTTTTGAACGCCACAAAAAGTGGTTGATTGCCTCTGTTTTGTTTGGCATGTATGTGAGTTTTGGCATGAGCTGGATGGGTGTTGTGCCGATCTTACAAGAGCTTCAGGTGGCTTTTCAATTTGATAAAGCCTCCGGCTCATGGCTGGTGTCGATTGTGTCGATGGCCAAAAGTATTTTTCCGATTTTAGCGGGTATTTTAGCCAGCCGTTGGGGACTAACTCGCAGCATGCGTCTGGGTGCTATTTTAATTGTACTGGGTGTGATTGTCCCGTTTTTACCTTCTTTTACCGCCTGGGTGGTCATGCGCTTTTTGTTTGGTGTGGGTGGCGCCATCTGGGTCACACTCATGGGAGCTGTGACCTTGCAGGTGTTCGAGCCCCGGCAGCGCCCTATGATTAATGCCCTCAATGGTGTTGCCGTTACCGTTGGCGTGGTTATTGCCTTGCAGCTTACGCTGCCGCTCACCGCTTTCATGGGCTGGAAACTGACGCTGGCCGCTTACTCTGGCTTGAGTGCTGTGTTTATGTTTCTTCTCTTTGCGCTGGGTCAATTGCCCGGACAGCAACCGGTTAAAGATGGCCCGAGCTTTTGGCAAACCCTTAAAGCTTACGGTGGTACCATGAAGTTGCCGGTAACCTGGATTATTTCCTTGTCTTTTACGGGGCCGCTTGCTTTGTATTTGGTTATGAACTACTGGCTTCCGGTTTATTATCAGGACGTCATGGGTCTGGCAAAAATCCAAACCATGCAACTCATGACCTGGATGAATATGGGCGGTATTGTGGGCTCGGTGGTGACCGGATATCTCTTGCAAAAGCTGAATAAAACCAAGGTGTTTATTGCGCTGGGAGCAATCGTGCTGCCTGTGAGTGCTGGCGTAGCGATGCTGATTACCAACCCTGCCATTTTGCCGTTTATTTTGTTTGTGGCAGGGGTGGGCATGTTCTTAAGCGTTTCACCGCTGATTACGCTTTTACAGTCTCAACCCGATATGAATCCCGGTAAAGTGGGCATGATCCTGGGAACGATGTTTAGCGTGACGTATATCGTCTCGTCACTGGCTCCTGATATTGTCGGACGTGCCTATGCTGCAGAGTACTCCTTACAGTGGGTGCTGCTCAGCTTTTGCATTACCACCATTTCGCCTGCGCTGGCGCTATTGCTTCCTGAGAAGACAGCTTAGCCCTGCTTCGACCCTCCCCTGCAGGGAGGGGACGTGGCGACTTTTCCTTCACGCTCGTTCCACTCACTGGGCGTATAGAGCTTCAACGATAGGGCATGAACCCCGTGTTGGAGCTCTTCTGCTAAGAGTGCATTGACCGTGCGGTGGCGTTGGACGCGGTTTTGATTGGCAAATGCGGTGCTCACCACCACCAGTTTAAAGTGGGTTTCTGAGCCCGGTGCCACGCTGTGGCGGTTGCTCTCGTTGGTGACTTCCAGGACCTCAGGAGCCAGGGCCTGGTGGACTTTGTTTTCTATTTGTGTGGCAACACTCATACTAAATCCTTTCCAAAACAATCGCTATAATAATGCTGCAATAGCCGATCTTGCAGGCTAAACATGCGCTTTTCTTCTTCGAGTTCGGCATGATCATAACCCAGCAGATGTAAAAAGCCGTGGGCCACTAACAGGGCCAACTCTTGTTCAAGATCGTGCTTTTTTTCGGCGGCTTGTACCTTGGCTTTTTCTACCGATACAATAATGTCTCCCAAAATATTGTTTTCCATATCCTGAGGAAAAGACAGCACGTCGGTGGGGCGGTCGATTTCGCGGTATTGGGAGTTTAAATTGCGGATGGTGTCATCATCGGTGAAGGTTAAACAGACTTCTGCCTCTTCTTCACAATTCATGTCCTGACCCATGCTTTCTAAAAAAGCAACCCAGCGGTGATTGTCGGGAATATAGGTGTCGTTGTGGGGATCCAGCTCAAGGTTAATCGCAATATCCATAAAAAATTCCTTTGTGGTAATGATCAGCGGTGACTACCGCAGGCGGTGGTGGGGAAGCCCCAGTAACTCGTGGACTTCTGAGAGGGTCTGTTGGGCAATGCCGCGTGCTCTGGCGGCACCGGCCTGTAAGATTTCTTCCACTTCAGCGGGTTTTTCTTTCCACTGGGCGTAGCTTTCCCGAATGGGAGCCAGATGGGCATCCATGCGGTCCACCAGAATGCCTTTGCAGTCTCGACAACCGATTTCTGCGCTGCGGCACTTGGGGGCAATCTGCTCGCGATCGGCCTCGGTAGAAAAGTATTTGTGTAGAGTAAACACGTTGCAGTCTTCGGGCTCTCCGGGATCAGAAAGCCGCTGACGCCGTTCATCTGTTTTGGCCCGCTGCATTTTTTGTGCAATGGTTTCTTTGCTGTCGGCGAGGGCAATGGTGTTGTTTTTTGATTTGCTCATTTTGCTATCGCCATCTAAACCGAGAATGCGGCGAGCAGGGCTTAAGACGGGTTCGGGCTCAGGAAAGTAGTTTTGCTCAACGCGCAGATTAAACTTACGCGCCACGTCTCGACTGAGCTCTAAATGCTGCAGTTGGTCTTCGCCCACGGGCACGGCCTGGGCTTTATAGAGCAAAATATCTGCCGACTGCAAAATGGGGTAAGAAAACAAACCAATATTGGGAGAGCCGTGCTGCTCTGATTTTTCTTTGAACTGAATCATGCGTTCTAAATAGTTTACGGTGGTGACACAAGAGAGAATCCATGACAGGGCGGTGTGCTCTAAGACATCGGATTGGCGGAAGAGCGTACAGCGCTCAGGGGTGAGACCACAGGCCAAAAGCATCATGGCCAGTTCTTGAATGCGGGTGGGCATGAGCTGGGTGTCGTAGGGGACGGTTAGCGCATGGTAGTCTACGATGCTGTAAATACAGTCGTAGGTGTCCATATATTTGACCCAGTTTTGAATTGCTCCTAAGTAATTACCGATGTGAAGCTCACCACTGGGCTGAATACCACTAAACATAATTTTACGGGGCGTATTTTCTTGGGGCATGAAACGAAATCCTTTATTGGGCTTAAAGTAGCCCCCCCAGTATAGCTTATATCGTTATAGCTTATGGCGTTGGCTCAGGGCTTTTGAAAACGCTGAAGCACGCCCGTCGATTTAAATTTAATCCAGCGATTCGTATAGAAACTAATTTCCTCATACATTTTTACCAGCCCCACTTCAGGGGCGTACCAATAGCGTAAAACGTCTTTTTGTCCATTATCGTAGTTGAGGTGGTGCTCAATGCGCAGGGCCTCAAAATTTCCGGCGGGCAGACTGAGCGTTTCAATGCCCGCCACCAAAATCGTTTCGGTGCCGCCTTTAAACGCGCGTCCTGGCCAGCTTTGGCCAACGCTCAGGGGGGCTTGCAGGGCAGTAATAAAACCGGTGGTGGGGGAAGGTGTGTCTTGAACGGCGTTGTCGAAGAAGGTCTGGCTTAAAAGGGTTCCGGCACTCAGGAGCGGATTTTCATAATGACTTAAAAGGATGCGGTCCGTTAGGCGACGGGCCAGCGACGGGCGGGGCTGAACCGTGCTGTCTGGATAGGCGCGTCTCAATATAATCGCCGTGGGTGTGGTTTCGGCTTCTGCAGTAATGGTCATGCTTTTAAAGCGGGTATTGTCTTTGTCGTCCTGAAATTGCTCAAGGGCGTAGGTCCACTGCATGCCGGGAGCCATCGGGTAATAACGGCTAAGCACGTCAGTGCTTAAGCGTTGCAGTGAAGGATTGGGACTCATCGGACGACTCGCACTATTGCTATTCGATGTGGCGCAGGCCGTGATCAGGAAGAGGCCTGTGCAGAGGCTCCCGAACAAACCTGTAAAGCCGCTTTTTTTAAGTCGCATGAATATATCCTTTCAATCCCACGGTAAGGGTGCCTGTTGTGTTGGGGCTGCAGGCGTTTTGGCCAAAAATAATGGCATCCTGAAAGCGGTTGTGTTGGCTCATGGTGCGCAACGGCTCCAGATTGCGTTCGCCGCTCAGGGGGTCCGTATTTACAATAACACAGCGCTCGCAGGGTTTGACCACTTCAAAAACGAAGGACTCAAGATGAAGCGACCGCCAGTGATACTCACCGTTGGGTAGATCTCCTTTGAGCACTAAATTGGGGCGAAAATGCGCCATGCTTACCGGAGGCTGACCGGCCGCATGCAGCCGTTGATTGAGGCGTGCTAAAGACGCTGTATTGGCCAGTAAATACGGATAACCATCGGCGAAGCTGACCTGTTTGCCCGGTGCATAAAGGGGGTTGGTGTCACGAAAAGTACTCTCGGGCATATAGACCAGCGTACAGGGCGTTTTGAGTCGTTCAGAAAACCACTGATTAATGGGCTCCGGGTACACCCAGGCCGGGACTTCTGAACGCCAAATTTTGACAAGGCGTGTGGAGGGCTCCTGGTGTAAAAAGGGAATATCGCATTGATGTTCTTGAAAGCTGCACTTTAATCCCTGGGCCGTGATTTCTACACTGAGCTGGGCCATGGCAGGCAGTTCCCGTTGAGTTAAAAATCGACCGTCGCTGTTGATAAGCATCCAGCGGCGATCGTGTTTGAGACCCATGGGGGTTAGCTCTGCCTGAGAAACCTCAATACCACGGGCTGATTTTAGAGGGTAGATCCACAGAGCGCTGAGGGTGACCTTAGTTTTGGCCATAAATCACCTGGGCCGGTTTAAACAGCACCCAGGATGTCAAAATATATTTGTCATTGGAGGTGGGTACGTGTCCTTTATGGGTGTGGGTAAACCCGCTGGGCGCAAACACCAGCTGTCCTTTTTTAGGACTGAGCTTACGCTGCTGATAATAAAACTCGGTTTCGCCGCCTTCGCGCACATCATTGAGATAATACATAAACAACAAGACACGGTGCAGGCTACTCTGACTGCTGTCATTGGGGGCGGGGTAGTTTTCGGAGTGAAAGTGATGATATCCCCCGACCTTGCGATCATACTTTTGCAAATTGATGGTGCCCAGGGTGTAAATTTGCTTGATGAGCTTAAGCACTGTGGGATCGTCTAGCATGGCGAGAATTTCTGGCGTAATGGGCATTTGCTGGCCGGTTTGTGGATCGGGAATAAACATGCTGACAGCGCCCGTGAGTAGGTGAGGACAGGCGCGCATATAGTTTACTAAATGCCGGTAGGTGACCGCTTCGATCTCTGCGTTTTCTGTTTGCCAGTCGGGGGCTTTAGAGATCGTAATATCCTGGCTATTTTTGGCCTGTAAATTAACGCCGTTGCCCGTCATTCCCGGTGCTTTTTCGCGACTGCGCTCAAACTTTTTGATCCATTGTTTACATTGTTCTGCCGACAATGCGTTATTGTAAGTGGCAATAAAATCGGTGGTGTCAGTGGTTTGGCTCATGGCAACGCATCCTATTTTTGGGGTTCATCATACCATGAAGTAATGCCTTAACCCAGCAGGACTAAACGAGCACGACTAACCCAGACTGCGATCGTAACGCTCGGCGGCCTTTGTATAAGCGTCTGCCTTTTGCGCGTCTCCCAAATGGGCTTCTGTGCGCGCGGCTTCCTGCATGAGCAAACCGTCTACAGCGCCCTGATCAAGGGCTTTTTGAAGAACTTGCTGGGCTTTTGTCCATTGGTCGTTGGCGCTGAGGCTACGAGCGAGCATATATACGGTTTTGGGGTCTTGCCGCATGGCATATTCCTGCTCCATCAGGGTTTTGGCTTCGGCATCGGCTTCAGGCGTGCTTTTGTCGAGCAGAAGCAGGGCGAGCTCACGGCGGTGGCCAAAGTTATTGCCCTGGAGTTCACGGCGCAGGGCGATTTCGGCTTCGCTTTTTAAGGCTTTTGCTTGTTTCTCTTGTTCCAGAGCAGTGTGTACCTGGGCCTGCTTAATCAAAAAAACAGGCGCAGCCTCGATAGCGTAAGCGGCGGTGTAGGCTTGTAGCGCTTCGCTGTGTTGTTTGTTTTTGAGCGCCAGGTCACCCAGTAGTTCATAGGCCAGCAGGTTTTGTGCATCGATGCGCAGGGCCTCGGTATAAAAGCGTTGGGCAAGCTCAAAGTTGCCCTGTTTGGCCAAAATACGCCCGGCCCAGGCACGGGCCTGAGAGGAGTGAAGGGTGTCACCGGTTTGTTCACGGCTGATGCCTTTATACAAATGAGCAAGGGCCTGATCGTATTGTCCCTGGGCTTCTTCTACGAGGGCCAGTTGGGTCAGGGCAGAGAGCAGCGGCTCTTTTTGCACCCATTGCTCAGCAGCCTCTTTGGCTTCCAGCAGCTTATTCTGGGCCATGCGTTGGCTAATATGATTGGCTAAAATATTGCTATTGGGGCCTGTACTGGTCTTCGTGATTTTTGCGTGCAGTACTTCTGCGGCCACAAAATCATGTTTTGCCTGGGCAATCGAAAACAAAACCTGCCAGGCACCGGGATTAAGGGGTTGAAGACTTAAAGAGCGTTCTGCCGTCTTTTGAGCCAATAAATACCAGCTGGTATCGTGGGTGATTTTGGCCTGAGCGACGTAAGCATTGGCCAATAGGTTTTGGTCCATAAAGCTCTTGGGGGCTTGCTTTGTGCGCTTTTGGTAAAAGGCCAGGTTGCGCTCTCGGTCGGCTTTTTGTTTTTCGTGGTCGGGTAAGATCAGGGTATAGGGGAGAACGGTTTCTGCGCTGAGTTCTGTGGACGTAGACGTACGCTCCGTCATTTCGGGGGTTACCGCATTGGAGTCGGTGGCTTTTAAAAAACCTGGAGACAAAAAATAGGCCCCTGTAGCACTCAGGGTGAGTGCAGCGATGGCAGATAAGAGAAGTGAGCGTTTAGATGATTTCATGGGGTTCCTATGTGCGGGCAGGTCTAAATTCTCTAGACCTGCCCGCAAAACGAGGGGTTAGGTTACCTTAATTAGGCGCAGCCAGATAAGGGAATGTGCTAGGCAGTGGATCGTGAATACGCATCATGTTGTCATCCAGATCATCATACTCCACGTTATCCGTTTCTACACGATCAATAAACGGTTGACCGGCATCCAGAGGATCTAGTGCTCCGCCAGGCACCAGCACGGCGAGGGTGATGTCGATAACATCCTCATCAATGCGGCGGCCTCGGAAGGGGCGGGGGGCAGCTAAGTCAGTAATGCCTGCGGCATAACCACTGGCTCCGGTCGTATCAATGCGCATGACGTCGGGTAAGAAAACGCCTGCAATTTGACCGACACGGGTGTTTTGGGCTGCTTGGTCTCTCACGGGCTTACCGGGAGCATCCACTCCGCCGTTATCATCCTTTGCCTGTTGATACATTAAAGCAGCCTGAACTTGACTTTGAATGGCGCCGAGTACGGTGACTGCTTCGGTACGAATATCGGCAGCGGCTTGAACATCTGCTAAATCCACAGAAGGTGGAACACTGTTCCAGGTTATAAGCAATTGCGCGCGTTCATCCGTATCTTGACGAATCAAGCCCTCATTGATAGCGGGGCGGGCTAAACGCTCAACCTGGGTGAAGTTTTGAATGGTAACTCCACCGCCGCCGCCACCACCGGAATTCACACCACTGGTAGAGCTGCTGATCATTACGCGACTGCTCAGTCCCTGATCGGTAACGGTTTCAATCGCCAATGTATAGGATGTATTGGGGCTCAGGTCAGCAAAGGTGTAAACCTCTCTGTCAACGTTCGTGCCGACGCGCTCACCATTACGGTAGAGGTTGTAAGTGGCGGTGCTGCTGGTGCTGGGAGCCGTCCAGCTGACAAAAATATTGCTGCCTGTACGATCCGTGACTCTTAAGTTCAGTGGGCTGGGAACACTGGGGTTTAAGGTGGGCATCGCTTCAGGTGTTGACGTGGCCATCGGCGTTGCGGTCATCATGGGCGTCGCCGTGGGTGCTGCCGTACTCGCGGGCTGTGACGGAGCCGTCGAAGGCTGGGCTGAGGGCGCTGCACTGGCTGCTGAAGAAGGCATGCTGCTCGGCATTGCTGTGGGCATGGTGGTGGCCATCGCTGTTGGAGTGGCCGAAGCCTGGGGAAGGGTGGGATCATTAACGGGCTGCGGAGCACAGGCACTTAGGCTGGTGGCTATAAAGGAAAGCGCAAAAATATACTTTTTCATAATCAAAATCCTTTCAGAGATTTATTCGGGGATGGAGATGGTTTCCCATACGTCAAAGGTAGTGGCAGAGCCGTTACCTTGCAGGAGGGCGCGGGGCACTTCGACCACCACCGACAAAACGTTAAAGCCACGGGTGAAATCCACTGCTGTTTCGTCAGTGCCGAAGATGTCGGTAATCGCATCATCTCCGTTGGCAATATCTGCACGTAAGGCAAAGAACTTGTCTACATCAAAGTAAAAGGGATCCTGGCGTAGGCCCGCAAACACTTTGACGGTTTGACCGTTGATATCCACGTCGTTGGCGATAGTCCCGGTGGAGCCTGTGCCTTTATCTAAGAGTGGAGTGGTTAAAATATCGCCGTCTGTCAGGGTGTCTCTGACCACGGTTTCTTCACCGTCAGCAATATAGGTGAGGGTCATTCTTTGTTGCCCGTTGCTATTGGGGTTACTAAACTTAAATCGAAGGACTGCATCATCGGCTGCGGTGGGGGTTGTTGTGCTGGGAGTTGAACCTTCAATACGACTCAGGTGAAACTCGTAACGGGCACTGGTATTAAAAAATGCTTCTTGCCGTGCGGGTAAGCGATCGTAGCTATTCATAATAAAAACGAGGGTGTTTGGGTCGCCTGTTGTTGCCGTACCCTGCTCTTCACCTTTTCTAAAGACGTACAAGTCTGTTAAATTAGGTGCGGTCGTTTGAGTTCCGGGAGGAGTAATGTCATCGTGATCGGACGCGGTGGCAAGGCCACTGCCGAGCATAAAGCCTGCCGTTGCGGCAAAAACGCTGACCAGGGATAATATTTTTTTCATAAAAGAAAACAAGCCTTTCTTTGTTAACGTCATTACGCTTATTTTAAAACGTTGACTAATATACTTTACCAGAGTAAAGTTAAAAAGTAAATCAAAAAATCATAAAGGTAGAGTGACGTCTTGTGTATTATCGTTTTTTGCTGACTTTTTCTGTGCTATGGCTGCTGCTGACAACGCCTGTGTTTGCCCACTGGGCAGATATGGCGGCGCTAGAACTTACGCTGCAGGAACAGTCTGCTGAGGCTGAATTGACCGTCGCGACTCCTTTCTTTGACTTTGCTGACGTCAATCAAAATGGTCGCCTTGAAGCCACGGAGTTTGAGGCCCATCAAGAAGCCATCGAAGACCTTTTACGCCAGAATATTACCCTCTCCAGAAACGACGAAACACCCCGTTTAACAGCGAAAATGCTTGATGACGTGTCTCAAGAAGGATTTTCGCTTTTTGCGTTGCAATGGCAATGGACAGACAAAACAGATTCTGTCGCCTTGAGCTATACGCTTTTTGATCCCGCAGCAGTCAATGCCCATTGTCTTGTGTCTGTGCAGCAAGCGGGCAAGGTTTCTTCCTGGGTGCTCAAGCCAGCGTCTCCGCGCGTTACTCTGCAAGCACAAAGCCGCTGGCAACAGGTACAGAAGTTTATGGTGTTGGGTCTGGAACATATTCTGACGGGTTATGATCACCTGCTCTTTTTGTTTGCACTACTGCTCGTTGGAGAACGCTTTCGTTACCTGGCTAAGATTATTACCACCTTTACCCTGGCCCACTCTCTCACGCTTTCTCTGGCGGTCCTCGGATGGGTTTACGCGCCGTCTCGCTTGATTGAAAGCCTGATTGCGGCTTCGATTGTCTACGTGTTGATTGTTGACGTCATTTGGAAAAAGCGAGAAGCCTCTGCCGGGGTGGTCTTTGCTTTTGGCTTAATTCACGGGTTGGGTTTTGCCAGTATTCTGAAAGAAATGACGCTTCCGGCCGGGCAGCGGGCGCTCGCCCTGGTTAGCTTTAACGTGGGCATTGAAGCGGGGCAATTGGTTTTGGCCAGCGCATTCTGGGGGTTTTTAATGCTCTTGCGTAAGCAAGAACGTCTGAGTGCGATTTTAAAGCCCACCATGGCTTATGCCGCGTTGATTTTGGCCTGTGTTTGGTGTGCTGAGCGGATATTGTGAGATGATTGTGAAGGGGCTGCCTTGAGCTCGTTTCGTAAATATGCTATAGTCAGGTGAGCCATATGAAAATTCAGGAGAAAACGACTTAATTTGGAGCCCGACAGTAGTAGCCAATTTGGCTCTGTGATTATTGTTCTAGTTGTCTCACTTGCATTTTCTGGTCTGATTTCAGCCTATGAAGCTTCGCTTTCTAATCTTTCAAGCATGCGTCTTGAAAAACGGGCTGAAGAAGGCGATCAAAAGTCAGCCTATTTGCTTTCTCTTATTCAAAACCCTCACCATACGCTGTTGACCTTAATGGTTTCCGATTGGCTTGCAGATGTTACGGTGCTTTTCCTCAGCGCCTATCTTATCTTTCATGCCCTTGAGTCCTGGACCTGGTGGCATGTGGCGGCGGCTATCTTTGCTCTGACACCGGCCCTGCTGATTCTTGGCGAGATTATTCCCAAAAATATTGCGTCCCGTTATGGCGAAAGTTTCGCTTATGCCTGGTTACCGTTGCTAAAACTGTTATTGATGGTGTTTAGCCTGCCGGTGAGAATACTGGGTTTTGTTACCCGCCCACTGCTCGAAAGCGTGGGGGCTCAGCTGGGACAACTGCTGCCTGACTTCACTGAAGACGAAATTCTTCATATGGTCAATATGGGGGGAACCACCGGTTTACTTGAAAAAGATGAAACAGAACTGGTGCAACACGCCCTCAATTTTGACGATACCCCTGCCAGTGCGGTGTTGACCCCTCGGGTGGACATGATGTGCCTCGAAGATACCGTAACCCTTGAAGAGGCCCTGATTATTATGGCAGAGCCTGAGGGCTATTCTCGTTTGCCCGTGTACCGCGATAATCATGACAATATCCTGGGCATTGTTTATATTAAAGACTTACTGTCGGTCTATCAAAAACACCCCGATCAGCGACAGAATACCGTCATGGGATATGTGCGTAAAGCCCACCATATTCATGAATATCAGCCCATTAACGAAGTGCTCAAAGAAATGCAGAGCTTGCGCACCCCCATGTTCATTGTCACTGATGAATACGGCGGCACTGTCGGCTTAATCACCATGGAAGACCTCTTAGAAGAAATCGTGGGTGAGCTCCATGATGAGTTTGACCACGACGAAGAGTCACCCATTGAAAAGCTAGATATGTACAGCTTGCGGGTTGATGCCAAGGTCAGTGTTACAGAAATCAATAATCTACTTGATTTAGATCTTCCCAATAGTCAGTCCGTGGGGGGGCTGGTGTTTAGCACCCTCGGAGAAGCACCGGGTCCTGGTGAGGTGATCATGCTACAAAACGTTCGTTTAGAAGTCGAAGCTGTAGACGGTATTCGTATTTTACGGGTGCTGGTGCACAAGCTGACCCCTGAAGAGCTAGAGGCGTTGGCCGCCGAAGAAAGCTTTTCGAGCCCCTCTTCATAAGCGATATACTCGCACGGGACTCTATTCCTCATGTTAAGATATGAAAAAACAAAGAGGAATTTATGCCTAATAAATTACGTCGTTCTCTGGTTCTTCCTTTAGCTATTACCCTGAGCTTTGCCAGCGGCATGGCCCTGACCGAATGGAGCCACCCTCAATCCGTTAACGCACAAAATAATTCGGTAAAAACCCTGAGTCAGCTCAATGAAGACTTTATTGAGATTTCTGAACGGGTGACGCCTGCGGTGGTCAGTATTGCCATGACCAAGCGCGTCAAGTCTTCTCCGCATAAGTTAGATCCTCAGGGCACACCTGAAGAGTTCTTTGACTTTTTTGGAACGCCTTTTCCTCAGGGAGAGATGCCCGGACAACCCCAACCCGAGAATCGTCAGCAGGGTGTGGGTTCAGGCGTTGTTGTAGACGCCGAGAAAGGGTATGTTCTCACCAATAATCACGTGGTCGAGGATGCCGATGAAATTAAAGTAACCCTTACCGATCGCCGTGTTTTTAAGGCGCGGGTTTTAGGGACCGATCCCCGTTCCGACCTTGCTGTCATTCAACTGCTGAATGCCAAAAACCTGAAGCAAGCCACGATTGGTGATTCGAGTGCGCTGGATGTGGGAGAGTGGGTGCTTGCTATCGGTAACCCCTTTGGGTTGGACTCCACGGTGACCGCAGGCATTATTTCTGCCAAAGGCCGTGCCAATGTCGGTGTGGCTGACTTTGAAGACTTTATTCAAACCGACGCAGCGATCAATCCGGGAAATAGCGGAGGGGCTCTGGTCAATATTAAAGGTGAATTGGTGGGCATTAACACTGCGATCGCCACCCGTTCTCGGGGATATATGGGCATTGGTTTTGCGATTCCAAGCAATATGGCGAAGCAGGTGATGGATTCTCTTATTGCAAAAGGCAAGGTGAGTCGCGCCCAGCTTGGGGTGTATATTCAAGAGCTAGATGCCTCGATGGCTCAGAGCCTTAAGCTTGAAAATGCAAATGCTGGTATTTTGGTTTCGGGTGTTGTGCCCGGTTCTCCTGCTGAAAAAGCGGGGGTTAAAAAGTATGATGTGATTACAGAGCTGAACGGTAAGCGGGTTTCTGATTCGAACCAATTCCGCAATCAAATAGCGCTGAGCGCTCCTCTGGCTCAGGTAGACCTCTCTATTGTGCGTAATGGCAAGTTAATCACCCTTAAGCCCACGCTGAGCGAAGCAGAGAGTGCTTCGACTGCTGTGGATAATGCCCCTGCGCCAGCGATTCCTCAGGAGCAGTTGGCGGTGCAGGACCTAACACCAGCTCTGCGTCAGCGCTATCAGATTCAGCCCGGCCTTGAGGGCGTTCTTGTGTCGCAACTTAACCCCAATGGTCAGGCCTCTGAAAAAGGGGTGCGTCGCGGCGATCTGATTACAGAGATCAATCGTCAGCCGGTGAAGTCTGCCGCTGCCTTTCAGGCACTTTATGCCAAAGTTCAAAAGGGAGAGATTGTTCTGTTGGCGCTTCGCCGCGGCAGTGGCTCTCTGGTGGTTGCCTACGAAAAGTAATACCTGAGCCGGATTCTCTACTTCTTTAACACGCTAACGAAAAACCCCCTCTTCACAAAGAGGGGGTTTTGCAGGTTCTAAGCATGCGTCAAGACTAGCTGAGTCCGTTTAGAACCGCTTTTGAAATCGCTTTTAGCGTTGCAAATACGCCCTGACCGCTAACAGCAACGGCTTCAAAGTGAGGCACTCGCTCAGGGTTTAGGTCGTTTTCTAACTCTTCAATGGGCATAGAGTCAGGAATATCTCGTTTGTTGTATTGCATCACCCAGGGTATTTTACCCAGCACCATGCCGTAAGAACCCAGGTTCTCAATCATGTTGGCTTTGCTGTCAATATTCTCTTGCTTTTTCTTTCGCGAAGAGTCGGCTACAAACACCAGGCCGTCAGCACCATTCAGTACCAAACGGCGACTTGCGTTATATTCTACTTGCCCCGGAACCGTGTACAGAGAAAATTTGGTTTTAAATCCCTGAACCGATCCTAAGTCTAGCGGTAGAAAGTCAAAAAACAGGGTGCGTTCGTTTGCGGTGTTTAGAGAAACCATCTCACCCCGAATGGTCGGGCTAAGCTGCTTGTGTAAGTATTCTAGGTTGGTCGTTTTTCCACCCATACCGGTACCATAAAAAACCAGTTTACAGTGAATTTCGCGACTCGCGTAGTTAATTAGCGCCATTGTCTTGTCCTTATCTCCGATTTCCGCCACTCATGCTGGAGACTTCGTCACTGATGCGTTTGGCCATTTGTTGGGTTTTGAGTTTAATCATGCCCAGCGTGGTCTTTTCATCAAAAATAACGGTGACTAAGTCTTGAGAGTCGAGCAGAGAAATAAAGATGTTTAAATTATCGCCTTGTTGAAACATTGTTTTGAACTCTGCTTCGCCAAGGAGTCTGGCAATTTCACGCGTAGAAGAGAAAGCACCTACCACAAGGGCTGATAGTGCCATTACGTGCGGAGACTCTTCTCCCACAAGTGCAAGATGCTGTCCGCTTTTTTCGACAAGCAGAATCGTCTTTGCATTGGTTTCGGATTGCAGTTCGTTGAGTAGCTCCGTAATGCGTTGAATGCCTTCAGGAGTTATAACGAGACTGCTAAGTTGAGGATTTAACATAGCTTGCAACCTGTCATAGTTCTAGTTTTAATTCTTTTATCCAATGTTGAGTCGTCTCTGGAAAGACACGTTCAACTTTCTTGATAACCTGTTGAAGAAATGAATCTCCATAGATCGGTGAGATCAGTTTTAACAAATGATTCAAGCAGATGGTGTAAAGCTCGGTTTGTTCAACCAAACTCAAACTTTGTAATTTATCATCCACAATGATACCATCTTGTAGCTCGATCATCCAGTTTTTTTCTTCAATCAGCTTTTCAAGCCGTTCATTCATCTCCTGTTTAAGCTTTAAACCGCTAATTGAGTTGAACTCATTGAGCAAGGTATTGGCCAGGGTTAGAAAGAAGCGCCGTAGCGTTGTGCGGGTCTCTTCCTTCAGCTGGATAAGACCTTTTGTTTCAAGGGACACGAGCTGTTCAGCAATCACAAGAGCGTCCTGATCGATGTGATCCATTAATCCGTGGAGGGATACAGGGGCACTCAGGCTATTAAGAATAAGAAGTATGGGGTGATTGTCTGATGGGGTTGCGGAGTCGGTGGCTTGAACGTAGATATTGGGAGAAAGGTTTGGATATTTACGCTGTATTTTTTTCCAGGTTTCGATATAGACAATTCCCTGTTGAATAAGGGTGTCGAGATCGCTAGAAATCGTGGGTTGGGGAAGTGCCGCGTCGATTAAGAACTCAAAGGTTGCACTGCTGCCATAATTTAACATCTCGTAGACGGCAGCCTGCCCTGAGAGCTCAGGAGTCTCAGCATGAGAGACTTTTCCTGCATTGACAAAGACACGGCTCGTCAAGCCCTCAAACTCAATGACCAATTCACCGGTTTTTTTGCTGTCAATCAAGATGCGCAGAATGTCGGGCAGGCTGAAGTCTGCAAATCTTCCGCTAAACTTCATTCACTTACCGCAATAATCAAGGTTTCTCTGTCTTTTAGGGTTTCTTCGGCATAAGGATAAGGAATTTCCATGACACTGCGTTTCCAGATTTGGCGTTTTTGCTCAATCAGTGATTCTACAGCACTTAGCTCTACGCCCAGATTGTCGCTGTGGTGAAAAACAAGGGTCCGTGAGCCTTCGCAAAGATCGATAAAGCTTCCCAGGGCTTGAAGATAGCTATTGGGATCTTCAAAGGCCTGACCCAGTCGGGGGCCGTGATCCTGAGAAATAATACCACTCAGATTGATTTGTGTGACGCGGCGTGTCCAGCACTCGGTTAGCTCTGTTTTAAGGTTCGTGTCTCTAAACCCTGACATTGCCGGTGGGTTGAGATAGGTCACATGAGCGGGCAACTGGGACGCCATGTCATAAGCGTCACTAAAATAGGCCATATTGGGCTTATCGTTATTGGTTACCCAATTATTGAGTTGATGAATATAGTGCAGCAATGCGTCGTTACTGGCCATGGGTTTGGGTTGCAGGGCCCGTTGGTTAAAACCCAGCCAATAGTGCATGGTCATGTAGACGGCGGTATAGGCCATACTCTTGAGTTCAGGGCTGTTTTGAAAGTCTGCACCACTCTCAATATTGTTCCACCACTGAGACAGTAACTGGGTTTCTTCTTTGGTGAAGTAGTGATCTTGCCAGAGGTCAAAATCGCCATGATTGTCGAGAGCGCCGCTGCCGGTGACCATTTTGAAGTGATTGGGGGTTAGGATTGCATCGTTGTTTTGTACAAGGGCGACAGCTTTCCAGTAATGGCTTTGAAGAATTTCGGTGACAAAGGTTTGGTAGCCTTTGCGCTTAAACCATTGGGCAACCCGGCTGTTTCCTCCAAAAGGGATGTAAACAGAGCCAAATTCAATATCAGCAAGCTCTTCCCAAACCCATGCAGATAGGGTTTTACGGGAGCTATCGAGTGCGGTGTTCATCATAGGAGCAGCAATCCTTTCTTCTCTATTTTAAGATAACACACTTATTCTGGACTTATTGCGATCGATGTACGCAAAAGTGGGCGAGTTCCACCAGGGCTTTGCGCGCGTTGCTTTCTGGGAGCGTATCAAGGGCGGTGATGGCTTGCTTGAGATACCTCATGGCTTCATCTTCGCAACGTTGGAGGGCATCGCTTTCTGCCACGATTTCAAAGGCACGGTCCAGGCGGGCTTTGTCCTGGGTTTTGCTTGCAATAATACGCTTCAGCTCATCGGCGTGGGGAGAGCTGTGGAGGGCGTAAAAGGTGGGTAAAGTCACCTGACCCTGCACCAGGTCATTGTGCGCTGATTTACCCAACTCCTGAGAGCTCACGGTGAAGTCCAGCATATCGTCCATAATTTGAAAGGCAATACCGACATCGTGACCATAGGTATACAGCGCTTTTTCAACGGCTGCGGATTGATCGTTAATAATCCCGGCGCCCTGACAACCCACGGCCATGAGTAATGCGGTTTTTCTGCGGATTTGGTCCACATAGTCTTCAAGGGTAAAGTCTGTGGAGTAGCGGCGATTGAGCTGGGTCATCTCGCCATTGCACATATCCATGACCATCTGAGAAAAAATTGTGTTGAGGTTAACTTTTTCGATCATGGAGATGTAATAGCACGAGCGCGCGAGCAAGAAGTCTCCAGTGAGTACAGAGGTACGTAGACCCCATTTGTGGTTGACGGTGGGAAGTCCCCGACGGGTATCAGAAGCGTCAATGATATCATCGTGAATGAGCGTGGCTGTATGTAAGATTTCTACGGCCATTGCCAGGAGATGGTGCTTTTGAGAAAGGTCTTTTGATGCATCAGGGTTACTGGCCCGTGCCGCCAGTAGCACCATCAGCGGACGCAGGCGTTTTCCTCCTGCTTTCATCAGGTGCGTGGCAGAGGCTACCAATTGTGCATCGTAGTTTTCGAGTTCTTTAAAAACAACTTCTTGTAATTGTGCCAAATCGGGAGCCACGATTTGAAAGAAAGCTTGTTCAGAAACAGAGGATTTCATAGGGGTTTTCCTTTTTAGGTTGCCAAATCTACAGATCGGACCACAGGTCGCCCCAATTGTAGCACGGGAGATAAGTGTGCTGAGAACACAAGTTAACCGGAAAATTAGCTATAATTAACACCATGCGTTATTCTCGTGTTTCTTCTGGTTTGTGTTTTGGTTTTTTACTGATGAGCCTGTCCTTGGGAGCGTGTATATCCAATCCACGTCCTGAGCAACCCACGCTTGCCGATTTGCGGCTGCCGAACTACGAAGACCTTATTTCTGGCGGGGGACAGGATATTCTAGATCCGAATCTGCCCAGAGGGGGGATTCAGTCTCCGAGTCTTGATACCGGAGAGTTGCGGGAGACCCTACGACTTCAGTACGGTATTCAGCTCGATAACTCGCAATGGGCGCAATTGCGCGCCCTAACCCAGGTCAGCGCAAATGGGGAGTGGTCTTCTAGTGCCAATCGAAGTGCTGAAGATAATTTAAGCGTTAATTATCAGCGTTTTGCGCCGCTTTTCACCCCCATTATTACCTCGGTCAATGAGTACAAGCTCAAAGCGATTACTTTTGCCGAGAACCCCCGCGTTCCCTTTTATCTGGACATTAATTACTATGTCACCCGCCAAACCCTTTTGTTGATTAAATGGGACGAAGATACCGGGGAGTTTGTTTTACTTCAACCCGATGGCACCGTGGCGAACTATTTGGTAACACGAGATATTACTCCGGCAAATTACGTAAAGGTTCAGTTTTAGCCGAGGCTTTTTTAGCTTCTGCTTTGGTGAATATTTTATTGAGTATTTTACGCTTAAGCCAAAGACCGGCCAATAAATAGGCGATAAACAATGGGGTGAGTAAGACGAGGGTCAATACCGGTGATACCTTCGCCGCCAGGATCAAATAGACCGGAATACCCACCACTAAAAAGCAGGGCATTGAAAAGGCCATAACACCCGTTAGAATAAAAGAGATTCCAAACTGTTTACCATAGCGTAAATGTACCAGCCAGGAAATATACAGATCGAAGAGCAAGGTAAGGCTAAGCGCCACCGCCAAAGATTCCAGGTCAAGACGAAACATGAAAGGCTCCTGAAGCAAGAGTATAAGCAAGTGCGTAAGCGTGTATTGCTCGCTTAGCTTACCATAAGCTCCCCCCTTCAGGGCCGGTTATTTCAGGGTTTTGTTTAGGTTCTGGGGGTATATTTGGCTGCACCGGCTGTATACGTTGCGGTCTTAACGGCTGGCGTATTTTTGTGTTTGACCTGATCTTCCAGCTCGGTGAGTAAGCGAGATGCCTGAAGTCGCGTCATGTGCTTCCAACTGGCCTGGCTGGTACTCAAATACGACTTGAGCTGTTCGCTGCTCCAGCCAAGGGTCTGGCACAGGCTTTTGATGTGCTCCTTTTGTGCCGGGGTTGCTTCTGCTGGTGCGGCTGCACTCTGGCGGCTGCTGTTGATATAGGCGGTGAGATCTCTCACCTTGCGGCCCTGTTCATCGGCAGGAGCATAGCGCGGTTTACCCCGTTCGTCGGTGCCATTCTCTACGGCTTTAACGCGTACTGACGCCATGCTGTACAAAAAACGACCAATGCCCCATTTGACAGCAGCGCGTTTGAAGGCGTCGCTGGCCTGGCCTTTTTCGGCTTCAAAGTTAGATTGGCTTCCACAGTCCGACTTGGTAATCCATTTATCGTTGACGTTTAAAGACAAGTCACAGTAAACATTACCTGCCACCTCGCGGTAATGATCCTGCCAGTTTTCAGGGCCCATGACTTCATCAAGAAGATCCATGACCTGACGGGCGTCAATATAAGCGACGCATTCGCAGCCCCAGGAGCGGGCACTCTGCACTTTCCAGCGAAAAGGGATTTCTTTCTTGAGAGATAGAAGTACGGATTGTGTCATAACCAAATATCCTTTGTGTATAAATAAGTATACTTTTGTATGTGATTATTGTAATACAAAGATATACAAAAAACAAGCAAATAAAATACAAATGTATACAGACGTAAAAGCAAAGGAAAATCAGGGCTTTAGGGTGAGCTTAAAAAGTCCACAGCGCTTTGCATATCTGTGGGTAGAGGCGCGTCAAAGCTTAACCATTCTCGCGTGGTGGGGTGATGAAAACCCAGACAGGCCGCGTGCAAAGCGTGACGAGATAATAAGGGGGCCAACGGGTCTGCTTCGGTTAAGCGTTCTCCGTAGAGCCAATCGTGCAGAATGGGGTGACCGATATGGGCCAGATGGGTGCGAATCTGGTGGGTTCGTCCGGTAAATAGTTCGACTTCTAACAACGCGTAACCCTTGAACGATTGTAAGCACTTCCAGGCGGTGCGGGCCACTTTACCCTGCCGGCCCTGATACGTGAAGTTGGCCATATATTTGCGATCCCGACTAGAGGGTGCCAGGTTGGTTTCGATGAGTCCCTGAGGCTTTGATGGGCAACCCTTCACCAGTGCGCGATAAATTTTTTTAGGCGTGCGTTTTAAAAACTGTAGAGAGAGGCGTCTTTTGGCTTCAGGGGTTTTACCAATCACGAGTAAGCCAGAGGTGTCTTTATCTAGACGGTGAATGAGTCCGGGCTTAATGGGGGCATTCATGTCCCCCAGCTGTTGACGAAAGTGATAGATCAGACCATTGGCAAGGGTTCCGTCCCAGTGCCGATAGGTGGGGTGTACGGCCATGCCCGGGGGTTTACACACCACAATCAGCGCATCATCCTCGTAATGAATGTCTAAGTCCATGGGTTCTGCGATCATGTCCGTAGACGCGGGGCGCATGAGGCTTATTTCCAGGCGATCACCGGCCTGTAAACCATAAGAGTTTTTGACTGTTTTGCCATTGACTCTGACCCGTCCTTCGGCAATGGCTTTTTGAACCCGGTTACGCGTTGCATATTTAATTTTTTGGGTTAAATAGCTGTCTACCCGCTGGCGATCGCTGAGGGTAGGAATCTCAAAGACTAAAATCTCTTGTTTAAGTAAACGGCCAGATTTATCAAAAATTTCGGTCATAAAGGGGTGTCAGGAGGTTTAGCGGCGCGCTGTTTGGCGGTTCTTACCTCATGGGTGCGGCGGAGCAAGAGTGCAATTGAAAAACCCAGAAAAGCCTGTGCAAACGCTTCCTGCACAGGGCGTCCGCTGACCATGCTCAACACGACACCTCCGAGGGTAAAGACGGTCACGAAGTAGCACAGTTTGATTAGCATGGCAAAACCCCCAGGTGATAATGACCGGTCCATAAAGAAGGGGGCGGTTTTTTTATCACTCCCCAAATGGGTAGCAAGGCTTCTTCATAGGTCCAGTGTTTAACGTAGTATAGTCGATTTCCCCATTGCTCCGGTTCCCGCACTCCCCATAAACCGCCCTGAAAGCTAATCGCGTCCTGGGTTTGCATTTTTACTTGAAACACCCGACGGGCCAGGGGAGTACGCACGAGCGGAATCCACCCTTGATGAACGCATTCCGCCACCAGCTCAGCCTGTAAAAAGTAACGCGACCAGGCAACAAAACAACGATGAATTGCTTGACGGGGTAAGTATATAAGCAAGCCCTCGGCCTGGAGTAGGGTCGGCTGATCTGGATCGAGGTGAAGCAGCCAGTCTAAGTCGGTAACGGAATAAGGCAATTGTTGTTCTGTAGGGAGGTAACGGTGGCGTAAATCCATCACTTCGGGTAAATCCAGATGCCACCACTGGCTCTTGCTTCCGCGATATGCGGGAGACAATCGTTCATAGCGACTGTCTAATCCACAGCCCAACTGAATGACCTGGCCCCTGGGATGGCGCCTGAGAAAGTCCAGGGCTGCCTGATCGTAATGCTGGGCACGGGCGGCAAGGGCGTGAGAAAGGGGATAGGGAACCCGTTTGATATCGGGACGGAGCTTTTTAATATGTGCCGATAAAACCTCTGCATTTGCATCATAAAAACGGGTGTTGCTGCGACGATCAGCGTGCGCTCGTCCGCTGGCCATACTGGCCTGAGCACGGCTAAGCAGGGGGACCCACACGGTTTGTGAGACCCCTTCAAGCTGGCTCAGGTTTTTGCCCGTCATACCCGCCATCGGCTCTATTTTAAGGCACCTGCGAGTATTTCGGCTTTGTCCGTGCGCTCCCAGGGTAATTCCAGATCGGGGCGACCGAAGTGGCCATAAGCTGCGGTTTGGCGATAAATGGGACGGCGTAAGTCGAGGGTGTGAATAATCCCTGCGGGCCGCAGATCAAAATTTTCTTTGACCAGATCAGACAGTACCTGCTCTGAAATTTTGCCGGTGCCAAAGGTTTCGACGTGCACAGAGACCGGAGAGGCGACCCCAATGGCGTAGCTGAGCTGCACTTGACAGTGGGTTGCCAGGCCCGCTGCCACAATGTTTTTGGCGACGTAACGCGCTGCATAGCTAGCAGAGCGATCTACCTTGGTGGGATCTTTGCCCGAGAAAGCGCCGCCACCGTGGGGAGCGTAGCCGCCGTAAGTGTCCACGATAATCTTACGCCCGGTTAATCCGGCGTCTCCCACGGGGCCGCCAATGACAAAGCGCCCTGATGGATTAATATACATACGGGTTTCAGCCGTGACCATTTCCGGGGGTAAAATAGGATCGATGACAAGCTTTTGCACGTCGTGCTGAATGCGTGCCAGGACTTTATCGTTAGCGGACTCTCCATCAATTTCTGGATTGTGTTGGGTTGAGATGACGACCGCATCGATGCTTTTAGGAACGCCATTTTCGTAACGCACCGTCACCTGAGATTTGGCATCGGGTCTGAGGTAGCTGAGGGTTCCGTCTTTACGCAACTGGGTCAAGCGCTCCACCAGGCGGTGGGCCAGGTGAATCGGCAGGGGCATTAATTCGGGGGTTTCATCGCAGGCGTAACCAAACATGAGCCCCTGATCGCCAGCACCAATTTGGTCAAACTGCTGATCGAGCTCGGCTTCGCTTTTTCCACGCACTTCTAAAGCCACATCCACCGCAGAAGCGATATCTGGAGATTGACGATTAATGGAGGTCATTACTGAACAGGTTTGACCATCAAAGCCTATTTCAGAGCTGTTATAACCAATGTCTAAAATAACGTCTCTGACCACCTGGGGAATATCCACATACGTTTGTGTGGTGATCTCTCCGCTGACCACGACAAGACCGGTGGTGGCGAGACACTCGCACGCCACCCGCGCCTGAGGATCGTCTTTTAAAATCGCGTCTAAAATTGCGTCTGAAATCTGGTCGCAGATTTTATCGGGGTGGCCTT
>CAWCRG010000016.1:0-45331 GCA_963797915.1 Candidatus Sericytochromatia bacterium
CGAGCTGATTGCTCTGTAAGCCCACCGGCGGCAATACGGGCTGACCCGCTTGCTCTGAAATACCCACCAGAATATATCCGCCACCCCAATTGTGTAAGTCGTTAGCAAAGGCGCAAATACTGTGCACAATTGACTCGGGATTCCAGCCAGTTTTGAACTCCAGCCTCTCCCACTCTACGATCTGGCCGTTGAGTAGTGCCTCAAGATTTAAGGGTAATGCCATTAAACCTGACTCAGCTCTACAATGTCTTGAGCAAGCCTCGGTCTCTTGTTCCAGGGCCAAAATCTCGGCGGTGACGTCGGCCAGCGGACGCAGCGGCGTGTGCGGGTAAAAGTATGTTGTAAAGCTGATTTCATAACCGATCTTTACGCTGTCCATGTTCAGCCAGGCATCGGCCACATGGGGGCGCACTTCGCTTAAGAAATAGTCGTGAATAGGGGCGTTGAGGGGAATGCTTTCAGTATCTCTTAGATTTGCATCGGTTTCATACTCCAGATACACCCCTGCTTTATCGGTGGGCCAATAGCCAAAGTCAGGCAAATGCGCCACCGTCGTGCCCAGTTGTTCTAACAGCGCGTGCAGTTTGTCACCACTCGGCTTGTGCTGCTTTTTAACCACGGGCGCGGCGGCTTCGTTGGCCCACTCACCGCTGCAAGGATTTGTTTTTTCTCACTGGCCGAGAGCTTTTTGCCATGCGCTTTGAGCTGTTCATCGACGGCGGTTGAAAACGCGTTAAAGTCACTAAAGGCTTCTTGACCATGGCATGCATTAAGCCCTCTGCCGTGCGCAAGATTTCGCGTTGGGCTGCCAGGTTTAAGCATCGATTAGGCGTTTGAGGTCTTTGGCTTTGAGTGAAATAGCTTCGCGTTCGCGATAGTCCTAAGGGCCTGTTTGTGGGCCTCTAAGCCATCGTAAACAGCATCGCCATATTGGGCGTAGGCCCAACGCATCAGGGGTTCTAATGTGCTGACAAAGCGCAAAGATGCGAGTCGCTCGGGGGTGAGCTGGGCTTTTAAGCGCAAAGGCCGCTCTACGGGTCACTTTGTAATAGCCAAAGTCGCTGTTCTCAAAGACTTTAGACACCCCTTCATGGGGCATCCGGGCGTAAAGCGCGGTAATGGCTTCAATATGCTTCGGGGCAAATTCACAGTCTTTTGGCCAGGTTCTTGCGCAGTTGCGGTGCATTGCGCTGGCGTCAATGAGTCTGGACTTTACCTTTGCGCTCGGGGGCTTTGTGATTGCTGAGTACCCAGATATATGTGGTAATACCCGTATTGTAAAAGAGGTTGGTGGGCAATTGAATAATCGCTTCAAGCCAGTCGCTCTCGATAATATGGCGGCGAATGTTGCTCTCACCGCTGCCTGCATCGCCCGTAAAAAGCGACGAGCCGTTGTGCACCGAGGCAATCCGTGAACCCTTAGGACTATCGCTGAGGGACTTCATTTTATTGACCATTTCCATCAAAAAGAGCAATTGCCCATCGCTAGAGCGGGGCGTGGGCGGCTTCAAAGCTTTCGCTACCGTCATAGTTTTTCAGGGTAATCTCAAAACGGGGATCAATCACGTCTTTGCCGTCTTTGATGTATCTTTTGATCGGTTTTCCAGCTTTTACCGTAGGGGGGATTCGAGAGCATAAAGTCAAAACGGGTACCGGCAAATTCTGTCACTGGCGAGCGTCGATCCATAGCGAATATTCTCAGGACTATTGCCTTTGATCATCATGTCTGACTTACAAATGGCGTACGGGTTTCACCGTTGACCTCTTTGCCGTAGAGGTAGGTGTCAGCGGTGGCTTGAATGCCGCCCTCAGGGTCGATGATAAAGTTCTGGGCCTCGGTGAGCATGCCGACTGAGCCACAGGCGGGATCGTAGATGGTAATCATCGGCGGCAAGCTGTCTTTGACGGCATAAAGATAATGTGGGTCATGAGTTCGATAACTTCGCGGGGGGTAAAGTGTCTCCGGCCTCTTCGTTGTTTTCTTCGTTGTAGCGACGAATCAGCTCTTCAAAGACATAAACCATGCCGAGATTGCTCAGGCCCGGCTGAGGGCGACCGTCAGGGCTGGGTTTCGTTGGGGCTCAGGTTAATTTCTTCAGAGACAAATCTCTCGATCACGTCGTGAACACATCAGCAGTGGCCATTTTGCGCGACAGATTGCGCAAGTCAAAATGGTCAATGATTTCTTTGACGTTGGCGCTAAAGCCGTCGATGTAGTTTTAAAGTTGGCCTCTAATTGGCTGGGGTTGCCGAGCAGGGCTTTAAGGGTAAATTGAGAGGTGTTGGAAAGACGTAACCCGAGGCATCGCACAGCCCTTGAGACTCCAGGTCGCTAAAGCCGGCCTCAACCCGTTGAAAGCGCACTTCTTCTAAGACTTCGGCTTTGGTGGGTTCTAACAAGACATCGAGGCGGCGGAGCACAAACATCGGCAGAATCACATCGCGGTACTTGCCCCGCACAAAGACATCCCGCAGGCAGTCATCGGCGATTGACCAAATAAAAGAGACAATTTTGTTGTGGGTACTGTGATCCATGGATGGGCTTATCCTTCATGCATTAAGGTTTACGTATATATTTGTATGCAGTATACCTTGTACATTTCGGGAAGTCGTATCGGTTTTTAAATCTGCCCCATGATTTTATGGGTCTGGGGGATTACGCGCACGTTTTTGAGTGACTGCTTGGCCAGCCCTTGCCAGCGCAGAATCTGCTCCGGCGTGGGCGGGTGGCGTACAATGCCGTAAGGCGTCACAGGCTGGATCACCAGCAAGAGCGAAGGGTCTTCAGCGGCAATAATGTCGATGGCTTGCTGGATTTCGCTATCGGGCGTTTTCTGGCTGACCACCAGCTTAACAAAGACCTGCGCTTGGCTGCGGGCCGCAATGGCCAAAAACTTTTGGTGTTCTTCCCAGTAGGGCTGGAGCCCGGTGGCGCTGGGGATTTTCATATCCATGCCGATCCAGTCAAATTCATCGGCCACCACCGCCAGGGCATCATAGAGAATGCCGTCGGTTTCTAAATACAGCGAGAAGCGGGGCTTGAGTAAAGGAATGAGCCCCTGGAGCGAGCGCAAATGCTGTAAAGGCTCACCCCCGGTAATTGAAATGCTGTCGTGGAGTCCGTCAAAGTGCTCTAATTGATCGAGAGCATCTATAAGATCGGTATGGGCCACGGGATTGGCCATGGGCTCAAAATCTCGCAGGCCCGGTGTGCGTTCCACGCGGCACTGGCGTTGTTTGGTATGGGTGGCGGGCGTATCGCAATAGGCGCACTGAATATGGCACCCCAGATAACGAATGAAAATTTGGCGCGTTCCCACAATCGGACCTTCGCCCTGAATGGCAGAAAACACCTCCACCAGATAAGATTCCGCTTTGGGTGCGCGAGGTGCCGGCGTCGCGTCAAGGGGCGACACAATTTTTGGAGCAGGAGATACAGACATAGCCAAGCCTTTCTGCGTTCAGTTTAACAGGGGCAGAGGGCCTTTGCCTTCTAGATAGGTCGCATATTCGCTGTTTTAGGAAGCGGATTTAAGCCTCAGCATGGTTTGCAGAGCGTTCAAAAAATCCTCGGTGAGTGGACGGTGCACCAGGCGTTCGCGCCCCTTTAAAATACGTTGGCAAATATCTGAACGCAAAGCCGGTTGATGTATCAGATCACAGGCCTGTGAAATATAGGACTCCACATCGGTAGGGGCCGTAAAATCGACGTCATATATTTGCAGCTCGGTGTAAGAGGCAAAGGGAATACGACCCCGCAGCTGAGTTCCTTTTAAACTCACCAGCGGAACCCCACAGAGTAGGCTGTCATAGGCTAACTTACCCCCTCCGAAGGGGAAGGCGTCAAGCAGAAAGTCCATGCGCTGTAGCTGCTCTATAAAAGCGTCTGGTGTTTGCCGGGGGAGCCAGGTCACTGCAGCGGCTTCTGCTCCCAGAGCCTCTGTTACCGCAAGAGCAAAGGCTTGCTGCCACAGGCGGTTGGGGCTTTCAATCATGACCACTTCAACGGTAATGTGCGGGTGGTTTTGCCGGTGGAGACTTAAAATAGCTTGCAGGGCAGCCAGAAATTCAGGGCTATTTTTACGGGGCGTGTGTAGGCAGCCGATACGACAGTGATTCGGGGGCTTTTCATCAAGTCCTTCAAGGCGTTGGGGCGGGCTTAATAACATGTCAGGAAAAAATCCCACCGGTAATTGGGGGAAATACACGCAGCGCTCGTTAAAAAGGGCATCGGTATCCGGGCCTGGGGGACTCAATAAAGCCGTGGTTAAAAAAGCGTCTATGGCGGGGTGCCCGGTAGAGCTCACTGAACCCCAGGCGGTAAACTGTACCGGTGCCAAACGAAAGTAAGGAATTAAAAAGCTAAGGGTATCGGTGCCTACCTCCCAGTAATAGACCCACTGAAGCCCCCATTGACGCACCGCTTCCCACTGTTTAATAAAGCCCGCACCCGCATAACTATTGCCAAACTCGCCCGATAAATAATGGATCTGTAAGCGGGGAGCCTGTCGTTGGAGATCGTCCCAGACGGCATGGGGGGCAAACACCAATAAATGAACGCTTATTTCATGAGAGAGAGGTGCCAGAAGGGTCTGATGAGAGAAGTAGAACATGCCCTCCTGTCCGGGAGTCACCACAATGCCCAGCCCCCCCGAGGGCTGCTTCTCAGGCCTGGAAAGCGCCAGAGAAGGGTTCAGAGAAGCCACCCCCGCAAAACATTGACCGTGTAACTGTCGTAACTGAGCGTCCTGAGCGTGGGCGTAGTTCCAGTCAAACAGTGTAAACAAGCCGTTGCGGGCTTCGGTAACGACATGGGTAATGGGAATCGGGGCATTTCGCTCTGTGAAACGCTGCAGCTGCGCTTTGAGCTCTTGCCATTGCTCCGTGGTGGCGTTTCCCTGTAAAGGCAAATGACAAAGCGCCTGCTGGAGCTGGCGTAGAGGAGTGGGGTCGCCGTTGACGGCTTCGGCAAAAGCGCCCTGGGCCGTGGACAGATCGCCCTGTATCAGCGACAAACGGGCCAGTAAGTCCAGAGCGTTGGCTCTGGGAACGGGCTGGAGCTGCACCGCAATTTCTTGCTGAAGTAAGGCGATCATACCTGTAAGCGCCTGGGGGTGAGAACGCATGTGCTGATGCCTTAAATAGCACCAGGCCTCGGCCTGAGCTAAAGTGCCCCAGGCTTCGGTGGGGGGAGGTGATTTGGTCATTGACCGTGCTGCGGCCGTGGCCTGTGCTGTGGGACATAATAAAAGGGTGAGCAAAAAATCAAAGTAGGGGTGAACGCCAGCAGACGGACGGTATTCGTTCATGCTCAACAACAAGGCCTGATCCATTTTTCGCCAGTGGCCGAGTCCTTCTGCCCAGAGGGCAAGCGGCAGGCGGTGCCAGCATTGCCACTGCTCGGCTGTCGAAGGTGCTCGGTCTTGAAAGTGCTGAAGGTATTGAGGAGTGAGGTGCTGCTCGCCCTTTTGTAAGCTTAACAGGGTGAGCGCGAGCCAGTACAGCGGGTGTTGGCGTTGGGACGAAGCTAAACGCGCGTACAGCGTCCAGGCTTTGCCATATTGCCCCTGGGCGTGCCATTGCAGGGCCTGAAGTAGGGGGTGCGCGTGTAAAGGCATAGCGGCGAGCTCAGGCCTTTTTTTTGAAAAAGCGGGGCCCTTTGCCCTTGGCCTGTTGTTTATAAAGCCAGTTTTGTAGGCGCGTCGGGCAATTGGTAATAATGCCGTTCACCTGCCGCTGAATGAGTCGCTTCATGAGCTTGGGTTGATCCACGGTAAAGGTATGAATCCGCACGCCCGTTTCTTGACTGCGTCTTAAGAAGCCGCGGGTCACCAGATTGCGCCGTACATTTAAAGAATCCGCGCGGGTGCGCAGCACCAGCTGATAAGCCTGATACCCGTAAATCGGTATTTTGGGACGCAGATTGGTGCGCACGGTATTGCCATACAATAGCGCCGTTGAAACTTTGGGGTTTATTTCTTTGACCCGTACCAGGGTCAGCGTATTAAAAGAAGAAACCATGGTGTGATTCGTCATGTCAAACTCTTCTAATAGGGCCAAAAGCTGCTCTTCGAAATGCTGTTCGTGAGAGTCTACCGCTTCTTTTTTGATTTCTACGTTGAGCATGATTTTGCCCGCAGTGAGCTCTAAGACTTCGCGTAAAGTGGGGATTTGAACCCCTTCAAAACGCGGGTCGAACCAGGAGCCGGCGTCCAGTGCTTTGAGTTCGGCCAGGGTTTTCTGATTCACACGGCCCGTTCCGTTGGTGGTGCGCCGCAATGTACGGTCATGAAAAACCACGAGCACGCCGTCTTTCGACAAGCAGACGTCCAGTTCAATCATATCTGCGCCCTGCTCCATGGCAAGCTCCATGGCGGGCAATGTGTTTTCGGGCGCGTCTTTAGAAGAACCCCGATGCGCAATCACCCAAATACTATGAGGGGGGCGCAGCGGTTGAGGAAAGACCTTGGGGTAGGCTCGGATTTCGTCCCACATGCTATTTGACATAGTTACAGTATGCCACTGGCTCGATTCAAGAGCATAGGGGATTGGCGACTCAGCCTATACAATGCGGAAGCTGTCCACGAGGGTGCAACGCCGATCGCGGGTAAAAGTACTCGCCTGGGTAACGCCATCGCCGGTAGGGCTCGCAATCGTAAAAGAGGTGTGACCTTCGCCTCCAAAGCCAATCCCGGCCACTGCAGGGCCATTTTTAACAAAAATAGAGGTATTGATCACCCGCGCCATTTTTGAAAGCTTTGCGAGGTTGTGAGAATGCATGACCGCTGTGTGGCCAAAACCGTGTTCCGCTTCTTTGGCCAGGGCAATGGCGTAGTCCACATTACTGACTCGCACCATGGGCAGTACCGGCGTCAACAGCTCTGTCCACACAAAGGGGTGGTTTTCATCGGTTTCGGCAATAATCAAGCGAATGCTGGGATCGGCCTGAATGCCAATGGCCTCAAGGATCACATGAGCATCTTTGCCAATCCACTCTTTATTACTTACGCTGTGTACGCGCGGGCCTTTGTTTTCTTGGAGGAGTAGCTTCTCAAGCTGTTTTAAATGCCAGCCCTTGACTTCGTACGCCCCGTTATTGAGCATTTCTTGTTTCAGCCGCTCGGCCACGGACTCCACCACAATCAGCTCTTTTTCATCAAGGCAGATAATATTATTGTCTAAACTGGCGCCCCGCACAATGTCACGGCCCGCCTGAGCGAGATTTGCCGTTTCGTCGACCACCACCGGTGGGTTACCTGGGCCGGCACCAATCACTTTTTTACCACTTTGCATGGCTTTATTTACCACGGCAGGGCCACCGGTCACCACCAGCAAACGCACGTCTTTGTGCACCATCACCTGTTGGGCCTGAGCAATACTGGGAGCTCGCAAAGAGGTCACCAAATCGGGAGGGCCGCCCGCTTGCATAATGGCCTGATTAATGACGTTAATAATGTAGGTGGACACCCGCTGCGCGCTGGGGTGGGGGCAAAAAACGACGGTATTGCCGCCCGATAAAATACCGATGGCGTTGTTAATAATGGTTTCGGTGGGGTTGGTGCACGGGGTAATACTTGCCACCACGCCAAAGGGCGCCCGCTCATTAATGGTGAGCCCCAAATCGCCGCTGCGGGCCTGGGTGGTTAAACTCTCAGGGCCCGGGGTTTTATCGATGGCGAGCACGTTTTTAGCAATTTTGTCTTCGTACCGGCCCAGGCCCGTTTCTTCTACCGCCATGCGAGAAATCATCTCTACATGCTGGTGACAGGCCTGGCGAATGGCCTGGACCATTTGCTTTCTAAAATCAAAAGAGTATTCACCATAGCGCTGAAAAGCGACGCTGGCCGCCATAACGGCAGTGTCTACATCTTCAAAAATACCCAAATCGCCGCTGTTGAGCACACTGCTAAAGGCGGGTGTGGCAGCCGTGGGCGTGCTCTGCACCCGATGGACGACCCGCTCTACGATCGCGCGAATTTTGTCTTCAGAAATACTCATGCATCACTGGCCTTATCGTAAACGGTTCCAGACTCCGTGTTCCAATGGTCCACAATAGCCATAATTACCGCGTCACAGGGTTTATTTTGAGTGATCTGGGTTTGGCGGGCAGAGGATCCGGAAGCGTACATCACGACTTCTCCAGTGCCTGCGCCCACAGCATCAATCGCCACCACATAATTATTGGCGGGCAAGCCGTTCATATCTAAAACCTGTAAGACCTGAAAAACCAGGCCTTCCAGCTGGGGATCTTTTTGGCTCGAAACAACGGTGCCGATCACCTTACCCAGAAGCATTACTTCTCGCTCTTGCGGCCGTCAGCGCCGTCATTACTGTTCTGACGTCCCAAAGGAAGGATGCTTTCCACATTAGAGTGTGGGCGAGGAATCACGTGTACAGCGACCATTTCACCGATTTTTTCAGCAGCGCGAGCGCCAGCTTCGGTGGCTGCTTTACAGGCTGCTACATCACCACGAACCACGACGGTAACATAGCCGCCGCCGGTTTTTTCGTAGGTTACCAATTCAACTTTTGCAGCTTTTACCATGGCGTCTGCAGCTTCTACAGATGCGGCAAAAGAACGGGTTTCAATCATGCCTAAGGCTTCAGTCATTTTCAATTACTCCTCTATTCGTCCGTCAATATCTTCAATGGCAGCAAGGGCGGCTTCAGCAGCCACCACAATGTCTTTCTCTTCTCCGGCCAAATACACCCGGCCAAAGGCCCCTGCCGCAAAAATATTAATCACGTTAATATCTGCGGCTTTTTCGGCCTCATTGGCAGCAATGGTGGCGTAACCGGCAGGGTAAGTTTCCATAATAAACAGGCTTTGTTCCGCCAAAAGCATCATGCCTTTGCGACCGTAACGGTTAATCAGCATGGCCTGGTGGGGGTCTACTTTACGAATAATCTGATGAGACACCACTTTGGGTTTAATACGATCTTGCTCCGTGGCGCCAATTTCTTTTAAAATGGCGGCCCCCGCTTCTCTGACATCAGCCTGAGAGTCAGAGTGAAGCTCTAGCATGCCGTAGCGGCGCTCTACAATTTGTTCTGCAGGGGTGACGTTGGTGGATTTTAAGGCGATATCCATGAGGCGGTTAATTGCCATTCCCGGTGCAATTTCTACATATAGCGCCGTTTGGCCTTGCACGGGCAAATACCCCTGAGCCACACTGGCAGAGTAGGCGGCAAACTGGGGTTGCATTTGGTCAATAAAAACGTAGGTGCGAAGTTGTACTTTTTCCATGAAGCATCCTGTTCATAAGGGGTTTCGTTGCGCTTACAGAAATTGCAGCAGGGCGCGTGTGAAATTATAGCATAAGAAATTTAAGCTGGCATTTTGTCAGGCAACAGACAATTAAAAAAGTAATCCCATGCTAAATTAAAAACATCTTTTAACCTACTCTGGAGTCATTTGTAATGAAAAAGCATGTCTTATTGAGCGCCCTATTCTTGATACTTCCTCTGTCTCACTGTAGTCCTGACACCCCGACACCAGCCAATCTACCGACGACGCCTGCATCTACGACTTCAGACACGGGAGTTACACCAGCACCTGCAGACACAGTTACACCAGAAGCACCGTTAAACACCAATCCTGGGCCCGTAGAAATGACTGACGAGGAACTCAAAACCCTGGCTGCCACTTATACCGAAACCCTCAAAGCGATTAATACAGAACTAGAGCCCAGTAGCATTCACGGTGCCCGCGTCAAAACCTTTTTAGACCCCACTGCTTTTGACGCTTACCAAAGTCAAAGCTTTCCCTATGCAGCCAATACCGTTTCTTTAAAAGAAAGTCACGCTTCGGAGAGTGGCCCGATTACTCGTTTATACGTCATGAAGAAAATTCCGGGTTACGATACCGCTAACAACGACTGGTTTTACGCCGTGATGTCTACCGAAGGCGTTGCTAGCCAAAAAGGCAAAGTGCAGTTTTGCATTGCCTGTCATGCGGGCAATAAAAACAAGGATTATTTATTTGGGTTCCAATAATTCCCTCAGCCTTCCTTTTCACTCATCTCGACTGCTGCTGCGTCCCATAGACACCTGTGATGCGGCAGCGTATTGCCCACCGTAAAACGGATCAATGGCTGGGTTATTTCGCTTTTCACAATATGGCGACAGCCCACAAAGCGCCGGTGTTTATCAGTTACGCTCTGCTGCCTGAACACCAGCGCCAGGGGTTTGCCAAAGAAGCGTTAAGCCTTTTACTGGAACAAGTCCGCGAAAAAGGTGTTTTAACCCTGGAAGCCCGCACCCACTTTGACAATTCAGCTTCTGCCAAACTTTTAACGGCAGTGGGTTTTCTAGAAGCAGCAGCGACCTCTGATCGCAGACGCTTTGTCTGGCCACAACAGACTACACACTCCCCTGAAATTTAGGACCATCTCTCATCGCCAATTTTTTTGTTCAAAGGACTGGATTTATGAAAAAAACCCCTTTATGATACAAAAGAGGTGGTTTAGTAATTGGAGCCATCAGTAAAAAGGATGCTTTCCCCATGAACAGCTCAAATCAAACTCTCTCCATGGATCTTGACGTGCTGATCAATACCTACCGCGAACCCGCATGGATTATCAATGACCAGGGAAGGGTTTTGGCCTTAAATCCGCTTGCTCGCCGTTACCATGCCTCAGAAGAAAGCCTCGACACCCTTCCCACCATCGCGCCTTTAAACCCAAATCAGGATTCCATGGCCTCCCCTTTGAAGATGAACTATCATCTGCTCATGCAGAATCCGACCTATTATCTGGTTTTATTGGGGGATTTTGATCAGAAGGCCAACGCAGAGGCATTTCGAGAAGACTCCAGAGAAGACCTATTTAAACAGTTCATTCAACTCATTCCCAATCCGGTGTTCATGAAAGATCGCAACCACCGCTGGACGCTGTTTAATCGTGCTTTTGCTGACTTTCTGGGCAGAACCCCGGAGGAGATACTGGGAAAAACCGATCATGATTTTTTTCCTGCGGTAGAAGCGGATATTTTTTGGGCCAAAGACGAAGAGGTATTTTTAACCGGCTTACTGAACGAAAATGAGGAGTCCTTTACAGACGCCCACGGTAATACCCGTTGGATCTTAACCCGTAAAATTGCCCTGCTCAATGAAAAACAAGACCTGATTTTATTGGGCATTATCACAGATATTAGCCAGCAGCGCTTGTTGACAGAAAAGCTCGATAAAGCACGTTTAGAAGCAGAGCTGGCAAATCAAATCAAAAGCAAGTTCTTGGCTCAGATGAGCCATGAGCTGCGCACGCCCTTAAACGCCATCATTGGGTTTAGTCAGATCCTCAAAAGCAGCAGCGCTCAACGGAGCGCGACAGAAGAAAACTACCTTCACCGTGTTCACACCAATGGCGTCTATCTTTTAAGTCTTATCAATGATTTATTGGACTTATCGATGATCGAGGCGGGTGAAACAAATCTGTACGCTGAAACCTGCAATGTGTCTGACTTGCTTACGGAGATTGCGGAGCTTTTTGCTTTGCGGGCCGAAGAAAAAGGGCTTCACTTTCACTTAAAAACCGTCCCTCTTAGGATAGAAACGGATACCACGCGCTTGCGCCAGATTATTTCTAACCTCTTACAGAATGCCGTTAAATTCACGGATAAAGGGCATGTTTCATTGGGCCTTGAGGCGCGAGAAAACGGGTTTCAAGTGGTGGTTGAGGATTCCGGCCCGGGCATTCCCGCCCAGCTGAAGGAAACGATCTTTCAGGAGTTTGTTCAGGTCAAAGAAATGCAGCACGCCTCCCAGGGGGGTGTCGGACTGGGCCTTGCCATTTCAAAGCGGTTGAGCGAAAGCCTGGGATTCCATTTAAGCTTAGAAGAAATTCCCGTGGGCTCTCGTTTTGTGCTCTGGCTCGGCCCTCAGCAGCCTTAAAGCCGCTTATTTAATGGCCCGTTGGGGCAGAATCCAGTTCGGTCGGGGAAAATGGCAGGTATAGCCATTGGGGTATTTTTCAAGATAGTCCTGATGCTCGGGCTCTGCTTCCCAGAAATCGCCCACAGGCTCTACTTCAGTGACCACTTTACCCGGCCAGATACCCGAGGCGTTGACATCTGCAATGGTGTCCAGCGCCACTTGCTTCTGGGTGTCATTAACATAGTAAATCGCCGAGCGATAAGACAATCCGCGATCGTTGCCCTGTTGGTTTTTAGTGCTGGGGTCATGGATTTGAAAAAAGTACTCCAGAATTTTACGGTAGCTGGTTTTGCTGTCATCAAAGACAATCTCGATGCCTTCGGCATGGGTGCCGTGGTTGCGGTAGGTTGCATTCTGTACATCGCCGCCGGTATAACCCACACGGGTACTTACCACACCCGGCAATTTGCGAATCAGATCTTGCATACCCCAAAAACAACCACCGGCTAATACTGCACGTTCATTACTCATAAAGAAATCCTCCGAACCTTAGTGTACGTTAAAGACAGGGTTGGCTAAAAGGCACTAAAAAAGACTGCAGATAAAATGTCTGCAGCCTCTTTTGTTTCATCTTAAAATTGGGCGAATTAAGTTTAGCGGTATTTTTGCTCGATAATCTCTAAGCCAGCGGCAAAGATTTCGTTGAACAGTTCATTTTGGCCCACACCGCTCTCATGAGATAATTGACGTAGACTTTCCCGCAGCTCTTTTTCGAGTTTAATCACGGGGGATTTAAGAAAACGGCGGGCAATAGAATTGCGGGTCTGGGTTAAAGTGCTTTCTCTGGACTCCCGCACACTATCGTCTTCTTGACGCAACTGACGAATAGCCTCAAAAATATTGATTTGCTCCTGGGTTTCAATGACGTCCAAGATACGGTGCTGCTCGGCTTCTGAAAGCTTACATAAGGCCAGCAACTGTGGCGTAGAGTGGGCAAGACTCTGGAGCCCAGAAGTTTTAATCCGTTCTCTCACGGCGGGGGTCATGCGCTCAGCAATGGCGCGCAGATTAAAGAAGGTACGGCGAGAAATATCCAGGGTTTTAAAAATAGTGGTGGTTTTGTGTTTCTTTTCCCCGTATTTGAGCTCTTCAAAATAAGATTGAAAATGCTCTAACTTTTCGATGACTGACAGTTTGGGGTGAAACAGCTTTTCGGTGGTTTTAAGATATTGTGCCTCGGCGGCATCATTTGGGGCTACGGTGCGGACTTGAATATGACGATAGGCATCGCCCACTTCCTGGTAAAGCTTTTTGTAAGCGGCCAGACGGTAGTTTCCAGCAATGACTTCGTTACTCTCGTTAATCGCAATGGGGCAAATCAGGCCTTTTTCTTGAATACTTAGCTTGAGAAACTCAACTTTTTCAGCATCCAGGGCACTGTCGTCGCTACGGAGCTCGAAAATATCTAGCTCTTGAATTGTGTTTAACATATGCAACTCTTTTGATATGATTTTTTAAAACTTAAAACTTATATTTTAAGCTTGATCCATATTGTACGTAAGCTTACGTTAAGGTTTCGTAAAAATAAAGGATCTTATGTCCTTATCATAAACATTTTATCTCCAAAAATCCAGTGTCCAGGGTAAAGTTTTTACCTGTGTTAAAATCGGAAAAACCTACGCGCTAAGAAAGTTCAGAGAATTCTCACTCATGTCCACATCAAATGTTTCTGTCACCGCACCGTCACCCTACGAATATATGGGAGCAGCCCTGAGCTTAATCCTCACCACTCCGGGTAGCATGCCTCCAGACTGGTACCCCGAGGCCACGACCTATGATTTGCCCCGCCACTTTTCTGAGGCTGTGTTCATTGACTCCTTTTACGACGTCGCTAAACATTTGTATACCGAACAGATTACCGATCCAGCAGTGATTCAAGCCCAGCTCGCGAGCTGTGGTCAGCCCTATGACTATGCCCGCCTGGGGCAACCCCTTTCTACGCTTTATGAATGGTGTATTGCCCATTTAAGCGGCGCTCAAAAAGCGGTGTCTTTTGCTTCAGCCACCAAGGCTTTTTTGAGCGTTGTCGAAGCCCGATCAAACCCCGATCAAATCGTGGTGCTCTATTGCTCAGGTGCTCTGCCTTTATCGAGCGCTTATAAACAGGCGCTCAATGATCAGCAGGTCCGAATTTTTGAACATGTGGCCCCAGATGCGGACCTTGATCGTCTTTACCCTTCAGCAGAAGACCAAACCATTCTGCGCGTTTATATTCACGCCACACCTTTTGCGTACGCTCAGCGCGAAGCCTTACAAGACCTTGCGGTGGATGCCGTCACCTATCCCTGTTCTGAGGGCAGTATTTTGCTGATTAAAAAAACAGCAACCCGCGATGCTAAACTCGATGCTAAAGAAATTCAAATTATTCGCAAGCGGACCCTCTCTGCCCTTTTGCCCGGCAATTGTGAAATTGAGCTGCGCACTTTACTGAACCTTCCATCTCGCAGCGCTTCTGAGTTATCTGAGCTCTCCAACTCACCAGAGACTCACGCTGCCTTAAAAGCAAGCTGTGCCGAAGCCATTCACCGTCTTTACCCTGAGGTAGCCCGCGATCATAGCACCTATTTTTGTACCGGATTGGCCGCTGAGGCCGCTGTGTTTGAGGCTGCTGCACAGACCGTGTCACCCACAGGATCCGTTGCGTTTTATTATGCCCAGAATGGCTATGGGGGCACCGGCCAACTCATTGGCGAACTACTGCCTCGCAAAGGCCGCATTGTTCCCAGTCCCTTGACGGTGATTGATACGCATGACGCCGACAATGCACAAACCCTGATCGATCGCTTTGTTGACCGCTTGCAGCAACACCAGGGAGAGCCCGTGTTGCTCTTTTTAGAAACCCCCACTAACCCCCAATTGCAAATGCATGATTTTAAACAATTGGTAGCTGCCTTAAAAGCCTATCAAAAACAGTACGGAACGACAGTCCCGGTGATTGTAGACACCACCATGGCCCCTCTGTACCCTTTATTTGCCCAGGATTTTGCACAAGACTGGCCTTTTGTGCTGGTCAAAAGCGGGTCAAAATACTTTACCAAAGGCAAGGCCACGCTGGGCGTTGTCATGGTCAACGATCACCCGTTGTCCCAGGCGATTTTGCAACAGACCCTGAACCTGGGAACTGACGCAGACGCCTTTGCCAAAACCGCCCAGCTGCGTCACCTGCAGGACGGCTTACAGGATTTGCCGGAACGTATGGCGAAGATAGCGAAAAACACCCATCGTATTGCCCAGTATATGAAAATACAAATGCAACAGCGTGGTCTGGACTTTACCCTTTACGAAATGAGCCCTGAACAGATCACCCAGGGGCTATCCAGCGGTATTCTCTCGTTTTATCTTCCTCCTGCGTCGCCGCCGTCCTCGATCGCTGAATCTGGAATCACTGATCTCGTGGATGCCTTTGTGTTTTTCATGCTAAAAAATGCCCCGGAGCAGGTCAAAAACCGTGTGAGCTACGGGCAATCCGGTGGAGCCACCGTCAACGGTAGTCCACAGGACTATATCTATATGATTAACCCCGAAGAATCTACCCAGGGTGCGCTCTCTCAGGCCGTCAAAGATGCCCAAAAGAAAGACAATGTGCAAATTTGCCGTATCTCGGTACCGGCTCACTGTGACATTGATGCCTTTACCGCCGTACTCGGAGCATTTTTCACCCAGACTTACGGGAAGATTTGATTCAATTATAGAGCGTTAACACAATAAAACTTGACTTCAGAAAATAAAAATAAATTAATAAAGTCAAGTTATATTATCAAAAAACAATAAGCTACAAAGACAATAATAACAGTCATTGTAGCTTTTTTCATGTTTTTTATATCTCGCCCAAACTACGCTATAGTCATGTTTTTCAGCCCATGAAACAAGCCTTAACAGATTTTTTATCTTGTATATTCAAGATCGCAGGTGCATGATGACATCGTTGAAAATAAAACACGATTCATCAGGAGGATCAATTATGAATATCAATCACAAAATCACAGGTACCGTTATCAGCGCATGTTTAAGTCTGAGTCTATTGGCTTCATGTAACACTTCTCCCGCTACTGCTCCTACTCCCATGGCCAATACGACAGAATCTCAGATGAGTAACAACGCAAGTAATGCGCAAATGTCAACACTTGCCACCCAGGCACAATTGGCTTTGGCAAACTACCATGATGTCGATGCAAGCTTTTATGATACTGTGCAAATTTCGGGTCAGGGTGGTTTTCAAACCAAGCTGCTGGGCTTGAATATCATAGATGATGTGGTCGATATTATTGATGATAATGATAACGAAACCGACGAAGACAATAACAACACGGACAGTCAACTGGATTTGGGTGTCGGCGTTGATGTGAATGCTGCCGTTAACACAAATACCCAGAGTAACACCAACAGCAATACCATGAACGGCAGTAATTCGAGTCTCGGACTTGGCACCAATGTCGATGCAAATGTTGACACCAACGTCGGTGCAAATGTAAATACGGCCACCAGTAACGATCTCATGAATGAAATGAATAGCAACAATAACCGTTTAAGCACAGATATTACGGCCAACGGAGCCGTCAACGTGGATACAGATGGGAATCGCACCATTAATGATGCACAACTGCGCACCAATGTTGACACGATGATCGGTGGTAGCAGCGAAGCGCGGATTTTAGAAAACCTCAATGTCGACACCCAGGTCAACGCGATGGCAAGTCTTTCTAATGATGCCCTGGTGCGTCTTGAAGGACGGGGCTTTACCGCGACCGGCGGTGAACTACAGTCCCAACAAAACAGTGATGGCACGGTAACCAACGTCTTTGGCCTCAATCTGACCGGAAACGACACCAACCGGAACATGATTAGCGCCAATCGTTTACAAAACGACACCAGTTTGGGATTGGATCTCATGCTCAGAGAAAACGGAAACGGATTTACCCGTGAAGCCAACCGCATGAGCCGCATTACCGCACAGGGCAACTTAAATATTGTGACCCGTGCCAACACCAACCTCAGTGAGGGCGGCAGTATCGAAATCTTTGAAGAGCGTTTCACAGACGCCACCGGTAACGGTGCAGGTAACGGGTTTATTACGATTACCGGTGCTGATGGAAGTCAGGAAAGCTTTGACTTTAACACCCTGGTTAAAGCCGATGGCAGCCTGGTGTCCAATCTCAATCTCAGTGATGCAGACACCAGTGGTACCTCCGCACTGATTTTACGAGAAGACGCCACCGGTAACGCATCTTTGTCTCTCATGGGCAACGATCAACAAGAGCAACGCCGCTTAAACCTTGATTTTAATGCCATGCTTGATGCGATGAGTGATGTAAAACTGTCCTAGTTAGCACGCTTAATCGCCTTGAAATTCGCGTAAGAAAAAGCCCCCTGTACTCTCTCACAGGGGGCTTTTTTCATGAGGAGATCAGTTTATTTTTTAACGAAGCTTGTCGAACTAAACTGTGCCGGTTTGACCTTGATTTTAGCCAGATGCACCGGGGCCGTAATCACCTGTGCAGTAAACCCACCTTCAGGGGGAACACTTTCTTTGTAGGTAATGCTGAGTACATCACCTTTTAACTCTGCACCGGTCATCTCAATCATATAGCCAGCGGTATTTTTTTGCCCCATGAATGTTGCAGCGACAATCTCCTGGGTAAAGTCCACTTCGGGCATATCTGCTTCAGAGCCGCTGTGTTTAATCCACAGGGCTTTCCACTCGGCAGCCGTTTTGGCCACAACGTTTTCAGACTCCTGGTTCATGCCGTTGGTTTTCTTTGCGATATTGGTAATCATAAGTCCTGCGTTTTGAGCGTTAAGGGTTTCACCCGCAGCCATTTTCTTGAGGTTATCGAGCACGTCTTGAGGGCCGGTGGCTGTGATTTGTACAGGAAATGATTCGCGTACCATGAGCTCTGTTAGAACACCGTCTTCTTCAAGTTTAGTGACTTCGGCAAGTACTGCATCATTGGTCTCGAGGGTAGGATTAATATCAGCGGTTACCGTCGCTACGGGATCGGTAGCAGCAGTCGCAGTGGCTGAGGGGTTGGGCGAAGGGGTGTCGTCCGTTGCCACGCCCTGGCGGTTTCCGCAGGCGCTAGCGCTCAAAAGCGCGACAAGTACAAAACTAAGCATAATTTTCTGCATAGAACTTTTCTATTCTCCATCAAAAGGTTATCTTTTATTGTTTGGGAGTCAAATCCCTGGCCTGTATCACAAAACGCCAGTTTTCTTTTCCTTGTACATTATAACGTTTTAGCACAAGTTGGCGATTATCCGGCGGACCCGTTACTTCTACCATACCAAAATTTCGCTCGCTGTATAACGAGCCAGGCACACGAACGGCCAGATTTTGTTCCACCGGATACGGGGGATAGGCTTTGCTGGTTAAGGGCGAAACGCACCACTCATATAAAGGGTAAGTGCCTGGACGTTCAAGTTTAAGAAGCTCCGTGTGGTGTCTATCACCGCTCAGCAGAACAATACCCGGAATCTTAGCGCTTTCAAGCCATTGTAAAAAATCGGCGTAAGCCTGGGTGTATTGATACATATTTTCACTGGGGGTCAGCGTATTTAAGGTTTCATTGCCCAGCACAATAAATTTAAAGGTGGCTTCGCTAGAACTGAGACTTTCTTTTAACCACAGCCACTGCTCAGGACCAAAAAAGTCGCGTTTGGGATCGGCAAAGGCATTGGGCGCTCGATGGTAGCGGTTGTCCGTGAGAAAAAACTCCACGTCACTTTTTTCAAAACGCGTAAACACCCCGGGCACGTTGGGCAAACCAAAAGAAGGGTTCGGCCAGTAGCTTTTGAACACGGCTAAAGAATCTTCGCGCATGCGATACGTGCGGTCACTATTGTCACTGCCGTAGTCATGATCGTCCCAAATGGCGTACTGGGGCACATTGGCGAACAGCGGCTGGAGCTCTTTTAGCGCACGGGATTGCTGATAGCGATGTGACATGCCTGCGCGAGAGTAAAAGTCGGGCGGCATCATATAAATATTGTCGCCCATCCACAGCATCATTTCGGGTTTTTGCTGGTAAATCTGCTGAAAGATAGCGTAGTCACCCCCTGATGTGGCCGCTCCCAATGCGGGATCGTTAATATAAGCGCAGGATCCCAGGGCAAAGGTAAAGGGGGGCGGGTCGCTGCGCTTTTGCCAATAGGGTGTTGTGGAAAAAGTAAACGGGTGGGAGCGTTTTACCGCTTCGCCGTTGATCCAGAGCGCGTAAGTATATGTCGTTCCCGGCTGTAAATTATTAATCTCAAAGACCCGAATAAAATCCTGTTCTGCTTGTGTCGTCAGGTGCAATATGCTGGGCTGAGACACCGCAGAGTGACCAGACACCGTTTGAGGCTGATAAACCAATTTGACTTCTGCAGCCGTGTCGGTTTGTACCCACAGTTTAACCTGAGTCATTTCACTGTCGCCCAGCACCGGCCCGTAAAGCGTTGCGGCTTCTACCGAAGCTGCGGCTGCCCAACACAATGCTGTCAGGGCCGAACGCACAAAGAAATTCACAATAAGACACCTACTTTTTGACCAGTTTAGCATACCCCTTTTGACCGCTGTAACTGTGTTATGATAACCCCATGACAAACCGTGTAAAGCTCACATTGCCCTACGTGGAAAGCTTTGTTTCTCTGACAGAGGCGTTAGATTTTGAGAAACAAGAAGTTCTGATCGTAGAACCGGAAATTTTTTCTGAGTTCAGCTGCTCTGCATGCGCTGAATGTTGTCAGAGGCCATGGTCAATCACCGTCTCTGAAGACTATTATCAAAAATGGGCTCCGATTCTAGAAAATGATTCCTCAGAACGGTTTTCCAACGCTTTTTCCATCTACACATCACCCACCAGCAAAAAATATGCCAATATTACCCGGAAGCCTTTTAGTAATGAGTGCGTTTTTTTAGACGATGACCGTAAGTGTTTCATTCAAAAAAATCACGGGGAAGAAGCCCTCAGCCATGTGTGTAAAACCTACCCACGCTATGAGCAATGGCAAGGCGCTTTTTTAGGTCAGTTTTTATCTACAGGTTGCCCCGATGTTGCCCAAATGTTGATGGACTATCCCGATCTGTACGGTTCACTCGCCATCATAAAAGACCAACCCTGGGTGCAGGTATCAAATCAGAAGCATGCTTTAGGATTCAAAAATGCCTACGCATGGTGTGGATTATCTCTTGATCTGGCTTATCATCCTCATTATACAGCGACCCAAAATGCGCTACGCATTAATCAGGTCTTAAAATGGATTTTCAAACAGGGCATGGATCAGCTTTCACCCGAGTATTTTCGCGCATTGGGGCGAGAAGCAGCCCAGGGAAGACTTCCCTTTAATGAAGCCTATGACAAAGACCGCGCAAAAAAATGGCTCTTGCATTTTTCGACATTTCTGCCCCTATTGCAAAAATATTTAGAGCAGATCGAACACGGAATTACACCACTGCCAAGCTTAGCCGCCGACGAAACAGCGCTTCTCAATGGATTTATGCGCCGTTACTTGATGTATCGTATGCTGGCCACCCGACAAGATTTGACGGTGAGTTTTAACGGTTTTTTTAAAGCCTATTTTGATATTGTCCTGCAGATGGTGCTTCTTCAATGGCTTGCCTTGTATTATCGAGAGCGTGATCAAGACGTTTTAAATATGCATCATCTGGCGCGAGCCTCTGCCCAAATTAACTACCGTATCGACAGTAACCAAGACATTCAGGGCTCTGAAGTGTTTAAAAAAATGCCTACGGCTACGCTTTTAGAAGGTATTGATGTGTTGCTAAGTTACGATTTAGGGAAAACATCTCCCGTTGATTCGTGACTGAACCGGTCACATTGAAACCGCTGGACGCGCCTTTCTTTGAGCAATTCAAAACGTTAATCAGACATCCAAAGTTCAAAACCGAGGTCCTTCATGTTGAACGCACTGCCGTTGCGCACTTTCAATGCACGCAATGCGGAGATTGTTGCACCAGCGCCTGGGGTATTCACTTATCTGAACATTACTATAATCAATGGTACGCTTTTTTTGATCGGCATCCCTCAGGTCGTTTTCGCAAACCTTTTGTCTTAAAACCAGCGCCGACAGCAGAACATTATGCAGACATTCGCCGCCACGCCAATGACCGCTGTATCTTTTTAGAGCCCGATAACGGCTGCTATATTCACCGCCAGCATGGAGAAAACGCCCTCAGTCAGGTGTGTCGTCTGTATCCCCGTGGGCACAAACGGGTACAAAACTTTTTTAGCACGCGCTTATTGGTGGATAGTTGCGAAGCGGTGCCCGACGTATTGACAGCACACCCTGGATTACAGTACACCTGGCTGTCCCCCGATCCCACCCAGCATTTAGACTGTCATAATTTTAAAGTGGCAGAACACCTGCGCGCTGACCAAAATTTTTTATGGTTAGGGCTTTGCTTTGATGCCCTGGCGGCCCGTATGCCATCATCGGTCTTTCGGCGTTGGTACTTTTATCAGGAACTGCTCAAAGCAATCCTCCCCGAAGAGGTCAGCAACAGTAACTTAGACCACTGGGAGCACATTCACCGTCAAATGGTTGCCCAATTACCTTTTTACTTTCCGCTTCCGCAGGCTCCCAAAGACACACAAAGGGCTTTACAGTGGATGAGACGTGTTTTGCCCCACCCCTCTGCAAAGCAATGGATAAAAACCCTTTCTTCCCAACCCTCCCCGAACAGCTTACCCCGACTCTCCTCATCGGAGCAGTCCACCTTGCACCAGTATTTACAGACCTATCTCGAAAATCGCTTATTGGGGATTTGCTATGGCGATCTATTTTGGGGCAAAGCCAACTTTTGGGAGCAGAACCTGATGTTGACGCTTTCAGCCGTCTCCATTCAAACCCTTGCCCGATATTACGCTGCGCACAGCCAGACACCGCTAGACATCCATCATTTGCAACGGGCTAGCGTATACTGGAGTAAAAAAGCAGAACAACAGCGGGGGCTCCTCTCAAAGCTTTCTGTCAAAGGGATTTCGGCACATAGTGCCAGTGAGGCTATCCGCATCCTCCTCTCGTTAACCCCTCTCCAATAAGTGAATTTTGCTTTACAATGAAAAAACACCCCTGATATTACAATTGGAGCAACACAAACCCATGGGACAATTTTCACTTTTTGACACAGAAGAATTTGTACAAGATGAGGTGTTTCTTTTTTTTGATACGGAAACCAACGGGCTACCCTATGATTTTAAAGCCCCCGTGAGTGACGTGGATAACTGGCCTCGCATGATACAGCTGGCCTGGATCCAGCATGATGCAAAACAAAATGAACTGTCTCGCGGCGATTATCTCATCTATCCTGATAATTTTTATATCCACGAAAGTATTCATAATATTACCCACGAAATGGCCCAAAAGAACGGTCACCCCGCCAGAGAGGTGCTCGACATTTTTTCAAAAGTGCTAGAAACCACCACGGTACTGGTGGCCCATAATATTAGCTTCGATGAAAAAATTATGGGGGCGGAGTTCTTTCGCCACGACATGCCCAATCCTTTACACCAGCTCAACCAAATTTGCACCATGAATGCCAGTATCGATTTTTGCGCCATTCAGTCGGGCAATCGCTTTAAGTTTCCCAAACTCGAAGAACTGCATAAAAAGTTGTTTAACAAAGGGTTTAGTGGGGCGCACAATGCGATGGTAGACGTAGAGGCTCTCGAACGCTGCTTTTGGGGGCTTAAAAAAGAAGGCGTTGTGTCGCTTTACTAGGCGGCTACCGGTAGGCTAACTGGTTTTGCCTAGTCTTCTTTTCGCCAGTATACGCAGACGGGATCGACGCGTACCAGAGGTGTTTTTATGCCGTGGGCTTTGCGGTATTCTCGCACCGCAGCGCGGCATTCGTCAAAGGCGTAATAATCGTCAATAATGATATACCCGCCCACGGCAAGTTTGGGGTAAAGATACTGAAGAGCGTCGCGGGTAGATATGTAAAGATCACCATCCAGACGAAGAATCGATAATTTTTCAATGGGGGCCTGCGGTAAGCTATCGCAAAACCAACCCGGCAGAAACGCCACCTGTTCATCTAAGAGTTCGTAATTGGCAAAGGCCTGTTGTACGGCTTCAAGCGAAGCAGCCCAGGCTTCTATTTCTTCGTCTTCGCGGCGGCCCGTTAAGCGTTCTGGAAAGCCTTGAAAAGAATCGGCGACCCAGACCTTGCGCTGCGTATCACCATAGGCTTTTAAAAGCGCGCGCATGAAAATACAGGCCCCGCCGCGCAAGACGCCAGTTTCAATAAAGTCACCGGGAATGTTTTCTTTGAAAACGCTTTCGACGGCGGCTTGCAATTGGTTTAAGCGCTCCATGCCAATGATGGTGTGGGCCACATTGGAGGCAATTAAACCATTGTGCTTGAGTTCGGCATAATCCGTAATTTCACGCCGTTCTCCGGTCTGGTAATCCACCTTGACAAACCCCGTCTGATTTTGGCGGGTAAACTTGTCGTCAAAATCATAAAGAAAATCGCCGACAGATCGCTTGACCATCGTAATATACAGGCTGCGTAGGCGCTCGATTTCAGAGGAATGATGCATTTAACCTTTGAGAACCTTCTGGGCGATTTTGAGGATCTGGTCTCCACCTTCAGATTGAATATACTGCATCACGATGGGCAAAAATTGACCGATCATATCGGGACTCAGCCCCAGTTTCGAAAAGCCTCCCACCAGAGAAGCGAACTGGCCCAATTGCCCCAGCTGGCCAGCAGCTCCGCCACCGCTTCCGCCTAAGGCACCGGCCAAACCACCCAAAGCCCCCATAAGTCCGCCGCCGGACTCTGTCTGAGGCGCTTTTTGAATCAGTGCTAAGACACCCGGCAGAGCGGCACTCAGGCTAGAAAAGTCTTGCGGGTTTAGCTTGTCTTGCAGGGTTTTAAAAATGAGCCCTGCGCCGCCGGCGGCTTGCTCCGGGTTGATGGTGTTTAATTGTTGGTTCAGAAGAGATACGAGAGGGTTCATAATAGATATCCTTATATGTCTTTCATAGCGTATATTACATGCTTCAGTGGGTTTTGAAAAATCAAAAAGGCTTAAGCGTAAGCAAGTTTGTCTCGCCTCCCGTGAGGCAGTGTGTCTTTTAACGGCTTTTTTATAATCGTCTTTTTGCTCTGCGTTATAATTAAACGGAGAACGAATAGAGGAGTGGGTGATTCACCATGGTTTTAAGTATTCAGGATATTCCAAAAGAGAAGCTGTACCAGAAGCGGGTATTGGTGAGGGTCGACTTTAATGTGCCCATGCATGATGGCCAGGTCCAGAGCGATCAGCGCATTCGCGCCGCTTTGCCCACGATTCGTTTTCTGCAAGAACAACAGGCGACTATTATTCTGATGTCCCATCTGGGACGCCCCAAAGGGCAGGTTAAAGAAGAACTGCGTTTGGCACCCGTGGGGGAATATCTTTCTAAATTGCTAGAAACGCCGGTGATTAGCCTATCCGAAACCGTAGGTGAGGCGGTGCAGTCCCGCATCGCCGAAGCCCAACCGGGTGAGGGAGCCATCTTTTTACTAGAAAACACCCGTTTTCATGCCGAAGAAACGCAAAATGACCCAGCCTTTGCCCAACAATTGGCTGCCCTGGCCGATGTGTATGTCAACGATGCCTTTGGGACCTCTCACCGCGCCCATGCCAGTACTGAGGGGGTGGCGAAATTTTTACCGGCCTATGCTGGCCTGCTCCTCAAACGAGAAATTGAAGCTCTGAGCCAGCTGACGCATCACCCCAGGCATCCTTTTGTCGCGGTTATTGGGGGGGCCAAGGTGTCTTCAAAACTCGGGGTTTTGGAGCAGTTATTACCCAAAGTAGATGTGCTCATTATCGGGGGAGCCATGGCCTACACCTTTTTGGCCGCTCAGGGCATTTCAGTGATGAATTCGCTGGTGGAGCCAGAACTCTATGAGACAGCCCTGCAATTATTAGCGGCTGCTGAAACCCATAAGACCCGTATTGTACTGCCTGAAGACACCGTGCTGGCCACTGCCATCGATGCCGATGAGTCCAAAGTAACGGTGATGCTTTCTCAGATCAGCGATAATCAAAAAGAGGCGCTTGCAAACCTGACGGGCGTAGATATTGGTCCTGAATCCATTAAGGCCATTGGCAATGCCTTTGAAGGGAGTCAGACGATTCTCTGGAATGGTCCCATGGGCGTTTTTGAGAACCCGGCCTTTTGTCAGGGCACCGAAGCCGTGGCGCGTATGATTGCTGAGCGCACCGCTGATGGTGCACTTTCGGTGGTGGGCGGCGGTGATTCGGTGGCAGCGGTCGAAAAGTTAGGTCTGGCCGAAGACTTCAGCCATGTTTCTACCGGTGGTGGTGCTTCGTTAGAGTTTTTGGAAGGCAAAATCCTTCCTGGAATTGCAGCATTGCAGTCTTGAAACACGCCATCCGAGGAGAAAGCTTTTATGCGCAAAACCAGTTTTGATATTCAGCACTGCACGCAATGCGGTTTCCCAACGGATTACCAGATCCCTGAGGGGGATACGCGGCAGCGAGCGATTTGCTCCCAGTGCCATAAAATTCATTACCAGAACCCACATGTGGTCGTCGGCGCCGTGGTGCATCACAATGACTGCTTTGTCTTGTGCAAGCGCGCCATTGCGCCGCGCCACGGCTATTGGACCATTCCGGCGGGTTATTTGGAATTAGAAGAGACCACAGAAGCCGGAGCCTTGCGAGAGGCCTATGAGGAGGCGCAAACGGAGCTGGAGATCGAACGCTTGCTGGCGGTATACAATCTGGCCCACTTGTCTCAAGTGCAGGTGCTTTACCTGGCTCGCTTAAAGGGTGATCATTTTGCGCCGGGGGCAGAAAGCCTGGAAGTGGCCTGTTTTGCCTGGGATGAAATTCCCTGGGACAATCTGGCGTTTCCGTCGGTGCGCTGGGCGCTATTGCACGCGCGTCGTCAACTGCGGGGCGAAACGCTGCTGCCTGAAACCCGTTCAGAGTCTCTTGTACTGGATCCCCAACTTTTACCCAAGGACGTGTGATATGACTGAGCCCAAAAACCGTCAACGAATTGTAGTGGCCGGCGCTTCGGGATTTATTGGTTCTCAATTGATTGAAAAGCTTTTGCCGAATTACGATGTGGTGGGTTTAACCCGCTATCAAAAAGAAAGCACGCGACATCTTTCCTGGCGGCAGTGCGACCTCTTTTCGTTGTTACAAGCAGAAAACGCCCTGAGAGGCGCCGATTACGCGTTTTATTTGGTGCATTCCATGATGCCCACCTCTCATCTCACCCAGGCCAGTTTCGAAGATATGGACCTGATCTTGGCGGATAATTTCGCCCGCGCTGCGGCCCGAGAAGGCATTAAGCAAATTGTTTACCTCGGGGGTATTATTCCCAATTCTGAGCATCTGTCTCGGCATCTGCGCAGTCGTCAAGAGGTCGAAGAAACCCTGGCTTCTCATGGGGTGCCCGTGACCACGCTGCGGGCATCGGTAATCGTTGGCCCCCGGGGCTCTTCTTTTCAAATGATCGAAAAGCTTGTGCGCCGCTTGCCCATTATGCTGTGTCCGAGTTGGACGAATTCCCTGACCCAGCCCATTGCGCTGGATGATGCCATTGATGCCTTAAGTAAAGTGGTCGGACAGGGACGCTATTATCACCGAGCCTATGATATTGGCGGCGCGGATATTGTTTCTTATTTAGAGTTATTGCGTATGACGGCACAGGTGATGGGAAAACGTCGTCTCATTCTGCCCGTGCCTTTTTTATCGCCAAAAATTTCTTACTTTTGGCTCTCTCTGGTGACGGGATCGCCCTATGAACTCACCAGTCCGCTGGTGGAAAGTCTTAAAGACTCGATGGTCGCCCGCAATCTAGAATTACAGCAGGCAATTGGTCAAACCCCCAGGCGTTTACAACCAGCCATTCAGGCAGCTATTACCCAGCACGAAACGCTTTCACTGCGGGCCAAAGCACGGGTTAAGCGCAAACAATACCGCCAATCGGTCGATAATCCAGAAATCAAAGACGTGCGTTCGGTACAGCGTCTCAATTTGCCTCCCGGCAAAGATGCGGTGTGGCTCGCGGAAAAGTACACCATCTGGCTTCCGCGCTATTTACGGCCCTTTATTCGGGTGCGGGTGGATCATACCCGTAAAATCAGCTTTTTTATTATGGGGATTGCCTTTCCTTTGCTTGAAATGTCTTACTCCGAAAACCGAAGTACCCCCGATCGCACCCTGTTTTATATTACCGGAGGCTTACTGGCCCAACAAAATACGGGGCTAAGGGGTCGATTAGAGTTTCGCGAGGTGCTCGGCGGGCGCTACGTACTGGCCGCTATTCATGACTTTACGCCCAGCTTACCCTGGTTTATCTATAACCAAACCCAGGCACGGGTGCATTTGTGGGTGATGCACGCCTTTCAGCGCTATCTTAAAAAAATGGATGTCATGCTCTATTAGCGGTATCATACTTGAGAGATCCAATAAATTAGGGGCAAGAACAGGCGTTTCCTGAGTTCTTGCCCCCAGACAACTGATGTTAAGAGGGCATTTTTAAGTTCTCAAGATAAGCATTCATATCCATGAGTTTTTTCTCGTCTACGCGCAATCCGATGAGGCTTTCCTCTTCGACCACGTTGGTATTTGTGGCTTGCAGGTAAGGATATCCCGTTACACCGGTTTCGGCCAATACCTTAATATAGTCATCTACCAGTTTGTCACCGGCCAACTCACGAGCCAATGGATTGGTTAGCGTGGTCGGCTCCATCAACGCGGTATATACCAGATTGTTAAAGTTCTCTAATTTAGAAATATTGAGAGCTCCACCAAAAGGAGGCTTCACGGTCTCGCCAAAGAGGGCTGGGTTAGGCGCTGGATTACCTACACCATCAAAGCTCACATCAAAGGTACCCACAGGATAGTATTCGGGATTGCTGAAGTAAGCATCGAATTCAGCTTCAGTAGACATAGCGGTTAAAGCCATTTCTGCAGGAGCGCGGCCTGAACCACCGGGCTCTTTGAGCTGTGCCAGTGGGTAAAGGGCGCGGGTATTGGCTGCGGTCGCTAAAATAGCGCCTACATTCAAGTTTGTAGCCCCAGGACCATCAACGCGCTTGCCGATAGACCCTCCAGTAGCGATAGAAAAGACAGATTTATCGGTTTCACCGTGGCAAAGCACGCAAGAAACGCCGACTTTATCTCCACTTAAAACGTCAATTTTGCCATCGTTATTGGTGTCTTTGGGAACCACACCAATGACCGCGTTGGCGTTGATGAGCGCTACCGTGGTCATGGGATCGTTAAGAGCGGGCGCGTTTTCGGGAGAGAGGTCGGTTTTGAGCTCTGCAGCAACCACGGAGACAATCTCAGGACTCAGGGCTTCGACATCCACATGCAAACCTAATTGAAGCGCCTGTACGGGCGTAATGCCAGCGGTAACAATGCCTTCTGGAAGACGAGCAGCATCGGTCCAAAAAGCTTCGTTTCCGAAGGTCTCATAACGAAAAACAGCTTCACCGTTCACCATGTCTCCCATGCTATGGGGCATGTCACTCGGCATGGTGTCCGGGCATTGCCGTTGGTGCAGCAGTAGGGGCTGTGGTGGGTGAGGCAGAGGGCTGCATGGTTGGCATAGCACTTGGCATTGGATTGTTTAATCCAGCGACTTCGTTGGGAATCTTGTCGCAAGCGGCAAGCGTAAGTGTAATGGCGGCAATGGCGAGGGCGGGTTTGAATAACATTTTCATGATACTGCTCCTTGGGCTTTCAGGTGTTTTAGGTTCAATGCCTATTTTATAATTTAACTTAACTATAGTCAAGTTATTTTAATACGCGATAAATCTTCTGATTACGAATTTTAACGTAATCAAAGGATCTTTGGTGATTTATCTGCTGCCTTTTTACGGGATTTATATAATTTAGCGGCTTTATTTTATACGATACCTGCGCTAATTTTAGTTTATCAAGACTTAACTGGCGTATTTACTTCGCGAAGCGAGCTAAAAAATCAGAAATATTTTGAGAAACGTCGATCTCTGATTGTAGATCGTGGAGCAAGAGATACAGGCCAAAGAAAGTGCGGTTGACATAGAGAAAGTGCTGTGATCCTCTGCCGCCCGATAGCTTACGCAATTTTGGATCTCTGGCATAGCTTTCACTGAGACGCGTAATTTCTTGAAAATAGTCTGCATTACCAAAGTCAAAATGCTCAGCCCGAAAAGGCTGGGTGAGTAAGCGCACCATTTCCTGAGAAACGTCCAGTAAATAATTGACATCTTCGCTGCGATCGGTGGGCTTGAAGATGGCTAAGGCTTCTAATTTTTCTTTGAGGAGCTCTCGATCTTCAATATTGGCTTCTTTTAAGAGTTCAAAGCAGGGCGTGTAAAAGTGCTCGGGAACGGCTTTCATACAGCCAAAATCCAGCACAATAAGCTCATGCTCGGCGTTGATTAAAAAATTACCCGGGTGAGGGTCGGCGTGGAGCTTACGTAAGCCATGCATCTGATACATGTAAAAGTCCCACAGGGTTTGTCCCACCTGATTGCGCTGTTGCTGAGTCGGATTGCTTTTGACATATTCAGAAAGGTGTTGTCCCGTCATCCAGTCCATGGTCAGGATCCGGGTACTGGATAGCTCCGGATAGTAAGCGGGGAAATGGAGACCCGGCAAGTGTGCGCAGGCAGCGGCAATCTCCTGACTTTGCTGGAGTTCGAGCTCATAATCGGTTTCTTCTAGCAGCTTGTTTTCGACTTCTTTAAAATAATGATCGACATCTCCAGCAGACAAATTAAAGAGCTTAAGCGCCACCGGCTTGACCATGGCCAGATCAGAGGAGATGCTTTCGGCAACGCCAGGATATTGAATTTTAACCGCCAGGTTTTTGTCTCCCAGACGGGCCTCGTGCACCTGACCAATACTGGCAGCCCCCACGGCTTCAGCGTTGAAAAAATCAAAGACTTCTTCGGGGTTCTTGCCAAGATATTTACGAAAGGTTTTATTGACCAGCGGAGCCGATAACGGGGGAACGGAGAATTGAGAGAGTGAAAACTTTTCAATAAACTCACTGGGCAGGGTGTTTTTTTCCATGCTCAGCATTTGGGCCGCTTTGAGGGCACTGCCCTTCATCTGTTTTAAGCTATTGTAAATATCTTCGGCGTTGGCACTGTTGAGTTTGGACTTGTCTAACTCCGGATTCATCAGTTTTTCGCCATAATACTTCAGGTAATTACTGCCCACTTTGACACCGGTTTTGGCCAGCTGTGAGGCGCGCTTAATTTTTGAGGTGGGAATGCGATCAATGGGCTTCATTTATTTTTGTAACCAGAACTTCGCCCAATCTGCCAGATGGCGCTCTGCATTTTGCAATTGTAAAACGTCCAGACCCAGAATCAATGATTTTTCGATCAGGGCGTCGGTGCGCTCAGCGTCTATCGAATCGTCTCTGAGCCAAAACTGAAAGATAGATAAAAACTGGAGCCAGCCGGCTTCCACAAAGGCTTTTTCCTGGGCTTGCTTAAGCAAGGGCAAGGGCACGAGCGGATCGTATTGATTCAGGCCCTTTAAAAAATGGCCAAAGGCTGCTTTGAGCTGATCTAAGCACATCAGGCTTTGCAGACTGACCAAAGGGCTGGCAAAGCGCAGGCGAATATATACGCGGTTTGCGGCAAAAACCTCAAACAGGGTGTAATAAAAAGACAGCAGGTAATTGGCGGCGTCATCGGACGCAGGCTCTCCCTGTTCCAGCTGCAGCATTTTTTCGGTATAGACAAAAAAGGTGTGAAAGACTTCTTTTTCGATCTCGGTCGGGGTCGTAAAACGCTCAACAAAAGCGGTAGCCGGAATGAGATCGCCGCTTTCGCTATAGTAGCTGAGTTGCTCGAAACGGCGAGGTACTTTTTTGGCGGCCAGGGATGCGTTCATATAGGCTGTGATTAGCTCATCATCATTGGGATCAAGGGTGTTGCTCATGGGTTATTGCCTCCAATATGTAAGATCATAGCAGAAAGCTCAGGTTTGTGGCAGCGCGCTACGCCCATCCTATGCTATAACGGGAAAAAGAATACCCTGGAGACCTTTATGAAGCGTATCTTAATTTGGATTTGCTGTAGCGTCCTTTTGCTGAGTCACGGGGTGACAACCGCATGGGCAAAGACAGAAACGGTCATTTTAATGTTGGGTGACTCTCTAACGGAGGGAACGGGTGTAGCGCCAGAAGTGGCTTACCCCAGGGTGGTAGAGCAACAGCTCCGTCAGGCCGGCTATGCGGTGAAAGTGGTCAATGCCGGTATCGGTGGCTCGACCACTGCCTCAGCGCCCGCCCGTCTGCGCTGGCATTTAAAGGCGAAGCCCCGCCCCCAGATTTTGCTGCTGGCGCTGGGTGCGAATGACGGTATGCGCGGCATGCCCGTCAGCACCAGTAAAAAACACCTGGCGGCGACCATTGCTTTGGCCCAAAAGCACCAGCTTCAAGTGGTTTTGGCGGGCATGCAAATTCCGCCCAATTACGGTGCCGCCTATACCCGCGACTTTGCGGCCATGTATCCGGCCCTGGCCAAAACCTATCAGGTGCCTTTAATTCCCTTCTTATTAAAAGATGTCGCGGCCCAACCCAAACTCAATATCGGCGACGGGATTCACCCCAATCCTGCCGGGCATAAAATCTTAGCGCGCAATGTATTGCCTTACTTAAAGCCCCTCTTAAAAGCTGCTTCACCGGTGAAGCCATGAGTCCCCTTCCGCTCGTACTCGATGTACAAAATCTGAGCAAAGGCTTTTCCCTGGGAGGGCAGGCCATTCAGGTGCTCAACAACTTAAACCTACAGCTGTCTCAGGGCGAAAGCGTGGCCATTCTCGGCCCGTCTGGCAGCGGTAAATCGACGTTATTGGGTTTATTGGCCGGGCTGGAGTCGCCCGACAGCGGCGATATTGTTTTGCAAGGCCAATCCCTCGTGACGCTCAATCAAGAGGCCTTGACCCGCTACCGTGCGCTGCATCTGGGCATTGTTTTTCAGCAGTTTCACCTCATGCGCCATTTAACCGCCCTTGAAAATGTTCTCTTGCCCCTTGAAATTACCGAGACTGCCACCGCTTCAGAGCGCCAAAAACGCGCCACTCACTTATTGGACCAGGTGGGACTCTCTCACCGCATGCATCACTTTCCTCACCAGCTCAGTGGCGGTGAATCTCAGCGGGTGGCCATGGCGCGGGCTTTAAGTACCGAGCCGCCCCTGCTCCTGGCTGATGAGCCCAGCGGGAATCTCGATGTAGAAACCGGAGAGCAAGTGATGACCCTGCTCTTTGATGTTTTAAAGCAGCATCAGAGCAGCCTGATTTTGGTGACCCACAACCCCGAACAGGCCACCCGCTGCGATCGTCGCTTGCGTCTGCAGCAAGGTCAGTTGGTGGCTTCGTGAGCAGCCGGTCCTTCGGCAAGTATTTTCCACTGTGGTTACGTCTGGCCTGGAAGGAGTGCTTTCACCACCGCTGGTTCAGCCTCTTTTTTGCCCTGAACTTGGCGCTGGGACTTTTTGGTTTGGTGGCCATTGATACCTTCAAGCAGGCCATTCAGTCTGATCTGCAACTGCGTTCTAAATCTATTCTCACGGCCGATCTGAGCGTTTCAAGTATTCGCCCGCTGAACGATGCAGATCAGGCTGCACTGCCGTCAACGGACTCACAGCAGGTGACCCAGGAGCGCAGTTTGTATTCGATGGTCAGTTCTGCCACGGCCTCTCGACTGGTAGATGTTCAGGCGGTGGAGCCGAACTTTCCGTTATACGGCGAGCTGCGCTTGCGTCAACAGGGGCTGGTGACGGGCAGCAGCAAGAAAACCCTCTTGCATCAGCCCGAGGTGTGGGTATACCCAGAGGTGTTGGCTCAGCTGGGGCTGTCTCTGGGAGATACCCTGCGTATTGGTAAGCAGGCCTTTGTGGTGCGCGACGTGGTCGAAAAAGATGTGGGCACTTCAGGCATTGGCTTTCGCTTTGCCCCCCGTGTCTATATTGGCAACCGCTGGTTAGAGCCCACCGGCTTAATTCAGCCGGGCAGCCGGGTCAATTATTACCAATTGTTTCGCTTTGCCCCAAATACTGACGTGGAGGCCCTGGCTAAAAATTTACGCACGACCCTGGCTGCCGATTTGCGCGTGCGCACCCATAAAGACACCAGTCAAGATCTTTTGCGCGCCTTAAATCAGCTCAACGATTACCTGGGATTGGTGGCGCTGGTGGCGCTATTTTTGGCCAGTATTGGGGCCACCTACCTGTTTCGCAGCTTTTTATTGTCTCGCAGCGGCGAGATTGCGGTCTTGTTGAGTCTGGGACTATCTCCTCGCGGGGTCTGGGCGCTCTATACGGCCCAGTTGATTATTTTAGGCACCCTGGCTGCTGTGTTTGCGCTGGTTTTTAGCCTGGTTTTGCTCCCCTTATTGCCCCTGTTGCTGGGTGATTTTGTACCCACTGGCTTGAATTTGCAGCCCCAGTTGCGCTGGTTTGCGCTGGCCATGGCACTGGGACTGGGCGGCAGCTTGTTTTTCTGTTGGCCCTTACTGGGCTATTTGCGCCACCTGCGTCCGGCGGCCCTGTTTAGAGAAAACGCCCAGCCCCGTCTGCGTTTGAGTTGGGGCAGCGTTTTGGCTTATGTGCCCGCACTGGTGCTGTATGGTGGTCTGGCGGTGTGGCAGTCGAACTCCTGGCGCGTGGGTGGACTGGTAATGGTGGCCTTTGTGGTGGCTGCGGGCGTGTTGGGTCTGATTGCGCTGGGCATTTTAAAAAGCCTGGAGCCCCTGTTTAAGCGCTCGTCTTTGGCCTTGCGCATGGCGGCTCGTCATCTGTCGCGACAGCCCGTAGCGGCTATTTCCTCTTTTTTAGCCATTGGTTTGGCGGTGTTACTGCTCACGGTGATTCCGCAATTGCGCAATGGCCTGCTTTCAGAGCTCGATGCTTCGTCAGGAGCATCTCCGTCACTGTTTTTGTTTGATGTACAAGATGAACAAACGGAGCCCTTGACGCAATTTTTGGCCGAGCGCAAGACCCCGCTGCAAAATCTCTATCCGATGGTAAGGGTGCAAATTGCCTCCCTCAAAGGCAAAGATTTACGTACTGAGGTAGATCTAGAAAGTAAAGATCGTGAGTCCCGCTTAAAAGACCGCCGTCATAATTTATCGACCCGCGCTGCTCTGTTGCCTTCGGAGCAATTATGGGCCGGAAAACCCTTTCAGGGCCGCTATGATTGGGAGGGCAATCAACCGGCTCAGCTTTCACTGTCGCAGGATTTTGCCGAAGAGCTTGAGTTATCGGTGGGAGATGACTTAATCCTTGACTTGCAAGGGGTTGAGATCCCAGCTCAGGTCACCAATGTACGCAAGGTGCGCTGGACCCAGTTTGAACCCAATTTTCGCATGCTGGTGCAGCCCGGTGTCATTGAAGAAGCGCCTAAAACCTGGATTGGCACGGTAGGTGCCTTAACCCCCGAAGAAAAAATCACGCTACAGCAGGTATTGGTCCAGCAGTTTCCCACCGTCTCAATTATTGACGTCAGCCAATTGATTACACAAGTGCTCAGTATTTTAGGCCAGATTGCCACGATTTTACAGACGATGTCGCTGGTGGTTTTGATTGCCGGTTTTGCGGTGCTTTACGCCATTGCCAGCCATCAGGCCCAGACCCGCGTGACCGATGTGGCCTTACTTAAAGTGTTGGGTGCCCCGTTCCCGCTGATTCGCAGGACCCTTACTCTAGAGTTTGCGCTGCTCAGCGCGAGCGCGTCCCTGACGGGCGTGGTAGCTGGTTTAAGCACCAGCTGGATGGTGAATCTGTGGGTATTTGAGGGGAGCCCCTGGGTCTGGGATCTGGGTTTGCCGGTGGGCCTGGTGGTCGGTTGCGTGGTCCTGGGCATGGGCGTGGGGGCCTTGAGTACCCGGCAAGCCTTACGGGCCGAGCCCAAAAGCCTTTTGTAAAAGACCTTTGGGCTCAGAGATTATGCTCAATGAAGAGCGTTAAGACACTAAGGCTTACTCAGCTCATACAACACGCTGGCTTCACTGGCTGACAAGGCCCGTTCGTAAATGCGTACATCGTCAATGTCACCTCGGAAATGCTCTCCGAAACCGGGGCTTCCGCCAATGTGGAGATAGTCATAGCCGGTGCCGAGTACCGCTTCGTTACTCTGGGCAATGGGTTTGCCGTTGACATACAGGGCTGCTTCACCGGTAGACTGATTATAGACCGCTGTGAGCTGTGCCCATTGGCCCGCTTCTAGCGGTGCAGAACCCAACACGCTCTGAGTACCCGCAAACATGGTCCAGCCCCAGGTGCTAGAGGGGCTGCGGTTATCGATGCCAATACTGCGATCATACTCACCGTTGTCATGAGAAACGACCTGGGCCACACCGGCATAGCCATCATCGGTGACCGGTAGATAACGCACCCATGCGCTGAGGGTTACCGCAGGATGAACCTCAGGGTTCAGATTAAAGTCCACTTGAACGTAGGAGCCTTCACCGCTAAAGTTATAGGCGGCGTTGGCGTTGCCAAAGCGATCGGCGGTAAGGCTCACATTGGACGTTTTCTCAGGATCAGGAGCACTCTCAAAACTCAGGTAATCCACCAGACCTTCGGTAGGCACACCCAGTTGGGTTCCCGAAGCGCCTGAGGAACTGGACGCATTAGATGAGTTATCTAAGTTACTGGAAGGGCTTGCTGAGGGAGTTAGGGTTTCTGTGGGTGTTGTGACGACACAAGCACTAAGGGTACCCACCAGGGCAGCAGCTGCTATCCAACGATAAAAAACGGAAGTCATGATCCTTTTCTCCTTTAATTTATGTTAGCTAATTGCGATTCACACAATTGAGATCTTCAAAAGCCTGCGCTAAGCGCTTCGCCATATTCTCTTCGGATTTACGTAACCACACGCGAGGATCATAGAACTTTTTATTGGGCTTGTCTTCACCGTCAGGATTTCCCAACTGGGTTTGTAAGTAGTCTTCGTTGGCCTGATAATAGTTCAGAATGCCTTCCCAGCTGGCCCACTGGGTATCGGTGTCAATATTCATTTTGACCACGCCATAAGAAATGGCCTCACGGATTTCTTCGCGGGTTGAGCCACTGCCCCCGTGAAACACGTAGGTTACCGGCATGGTGTCTTCAAGACCGTGTTGCTTCTGCACATAAGCCTGGCCTTTGGCCAAAATACTGGGGGTTAATTTGACGTTACCGGGCTTGTATACGCCGTGAACGTTACCAAAAGCAGCGGCAACGGTGAAGTTGGGACTGATTTTTGAAAGCTCCGTATAGGCGTAATCAATTTCTTCGGGTTTAGAATATAAGTCAGAAGCATCGCGATCGGAGTTGTCCACGCCATCTTCTTCACCACCGGTGATGCCCAGTTCAATTTCTAAAAACATCTCCATATCGGCAAGGTCTTTGAGGTATTTCTTACAGATTTCGATATTCTCTTCAATGGGCTCTTCAGAGAGATCGAGCATATGTGAAGAAAACAGCGGACGCTGGTGTTTTTCGTAGTGTTCTTGACCGGCTTTGACTAAGCCATCGACCCAGGGTAAGAGTTTTTTAGCACAGTGATCGGTGTGTAGCACCACGGGAACCCCGTACTTTTCGGCCAGTAAATGCACATGCATGGCACCGGCAATAGAGCCTGCAATGGACGCTTCTTGACCTTCAAGGCCAATGCCTTTACCGGCCACAAAAGCACCGCCGCCATTGGAAAACTGAATCATCACCGGCGAGTTGGCCTTTTTTGCTGCTTCTAAGGTAGCGTTAATGGAGTTAGATCCCACCGCGTTAACAGCAGGCAAAGCGAATCCTTCGGCCTTGCAAATGGCAAACAGTTTTTTGAGATCTTCACCGTACACAACGCCGGGTTTGATGTGGTCTAAAATTTTCATAGGGGCTCCTTTGGTATAAAACTAGGTTTATCTATTTTGACATACTCTGTTCTTTTAAGAAACAGAGAAAAGAGTGATCTATTAAAGCCGCTGGTGCGAATGTTCGCCGTGATGAAAAAACCGTCATTACGCCCAGGATAGATAGCGTCATATACGCAGTATGGATCTGATCTGTTGATCGACAATTAAAAGTTGGCTATTTTAATCGAGATAATCACGAAAGCAATGAGTGCACTCAAGGGGTTGAGTAGACCCATCGTCATGATAAATATCGCCACAGGCGCAGGTAATACGTCATGATCTATTTCTTCTGACAGGCTGTTATTAAACGCAATGACGAAACAAGAGCCAAGAAAGAGCATGGACACCCACCAGGTCAAGGTATGGTAACTGTTAAATGCATCCTCATACGCATTGATGCTTCCGCCATAATGGTCCGTGGCGGTGAACACAAGGGGCTTGAGGCTTGTGACCATGGCCATTGTTGTTAAGGGCGTTTCTGCCGCATATCCCCTGTATCTTGAATCGTGACCTGAGCTCAATGTTTCGTAATTTCCGTTGGGCTCGGAATCTTCATAGGTAACGTCCACTACAGTCTGGGTATCAATTTTTATCTTAAGCGCTGCTGCAGCATTGTGCGTCTCTTGCCAATCATCGTCTCCTGCTGGGTCGTACTCACGAATCCCCATCGTCAGACCCTTGTACACATGGGTCGGGGATGCTTCAGTAATGGTGCCAAAAATAAGCACCTCGTCTTCTTTTTCTAAGGTGTCTAGCATCTGACGGTTGAGTACAGGCCGCGACTGAATATCGTTGAGCCTATTTTTCCAGCTGTTTGTGTTCGAGAATATATAGAGAGACAAAAGAAGAAAGACAACTCCCCCACACCATAAAGACCATGTATCAAAAATCATTAATTTTTTCTTCACAAGCGCTGCCCTTTTCTCATTGTTTCAGTTGCATCATGTTGGGGGGGTTTGGTCATTTTACCTTAAGCTCGCAAGATAGCCTTGTTGCACTCTGTTTTGTTTAAGTGCAACGTTTGAAAAGAGGGCAATGTTAAATTAAAAAAAACGGAGATTTGACACCATGAAAAAATTAATCGCCCTCACCCTTCTATGTTTGAGCATCACTCTGCCTTCACCCGCCCAGAGCCGGTCAGAAGGTATTGTGTCTTACACCTATAAAATTGATAGTTTGACCCTTAACGACTTAAAAAGCCACCCTGAAATAGTCAGTTTACTGTCGCTATCAGAGCGTGAAGACCTCGCCCAACAACTGCACACGGACCCTGGTCAGGCCCTATGGAAAAATCTGATCCCTTTTGGTTACGGCTCTTTTGAGCAAGGGGACACAGTGGGGGGTATCAGTATTGCCGTCATGGACGCGCTGTCGTTGCTTGCTTTTGCTGCCGACATGTCGGTTATCGGTGAGTCGGGAGCCATGCCCATGGGGATTCTGATTTACGCCCCGCTGCTTATTATGGCCCGCGCCACCGGTGTGGTATCTCCGTTGTTATATTCCCAGGGACATAACAACGAAGTGAACAGCATTCTGATGGCTACACCCACACTGTCTCAGAACGGTGCTGGGGTACACAGCAATCTCTTTAGCTATAGCCTGGGGTTTTGAGGAGATCCACTGCGTTCTAACTCTTCCTTGATGCGGTTATAGGCTTCTCTGAATTGCGTTTGTTGCGTAATATGTAAAACCGGCCCCAATTGCTGGGGGTACTCTTCTCTGAGGGTAAAGACCGGTATATACCAATTGTTCTCTGGCGGTGTCCAGCGAGGATCTTCAAACACCTTCTTTTCAAGTAACATATGTTGTCTGTTTTTTTTGAGCTTGGGTTTATCGGCCAGGTAAGCCCGAATGGCCTCTTCATAGGTCGCGTAGCCTTTATTGGGGTATGACACCTTAAAAGGAAAATAGTTTTTATCGTCTCCTTTTTTTGGGGTAACATAGAGAAATTCTGCAATCACATATTCCTGATACTTCTTTTTTCTGCGACCCGCCTTCAGCTGAAAGCACTCTCCGCGCTTTTGGTCCACTGCCAGAGACTCCAAAAGCCCTTCTGGCGTGGCAGGAAAACAATCGGGAAAGGGAGAATCCCCCAGGCGTCGCTATAGCCACCATCGGCCCGCAAATATTGGCCTCTGATGTAGTACAGCAGCAACTCTTTGGTGGTCAGACCCAGTTTGGCCCGATGCTTTTCGATTTCGGCATGTTCTTCGGGGCTAACCATAAAGGCCAGATTACGATAACCCGCTTTGGCTTTTTCCTTGCGGTAGCGCATGACGCGCTCACTTTCAATGGCTTTGGGATCTTTCATAGCAGGCCTCTCTTTCTGAGTAAGGCCACTTCTTGTTGATACGCTTGCTGAGCGAGCTGAATCTGGGTCTGCAGCTCAGAGGATGCCCAAATAAAAGTGGCGTAATTGGGTAGATACAGCGTGTGGGGCTGCTCTGTTTTTTTTCGCTGTTCGATTTGTTGAAGCAGCTGTAGGGCCGCATTTTTGTTGTTGATTTTTAAGTAAAGCCGGGCCTGTTTACTTAACACCACAATGTTTCTTTCATTTCCCGCTTCTAAGGCCTCGGTCAAGGCCCGATTCGCGTTAGCCGATTCGTCAATGGCGTAGAAGTTCTCGAAAATCTCTAGCTGGGTTTGACTTTGGGCCTCTAAAGCCTTAAACCAGGCTCTATATAGCTGTGGATAGGCTTTGTGCTTGCCTTGTGTTTGGGAAATGCTTTTATGGTCAGAAAAAGGCTGCATAGCAAAACCCCATAAACCCAGGCCACATTTACTTCTCGCATCAATCGTCGAGTTAAATAATCTATGCTTCTTTTCTCTGGCAGTACCTTTTGTCTGAAGTATAGTCACTCTTTCGTTGATTAAGTCAGCCCGAATAAACCCGAATTGCGTGGTCATATTATTCAGCTCTGCTGTCGTTTTTGCGATGTCTAGATGCTCAAACTGATACTCCTCAAAGCTAGACGATTTAGCGCCTGCCGGAGTGGTGTTCTGATGGCTAAAAAACATCAGTAAGGTTATGTTTAATAAGATTAAGTATTTTAATTTATTCACGTTTAAATTCCTGTACACGTTTTTGTTTCTGAGTCATATGTCTAATGCTACGGAGTAGTGTTATGTGAACACCTCAATTTTATCTATTATGTAAAAGAGGTAGCTTTACTTTAATACTGGTAAAGCTCGCGGAAGGCAAAGGAACATCAGTTTGTCACTAAACACTTTGAATATCTCTTCTTTTTTGCTTGTAATTTACTTTTATCCCCTGCCTTTCGGCTTCCTTTAGATTTTGAAAATAAATATTTATACGTGATTTTTTGCTGAGCCCCCTCTTGAAGTCAAAGCTAATAAAAGAACATTTTTTTGTACCATAATACTCTTGTAAAAAAGTAGGTAAAGTATTTAAAGTCAAAGGACTATCTCGGTATTTAAGAAAATAAAAAGGACTCCCAGTTCGACGAAACACTACTGTGGCAAACAAGTGTTCTTTACGACAAGCACACTGCTTTGATACAGATTCAGGAGCAAATTCTGGGAAATTATATAGTGCGATATCAAGACTGCTTTCTTGCTTAAAATACTGTTCCAGTGGCTTCTTAAACAGACTCCACAAATCTTCTTCAGACTGAATATTGATTTCTAAAATTTGGTGCACTGAATCAATTTTTTCTTGACTGCAGCCGTGGTTAACTTTAATTTCAACAAAAATCTTTTCATTGTGTTTTGTGCTGGATAAAAGTAAGTCTGGTATAAAACCGTCACAGTAAGTTTCTAAGTCTATGTGGTCAAAGTGTTGGGCTAAATCCATTTGGCGATGAAATTGCTCGAAACAATCAATTTTTGATAAGTCAAAATGATTTTTGAATGCTTTTGAACTATTGCATTGTTGCCAATACTTTAATACAAACGGCTCTTCAAAGCATCTTGCAAAATTAAAGCGCGTGAGAAAAATATGCTTTGCCGTTTTGTGTAAATAGGTTTCAAAATTACAGCTCGAAGTTTGGTGTTTATGCGCAAAGTGAGGTGCTCGAATCTTACCTAAGCGAGGTATCAATAATTGATCGCAGCCGGAACATCGGTATTCTTCCTTCCGATTGTTTTGATTAATCTCCGAGATATGACGAATTGCGTTGCTTGGACCTAATGCAAAAATATATTGAAGCATGGTTAAACCTTTCTCATGAAGTCTAAAGCTATTATTACCCTTAGTTTGAGACAGGTCTAGCCCCACGTAACACCGTACATTTACCCAGAAATAAAATCAGGCGTTAACGCGACCAGCTGCCGCTTAAGACCTCGGCCTGTTTCAGCACCATTTCAATGGCCTCTGGCGCTTTATCGGGGGGTATTTGTAACGCTGAAGGGTACAAAATCATTACAGGCAGAGGTGTTCGAGTTCGTTTTCGTTAATCATGGTTTACCTTCCAATGGCCAACTTTACGCGAACCCACCCGTTGCAGGTATCCCGCCTGTTGTAATTTTCGCAAGCTACGTTCAACCGTACTGTGGGTACGCTCGGTCTTTTGCATTAAGTCAGAAATTCTTTGGTCGGGGTTTTCTTGAAGGGCAGCCAGAATACTTTTGTCAGTTTTATTCAGTTTTATTCCCTCATTTATTCCCTCATTTATTCCCTCATTTATTCCCTCACTTTCACTACCCCCTTCCGATAATTGCCCTTCTTCAAACGCAATAATTTCAGCAGAATAAGGAAAGGTAAGCCGTAGCGTGACTCCCGTGTCATGGTAAGAAGGCGCTGGAAAGTTAGCTTTGGCACAGGCTGCAAAGATTTTTTCAATGCCTCGGCCCCAGGATTCAATTTCGCCTAAGCGAAAGAAACAATGGGCAATGTCGGGGTTAAAGGGTCGGGATTCGTGCTCACGGGTGAGATCTTCGACTTGCCAGTCTTCGGGCAGCACAGAGGCATTGCCCACGGTGAGCTTGTGCTTATACACCCGAATCTGAATCGGTGCACCGCTGCCGTAATCTTTGTGGATGACCGCATTGAGTAAGGCTTCGCGCAAGGCGCTGCGCGGCACAGGATAGGTTTCAATGCGTTGCAAGCCATCATACGAGATCCAGCCTTTGAGGTATTTGAGCTTGATTAAGTCGAGAGCCTGCTCCACTTGCAAAAGCAAAGGCCCGTGAATTTCGTCATGGTAGCGAATTTCGCTTTCGCTCTCAAAATAGCCGACTTTAATGTACGCCCCGGTAACATAAGTTTCGGGGTCCGGGTGAAAGAGCAAGGCCGCTGCCCGCTTGAGGTATCCGTTTTCGATCAGATGCAGTTTTTTGAGCAGCTTCTCGGGGGGCAATTGCAGATCGGCAGCCCGCAAACGCTGCGCCGACTCCGCCTGTTGTCGAAAAGTAGTAAACGCCGCTTTGCTGAGATCGCCCACCTTAAGATAAGGGATCGGCACGCCATCCCAGTGACGCCCCTGCTTGCGCAGTAAAAAGCGATCCAGGGCAGCGCCTTTGAGTTCTTGTTTGGTGCTGCCACTGCGGTAATGGTATTGCCCCTTGTACGAAATGGGCGTGGGGTAAGGTGGCACTTCAATCACCAGCAGATCTTTGCCCTTTTCGGTCTGGTGGTTAATATCCACGACAATGCCCAATAAGTCGCGCACCTGATTGGGCAAGCGTTCGAGTAGCTCTGCCGCATTCGTAATGCCCACCACCGAACCATTATCTGCCTTGCCCACGATCAGGGTTCCGCCCTGGGCATTGGCAAAGCCGCAGATCCATTTCAGGTACTCATCGCGCCAGCTTTCTTTGTATTCGGTGAGGTGATCTTCAGGCATTGTTAAGCACTCTCTACTTCTTGAATACTTAATGCGTCTGTATGTTGACGTAACTCTGCTGCGACTTGCTTTAAGGGGTATTCAAAGGCTTTTTCTAAAGCGGTCATTTCAGCAATCATCCAGGCAATAATGCGCGGCCAGTTGTCGGTGTTATAGCCTTCGATTTCTAAACAATAAGCAATACGACAGGCTTTTTTGCCACTCAGAGACAACCACGCTAAGGGTTTACCAAACTGAGACTCAATAGCTGTTTGGTGTTTTTTTAGAGACTCAAAAATAAAGGTGTTTTCAGCGGCCTCTCGGCGTCCAATGTCAATTTGAACACGGGCTTCTTTTTTAGCAAAAATGAGAGTATAAGCTACGCTGCTCAAGCCCGATCCCGCACATAACCAATGATCTTTTGCCGGACTAATATTGTTGAACAATTGACAGTTGCTTTGCTTAACAGCCTCTAGACACTGCTGCCAAAATTGCAAGCGCAAGGTGTGACGGTGCTTCGTTTCTTCGCCCGTGCTTTTTTCTTCGGCCTCTTTGGCAGCCATTGAGATCATCATTTCTTTGGCTTCGGGGGTAGGTATAATCTGTTCGACGTTTAAAAATAGCTCTGTGCCTGAGCGATAAGGCGTGACTTTAAAGCATTGGATCACTAAGCCATGGCTCAGTAGCCACAGGGCAGTACTGGTCACTTCGCGGCGAAAATGGGCAGCCACCATCATGAGGCGCTGTTGATTGCCACTGTTCAGCACCATCTCATCACTATCGGGGACGTCCAAAAACTCTGAGATTTTGCTGCGGGCATCTTCAGCGTTACCCTGCTGAGTCAAATAGCGCTGGTAAATCTCAACAATTTGCGCGGTGGTCAGTGTGGAGCAATACGAAGCATATTTGAGCGCCTGCCACACCACATCTCGGCCTGAGTCATCGAGTTTATTCTCAATAATGACCAGATTGCCTTCTTTGTCTAATCCCAATAGGTCTAGACGCTCACGGGTATCGTCGAAACCATCAAACTCTTTTTGAATAATCAGCAGCTCTTCGCCTAAGGCTTCAGGGCATTGGGCCAGCCATTCTTGCAAATGGTTGCGCTCTTTAAAGCCTAAGGCAGAAAAGCTTTGGCTCTGTAAGGGGAGAATTTGGTTGTTGAAGGTGTCAATTTTGTACATTCGGGTCACGCTCTTTTGGGTTAAGTTTCAGCAGTTCTGAGGTGTCATTGGATTTGCCCTAGATAACGGTATTTTGGCTGCCGTCCAGAGCTTTTTTTCGAGGTCATTTAAAAACTTTTGTTCAAGACGGGCGGCGTTTTCAGTAGACAAAGGCTCCCTGTGATTCATTTTCAGTTCAGTATACCCAACTTTCAGAATCTGCCTGAGAGAGATTTTCTGCTACAGCTATTGACACTTTGCTCTGTTGTATTTAACTTCATACCGTCATCCGCCACTGATCACCCAACAACGAATCATCACAGCTTTAAACCATTCTGTCTGGCCCGCTTTTTTTGGTGAAACTAGCCAACAAAATCCCAGCGCGAAGAAAAAAAGAATCGTGCCTACCCAAATAAGAATGAGTTCAGAGACTGGTAAGACATCAATCAACCGATAGTGCCAACTCGTATCGATATGGCCAGGCTTAAGGGAATAACTAGGAATCTTTGAGTGGGTATAGGCTGTTTTTGAAGCAGAAATCGCGTACCGGTCTGAGTTAGTTCAACCCAGACCCATGCAGCACCTAAGCCAGTAGATAATAGTCCACTCAAGATTAAGCTTTGGCTAGAATATTCACATCGTTTAATCCGATAAACAGTTAAACAAAACAAAATAAGGATGATTCCCATCAAAAGAAGTAGACTCATTAATGTCAGTGGAATCATTTGTTAATTTAAAAAATCAAATGTCTCAAATTCTATTCCTGTCCGGCTGGTTGAGTATCCTGTTAATACTGTGGCATGTTCACCTGAAAACATGATGACAGGCTCTCCTAGATTGAATTGAGAAAGTAGATTTTGATAATTATTGTTACTTACACTTCTTAAGCTCTGATTTTCAATCTGATTGGGAAACTGAGCGTCTAAATATCGTTGTTCGTCGGTCCACAGTTCGCTATTGACGGCGGTCCAGAGCTTTTTTTCGAGATCGTTTAAAAATTCCTGCTCAATACTGGCTGCATTTTCAATAGACATTAAAGGCTCCCTGTGATTCATTTTGGGTTCATTATACCCAACTTTACAAATGGCGTTTCGGCAAACGGTATCGGTGGTTTTTTGCTATGATAAAAATAAACCATACGAGGTATGTTATGAATTACGCTATTAAAACGACCCTTCAGGGTGACTTTGCCAGCATCTGTGAAAAAACCCGCGCCGCTCTGGCTGAACAGGGCTTTGGAGTGCTCACTGAAATCGATTTTCAGGGCACCCTTAAAAAGAAACTCAATGAAGACATTAAGCCTTATGTCATTTTAGGGGCTTGCCACCCGCCTTCGGCTTTTGAGAGTTACAAAGCAGAGGCCAATATTGGCTTGCTCTTGCCTTGCAACGTCACCGTACGCACTTTAAGACAACGGTGATATTGAAGTGGCCGCCATTGATCCCAGTGCCATGATGGCTCCCATTGACAACCCAGCCCTTGAGAAGGTGTCTGCCGATGTGCGCCAGCGCTTTGAAGCCATGATGAAGCAATTGCAGGGTTAAATCAAAAAACAGACTTAAGCGTGC
>CAWCRG010000017.1:0-363073 GCA_963797915.1 Candidatus Sericytochromatia bacterium
AGATGTACATTCACGAAATGAGCGCGCGGTACCAGGCTGATCCCCGCACGGTCATTCGCACCCTGGCCAACCATTGGCAAGATCATGCTGCCCAACTTCCAGGCTGCTCAGCAGGTGGTGGCACCGGCACTACAACAATACGAGCGGTTTCAAACCCGTAAAATGGCCTCGGCGTCGCTCTTTGAAAAATTACGCCGAGCTGAATCTGAAGTGCTGGGGCATTATCAGAAGCTGCAGCGGCTGGCCATAGATATTGAGCGCCTCAAAGCCGTAACCCGCTTTTTAGAAGAAGAAGAGGCTTTAGAAAAGCTCCTGCAGTTTTCCTATCTACTTTTTTTTACCTGAGGATTTTACAGAACAAGCCATGAACCTCAAGGCCTTGCGCAAGGCTTTTGTCTCACTACAGCTCGGCAATCGCGAAGCCCCGACCCCCGTGAGTTCTGAGCCTGTTGAGGCGGTAACTGTCGAGCTGAATCCTGTGGAGCAAAAACACGCCATTGCCCGTGCCAAAGCTGGAGAGTTTAAGTCCTTGAAAAAAGTCTTCGCCTACAAAACCGCTCGCTTGCTCAGTCTCGAATCAAACCTTTAGGCGCTAGATCACGACCGCTAGCTCCGTTTCGGTGCCCGCGTTGTTCACACAGGCCAGCAGGGTGTAACACAATCGGCCCGTGCTGCCGTCCCCAGATACTTCGGGCTCATCGCAGTAGCCCAGGGCGATCAAGCTGCTTTCGGCAGAAAAACTCACCACCCGATCTTCAGCTTCTGGCCCCCAGTGGCTTAATTCTGCATGGTGTAAGCGTTTGGGTTGGTCTGGCGGTGTGTGGGAATGCTCAAGGTCAATGCTCCAGCGTTTAAAGTGCCCTTCATTATCGAGGGTGAGTAATTCAGGTGCGCTTTCAGAGAACGCCATGCCGTTAAAAAAGGCGACCTGGCTGATGTGATGGCAACAGTGCCAAACTCCTGGCCCCCGGTGGTGCCAGATCTCAATTTCACCCTCTAATAAAATAGCCAGCAGCTGCTGGGAGTCACTCCAGAGGATTTGATCAAAGGCTTCTAGCTCAGAAGGGAGAAATAGCCATTTTTTGGCTATGGGGAAAATAGATTTTAAAAACACCGGTGGGGTTGTCATGTTCCATCAGCAATTCCTTCTCAGAAATTGCGGCCAATAATGTAGCCTGTTCTGGTAATTTTGAGCTGAGCATTTGCCATTGCTGGGTGGCGATACTGTAGTGTTGCAGACTCACTTTACCCTTGTATGAGAACTGAGCGACCCAACCTGCTGGCTGTACCGCCAATTGTTCAAGGGCTCCATTTTCGAGGGCTTTATGCCATGGGGCGCCGGGTGGGGGTATCTCAATCGCCTCGGATTGCCGGGCGTCATAACAGCGCAAAACCCCTGCACTGAGGGTCAGCAGCAGCTCACTGTCCTGGTGGGGGATTTTCCACAGGGTTTCCACAGCCTGAGGGGGCGCAAGATAATGCTGGGTGATTGTGGCCGGACTAGCGTATTCAGCGGCTCCAGCGAATTCAGCTGAAGTTGGCAGAGGGTGCCTTTTTGGCCACCGCCCACATATAAACGGTTTTTTTGTGTGAAGCACAGGCTCTCGACCCAACCGCCTTCGCCGATCAGGCTGTGGGTAAGGCGCAATTTTTCGCTGTCGGTGGGGGCGATGACCAGACTTGCATTGTGGCGGTGATGATCAGCCACCCAAAAGCGACGCACTTCGCTACGGGTGTCTGCCACCGCAAAAGACCAGAAAATAGGCCATGGACGATAACGTTCCGTGTACTGCATTTCCTGGTGGTGCAAAATATCGCCCTGATCGCTCAACGCGGTGGTAAAGAGTGTGTCTCCTGAGGCCCACAATAAACAAGGTTTTGTGCCTGTTGCTGCCCTATCAAAAAAGGCCAGCGGACGGCCATAATAGGTGTGGCGCGTCGGATTACCCTGGGCGGCGGAGCTCTGAATATCGTACACATGGCGGTCGATGGCCAGGTACTGAGCCTGTGGCGCGAGCAAAAAAGCGGTGTCGGCGGTGGCCGGTGTTTCGAGATCGCAGGCAAACACCAATAGGCAAGTGCCCGTGGTGTCGGTTTCAGGCGTCATGAGTTTGAACACCTGGGCCTGCTGGGGCGTTAAAAGGGCAAGGTAAAGGCCGTTGGTGGTGACCGTCATGTTGGATCTGTAGGGCATTCTCAAGATCGACCTCCGGCGGGCCGTTTCGCTTTTCGAGCGTTGCCGAAGGGGTTGTGTCATTGACGGTGATTTGCCAGAGTCCCTGATGGGAGAGCATGAGCAGATGGTCATGGTGCTGACAGAAGCCCAAACCGTAAACATCGTGCGGCAGGCTGGCAACAGCATGAAAAACGGCCTGGTGGCTCACCAAATCAAAGTCATAATACCCAAAGTGCCCCGCGATACTCTGGCACCAGAGGCGGCCCGGGGTATGTTGACACCACTGCACTTGCAGCATCTCTTCGGTCAAAGACAGGCTTAGATATTCTACGGGAGCCGTATCGGCGGTGATTTGCCAGAGCTTAAGTTCCCAGGCCTCGTCAATACTCACCAATAATTGGGGCGTGACGGCGTTGGGGGACACCAGATGGGTGAGGGGTGTGCCGTGGCCGATCTGGGGTTGTAACACGGGGGGCGGGGTTTCGGGTAAAAGATGTTGTAACATATGCTTTTGCGCTTTCTGTGAAAAATGCCTTCTGAATTGTAGCGAAAATACCAGACAGTGGAAGCAAGAGCACGTAAAATACCCCCAGTTACTGGCCATCCTGACGACAAGCCGCCATAAAAAGCCCGGAGAAAGTCTTATGTCATTATCGTCTGCAGCCGCTACATCGCCGATTCGCCTTGGTTTATTGTTTGGAGGGCGCTCAGCGGAGCACGAAGTCTCTTTGCAGTCTGCCCGCAATATTCTGGAAGCCTTAGACAAAACCCGTTATACGATTACCCTGATCGGCATTGATCGCGATGGGCACTGGTATCATGACGTCGATGCCCAGTGGTTTTTGGGTGATCCGCAGGCCCACGATAAACTCAAGGCTGCCGTTCCTTTGATGTTACAGCCGGGGGCTGAAGCCCAGTTGATCACCGCGAATCATGAGGCGCTGCCGCCTTTGGACGTGGTTTTCCCGGTCTTACACGGCACCTACGGTGAGGACGGTGCCGTACAGGGTTTACTGCGCATGGCGGGTATTCCTTTTGTGGGCAGCGGTATTTTAGGCTCCGCAGCGGGCATGGACAAAGACCTGATGAAGCGCTTGCTGGTGCAAGCTGAGATTCCCACATCGCCCTGGGTCAGCTGTCACCGTTGGGAGCAGGGTAACTTTACCCCCGCTTATGTACAGGAACAGATTGGCGACTACCCGTGGTTTGTAAAGCCCGCCGATCTCGGTTCTTCGGTGGGCATTCATAAAATTAAAGGGCCGCAAGACTTTGCCGCAGCGGTAGACGACGCTTTTCGCTATGACCACAAAATTTTGGTCGAAAAGGGCTTAGATTGTCGCGAGATCGAGTGTGCGGTGCTGGGCAATGAAACCCCGCAGGTGTCTGTACCCGGCGAAATTCAGGTGCAGGCCGAGTTCTACTCTTATAAAGCCAAGTACATTGACGCTGATGGGGCCATTTTACATATTCCTGCCGCGCTGAGTCCTGAGTTGATCGAAAAAATTCAGGTCATGGCCCTGAAAACCTTTCAGGTGCTAGAGGCCGAAGGTTTAGCCCGCGTGGATTGTTTTCTGACCCCGGACGGTGAGGTTTTTATGAACGAGATCAACACCCTCCCCGGTTTTACCCGTATTTCGATGTACCCCAAACTCTGGGAGGCCAGCGGTATTGGGTATAGCGAACTCTTAGATCGCCTGATAGACTTGGCCTTGTCGCGGGCTGAGCGCGAGCGGAGTTTAAAGACAGATTTTTAGATGGCCCATTATGAAGGTGTAGAGGCTATTTTTGAAGCGCCCTTACCGACACCCGAAAAACTTCTGGAGTATACGGAGCGATTTTTGTTTGGCGATCTCAAGCATTATGCGCAAGAGGTGGATGATTTTTTAGGGCGTCACTCGGGGCATTCTCAAATCAATAAGGTAAGTGAGTCTAATTTGTCAGCGTATCTTGAAAAGCACAGGCGCCCTTTATTGAATCAAATGAAGGCAGATTATGTAGCGGGCAAAGATATTTTATGTCTCCCAGATGAAACTTGCTCTGTGACCGTTCACGCATCGAGTTTTTATTTTTCGATTTATCCCAATGGATTTGCGAATTTAGATATTCCTGCTTTAGGGGTTAGAACCAGTTTGTGGCATATAGATAATCCGCAAATACGAGCATTTTGCTACAAGATCAAGCGCGAGATTGTCGCTGTTGTGCAGCCGGATCCGAGTAAGCGTAAAATTCTTTACACAGACGATCTTTTGAATACGCATCATGAATTATTAGATCGTTTAGAAGAGGGATGGCTGAAGCCTTTTTCGCTTGATCAGCATATTGCCACCTTGCGTTCACTGTGTCCAGAGAATGAACGTCCTTTAAACCATGACTTTCGAAAAGACTTGGAAGAAATCGGTTCTCAACTGTACGTTATCCTTTTTTTATGGTGGACGATTTCTGTGCTTGATGCTAACGGGAGCACAAGACGAATGACTGACTTCGAAAAATATCGCCAATCTGACGGCGTCTTTGATTTTCGTGATCTGAGTTTAGCTGAGGCAAACCTTGAAGACCTTGATTGTAGGGGGGCTAACTTTTCACGGGTTCAGCTCAACTGGGAAAGTGTTCCTTACGAGCAGCGTGTTCCTCTAGCTCATGATGAAGTAGGATTTCAGATCATTGCGGCTTTGTTTGAGAATTTGGATTTACGAGAGGCTAACTTTAGCGAATCAGCGCTGGGCAGTGCAACTTTTTATCAATGTAAGTTGAACTGCGCTGTTTTTGATCGCGCCGATTTGAGCGGCGTTCAATTTATAGATTGTGATCTAAGCGAGGCCCAATTTGCTGATGCTGCAGGCCATGCGACTTTTGAAAATTGTCGGTTAAGTAAAACCAACTTCACTGATATGGATGCTCAAGGGGCCTCATTTCCGGGCTCAGATCTCTCAGAAGCCGACTTCTTTGAAATCAAAGCATCTCTGTATGCGGTTTTATCACAGGCAGAAGATGCCATTCCCCGAATTATCGAAGTGGTCAAAAACGGTACCTTTAATGGAAATAATTACTACTTTGGTCCCGATTCTTATGGGCCGTCAGGGATGTGCTTACTTGGATATATAGCCCAACACCGCGGTGTGAATTTCTGGGAGTTCGAGGGGATACCGGCTACGGGCTGCTCACCTATTGAGCGGTGGTTAATGGCAATCTTTGTTGACGATACTCCTGAAACGAATCCGGTCAGTCAGCAACTCTTGAATTGGATAGATTTATATCTGTTAGAGCGCTCCGCTGGATTTATTCTTTAGCTTACTTATTTAAAGCCCTTGATTTGGGACGGTCTGTTCAACGATAAGGCAGTGCCCGAAGGCAAGTACAACATCGTGCTGAAGAACGCGAAGCAGCCGGGCCGAGAGCGCGAGCGAGATTTTGCGCAGGTGGGTGTGGACATGAGCCCGCCGGAGATCAGTTATGAGCTTGTGAATCTTACCCCAGCAGATTCCGCACCTTTTTGCTGAGCCCCGCCACAATCAGATCGTAAGACTGGTCAATCTGGTCATAAACCTGTGCATCACTTAAGTCTTCACCTACAGTGACCGTGTTCCAGTGGCGTTTGCTCATATGCCAACCGGGGGCCACGGCAGCATATTTTTCGCGCAGCAGCTCGGCCAATAAAGGCTCACACTTGAGGTTGATTTTTAACGGGTCTTGATGGGGGTTGCAGAGGGCAAACATTTTGCCCGCGACGCGAAAAACGGCCACGTCGGGACCAAAGGGAAAGTCGTGACTGCTGCCCGGTTTGGTGAGGCAGTAGTCATAGAATGCTTGGTAATCAAGAGATTCTGGCATCGTCCTTACTACTGTTCTTTGGTGGTAAAACCAGCATACGCAGGCATGGCGTTGGTCACTTGACGGAAGAAGTCATACGAGAGATAACCATAACCATGATCACCCCGAATCACTGCGCCAGGAATTACGAATAATAAAGACTTTGCGGGCATTGTCGTAACCCACGGCCACCACTGCGTGTCCGCCTAAAAATTCGTCGTTGGCGGTGGGGTTGGGAATCAGACCATCAGGGCCGGTTTGACCAATGCTCTTAAAGACGGCTATGCCAAAGACCACGGGGCGACCGTCTGCTAAAGCGGTACGCATGGCCGAAACGGTAGGAATGGTCTTCCAGCCCTGAGAAATGCGGAATTTTTTGGCTTCTTCGATTTGCGCGTTACTGGGGCGCTCGGGAGCATTTGTTCAAAGACGGTGGGATTTTGCTCTGGCGACAAACTAGCGAAGGGGAAAGAAGCTTCTGGCAGCATGCCGTAAGCATCCATAATTTTTTGAGCGTCAGTAATCAACATGCCCTGGTTCTGACCGAGGGTGCCTTCCATTTTGCGGCCCATGCTCCATAAAAAGCGGGGCGAAAACCGGCCCGTCCATCCGCGTTTGCGGGCGAAATACTCACCTAAACCACCCACCGTAGAAAAGCCCACGCAGGCCTGGGTTGCTCCCTGGTTATATACGGGGCCGAAGCCGGCGCGCAGATCGACGACTTCAGGGCGATTGGCCAATACAGAGAAGGTGTTGCCATCTTCGGTCATGGGCTGAGCGCCGTCTAAGCGCATGCCTAAGCCGTAGTTGAATTTTCCACCGCTGGGGGTGGCTGAAAAATTGCGCAGGGTGGACGGTGTAGAGTAGCGATTGAAAACCGCAGCGTTAGGAGCGGTATTGAAAGATCCTGGCGGAAGGCTTTGACGGGCGCCACAGGCACTCAAGACAATCAGAGGTAAAAGGCGAGAGACGTTGCGGGCGTAGTTTTTCAGAGCTTTCATGGAGAGGAGATTCCTTTTTGACGCAATTTACATGACTCAAAAACAGAGACTGTTAAAAATAGCGTATCACCGCTTTGTTTTTTTGTTCTCTTTTTTGACAGACGAATCCCAAATTTAGGCTAAAAATAATCTGGGCTTAATAGGTGTTATTTGCGGCGAATATAAATGACTTTATCGACTTCGGTGACGGTGTTGAGGTGCCGGTCCTTGATACAGACGGTGCGGGTGAGATCCAGGCGGGCCTCAGGATCAGCTGCAAAGACCGCTTCTACCTCTGCCAGATCGGCATCGGTGATCTGGAATAAGGCACTCACCTTGCCTTTACCGGGCCGTCGAAAGCGAACCGTGGCGGCCTTGTCCCACACCACATAGCTTTTGCCCAGGTTTTGCATAAACATGATCATGTAAAAAGGGTCCACCATGGCAAATAGTGAACCGCCAAAGTGAGTGCCCACATAATTGCTGTTGTACCAGTGTAGATCCATCGAGACGTGAACCTGGCGAAAGTCTCGGCTGATATAGTCGATGTGAATGCCCGCCGCCCGATAAGGCAGCCAAAAGTTCATCAGCTCAGCAAAGTGCTGGGGCCGCATGCGGTCAGAGAGATGGCGAAAGCTGTTGGCGGTTAACATGGGTTGTCATTATACATTGCCTGCTGTTCATTGCCTGTTCACGGGAGAGTTGGCAACACAAGTTTAAGTCTGCCTTTCGCTATAATGAGTCTAACTGGAAATGCAATTATAAAAGGTAGATATTGTTATGCAAATTCGTCCCCCCCGATCTTCTCAGCCGGCGCAATCTTCTTCACCCGCGCAGCGTCCCGCCACCGATCCCATTATTGGCACCTATGATGAAGGGCTAACCGACTTGGCCGACAAAGTCTCTTTGCAAAAGCAGGCCCGTTTTGAGACTCGCGAAGCGGCCACCCAATTTGCCCAGGCCAACCCCGGCGCCGAGATGGTGGTCGAAAACCGTGAAACGGGGGGTAAGCTCGGTTATGACGTGTATAGCGTGACCATTCACGACAAAGGGCAGTCCCTCAAAACCTCAGCCGAAATGAAGCATTTACAGTTATTTGACAAGCCCCTACAGGGTTTAGAGCAAAGCTCAGGCAAAACCACCAACCGCGCCTTTTTTGTCACTGCCGATGGCAAGCCCCAGGCCGATATTTATAATGCCAGTTTTGATCGCACCACCTTTGACAAAATGCGCGCCACGTTGGGCCTCGACGAAAACGAGCGCTGGTTTGGTCTTGTCGATAAATACATGTCGGCCCCGTCTCCGGCTGACGCCCTGCCCGATATCCAGACCGCCGAAATTCAGGATATGAAAAGTAAGTTGTCTGCCGGTGATATTGTTATGACCGGCAATAACGGCTCGTTTATTCACGCCATCGTGTATGTGGGCAAAGATCCTGAACTGCAGGCGCAGCTTGAAAAAAAATGGGGTCTTGAACCGGGAGCGCTCAAAGACGAGGGGTTGATCATGCATTCGCTGGCCGTCGATGAAGACACCGAAACCCGTAAAGCGGGAGGCACCGGCGTGGTTTTAGATACCATTGAAAGTTACTTAGAGCGACACCCCAGAGACACCATGATCGCTGTGGAAGTCAAAGGCGCCACCGATGCCGATCGCAAAGCGGTGATTGCCGAAGGTAAAAAAATGCTGGGCCGAGCCTATGATAACGGCTTTAACACCTTTGACGATAAAAATATTTATTGCACTGAGTTTGTGTTTAAGGCCTGGATGAACGCTCCCGATACCGACACGCAATTCACCACCCAATTGTTTCCGCTGATTCCCCAGACCTCAGCCCCCGTCTCGGGCTTCCTCTATGACAAATTGCCCAGCAGCATGCAAATGCTGATGAAAGATGATGGCTATTTGTATCAAGAAATGATGATGACCGACGGGATTGTCACCAGTCCTTCGGTAGAGATTAAGTGGGCCAATCAAAACGCTGATCAGTCGGAATTTTTTCAAAAGCACGAACGCTGGGCTGACGGCATGGACGATAAAATTTCAAAGGGCTACAAAAATCTGATTCAAGAACATATTCCTGAGCAGGCCAGTCGTTCTCAGGGGATTTTAGACAAATTACGTGCAGCTTCTGCGGGTACCCGTGAACGGATGGCGCCGAAGCCTTAATCATGTCATCATCATCTTTGCCTGTTTTAGCCACCTGTGATGTACTGGTGGTCGGAGGTGGCTCTGCCGGCGCAGCCGCCGCCATCGCCGCCGCTCGCGCGGGGGCACACACCATTCTCGTAGAATACCAATCCTTTTTAGGGGGGACCTCTACGGCGGCACTGGTGGCGCCCATGATGGCCAACCACCTCAAAAAAGAACCTTTAAACCAGGGCATTTATTTAGAAGTGCTGCAAGACATGCTCAAAACCGGAGACGCAGCTGCTTATAAAGACGGTAATATGGGCTGGTTTAACCCTGAAATGCTCAAGTGGGTTCTGGAGTCTAAAGCGGTAGCGGCGGGGGTGGAGATCTGGTATAACGTGACCCTTTCTACAGCCCATATTCTTGCGGACACCTCGACTCCCGTTTCTGACACTACTTCTGAAGAAGCATCTGCGAACCTTGCGCTCAAGGGTGCGATTGTGGAAACCAAAAGTGGCCGGGGCATTGTTAAAGCTGCGGTCTGTATTGATGCATCCGGCGACGCGGATCTGGCCTATCATGCGGGTGTGCCCACAGAGCAGGGGCGGGGCGAAAATCACGAAAACCAACCCATGGCGCTACGCTTTAATCTGGGCAATGTCGATCTCAAAAAAGCCCAGGATTACTTTGCTTCGCTGGGTGAATTTGACTGGACTGAAAACCCCGTTCACCCCGATATCCCCCTCTGGACCACCGCCGCTACCTGGGACAAGGACTGGCCCTTAACCCCCGTTTTTAAACAAGCCGTAGCCGCTGGCGATTTAGACGAAGATGATGCGGCCTATTTTCAAATTTTCACCTTACCCGGTCGCCCGGGCGAAGTGACCTTTAATTGTCCTCGCTTAGATCATCTCAAACACGCCCTTGATTTTCGTGAGCGCAACCAGGCGCTTTTAGAAGGCAAGCGCCGCATTATGCGTTTGTGGCATTTTTGTCAAAAATACCTGCCGGGTTTTGAACGTAGCTATATCGTACAGATTGCCCCCATGCTGGGCGTGCGCGAGTCGCGCCGTATTGTGGGAGACTATGTGCTCACTTCAGAGGACTTTTTTGCGGCCCGTAAATTTGAAGATGCCATTGCCCGCAATAATTACCCCATCGATATTCATTCCCGTGACGAAAACGGGGGCCTTCACCATATGAAAGCGGGAGACTATCACGATATTCCCTTTCGCTGCCTGATCCCGCTTCATGTCGACAATTTATTGGTGGCGGGCCGTGCCCTTTCGGCTGACTTTGCTGCCCAGGGGGCTGTGCGGATTATTCCCAATTGTTACGCCATGGGTGAGGCCGCCGGTGTGGCTGCTGCTTTTGCGGTGAAGCAAGACATTCCTGTGCGTCAGGTGAGCTTTCTGAACGGTCAACCTCAGATGAAATAAAGAGGCCGGTAAAACGCAAAATTTCATAAGATACGTCAGATTTTCTCTTTTTCTGCGATAATAAAATAATATACTTTTTTAAAGGAATTCCATCATGTCATCGATTTCCAATAGTCCCTCTCTCAATCAGGTGCCCCTTTCTGCTCTGGGTAATCAAGCTTCAGGCCCTAAAACCATTGTGGTTGACGGCAAGCCCATCAAGGGTGCCGTGAGCGAATTAAAACCTGGCGTGTCTGTCGAGCAAGCCATGGAGGCAGGCAAGGGAGACGGTGCGGATCAGCTATATGTGGAGTCTCAGGGCAAAACCTATGTGGTTCAGGGCGATGCTCTGGATCTTAAAGGCATTAAAAAAGGCGAAAGCTTTGCTCAGATTTACATCGGTGATAACGCCACGCGAGCCGAAATCAAAGGCATAGACAACGAAAAGAACACGATCAAAGAAGGAGCCTGGAATCTGGGCACTAAAATTGGTGTCGGCGGCTTTATTGGCTCCGTCGGGCTTGCGGTGATCGGAACTGCTCTTGAAAAAGGTCCTGATGCTGGTGGGTCAGCCATGGCGGGCATGATGTTTGGACTGATTTCTGCAGGTGTTACCGCGGCCTCAGCCGTAGGCGGCGCCACTGTGGGCGCCATTCGCGGTTCTGATGCCGGTCTTCAGGGACTCATTCAAGAGTGAATCCCGCTGCCGTAATCTTGCGCTGCACGCTTCTATGGTGTGGCGTAGCTGTGCTTTTTCCGGCTGCTACCCAGGCACAATCCATTACTCAGCCTCCGGGTCAACAGCAGCGCATTAGCAATAATCCGCTGGAGTTTGACACCGGCATGATTTCGATTTCCAGTAAGTTTTCGGTCAAAACCACCAGTGCACGCCTGGTAGACATTTTGCGCCGAGAAAAACTGACGGTGTTTGCCGATATTGATCATCAGGCCAATGCCAATAGCGTCAAGCTAGCCCTGCGTCCCACCCGTCTGATTATTTTTGGCAACCCCCAGAGCGGTACCCAGCTCATGCACGAAAACCAAACCATTGGCCTGGATTTACCCCTTAAATATCTGGTGTGGGAGTCGGTGGACCATCAGGTGTATATCTCCTGGAATAACCCCTACTATCTGGCTAAGCGCCACGGGATTCCGCCCCAGCTGGAATTGCTGAGCAAACTGAGTAGCAATTTGTATAGTCTGGCAGAGCGGGCTTCTAAATCTTAATTCCGCTCAGTGACTTCTAAACCGCAAGACTTTTCAGCGTTTCTAGATCTTTGAGAAACGTAGGGTAAGACACCGCAATGCTTTCGGCACCCAATACCTGATGGGTGCCTTTGTCATTACTGGCGATTAATCCGGCCAGTACACCCACCATGGCAATGCGATGATCGTGAAAGGCCTCCCAGTTTGCTGCGCTCAGGGGCTGGGCGCCGGGAATACAAAAACCGTCTTCAAAGGACTGCCAATGTTGAACGCCCATGGCTTTTAGATTGGTTTCCATGGCGGCCAAACGATCGCATTCTTTGATGCGCAGCTCTTGCGCGCCACGTACCGTTGTGTTGCCCTGAGCCTGGGTTGCCAGCAGCGCAATCAGCGGCACTTCATCCACCAGATACGGAATATCCGCCTCGCTGAGCGCAATGCCTGTGAGGGGCCGATACTTTAAGCGAACGTTACCCACCGGCTCGGCCTGGGCACTGGTGAGTTCCCAGGAGATATCTGCGCCCATTTTTTTGAGCACTTCAAAAAAGCCGATGCGGGTGGGGTTCAAAGACACATTATTGATCGTGACTTCGCTGTGAGGCACCAGGGCAGCAGCGGTTAGCCAAAAGGCGGCTGAAGACGGATCACCAGGGACGGTAAAGTTGCATGCTTGAAGGCTCTGGCCCGTGGGCAAGACAATATTTGAAGGGCTCGTTTGAAGGGTAATGCCAAAATCAGGCAGCATTTTTTCGGTGTGATCCCGGCTTTGAATGCGCCCGGATAGGCTGACGGCTTCGCGGGTATAAAAGCCTGCCAGTAGCAGAGCGCTCTTGACCTGGGCACTGGCTACAGAAAGTGCATAAGCACCGCCAGACAGCCCCGGTGAAGCGGAGATGTGTAAGGGGGCAAAGCGCTCCTGAGTAAGGGTTATTTTCGCGCCAAAAGCGATGAGCGGCTCACTCACGCGGGTCATGGGGCGTCGGCTGAGGGATTCATCGCCGGTTAAGGTACTGTCAAAAGGCTGCGCGGCGAGAACGCCCATGAGTAGACGCAGTGTCGTACCTGAGTTGCCGCAGTCCAGTGGAGCATCTGGCGCGTGGAGACCGTTTAAGCCAACACCGATCACTTCGGTTATTTTGCCGTCGTCAGCGCTTGTGATCGTAACGCCCAATTGTCGTAAACAGGCGGCGGTGGACTGAACGTCTTGCCCCTCAGAAACGCCGCTAAAGCGTGAAACCCCATGGGCCAGGGCGCCAAACAACAGGCAGCGGTGGGAGATCGATTTATCTCCAGGAACCTCCAGGCTTCCCTGCAGGCGCGAGGCGGGTTGAACCTTTAAAATTTCTAAAGACATCTTCTCTGCGCTTTCTTTGTGCTTTTTTTCTGCTGGCGATGAACAATGGGTATAATACCCCATATGAAAAGACCTGTTTTGCTTCTGATTCTGATTACGATTTTTTTATGTGGCGTGATGTTTGTGGTGATCACAAAAACGCCGCCACCGCCAAAGCCTCAGGCTGTTTATGAGATTTCTTTTACGACTCCCGGTCAGCCCGATGCGCAACGCATGGAACAGCAGTTATGTGAATGGATGGCGGGCACCCAAAAGCAGCTGGATATTGCGGCCTTCGATATTGATTTGCCTTGTGTGGGTGAGCAATTAGCGCGCTTGCATCAGAAAGGCGTTGCCATTCGGGTGGTTACTGATAGTGATCACGATACGGAGCTGATTAAAAAACTGCCGCCGTTGGGGGTTCCTGTGCATTTTGACGCACGCAGCGCTTTTATGCATAATAAATTTTTGATCCAGGATCAAAAACAGGTGTGGACGGGGTCCCTGAATTTGACCCACAACGGGGTTTATCGCAATAACAACAACGTGGTGCGTATTGCCAATGAAGATGTGGCCCGTCTGTTTACAGCAGAGTTTGAAGAATTGTTTGCCGGTGAGTTTGGCCCCACTTCCCCACGACAGGATTTGCCCGCCTTTATTGCGCCTCAGGGTCAAAAAATGGAGGTGCTTTTCTCGCCCGAAGATCCGGTGCAGGAGCGTGTTCTCGATATACTGCGCGGTGCCCAAAAGCATATTGTGTTCATGGCCTTTTCGTTTACGGATGATGCCATGGGTAAGGTAATGGCGGACAAAGCCGCTGCAGGGGTTTCGGTACAGGGCGTGTTTGAACGCTCGGGATCCGGCAGCAAATACAGTGAGTATCGCCGGTTAAAGCAAGCGGGGGCTGATGTGAAAAAAGATGGCAATAAGGGCATTATGCATCATAAAGTCATGATTATTGATGATAAAACCGTGATTACGGGCTCCTACAATTTTAGTAAAAACGCCAATAAAAGTAACGATGAGAACGTGGTGATCTTACACGATAACCCGGACGCTGCTCGTTTCTACCTTCAGGAGTTTGAGCAGGTGTACGCCCTTGCCAAATAAGCCACAATCTCCGCTGCTGGTGACCCATGAGTTATCGCGTACCCTGGGCAAAACCCAGGTCCTTAAAAATATTGAAATTTCTATTGATCCCGGAGAATTTGTTTCAATTATGGGACCCAGCGGCAGCGGCAAAACCACTTTATTGTATTTGTTGGGGGCTTTAGATCAGCCCACTTCAGGCCGTATTTTATTAAACAATATCGATATAGCGAGCCTTAAAGACGATGCCCGCAGTGCCCTGCGGCAGCAGTATCTGGGTTTTGTCTTTCAGTTTCACTATCTTTTGCCAGAGCTCAACGCCCTTGAAAATGTGGCCATAGCCGCCATGTTGGCGGGGCATTCGCGGGCAGAGACCGAAGAGCGGGCGCGCAGCCTGCTTTTAGAAATGGGACTGGAACATCGGCTCACCCATCGCCCGGCAGAGCTTAGCGGAGGAGAACAGCAGCGGGTAGCTATTGCGCGGGCGCTCATGAATCGCCCCCAGCTCATTTTGGCTGATGAACCCACGGGTAATTTAGACACTGAAAATACCCGGCGTATTTTTGACGTATTGAATCACCTGAACCAAAAAGAAAATCTGGCGATCGTGCTGGTGACCCACAATGCTGAACTGGCTTCACTCACCCACCGGCAGATTTACTTGCGCGACGGCGAGCTAAGTAAACCCTAGTTTTTTTGAGGATTTAAGCTGAGGTTAAGCTCTCTGCAATATTTGTTTAAACCCCGTGTTTTTGCGGCTTTTCTATAGTATATTAAAGTTAACAGCGTAGTTTAAAAGAGGTTTCAACACATGCGTATCATTCAAAAGTCCATTTTAGCCACCCTAAGTCTCGGTATTTTAACCGCCGTTGGCTGCGGATCTCGTCAGGCTCCCGCCAATTTCGCGCAAATGCGCGCTCCCCAAATGGCGGCTTTAAATGCTTACGGGCGTCCTGGCTTTCAGGCCATGAGCAATAGCCCCATTGCTTCTCACTTTGTCAACGCTTATGCTGAAACGATTGCACAAAACGAGCCCCTTGCCCGTAATGACGCCGATGGCCCTGCACAGACCCTGCTTAACTTGCTCGCTTCTGCCCGCAAAAGCATTGATATAGCTCTTTATGACCTTGGCGATATGCAGGTGGCACAGGCTTTGGTTAGCGCCAAAAACAAAGGCGTTCTGGTGCGTGTTGTCACCGAGAACCAAAACATGGTACCCAAAGACGTTGAGTACGATAAAAATCTTCAGCAACCCCTACGTGACACTTTTCAAGCCCTGAAGGCAGCAGGAATTCCGTTTGTTCATGACGATCGTTCAGGACTCATGCACCATAAGTTTGCGGTTATTGACCGCGCCACGGTGTGGACAGGCTCTACCAACACCACCAACACCAGTTTGTACAACCATAATAATAACGCTTTAACCATTAGCAACACTCAATTGTCAGAAAATTATACCTACGAATTCGAACGCATGTTCGTTCACGGTATCTTTGGTGCCAGCGGTCCCGATCGCCAGATTCCTCACCCTGTGATCAAAATGGGTAACTCCACCATTCGTACCTTCTTTTCTCCCAAAGGTGGCGGTACAGACGCCATATTGGCCACCGTGCGGGCAGCCCGTCAATCCATTTCTTTCATGACCTTTTCTTTTACCGACAAAGATATTGCGAATGCCATGGTCGAGCGTAAAGCTGCTGGTGTTCGAGTGGAAGGTGTCTATGACCAGTGTCTGGGCTATGGACAGTACTCCACTTATCACATCATGCGTCAAAATGGTGTATACACCCGCATGGACGGCAACGAAGCCCTCTTGCACCACAAAGTTATTTTGGTAGACAACACCGTTATTACCGGCTCCTTCAACTTCTCTGCCAGTGCAGACAAAAGCAATAACGAAAACATGTTGATTATCGAGGACGCAGGCGTCGCTCAGGCTTTTCAACAAGAATATGGTCGCGTGATGAACGCCGCTAAAACCAACAATCCCCCACCAAACCATTGTCCAGGGCGCCCTGCTCCCGACGCTCGCAGCAGCGAAGCCTCTCTCTAGGTCCCCATGTTTAAACCCAATGCGCCAAAAGTGATGTTATCGCTTCTGAGTCAGGCCATGGTGATCGGCACGATGCTCAGCTTGAACGCTTGCCAGGCCCCCGCCGTTTTGCCCGCGCGTCAGGCTCCTGAGCTCCAACGTCTACAGCGCTTCAACGCCGAGGGCACAGACTTAGCGTTTCAGGCACAGGTTCTCAGTGCGAAGTATGCTCTGGAAGCCGCTGAAAAATACGCGCTGAAGTGGTCGCCTGAGGCGACACTGACCCATGTTTTTGGACAGTATATTACCCAGCAGGGCCTGCCCGATCGCCGTCGTGGTTCCTGGACTTTTTCTTTTATCAATTACGACGCTCCCGATAAGGGATTTCAGGTGCATATGCAAGCAGGCAAAGCTGACGTTGTGCTGGCCATGCCCGCTTCCCGTTTACCTCGCAAAGAACCTTTAGAGATTCGCGCCTGGAACTTCGACTCCCACCAATTGATCCCCATGATTAAGAAGTTGTTCCCCACGATGTCTACCCCTCTGCCCGACATGTCACTCATTGAAGTAGACCGTCGCCTGGTGTGGCGTATTGGAGACAATCAACTTATTGATGCCATGAATGGTCGCGTTTTTACGCCTTAATTTTATTTTTTATAGAGAAAACAGCCTCTCTGATTTCAATTCAGTGAGGCTGTTTTTTTGTGAAGTGTTACGAGGGGCTATTTTACACCAATAGCACTCAGGCGCTCATTGAGGTACTCATCGGCGGTAAGACCCGGTTTGAGTACGACTTCAGGCCGTGGGTGTAAAAACAAAGGCATCGACAGGCGTGCGCTGCGATCGTTGGCTTCAGGATTAACCACGCGGTGAATGGTGGATTTATAATAGCCATCCGTGCATTTTTGCAGCATATCCCCAATATTTACCGCGATGCTTTCGCGATCACAGGGGACATCGTGCCAGTTGCCATCGGCATCTTTGACTTGTAAACCACTGGTGGTGGCACCGACTAAGGCGGTGAGCAGGTTAATATCGCCGTGGGCAGCAGCGCGAACGGCTCCCGCAGGAACGTCTTCGCCCATGGGGGGATAATGAATAATGCGCAGCAGGGTTTGTGGGCTGTCTTCGATCATTTTTCCCAGCGGCATAGAAAGCTGTTCAGCAATTTCTGTGGGCAGGTGAGCTTCGATCCACTTGAGCAGGGTTTGCGCCAGCTCAGATAGTTGACGATACATTTCTAAAGACTTTTTACTGAGTTCTTCAGGGAACCGTCCGTCTGGGTAAATATGATAAAACTCTTTTAAGTCTTTGTGCTTAGCACCCACGGCGAGTTCTGAAATACTGGGGGGAAAGTAGCCGTCCTGCTTTTCTGGATCGCGCATATACTTTTCTTTGAGGGCGTCGTCAGCAAAAAACTTTTTCCAATCTGTATAGACCTCATCAATTAACTTTTGGTCAATCGGGTGATTAGAGAGTACGCCAAAACCGGTTTCCCGTAATGAGCGGGTAAATTCGGCAGACGCATTTTCGGCAGTATAGTCAACTTTTAAAACGTTCACAATGGAGACTCCTGAGGGACTTTGTTATTTTAATTGCTTTGCCTTCATCATATGGAAGCCGGGCCGGACGTGGCAAGCCCTTAGCCACGATTTTGTTTCCATTTGCGCCAGCCTAAAAAGCCCAGGAGCATCATGGCATAGCTGGCACCTTCTCCAGCGCCGGCAGAAAGGGGAACCGGCGTATTGGGAGAGTGACAGGCACAACCGGCTGCGGTGCGTACCGTATTGCCATTATTGTCTACGCCCAGGTTTTTACCGGGTGTTAAGGCACGGTTTAGCCGCTGGGTTTCATCGCGCAGGGTTACGGGATCCTGGTTGACGCTCAGGGTTTCAATGATTGCAGCAGCAGGCAGTTGGGTGGGGTTACTGCTAAGATCTGGCGCGTCTTCGGTGGGGGGTTGGAAGGTGTAGTTCAGTCCACCGGGGGTGGTGATGTCAATGGGCGCCTCTTCAAAATATACGCCGCCGTTACAGCGACGAATGCCTGTCGCTATGCGTTGTGCCGATACATTTTCCATTTGTCGATAATCAAAGGTGGGATCTTTGGTCATTTCCTCGGGGGAAAGCGTGGTATAGAGGGCTGTGAGATAGGGGTGTTGCGCGAAGAGAGCCTCAATATCTCGGGCTGGTTTTACGAAGGTTTCTTCAAGCTCCTCAATGGCTGCAGCGGTGTTGACAGTGACTTCCTCGCGCTCAAAAACTTCTGCATAACGCTCTAGGTTACCGTAAAAATCCGCATCGCTAATGCCCTGGGCCTCCTGAGGCTTGGGAATGTGGCGGCCAATAAAAGAGAGGTATCGAGCCTGATTAGCGCCCGGTGCAATGATATTAAAAAGCGCCTGGGCCGCGCTCGCAAAAGCCAGCGGATTACGCAAGGGGCGCAGGTTTTCGGGGTTAAACCCGTTGACCACAACCTGAGAAAGATCCACCGTGCTACTGTCTCCGGCATATTCTGTCACAAAGCCCTGTCCTCCGGCTTCGTTCATGGCTTCTGTCACCAGGCTGCGATAATTTTGTCCCCGGTTAAACCAATTCACACGGGCTTCATTGATTTTGACATGGGGATAATTGGTGGGAATCGCGCGTTGATCACCCAGTAGCCAGACCTGTACATCCATATCGTCTGTGGCAGCCACCGCCGTCAGCTGAATGGGGATCATGGGTTTGTCTGCCTTATAACGCATGGTAATGGGCTGCAGGTCGCCGTCGGAGCGTCCTTTTTGCAGCTTTAGTGCTAACAAAGGCATTTTGGCTTCAATATAAGGGTTGAGCAAGGGGTCAACATTTGGGGGGACATCATAACCGTTGTCGGTGAGCCATTTTTTAACGGTGCTGGGGTCATCGCCTTGTAGCACCACGGTTTCAAAGGGGCCTACGTTTTCTTGAGAAATAATGGTGACCGCTGACGGGGATGGCGTTGCAAAAGCTCCGGCTTCCGCTGAGGTAGGCATAGGGCCGCTGAAATCAAAGAAATTAGAGCGAGACTTACAGTCGCCTTCGGTGGTGACGTTAATGCTAAATTGCGGGCGTGTTGTGTTGCGTAGGCTTTGAAAGAGGGCATCAGAACCGACACCCAGCTTCGGCGGGGTGGGCACGGGCACAATCCAGGAGAAATTTTCGGAAGGGCCAGTGTATTGGATTTGCACGTGAGCCACCATGTCCTCGCCATCTTTGGCAAAGAGAATACGCTCCGCTGCCTGATCTACGGGCTGTTGCAAAGAACAAAAGAACCCGCCGCAGGCCATGGCTGAGGGGGCGTGGGTTAGGCTCAGGGCCAGAGAGCTGACGCAAAAAGCACCGGTAAGGAGTCGTCGTAAAAGCAGTGATGACATAAGTCGTGAGAACCTTCCTGAAAATGGCGTCTGAAAAGGCCAGATGATGCCTTAGCATAACAAAAGTTTTCTAAAATGTAAATATCTGTCAAAACAAGGCGTTCATCTCTTTTTGCTACTGAACGATGGCCGTTCAGGTTATTGTAGGGTGAATGCATAACAGCGTAGAGAAGGTGAGGAGAGAAAAGATGAAGTCTTTTTATTTGATATGTAGTGTTGTGGGTACGGTGATTCCGATCGCTTTCTTTGTTCCCTTTATTTACCGAGAGGGCTTTGCCTTTCAGCGGTTTGTGGCTGAGTTATTTGTCAACGGTCCCAGCTCAGGGTTTACGATGGATCTCGTCATTTCTTCTTTTGTGTTCTGGTGTTTTGCGGGTTCGCTCTTAAAGAAAGAAGGGGCAATTCGTTTATTACCCCTTTTTATAGTTTTAAACTTAGCCATCGGGCTTTCTTGTGCGCTTCCCGCTTTTTGCTTCTGGTTTGTTCAAAAGCAAAAAGCGGGGTAGGTCAGTTTACTGTTCTAATTCAAGTTGTATGGTGTAGCCTCCGGTGGCGCCTTCAACACCGGTCACTCCAATCACTACGGTATAGGGGTTTGTGGTGGCGTTGAGGCTTACAGAGCGGGTGCCGTCTTCAACTTTCCCTCTGACAGGACGATCCCTAATATGGTCAGCCTCGCAAGATACCGCGCTGCCCAGATTGGGAACTACGCTGTAGTTGGTGGTGCCAATTTGGTAGGCATATAGGCTCATAGCGGGCCCTTCTGGATTGTCGGGAATGAGTTTGACGTTTAAAATTGAACGGGGTGGAAGTGCGGTGTGATAAAGCACGTGGTTGGCTTTAAATTTAGAAAACTGGGTGCCAGGAAAGCATGCCGTACTGCTGCGATCGGCCCAGGAAAGATCGCTAATGATTTCTCCTTCGTTCAGGTTGCCTTTGACTTCAAAGGTTTTATTGGCTTCAATCACAATCTTTTTGACTTTGGCAGGGAATCCGGTACTGCTGGTTTGAGAGCCGCTGCTTTGAGAGCCAGTGCCTTCGGAAACTTCCACAGCGGCAACGGTATTATTGCCACTGGAGATGGCGTTGGTGATGGCTTCTCCGGCTTCGCCACAGCTCATTAAAAGCGTGGTGCAGAGCAGTGCAGCGGGGGTGAGACGAGAAACGAATGATGATTTCATGGGGTTAACTCCAAATGTTAAGATAAAAACTACCGTAGCACAGGCGCTTGTCTTTGACTATATGTAAATGTACTTTTTACGCTTAATTTGATGAATTGGGCAAAAATGCTATAATTTCTCTAGAATATAATTTAATGCTGATTAAATAAGGGGAATACTGTGTCTACTGGTTTTCAATTTTTTTCTCGATGTGCACTGACGATCTCTCTTTTGAGTGGGCTACAGGCCTGCCAACCCCGTGTTGCCCCGGTCTCTGGACCCTCTCCGCTTGCTCAGCGCTTTGACAATCCCCTTAACGCTTTGAACTTGCCCGGCCCCACTCTGCCCGATCAGTTTCTCTGGGGCGTGTCTTCGGCGGGTTATCAGTCGGAAGGAAACGAGCGCAATAGTCAATGGTACTACTGGGAGCTCGCTGGCAAAACCCCTGATCGCAGTGGCAAGGCCGTAGACTTTTGGAACCGCTATGCAGAAGATATTCAACTGGCTAAATCCATGGGGGTCAATACGTTTCGCCTCTCGATAGAGTGGGCGCGTATTGAGCCGCATCCGGGGATTATCGACTATGATGCGCTGGCCCATTACAAAAAAATTATTCAGACCGTTAAAGACAACGGGATGGAGCCGCTGGTTACCCTGCTGCACTTTACCTATCCCCACTGGCTTGACTTTGATACCGATCAAGACAAGCTGACTGGCTGGGAAGACCCTGATACCACCGAAGCTTTTTTGAGTTACGCTTCGTTTGTTGTCAAAGAGCTCGCGCCTCAGGTGCGCTTTTGGATTACCTTTAACGAGCCGAATATTTGGCTGCCCATTGCCCACTTAGCAGGAAAAACCCCACCGGGCAAAACCAGTCCACTGAGTTTTTTGCGGGCAGGCTATAACGTGTTGCAGGCCCATGCTCGCGTGTATGACCGCATTCACGGGATTCAGCCCGAGGCCATGGTATCGGCAAATATCTTCCAGTTTCAATTTAACCCCTTTGCCCGCGCAGCGTTTTATGCTCAGGACGTGAATGCACTCAGCGCTCAGAATATTGAAGCCTTTGCAGAAACGGACTGGTTTATGGAGGCCCTTGAGCAGGGTGAGTTTGCCTATCAACGGCATTTTCCCGCGTTGTTTGAGCCGTCTCAATTTTCAGGGGGTGTGCAGGCCATGAACAACGGTACGGTTTCTTTGCTGAAGCATTTTGATTACGTAGCCTTTGATTATTACTATCGCTTCACCAAATTGTCTGAGGTCATGAACGCCGAGGAAAGCTGGCGTATGCCGCTCTATCCTGAAGGTTTATATGACGTCTTAATGCGTTACCACAAGCGCTTTAACAAACCGATTATTATTGCTGAAAATGGTATGGCTACCCAGAATCTCGTGCCACGCAAAGATGGCTGGACTCGGGGCGATCATATCGTGCAACACGTCAAGCATATGAAGCGAGCCATGGCCGAAGGAGCTAAAGTGATTGGCTATTACCACTGGTCGATTACCGACAATTATGAGTGGGGTAGTTTTGCTCCCCGCTTTGGTCTCTTTCATGTGGAGGCTCTTAATGACCCTGAGCTTAAGCGCGTGCCCACAGAGGGTGTTGATGCGCTGCGCTCGGTTATCGCAGCCAATGGGGTTACGCCAGCCCTATTGGAACAGTATCCGGGGCCATCACGTCCTTAGCGCTTTAGAGATCGTGTGCCCGTCATTAGGCATGAGGCGGCGTGGCGTGATAACGCTGCCAAAGCCGCTCTAGCTTGGTGGGGAGTAATGAAAGCTCGAAGGGTTTAAAAAGAATTGCAAAAGCGCCCTGCAGTTCATAGTGGCTGACTTCTTCAGGCTGAATTTTTGCGGTTAAAAAGATGACGGGAATATGCTGAGTGAGTGGGTTGGCTTTGAGCTTTGCCAGGGTTTGTAAGCCGTTCATTTTAGGCATCATCATATCCAGTAAAATCATGTCTGGTTTAAAAGCAGGCAGGGCTTCTAGCAGCTCTTCGCCGTTGTTATGGCATACATATACAAAATCAGAGAACGTCTCAAAAGTCATTTGCAGTAAAAACTGAATGTCTTGATCATCTTCAGCATGTAGAATGCGTTGTAATGCCCTCAAGCTTTAGCCTTCTTTACGTTAATCGTTTCTAATTTGCTTTGTAGTCTGTCCTGCAGCCAACGAGCAAATGCCTCGGGGGTGTAGCGGGATTTGACCAGCGCCTCGTCGACTAAGCTTTGTTGTGCTTCGTTAAGCTCTTCGCCTGATAATACAACGACTTCTGGGGGAATGGCCAGACTTTTGATTTCAGGGAGCAGTTTGAGTCCTGAACCATCGGGTAATGTGAGGTCCAATAAGACCAGGTCATAAATAGATTCCTTGAGGGCGTGTCGGGCTTCTTTTAGCGTGCAGACAAAGACAAAATGGGCCGTTGTCTGACATTGTTCTCCAACAATATTGGCCAGGTCGGCATCATCTTCAATCATCAATACGCGCGGCTTGTAAGCGTGGCTTTGCATGTCATTCTTCTGTTCAACGGGTTCATGATGGCTTTCGGGTGGGTCAATTTGTGGCAGATATACCGAAAAGGTGGTTTCACCTTTTTTTGACGCAAAGTGGATATGTCCCCGCATGGCTTCGGCAAGCTCTTTGCTAATGGCTAGTCCAAGACCCGTTCCCCCGTGAGCGCGGGTATCGGAGCTATCTACCTGCATAAAGCGCTTAAACACCTGATCATGAAAGGTGAGTGGAATACCGGGGCCTGGATTGCTGACGCGAATGCAAACGTGAGGCGTATCGTCAATCATGTGATCACCGCTAATCCTGATTTTAATTTGGCTATTGGGAGGCGAAAACTTGGCGGCGTTTGATAATAAATTGTTTAAAATTTGGGTGAAGCGTAAGGCATCTACAGATGCAAAGACTTGGTGTTCAGAGGGGCTTACGTTATAGGTAGAGTTAAATTCCGCAGCGAAAGTGCTTTGCTGTGCGACGACCTCTTCGGTGACGGTGTTCATTTCTTGCGGACGCATGTGAAAACGCATGGCTCCAGCGGCTATTTTTTCAATATCTAAAAGGTCGTTAATGAGTTCGGTTAAGCGGGCCGTGTTTTTGCGGGCTATTTCGAGCAGACGCTGTTCTGTCGGAGAGGTTTCGCTAAGTTGATGATTTTCTAATAGACTGAGGGCACCTGCAATAGAGGTCAAGGGGGTGCGCAGCTCGTGGTTCATGGTGGAAATGAACTCTTCTTTGATGCGCTCGGTTTGCTTGCGGCGGGTAATATCTTGAAAAACGCCAAAAAGCCTGACAGTCTTGCCATTTTTTACAACGGTTTCTCCGGCTGAGCGCACCCAAATATGTCGGTTTTTTGCGGTAATGAAAGGAAGTTCTATATCCCATGTGCTTCCGTTTTTGATGGCATCTTCCACCAGGCCCGTAATCACAGAGCGGGCTTCTGGTGCATAAAAGTTAATTGCAGTTTCCATGTCGGGGATGTAATCATCAGAGACCTCATGAAGAGCCCGGGTTTGGGCGCTCCATATGGGGCGTTGACTCACAAGATCCACTTCCCACCCCCCGACTTTGGCAATTTTTCCCGTTTTTTCAAGCATTTCTTCATTTTTTTTGTGCACTTGCTGATGTTCATAGCGGGACCAGGTTGAGGCAATCCAGCGTGAAAACAGGCGCATGAATTCAATATCTGTCTCATTAAACGGGTCCTGGGGGTTTTGGGACCGAACAAAGTGAAGGCTGCCAAGCATTTGTTCGTCAATGTCCAACGGGCAGGCCAAATAACACTGCGGGAGTTGTGTGTCTGAATAGACAACGCTAAGCTCAGAGGGTGCGGGCTGCTCCGCGACGAACGTTGTTAATTGGGCGAGTGTTTCGGCATCGATCGTGGTTGCTTCTGGCGAATAATGGGTATATTTGGCAAAGAATCTTTCGGTGGCGCTGTACCCATGTTGTGCAATAATAGCCCCAAAATCCACGTCAAAGTATTGGCATCCCAGAATCAGGGCCTTTTGTATTTGTTCTTTGAGGTTAAGATCGTGGAGTGAAGCGATATCGTTAAGGGACTGTAAAGCCTGGAGCTGGAGGCGTTGTCGGTCATACACGGTGCGCTGGGTCAATGCCTTTTGATAACTCATGAGCAGAGAGCCGATGCTGTTGGTTAGTGAGCGCAAGAAGCGTTCGCCTTTTTCGAGTTGGCGTTGATCTTCGGTCGCAAGGCTGACGGCGCCGACAGTGGTGCCCCCCACCTTAATCAAAATCGGTAAATAAGCGGGTTCAAAACGAATTTTGTTCGGCTCTTTTTTTTCGCGATCGCTTTGCAATAGGTGCTCCACTTGTCTTGTATAAAAGGCAAGGGAGTGCAAGGGTGTTCCTGCCGTGGCCATGACATCATTACTGCTGTCATCGGTGCTGAAATGCAATCCCCAAAAAGCGTCTTGAAAAATTTCGCTTATTTTATTGATCAGGTTTTGTAGCAAGTCAGGCGGCAGATTGCCCGATGCCAACTCGGTCATTTCTTTTGAGATATGCTCAAGAAGCATTTCTTCCCGTCTGCGTTCTTTCAGCATTTGCTGAACTTCCATTTGCTTAATAACCTGACGGCTCAGCCGCAGCAATGCCTCTTTTTGGTGTTCTGTAAGCCGGCGGGGTTCGTGGTCAATCACACACAGGGTGCCGACGTGATAGCCCTCTGCTGAGGTCAGGGGAGCGCCGGCATAAAAGCGAACTTTTGGATCACCTTCCACTAAGGGGTTTCGTTGAAAACGCTCATCTTTGAGTGTGTCGGGCACTTCCATGATCTGATTTTGGAGAATCGCGTGAGCACAGAAAGCGACGTCTCTGGGGGTTTCACTTACCTCAAGACCCACACGGCTTTTGAACCATTGCCGTTGAATATCCACCAATGAAATTAAAGCGATAGGCGTACCACAAATGGATGAGGCCAGCCAGGTATAGTCGTCAAAGACCTCCTGGGACGCAGTGTCTAAAATTTCGTAGTTCTTGAGAGCCAGCAGTCGATCCTCCTCGTTCAGGGGGGGGGCTGCCGGCTGGTAAGGGAGGGTCATGGGCGGTTTACCTCAGGTTACGATTTTAACACAGCAAAGGCTTTTTCCGTCGCGCCCAGGGTTTTTGTGAGGGCGGCTTCGTCGTGGGCAATAGACATAAAAACGGCCTCAAATTGCGAAGGCGGGAAATAAATCCCCTCGCTGAGTAACGCATGGTGAAAGCGCTTAAAGGCCTCAAGATCACAAGCTTTGGCATCGGCATAGCTGTGCACTGGGGTGGCGCTAAAGAAAATACCGAACATGCCGCCCATCACACAGCTTTGGAAAGGAACCCCGTGCGCCTCGGCCTGCTTTTGCATGCCTTCGGTTAAAAAGTGACATTTTGCTTCGAGCTGTTGATAAAATTCAGCATTGTCCTTGAGGGTCTGTAAGGTTACCTTGCCGGCTTGCATGGCAACGGGGTTGCCACTCAGGGTGCCCGCCTGATAAACGCCACCCACGGGAGCCACGTGCAGCATGATTTCCTTTTTACCACCGTAGGCGCCTACGGGGAGTCCACCCCCAATGATTTTTCCCAGGCAGGTCAGGTCGGGCATCACGCCCAGCTTTTCTTGTACACCGCCAAGGGCCACACGGAAACCGGTCATCACCTCATCAAAGAGCAATAAAGCCCCATAACGATCGCAAAGGGCGCGCAGGCCTTCTAAAAACCCCTGTTCAGGTAAAACCATGCCCATGTTTCCGGCCACGGGCTCAAGAGCCACCACGGCAATCTCTTCAGGGAAGCGTTCAAAGACTTCAGCCACGGCACTTAAGTCGTTGTAGGGTACGGTTAAGGTGTTTTGCACCTGTGCTGCAGGCACACCTGGTGTTCCGGGTATGCCTAAGGTGGCGACGCCTGAGCCAGCTTCTGCTAAGAGCATGTCGCTATGACCGTGGTAACAGCCCTGAAACTTAATGATCTTATCGCGGCCGGTATAGCCTCGCGCTAGACGTATAGCGCTCATGGCGGCCTCTGTGCCGGAATTTACCATGCGCACCATTTCAATGCTGGGCACGGTATCAATCACCAATTGGGCCATTTCAATCTCCACTTCGGTGGGGGCGCCGTAGCTGGTGCCGAGTAGCAATTGCTCTCGGATGGCGTCCATGACGGGAGCATACGCATGCCCCAGAATCATCGGCCCCCAGGAACCCACATAATCGATGTACTGGTTGCCATCGATATCCCACATATGGCAGCCTTTGGCTCGCTGGATAAAAGGGGGTGTTCCACCCACGGCCTTGAAAGCGCGAGCAGGGCTATTAACACCGCCGGGCATTTTTTCCTGAGCTTCGGCGAAGCGGGCTTCTGAACGACTGAGATTGAGGGACATGGATAAACTTCCTTTTAACCTTTTAAGATGGCTTACGACTTGTGGCAAGGGGCTGTGAAGTCGTTATAAAAACTAAGCGCTGGGCCCAATCATTTTGTGGGGCTGAACAAATTCTTTAAACTCTTCTTCGGTAACATGGCCCATCTCCAGAGCAGTTTCTTTGAGGGTTTTACCATCATGATGGGCTTTGAGAGCGATTTTAGAGGCTTTATCGTAGCCAATGTGAGGGGCGAGGGCTGTTACTAACATTAAAGACTTATCAAGCAACTCGTCAATGCGTTCCTGATTCGGGGTAATGCCCACAGCACAATTGTCAGTAAAGGCATGACAACCGTCCGCGAGTAAGCGAATGGATTGCAAAATATTGTGAATCATGACGGGCTTGAAAACGTTTAGCTCAAAATTACCCGACGCGCCGCCCACGGTGACGGCCATATCGTTGCCAATGACCTGGGCACACAGCATGGTCATGGCCTCGCACTGGGTGGGGTTGACTTTACCGGGCATAATCGAAGAGCCCGGCTCGTTTTCGGGGATAGAGATTTCGCCAATGCCGCAACGGGGGCCACTGGCTAACCAACGGACATCGTTGGCGATTTTCATGAGGGCGCAGGCGGCGGTTTTTAAAGCGCCACTGAGCATGACCATGGGGTCGTGTGCGGCCAGGGCCGCAAATTTGTTGGGAGCGGTCACAAAGGGAAGTCCCGTGAAGTCAGCAATTTCTTTGGCCACGGCTTCGGAATAACCTGTAGGGGCATTGAGGCCTGTGCCCACAGCGGTTCCGCCGAGGGCGAGCTCGTAAACCTGCGGCAGCGTGGCTTCAATATTTTTGACGACGGCTCTCAATTGAGCGGTATAGCCTGAAAATTCGTGGCCAAGGGTGAGAGGGGTGGCATCTTGTAGGTGGGTGCGGCCAATCTTAACAATGTCTTTAAAATCCACCGCTTTTTGATGGAGGGTATCTGCCAGCTTGTTTAAGCTGGGAATGAGGGCCTGCACGGTTTGTTCTGCTGCGGCAATATGCATCGCTGTGGGAAAGGTATCGTTAGAGGATTGGGAGCAGTTCACGTGATCATTGGGGTGAATGGGGGTTTTGCTACCCATGACGCCTCCCGTGATTTCAATGGCGCGGTTTGAAATGACTTCATTGGTGTTCATATTGGTTTGCGTACCGCTGCCGGTTTGCCAGACTACCAGTGGGAAGTGGTCATCGAGTTTTCCAGAAATGACCTCATCAGCCACCTGCTGAATAAGGGTCGCTTTTTCAGCGTCAAGCACGCCGAGATCGACGTTGACTTTGGCAGCAGATCGTTTGACAATGCCAAAAGCACGGATCATAGCCCGAGAAAAACGCTCGCCTGAAATAGGAAAGTTTTCTAAAGAACGCTGGGTTTGGGCGCCATAATAGCGATCCTCAGCAACGTTGATCTCGCCCATGCTGTCTTTTTCTATACGTGTATTCATGATTACTCACTAAGCCTCTCAATGGTTTAATATGCATACATCATATTACCGCAGGGTAGGGCCTAAGAGATGCATGATGAAACACATATTTTACTCATTGACGATGATGCGGCCATGATTCAAATGGTGGAGGATATTTTGGCCTTAACAAGCTGCCGCCTTCACGCTTTTATGGACTATCGAGATGGACTAAGACAGGCGATGACCAATCCCCCTGATCTTATTTTACTCGATGTACATATGCCCGAAATTAACGGGCTGGATTTGCTGCATCAATTTCGTAAAATGAAGGCTACGCACAAAACACCCATTGTCATGGTCACCGGCGATAGTCACCTCGAAACCGTTCAAAAAGCCAAAGATATTGGGATCTCGGCCTATGTACTTAAGCCTTTTAAGCCGGTAGACTTTATACAGACCTTAGAAAAGGTGTTGCAGCGCTCGCTGCTTTCGCCGCTGCAGCAAACGCGTCTGGCGCCTGAGACAGTGGGCCAATCTTATGTTCCTGAACCGGCGTCTGCCAGGGCGCAACGGCTGATGGTTTTAGATGACGAGCCCATGATGCTTCAGTTAATTCAAGATATTTTGGGCGAAAGCCGTGTGACGGTAAGCTGTTATCAAGACCCTCACCAGGCCCTGCGCGATATTATGTTGTCGCCGCCAGATGTCTTGCTCAGCGATGTGAATATGCCGGAGTTTAACGGCGTGCAACTGACCCTGCAGCTTAAAAAAATGCGTAGCACCCACCGCTTGCCGGTGGTGCTCATGAGTGGCGAACCGATGGATCGTCTGCCGGTGGAGATTCAAGACTTAAATGTCGAAGGGTTTTTAGCCAAGCCCTTTACCCCCAGGCAGCTGATTGCGGCTTTGCAGCCTTTGTTTAAAGAATCTATTTTTTAGGAGTTCATTGCGATGCATGTTTTATATATTCACGGGTTTAATTCGGCGGGGTTTGGTAATAAAGTTGACGCCTGGCGAGAACGTTTTGGCAATCATACGGTGATTAATCCCACCTTACCTGCTCAGCCTGCGGCAGCCATGACTTTATTGCGTCATTTGGTAGAAAAGCTACAGGCCCCCGATTTTTGTATTATGGGCTCCTCGCTGGGGGGATTTTATGCGCTCAACCTGGCCAAAACCTTTTCGGTCAAGACCCTGCTGATTAATGCTGCGGTTAAAGATGTAGCCCGAGGCTTGGACTACGCCAAAGATCCGATTACCAATTATAAAACCGATGAACTCTACCATTGGACCGATGAAGATTTTGCTGCAATACGCGCTATGGAGCTAACCCCTGAGGACTGGTCAGTCCTTAAGCCCCATACCTTTGCTTATTTAGATGAAGCAGACGAGATATTGCCTTCCCCTCAAATTTATGATTTTTTTCAAAGTCAGGGTGTTTATGCCAAAATGTTTGCCGGGGGCGATCATCGTTTTCAACATATGCCCGAAGCCATTGCCGATTTTTTACAACAGATTTCAAATTAGATCCTCTATTTTTCACTGCTTTAATCGCTTTTGATGTAAGTCAATGCACAAGTTTGCGGTCCTGGTTATGCTATCTTGATAAGCATCGAAATACTAAAAAACCTTAGAATATGGTAAAGAATATGCAACAAGCCGAAAAACAATCTAAACCGCCTGGCGCTCTTGCATCCGTCCTTTCTCTTTTTGATACTTCTGTCGGGCGTAAAATCACTACAGGTCTTACCGGACTAGGTCTTGTGGCTTTTGTGGTGATTCATTTGGCGGGTAATTTAAGTCTTTTTGTAGGCAGCGAAGCGTTTAATGCCTATGCACACAAACTCGAAAGCCTCGGACCTCTGTTGTATTTGGCAGAAATTGGTCTGATTGCCGTGTTTGTTTTTCATATTATTTTTACGATTGCTGTCACGATGCAAAACAAAGCAGCGCGCTCAAATTCTTATGTGACCAAGGGAGATGCTGGCAAACCCAGTCGCAAATCACTTTCGTCACAGACTATGATTTATACAGGCCTCGTTCTCGGTGCGTTTGTAGTTTGGCACGTCTGGATGTTTAAGTTCGGTCCAGGCATTCCCCAGGGATATGTCGAAGTGCAGCACGGAGAAGATTACCGGGATCTGTATCGTCTGGTAGCTGAAAGCTTTCAAAACGTCTGGATTACCGCTGCTTATGTGTTTGTCATGGTGTTATTGGGCACGCACGTTCGTCACGGTTTTTGGAGCGCTTTTCAGTCCCTGGGGGCATATCATCCACGGTATACGCCACTTATTTATTCTGCGGGTGTTGCACTTGCGGTACTTTTGGCCATCGGCTTCTTAGCCCTGCCTTTGTACTTCTATGTGCCCACACTGCTTGCGGCTCCTCAAGCTCCTCCTATGTAAGAAAGGGAAACTATAATGTCAGAAATTAAAATCGGTGATCCTATTCAGGGCCATATTCCTGAAGGGGAAATCGCCAAAAAATGGGATAACTACAAATCGAAAATTGGTGTGGTTAACCCCGCCAATAAACGCAAATATACCGTTCTGGTGGTAGGAACCGGCCTTGCGGGTGCTTCTGCTGCCTCCTCTCTGGCAGAATTGGGCTATAACGTCAAGGCTTTTTGTATCCAGGATTCTCCCCGTCGCGCACACAGTATTGCCGCTCAGGGTGGCATCAACGCCTCAAAAAATTATCAAAACGACGGCGATAGCACCTGGCGTTTGTTTTACGACACCGTTAAAGGGGGCGATTATCGCTCTCGTGAAGCCAACGTTCACCGTTTGGCCCAGGTGTCCGTGAGCATTATTGACCAGTGCGTGGCTCAGGGCGTTCCCTTTGCCCGTGACTATGGTGGACTATTGTCGAATCGCTCCTTCGGGGGCGCATTGGTTTCTCGCACCTTTTATGCCCGTGGGCAAACCGGACAACAACTGCTGCTGGGTGCTTATGGTGCCATGATGCGTCAGGCTGAGTTGGGCAAGGTCAGCATATTTACTCACCGTGAAATGCTTGACGTGATTAAGGTCGATGGCCATGCCAAAGGCATTACCGTTCGTAACCTTAAAACCGGTGAAATGGAGTCTTACGCGGGTGACGCTGTCCTTTTGTGTACCGGCGGATATGGCAACGTTTACTTCTTATCCACCAATGCAATGAACTCTAATGCCACGGCGGCCTGGCGCTGCCACAAGCAGGGCGCTCTGTTTGCCAATCCCTGCTTTACTCAAATACACCCTACATGTATTCCTGTGGAAGGCGAGTTTCAATCAAAGCTAACGCTGATGAGCGAATCCCTGCGCAACGATGGTCGGGTATGGGTTCCCAAAACCGTGGAAACGGCTGATAAGCTCCGTAAAGGTGAAATTCGCGCCGTCGATATTGCCGAAGCCGATCGCGATTATTATTTAGAGCGTAAGTATCCTACTTTTGGTAACCTTGTTCCCCGCGATGTGGCTTCTCGCAACGCCAAATACGTGTGTGACGAAGGCCGTGGCGTTAACGAAACCGGCTTAGCGGTGTTCCTCGACTTTGCCGATGCCATTGAGCGTTTGGGCCGTGATGCTGTAGCCGATCGTTATGGCAATCTGTTTGAAATGTACGAGCGCATCACCGGTGAAAATCCCTATGAAAGACCGATGAAAATTTTCCCTGCGGTGCATTACACCATGGGTGGACTCTGGGTGGATTACGACCTGCAAACCACCATTCCTGGACTATACGCTCTCGGTGAAGCCAACTTCTCTGATCACGGCGCCAACCGTCTTGGAGCAAGTGCGTTGATGCAAGGGCTAGCTGATGGTTACTTTGTTATTCCCTATACTTTGGGAGATTATTTAACCAAGCAAACCCCTGTGGATGCTAACGATACCAGTCACACCGCTTTTCAGACTTCTGTTGACGCTATAAAAGCGCAAATGGAAAAACTGCTCGCGGTACAGGGTGAGAAAACCGTGTTGGAATTCCACCGTGAATTGGGGCTGAAAGTTTGGGATTATGTCGGCATGTCTCGTTCTGCAGAAGGCTTGAAAAAAGCGCTGGTAGAAATCCCTAAGTTGCGTGAAGAGTTTTGGAGCAATGTACGCATCCCCGGTGACGGCGATGGCTGGAACAAAAACCTTGAGATGGCGATGCGCGTCGCTGACTTCATGGAGCTGGGCGAGCTCATGGCCTTAGACGCCTATAACCGCAATGAGTCCTGCGGCGGTCACTTCCGTGAGGAATATCAGACCCCCGAAGGTGAAGCGCAACGTAATGACGACGATTATAGCTACGCGGCAGCGTGGGAATACTCCGGTAATCCCAGCGAGCCGATCTTACATAAAGAAACGCTGAAGTTTGAAAATGTTAAGCTCACCCAGCGTAGCTACAAATAAGGAGAATATCATGAATTTGACTCTGAAAATCTGGCGTCAACCCTCTCCTCAGGCCAAAGGCAGCATGGAGACTTACCCTTTAGAGGGTGTCACCGAGCATATGTCTTTTTTAGAGATGTTGGATGTCCTGAACGAAAAACTGATTAAATCAGGCCAGTTACCCGTGGAGTTTGACTATGACTGTCGTGAAGGCATTTGTGGCACCTGTGGTCTGGTGATCAACGGTGTGGCGCACGGGCCTAAAAAACTGACCGCCACCTGCCAATTGCACATGCGCGAGTTTAACGATGGCGATACCATTACCATTGAACCCTGGAAAGCAGAAGCCTTCCCGGTGATCAAAGATTTGGTGGTCGATCGCTCAGCCTTTGACCGTATTGTGGCCAAAGGTGGCTATATCTCTATCAATACCGGTAATGCCCGTGACGCAAACGAGCTGCCCATTGGTAAAGAAGATGCCGACCACTCCTTTGATGCCGCTGCATGTATTGGCTGTGGTGCCTGTGTGGCAGCTTGTCCTAATGCTTCAGCGGCTCTGTTTACCAGTGCCAAAATCTCTCAGTATACCTACTTACCTCAGGGAGACCCTGAGCGTGAGCGTCGCGCACTGAAGATGGTGCAGCAAATGGATATGGAAGGTTTTGGCAATTGCTCAAACCACGGCGAATGTGAAGCGGCCTGCCCCAAAGGCATCTCCATTCAAAACATTGCGATTATGCGCCGCGAGTACGTGAAAGCAGCGCTCAAGTCCGGTAGCCTGGTGGTCTAGTTTTATAAAGAAACGCACCTATTAACGGTTTAAAGCCCGTTTACTCTGGATATCAAACCAGGGTAAACGGGCTTTTTAACCGCAATGCTCGGCTCCTCTGAACGCAGAAAATCAGACCAGCGTCTGCACCGTCATGCAAATGCTCTCAAGAATTACTCAAAATCAGCAGCTTATTTTCTTCGTTAAGGGCGGGCGTGCGCTCTATAGTGCAGCCAGTGACCTCATAGTTTTGCTGGTTCACAAGATGGTAATAGACCATTCCGCTTTCACAGCCCTCTTTTGCAGATCCACTTTTTACCGCCTTTTCCCATCCTTTTTCGCCTGTATAAGGATTTTCAAGTTCAACGTGATAGTCTGACGATTTTGCATCTTTGGCCAGCTTCTCAATAGTGTTAGGGTACACACCGCCCCAGTCTACAGAATAGGTTTCTAACATAATCTGAAACCTAAACATGTTGGCCATAACACCTATGGGTTCAGGTTTGTCATCTTCTGTTGCTTCTTTAAAGTACTGTTCTCTTACTTTCTTCACGAAGTTTTCTATGTCAGTCATATTGCTTGTATTCTTTGCTTGTCTCTCAGTCAGCCGTTCTACTTTTTGCTCCAGGCGTTCTATATCTGGGCTTGAGCACATGCCCAGGGCAAGCGCGGCTAAAAAAATAGCTTTCATTTTTTTCTCCTAAAAGTTTGAAAGGATGAACGGATGACCGTGATCCGTAATGGGTTGCTGATCAGCCGCACAACCAGAGAGTTCATAGGTGGGGTATTTAGAGTTACTATCTTCTTCAAGGGTCACTGTGGCAGGCGTCTGATAATAAGTCATTCCGTCTTCACAGCCCGCTTCTGCCAGACCGTCTTTGATCGACCCCTCTACACCCGGTAAACCGGAATACGGATTTTTGACTTCTCTATAGTAATTCTGCTCTTTGGCTTCTTCAATCAGCTCGGTTACGTTTTGGGGGTAAGTGCCGCCCCAGTCTACAGCATAGGTTTCGAGCATGGTTTGGTAGGTATGCATATTGGCTTTTACCGACGATATTTTTGCGCGCTCTATGCTTTCCTCGTTCTTTCCCATGAGAAGGTCTTTGAGCAAGTCAAGGCGGGCTTCGGTCTTCACTTGCTCAAGGGTTAATTGTTCAACTTTTTTTTCGAGCATGTCCAGATCAGGATTACCACACATGCCAAGAGCAAGTGCAGATAAAAAAATGGCTTTCATCGTGTATATTCCTTTTGAGGCGATTTGATTATCGGGTTGATTAATAATTTACAAAATACCATGCGAAAACGTTTGAGACAAATTTTAGAACTCAGGTAGGCTCACCTTTTAACGAGAAACACGCTAAATAGCTACCATAGCAAAAGCCCGGTAAGGCGTTAACTTACCGGGCTTTCGTTTGCGGTTTATTGCGGCTTATTTATTGTAACCGTCTAAAATACGATTCGCCTCTTGGGCCACAGGGTTGACCTGTTGTTGAATCTTGCCGATGCTGTTGGTGTTGACCCGTGCATTATCAAGATCGTGGGTTTCGCGAGCGTGCAGGGTTTGCTGATACAGATTCTGGGTTTCGCCCATTAATGTATTTTTCGCTGCGTTGGGGTTGTACTGGGTGACGTCTCCGGCGAGCTGACGCAGAGACTGTGCTTCACCCAATAGAGCCTTGTCTTTCATGCTTCCAGAAAGCGCACCGATACCGCCACCGACGGCTAAACCGGTGCCAAAACCAATGGCTGCACTTTTCATGTTTTTACCACCGGCGAAGTAACCAATGGCTGCACCACCGACGGCACCTACACCGGCACCAATGCCGCCCCAAAGACTGGTGCGTCCACCGGACTCAGCCTGCACCTGGTCGGCAAGGCTGTTCAGGCGGGTATTCACCTGCTGAGGTGTTTTCGCGTGGGTTTCAATGGCGTTAATGGTGTTAAAAGCGCCGCTAATGGCTTTATCGGTGGCCTGAATACTGCCTTTAACATCGGGAAGATCTTCGGTTTGTTTGGCAATGGCCCGAATGGTGTTGTTCAGGGTAGAAAACGAGCTTTGGAGATTGCTGTTTGCTGATTCAGCTTCTGACAGGCTACGCTCGCCACCAATAAAGCTAATGGTGTCAAACAAGCTGTTCCAGCGGGTGCTGTTGAGCGCGGTTTCGGCCTGAATATTAATGGCGCGAGAGGTGGCGTCGGTTTTGCCTGAAGTCATTTCAGCAATCGAACGCAGGGCTGAGCGTTGACGGCCCACGGCAGAACGGTAAGCGGAGTTGCTGTCTTCGACTTTGCTGAAGCGTTCTTGCAGGGTGTCATCTTGATAAAGGGTCGGTGTGTACACATGGCCCCAGTTATTATTGGCGGTGGCACGAACGCTCTTCAAGGTTTCTAGGCCCTCAACGTAAATATGGCTGCCTTTGTTGGCAACAATGGTGCCTTTGTTAATTTCGACGGCATCAGACTTGATGGCCGAAAGCAGTTCGTTTTGGGTGATTTGACCATCGTTATCGGTGTCCACCTGACCACGTACCTGAGGATCGACTTTAAGCTCGTCCATGACTCCATTTTTATTGCTGTCAAAAGATTTAACCAACCACTGTTGGTTTGATAAGTTAATATTACCGGCCATTGTATATTTCTCCTTAGCCCATAGGCTGATTTGGGGCTTGTTCTTTACTACTTATACCCGAATGTTAGCCAAAACATGTGCGCTTTGGGGTTATTTTGTGCGATAAACCGGAAATTGGGCGCATAAGTCAATCATTTGTGCTTTTACCGTGGCGATAACTGTTTCGTTTTCAGGGGCCTCAATAATGTCAGCGATGCCTGTGGAGATCTGCTGCATGGCTTCAATGCCCATGCCTCGACTGGTAACCGCCGGGGTGCCCAGACGCAATCCTGAAGTCACAAAAGGACTTTGTGGGTCGTTGGGAACCGTATTTTTGTTGACGGTAATATGCGCTTTTTCCAGGGCTTTTTCCAGCAGCTTGCCGGTGAGTCTCTGTTTACGCAGATCCACCAACAAGAGATGGTTATCGCTGCCGCCAGACACCAGATCGATACCGCGAGCCAGTAGGGCTGTGGCCATGGCTTTGTTATTGTCGAGAATACGCTGCTGATACGCTTTGAAAGCAGGTTGTAAGGCTTCTTTAAAGGCAACGGCTTTAGCGGCAATGACATGCATCAAAGGGCCACCCTGAGAACCCGGAAACACCGCTTTATCAATTTGTTGGGCAAATTCTTGAGAGGTTAAGATAATGCCGCCGCGGGGGCCACGCAGGGTTTTGTGGGTGGTGCTGGTGACAAAATGGGCATGGGGAATGGGGTTGGGGTGAAGGCCGGTGGCGACAAGCCCTGCAATATGGGCAATGTCGGCTAAAAGATAAGCGCCCACCGCATCGGCAATGGCCCGAAAACGCTCAAAATCAATTTGGCGAGGGTAGGCACTGGCCCCGCAAATGATCAGTTTGGGTTGCACTTCACGCGCTTTTTCGAGCACTTTGTCATAGTTGATCAGACCGGTTTCAGGATCAATACCGTAAAAATGATTTTCAAAATATTTGCCCGAAATATTGACGGGACTGCCGTGACTGAGGTGACCCCCGTGAGAAAGATCTAATCCCAGAATGGAGTCTCCGGGCTTGAGTACCGCGAGCATGACGCTTAAGTTGGCGTTAGCACCGGAATGGGGCTGTACATTGGCGTGCTCTGCGCCAAAGAGCTCTTTCACGCGCTCGCGGGCCAGCACTTCGGCTTTATCCACGGCAAAACAGCCACCGTAGTAGCGTTTACCGGGTAGGCCTTCAGCGTACTTATTGGTCAAACAACTCCCCTGAGCAGCCATAACGGCTTCAGAGGTGAAATTTTCAGAGGCGATGAGTTCAATATGGCTTTCCTGGCGATCCCATTCTTCTTTTAAAATCGCGCTGATTTCGGGGTCGATATCGTTAAGGGGGGTGTTTAAATGATTCATAAGTTTTCCAATATGTGTATTTTATCGACGCGACGCTGGTGGCGACCTGCTTCAAAAGGGGTGTGAAGCCAGGTTTCGACAATGGCTTCAGCCATGAGGGGGGTAACAATGCGTTCCCCCAGAGTTAATATATTTGCGTCGTTATGCTGGCGTGAAAGCCTGGCGGAGACGGGGTCATGGCATTGAGCGGCGCGAATGCCGTGAACTTTGTTGGCTGAAATATTAATGCCAATGCCGCTGCCGCAAACCAAAATGCCCCGTTCATGGGTTCCCCCGGCAACGGCTTCTGCCACCGGCCGGGCAATGTCTGGGTAATCCATTGAGGTGGTGTCAAAAACACCGTAGTCTTTGCATTCAATATTCTGGGCTTTGAGCCATCGAAGCAAATGGTTTTTAAGGGCCAGGCCCGCGTGATCGCTACCGATGGCAAGGACTTTAGACATAAACAAGGTCTCCTTCAAAATGAAAACAGCCGAAGAGAGGTGTGTTCTCTTCGGCTGTTCAACAAAAGCTTAGTACTGAGAGGCGAACAGATGCATGCGTACAGACATCAGGGTGCGTTGTCCGGTGAGGCGCAACAATCCCCAGTTGACGTTTTCAGCAGCATCAATGACCAAAATAACCGAAGGACTGGTAATTAAAATCGTTTTGGTACCGTTTTCTTTTTCCGTCAGAATTTGCTCCACAAGACCCGAGTCGGTTTCTTTGGGCAGGTTGCGCTCAAAGTCATCCACGGTCTGTACAAAAATGCTGGCCATGGTTTTAATGTGTTCGTTGAGCTCTTCATGTTCCTGTGTTGAGCGATCTTGCACAATCATTTTGGCACTGCGGTCTACCAAAAAGGCTGAAATGACGCCCGGTAGCTTAAGCAAGGGTTGCAGCTTTTCGCTGACAGCTCGAGACATAAACTGGCTGGGGCGAAAGCTCTTGGCTTCAACGATGTCAATCGCGCCTTCGTCGAGTAAACGGTAAATGGCACGGTGGGCATCATAGTAGTTGAGGCCACTCCACAGGGCGAGGTCTTTGGCGCGGCGTTTGCCATCCGTGAGACCGTAGATTTTTTCTTCGGTGACGTTGAGCTCCATATCCCGTCGCTTAATCGGTTGCTTTCTAAACAATTGATTGGGTAAACCAATGCGAGATCTTACCCGTGGCCAATCGGGACCATATTCGGCAATAAAAGACATCCAGTCTGAAGTGGGTAATAATTCAGAGGCCCCAATTTTGGGCTGATTACCTTCTTTGAGCTCATAGCCTACTTTTTCCCAGTCCATGATTTCAAATAAAGTCTCTGCCACCTGATAAGCACGCACGTAAGTAATCACTTCTTTGGGAACAAGGCTGCTTTCTACCAGGACTTTATCTAGCATAGAGTCTTGTAAGTAAGAAGGTCCATCGACGTCTTTCAGGAGTTCATCGAGCTGCTCATGAGAAAGAAGACCCAAAATAACGAGAGATTCACCCAGGTTTGTACTGTTTGAAGAACGGGCATAGAGAACGCGCCCCTCATGGATCCAAATGGTGGCAAAAACATTGTTGGTGTTTGCCTCAAGTGAACCTGTAAACTGGTTATCTCTCATGGTTTGTAAAATGGCGATCAGATCTTGACCACCCATAGTTTCAACAAAGCGCATGTTAAGTTACTTTATCTCCTTTTATTCCTGCGACTGAGCCATGAATTTTTGATCCATTGTTTGATTCCAGCGCAACCACTCATCTGATTGTACCAGAGCCTTTGGATCGATTTGACGAATATCGGCCTGGCCATCGGTTTGCATTGTAATTTCTTGATTTTTTATAATCTCTAGCCACTGATCCTGGGCTACAGCGTAAGGGCCGGGTACCACGGTCACCGCCAATGGAAGCTCATGAATATCGAGCTTGACCTCGGTGGGCGCAGTAAAGGCCGCCGGGGTGGGTGGGGTGTTTGCCGGTTGCGCGTGAAGGCCAGGAAGCTGTTTGAAAAGTTCTTGTTCAGGCTGGTTTTCTGCCCGAGTTACGCCCACGCTGCCATCAAAGACTTGAGTCTGGGTCTGGGTCTCCTGGGTATTGACGTTATAGGCGGTGCCTAAGACCGTAGCCGTACTGTGGCGGGTGCGAACCACCACGCGGTGTCCGGGTTTTACACGATTCCAGACTTTACCTTTGTCAACCTGCACCAGCGTTTGCTTGTTTTGGGGACGGTAAGACACCAGCTTAATATGGGTGGCGGGACCAATGCGCAAGCGGTGACCGTTGGCAAAAGCCAGGACGACTCTACCGTTTGAGCCGGTACGTATCCAGTTGCCTGGGGCCACCAATTGCGACGCTCTGACGTTTGCTTTACCTGTGACATAGCTGACCCGAGCATATTTAGAAATCGCCACGGTGCGCGCGCTCATTAAGGTGCTGAGTAAGAAGACAAAAAAGATTGCAAAATGCAGGTGACGTCTAGCCATAAAGCCCTCAACATAGGTAATGTTTAATTGTTCTAAGTTTACCACAGCTTTTTTAAAACACTGTGCTCCCTGTACGGTTTGGCGTCTGGAGAAGTTCGTTATATGATGAAGGCATTGAAGTCATGTTTCAGAGGTGCATAATGAGCGAGTCCGATTTTATGAAACGATTACAGGCCATGCGAGAAGGCAAAAAAGCCGAGGCTTCAGGAGGGCCTTCGGCTTTTCGTGAGCGTTTAAACGCCAGCGGTCCATTGGCTGATAAGGCAGGCAATACCAGTAGCACCAGCAGTTCTGCCGATGCTATTCGTGCCCGAATCCAGGAAAAATTCAAGAAAAAAGATGCTCCGCCACCCCCGCCACCGACGATGGGTAAATCCACCAACGCTCCTGCCGCGCCAGCTTCTTCCACGATGCCGGCTCCTGCTCCCGCTGCTACAGGCACAGGTCCTTTGCCAGAATTTGAAATGAACGACATTCCTGTCACCGAACAAAAAAAAGAACAAGCAACGCAAAAGTGGACCCCTGACGATGGTGGCGTTTGCCCAAATTGCGGCACGTTTAATTTGGGCCATGTGGCCTTTTGTGGAAGTTGCGAGTATTTGTTATTGCGTACCGAAGAAGTGGTGGAAATCATCACCTCGTACCCTCTCTCTGAAATCCAGGGTCTGGTGATTACCTTCGTAAAAAAATTAGAACAGTTTAAGATCAAAACCACTGAAGACGTTCTACGGGTGGCTTCACGGGCAAGTAATCGCGGATCGTTGGTTAAGCACACCGGCATGTCTGAACGCTCTTTAATTCGCTTGGTGCATCAGGCCAATTTTTGTCGTATTCCGAGTTTGGGGCCAGAAAATGCGGCGATGCTGGAGCTGATCGGCGTCACCGATGTCGATAAATTTTTATCTTTTAAGCCCATGGAAATCTATAAAAAAATTCAACAGGCCAAAATCAAGTTGAATCAGCAAGGGATTATGTTTTTACCGACCAAAAGTCAGGTTAAATTGTGGTTTGAAGAAGCTGCTGAATTGCCCGCGATTCGTATTGATGGGTAACGGATAATGAGTCAATGTCAGGCGATTATTGGTTTTTTAGTGCCTCGGCGCTCTTGTGAGCAGACAGCCGATACCCAGTGCGTCAAGTGTAAGACTCCCATTTGCCATGCCCATGGTCATATTGAAAGTGCAGGAGTCCTGTGCCCGGCTTGTCATCAGGCTCCAGAATTGCAAGCCTTTGACCTGAAGGACGATATCTATTTTAACGAATCCGACTTATTGGCTTTTGCTGAACAGCATCAGCAACAAGCGCGGGCCCAGGGATCCTGGATAGACTTTACGTGAAGCTTTTGCTCTATGCCCGCGGTGGGGGAATGGGGCATTTAAACCGGGCTTATAGTATCGCCATGGCGCTTAAACCCTATGGCATTGAACCTTTGGTTTTGACCACCAGCACCCTGGTGCCCGCTTGTGTTTACGACCAGCTATCGCTTCTGCGCTGGCCCGTTCTGACCGACTCCGCCTCGCGAGCGCATATCCGAGCGATGATTCAAGGGTTTGCTCCGGAGTTATTGGTGGTCGACACCTTCGATGACGGCCCCGAAAATGAACTCCAGGATCTTCCCTTTGCTAAATTGATTATTCAACGGGACGGCAAGACGCCCCGCTCCCCCCGGCATCTGCTTGTGAATCCCCTGGGTCTGGGGTACGTACTCAATACGCCACCGGCAGCGTTGGCCCGCCGGGAGCAGGCGCGGGCTTTTTGGCGTGCGGATCCTCAGGGTGAACCGCTGGTGGTGCTCGCCCATAACGGAGACGCGCTAGAAACGCGGGCGTTTTTTGAGCAGGTCTTGCATCATTTTTCAGGAACCGCTTATCAGTTACGCCTGGCTTCCCTGTTGCCCTGCTTAAAGCCAGAGTGGCGTGCGATCTGGTGTTCGCCTTATCCGCTGGCCCCCTGGTTCAGCGGGGTCGATCTTTTGATTGGGGGCGGCGGGTATAATCTCGTGGCAGAGGCCAAGTGTTACGGCGTGCGGGGTTATTTTCAGGCCTTTGAACGCCCGGTCGATCGGCAGTGGGAGCGGCTTGAATCAGAGGCTTCTTTTTATGCCGGCATTGCCAGCCCTGTTTTTTTAGAGGCCGTGCAGGCCCTGCTGAGCAAACCTGCGCCGGAGCCGCTTCCCCTTTTGGCCTGCCAGGGGGCAGAAGCGGTGGCTAAAGTGATTGCGGAACATCTGACGTGACGGCTTTTTCTCGTTATACTGACACGTATGCCTACCGATAAACTTAACCTTGACTATTTGCCGGGTCACCTCGAACTCTTGCTGCAAAGCGAAGACTATGAAGCGGTTGAAACCCTGCTGAAGTCCTTTCGACCCGAAGATATGGCTGATGTGCTTCTCAAGCTCAGCCGTGAACATATCCGTGACATTCTGGAGCGGATTGACGTGGAGTTGGCCAGCGAGTTGATTGAGTGCATTGATGATGTGTACTGGAATGAGTTGCTCAGCCCCTTGTCTCAGGAGCGTTTGTTAGCTATTCTAAAAAATCTGGCCTCTGACGATGCTGCCGATCTTTTAGAAGAGCTCGAAGAAGAAGTGCGCAACGATCTGTTAGTGCTCTCTGCTAAGCAGCCTGACCTTGCTTCAGTAAGGGCATTGCTCCTGTATCCAGAAGAGACGGCCGGCGCGATTATGAACCCCGATATTGTGCTGATTCCCCAATACTTAGATGTGGATCACGCCCTCAACACCATTCGCCAAAACATTGATCTGTTTCAAGATATTAGCTCCTTGTTTATTACCAATCTCAAAGGACAACTCACCGGAACCCTGGACCTCGCAGCCTTAATTTCTGCGCCCCCTAAAACCCGTCTACGGGACATTATGGACAAAGACTTTATCGCCGTTGACGTGCTCATGGATGAAGATGATGTGGTCGATGTGGTGCGCAAGTATGAGATGACCACTGTTCCTGTGGTGGATGCCCAGGGACTGCTGATGGGACTGATTACCATTGACGATATTATTGATGTTATCGAAGAGCAGGCCGATGAAGAGGCCTATAAAATGGCGGCGATGCCGGAGCCCGATGCTCAGGACTCGGCTTTTCGCTCTGCGTTGGTGCGCATTCCGTGGTTGTTGATCTGTTTGGGCGGCTCTCTTTCGGCGGGCACGATTATTCACCTTTTTGAGAGCACCCTGGCAGAGGTGATTGTGTTGGCTGCCTTTATGCCCGCGATTATGGGCATGGCGGGCAATACCGGAGTACAAACGGCAACGCTGGTGATTCGCAATATGACTGACGGGCCTTCCCTGCGCAGCTATTTATGGAAATTGGTGCTGCGAGAATTTCGCACTGCTTTTTTTATTGGTGTGACTTGCGGGGTTCTTGCGGGGACGATGGCCTGGCTCGGTTTTCATGCAAACCCCTTGATGGGTCTCGTGATTGGTTTTTCACTCTTTTTAAGCATCCTGTCCTCTACTTTTTTGGGCACGAGTATTCCCTACCTTTTTCAGCGCATGTCCATTGACCCGGCGGTGGCCTCAGGCCCCTTTGTGACCACAATAAACGACTCCACTGCTCTGATGATCTACCTCAGTATTGCTACGTTTACGCTGCGTTACCTACACTAACTCGGCCAATATTTCGATCCAGTGTTGTACCTTTAGATTGATTTCTGCCGGTTTTTGGTTTTGAATTTGGTGGCGACAGGACATGCCACTGACGGCTATTTTATCGAAGGGCTGTTGGGCGTGCGCCTTTTTGAGGGCGGGTAATAGACTTTGCTCGGCAATGGCCTGAGAAAGCGGTGCGTGCTCCACTTCGTATCCAAAAGACCCGGCCATGCCACAGCAGCCCGCGTTACTGGGCACGATGTCTAGACCGGGAATGTGTTGCAAGAGGGCGATGCCCTGATCTTTGCCCCAGGCTTTTTGGTGGCAATGCTCATGAAAAAACACCCGCCAGCGAGGCGCTTGAAAGGGCAGAGACAGCCCGCGCTCCTGGCGTTCGGCTAAGGTATTGAGTAGCCAGTCTTGTAGCAATGTGCTTTGCTGCGCCAGTCTTTGGCTTAAGGCCTGGTTGTGGGGAGAACTCAGGCCGGGGTACTCATCGGCAAAAGAAATCACGCAGCTCGGTTCAATGCCGATCACCGGAATGGGTGTGGCTGATTCTTTATCGTTTGTGCCGTTGGCGTGACTTGTACTTTTAATATCGAGGTAGGGCTCTAATTGTGCCCACAGATTTTCGGCTGAGCTTTTGGCTTGCGCGAGCAACCCCAGTGAGAGTTGCGGTCGGCCGCAACAGACCTGCTCTGGCACAATTACCCGATACCCGAGGGCTTCAATGACTTTAACGGCTGCTTCACCGACTTCTGGGTGATTATAGTTCATATAGCAATCGTTAAAAAGAATCACCGCCGGGCGTTTGTCAGGCCGCGACTCGTCGGCTGAGGACGTGTGCTGGCGAAAGCGGTAATCAAAAGGCACGCGGGCAAAGGTCGGCAGCGGAACGCTGGCGGCAATACCCAGGGTGCGTTCCAGGAGTTTGCGAAAGGCTGGGTTTTTTAGCATGCGATTTGACAGCGGTGCTGTGAGCGCTCCCAGGTGATTAAGCCACTTCACCTGCCCAAATAATTGGCTGCGTAAGGGAATGCCCGTTATGGCGTGCTGCCGGTGTAAGTACTCACTTTTCAGTCGGGCCATGTCGACCTGAGAAGGGCACTCTGCTTTGCAGGCTTTGCACCCGACACAGGTTTCCATGACTGCTTTTATTTCACTCTGCGCGGTGGGGTCTTGCAGCAGCTCAGGCGCTAAAAGCAAACGGCGCAGGGTATTGGCGCGTCCGCGGGTGCTGTCGGCTTCTTTGCCCGTGACCCGAAAAGGAGGACACATGGTGCCGACATCGCTTTTACGACAGGCGCCGCAACCGTTACACTGCTCGATCAGGTGATTCACGCTCTGTTTGCCGGTGACATCTTGTAAAAAGCCTGTGAGTTGACGGGGGTGGTAAAAGGCACCATAACGCAGGTTTTGGTCCATCGGTGGGGCGTTGGTGATTTTACCCGGGTTCATGAGCTGATGGGGATCAGCGGTGGCTTTTACGGCTTTGAAGAGACCGTAAACCGTTGGGCCAAACAAGGTTTCGTTAAATTCACTGCGGGCCAGACCATCACCGTGTTCGCCGCTCATGGCGCCGTGGTACCGCCGTACTAAGGCGACCACGCCTTCGGCCAATGAACGCATTTTTTTGACTTCTGACACCTGTTTGAGATCAATCAGCGGACGAATGTGTAAACAACCCACGCTCGCGTGAGCGTAATACGCGGCCCGTGTGTCGTGGGCCTGAATGAGCGTGTCAAAGTCTTCAATAAACGCTTTCAGTTTTTCAGGGGCCACCGCTGTGTCTTCGATAAAGGTAATGGGTTTGTGATCGCCGGGCATGCTGTAGAGCAGAGGCATGCCGGCTTTGCGAATGGCCCAGATATCGGCCTGGGTTCTCTCGTCAGTGGCCACGGAGTAGCGCTGGCTGAGGCCTTGTTGTTGCGCAAAGCGAATGCCTTTTTGTACTTTGTGTGCCAACTCGCTGTCGCTGTCGGCCAAATACTGAACCACCAAAATAACGGGCGCTGCGTAGGCCATAAAATGGAGTTTGCGGGCAAAGGCCGTATTTTGTCGCGTGAGTTCGAGCAGCATGTCATCAATCAATTCTGCCGCACTGGGTTCGGTTTCAATCATGGCATGGTTGGCTTCTAAAGCATCGGCCACGCTATCGAAATAAAGCACCAGTAGGCTGCTGTGCTGGGGTTTGGGCACAATTTTGACGCGCGCTTCTTGCCACAGGGCCAGTGTGCCTTCTGAACCCACCAGCAAATGGGCCAGATTGAGGGCTTGACCCGGAGACGTGTCCACAAAGGCATCGAGATTATAGCCGCTGACGCGGCGCAGGATTTTAGGAAAAGCCTGGTGAATATCGGCGGTATGATCTTGCCTGATGCGGTTTAAAAGTCTGACGAGTCGGCCTTCACAATGCGCTTGCTCTGCCAATGTATTCCAGTCGTGGGGCGTTAGTGCGCCCACCTGACTGACGCGCCCGTCACTCCAGAGGGTTTTGAGTGAAAGCACATGATCCAGGGTTTTACCATAAAGAATAGATCGTGCACCAGCAGAGTTATTGCCGATCATACCCCCTAGCGTAGCCCGGTTGGTGGGGGCCACATCGGGGCCAAACCAATAATGATGGGGAGCGAGGTTTTGGTTTAAATGCTCCAGAATGACTCCCGGCTGAACCCGTGCCCAACCTTCTCTGGGGTCCACCTCTAGAATACGGTTCAAGTGTTTTGAAAAATCCAGCTGTATGCCTGGCCCAATGGCTTGCCCCCCTAAACTTGTACCGCCCCCTCGGGCGGTAATCGGTAGCCCGTGGGCGCGGGCAAAGTCAAGGGTCACTTTTAGATCTTCGTCGGTGCGGGGCACCACAATAAGGTCCGGCAAATATTGGTAAATACTGGCATCGGTGCTGTACATCCAGCGGCTGGTGCTATCGCTGAGTACCTCACCGGCAATATGATTTTGTAAAATCTTTAGCTTCTGTGTAACCACGGGCGGTGACGCAGCGTGGACAGTGGCGTTGAAAGGTGTCGCATTTCTCATGAAGGTATCATAATCTATCCCGAAGTACGGCGTAAACGCATCAAGGTCTATACCCCCTCTCTATAAATCCTTTATAATGTGTATATGAAAATACATCAATTATTAGTGGCCGCTTTGCTTTTTGGCTCGGCCCAGGGTTTAACACTGACAGCACAGACCTCTGTAGCACACGCGAAATCAGGCTATACGCAAGTCTCTAAGATTCCCGATCTACTCAATCTTGATAAAGGTGATCATATTGAAATAAAGGGGCTGGCCTCTGGGAAAATGACCTTTTCTCAATTGTCAGGTACCCTACTTGAAATGCAGCAAGATATGACATTTAGCTCGATTGGCCGCAAAGCCATTGAAACCGCTTTAGAGAAAAAGTTAAGTGGTTCAGGAAATAAAGTGGCCTTCCGTTTCACCGTAAAAAAATCTGGTTCAGGATTTGTTTACGAGCTGTTTGATCGCGGGAATAAAGAGATTTTGCTCAGTGGACCGCTTACCATTATGGCAGGACCTTCTAGTGCAACCTCTCAGGAAGTCGAGTTTCGTGCTCCGGTGGTGCGTATGAAAGTGACTTTTAATAAAGCCTCTGCCAGTGCCAGCAAGGGGACCGCAAAGTTTTCGCTAGGCCCCGTGCCTGTACCCGGCGGTCTCACTTTTCATGAAGTTGCCAGATAACCCAGCGAAGTACAAATCAAAGATTAAATAAGTAAAAAGCCGTGTAACAAGTCAAAGTGTTACACGGCTTTGGCTTAGCTGCCCCGGTACGTCGAAAACCCAAAAGGGCTGATCAAGAGCGGCACGTGATAGTGCTCATCGGTATCATGAATTTCAAAAATCACTTCTACCCTTGGGTAGAAACCCGTTAGCGCGTGTTGCGTAAAATAATGAGCGGTGTCAAAGCTCATGCGATAAATGCCCGGTTGAAGGTTGTTTTGTCCTTCACTAAACAAATCAGGACAGCGACCGTCGGTGTTGGTGAACCCCTGTGCGATTACCTGCCAGACCGGAGCGGTGGCTGATTCACTCAGGGTGCCTTTGATGCGATTTTGTTGATACTGCATCCAGGCCCCAGCATCGGACTGCTGCTCCAGCAAGAGAGGTAAGCCTGCTGCGGGTTTGCCTGAGGCTGTGTCTAAGGCATGGGTGGAGAGGGTGCTCATAATAAGTGCTCCAATCGCAGTTGGGTGATTTTGCGTTGCTCACCGGCAGCAATGCGCAGTTCGGTGTCTCTATCATTAGACAGACGGGCTTGTAAAAGTGCCAACATTTCTTCGGCAGACTTGCCCGTGGCGCACACAATAAAAATAAAGCCGAACTTTTGCAGGTAAACCTGATTCTGTTGAGCCAGGGCAATGAGGGTGTCTTCGTGAGCGTTCAAACTGCCCGCCTGCTCTTCGGCTGCAACGCTTGCCGTATCCGCAAAGCGAGTTTTTAAGGATTCTAGATCCCCAATCTGAGGGTGGTGGTCAAAGGCTTCTAACCAATCTTCTTCGGTGAGCGTATCGGCAATACGCTCGGCGGTGGTGAGCACGTCTATTTTATCGGTGAAGGGTGCTGCTGACCACATGTTCTGAACCCAGCGATGGCTGCCACAGCAGCGGGTAAGGGTGCTTACAAAAGTGCTGCGGGGCATTTGATTGAGGCGCTCCACATGATCGGGGTGTCCCCAGATGCGCAGGCGGCTGATGCCACCGTCTGGGAAAATATTCAGGCGAATATGACTAAAGGTTTGATGCGGGGCTTGTAAATCCTCGAAGCAATGCACATGATCAGCCTCAAGCCTTTGGGGAGCAAGCACTTCAGTCCAGTTTAAGCTGCGGCTGGTGACAAAATGCAGGGGAATTTCGTCTTCAATTAAGCAGGCGTCAATGGAGCAGGCATCGGGAAAGTTACCCTTAAAGTGAGCGGTGTCTACTTCAATAGAACTTAAGGTGCCGGGTGTCGCCAATTGTAAAATAACCCAATCATTGCCGGGCGCTCGGCGTCTTCGGGTTTCCCAGCCTTCACCCATATGGGCGGCTTTGGTGGGCAGGATTAAGTTTTCTTTGGGACTAAAAAACATATCATTGCACAGCAGCACCTGGCCACCGTGACGAATGCTGGAGAGTTCAATGGGCTCGTCTTTGGGGAATTGTGAAAAGTCTGGAGCGGCTTCACCATAGACTTTTAAGCGGGCCACGCCCCCATCAGGAAAAATATTTAAACGCACGTGGGTCCAGTGCTCCATATTGGCAATGGCAAACGGGTTATGGGAGCCGCCTTGAAGGGTTTCTTTTGCCAGGATGGGTTCCCAGTGGGTGTCCATGGCCAGGAGGGTGTCGATGTCGGGGTTGCCCTCCACATGACAGGCTTCTAGTGAGGCGTGTTCGGGGTAATTGCCGGTGAAGTGAGCGGTCCAGATATCGACGCCATGAATGACGCCAGGAATGCCCAGTTGAATAATGCACCAGTCGTAACCGGGTTCGCGACTGCGGCGGCTTTCCCATCCGTCCATCCATTTGCCGCGATCGGTGTATTTATCGACAATAAAAATGGGTTCAGAAGCTTTCAGCAGATTTTCTTTTTCGGCAAAAAACTCATCGTTAGCAATCAGGGCGACGCCCCCTACTTTTTCAGAGGCTAAGTCAGGATATTGGGTGAAATCATCGTAGTGCATAAGCATACCTCGCGTTGTATCGAACGTTTTGATGGGTATACTAACATGATTCGTTCGCTGGCGATTTATTGCTGCTTTTGCGTGCGCTTACTGGTTTTATACAACACAATAGAGACAATTATAAGCCCCACAAACGTGAGGCCGTAGAGCCAATAGCCAGTGCCAGCGTATACGGGGTTGCCCTGGTTGTCTACCGAAATTTGCTGGGTTTCGTCGGGGGTTTCCATAATCATGGTGCCGTCGACCTGAGCGATTTGAAAAGAAGGGGAACTATAGCTGGTATGCATCGCAATGACGCTCCTTGTTTTAGCTTCAGCATAGTCAAGGAGCGTCAGGGATGCAATGGACTTTATTCTTTTAAAAGACAGCTTTTATGAGAATTTGTTATGCATGTGTTGTGGGTTTTATGGCTTTATGGCGCTGTTTAATAGCGGTGTAGCTGTCCTGGGCGGGGGCGCTGATAGTTTCGTTGATACACCGTTTGAAAGTCAGGAGAGTCCATTAAATCCTCGACGGAAACAATCTCCCAACCGTAGGGTACCTGGTGCGGAAACATGCGGGGCGCATTTTGCGCTTGCTTCAGGGCTTTCCATACCAGTTCAGTACAATAAAAGCGCTCGTCGCTGGCGTTTAAAAACAGGCTGTCATAGCCCTTTCCTTTTTGTGCGCGCGCATAACCAATGACCCGTTGAAGGTCAGTGCTGCTGAGTTGAGAACGCAGCACCACAAAGGTGTCTCGCTCGCTACGCTGGGTATAGGCTTCCCATGACTCTTCAACGACGCCGCGAAAACGATCCGTCATATCAGGCTGGGTGGCCAGAGCGTGTACGACTTTGCCATTTCCAATATATAAAGCACCGTGAATAAAAGAGCCATCGTTGCCACAGAGAATGAGGTCACCGGGCTGTAGTTTTGCTAAAAGCGCCTGGTTTTCCTGAGCGGAAATGGGGGGGACGGCGTCAGCGGGAGAAGGTTTGGTAAACTCCCGGATTACCATGGCGTCGCTGGAAGGGTAAATCTGTTGGCGAGCAGCAGGGTCCTGGCTGAGCATTTGAAACGCCTGGGGGCCGTAGACTTTTAACTTTTCTTTGAGCTCGGCGGGAATCTCGCCTTTTTGAAGCGCGTCTGCAAATTCTGCGCCGTAGATTTCTTTAAATAGCGGTAACCAGGCTTGCAGCTGGCTTTGATTTAAGGTTGATACGTTTTGGCGCTGAAAGCGTGTGTTATTGAGGGAGCCCATGGCGTTGACGGCATTGGGTTGGAAGGTGTTAAACGTGCGGGGAGCGCCACAGGCCGAAAAAAGAGCGGTGGCGGCGACGGCGGTAAGCAATCCTTGCTTAAGATGAGAAAGAGAAGGGAGAAGGGTAGAAAATGACATAATATAGACCTCTGCGCTAGTGATTAAATTCATTATGACTTAAGGGAGAAGTGAACAACACCATGATTGGCTTAAGGATGTTTAATTAAGGTTAAGCTTTGGGAAATTAACAATTAAGCCACGTATGTATGGGCAAAAAGTATTGCATAATAAGCACATAAGCAAATTGTGTTTGAGAAAGGAATTATCCCATGGGTTTAATTCAAAATGTTCTTCGTTTAAGTGCTCTGAGTGCCGCTCTGATTCTGGTCGGATGTGGACGCAGTGGTAGTCTTAATCAAACTTCAATGCCTTTGGCCAACCCTCAAACCAGTAGTGGAGCCAACTCCTTTATGTCGCCGGTCACTCAAACCTCAGGAGCCAACCAGGCGATTCCTGGTGGACGTGCCGTGGCCACCGCTTCTGGCGGTTACGTTTACGAGCAAAACCCCGCCGCCAACAATACCGCTTATAATTACTATAATCAACAAAACCCCTGCCTCTTTCCTCAGGCGGGTCAACAAAGTGCTTGCCAGGGCGGCAGTAATGCCTACTACGGTGGCAGCCAGACCCAACAGTCCACCGGGGCCTATCCTCAATATGCGGCTCCCGCCGTTAATAATTATGCTGGCGGTGCTTACCCTGCTAACCCAGGGTAATACTTACACTCAGCAAGGCAGCGCCTATCCTCAGCAAGGCAGCGCTTATCCTCAACAGGGCAATACTTATGCTCCCCAAAACTCAGCCTATCCTCAAACCTATCCTCAAACAGGGTATGCACAAAACACGACTCAAAATACCGCTTATAATAGCTACCGCGCTCCTGTGACAACCGCTCCCGTAAGCAGCAGCACGGCATCTAAAGCCCAGGCGAGAATTAATCCAAACGCAGCCACTCAAACAACAAACTCAGATCCTAATAAAAAGATTTCTTTTTAGTCGCCGCTACGCTTCTCGAGTGGCTAACGCAGCCTAAATCAAGCCAGAACTTAAGCTTGATTTAGGCTTAAGTTATTTTTTGTTAAAGAAACGCACTATTTTTTCTATTGTCGTCTACAATAAGAGTAGAAACAGCGTAGGAGAACCTCTGATGAAAAATATGTACCGCCTCTTCACAAGCTTCGTTATGACCAGCATGTTAGCGGTCTCTTTAAGCGCCTGTGGTAACGGAGCCTCTCTGGCGCCTGGCGTCGGCATTCAAACCAGCAACTTTGGTTCGATTCAAAACCAGGAAGCGGTGCCCAACGAGTACATTATTAAACGCAATGGTAAAGGCTATTTAACCCCTGCCGATCAGTTTGCTCAGGATCACGGCATGAAGTTTATTCGTGAAATTCAGGGCAGTGGTATTGAGCTGTTTCAAGTGTCTAGCCCAGCCACCTTAGATGCAATTGCAGAGTTCATAGAATACGCTGAACCCAACTATCTGCGTCACCTTTCGCTGCCAGCGCAGTCTGCGCTCAATGCCCAGTCGGTTTTTCAACGCCAGAGCACGGCCAATGCTGATCTTCCTTCGGCCAATAATTATATCGGCATTATCGACACCGGCGTGGATGAAAGCAACCCAGCTTTACAAGGACGCATTGTCAGCGGCCACAACACCCTCGGCACCGATAGTCTTTATGATGATAACGGTCATGGCACCTTTCTCGCCGGTATTGCGGTAGCACAAGATGCCAGTCAGCAAATTGACGGCCTTTTAGAAAATGGCAAAGTCCTCCCCATTAAAGCCCTGGACGAAAATGGTATTGGTACCGACTTTAGTATTGCCGAAGGTATTTATTTGGCGATTGAATACGGTGCAAAAGTGATTGTTCTGAGTGCTTCCGGTGCAAAACAAGGTCAGGCGCTGACACAAGCGATTGATTTTGCCAACCAAAACAACGTTCCTATTATTGTTCCTGCCGCCAATCAACTCGACGCCGCCTCGGCTTTTCCTGCCAGTGCCAAGGGTGTTATTGCGGTTAACTCTGTGGACCTTCAGGGCCAGAATGTCACCTCCTACTCTGCTCGTCCCGGCAGTCAGGTACATATTAGCGCGGTCTCTCAGGGTATTCGCTCCACCCTTCCGACCCGCGGTTTCTCGATGCAACGCAGTGGGGTAACTTCTGGCGTCGGCCAATTAGAAACACCCGGTGCTGCGGCCATGCAAGTGGCTGCTGCTGCGGTATCTATTAAAACCACCAGCCCCGGTATTTCTTTAGCAGGTCTTTATCAACAGCTTAGTGCGGCCACCGATGATTTGGGTCAACAGGGCCGTGACGCTGTCTACGGCAGTGGGCGCTTAAACATTGCTCGTGTTAGCCAGATGTCAGCCCAACGGGTTGCCGCTCCTCAGCCCCAATATAACAACCAATACAATGGTCAGTATGCAGGGCAAGTGCAACCTCAACAAGTACAGCCGCAATATGCTGGGCAATACCCCAATCAGTACGGCGCACCGTCTACTGCCGCTTATCCTCAGCAGGCCTCAGCTTACCCTCAGCAAGCCGCATACAACGCTTATAATAATAATCAGCGTCGCTAAGCTTGCCACTCACTTACTTTGTGGGTGATATCCACGGCTGCTACACCGAGTATTTAACACTCGAATCTTTAGTGCTCCGTCAGGCCCATGAACTGGGTCGACGGGCCTTTATTGTATCTGTAGGCGATCTTATTGATCGCGGGCCCGACTCCGCTAAAGTGGTGACTCACTTTTTGCGCGGCACCCAGGCAAAAACCCATGCAGCCATTCTGGGCAATCACGAGCTCATGCTTTTGCAGGTGCTGAACTATTATGCACCCGAAAACTTTGGCGAGACCCACTGTGCATGGCCGCTGGGATTGGCGACCCTTAAAGACCTTTATCTGCAAGGTGGCGATTGGGTGGGAGAAGCTGACTTTCAGGATTTTGCTCGCCGTACCTGTCAATTGTGGCTTGTGCAAGGTGGGAAAGAAACCCTGTTGAGTCTGGAACAGAACCCCAACTCCCCTGAAACCTGGCGCTTACCGCTTCACTGGCTTGAATATCTTTTAACCCTGCCTCTCTATTGGCAAGATGACCACACTGTCGTGACCCATGCCCTGATTGATCGTGAGAGCTTACAGCAGTTGAGGCTCGCCGAAAGCCGACGACAAGCCATTACGCAGGACAGTCGCAAGGCGTATTTGGCAGCGCAGGATAAGTCCTTGTGGAATCGCCGCCCGATTACAAGTCGTGTCGATGATTTTCGAGAGCATATTTCAGGCCATACTCCTGTGATGGCGTTACGCTACTACGCGCCGGTGCATGCCTTACAAATCGACACCGGCTGTGTATATGGACAACACCTGAGTGCCTATTGTGCTGAGCTTAAAAGTGTCTTGACCGTCCCCGCAATACAGAAATACACACTTTCTTAATTCCGGATTGATACGTTTTAAAGGCGTTAAATGCTCTAATAAGAGAGGAAAGAAGGTCTGTTTATGTCTTATTCTCGTAAAATCCCTTTGCAGCCACCCCGCCAAAAGAAAACATTGCTGAGTCAGGTGAAGCGCCGTCGTCGCTTTGGTCAAATTACGGTCTTGCGATCGCTGACTCCTCCAGAGCCTGAGGTTTCTGAAGCTGATATTTTTCGCCACACCCATCATATGGGAGCCTCTCACTCCGCACCGCATAGTATGAAGGATCAGGTGCAGCAGGGCCAGCAAAATGCAAATGTGACGAGCTATAATAGCCATCGTCAGGCCACCGATCACCGCCGTGATCACACCTTTCGCTACCTTTCCCAGAATTTTGCCCTCAACGACTAGGGCTTGATGCGCAGGGGAAGACGCAATCTTAAGCTAAAAAGCCCTCTACATTCATGTGTAGAGGGCTTTTTATTTGGCGGTGGTGGTCTTAAAAGAGAATCTTCATGATCTGGTTTTTGGTATAGTCAGAGCTAATTTTACTGCTGACGGTATCCATCACCAGTTCTTTGTTGGCCGGGTGCAGGTCCTGGTTGCGAATGATGTTGGTGAGCGCCTGAGAAATGCTATAGTCATCACCCAGAGTACCCGCCGTAATAATGGCAGAGCGTTGCGCTTCGGGGGTTAAGCGGTGGCTATTTACTACCTTGCCCAGTAGTTGACCGGCGCTGTAGCTGTTCAGTTCACGGGCTGCTTTTAAGACTTTAATGGCGCCTGATTCTGACAGGTCACTGCGTCCAGCTACTTTGGTTAAGATGCTGTTGCGGGTATAGTCATCAGAGATATGACGGGTGGTGGCATCCACCAGAAGCTCCTGGTCATAAGGGCTCAGGCTGCGTTCGCCGGCAAGCTCCTGTAAGAGTTGACCTTTGCTGTAGCTGCTGTTCATCGAGTCTAGCATTCTCAGCTTTAGGCTCATTTCACTGTGCTGTGGGCGATCAATGGGGGCGTTGTCGAAAGGATTACTGCTGACCGGAGGACGCTGTGGATTACTAAAGGGATCATTGTTAAAGGGGTTATTGTTGGTGGGTGGAGCCGTAGGGCGTTGAGGCTTTGAAAAGGGGTCGTTCCCCTGGAAGGGGTCTTGACTCACCTGACGGCCTTCGCCGATAGCCAATTTGCCAGAAACCAGTGCGCTTACGAGTTCTTTGCTGCTGACGCGATTGTCGCCATTGCCGTCTAAGGTGCGTTTATTGCTGTCAGAAAATCCAAAGTCATCTTTTGAGATCCAGGCGTCACTCACCCACTGGGCGACGGGTTTATCAAAGTTTTCGTTGCGTTTTGAGAGGTAATCAGCAAACTGGTTGGCGGTGGTTTCACTCATACCGGTCAGAAAAACATCGCCTTTGCTGAGGGCGTCAGCAAATTCACGGGTACCGGCTACGCCGTTTTGGTTACCGATTTTATTGTGGGTTCTATAATTGATATTGGCTTCGTTTTTGTCGATTTTATTGTTGCCATTGGTGTCCATGGCACGGGCCAGAGCCATATAGTCGGTGTTGTTTAATCCAGTAATTGATCCCATAATCTGATTCCTCTACTACGCTTTTTTAGTTCACCCATGTGTTGGGTGTTTTGATACTTTTATTATGGCGCATAAAAGCGAGATTACAGTTATCGAAAGATTAACCAAACAGAAAAGAATGGTTAAGATTAATTTATTTAGGTCTTAATCTCAGGGGTATGGGTAAATAAAGGGCTGTAAAGGGCTGAATTTTTGTCATTTTCTCGTACTTCTACCGTTATGCATTGCACTCGGCCCTGGGTAGATGTCTTAAGTATCTGGTTCACCTTTTCATAAAGAAAGGCGGCTGTGCCTTCCATTCCGCAGTTGGGTAAAAGCTTTAAGCGGCAAGCTCCCTGTGCCTCAAGCTCACGAAAGCTGTCGATCAGGGGATCGTCTTCATTGAGCAGCAGGGTATGGTCAAACCATTCATCTAAAAGGGCTTTTACGGGCTTCAGATCGCCAAAGTCCATCACAAAGCCATGGATGTCCAGGGTGGCGCTGGCAAAGGTAAAGTGGAAGCTGCGAGAGTAGCCATGGACATGGGCGCAGTGTCCAGGGTGGCGCCACTGGCGATGAGAGCAAGGGTAGTTGTAGTAAGATTTTGTCGAGCGATAGGGTAATGTCATGGCTTTATTTTAACAGTGACCCACTGGCTATGGGGTGTAAATCAAGGGATATCCTCTGGCACACTGAGGACCATGTTCGCTTTAAACGGTCTTCAGGCCATGTTGCTGTCTACGCTTTTCTTCTCGGGAATGAACGTGTGTGTGAAACTCTTACCGCGCATTCCGGCCCACGAAATCGTTTTTTTTCGTTCATTGGGCATGGTGTTGATTTGCTTCGCCCTCATCAGGCGACAGCAGATTGCAGTGTTGAGGGTTAGCCACCGCCGGGATCTTTTTTTGCGGGGTGTCTTTGGCACCTGTGGTTTGTTGGCCTATTTTTATACCCTTAAACATATGGGCTTTGCCGCTGCGGTGACCCTTCAATATCTCAACCCCATTTTTGCCACCGTGTTGGCGGTGTTTATTCTCAAAGAGTCGGTGTACTGGTTTCAGTGGGCCTTTTTTGCACTGTCTTGTGTGGGGGTATGGTGGGTAAAAGGTTTTAGTGGCAATATTGCTCCCGTTTACTTGCTGACAGGCATTATGGCGGCGTTTTTTTCGGGGCTGGCTTATAATTATGTGCGTAAACTGGGTGGCAAAGCCCATCCCGTCGTGATTATATTTTACTCCGCTACGGTCACCCTGGTGTTTGCGGGGCCTTATACCCTGAGTCATTGGGTCTGGCCAGTGGGTACAGAGTGGCTCTGGCTGGTGTGGGTGGGCGGATTTACCTATCTGGCCCAGTTTTTTATGACGCTGGCTTATCAATCAGAGCGTATGGCGATTGTGTCAAATCTTAATTATTTAGGGCTGGTCTATGCACTCGTATTGGGTTATTTTTTGTTCGAGGAAGCGGTCTCCTGGCCGGCGTTAGTGGGAATGTTGTTGATTGTGCTGGGCGTGGTGCTGGGCAGCAATCGTAGAATTCACCAGTGGTTAATTTCAGACGGCCAGAGGCTAAAAAGAGACGCCTGAACCGATTGCTGCCCGCGATGACTTTCAAAATATTTTTCAAAATTTGGCGTGCCTCTATGGCATGGTATAATCCACTGTGCGCCTGATTCCTTTGACTCTACTAAACCCAATATTACAGGCAGCCGTTGATGAAAGGTTCTCTCATGACACCAGCAGATATTAAAGCCATTGCCGAATTTATTCGCCAGCGTACCGACCTTAAACCCGATTACGGTATGATTCTGGGTTCCGGCCTGGGCGTGATGGCTGAAGAAGCCGAAAACACCACCGTTATTCCTTATGCCGAAATTCCTAATTTTCCGCAATCGACGGCCCCAGGGCACGCCGGAAACCTTGTGCTTGGCGAATTGGCCGGTAAAAAAGTTGTGATGATGCAAGGGCGTTTTCACACTTACGAAGGGTATTCGCAGCAAGAAGTTTCTTTGCCTGTGGCTGTAATGCACGAACTGGGGATTCACACCCTGATTACCACCTGTGCCAGTGGTGGACTGAATTATAACTTCAAAGCCGGTGATATTATGGTCATTCGTGATCACATTAATTTCACCAGCAGCAATCCCCTCATCGGTCCCAACGACGACGCCGTAGGCACCCGCTTTCCGGTCATGTTTGACGCTTATACGCCTGCATTGCGTGAAGTCGCCCACAAAGTCGCCCTGGAACAAAATTATCGCTTACACGAAGGCGTGTACTGCAGCATTAACGGCCCCGTGTTTTTTACCCCTGCTGAATTGCGTATGCTCATGAAGTGGGGCACCGATAGCATTGGTATGTCGATTGTTCCTGAAGTGATTCGTGCGGTACACCGTGGCTTGAAGGTTCTCGGTTTGGCCCTTATTTCCGATATGGCCATTCCCGATACCGGGGCACACGCCACGGGCGAAGAAGTACTTCAAGTGGTACAAGAGAGCAGCAAAACCTTCAAAGCGCTTGTGCGCGGTATCATGGAGCAAATCTAATGATTACACAGGATCTTGTGACAGCGCCTTTAAAAAACACCGAACAAGACTCCTGGAAAGTCGTGCTCAAACGCATTTTGCGTAACCGCTCCTTTATGTTGGGGGGATCGGTGGTGGCCGTTTTTTTATTGCTCACCGCATTCCCCTTTTTGTTTACCAGCCATAACCCCATTGGCAAAGACCTTGCTCAGCGCCTGGTGGGTCCTTCGACAACCCACTGGTTTGGCACGGATGATCTCGGTCGAGATGTGTTTGCGCGGGTCGTCTATGGCGCGCGTATTTCACTCATGGTCGGATTGATCAGTGTGGGCATTGCCATGGTGGCGGGCTCTCTGGTGGGCGTAACTGCGGGTTACTTCGGCGGCAAGCTCGGTGAAGTTCTCATGCGCGGTATTGATGTCTTATTGGCCTTTCCGAGTATTCTTCTGGCCATTTTGATTGTCGCCATCCTCGGCCCTGGCTTGATCAATGCAATGGTTGCGATTGGTATTGTTAACGTGCCGATTTATGCGCGTTTACTGCGATCCACCACATTGCAATTGCGCAATCAGGAGTTTATTGAGGCCGCCCATAGCGTGGGTGCTGGAGACTGGTACATTATTTTTAAGCATATTTTGCCCAATTGTCTCTCGTCTTTGATTGTTCAGGTGACATTGGGGATTGGGGCCGCTATCTTAGAAACAGCGGGCCTTAGCTTTTTAGGTCTGGGTGCTCAGCCGCCGACTCCCGAGTGGGGCACCATGCTGGCGCAGTCCAAAGACTTTATTCGCACTGCTCCCTGGACGCTGATGTTTCCCGGTTTTGCGATTACGATGGTGGTCGTGGCCTTTAACCTGATGGGTGATGGCCTGCGAGATATGTTGGATCCCCGTACAGCCAAAAAAATGTAGTACCGCTTATTGCGTCTGCAATCGTGCTCAATGCTCTTGATATTGCGGTGCTTTAATGCTACATTAACTTAAGTTTAATCGTTTCAGGTTCTATCATGACATCTTATCAGGTTCCCCACATTACTGCGCATGAGTTAGATTACATGCGTGACAAGACTTTTGTCTGGCAGGTAGACGCTCCTCCCGAGCGGCTGTCAGATGAGGACATGCAGGTACTCAATATATCTGGTACGCTGACCCTTAAGCGTGACGTTAATATTATTCGTTGTACCGGTAATCTACAGGCAAAAGTGCGATTGACCAGCGATCGCACCTTGCAAACCTATGACGCCGATCTGGATCTTCAGTTTGAAGAGGGGATCGAAATTGTTAAGCACAAGCACGCTGCGCTTAATGAGGCAGACCGCGCCAGCGATGACGTCATGGATCATGTAGATCCTGAGGAAAACATTGATTTGTTGGAGTTACTGCGGCAGTATCTGATTTTGAGTCTGCCAATGCAAAAACTTGAATCAGAAAACTGCTATAATGAAGAGCTGTCTCAATATGCACAGGATTCCTCAGCATTAGAAACAGATACAGACGTTGATCCTGCCTGGCAGGCGATTCGAAAAACCGTTAAATCCTGGGAGCCACCCAGTGAAAATTAAGCAATAATCAAGGAGGTTGGCGCGTTTTTAAACGCCAAGCACACCCATGCCACAACCCAAAAAGAAAACATCAAATTCAAAACGCAACAGCCGCAGACAACACTGGATGCGCAAAGCACAATTACCGACCCTGGTAAAATGTGAGCAATGTTCCGAATCTAAACCAAGCCACATGGTTTGTGTCGCTTGCGGCTACTATAAAGGCCGTGAAGTACTTCAAGTCGCTGAAGGCTAAACCGTCGCTTGCGTATTGCACTCGATATTCAGGGCGGTGATGATGCACCCCATGCTCTGGTGTTGGGCGCACAGTACGCGCTTGAAAAATACACAGATATTCAGCTATTGCTGGTGGGCTCCGAACTTAGTCTGAGCCAGTCATCGGTAGCTGATCTTTTGTCGTTTTTTGGGGATCGTATTCAGACGCTCGTCTGCGGTGACCCCATTCCCATGCAGTCTTCTCCTGTACAGGGCCTTAAGGCGTTTCCGCAGGCGAGTATTGTCGAAGGGACAAAAGCCGTGAGCACTGATCGTGCTGACGCTTTTATTACCGCCGGTAATAGTGGTGCTGCTGTGGTGGCGGCAACCCAATATATTCCGCGCCTGCTCAAGCTAAGAAGACCCGCCATGGCCGTGCTCTTTCCGGGCCGCCAGGGCGAGACAGTTCTGCTTGATGTGGGGGCTCAAAGCCAGTGTACCCCCGTTGAAATGGTGCAAATCGCCCAATTGGGCAGCAGCTTTGCCCAGCATATTTTGCAAAAACAGCGCCCGACGGTGGGCTTAATGAATATGGGCGAAGAACCCACCAAAGGTCCCAGTCATTGGCGCAATACCCACCAGCTTTTACGGGACAGCTCTCTGAACTTTTACGGTAATATTGAGGGTTGGGATTTGCCCCTGAATAAAGTAGACGTCGCCGTATGTGACGGCTTTACGGGCAATATTGTACTCAAACTTACCGAAGGATTGAGTGAGTTTTTTATGGATATTTGCCCCGAGTTGAATCACACCCCAGAAACCGCTCGTTTTCGTTATACTGAACACGGTGGCTCCCTCGTTCTTGGCTTAGAAAAGCTAGTGATCGTTACCCACGGACGCGCGCAGGCTGTAGCGATTGCTAATGCGATTACACTGGCCCGCCGTACGCTCCTCAACCAGACCCTAATGCATATGAAAGAAGATTTTGAAAGGCTTAGCCCATGACAACAGAAACTCAACACGTCCACGACGAAAATTGCAATCATAACCATGCTCACGAAGAAGTCAATCATCCTTTTGAAAAAGGACTGGCTCTCTATGAAGCCAAAGCTGATTATAACGAAGTGATCCCTTTGTTTGAAGAAGGCATTACCCTTAACTCCAAAGACAGCGTGGGCTACACCTGCCTGGGCTGGCTCTTACTGCTGCGTAACGAAGGCGACGATGCCCAGCGCGCTGAAAAAATTTGCGCGCAGGGTCTGCGTTTAGATCCCGGCAATTATCAGGCGCACTTTAACCTGGCGTTGGCCATGTTACATAACAAAACCAAAGGCGTTCGCCAGGAGTTTCAACAGGCCATGCGCAAGTTGCAAACCCAGGACGACAAAGACGAAGTGCTGACCAATCTGCGGGAAGCCGTGAGCCGTGAACCTGAGTTTGAAGCCGCTGCCAAAATGCTCAACTGGATCGAAAATCCATGAGTGCTGAGGCACCTTGTGCCATTGCCCTCAGTGGTGGTGTAGCAAAAGGTGCCTTCCATGCGGGGGTACTTAAGGCTTTTGCAGAATTAGAAATAATTCCTTCTGCCATTGTGGGTACCTCTGCAGGGGCTTTAAACGGCTCTTTTGCGGCCAAGCTTATTGCCGAAGATCGCTTTACCCCTTATTGGGTGGATCAGGCGATCTCCAATACCTGGCTGCATCACACCAGTGTGCAGACCATGTGGAGTTCTGGTGCCAACGTCGACAATAGCCTGCAAAGCATGCTCGACAGTCGCCCCTTTAATCTGTTTTCTTTGCGTCGCATTCAGAAGCTTCTCAACCCCGGCAATCTGCGGGAGTTCCTGCGGCTGCGGTTTACCTCTATTTTTAGCGATCGCCATTTTCATCAGCACTTAGAGCAAGGGCTTAAGGCCCCCCGCAAAATTGAGCGAGAGGTGCATTTTGCGGCCTCGATTACCAGCCTGTCTGGTTTTGTAGAAACCTATGCCTCTCAGCCTTTGATCGGCTACGGTGGCTACGTTAATTTTCACCTGCACAAAGATCAAGACAAAGAAGCCATTGCCGATCTTTTTGATAGTCTCCGCAGCGTGGTGCAGGCTTCTTGTAGCTTCCCCGGGGTGTTCCCGCCCGTGCAGCTCATGAGTCGTGGCAAGCTTGATTATTTTAGCGATGGGGGGCTCACCAAAAACGCTCCCTTTGGCCGAGCGATTAAACTTGATCCCCGTGTGCGCACTATTTTCATGGTGTCATGTATGCCCGTAACGCAACCCATGTCGGGCCGTCTCGACAATATGCTAACCATTGCGGATCAGATCTACAAAATTACCTTGAACAAAGATCTGGCCAATGATTACCGTAAAATTCAGCAAATTAATGAACGCATCGAGTTGCTCCAGGATTTTTTAGAGCGAGATGCTGAGGGCAATTATCTTGAGAACACCCATAATCACAATCTTCTCAAGGTCGCGGGCTTTCCTTCTTTAGAAAAGTTTCAGAAGATGCGCACAGTGGAAGTTATTTTTATTGAGCCCACCATTAATTTAGATGGGGACCCCTTTGCGGCCATGTACCGTCATGATCGTCAAAAACTGCTTAAAAAATATATTCAGTTGGGCTACGAAGCCGGTCTAAAAAGCGGTAAGGACTATCTTGCCCGCCAACAGGCCTGAGCCTTTGCGTAGAAACGGGTTGACCCTGGTGGTTTCGAGCCGTTCTCGCGGGGCTTTATTGGCCAAAACCCTGCGTCATTATGTGGTCCGCAGCGGTTTAAAGTCAGCCCAGATCGAAGTATTGTGTTTTGTTAACCCTGGAACCCACGGCCTGAGCGATCTTTACAACCAGGCCCTTCGGCAGGCCCGTTTTGATGTGGTGTGCTTTCTCCATGATGATCTGCACTTTTTGCGGGGGGCCCGCTGGGGATTACAGGTGCTCAGGGCCTTTCGTACCACAGACTTTGCCGCGCTTTCGGCGGCAGGCAGCGTTTCATTAGACGCAACCGGTGTCTTTTGGGCCTGTCGTGAGCATTTAGTCGGGCGGGTTAGGCACCGTCTTCGATCGCGCCAACCGTCTCAGCGCACGTATTTTAGTACCTATTCAGAAGCCTTTGATAGGCCTTTGCCCGCGCTGGTACTCGACGGCCTTTTTTTAGCTCTGCACCGCCAGCGCCTTCACCAACCCCAACCCTTCGATGAACGCTTTACCTTTCACTTCTACGATTTGGCCTTTTCTTTGCGTCAGAGTTTGGCCCGATCCGGTAGTTGTGGTGTGTTGACGCAATTGCGCGTGGTCCACCATTCGCTGGGAGAGCCCAATGCGGTTACTGGCACTTAAGGGAGCGCTTTGTCAAATATTACGGTCAGGTGCTCCCCCAGTTTTTAGCGCCTCATCCGCTGCCCTTGCAACGCGATAACCCAGAGTCGGTGCGCGCTAAAATGCAGAACGTGACCCCTGAGGCACCGGTCTTGCACACTTACCCCTTACAGCGTCTTGCTCAGCGGGTACAAGAAGATTCAGACTGGCTGGATCGCATCGCGCCAGAGGATGGGATCTGGATCTATGGCGCTGGCTTTTGATCTGAGGACTACCTCTGTGGCGATGATGCAGCGCTTATGGGAGCAATTTTTGCGAAGCCAGAACTCCTGCAGCGCTTTTAAACCTGGGCTTTTGGCACCCCGCTTGCACTATGCAGACACTCATTTGCTGTATCATAACGGTCTCACTTTTTCGGCTGAAGGCGATTGTGCACCGAGGCATGCATCAGCCTTACGCTTACACGCTCAAAGACACATCGGTAGATGCTGTGCTGGCCTGTGCAGTGCTGGTGCGGGGAGATGTGTTCTGCGAAGCCTTCCGGGCAGCTGCTCTGGCGGCGGGTTTTAAACAAGAGTTGGCGCTGTCCTGGGGATTGCAGCTGAGTGCCCAGGCCCACCAACAGGGTCTACAGGTCAGGGTTTCGGGGGGGACGTGGGCGATTGTGGAACGATGCCAACGGATCGCCTTAATCTTTTTGCCAAACGGCAGGGTTGCCCCAGTAAACGCCCGGCTTTGTCAGCGATTTAAGTACGACAGATCCCATGCCCAAGGTAATATCGTCTCCGATATGTACCCGATCGCGCACGCAAACCGACATGCCAGACCAAACGCGATCTCCTATCTGGCAGTGTCCTCCAGAGTTGAATTTTGCACCCGCAGTAAAAAAGTCACCAAAACGGATATGATGTGCAATGACACATTGCCCCAAAACCAGGGCGTGTTTTCCGATGGTGGCTTCACGAGAGACGGTACAATACGGAAAAATCACGCTGCCTTCGCCCAGCTCAAGACTTTCGGGCAATAAAAGCTGATTTTGGGGGTGAATAAAGCGGCCATATTCTGTGTCCGGCGGCAAGATGCGGGTGATCTGATAACGGGCCTGAGGGTCGCCCAGCGCGATCAATACCTGATGGGATTCGGGATCAAGGCTAGATAAAGGCCGCACCGGTAATCCATGGAGGTTTCTGGGCTCGAAAATATCATCGGACTCCAAAAAAGCTATAATCTCTGGCTTATACTCTCCCTGTTTTAAGCTAAAGTAAAGGGATTGAGCGAGATCTCCTGCGCCGATAATACACAGTTTCTTTTCTAGTTTGCGATGAATATAGGTCATGATTTAACTGAACTAGCGATAACTTATCAATACCGGTGGGCCTGTACTGTCTCTACTAAACGCTTCACATTGCTCACCGGGGTGAGGGGCAAAATGCCGTGGCCCAGGTTAAAAATATGGCCGGTCTTCCAGGGGCAGGTGTCGAGAATATGCTGCACTTGCTCCACCACATCGTCTTCGGTCGAAAACAAGCGCACCGGGTCTAAATTGCCCTGAAAGCTCACTTTGTCGCCCACGCGCTTGATGGCATCAAGCATATCCACGCGCCAGTCCAGGCTGAGAATATCCGCGCCACTTTCGGCGGTGGCTTCGAGCAGGTGGCCCGAGTTGCCCACATACAGGGTGAGTGGGGTATTGGGGCAGCGTTGTTTAAATTCACGAATCACTTTTTGCGTGGCGGGCAGGGCGTACTGACGGTAATCTGCCAGTGAGAGGGCGCCGGCCCAGGAGTCAAAAATTTGCACCAAACGAGCGCCGGACTCCACCTGATAGGCCAGGTAATCTACGAGCACGCCCGCAATATGATCCAGCAATTGGGCGAAGAGGGCGGGGTCCTGATACATCATGGTTTTCATGTGAATATAATTGCGGCTGCCGCCACCTTCTACCATATACGCAGCGGTGGTCCAGGGGGCACCGGTAAAACCGAGAACAGGAATGCGGGGCTCTACCTGCTTTTTGAGGAGGCCAATGGCTTTTCCTAACGAAGGTGAGGCTTCTGAAGGATCGGGGCGCTTGAGCTTTTTGACATCGTCAGCATGGCGAATGGGGTTGTGAATGACCGGGCCTTCGCCTTTGACGTACTCCAGATCGGAGCCCATATCCCGCGAGGGAATCAGTAAATCAGAGAAAATAATGGCACCATCGACGCCCAGTTGATCCACCGGCTGCATTGACACTTCCACTACCAGATCGGGGGTGTCGCAGAGGGTTAAAAAGTCTACTTTGGCGCGAATGGCTCTAAACTCGGGCATATAGCGACCGGCCTGGCGCATGAGCCAGACGGGGGGGCGAGAAACGGGCTTTTTTGTGCCGCATCCAGAATTAAAAAGCTGGGTTCTTGTGTCGATCCTTGTGTCATGCGTTTGATCCTCGTTTTTGCCCATTGTACCCGATAATACGGCTCGCCGGTCTGCTTATTGCGGGTCTTGCTTCGTCTCAGTTTCGTCCCAGTTTAGGGCTATCGCACAGGTGGAGGCCAACTCATAAATCTTGAGCGTCTGTAAATCAGGGGCTTTGCTGGAGGCGTCAATGCAGGCTTCTAAGGCGATGGCGTGATCTGGAGTGTAGGACACCGCGCTAGACTTAAGAATTTTCATGGCCAGCTTCATGCTGATATCCTGGCGCACACGGGCCGGGTATTTCTGCCAGTAAGCGGCTGATTTTAAATGGGGGTTTTCGAGCGCGCTGGAGGTGCTCGCACGGGTGGGCGCTGGAGGTCGGGTCATCGGCACTGTTTTCAGGGCGGGCATCTCGCGTTGGCGTTGAATAAACCCCTTGCTGATCCACGCTTTTTTGCCTGGACTCAGCTCTAGCTCAATCCAGGCGAGGTCATCCACAATCGCTGTTTGCCCTGTGGTGTAAAAGCTCTCTCCGGCTTCGCTTTCGCGCACCACTTTGCCGTTGAGTCCCGCTTGTTCCCGCAATAAAATACCGTGACCGCGAATACCCACCCGTTCGCCGGGAGCGGGCAAGTCGGTAAGTAAAGTTTTGGGATCCACAGAGACGACGGATTCGCTGCTGTTTTCGCTGCTGCTTTCTTCCCTAACCGTTTCGCTCTGCGTTGCGCCGGGCACCGCCGTACTGTTGGCGTTATCGCTAGCGGTAGCATTGGGCAAACGGCGCACTGAGGTGGCGGGTTTGGGGGCAAAGCAAAGGTAGAGAAGAAGGCAGCTGGTGGCGATGGCAAAAAGGCCCCAGGCTTTCAAAGAAAAACGCTTCATTTTAAGCATTGAACTGCTATGCTAAAGGAATGGAAAGACAACATTTAATCGCTCACAATAAACTTGATTATGTGCAGGGCAAACGCCCTGATGTGCCCTGTATTCTTTGTGCGGTGCGTGATCATCACCCCGAAGTCGAGCAATTGGAAGTGTACCGCACCCCGGCGTTTTTGGTGTCTCTTAACCTCTATCCGTATAATCCGGGACATTTAATGTTGGTGCCCCTGCGGCATATTGAGTCCCCCACCGATCTAAGCGACGAAGAAGCGCTGGCCTTACACCATCTGCAAAGCCTGACCCTTAAGGTCATTGGCTCTCTGTACCCGGCCCAGGGATTTAATATTGGTTATAATCTGGGGCAAGCCGGGGGCGGGAGTATTGCCCATTTGCATTTGCACGTGGTGCCCCGCTTTCGCAATGAGCAGGGGTTTATGACCACCATTGGTCAAACCCATATTTTGGTGGAATCCCCTGCCGAGATGCTGACAAAATTTCAGCGGGCGTTTTCAATACAGTATAAATAGCCTGCGGCACTAATAAAGAGGTTTCCCGCGTGATCCAGGGCCGGTGAGCTGAAGAGCGCGTCGCCCACCTCAGGCCGCCAGCTCCCCGATTGCTGAAGCAGAGCGTCGGGCAGTTTGGGAGACACCCGTCCGGGCATGCCCAAATACAATTGCCATTCCAATTTCCCGTTTTTGGTGTTGATGGCGTATAAGCCGCCATCAAAGCGGGGCACATAGGCGGTGGTTTTGCTTATCGCTGGCGAAGACCATTGCGGAAACATCACCGCTCCGGCGGGAAGAGAGCCCTCAAAAATGCCCGTATCGGCTTTGAGCGAGACAATTTCATTGCTATAGGCTTCTGCAAAAATCAGGCGTTCGCCCGCTACGGCGGGAGAAGTGCGAATATTCGCCCATTGATTGCGGCTGCTGGACTGGCCTTTCCAGCGCAGTTTACCGGTGTTTTGATCCACGGCCACCAGGGCCGGTGTGGCGTAGGTGGTATCGCGGGCAAAGCCCGCAATCAGCAGATCGTTGGTTAAAGTCAGCGCACCGTAGATTTGAATTTCAGGCATATATTCTTCGGTCAGTTCCGGTAAAAAGGTGCGCAAAGAGGCTTGCCAACGCAGTTCTCGCTGGGCCGAAAAGGCGTACAAAGTTCCCTGCACCGTGCCCACAAATACCGTGTCTTTATTCGCGCTCGCCCCGGAGCGAACCGCACCGTCAAGCTTGCTGATGCCGAGGGTTTTTCCGCTTTGCAAGTCAAGCCAGAGGAGTTTGCCGCTGCTGTCTCCGGCGACAATTTGCGGGGTATTGTTGAAGTTCACAAAGAGCAATTGGTAAACCTCTCCGTTCAGCCCGGTAGACCACAGGCGCTGACCGGTTTTGGCATCTAAGGCCCATACATTACCGTCTCCATCACTGCCCACAATCTTGCCTTCGGCATAGACAATCTGATTCACATCGTTATCGGCGGGGGTAAACCAGCGTTTTTTACCGCTTCGGGTCTCAAAAGCATAGACGCCGTCGGTGCGGTCGGGCATGTTCCAGGCATGGCCTGAGGAGCCCGTAAACACGGTGTCTTCGGCAATGATGGGGTTGTTGAGCCAGCCGGTGGTGCTCACCGGTTGTTGCCAGCGAACGCGGGGGGCTTTAATTTCGGGGCGATCCACCTGGCCGGTGCGCTGGGCATTGCCCTGAAACGTCGGCCACGCAGGGTTTTTATCAGCGCTGTAAGCGACCCCTTGAAACGTGCTGAATGCTAAAAGTGAAAGCAATGAGGTCCGTAAATACATAGGCGACTCTTTTCGGATGTAATGAATAAATATTTACCATATTAGCACAATGGATTTTGCTATACTGACAGCCGTTATGACACATAAAATACAGCAATTTTTTAAAAATACGGATTACTATCCACTCTGGCTCGTTCTTATCAGCACCCTGTCCTCGGTGGGCCTATATATTCCCCTTTATTTCAAAGACCCTACCCTGCTGTTTCGGCACTGGGATGGGCCCAATTATCTGTATGTGGCCCGCACCCTTTACCAAATTCCTGTGGACCACCCCTTTGTGTCTTACAAAACCACCCAGGCTTATTTTGCCTGTCACTTGCCCCTCTATCCGCTATTGATTCGTTTGTTTTCTTATCTCTTTGATTATCCGGCGGCCATGTTATTTGTCACCCTGGTATCCTCCGGGGTGGCCACGTATTTGTTTTATTTACTCATCAAAGAAACAGAAGCCGTGTCTCAGCCCTTCTGGTCTGCGGTCCTCTTTCTGTTTTTACCCATCCGTTGGCTGACGTATCACAGCTTAGGGGCCACGGAGCCTTTGTTTTTAGCCCTGGTGTTTGGTTCGATGTTGTGCTGGCGGCGTAAATATTATGCCTGGGCCTTCTTTTTGGTGGGGCTTTCGAGCATTACGCGCGTTGTGGGTGTGCTGGTGGGCGTGGCCTATTTGTTGACCGCCATTCACGAAAAACGCTGGAAGTCGATCCCGCTGATGGTGATTATGCCACTGCCCTTGCTCCTGACCTTTGCGTTTTACGCTTATCAATTTGGAGATTTCTGGGCCTATTTCTCATGGAATGCCAAGCTCTTGGATCCGAAGCCGCTCAAGGTCTTTCTGTCTTATGTGGGCACGAATAACCCCCACAGTGCTGAGTTGTATTTACTCATGTATGCGGGGTATGGCGCGGGCGTGTTGATGCTCTGGCGCTGGCCGCTGTTTTTTTGGTATTCGGCCATTTTTTGGGTCTTTAATCTCTTTGTGTTTCATGAGGACCTGAGCCGTTATTATTTACCGATTACGCCCTTTGTGCTGGTGATTGCTTACGATAAGGTCTTGTCACGCCGGGCGGTACAGCTCATGTTTCCGCTGCTGCTTTTTGGGGTGTATGCTTATAGTTTGCCTTTAATTGAAAAAAATGCTCTGGTAGACTGGGTATGGCCACGCCTGCTCGAATCCCTGCGTCACTAGAGCGTCTGTCCTTAACCACTGTAATCACTGGAGAAATCGATGACCGAACATACTGCTGCTTTACCCGATAATTTAATCACCGCAACGCTCTTGCAGGTGACCCCTGACACGCCCACCATCAAACGCTTTGTTTTTGAGGTGCGTGCTGAAGACGACTTTTGTTACTTACCCGGCCAATGGATTGACCTCTTTTTAGAAATCGACGGTAAAACGCAGGTGGGTGGCTATTCGCTCACCTCAGTGCCCGGTGAAGTGAACACCAAAATTGAGTTGGCGATTCAAACCTCTGCCCAGCACCCCGTGACCCATTATTTATGTGAAGCAGCTCAACCGGGCTTAACGGTGCATATTTCTCAGGGACAGGGCGCATGTGTGTATGACCCCGATATGGGCGATCAATTGGTGCTCATTGCCGGTGGCGTGGGAATCACCCCCTTAATGAGTATTTTGCGCAGTGCGGTCATGCTCTCTCCCGATGCGCCGGTGGCTTTGCTTTATAGTGCCCATACGCCCGAAGACTTCGCCTTTGCTGAAGCCATTCAAGCACTGGCAGAACAACACGAAAACGTGCTGGCGGTCTTTACCTGTACCGATGCCAAAGCGCCTTTGCCAGACTGGGTGCATTTTAATCAGCGTATTGATACCGCGTTTTTAAAAGATAAAAACCTGCCGTTGACGGCCAACTACTTTATTTGTGGACCGCAACGCATGATTGCAGAAGTCGAAGAGGGATTGCTGGAGTTAGCCGTACCGGCCGGGCAGATTCACTACGAGAAGTGGCACTAAGCCTTTACTGCGCGTTGGGCTTGGCCTTCATGTCGACGTGGCCAATGCCTGTGGCCCATGAGCCAATATCTAAGGCCAAACTGCCCAGGCCGGCCACCGCAGAAACGGTTTGGGCCTTATCGCTCTTCATGTAGCCTGTTACGGCAGACACTGCGTTGAGTCCAATTTGTACACCGCTCAACACTTGCCCTGCGGTGTTGTCTTCACTTTTGGCTTTTTGAAAGCGCTTGCTGTGATCATAAATCGCAATGCCTGCTCCCACCGCATTGACGGTGGGTAATACTTTTTTTGAAACGAAATCAGCGACCCCAGGTTGGGTAAGACGACCAATGACTGGCGCTTGCATGACCACGCGTGCGGTAGAGGCCAGGGTAGTGCTTTCTTCTAAAACCCTTAGGGTTCCAGACATGGCACGAGAACTTAAAGCGGCAAGTGGCGTGTGCTTTAACGGGGCAAGTAAATGTTGGCGACCGCTTAAGGCTCTGGCGGCATCGGCCATGCCGTCGGCCAGCTTGAGTGCTTCATTGGGCAAGGTAATGACGGTGCCAATGGCGTTGGTGCCGTTTACCCCCGTATTGACCCAGTCGATAAAGGAATTGCCTTTAGAGGCGTCTTTGCTCTTTTCTGTTGGATCAGCAGGTGGAGTTGGGGCTGCTGAGAGCGTGGGTGGAGTAGATGTAGTGGAGCGGGGCATCGGTCTTGCCGCCAGCATTTGCGGGCTCAAGGCGTGATAAGGGTTCACGGGACTACACATATTCATACTTCTAGTTATAGCTATTTTTACGCTGAAACTGAGTTAATGTGTGGTTAATTCATGTTTAATTTTTTCATAAAATCACAAAAATCGGTGTTGTATACCCGATTTTCGGGGTGGTTTTCACCTTGCCAATGGCGATAAAAAGCGGGCAACTGGCCGGTTAAAAACTGTTCGTACAAAAAGCGCTTGCCCTTGCCGGTGGCCTTAGAAATATTCGGGTTGGCCACCCAGGAGCCGCCACCGTTGCGCACTTTTTGTTCAAACTGAGCATAAGCGCGCAAGGGGAAGTGGAGAATGCGTAGGGCGTTGTCGGCCTGTTCTGGTGCAATGTCTTCAGCGCGCATGGGGTCTACCGAATGGTTGCCGTGGTGCACCACAATCTCGGGCTCTCCCCGGTGGCAGATTTTGCCTGAAAGCGGTTCGCCTAAAAAGTTAATGGGGTCTTTTTGTTCTTGCACTTGCTGTTGCCAGAATGGAGCCTCACTGTGGGCGTTGGGTGCCCAGAAGTTGGTTCGGGGGGCGTATACCAATCGATACGCGGCAGGTACCTGTGCAAGATAGTCTTTGAGGGTTCCCTTGTCACACCACCAAAACTCATCGGCATCGTTATTGATCACCCAGTCAGCCTGGTGTTCGTGAAAGGCCTTTTGGGCCAGGGCGGTGACCCATCTTCCCTGATCTCGCTGGAGGGTGTCAATGGCGAACCATTGCAGCCAGCCTCTGCTTTCATAGTCCTTCAGAATATCTCGGGTGCGATCGACTGAACGGTGGTCCAGCACCAAAAAAAAGTGGACCCCCTGGGCGCGGTGATAATGCAGTTGAGCCGCTAAAATATCTTCTTCATCGCGCACCACGAGGGTCATGATCAGCTTCATTTTAAGGCGGCTTTAATTTGTGCAAACCCTTGTTTAATTTCAGCTTCGCTGGTGGAGAAAGACACGCGCAGATGCCCCGGGGCGCCAAAAGCAGAGCCCGGCACGACAGCGACTTTGGCTTCACTCAATAAATAAGCGGCAAAAGCGTTATCATCGGCAAAGCGCTCGCCCAAATATTCGTGAATATCGGGGAAGAGGTAAAAGGCGCCAGCCGGCTTGACGCAGGGAAAGAGTTCCTGACACAAAGGATAGGCCAGGTCCAGGCGTTTTTCGAAGACTTTTTGCATGTCTGCAAACACCGCTGGATCGGCCTCCAGTGCGCCCACCGCGCCGTACTGGGCAAAGGTACATACATTGCCGGTCAGGTGACTATTCATTTTATTAAGGGCCTTAACCACAGCGAGATCTGCAGCCAGATAGCCGATGCGAAATCCGGTCATGCAATAACTTTTTGAAAAGGTTTGTGTGGTAATGGTCCAACGGGCAATCTCTGGAGAGAGCGACGCCACGCTGATGTGCTCAGCACCATGAAACAAAAGCCCCTCATAAGCCTCATCAGAGATGACATAAATTTCGTGGGCCACCGCAAGATCTCCAATGGCTTGCAGGGTTTCTTTGGGGTAGACGGCACCCGTGGGATTATTGGGGCTATTGACCAAAATGGCCTTGGTGCGCGGGGTAATCGCTGCTTCAATGGCTGCCAAATCCGGTTGGTGATCGATGGTTTCGACAAAGACTGGCGTACCTCCGGCCAGCTTAATGCCCTCGGGAAAGGTGACCCAATAGGGAGCTAAGACAATGATTTCATCGCCGGGGTTACACAGTCCTTGAAAAATCATGTAAAGAATTTGTTTGGAGCCGTTCGCCACCAGAATATGTTCATGGGTGACATCCATGCCGTTATCGCGGTTCAATTTTTGGGCAATGGCTTTGCGCAGGGCGACTTCTCCAGGCACAGGGCCATACTTGGTTTTACCGTTGAATAAAGCCTGCTGTGTGGCCTCTAAAATGAGGGCCGGTGGATCAAAGTCGGGCTCTCCGGCGTTAAAGGAGATGATTTTTTCGCCAGCTGCTTTGCGCTGTTGTACTTCACCCATTAATTTGGTTGTGCTTGACTCGGCGATGTTGAGGGTGCGATCAGACAATTTAGCAGGGTTATGTTGAGGGCTGGTCATAAGGGCAATCTTTCTTTAGGGCTTTAAATATATTAAAAATGCGTATAGATTCTCTGTATTATAGCTTGCTCTGCTTGGGTTTTTAAGGGGGCCATTGCTAAGATAGAATAAACTTCGCTATTAAATCCCAAAGGAACCCCACTCCATGACCTCTTACACACTCAATTACGATGAGAATTTTATGCTTTATCCGAGCCAAACCCTGTTTGCCCTTCTCAATACCGAGGAGAGCGTTGCGCGAGTGATCTCTTCTCTTCAGGCTCACGGGGTAAATATTGAAGAGGTTCGCGTCTTGCAGGGTGAAGAAGGTCGTCAGATTTTAGATGCCCATGGTGAAGAAAGTGGTATTCTGGGTAAGCTGGTGCGCGCGTTTGAAAATGTTTCTGAAGTGCAGCGTACCTACGTTAAATATGTAGATCAGCAATTGGCCGCCGGTGCTTACGCCATTTCTGTACCCGTAACAGATGAAACCAAGCAAGATGCCGTTGCAGAGGTGTTTAAAACAGCCCATGCCCACTTTATTGTTTATTTTGGCAAAGCGTCTATTGTGGATGTTCAAGTCCCCCGGGACGTGGCCGTTTTATAAAAAGACGGCTGCGAAGACGTTTGCGTGTCTGGCACTCTCGTGTCTGGTGCTCCTCTGGGTTACCACTTTACCTTTTGCCGTAGGCGCTGCGCCGCTTCCTTTTCAGGGACGCCTTTTAATCCCCCCTTCAGGCAATCTTCTGGTGACCTGGCAGAATCAAGAGTTGATCCTCTGGCAGCGCAAGACCCAAAAAATCTTAAAAAAGCTTAGTTTTGACACCGCCCTTTATCACGTGGAAATCAGTCATGATGGTCGTTTTTTAGTGGCGGGCTTTATTAATGGTGAATATCGCCGTTGGCATTTTCCCACCCTGGCACCTGCTGGAACCCTGAGGCTTCATAAAGAGGAAAGTGTTCAGTGGCCCTTTGCCGTGAGTCCTGACGGAACTTATCTTACCCGCACCTTGTTTGAGCAAAAGGGCAGCCAGGACATTATGCGCTTAGAGGTGTGGGATTGGCGCACCCATCATCGCCTAAACACGCTCTGGGCGCATCAACAACCGTTGCAGCTGGCGGGACATTATCCGGGTTCCCAGCTTGTGTTTCACCCCCTGGGCGGCTATTTGGCTTTTGCTACCGAAGCGGGAGATCTTAAAATATTTGACACCCAACGGCACCGCTGGCGTTATCAAATGCCGGGCAGCCCGCCCCTGAGCTATGCCGAACAGGGCGACTATTTCGCCTTTTGCGTCCCCGATAGTAAAACCCAGGATATTCGCGCAGTTAAATTGTGGCACTTGCCCACGAACCGTTTGAAAACCTTTCAAGTGAATGAGATGAGTGCCACAGAATCAGCCCTTACCCTCAGCCAGTCGGGCCGCTATTTGGCCTATACGGAGCGTTCTCAGGGCAATCGCCGTAAACTGGTGGTGCGCAAGGTGTGGGGAGGGCAAACCGTTTTCTCCGGTTGGGTGCCGGAAGAAGTGGATTCACTGAGTATTTCACCCGAAGAAAATGGGGTGTACACCTCCAGCTTATTACGCCCCGATGTGCCATCCGCTTTCTATGCGTTCTAAATCTTTTTTTCGCCATAGTGTTTGGGTGCTCAGTGTTTTGCTTTTTTCGCAGTGTCAAAGTGGGGGTTGCTCTGCTGTGCGCTTTTTCCCGGCCGCTCAAAAGAGTTGGTTTACCGCTCAGCAAGAAAAAAAGGTGGACACCGCCTTCTTAGATGCGCTGCGAGAAGAAGGTGGACTAAAAAACCTGTGCCCGTTCCTAAAGAACGCCCTGAGGGAATTATTCCGCCTTCAGGACGTGAGTACACGGTGGGAGGGTATTGGTCCATGGCGCCTCGCGCGCTCGCTCCGGGCATCACCTACTATCAATATGAACAGAAGTCTCCCGATCCCCGTCACACGATTCGGGTGCTTCGGGTAAAACCCCAGGCCTTTTCTCATCTCAAGGTTTTGTTTTCGGATCAATGGGACCATCCTTTATATACCGGGCGTGTGCTGAATCGTCCTGAGGTATTTGGCATTATGAGCTGGTGCTTTTTTGGTCGTATTCCTGCCGGAGACATGATTGGCCTGCGCTGCTCTGCTCAGGGCGCAAACTGTAAGCCGGGCGTTTATCATAATGCAGAGAAGCGCACCGGCAAAGATATTAATCAACGGTATACCTTCGCCATTGCGCACAATAACAAACCCAGTGTTTTTCGCGGGGGCTTAGGCCCCGACTCTAACCGCTGGTATCGTCTGGCCATGGGAGGTGGGCTCTTATTGCTTGATCAGGACCGTTACCCGTGGATGTATCAACAGGTGGGAACCTCTCGGTATGTGGGGGCTTATAGCGCCGTCAATGCCCGTGATTTTGTGCGTTCGGGACAGGCGGGTTATCCCCGTCGCGCCACGCCCCGTTCTGCAGTGGGGGTATTGCCCGATCAGTCGCTTATTTTTGTGAATGTGGGAGAAGGCAAGTACCGTTTTGACGGCGGAGCCACACCGGCGCAAACGGCGTTAATTCTCAAAAAACTAGGGGCAAAAAAAGCGGTCATGTTTGACGGTGGCGGGGCGCCGCAGATGATTTTGACCAATAAAGCAGGTCGCCGAATTGTACAGACCTACCCTGAAGTGACACGCAGCTCCAATTACCTTTATAACTACGCTTTTTTGACCCTGAACGTCCTTCCTTAGCTGGGTTTGATTAAGTTTAAAAAATTGTTAAGCTCATCATAAACTTTACGGGGGGCTTTTCTGTCATACTAAATCTACATTTTGCGTCACAAGAGGATTTGCTTCATGATCTCTGCCGGTTTCAAAACATCTAAATCGCTCGTATTTACTGCCCTCTTGGCCAGCTTTGTAGTCACCAACCTCGCCGCTTGCGCCCCCCGCACGCTTCCCGGCTCCGCGACGCCCGCAGCCACCTTTGGTGCAAATCGCGCCTCTACTCTTTTCTCCGGTCAGTCGTCCAGCGGATCGCTTGCCGATAACTTTAACCAGTACATGCGCAATAAAATGCGCAGTGAGGGTTTTGTTGGAGGTCAGGCCCCTGAAGCTATTGCCGGTACACCCGTTCAGGCTTTGCCCGCTGCTACGGGCTCCAAGGCACTCACTTATATGACTTATGAAGCCTTAGATAATAACCTTTATGAAGATCTGAACCGTGTCGTAGATACTTTAGAGCTCATTGGCAGCAATAGCCAAATGAACGTTTTGGCCCAAACCGATAATTACGGTGCAGGCAATGCCGCGCGTTACTTCTTACAGCCCAATGCTTTTGGCAAAATAGAATCTCCCTACGTCGCTCTCGGTGACGCCGGTGAAAACTCTGGCGACGCCCGTGTCTTTGCTGACGCGGTGCAATGGGGGTTTGGCGCCTATCCTTCGCGTTACAAGTGGCTGAATATTAGCACCCATGGCATGGGCTTCGCCGGCATTAACTACGATGATGAGCCTCAAGAAAGTCTTAATATTATCCAATTTAGTCAGGCCCTTAAAACCGGTTTGCAGGGTAAAAAGCTAGACATGATTAGTTTTGATGCCTGTTTGATGGCAACGGTAGAAGTGGCATCTGAACTCAAAGACAGCAGCAATATTATGATAGGTTCTGAAGACTCTACCTATTACTGGGGCAAAGGGTATTACACGACTTTTTCACAGTTTGCGGGCAATGTGGCCGCCTTTAACCCTTCTCAGGTGGCCCGTGCCCTTGTAGAAAACGTTCACGATAAAAATTCTGAAAATCAGGCGCTGACCATTTCGGCTACGGATCTGACCAAGGTGGGTCGTTTAGAGGCCGAACTCGATAAACTCGCCCGTGTTCTTCGCCAGGCGCTACCTCAGCATAAAGACAGTATTATTCGGGCGGTGAAAGCTTCTCAGGAGTTTCATCTGGGTGAAGGCGTTCCCTATCGGGATATTAACCGTGTGGCGGCATTATTAAAACAGCATGTACAGGTGCCCGAAATTGCCGCCATTTGCGACCAGATCAACCAGGTCATGTATCGTCAGGGCGTGATTCTCTTTGCCCGTCAAGGTCGCAGTCAACAAGGCCAGGGTCGTGGGCTTTCGATCTATCTTCCCAGCGATGGCGAAGTCGGTCAGACCTATCGTCAGACCCGTTTTGCCAAAGAAACCCAGTGGGATGAATTTTTGATTGAACTCAACCGTGCCATTCTGGCGAGCTAAGCTATTTAGTTTAGCCGCCTTTATAAAAATTGTTTTTTAACTCTCTACGCTTCGGGGCTCTACGCCCCGATTTTTTTTGTCTGTGGATTTCTCGGGCATTTGATCTGGATCAAGGTTAAACCACTAAAAGCGACCTAGTATAATAACTGAAACTTACTGTGTACTTTAAAGGAAATAAACCAAAATTAACCGGGTATTTGCCTTTCTTTAATCGGCTTTTGTAATGGATCTACTACGCTTTGCGGGCAAAGATGGTATCCTGTCTTAGAGTCCTTGATGAAATCAATGCAGTCAAGTTCGTTGCAAACAAAGTAATAAAATTTCAGGTGACCCATGAGAAAGTCTGTACTAGATTATATTTTGCGTATCTACCTTCCGGTTACCTTGCTCATCGTTTTTTCGAGTTACGCGGTAACTTACTATGCCTCTCGCAATGAGCGGTATAACGTTGGGTATACACCGACACAGCCCATTAATTATTCCCATGAACTTCATGCGGGCAAAATGGGCATTGATTGTCAATACTGCCATACGGGTGTAAACAAAAGCCGTCATGCAAATGTCCCTTCTGCGGATACCTGTATGAACTGCCACAAAATTGCCCGTACGGACAAACCGGAAATTCAGAAATTAACGCAATACTACGAGAAAAATGAGCCCATTCCCTGGAAGCGAGTTCATAAGCTTCCTGAACACGTTTATTTCAACCACAGTGTTCACGTGAACAAAGGCTTAAAATGCCAGGAGTGTCATGGGGAAATACAAAATATGGCCGTTGTTGGACAACAAAAACCCTTTATGATGTCCAATTGTTTGGAGTGCCACCGCACAGCTCCCGAGAAGTATCCGCATTTGACCAAGTTAACGGGTCTTGGATATGGCCCAGAAAATTGTGCCGCGTGCCACCGATAAGGAATAATGTCATGAATAAAGAAAACAACGCTTTGGAACGTCGTCATTTTTTGTCATTAATTGGCAAAAGTGCGCTGGGGCTCTGGTTGCTCCAGATGATTCCCTCTGTCCCCGGTGTGATTACGAAGCGTCCTGCCCGTAAAAAAGCGCCATCGAGAAACGCCCTCGCTGCCCGAGTAAAAGAACACCCCCTGGCAGTGAAGAGAGAAATACGAGGTTGACATGAATTTGCACCAGAAAGCAAAACCCGTCTACTGGCAAAGCTTAGATGAGTTAAACAATGACACATCTGCCTTAGAAGCCAAACACCATGAATTTAAAGCGGGTGTCACAGACGAATTTGATATTAACGAAATGAGCGGAATCTCCCGTCGTCGCTTTCTTGCGGCCATGGGAGCTTCTGCTGCTTTTGCTTTGGCGAGTTGTAAAAACTACGTTGGCAAAAGAAAAAACGGTGAAATTTACACCTATAATGAGCACCCCGTAGATGTGGTGATTGGTCGCCCGAACTACTACGCTTCGACCATCAGAAGCCGTGGTGGGGTTCGCTCTGCCTTAATCAAGGCCAGAGAGGGACGTCCGGTTCACATTACACCGAACAAAGCGCACCCTACCGACGCCTTTAGCTTGAACAGCCATTACCAGTCTCAGATTATGGGTCTTTATGACCCTGCGCGTCTACAGGCGCCGCAGAAATCCGGTTCAGATACGCTTTGGACCACTGCTGATGGTGAAATTATTCAAGCGCTCCAAGCGGCCGCAAGTCAAAATCAGCAAATTGCTGTCATGGCGCCTGCGGTTTATTCGCCCACCACAGCAAAAGCGCTGGGTGACTTTAAAAAACAATATCCCACCACACAAATTTATGCCCATGCTTTACATGCTGAAGCCACGCGTATTCGTGCCTGGGAAAAATCTCACGGTGGAAACCTGCCCGCGATTCATTGGGACAAAGCCGATGTGATTCTGGCGCTTGAGTCAGACTTTCTTGGCGTAGAATCCCCTGTGGGTGCCGAGTATGGTTTTGCCTCTCGCCGTGATGTAATGACAGACAAAACCTTCAATCGCCTTTACGTGGCTGAGGGCAATTTAACCGTGACCGGTATGAAGTCTGATTACCGTCTCCGGGTGCGTCCCGACGCACAAATGGAGTTTGTTATGGCTGTCGCGAATGCTCTGCAAACTCAGGGTGTTAGCTTGCCTGCGGGCCTCGCGGGTAAGGTCAGTGGATTCACGCTGGATGCCTTTGCTCAACAGCATGGTTTATCAACGATGGTTCTTAACCATATGGTCAGCGATCTGGCCAAAGCCAACGGAAAAGCGCTGATTTATGCTGGGCAACGGGCTTCAGAGTCTTTGCATATTCTTGTCAACGCTTTAAATGATGCGCTGGGTGCAAGTGCACTTTATAATGCGGCATTGGCTCATGTTCAACAGGTTCCTTTTGCTACGCCTCAGGAAGTCAATGGTCTGATTCAAGACATGGCTTCAGGCAAGGTGGCCGTAATGGTGCACTGGAATACGAACCCTGTTTATGAGTTGGCCAGTTTAAAGTATGGTGATGCCCTGGCAAAAGTTCCTGTGAGCGTCAGCTTTACCACTGAACTCAACGAAACGGCGAAAGCAACCACTTATGCTTTACCCATGCACCATGATCTCGAATCATGGGGTGATGCCGTTTCTCAAGCGGGTATTTATACCCTACAACAACCGGTGATTGCGCCTTTGCATAAAAGCCGTCAGCCAGAAGGTGTTGTATTGGCCTGGGCTCAGGGTGATTCCGCCCAGTATGGTGAAAAGCTTTACTATAACTATCTCAAAAAAGCGTGGCAAGACGGTGTTTATCGTCAAACCAACGCTTTGGTGGACTTTAATGGTTTCTGGCAGTCGGCCCTTCACAATGGCTTTGTTAAAGTCAAAGCCGCGGGTAATGTTAGCCCATTCAAAGGCAATGCCTTAAGCGCGATTCAAGCCGATAAAGCGGGTAGCGAGTATGTGCTTTCTTTGCATTATGCGTATGCCACTTTAGATGGTGAGTTTGCCAATAGCGGTTGGTTACAAGAAATCCCGCATCCGGTGAGCAAAGTGGTGTGGGATAACTATGCCGCGATGTCTTTGAGCACCGCTAAAGAACTCGGTGTTAAAACCGATGATTTGGTAACGGTAGAAGTTAACGGCCAAAGCGTTACCCTGCCTGTGTTACAACAACCCGGCATGGCAGAAAAAGTGATTGCGGTAGAAATCGGTTACGGCCGTACTGCTGCCGGCGATATCGGCTCCAATGTCGGTGTGGATATGATGCCTCTACTGCAATTGTCCAGCCACGATATGTGGTTTGCCAAAGCCAGTGTAGCCAAAGCCAGTGGAAGCCATCATCTGGTCACCACCCAGAATCATCACGCCTTTGATGTAGAGATCGAACAAGATCTGCATTACAAGCGCGGCATCATTCATGAAGCCAATTACCTTGAGTATGTTAAAAACCCCAAGGTAGCCACGATGCCCACTCATCCTTCGGTAAACATTACCAAAGTGCATGAGTATGAAGGCATTAAGTGGGGCATGACCATTGATGCTAACAAATGCACCGGCTGTAACGCTTGCGTTATGGCGTGTAATATTGAAAATAACATTCCTGTCGTAGGGCCCGATCAAGTGGACCGGGGTCGTGAAATGCATTGGATGCGTATTGACCGCTACTACTCAGGTACACCCGAAGAGCCAAAAATCACTCAACAGGTGATGCTATGCCAGCACTGCGATAACGCACCTTGCGAAGTGGTTTGTCCGGTGAACGCCACCAACCACAGTCCCGATGGTTTAAACCAAATGGCTTATAACCGTTGCGTAGGTACGCGTTATTGTTCAAATAACTGTCCTTATAAAGTGCGTCGCTTTAACTTCTTTGATTATCGCGATCGCTTTGCAGCGGGCCGTTACCATAAAGAACTGGCACAATTGGTCCATAACCCCGAAGTCACCGTACGTTCTCGCGGTGTTATGGAAAAATGTACCTTCTGTGTTCAACGTATTATGTGGGCGCGTCAGGAAGCCATTCGCGAGAAGCGGAACTTAAAAGGTACAGACGTTACCGTGGCCTGTCAGGACGTTTGCCCTTCGCAAGCGATTTCTTTTGGCGACAGCAATGATCCCAACTCGGATATTGCCAAGCAGAGAAAGCATGCCACCAATTACCGTGTACTTCAGGAACTTAACGCGCGCCCAGCGGTGACCTACGTGGCCACCCTGAGAAACACACACGAAAAAGTATAGGAACACAACGATGCAGGTAGCAGATAAATCAACCCTTGATGGAATACCCGACTATTCTGTCGAACCCTCCGTCGTTCTGAAAAGTCCAACTTTTCATGAGATTACGGAAACTATTGTAAAGCCGATCGAAAGTCCCCCCAGCATGAAATGGCTGATCGCTCTCGCGATTTCGATGGCTTTATTCTCTGTGGAAATTATTGGTTGGGGCGTTAGTTTCTACTACGGCACAGGCATGTGGGGAAACAATATCCCCGTGGCCTGGGCATTCCCCATTGTTAACTTCGTTTTCTGGGTAGGTATTGGTCACGCCGGAACATTGATTTCAGCGATTCTTTTCCTATTTAGACAAAAATGGCGAAACGGGATTGCCCGTTTTGCCGAAGCGATGACCATTTTTGCGGTCATGTGCGCGGGCTTATTCCCGCTGTTTCACACGGGTCGTCCGTGGTTACCCCTTTACCTGATGCCCTACCCTAACAAGCATGCGGTATGGGTGAACTTCCTTTCACCGCTGGTGTGGGACGTTTTTGCGGTATCCACTTACTTCACCGTTTCTTTGTTCTTCTGGTACACCGGTCTGGTGCCCGATTTCGCCACCCTGCGGGATCGTACCCTCGGAAAAGACCTGATCAGCAAAGTCAAAAAAACCATTTACTCAGTACTCAGCCTCGGCTGGCGTTTCTCTAACCGTCACTGGCGTCACTACGAGCGGGTGTATTTAATTCTGGCGGGTCTTTCGACACCGCTGGTATTGTCTGTACACACCATCGTATCTTTCGACTTTGCGGTTTCAGGATTACCCGGTTGGCACACCACCATTTTCCCGCCCTATTTCGTAGCGGGTGCGATCTTCTCTGGTTTCGCAATGGTTGTTACCGTACTGGTATTCATTCGCTATATCTTTGATATGCAACATATTATTACCCTGAACACTCTCGAAAAAATGAATAAAATCATTCTATTAACGGGAACCCTCGTGGGTTACGCTTACGGCATGGAGTTTTTCATCGCCTGGTACAGTGGAAACTTAGTGGAGCAGTTTGTCTTTATTAACCGTGCCTTTGGCCCTTACGCCTGGGCTTACTGGATTATGATCAGCTGTAACGTTATTTCTCCGCAAATGTTCTGGTTCCGTAAACTTCGCCGGTCTGTACCGGTCATGTTTGTGGCTTCCATTTTCGTTAATATCGGCATGTGGTTTGAGCGTTACGTTATTACCGTCACCTCATTGACCCGCGATTTCTTACCCTCGAGCTGGGGATGGTACAATCCGACTTTTACCGACTTTAGCTTACTCTTTGGTAGCTTTGGTATGTTTTTTACGCTGACCTTGCTCTTCGTGAAATTTATGCCTTTGGTGGCCATTGCCGAGCTGAAAAGCGTTACGGATCAGGCGAAGCCTACCCACCACCACGGAGGTGATCACTAATGAGTAGTTCAATGGACAATTCAATGAACAATAAACTATATGCGCTCACCGGTTTGTTTGATACACCCGATGAGATTATGCATGCGGCAGAAACTGCCTCTCGAAAGTACCGCAAGTATGATGTGCACACCCCCTATCCGGTTCACGGCATGGATGATGCCATGGGCCTTGGCGAGTCTCCCATCGGATGGGTGACGCTGATTATCGGTGGCACCTGTATGCTACTGATGCTGGCTTTTATTGCCTGGGTCTCACTTGTGGACTATCCCAATGTATGGGCGGGTAAGCCTTACTTTAACCTGCCCGGTTATATCCCGATCCTTTTTGAAGTGACGGTGTTAACCGGTGCAGTATCTACGGTAATCATTATGTTTACCATCGCCTGTGGCTTGCCCCGCAATAGTCACCCCTTGCATGATACGCCGTATATGCAGCGTACCTCTGACGACAAATTTGGTCTTTGCTTGGAAGCTGAAGACGAAGCCTTTGACGAGGCCTCTGCCCGCGAGTTGTTAACGTCGCTGGGCGCCCAAAAAATTGAGCCCGTTTACTTTGATGCCAAAGAAGCCAAATCAGGCCTTTCTTTATTGAATCCCTGGTTCCTTGGTTTTGGTGGCGCGGCGGCAACGGGTGTTTCTGTCGCTATCTACCTCATGTTTAACTATATGGTGTTTGAAGCGCCCTTTAACTGGATGTCTGTACAACCTAAACTGTCTGAGCAAGCCCCCAGCACGATTTTTGCTGATGGCCGTTCGATGCAGAAGCCGGTGGAAGGCACCATCTCTCGGGGTTATATTCCAGAGCCCTTCGAAAAAGATCCTGAAGCGATGGCAAAGTATGTGATCAATCCACTACCAGTCACCCAGGATGTACTCGCACTGGGTAAAGAGAAGTACGAGTCTCGCTGTTCAGCCTGTCACGGGAACTATGCCAATGGGGATAGCCGTTTACCCGCTGATGCTTATCCGGCAGGTCCAAGTCTTCATTCTCCCAAAGTGGCGGAATGGAAAGATGGACACATTTATCACGTCATTACCTATGGTCAAAATGTGATGCCTTCTTATGCCAAACAACTGACAAAGGATGAGCGCTGGGCAGTGATTCACTATATCCGTGCACTGCAACGTTCTCAGAATCCAAAGGAAACCGACTTAAAATGAGTACTGTAAACCCAAGTGCTGCTTATCAAAAGAAAGCGCTTCCAGGTGCCGCCTCATCCTTTGGCTGGGTCGCTCTGATTCTCGGAGTGGTCCTGGCCGGGGCCGGCTATGCCATGGATCCCCTGCGCTCTCAATTTGTAAGTATCATGTTATTTATGTTTGTCGCCGGTGTGGCGATTTGCCCCCTCTTTATGGTAGCGATTGAATACTTAGCCGGCGTAGTGTGGTCTACCCCTATTCGCCGCGTCTTTGAACTCATGAGCTATTTGGTGTGGTTACTACCTATTTTTGCACTGCCCGTTTTGTTTAATATGGGCAGCATTTATGAGTGGACCTACCTGCAAAACGATCCGATTTTAATGCGTAAAGCACCTTACCTGAATCAAACCTTTTTTATCGTTCGCTTCTTTGTGATCTGGATCGTCTGGGTGATTTTTCAGCAGCTGTTTGTACGTCGCTCTTTAAAGCAAGATGAAACCAAAGATCAGGGACTGACTTCTAAAAACATTAAGATGTCTGCGCTGTTTATTCCTGTGTTTGGTTTGTCGATTACGGCTTTATCTATCGATTTTATGATGAGTCTTGAGCCCCACTGGTTCTCAACCATTTTTGGCGTAAACTTTTTTGCCGGTTCATTGGTGGCTGCTTTAGCAGTGGCCGCGATTGCCACCATTTTACTCAACGAAAACGGTTATATGGGCAAAGGCATTGTTAGCGACCATTACTATAACCTTGGTTTTGGTATGTTCGCAGGCTGTGTTTTTTGGACCTACACCGCTTTCAGCCAGGGTATGTTGATCTGGTACGCTAACCTGCCTGAAGAAACCCCCTGGTTTCTTCACCGTTGGCAAAATGGCTGGAGCACGATTACGTACTTCCTGCTGTTCGTGCATTTTATTGTGCCTTTGTTTGGTTTAATCCAACGTAAAAACAAGCGCAACGTATCTCGCATGTTGTTTATGTCTTTGTGGGTGATCTTTGCTCACATGGTGGATCTCTACTGGATCGTCATGCCGACTTATGGTCACAACCCTAACGCCCATAGTCATGGTCCCACCATCGGTATTACCGAGCTGGGTGCGGTTGCCATTGCTGCGGGTGTAATTACGCTGGTGTTCACCATGAGCGCTAAAAACAAGAATTTGATTCCCGTTGGAGACCCAAAACTCCAGCGTGGACTGAATTTCCGGTTATAAGGGAGAAATGAAAATGAAAATAAAAAGTTTTCAACTGGTATGGGCTGCCACAGCGGTACTGGTAAGTACGGCTGCTGTTGTCAGTCAGGGCGCTTTTGCTCAGGCTGATGCCACCGCCACCCTTGCCAAGGTTCAACCCAATGCAGACATGCTGAAAACAGGAGAAACCCTCTTTCAGGCTAACTGTACGGCTTGTCATGGTGTTGAAGGCAAAGGAAATGGCTTGAGCGCTGCGGCACTCAACCCACCGCCCCGTAACTTTCATGCCAAAGACAATTGGAAAAACGGCCAGAGCTTTGCCGGCATGTATAAAACCCTTGAAGAAGGGATTGCCGGTGGTGCCATGGGTGCTTATACCCAGCTTTCTGCTCAGGAGCGCGTGGCGGTGATCAATTACATACGCAATTTTAAGCCCGAAATATATCCTGAAGTGACCGCTTCAGATATCGAAAGCTTAGAAAAAGATTACGATTTATCTGCCGAGCTGTCTAAGAAAGTTGAAAAAAACATTCTTCCGATTGATGTTGCCATGCAAAAGCTTGTGCAGGAAAATGCAGCGACGGTTTCAAAAATCAACGGTTTAGCCGATAAGGCCATGATGGCTTCTGGTGCTGATGCCCAATTTTTAAAAGCCTCGACTTATAATATGCGTCGGGCTTTAACCATGCTCAACAATGACAGTGGATGGAAGAGTAGCTCCGTGGAGTTGAGCAAAGTGGTGATGGCCAATTTAGGCCATAACGGCTTTGAATCTACCGTGGGAAGCTACACTTCTCAGGACTGGCAAACGCTCCAGAGCTATTTAAAAACTCTACTCTAATCGACGGCGGACTCTGACTCAAAAAGCCTGTGTTATAATGGGTTTACTTTATCAGTCAGAGTCCGTTTTGATTGATTAAATTTCTAGAAGATGAATGAGGGATCTCATTGTGCACGCAGTTGGATTAACCGATGTCGGTCGAGTCCGTTCAATCAATCAGGACAGCTTCCATTTAATTAAAGAAAAAAATATTTCTATCGTGGCCGACGGTATGGGTGGGCATGCTGCTGGCGATCAAGCCAGCAAAATTGCTGTTAAAACCATTACCGATATTCTTGACGCCTATGACTTCAACGAAGAAGAAGGCGAATCCGGAATGTCTGTGGAAGAGCTGGTTCGTTATTCGCTTCAAGAGGCAAATGAGCAGATCTTATTGGCATCTTTAAGTAATCAACATTTGCAAGGAATGGGCACCACGGCCATTGTTGCCGTTGAAAGCAAAGGCAAGCTCTTTATTGGTCATGTCGGCGATAGTCGTACTTACTTGATACGTAATCAGAAAATATCTCAAATCACTGAAGATCATTCGGTGGTACAGCAATTGGTTAAAGCAGGCGCTATTTCCGAAGCTGAAGCCGAAGTTCACCCCTATAAAAACGTGATTACCCGTTGCCTGGGTATGCAGGCCAATGTAGAGCCTGACACCCTTGAAATGGTTCTTGAGCCTGGAGACCGTATTTTAATGTGTTCAGACGGGCTTTCTAATATGGTGTCTGACGCCACGATGGAGAAATTTGTTAATGAGTCGGAAACGCCCGAATTGACCTGCCAAAAGTTGATTGATTTGGCCAATGAAAACGGTGGTACCGATAATATTACTGCAGTTTTGCTGTATAACGATTAGACTATATAAACAACTATGTCTAAAGGTTTAGTTCTCGGAAAATACGAGATTATTAAAGAAATCGGGCGTGGCGGCATGGGTGTCGTCTATAGTGCACGAGACATTCGTATTGACCGTACGGTGGCAATCAAAGAGTTGTTAATCAATCCGTCGCTTGAAAAAGCAGCGGCTGAAATTATTGCTCGTTTTCACCGTGAGGCACAAACTGCAGGCAGCTTACAGCACCCCAATATTGTTACGATTCATGATTTTGGTGAGGACAGCGGTCACCACTATATCGCGATGGAATTCATTGAAGGTAAAAACCTCAAAGAATACATGGATGAAGGTCGAGAGTTTACTCCCGATCAGCTTTTAGATATCGTTATTCAAACCTGTGAAGGTTTGCAACACGCCCACGATCGCAAGGTTATTCACCGAGATATTAAACCGGATAATATTTCCATTACCAGTAAAGGTGATGTGAAAATAACCGATTTCGGAATCGCGCGTATGTCGACCCAAAATCCCATGATGTCAATGACCCAGGATGGCACCATGCTGGGCACCCTGGGCTATATTTCTCCTGAGCAATTGCAAGACTCCCGCCGTGTGGATCACCGAGCAGATATTTTTTCGCTGGGTGCCATGATGTACGAGCTCTATACAAGTCGCCTGCCTTTTGATGGCGGCAATCTTGGAGCAACCATTCTCAAGATTGTTTCAGAAGACCCTGTGCCTCCGAGTCGTCTTAATGTAGATGTGGGTCCCCGTCTTGAAAAAGTGATTCTCAAAGCGCTGCAGAAATTACCTGATTTTCGTTACCAGAGCGCCAGAGAAATCTCTGACGAACTTAAAAGTATTCGTTCAGGAGCCAAGGCAAAAGCTGAGGCCAAAGCGATGGACACCTGTGTGTCTTGTAAACAGCCGGTGTTTGCGGGCGCTAAATTTTGTCCCTATTGTGGTGCAAATCAGACGGGAGCAGAGACTTCTTCTGCATCCGATACGCCCAATCCACCTCCGCTAAGTGGTGGGGCCGGTTTGAACTCACCGCTTAAGTTGAATGACGCCCCGGTAGCGGGCTCTTTTGACCGAGAAGAAGCCTTGAAAACGCCGATGATGCGCTCTCGCGCGGCTGAAGGCCGTCGCACGGGTGCCCGTCAGGAGTCTACTCCAGCGCAAAATGCCCAACAGACCAATTCTTTCAAAGCCCGCTTGACCCGCTTATTGGAGTTGGCGACCACGTATCAAACCAATCCCCGTGCAGGCATGGAGCGCCAAACGTTTACCCGTACACAGCCCACAGAGCCCGCAGCGACTCAGCAGCAAACACAAATTGTTAATCCTATGCGCCAAACGGGTTTGTATTCTCCATCGACCACCATGCGCTCCACCATGAACAAGCCCGGTGCTTTTCAACAATTGAGCAGCCGACAGCCTGCTACCGCTACCCCTCGGGGAGCGACTCCACAAGAGTCGCCGAGCGCAGCTGGGTCAGCCTCAAGCCCTTCATTTTCTGACGACAAGTCTTCGCTCGATTTACGTTACTCTCACAAAATCGGCCAGGTGGGTGCCGGTAAAGGACAGTTTTATCAACCGCGAGGCCTTTGTATTTATCAGGGGCTGGTCTTTGTTGCCGATACACAAAACCAGCGTATTCAGGTCTTCAATCGTATTGGAGATTGGCAATATCTGATTCGTGCGGGTGCGCAGCAAGATTATTTAAAAACGCCGTGTAATGTCACCGTCAGCCCACAAGGACAAATTTTTGTAGTGGACTCGGGATTGCACCGTGTGGCCATTTTTGACCAGTCAGGCCGCTTTATTCGCGCCTTTGGCTCTCAGGGTAAAGCCCGTGGTGAATTTGCAAACCCTTACGGGATTGCTGTTTCTTCTAAAGGCGAAGTGTATGTCGCCGATGTAGAAAACTCGCGTATTCAAGTGCTTGACGCCCATGGCAAAGTGAATAAAAACTTTGGTCGTCCAGGGACACGCCCCGGCGAGTTTAAAACGCCTTATTCGATTGCGTTGGACGCACAGGATAATCTCTACGTTTTGGATTATGGTATTCCACGGGTTCAAATGCTTGATCGACAGGGCATTTGCCGTCTTGATTTTGGTAAACGCGGTGTGGGTCCCGGCGAGTTTAGTATTCCTCGGGGTGTGGCCGTGGATATTAAAGGCCGTATTTATGTGGCCGATACCCTCAATCACCGGGTGCAAATCTTCACCTCTAAAGGTGAGTTTATTGAGTATTTTGGCTCTAAGGGACGCGGTGACGAAGATTTCTGGGGGCCTGAGAGTGTTGAGGTGAGTGAAGATGGCGACGTTTTCGTGCTAGATAAAGGCAACTCGCGTATTCAGGTTTTTAAAGCCCACAATTTCTAGGCGCTGCGCCCGTCACGGGTCTTCTGTTATACTTTGTAGAGTAAACATACTTGTTTATACAACTCTCTAACCCGGAATACCCTATGCTCAAACGATCCTTTTCTCTTTTTTCTTTGACCTTTCTTTTGCTTGGCAATCTTTTGGGTGTCATGGTTTTTGTCAATGCGGCCCCTGCCAACGCAGCTTCTGTCAGTGCAGCCACGGACCTATGGAAACGCATGCCACTGCCCGCAAAGCCTCAGCGTATTCTATCGCTTTCGCCAGCCACCACTGAAATGCTTTTTGCCCTACAAACGGAGTCAAAAGTTGTGGCGGTGACCGATGATTGCAATTATCCAGCGGCGGCCAAAAAGAAGCCCAGTGTGGGTCGTTTTGGTAATATTCTTTTGGAAAAAATAGCGAAAACTCGGCCCGATTTGATTGTCACCACTGCAGATATGCAGTCGCGTCTGGAGCCTCTAAAGGCCCTTTCCATTCCCGTACTGGCCCTTGAAACCCGTCATCTCCAAGATCTGATGAATAATACCCAGCTATTGGGGCGGCTGACCCAGAGCACACCGCGAGCCCAACAATTGATTCAGCAGTGGAAAACCAACGTACCGTCTCCCCCGGCACATTCTCCCACCACTTTTTATATGGTGTGGCACGATCCCCTGATGGCGGCCAGTGCCCACAGCTTTATTGGTGACTTAATTTCAAAGGGCGGTGGAAAAAACGTGGTGACTGCCTCTGCACCATTTTTACGCTATCGTTTGGAGTCTTTATTGAAGGCAGATCCCCAGTTGCTGATTTTGCCGAAGAGTCTTGCCCGTCAGCTGGACTTAAGTCGATCGCCTTATTCTCGCTTGAAGGCCGTCAAGCAAAAACATGTTTTGGTCATGGATGACGATATTATTTCCCGACCCGGCCCGCGTTCTTTTGATGCCCTTCGCAAAATTCATGGGTATATAAAGGCGAACTTCTAATGGATCTTAACGCGTCTCAACAGGCTGCGGTGGTTTTTAATACGGGGCCTTTATTGGTGTTAGCGGGAGCGGGGGCGGGTAAAACCCGTGTGCTTACGCAACGGGTGCATCATCTCATTCAGCATCACCGTGTTCACCCTTCTCGTATTCTGGTGGTGACCTTTACCAACAAGGCCGCCCGTGAAATGAAGTCCCGTTTAGAGCTACTCCTCGGTGAAAAAACGGTTCAAAAAATTTGGATGGGTACCTTTCACGGCGTTTGCTTGCGTCTTTTGCGTCAAGAAATTGAGCGATTGGGTTATGCCCGCCGTTTTGTGATTTATGATCCCACGGATCAAGAAAAGTTAATGAAGACGGTGATGGCTCAACTGGATTTAGATCCGCGAGAAACCCGTCCACGGCAATGGTTAAAACAGATCAGTGGTTTAAAAAGTCAGGGGCTATTGCCGGTAGACTACCGCAAGCAGGATCTCGACTTTCATGAGTTGAGCCTTTTAAAGCTGTATGAAACTTATCAAGAGCAAATGGCCTTACACAATGCTGTAGACTTTGATGATTTGCTTTTGCTTACACTGCAATTGCTGAAGCGATTCCCCGATTTGCAACAGCGCTACGGGAATCACTTTCAATACGTGTTGATTGACGAGTATCAGGATACCAACCCGCTGCAATTTGAAGTGATGCGCTTATTGGCACAGCCTCAAAACAATATTTTTGTAGTGGGAGATGTGGATCAAAGCATTTACTCCTTTCGTCATGCGGATTTTCAGATTATTTTGCGTTTTCAAAACGATTATGCCAATGCGGCATGCATTAAGCTGCAAGAAAACTACCGCTCTACCCGTGCCATCTTAGAAGCCGCCAATACTTTAATTGACCACAATCGAGATCGCTTTGATAAGGTACTGATTGGCACGCGGGGCGAAGGGAGTCCTATTCGCTTAAAAAAAGTGGCCAATGAGTACCAGGAGGCCGATTTTGTGATTGCTGAAATTCGCAAACTGCAGCAGTCCGGACAGTATGATTATGGCGACATGTGCGTGTTGTATCGCACCAACGCACAGTCCCGTCTGTTTGAGGAGCGTTTGGTGCAAGGCCATATCCCCCACCAGGTTCTGGGGGCCTTCCGTTTTTATGAGCGCAAAGAAATCAAAGATTTGATGGCCTATCTCAGCGTTTTGTACAATCCGCTGGATACCCTCAATTTACGCCGGATTATTAACACGCCCAAACGGGGACTTGGCATTAAAACCCTGCAAAATCTTGATCTTGAAGCAGAGCGACAGGGTCAAACCTTGTGGGATGCCCTCAGCAATACCACGGTGTTAGCGCAGGTTTCTAAGAAGGCCCAAAAAACCTTGATTGAATGGGTGAGCTGGTTAAAAAAACTGCGTTCAGAATCACTGCCGCTGGCGACGCTGATTGAACGTATTTATCACGAAAGTGGTTATGAAGCAGAGTTGGCTTCTGATGAGGAGTCTTTTGAAAGCCGGGATCACAATATTCAGGCTTTTATTCAGGCTGCCAGAGAATTTAAAACCGATACGCCAGAACAGGAGTTGGGCGATTTTTTACAGCATTTGGCTTTGCTCTCTGACGTAGACAGTTTAAAAGAAAAAAATCAGCTGGTGCGCTTAATGACGGTGCACGCTGCCAAGGGCTTAGAATACCCCGTGGTTTTTGTCACGGGCTTAGAAGAGGGGGTTTTTCCTCACTTGCGTTCGATTGAAGCAGAGCACCAGGGCGATGATCAGCCCATTGAAGAGGAGCGCCGTTTGATGTACGTGGCCATGACGCGCGCAGAAAACGATCTGTACTTAAGCTGTGCTCGCAAACGCACACAACATGGAGAAGCCCATTATCAGGAAGCTTCTCGTTTTTTAGAAGAAATTGAGGCCCATCTCCCTAAGCGCAGTCAGTCAAAGTCGTCGGGCTCTTTCTCTTCTTCTTTTTCGGCAACGATACCCGTACCTGAATCAAGCCAGGAGCCTGCAGACGTGGAGACCGGAGACGCGGTTTTGCATCCAGAGTTTGGACAAGGAAAAGTAGAAAAGGTGTACCAAAGTGGCTCTCGACCGATTGCGATTATCGCTTTTTCTGATGGATATGGTAAACGTATTCTCGATCTGCGCACCGCTCCCTTACAAAAAATAGGATTCAAGGCTTAGCTGGCGAGTGGAAGACAAACACAAAAGGTCGAGCCGTTAGTCGTATTGGCTTTGAGGTGAACTTCTCCACCGTGTAGCTCCACAATCTGTTTGACAATGGCAAGCCCAACGCCGGTGGAGCTTTCTCCTGCGGTGGGACGTGCCGAGAGCTGCTGAAAAAAACCGTAAAGATTTTTGAGATCTTCTTCTGAAAATCCGGGGCCCTGGTCTTTGATATCCACATACCAGTGTCCTTTTTGCACATACGACTCAATTTCAATACGCGCCCCTGCCGGAGAGTACTTAATCGCGTTGCTTAAAATATTTTCAAAGACTTGCTTTAAACGATTGGGGTCGGCATTACAAAAGGCTTTGGTACTGCTCTTTAACTGCAGTTGTTGTTGCTTGTTCTCGGCGGGCAGCTGCTGCTCTTGCACGCTTTTACGTAAGGTTTGATCCGGTGAGCATCGCTTCATTTTGAGATCGATGCGTCCCATTTCAAGGGCTGCAGTGTCCAGCAGCTCGGTAATTAAGGTTTCCATGCGCGTGGCGGACCGAGAAATGTAACCCATCATATTCAGGAGTTCGGGATCATTTTTCACCGCAGGGTATTCGGCTAACAATTGGGTAAAGCCTAAAATAGAACTCAAGGGGTTCCGTAAATCGTGAGAAGCCACGCTTAAAATACGGTTCTTGACTTGTACCGCTTCTGCCAGCTCTATATTGCTTTGCTTTAAGTCGTTTTCATAGACTTTAAGCGCCACATGGGTTTTGACACGAGAGAGCAACTCAGAAGGACTAAATGGCTTGGTTAAATAATCGGAGGCACCCACCTCAAAGCCCTGAGTCACACTTTCGCTATCGCTTTTTGCCGTTAAAAAAATGATGGGAATACGAGCGGTGAGCGGGTTGCTTTTCAGTTTTCGCGCCACGGCCAGTCCATCCAATTCAGGCATCATAATATCCAGCAAAATAAGGTCAAAGTCCGTCTCCGAAATTTGCCCCAGGGCATCCTTTCCTGAGTTGGCAAAGGACAGGTCGTAGGGCTCAGTAGAGAGGATCGATGCCACCAGTTGAATATTGATGGGCACATCATCCACGATTAAAACACGAGGGTTTGTCACTTCGTTTACCCGATCTCTATGCGCTTAAGAAAGCAGGATATCGCCGCTTTGGGTTTGTGCTTTTAGGACCCCTTCACCAGAGCCTTTTTGTCCCTTTAGGCTATGTTCACCAGTTTCTGCAGAAGTTAACTCCAGACGAGACTCGATGTCTCCGGTGCGCGCTTCCAATTCGACACTGCACTGACTTTCGGGGCGTAGAATTAAATCAATATCTCCACTGTGACTGGTGAGGCTAACGCTGGCGGCAGGGTGCACTATAATATCACACTGGAGATCTCCGCTGGCGCTGTTGAGCACGCTCTCTTTGTGGAGCTCACCGGAAAGCTCAATATCTCCACTGCGGGTGCTCAGCTCTAATGAACCCTGACCGTCAAGAATCTGAACCTGCATGTCGCTGCTGCTGCCTTCAGCATGCAGTCGATCTAAGATAGAAGCGCTGATGTTGAGATGACCACTGGCTGACTTGACCTGGCCTTTATAAACAGAGCCCGCCAGGGTAATATCTCCGCTTTGGGTGGTGATTTTTAAAGACTCGCTGGCCTGCTCTGCGTTGACATTGCCACTCCGCGTTTCTAGCTCAATGGCTTTTAAAGCCACATTTTGTAGACTCAGATTGCCGCTGCCGCTGAGCAAGTGAACCTGTCCCTGAGTATGGGACCATTGAGAGAGCGAAATGTCATGGGCATCCGTGGTCAGTTCGAGGTCCAGAGAGGCAGGTACTTGTAATTGCAAATGAATTTCGGCTTGTTTTGATGGGGTTAATCCTTCTGTACCTGCCAGCTTTAAAAAGAGGGTACTGCCTTCCTGATGGCTCTCCAGGTGAATGTCTTCGTATTTCAGCTTGTCTTCCACCTTATCGCTATAAACCCTTTTTTCGAGGGCTGCGTGAATATTTTCACCGGCATGGGATGTGACCGTAACATCTCCCAGGGTGTAGTGGAGTTTTATTTTTTCAATGCTTGATTCCAGGGGAATGACCTGTTCGTCACGGCGCATGGTTTCAAAGCCTTCAGTGTCTGACTTATTCGAGCTGCCTTTGGGAGGGGTGTGCTGTTTTTGTTGAAACCAACCTTCAAAGCGTTTTTCGAGGGTGGGCCCGAGCTGCTGTGAAACACTGTCAAACATTGAGCTTAACGAGTTTACAAAATGCTCAACTTTTGGTGCTGTACGGTCAAATAATGTATCCTCTGATCCACGAGAGGCGCCCGGCATTTTGTCTTCAGTGGCTTTTAACAGTCGTTCGGCCTCTTCAATCGTGATTCTATTTTCTTGCAACATTTTTAAAATGAGTTTGCGATCTTCAGACATTTTTTGTGCTCCTTGCGTGTGTATGACACTGGGTTTCTTTACTATTCTAACCGTTGTGGCACTATTCACAAAATTAAATACCGTTAAAAAATGAAAAAGCAGATCATTGATCTGCTTTTTTAAAGTAAATAAAGGGAATTGCTTTAATTAAAGTCACTGCTGTCAGAGTAAGCCTCAATATGGCTGGGGGCGTGATCTACCGCTTGTTTTAAAGTGGTTTTGCTGAGCTGCCCAGGCGCTTTGAGTGACTTTTCTGTGATCACATCAGCATCCATTTTACTGATGTCTTCTGAAGAAATATTAACGCCGATACGTTGATAGCCCTGCTGCAGTTTTTGTAATTTGGGGTCGGTGTCTCCAAAGAGGGATATTGCAGGTTCAAAGTCGCTCTTGCTGTTGTTGACTTTGTTCCACTTGGCATTATCGCTGGCGCGATGCTTCATACTTCCGCTGGAGTTATCATTGGAGTTGCCTGTGTTCGAAGACTGTGCCTGGGTAATCGTGTTCGCCGTCATATTGCCACCGACTGAACCCGCATCTTTGCTCTCCATGCCAGAGGTGTTGAGTTTGTCGTTGCTGTTTTCGCGGGTGGTGTTGTTGCCCGTATTTGACTGAGAGGAGGTGCTTGCAAACCCTTTTCCAGGGGTATAGCCCCATTTTTCAAGGGTCTGTTTGACGTTGTTTCCGCCTGAGCGGCCTGTAATTTCTTCAATAGGCTGTGTCATACCATGTCTCCTTTGTGTTTATCTACATTTGTTTCATCGACTCTCATCGACGTTTTCGATAAACTTTTACTTGCATTTACTATACCCAGTAAGCCGCACTTTTTAACAGTTCATCTTCTATCTATGTCGGTTTTTTTTTGATATTCTTGCCTTTTAACGGTACTTTTGAGTAGATAGATACCCAAAAGTACGCGATATAGGCCCAGCGTCTGATAGGCGGGGCCGCGGGCAAAGTGCTCGACTCGGTTGAGCATCAAATGACTGCTTAATCCGGCACTGAGCAACCCCGGTAAGAGATCTTTGGCCCCCCCCCAACTGAGGTGGCGCATCTCAAAAGTCGCGCTGGCGAACACGACGGGTACAGCTAAAACAAACGAAAATTCCTGGGCAGCCTCTGCCGATAGTCCACTCCATTGCCCGGCCATTTGGGTCATTCCACTGCGGGAGAGTCCGGGCAAGAGTGCCAGGGTTTGGGCCAGTCCTATGCCCAGGCAATGCCCGTAAGACAGGCTTTCAATGCTTTGGGTGCCCCGTGTCTGACGGGTGGTGAAGTCGGTGACCCAGAGCGCGAGACCGCCAGCGATCAGCAAGCCTGCGGTGAGTGACGGACGGCGCAGTTTTTGCAGGGGTTTTTCTAGTAAAAAGCCGGTCAGCCCGACGGGTAGAGTCGCCACCATTATTTTTTGCCAAAAATCGCGATTCTGATACGGAAATTGTGAACGGCGGCGGTATAACCAAACCATTGTCGCTGCTAAGGAACCCAAATGCAGCGCGGTATCACTGACCAAATCAGTCTGTTTTCCGAGCTTTTGGCTCAAAAGATTCAGGTGGGCCGTGCTGCTTACGGGTAAAAACTCAGTGACGCCCTGGGTGATCCCCATGAGCAAACCGGGCCATATTTTGGCGCGTGACATTTTGTTTAGAGCCAGTCCATGGGGTCAATATAAGTGTTCTTTTGCTGTACACCAAAGTGAAGGTGGTTACTTGCGCTGGCACCGGTATTACCGGTTTCAATCACCGACTGCCCCTGTTGAACCTCTTGACCAGTTTTTACCTTCAGCTTTTCACCATGACAATAGGCCGTGTTGATACCCAGGTCGGCATGGCTGAGTTTGACCATATTGCCACAGGCTTTATCAAATACAGATTGAATAACTTTACCGCTGTGAGAGGCTTCTGCATCTACACCGGGCAGGGTTTCGATATCTACCCCTTCATGCAAGCGCCAGGTCCCGCGAATGGGGTGTAAGCGGTAGCCAAAATGAGAAGAGACGTAACCCGTGGTGGGGAAGTGCAGTTGGTGTGGTTTCACCGGTACAATCAGCATGCGGTAGGTGTCCACCCACTCCTGTTGTTGAAGCTGATTGACCTGACGAATTAACGCCGGTGAAGTGCGGAATTTGAGGGCGATTAAGTCCAGTGAGTTGACATCCTCTAGCTGGGCTTTGTAAATCACGGGCGTATAGCCGGGCATTTTGTCGAGATGCTTGCGCTGATAATAGTCTAAGTAGGCCCGTGAGGCGGGATGGTATTCACCACGTTTTTCGTGAAACTTGGCTTCTAACCATGACTTTTGCGAGCTGGGCTCAAGGGTGTTAAGGGCTGTTGTCACGGCATCGTATTGCCCCAGATGTAACCGTGCCAGTAGCTTTTCAGATTCCGGGAGGCGACTGGCAATCACCTGTTCTGCTTGATTGATCTGTTTTTGCATGTCCGTGAAGGCATTTAAGTAGCTTTTATCGCCTTTAAAACCACTTAGAATCGCCTTGGCTTCTTCTATTTTGCCCGCGTCTCTGAGGTGGTAGGCCAAAATAGCGTTCAGTTCGGCGGATTGATTTAAGCGCGCTTTTTGAAACAATTTCAGAGCCATATCGGTCTTGCCTTCATCCCAGGCGTTAAAAGCATCATTGAGATGGCGATAGGCTTCTTTGACCTGTGCCTGACTGGCTCCACCGTGCTTTTGGTAGAGTAAACGAGACAGGCTATTGCGATAACCCACGTTTTGAGGATCCAGATTCAGCAGGCGGTAAGTATTCAGCTCTTTTTCTTGCAGAGATCCGCCCGTTTGGGATGCGTAGAAATCTTTGAGTGCCCGACGAATTTGTGGATCCCGTGGCTTCAGATTAAACTGCTCGCGAATTTTTGTTAACAAAGCGGGGTTGGCTTTTTGGCCCTGTTTTTTCCATTGTTGTACTTCCTGAGCTAGAGAACCCTGAGCTAAAGAACCGGTAGCTGCCAGGCTAGGCAGCGGAGTGATAAGGGCACAGAAAACAGAAAGTAAGAGGGGGCGTAAGTAGGGCTTCACGACATAATATCCTTTGGATTTATAGGCTAGATGCTTTATCATAACGAATTTTCAACGGGAAGTAAATCAGCCCAGTCCTGAGCAAATTTAAGCAGGGTCTGCTGTTTTCGGTAGGCAAATTTCTTTTTGCTATCAAAGATGAGCAGTAAAATACCGTGACATTTTTCTTTGTGCCACAACGGCACAATCACCCAGAAAGTGTCCTGGGAAAGTTTAAAACTGAGGCTTTCCTGGGGGGTGAGATATTGAGGTAAATCTTCAGCTTCGATCTCAATAATCATCGGGCGTGTGCGCGGTGAAAAATCGGCATGGGGCTGCATCTGAAAAGTGCCGGGCAAGCCCTGAGGGGTCGGGCTGGCGCTACTTAAACGATAGGTGTTATCCGATAACCCTGGGCTTAAAAACAACAAATGGTCGGCCTCAGGAAAGCTGCGCGCTAAAATATGCAGTCGCTCAGCCGGCGATCGGTTGCCACCGGGTAAGCTTTGTAGAAGGGTTTGCAAAAAGCTATAGTGTTGCTCGTATTGCTGTTTTTGTTCCGTTAAAATCGTGAGACTACTTCTGAACAGGTGATTTTGTAGAATCATGATCAGACGAAAACCGTGATTGAACAGGTTTTTGCGCTCTATTTCTGCAATGGGAAGGCTGAGAACCTGACGCAAAAAGTGGCGGTAAACCTTGAGCAATAGATGCTGGAGTAACCGCAAGTGCTCAGGGCGAGGCAGCTTTTGAGGCAGTAAGCTTTCGAGGCCTTGAATAATATCGGCGAGCGGGCTGTTGTTGTGCAATTGTTTATCGGCGGTAAGTTCGGAGTGAACAAAGGCAGAAAGTAAAGCGGGCACCATGGGTACCCATTGCTTTTCAAAATAACGGGTCATGCTTCGGTTGAGTCCTGAGTTTTGAATTTCATGACGTAAGATACGTTGCAGCTCAGGGAGGCTTTTTTCCTGGTGGTCTTCCCAGACCTTTTTAAGCTCCTGAGGCAGCTTCGCTTCTGAGCGCGTGTTCTGATCGGCGGGTTGGGGAGGTGCGCCTCGTGAGTAGGTCTGAATGATTAGGCCATCGTCTTTCATCAAGGCCTGACAGATCTGGTTGCGGCCCTGATGCTTTGCACGATACAGCGCTGTATCGGTGCGAATAATGAGTTCAGAGGCTGTGACGTCAGGTTCTTCGAGCAAACAACTGACGCCAATACTTAGTGACATGGGAACCACAACATCATCTTTTCCGCGAAAAGTATAGCTCGCTACCTTTTTACGAATGCGTTCTGCCACATCACTGGCGGCATCCAGAGGGGTCTCCGGCAAAAGAATGGCCAGCTCTTCTCCTCCATAACGGGCCACAATGTCGGTTTCGCGCACACTATCACTCAGGATTTGAGCCATTTCTCGGAGCACTTGATCGCCCAGTAAATGACCGTGAGTATCGTTGAATTTTTTAAAGTAATCCACGTCCGTAATAATGAGCGACAGGGGTTTTCGGTAGCGGGTGGCGCGGGCGACTTCTTCTTCGAGCTTGCCTTTGAGGTAACGGTGATTGTAAATATTCATCAGGCCGTCTTTGATGGCCTGAGCCTGGAGTCGGTTACGCAGCTCGATGTTTTTCAGGGTAATATCAAAGGCGTTGACTAATAATTTAATCAAACGAAAGTCTTCTTCTTGAAACGGTCTTCCCACCTTGCGAAACATGATCAGAATGAACATGACTTTATCGTTGACTTTAATCGGCTCTCCCATCAGGCATTGATAAGTAATTCGCCAGGTATCATAGCTTTTTCCCAGGGTATTTAAGGCGCTCATATCTTTAATAAATGCGGAGTTTCCTGTTTTGGCAATGTCCTGTAAAATCCCCGGCTGATCGAGATCGTACGCGGAGTCGACGTCGCGGTGGGGTTCTGAGCGCTGGTGAACAATTTTGCCGCCTTCGCCTTTCCACTCCACCCGGTAAACAGAAGCCCGTGAAGCCCTGACCAGATTTTGGAGGGCCACTTCATCGTCGTCAAAAAGGTAGTTGAAAACGTGTCCAGGATCTAACTCGGCTTCTTCTTCTTGTAAGGCGGACTCAGCCATTTTACGGGTCATATGGTAGAGCGCTTGCATGCGTTCTCTTTGTTTTTCGAGATGTCGACGCTGCTCAATAAAACGCAAGCTGCCAAACACCAGTAAGGTAAGCACCAGCGGAATCATGGGATTGTGTTGTTGACCGTAAGAGTAAGCCACCAATACTGCAATGGGGTAAAAGAAGAGGGTCTGAAGGATTTCTGTGAGGTCTTCTTTGCGATGAATGACGCTCAGAAAAAAGTCTTTGAAGTGAGTAATATTGCCTTCGCGCACCTTCATAAAACCGTTGACCAGTGGAATATTCACCAGCAAATAGACAAGGGTGGCTACACCCCCAAAATCATGTAGCGGGTAAACGTCTCCTGGGTAGCAAAGGAAGGCAAAATAAAGACTAAGCCCAAAATGCATAGCCCGGCAATACTGTAGGTTAGGGCATACTGGGCGGCATTAAAGATCGCAATACGCAAGGGGCGCTGCTGAATAATACCCATGGTTATTAGGGCCCCCGTCACCGCAATGAGTACCGCGATGGGCCCATTAAAGAGCAGCAGAGAAGCCAAAATAATGGCAAAGCTGGCAGAAATCCCGCCGCCCTGAGGAAGCATAACAAACGTTTGCTCAGCCATAATATTAAGCAGGATAAACATAAACATGTCCACCTGATTGACCTGCCAGAAAGCAGGAGCGGCAAACATGTTCAGGATCCACATGCCGCTGGCGGCTAAAAATACCAGCCAAAAATAAAGGCTGGCATGGGTCTTTTGCTGCGGCTCAGGCTGTACAGTTTGTTCGGTACTCATTAGCATTGATACGTGCTTTTCACTATGGTATGATGCCCCAAATCTAGCATGGTGCTGTACATCAATTGTAGACACAAAAAAAAAATGGGTCAATGATGGGCGCACATTTTAAAAGAGACATATATGATTATTGATTATCCCTATCTAAACCCACCGGTTTTTCAACTGGGCCCCATTGCTCCTCGCTGGTACGCCATGATGTATATTATTGGCTTTGTCTTTGCGTACTTAATTATTTCAAAGCACCCCCGTTTTAAGGGGCGTGGGTTTACAAATGACGACGTCATGGATTATTTGACCTACGCTTTTGTGGGTGTTCTGGCCGGTGGGCGATTGGGATATGTGTTGTTTTATGGTTTGAGCAAATACTTATCCAACCCCATTGAAATTCTTTATATTTGGCAGGGCGGAATGTCCTTTCACGGCGGGCTGATTGGTGTGATAGCGGCCACAGCACTTTACGCCTACCGTAAAAAAATTCCTTTACGAGAAATGTTTGACATTACCGCTCTGGCATCTCCGATGGGGTTATTTTTTGGACGCCTGGGCAATTTTATTAACGGAGAATTGTGGGGAGCCCCCACTGACGGCACCTGGGGAGTACGCTTTAAAGAAAGCTATAATCAGGTCACCCAGACTTATGCGTACGGACCACCCCGTCATCCCAGTCAACTCTATGAGGCGGCCTTAGAAGGACTCTTGTTGGTGGCTATTTTATACGGCGTCACCCGTTTAACTTACACACAACGCAAACTCAAGCCGGGGAGTGTGGCCGGTATGTTTTTGTTAGGCTACGGCTGTGCACGTTTTGCCATTGAGTTTGTACGTGTGCCCGACAGTCATCTTAACTATTTACTGGGCACCGGTTGGATGACGATGGGGCATCTGCTCAGTACACCGATGATTGTTATCGGTGCGCTGATGATTTTGGTCTTTAACCTGATGGGAGAAAAATCGGGTGAGTTAACCGGTCTTGAAGCCTCTGAGTTACAGCCTGCTCAACCCATTGATGAGACCGCTGAAAAGAGTGCTTAGTCACATTTCATTGTCAGGCCGGGGTGACCATGCTATGCTGCGTTTACCTTAAATTAAGACTAGATGTGTATTTGTTTATGACAGCTCCTTTTTTAGATTCTATTGATCCTTTATTTGATCTCCTTGATGTGCCTTTATTTGCTGAGCAGGCTTTGATCGAGCTGCAGCTTGGCAATCACCCACAGTTATCGTCTTGCCTCCTCGACTTTGCGGAGAGCATGCGTTGCATTCCCCTGCCTTGCCAGCGCGCACTGGTCATTTATTTAAAGCAGGCCATGATGCATGAGCCCCAGATGTCTGCACGCTTTTTAAGGCGCTTATTGCTAGACGCTGCAGAGTCTGTATTGGCCCAGCGCACGATGCCTTCTTACCTTTAGACCTAATTAAGTTATAATAAGGGCATGCGAAAAATTTTATACGGTGCCCTTTCTCTCTTTGTGGTGTGGTTTGCTTCCACCGCCTGTTTTCCTATTCCTGTGGGGTCATCACGCCCCGAGTTGACTCCATGCTATGCGTCCCCCAACGATCCCAATATTCCCTGCGATCCAACTCCAACTCCAACTCCTTTAGCTGTTCCCATTCCAGAACCGAGTCCCAGTGGAACGGTGGCTCCTTAAATGGATAGACCTTATATCTTTCATGAACTCACCAATAGTGTCTGTCACACCTGCTATCGCAAGGTGGAAGCTAAAGTGGTTTTTCAAAATGAAAATGTTTACTTGCACAAGTTTTGCCCTGAGCACAAAATGCAAAAAGTGCTGATAGCCACCGATATTGATTATTATCTGCGCATGCGCGGGGTGTCTAAACCAGGACAAATGCCCCATGCCTGGAATACACCGATGAAAAATGGTTGCCCCTTCGATTGTGGTTTATGCCCTGATCATGAGCAACACAGCTGTCTTACCCTGATTGAGATTACCGATCGCTGTAATTTAACCTGCCCGGTGTGCTATGCCGGCTCCAGTCCAAAGCACAAGCACCGAAGCTTTGATTCTGTCATTGCTATGCTCGATCGCATTGTAGCCAACGAAAAAGAGCCCGATGTGGTTCAGCTTTCTGGCGGAGAACCCACACTTCATCCCGATTTCTTTGCTATTTTAGATGCTGCCAAAGCGCGCCCGATTCGTCATCTCATGATTAATACCAACGGCGTGCGTATTGCCAAAGACCGTGGTTTTGCAGAGCGATTGGCCGCTTATATGCCCGCCTTTGAAGTGTATCTGCAGTTTGATGCCCTCGATGCCCATGTATTACAAGAGCTCCGTGGTGAAGATTTGCTGTCTGTGAGGCAGCAAGCGCTGGCACACCTCAATGAATTTAATATTTCGACGACATTGGTGGTGACCCTTAAAAAAGGGCTTAACGATCATTTCATCGGTGAGATCATTGATTATGCGTTACAGCAGCCCTGTGTACGCGGGGTTACCTTTCAGCCAGTTCAGCAGGCCGGGCGTCTCGAAAACTTTGATCCCAGCACCGATCGGCTGACCCTCACCGAGGTGCGTCAGAGCATTCTCGATCAACACGACTTATTTACGGCTGAGGATCTCATTCCTGTGCCCTGTCACCCGGAATGTATTACGATGGGCTATGCTCTGAAAATGGGAGATCAAACCATTCCTTTGACGACCCTGGTGGACCCCGATCAGACGGGTAACACCATTCGCTATGAAGAAGCTTTATCGCTTTTTTCTACGGCTCACTCTCCGCAGGCCGCTGCGCAAATTTTATGTTGCTTGCCTAAAATTCCCGTGCCCGAAAGCCTGAGTTATAACAATCTTTTTCGCATTATCATTATGCGCTTTATGGATGCCTATGATCTCGACATTCGCAGTGTAAAAAAGTCCTGTGTGCATATCGTGTCTCAAGATGCGCAAAAGGTGATCCCCTTTGACACGTTTAATCTCTTTTATCGGGAGCCGGGTGTTTTAGACACGATTCCCGGGCTGGTGCCTTAATCGTGGATCCTAAAATAACCCTGAAGAACGCGCTTCAATTTTTTGGTGGAGTGGCTGCCGTGCTGGTGTGCCATCTGCTGTTTATGGGCCTTGTTTTTCTGGGGGTTATTATTCGAGGGAGCTATTCACCGCGTCCCACGGGACAGTATTGGGAGTTGGGTGTGCTTGTTGTGGTCCTGATGGGCATTGGGATTTTTCAAGCGGTTTATATTGTGCCCCTTTCGCTTTACGCTAAGCGAAAGGGTAAAAAGCTAATACTGCAAGGTATTCTTTTATCTGCCGCACTTACCCTGCTCGGAAGCGGTATCTGCGGTGGCATGATGTGGCGTTAGGTTTGCTTCTAAGCGTCGATTAACTGTTGGGCTGCCGAGGCCAATTGTAGATCGCTACTGCGAATTGTTTTTTCAATATGCGCTTGAATGCTGCTGCTGTCGGGTAGAGTGGGTTGTTTACGCAATGCGTTAAATAAAGTCAGTTGCACTGATTTATCGTTTATTTTAAACAGCTGCTCAAACTCTGTTACGGTGGGGTTATGCTGCATTAAAATACTTCTTACGGCCTGCAAGCGAACACTGGCACTGCTGTCATGCATGACCGCATGCCAAAGGGCTTTGGAAGGAGTACACGCAGGGGTGTCAGGGTGCTTCTCAAGGGCCTGGGCGGCTACTGAGCGCACCATAAAGTCTTCATCTTCACGCAGGTGATAAGTCAGCGCTTTTGTCACTTCAGGACGTATACTCAAACTTAAAGCGTCTACGGCCTCCTGACGTACCCAATGCTCTTTGTCGGTAAGGGCTTTGAACAGCAGATCCTGAAACGCGCTGCCGTGATATTTTAAGCTTTTACACAGGCTTTCGCGGGTGGTGGCATGGGGGCTTTCCATTAAAGCAGGAGCCATTTCACTTACTAAGCTCTGGGGGGCGTAGCGCAGTGCCACCGCCAAGGCCTCTTCTTTCCAGGAGATGTCGCTCTTCGCAAAGTTTTTGGCATGGCGAAATAAGAGTTCAGGGTAGTGTCTACTCAGGTTTAACAGTGCTGCACCGGCCAGATCTGGGGAAGGGTCCTTAATCAGCACAGAAAGTACCTTGCTATCGGCGGCAACGCCTTGTCTTTCAAGGGTGCTGAGGGCTACGGTGCGAATCCATTGATCGGGAAGGTTTAAGGCTTCCTTTAGCACCTGAGCGACTTCTTCTGGCATGGGCAACTGGGCCAGTAGCTCCACTGCCCGCTGGGCATAGTCCAAATAATCAGGATCTAACCAACTTTTGAGGGCATTGAGGGTTTCTTGCGTGCTCAGGCTTTGGGCTGCAAGCAGAGCCGTTTCACGCATGGACGGGGTTTCGGTGAACAGTGCAATGTCAATCAGGGCGGGAACCACCAAATAATCCCGAAAAGAGGTTAAAACATCTAAGATTGCGGCTTGAGGCGTGTGCTTTTGTTTGAAAAGAAACAATAAGGTGGGAATAATCCGCCGATCGTTGCTGTCCTTGAGATGCTGTAAAGCCTCCCGGTAGGCATGGTTTCCCGGATCAAGGGTGCTGTGTAGTACCATGATGTGTTCCCAAACATCATGGTGGGACTCAATTTGATTCAGGCTTTCGGCCGCGCTATAGCGTACCCATTGATCACTGTCCAGTAAGGCATCTTGTAAGGCGGGGATGGCAAGAAACGCTTCCTGCTGTCCCAGGGCTTCTGCTGCGGTAGCGCGTACACTGTAATACGGATCTTTGAGTAGGCCAATCAGTATTTCACTCGCCCGTTCACTCGCTTTGACTTGACCCAGCATCTCCGCGGCGGCAGTACGCACAAGATAGTCACTGTCCAGAGCAGCCTCCTGGTAGAGAGAGAGGGGGCTTTCGTTGCGCTGAATCAGGCTGTAAAAAGCATGTTGGCGCACTTCTGCCTCGGCATCTTTAAACAGGGTTTGGAGGGCTGAAACCGCCTCCTCATGATGCTCTTTAGGAAGAGAAGCCAGTTTTTCTGCGGCTTCAATGCGCTCCATCAGCTCCGGTGAGCTGGCCTTTGCTAACCATTGTTCTGCGTTACTCATATTCTGCCATGGCCGCTTTCATCATTCGATCAAATTCTAAATCTGACATAATCTGGGTCAGGGTTCCTTGAATGGCTTCTGCAGAGGGAAGATATCGTCCCTCATCGCCTGATATTGACTTAATAAATGAGCGATCGTTGAGTTTATTTCTGAAATTTTCGGGGAGGTCATTCCACACCGTGCTCAGGGCGCTCTGGGGGTTGGTTTTTAATTGCTCAAAAAAGTTCAGAGAAGCCGATGCTCGGCTGGTTTCAGGATTGTAAATCTTGGATCCAACACTACGTAATGCGTCATAGCTATAGCTCAGGAGTCGGCGACTTAGCAATTGTTCAGGGTCCTTCATGATTTTGCCGAAGAAGCTCTGTGCCTCCTGATATTGCTTTTCATCCTGGTGCTCATCGATGCGCATTTGATTGAGTAAGGCCGCATGTCCTGCGACTTCACCAACGGCAAGCATCATGCTGCTAAAAGCAGGATCTTTAAGCTGGCTTTTGAGTTCAGGGGATGCCTTTGGAAATAACCGTTCCACACCCGCTTGGCTACGAAGTGTGGCAAAGAATGTTTTTGCTGCGGGATCCTTGCCCTGGGATTGAATGAATTTTTGTGCATTTTCAGTAATGGTAGCGTATACGGCTGCGTTTCCTGAAGTTTGGGATTTTAGGGTATGAGCGGCTTGAATATTAGGCATATCCACGCTAGAGAGCAAGGACTCGTGGCTTCTAAAAATACTCACCGCAACCTGGGGAGAAAGCTGTAGCTCAGAAGGTGTTTTTTGACTGATGGTTAGGTTTTCTAGCTTTTCACGAATAAATTGCTGGACATGAAGGTCGGTGGGTTCCTGGCCCCATTTGCGGGTCAGTGCTTGACTCGCAATATCCAGAACCTCCTGGGCGTTGTACTGGGTTTCGTGACTGTGGCTTCCCGTTTGTCTGTGTTGAATCGCCGGCATGGCGTTGAGAAAAAAGAATTTCGCCGGTGATTTTTCCATCAGGGTTTCGGGTTCAATTAAAAACGTTTTATACGACTCTGCAAAATCTTCCATGGGATCTGTGGTGGCATAGGTGGACACAAAATGGTTGCTGCGCGCCTCCGGATCAATGGCGCTGCGGTAAGCGCCTTTATCCACACTTCCATTAGAAGCGAGGACGTTGTAGACATCCATAACATCCTCAGAAGCAAAAGCGCCGCCAATATACCCGCTAGAGACCTCTTTGTCCCCCACGTTAAACCATTGGCCCAGCTTAGAAAATTCCTGAACGTAATAGGCGCTATCTTCTTGTCCCAATTGAATGTGGTGGCCTATTTCATGGGTGAGCACACCTTCGGCAAAGCTAACGGATTTGGTGGACCCAAAGTTTTCTGAAAGGTCTTGCATAATAAACTGCAAAGATGCGGAGCCAAAATTACTGTCGGCAAAGTCTGTTAATAACGCTTTCATTTGCGCATCAGGAAGGAGGTTGAGGTTCTGCATTTTTTTATGAATGTCCGTCATACGGGTTATTGTATCAAAATGAGGAGATGCTGCCAGTGTCTTGAGTTCTCTCAGCTCCTGTTGTTGTGCGGGAGATAAATCGTGATGGCTGGTGAGGTGTTTTTGCAGGACATTGACCTGCACCAGGCGCACCGCTCTTTCAGTGTCTTTGTTCCAGTTGCCTTCGGGCTTGAGTGTCGGTTCTCCCATGCCTTCTAAGTAAGGGTTAAGCATGTTCTGTAAGGCGGCGATATCCTTGCTTTGGGTGTGTTGCCCAATCTGACGCAAGCTGTTTTGCAGGGTTTGGCTTAACGCTGGAAAGTCGTCATGGGTAGCGCGGTCGTAAAGCACGACCGATTTTTCCTGGACATTATAATGACCTGCGGTAATCTCTTGAGCAACGCGGGTGAGAAGGTTATCGGGTGCACCTTCAGGACGTTCTGCTTTTTCGGCCCGTTCAAAGGTAATGTCTTTGAGCTGGTTGCGCTGTGCCAAAGGCATGCGTTGGACCGCGTTGGCCAGGTTGAGCAGGTTTTGTAGATCCCAGTCTCTGTTTCCCTTTCCTTTAAAGTGCACGTCACCGCTGGGTACCAGATCGTTAATCAAACCTTTTAGGGTGCGCGTCATTTCGGTACGCACTTCGCCCACCGATGCAGAGGGCTTTACAGCCAAAACAGCTTGTCTGAGTTGGGGTTGTAGTTTTTTTACAAGACGAATTTCTTCGGCGTTGAGATAGGTCTCCAGAGCGTTAGAAGCTTTGGCCTCCGGGGCGCTCACGAGACTGGGTTGATGAGCCACAGCGGAGGGGTTTAAGCTTGAAAAACGAGACACAACCTGATCTCGCAGTGCTGCGGTGAGTTGTGGAGCTGAGACCGTTTGATTTGCAGAGGTGACGGGTGTTGTCGCTGGGCTAAGCGCCGTTAAATTCGGGTTTGAGATGCGCGCTGTTTGTCCCAATAAAGGGCCAATACCTCCGACCTTGGAGGCGGTGGTATTCGAAAGGGTGGAGCGAGAGCTCCAGGAACTGCCTAGGGTACCCATGTTTTTATCTCTTTCAGTGGCTTGACCTGTTATTTAAACTTTATAGTCAGTATCTCATGATCTCACGCTTCATTTTACCGAGATTTAATCTTTATCGGGATCGCCGGTTTTTTTAAGCACCCTTTTCTTTGCTGTCTCCTATATATTTAAAAAGCATGGCTTAGCGTGCTCCAGATGGTTTAAAGGTTTAAAGGAATTCAACGATGGCAGATGTTTCATTAAACACAAGCGGCATTTCTTCAGTTCCCAATCCCTCGCCCCTCGCGGCTTCGAAGCGAGCAAATGTGTTGGCACCGACGACGCAAGCAGCGGACTTTACCCCACCCCTTGTTGCGGTTACTGACAATACCCGGGTGACTCCCGCCGGTGCAGCGCTGAGTCAGGTTCAGTTTGCGGGTTCTCCCACTGCTTATGGTAGCCTGGACGCCCATTTTCAACTTCAGGATCTGGATGGGGTGGATCAAAAGTCGAAAGCCGATCTTAAAGGCACCCTTGATCTCGATTTGGCATTGTCGCTGCCTTTTTTAAAAGAGAGTTTAAAACAAGCCAATCAACAGGTGCCGGATCTCAAGCTGGAACTCAAAACCACCGCCAATGGTTACCGTATTGATGTGACATACCCCAATCGTCTGGTAGATATTTCTCTGGGCTCGGTTCGCCTAACGCCTCAGGGAGACGCTTTAACAGTAGACCTTGGTGGACTGGGTGGAGCTGTGGTTGCGGGAGCAAACCTCTTAACTCTGGGAAATCTAAAAACGGCCATGGGTACTGTTGTCAATTCACTTTCTAAGGACATGGGTTTTGCGGCCACTTTAAACAGCAGCACCTCATACACGCTGCGCCCCGATTTAAAAAACAGTCCCTTATTTCAAGAGATTCCGCTGGCCGGTGGGGAGACGCTCACGCTGGAGTCGATTCAAACCCCTCAGGGGAGCCTTGTTAATCTGGGGGTAGACGCCCAGGGCAATCTCAACATGGCCATGAAAGGCCTCAATGTGGTCGCCTCCTCTGATGCCAACGGATTGCAGGCCGTGGCGGATAAAGAAGGCGTGGATCGCTTGGACTTGCAGCTCAATGCCGAACTGAAAAAAGATTTGGGGCTGCATGTGGAGAGTCTCTTGCAGTTGGACTCTAAATATTCAGCCTGGCGAGCGAGAGGCGCTTCGTCAGCGTTTAAAAAACGTCATGGGTCAGGATTTACCGTTGAGTGGGCAGCTTCAGTTGAAAAACGTGCGTGTTTCTGCGGATATAGATGCCAAAGGCAAGGTTTCTCATTTACAGGCCAGTGGCGCAACCCTTGAGGCCAAAGCTTTAGAGACCCAACTGCCCGGGGGTCCCCAACTGCGTTTTTCAAAGTTAGAAGGTGCGCTGGGCATGGAGCAGCAGGGAACGCGAACCCGTTTATCGGCAGACCAGGTGCAAATTGCGGGCCAGGTCAAGAGCGCTCAGGGCACGCTAAATATAGCGGATTTATCTTTTGGGGGGGCCTTAACGCACGACCAGGCCAAACCGCAGCAGGTGAATTTTGAAATCTCCCCCGGTGAGCAATTGGTCTTTTCGGGAGATTTGCAGCAGGGAGCACAGCGCGTATCCGTCAATAACTTGACTCTTAAAAACGCGCAATTGAGCACGGATATGGCCCGGGGTAATTTTGCCCTGAAGCCAGGCCCTTCAGACCCAAACCAGGTGCCGGAAGCACAAATTAAAAAACTGACATTGCCTTCAGCAACCCTTTATGAAGTGCGTTTAAAAGGATCCTTAGCGGCCAACCTGAATACAGGATCTCTTGAGGTGGATGCCAAAGCCTTTGGGACGGCGGCTAAAATAGGTGATGTCACGGTAAATTGGCTACAGGCCAGTGGGCACATTGCCGTCTCGCCCTCTGGTGGAGTCGCACTTAAAAACGCCCGTTTTAGTACCACGGCCCAATTGCCCGAGCTCACCCTTGAAAAGCTCTCGGGCCGCGGTGATATGCAACTCAAGCCCAATGGAGATCTCATCCTTCAGAAGGTGAACGATTTAGATCTGAAAACCAGCCTGGGCTTAGATGTTAAAGGCGATTTTTCGGGACGTATTCAAGGCGTAAACTATGCGCTTAAAACCCTTGGCCCCGCCACGATTGATTATGTGAACCCAGAACAAGGACTTGACTTAAAAGGAATTCACTTTCAGGGCGATGCGCAGTTTAACGGGCAAAAACAACACTTACAAGTACAGAGTGCTCCGGGCCAGTGGATTGAACTGCCCGCAGGAAAGATTCAGGATCTGACGCTTAAAGATATACGCGTGCAGGGCACATTTGCCATGGATTTTACACAGCAGTCTCTGACTTTCTCCCCTGGGTCTGACGGCATGCTGCGCGGGCAAGGAACCCTGGGGGATCTCGAAATGAAAAACATTCAAGCTTCGGGCCCCATTCAGTACGATCTCAAGCACCAAAGGGCCAGTTGGTCGGATCCTGTTTCGGTGGCGTTGCCCCAGTACGGGATTCCTGAGCTACACACCACGGGGACGATGCATATTGAAACCCGTAACGATGGTGCACTGGTCTTTCGTTCTGAAAATGGCAGTCTCTCAGGAAAATTGGGAGACCTAACGCTTAAAGACCTTCACGTGGAAGGTGAGGTCACTTTTGATCCCAAAACCCAGCAGATTCACTTTGCGGGAGAAGACGGCATGAAGGTCAAAGGCTCATTTAATGGGTACCAGCTGGATATTCAGACCTCAGGAGCGCTTCAGATTGATCAGTCTTCTCAGGCCCTGCGCATTCAGGGCAAAGACATTCGCGTGAACGGTTTGCTGGAAGGCTTTACCCTCACCAGTCCGGAAGGCATTGCCGGAAGTATTGCGCTCAAACCGGATTTATCGGGTTTTGTGACCGAAGATTTGCACATGGGGTTTGCGGTAGATGATCTCGCAATGACGGGAGCAGGATCTATTCAGTCCAACGCCGATGGCGTTCAGGTCAGCATGTCAGGATCGCTGGAAAGCAATAAGGCCAGTGTGGCCTCGATCGTTCATAAGTTAAGCCAGCGGCCAGAATTTGACGCCCACGCTCAGCAAAGTCTGCGGCAGGTCACCGCGTTACTGCAAACGAATTTTGCTCAGTTTGCAGCAGCCAATATACAGTTTGAAGATCTGCAGTTACAGCTAAAGCCCGATCTGCAAATGCAAAGCTTTGCGGTAAAAGGGCAAGGGCAAATCGCCAATGTAAAAACGACGCTGAACTTAGAAGGTAAAAAAGTCACCTTGCCCATTGGCGCCGTGGACTGGCAGGCCGACATTGAGGGGGATGCCACCTCTGTTCGTGTTCCCAGCGGTACCCTCTCGTTTGGGTTAAATGCGGATATGCGGAACGTTATTGTGGACCAGGTCAAGCAAAAGTTAGAAGATAGCGGGTTCAAGGACGTCGTCCTCACGATGGGTGCTGACGGCAAAATACAGCTGGACAACGCGACTTTCAAGCGTAAAAAGCTTTCGATTAAAACCGAGCTGTCCCTGAGTACGCGTATTGTGGACAATCAATTAGAGGTCAGCCTGGATAAACTGAAGCTTAAAAATGTGTTGTTGAATACGGTGGCTAAACTGGGCGGCGCGCGCGAGCGCGTGGCGGATGAGGTCGATAAAATGCTGTCGCAACAGGAAGTGAAGTTTAACCGACGCAATCGCAAAGGCGTAGAAACTGAGCACAGTGGTCATATTTTTCGCCTTGATCTGCAGGCCCTCTTGCAGCAGGTCGATCCGGGTATCCAGCTGTCTTCAGCGAGTCTAGACGCCAACGGAAGCATAGCGCTGGCCTATGGTTATAACGGGGCGAGTCTACAGGCGCCCTAAAAAGATTACTGCTTAAAGCCCAACTTAAACCCCAATAATGTACCGGCGAGCACCAGGGTAATCATATTGGACAAAATCAGTGGGGGGAGCTTGCATCCATAGTCCATAGGCCAACCACAGTGCAATACCCAGGGTGAAAATGCTGAGCATTCCCAGAGAGAGATCTTTGGCTGAGCGGCTTTTCCAGGTGTGCCATACCTGAGGAACAAAAGAGATCGTGGTGAGCGTACCGGCGATCAAACCGAGCCAGTTGGCTTGTTCTGCTGTCATAAGCTTAGTCGGGTCTTTCTTGCGCGTTAATATAAGCGGCGATATCGAGGGCCTGTGGTGTGGTCAGTACAGCACGCCCCAGCGGCATGTTCTTATGAATATACCGTGCAGCAGTCAGGGTATCGGCCATGCTGGAGCGTTTGCTATGACTGTCAGGCCCCCACATTGGCGGAAAAGTGTACCCTTTTGAGAGATCTTTGGGGTCAGCGGCCAATCCCAGTCCCGTTTTGCCATGGCAGGCTGCACAGTGATAATCGTAGAGAGGTTGGCCTGCGTTGGGGTCTCCCTTTCCCGTGGTGCTATCTATTTTTAGTGTGGGCAGGCCTGACTCTGGCATGGGCAGGGGGGCCGTATCCTGTACGTCTTCGCCAAGCCAAACCAAATAATCGGTGAGGGCTTCTCGTTCTTTGGCCGGAAGGGCTTTGCCATTTAAGCTGCCCTGAAAGCAGGCCTCAATACGCTCTGAAAGGCTTACCTTTTTCTTTTGTGGCGGGTAATAGGCGGGATACCGGCGATCGATCCCAATAAACCCCATGGCGTGGGGGGCCTTACCGTTCTGCAGATGACAGTTTTTACAGGCCAAATGGTTGCCCGCCACGCGCAGAGCGGGATCAACGACGGAAGGACTGAGGTACTCATGGGTTTTGGCCACCAATTGCTCACCATATTTTACACGGATTGCACGCGCCGGATCAGCGGGATAGTTCTCTGGCGCTTTCCAATGGCTTTGAGTCTGTGCCTCAACAGCTTTGGCATCGGTTTCTTTTGCGCTGGTTTTGGTGCTGTCTTGCGCGGCGGGACAGGCGGCCAAAGTCGCAATGAAACAAAGGAGCGTCATCCCCAGACGTATAGAGGTGAAAAGGGTAGAAAAGGTTTTCATTGTAGCTTGGGATTTTCCAGGTGTCTTGTGGCGTCGCGCTGGGTTTTTTTCTGAAGGTTGGCCGCCAGGGCCTCGGTCAGGTTAACTCCTGTTTGGTTGGCCAGACAAATTAACACAAAGAGCACATCCGCCATTTCGTCGGCGAGATTCGCGTCTTGCTCACCGGATTTAAAGCTTTGCTCACCATAAGTGCGAGAAATAATCCGGGAAAGCTCTCCGACTTCTTCCATGAGCTGGGCCAGGTTGGTTAACTCTGAGAAATAGCGTACTCCCAGGGTTTTGATCCAGGTGTCCACCTGTTCCTGGGCTGCTTTGAGGGTAATATCTGAAGATGATGGCATGGTTGGCGCAGCGCACTCGCTTTTTTGCCCAGTATATCACTGGCTTTAACCGAGCGGAAAGCCCCGTACGGGGAGAGAAGATGGGGGCTCAATTCCACTGCGCCTTCAGCGAATTCCCCTTTAACCCCATATCTTAGTTGAAAATTGAGCCTTTAATAAACTGCTCTTAAGCTACAGGGGCTTGAAATAAGGTATAAATAAGATACACACTGTAGTAGAGAGAGCCTTAATTATATGAACAAGCGTTTCCTTCGTCACCTCACCCCGATTGTTTCAGCCCTCATGCTCACAGCGTGCAGTGGTCAGGCCATTGCTCCAGTCGTTACCCAGCCTGCTGCCCCCAAAGCCCTTAAAATGACCGCTTCTCAACAGTCTATTCCCGAAGTAGAAACCGCTGTTGCGGTAACGATTGAAGACGAAGTGATTGTTAAATACCGCTCCGGTTTCTCTACCAAAGCCCAGCGTAAAGTCCTGGGTGCTGAGGTGCTCGACGCCTTTAATGACTCCGATACCCAGTTACACCGCCTTCCCAAAGGGGTCAAGTTACAGGACGCGCTTTCTCAGTACAGTGCCGACCCCGAAGTGGACTTTGCGATTCCCAACGTCAATTTTAAAGTGCAAATGACCTTAAAAGAGCGTATCAAAAAATTCTTTAGTAATGACGATGAAGTGGTGGTTTCCCCCCAACCGCTTCCCCAAACGCCTACAACTCAGGCTTCAACGCCCGTTAGAATTCAGGCTCTCGATCCGCTGACTCAGGACCAATGGTACTTAAAAACCTTGAATATGGAGCAGGTCTGGAATGACTATGGTGTGGGTAAAAGTGGTGTTACCGTTGCTGTTTTAGACACGGGCGTAGATTACGATCACCCGGATTTAGCGGGACGCATTATTAAAGGGCCCGACTATGTGGATAGCGATCTCGACCCAAAAGACATGCACGGACACGGCACCCACGTGGCCGGTATTATTACTGCGGGTCTTAATAATCAAGAAGGCATTAGCGGTATGGCCCCCAATGTCAAAATTCTTGCCATTCGTGTATTAGACGCCAAAGGTTCTGGGAGCCTCTTCAACATTGCCAAAGGCATTGCCTACGCCGCCAATAACGGTGCAAAAGTGATCAATATGAGTTTGGGTTCTCCTTCCGGGGGCTCTACCATGCGAACCCTGGCTAACTTTCTTTCTAAGTATGCCGAAGCCCGCGGGTCTCTGATTATTGCCGCTGCGGGTAACTCCGGTGGAGCCATTGGCTTCCCCGCTGCTGCCAGCGAGTTTTTATCGGTGGGCGCAGTCAACGAAGACAAATACATCGCTTCTTTCTCTAACCGTGGCAAAGAACTTGACGTTGTGGCCCCCGGCGTACAAATCACCTCCACCTTCCCCACCTATGAGGTCACCGCGAATCAACTGGGCTTGCCCCACAGCTACGCCACCTTAAACGGCACTTCAATGGCCACACCCATGGTTTCTGCACTGGCTGCGATGCTCTGGAGTCAAAACCCTTACCTTACCCCTGTTCAGGTGAGAGAGCGGATTGAAACCAGCGCCACTGACCTTGGCTCTATTGGGGTTGATGAGCTCTATGGTTATGGCTTAATTAATCCTACTCTCGCCCTGCAACAGTCTGCTGCAGAAGTGGCCGCCAACTCAAAGGTTCAGGCGCTGAAGTAAGGCGAACCTATTTATGAGTAATGAAATTGAAGTCAAAGTTTTAGCGATTGATGTCCCGGAGATAAAACAGCGTTTACAAGCGGCAGGCTGTCAAAGCTTAGGGCAAGAGCTTCAACAAAATTATATGTTTGATTATGCCAATCGCCGCCTCTATGAAGAGCAAGACGGCAGCTATATTCGCCTCCGGCGCAGCCGTTATTTTCCCACACGCCTCGATGCTCCCGAAACGACGGTGCTCACCTATAAAAAAAACCTTTCTCGCGAACGCTTTAAGATCGCTCAAGAAACCGAAACGGCGGTTGCTGATTTTGAGCAAACCCGTCAATTTCTTATGCTGCTAGATCTTCGACAGGTGCGTAGCGATGAGAAGTTTCGCCAGAGTTATCGCTTTGAAGATATTTTGTTTGAAATTGATGAGTGGGCGGGTTTACCCCCTTATTTAGAGGTTGAGGCCGCCAGTAAAGAGCGGGTGGCCTTTGGCCTTTCTCTGCTGGGCCTTCGTCTTGAAGATAGCACCACCATGAACTTGCGAGAAGTGCTCGCGAAGTATAATATTAAAGCAAGCAATCTTCATTTTGCTGATTTTGGCCGCGATATTTTGGCTGAGGTCTCAGCAACTTAAATCTGCTTCAGGTATTTTGATACCCTATAGACGACACATCAACGGAACGAAGTAAGGAATCTACCCATGTTAAAGGACCGCAAGTTTTGGACCGGTATTTTTTTAGGAGGTCTGATGGGCGTTTCAACAATGCTGCTTCAGCCGATGCGTGCCGCTGATGATAATGGAGCCCTGGGTAAAATCGCTGGTGCGATGGTGACCATTATTAAGCAGCAGCAGCAGGCCAATAAAGATCTGTCTGTTATTCGCGCCAATAGTGACGCGATGAATCGAAGCCTAAACGATCTGAAGCAGTTACAAGGTCTCGCAGGATCTGGAGAAGGCCGTTAATGGGCATTCTTCGTGTATTCAGTGGCATTGTATTAAGTCTTGCTCTTACGCTACCAGCGGTGGCGCAAACGTCGATTCAGCCTCGCCCTGAAGAGATTGCCTTTAAAAAGAAGCAAAAAGACCCTGCGACCGCGGCACTGCTTTCCCTGCTTTACCCCGGAGCTGGACAGTTTTATGTGGGGGATAATCTCCAGCGCAGTTGGTGGGTCTTAGGCGGGGGAACGCTGATTCTTGGCGGCAGCCTTGTGGGCTATGGCATTCTGGCTGACCGACCTGCCGATAGTGTTGCCTTTGGAAATCTCTTGATTACAGGCGTACTCCTGGGGTATCACCTTTGGAATGTCCGAGATGCCTACGAGCAGGCAGCGCGCTACAATAAGGGTCTCGAAAAAATGGAGCGTTTTAGTCTTGATCCCTTTGCGGGTGTGGAGGCATTGAATGTTACCCTTCATCAATCTCAGCCCATCGTCGCACCGGTCTTTTCCTGGAATACCCAATTTTAATCTCACGCACAAGATGTTACGCTTTATATGTTAAATTTTGACCTCGTAGATATTGGTGAGCTACACAGCTTTGCCACCGACTTCTCTGGCCCGCTCACGCCCTCTCAAATCGCCCGGCACCTGCAACCCATTCGACAAGGGTTTCTACACATTCGAGAAGGTCGCGTGGCCGGTATGGGCTCCATGAGCGATTATCATAAACCCACCAATGCCGATATTCCGCAGCAGAGCCTTGCGGGTAAGACCGTTCTGCCCGGCCTTGTGGATCCACACACCCATTTGGTTTTTGGGGGATCGCGTGAGCATGAACTCGTGGCGCGCATTGAAAAACAACGGGATGAACAGCCTTCAAAAGGCGCGCGGATGCTGAGCGGGATTAATTACACCGTACAGTGTACCCGTGACGCCTCTGCTGAGCAGCTGGCGACCGAGGCTTTAGGCCGCCTGGATCGTATGCTGCTTCACGGGACGACGACCGCAGAGGCCAAAAGTGGTTATGGCCTGCGTTTAGATCAAGAAATTAAACTCCTGGAAGTGGTGCAAGCCCTTCAATCGCAGCACCCCATACATTTGGTGTCTACATTTTGGGAGCTCATGCGGTGCCTCAGGGTATGGCGATGGACGACTACGTTGCACAGGTGTTGAAGATGATTCCTGTGATTGCAGAGCGCCAGCTGGCAAGTTTTTGCGATGTCTTTTGCGAGACTGGTTTCTTTTCTGTAGAGGACAGTCGCCAAATCCTCAAGCTTGCCAGCTTTCACGGTTTAAAGTTGAAGGTCCATGCCGATGAGTTAGATCATTCCGGGGGGGCAGCACTTGCAGCAGAGCTGGGAGCGATCTCCGCTGACCATTTACAGTTTGCCAGTCAAGCTGATCTTGAGGCCATGAAAGCAGCGGGAACCATTCCGGTGCTTTTACCCGGTACCGCTTTTTATCTGGGTTTACCGTACGCCAACGCACAATTGATGCATCAGTTAGATATGCCCATTGCCATTTCTACCGACTTGAATCCCGGAGGCTGTTATTGTGAGTCTCAGGTCATGATGGCCGTTTTAGCCGTGACGCAAATGCATTTATTACCCGTCGAGGCTTTTGTGGGCATTACCCGCAACGCGGCTTATGCTATTGATCGCGGCACTGAAGCCGGTACTTTGGCTGTGGGGCGCTCTGCTGATCTTGTGGTCGTTGACGCCCCCAATCTGGACTATATTCCCTATCACTTTGGTGTGAACCTGGTGGAAGATGTCTATATTGGGGGACAAAAGCGAGTGTCAAAGGGCGTTTTAGAACCCGTCCTTTAAAGTCTGTTCTCCGGTGAACGTAATGGAGTAACTCATTTCCTTACTGCCCATAGGCGCGCTTTCCGTCAGCATATTTAATCCCACAAGACGATTTAAGGCTTGCTGCACATCGGTTTCGCTTTTGCCTAAACGCTCAAAAATCTGCGTTTCTAACAGATCGCTGCGACTGAACAAATTCATTTGCTTAAAGCGCTCTAAATAGAGGCCAATGACCAAAATCATATCGGTAATTTCTTTCGGGCCTTTGGTCTTGATAAATTCAGGGAGAGTAGGGAGCGCGCGCTGCGGTGCCGCCATTTTTCCCGGCGTGTTGTTTCCACCTTCAGACTCGCTCTGAAGTTCTGGAGGTAGCTCCTGCTGGAACAATTGCAACCATTTCTCCATTTGTGTTTCCACAAAGACCTGGTCACCTCCAAGATGAATTTCTTTGTTTCCGATTTTTAAACCAAATTGATACTGTATAGAATCTGACATACGGCTTTCCTTTACTGCAGGGATTAGGCTAGAATACGTGCTGTTCAGTTTAGCAAATCCCACAAACCCCGGAGGTTTTTTGTTGACCTTACGTATTTATGCCCGCTATTTAGAAACCGGTAACGCGCTGTTCTGTGATCAACTTCTTGAGGTGGATTCCCACGGTCGTATTTCAACTTGTCGCTCCTTGCGGAAGGATGAGCCGATGCCCTCTTGTGTTTATGATTACGTGGTTCCCGGATGTGTAAATGCCCACAGCCACGCGTTTCAGGTGCTCTTACGCCCCACCACGGGGCAGCCGCAACATTTTAAGGATTGGGTCGATCGCTTTCTTTATCCTTGTGTACTCGCCTTAGATGAAGAACGCCTTTATGCCTCAGCAGTACTGGTTTTTCACGAAATGCTTCGGGCCGGGATTACCACGGTGGGCGAGTTTCACTATGTGAATAACTTGCCTGACGGTCAATCCAGTGAGCAGTTATACGCCCATACCCTGATTCGGGCCGCAGAAACCGTAGGTCTACGTATCTCTCTGATTCGCACCCTTTACGATCAGCGAAACAAGCCGGGGCAAATGCGTTTTCAAGAGTCGCTTGAGCAGGCGATGACACAAACCGAAGCGCTGGCTCGCCGTTATGCTGACAACCCGCTTGTATCGGTGCTGCCTGCGCCGCACTCTCTTCACGGTGCCAGCCGCGAGCTGGTGTGTGCGGGGGCCGAGCTGGCGAAACGTTTGGGTACGCCCTGGCATATTCATCTTTCGGAACAGCCCGGTGATGCGGAATTTGCCATCGAGCGTTACGGCTTAAGGCCTCTGGCTTGTCTAGAGAGTTGGGGCATTTTAGACCAGGATGCCTGTATTATTCATGGCATCTGGTTCGATGATGACGATCTTGAACGCATGCAGACGCACGCCTGTCGTCAGGTGTACAATCCCCTTACCAATATGGCTCTGGGAGACGGTATTGCGCGGCTGCCCGAATTATTAGCGCGCGGCGTGCCAGTGGCTTTAGGCACAGACGCCAATACCGACAGTTCCTTGTTTTTAGAAGCGCGCATGGCAGAATATCTGCAGCGCAGCCAACAGCTCTCGATGGGCCATGTGTCGGCAGAGCAATTGTTTGCCATGACGAATCGCAACGGGGCTCACGCGCTGGGGCTTTCCACGGGTCACCTTGCTGTCGGTCAGGCTGCTGATTTTCTGGCCATAAACCTTTCGAGTCCCAGCATGTTACCCGCCAGGGTGACAAAGGAGACGGGCCCGGACGCCTTACGGCAGGCGCTGTTAAACCAGCTCTTGTTCTCTGCCGTTCCGCAAGAGGCCATTCAGGCGGTTTATGTGGCGGGGCAAAAGCGCATCGAGTCGGGAAAGCATGTGCGTATTGATCTGGCCACTATTTTTCAGTCTGTTTTTGAATGAGGAATTGAGAGCCTTTTCATGAAGACACTTTCCTGGTGGCAGCTGCGCTCAGAAATGCGAGCCACTGTTGTGCTTGCAGTGCCTATTGCCGGAGCGCAGCTGGCTCAGATTGCGTTACAAGTGGTCGATAATATGATGTGTGGTCGTTTGGGGGCTCAGTCTCTGGCCGGTGTCGGATTGGGCTCAGCGGTATTGGCGACGCTCTTGTTACCCCTTCTTGGCATTGTGAGTATTATTTCGGCGTTTATTTCTGAGTCCGAAGGACAACATATCGCCTCTGACACCCCCCGTCTGTTCTTTCAGCAAGGGCTATACCTGGCGCTCATTGTCGGGGTGCCCGCTACTTTTTTATTGGGCTTTTCGCCAGGGCTTTTGCGGTGGAGTGGTCAGCAAGAGGTGCTGGTGTCTATTGCTGAAAGCTATCTTGAGACCGTGCGCTGGTGTATTGTTCCCGCTCTTTTGCTGGGCGTATTTAAAACCACCTTAGACAGTGTCTCTCGTCCCCAGCCCGGTTTTTGGATTGCCATCAGTGGCATTGTCTTTAATGTTTTTGCCAATCAGGTACTGATGTTTGGCGGCTGGGGAGAAGCGGTTTGGTTTGCGCCCCTGGGGGTGGCGGGTACGGGTTGGGCCACGGCCTTAACCAATATCTGGATGTTGGTTTTCTTAGGGGCTTTTTTACTGTGGGATCGTCGTTTGCGGCCTTATGGGTTCTTTGGACGTTTTGTGCCCGTTTCCTGGCCCGTGATTCTGCAATTGTGGCGTACGGGAGGGCCTGTGGGCGTTTCTATTCTATCGGAAGTTGGTCTGTTTGCGGGCATGACTTTTTTGATGGGTTATATTAGCCATACCGCTTTGGCGGCCCATCAAATTGCGCTCAATGTCGCCTCGCTAACGTTTATGTGCGCGCTGGGGATTTCTTACGCCACCACGGTGCGGGTGGGTGGCGCGATGGGCGCTAAAGATCCTCAAAAAGCCCGCCGTGCAGGAGGTTTGGGCATGGTTCTTGGCGTGTTAATTATGGGTGGAGCAGGCCTGTTGTTTTGGTTAATGCCCGCTCAGATTGTGGGGCTTTACTTAGATCTTGGAGAGCCTGAAAACAGAGCCGTGCTGGAGCTCGGCGGGCATCTTCTGCAACTGGCAGCCCTGTTTCAAGTGTTTGATGCTTTACAAGTGACGTCACAGGGGGGATTAAGAGGCCTTAAAGACACCTTTGTTCCTATGGTTATTGGTTTCTGTTGTTATTGGGGAATTGGACTCGGCTCTGGTGTCCTGCTCGGGTTTGGGTTCAATTGGGGGGCAAGAGGGCTGTGGATGGGGCTTGTTTTGGGGCTTATGAGCGCCAGTCTTTTATTGTGTCGCCGCTTCTTTCGCTTCTTTGTATCTGCTGTTAGGCCTTCTCGCAATGTGTTAAGCTAGAGTTATCTGAAATCATGTTTTAACAGAACTTTTCACCCCATTTTAATTTCTAAGCAAACGCTTTCAGTACTTATTTATATAATTTTGGATATTTTTATGACTTTACATTCCCCTTTGGCAGATAACAACGCTGATCAATTGTCAGCTGACTCTGCCGCCCCTGCGAGCACTCCTATGACTTTAGGCATGTCTGCTCCCCGCACTCTCGAACCCAAGGTTGAGCAGGCGGACGAAACCCAAGCTCCTCTTCCTGAGCCTTCTCCATCTCCTGAGGCCGCTTCTGAGCCTTCTCCTGAAGTCGCCCCTGAAATGTCTTCAGAAGCGCCTGTTGCAGCAGAGCCTGCTGTAGAAACATTACCTGTTGTAGAAGAAGCGCCAGGCAACCTTTTTGCTCAGTTTGATCTCCCTGAATCAGTGATGGCTGCCATCGAAAAATCTGGATACACGACACCTACACCCATTCAAGAAGCCATGATTCCCCACGTGTTGGCGGGTCGTGATGTCCTGGGTCAAGCCCAAACGGGTACGGGTAAAACCGCCGCTTTTGCACTGCCTTTACTGAGTGGTCTCAACACCCATCAAAAACACCCTCAAATTTTAGTGCTGACCCCTACCCGGGAATTAGCCATTCAGGTGTCTGAAGCCTTTTCTACTTACGGTCGCGGCTTGCCCGGCCTGCGCATGGCTACCCTCTATGGTGGACAGGGCTACGATACCCAACTGCGCCAGTTACGCAAAGGGGCTCAGATTGTTGTGGGTACTCCCGGTCGCGTAATGGACCATATGCGTAAAGGCTCATTGGCCGTAGATGACCTACAAACGCTGGTCTTAGATGAAGCCGATGAAATGTTACGCATGGGCTTTATTGAAGATGTGGAGTGGGTACTGGATCAGATTCCTGACGAACGTCAACTGGCTCTGTTTTCTGCCACCATGCCCAGCGCTATTCATCGTCTCGCTCGCAAATACTTACAAAACCCTGTGGAAATCAAAATTGATGCCAAACAACTCACGGCTGACAATGTCAGACAGCGTTGGTGGTTGGTGCGTGGTTTTGATAAGCGTACCGCTCTGGTGCGTTTATTAGAGGGTGAAGATACCGATGGCGTATTGGTCTTTGTACGTACCAAGTCTGATACCGTTAAGGTTTCTGACTTCCTGGCCAATAAAGGTCTGCAATCCGTACCCCTTAATGGAGATATGCCCCAAAATCAACGGGAGCAAACCATTGAACGTCTGCGTAACGGAAAACTGGATATTGTTGTGGCTACTGATGTTGCCGCTCGTGGACTGGATGTTCAACGCATTAGCCACGTCATTAACTACGACATTCCTTTTGATAGTGAGTCTTACGTTCACCGGATTGGTCGCACGGGCCGTGCCGGCCGTAGTGGCGATGCGATTTTGTTTGTTAACCGTAGTGAAATGCATTTGCTGCGTAACTTGCAACAGCATGCTGGCAACCAGTTTGAAACCCTTGAACTGCCTGATGCAGAAGCCATTAACCAAAAACGTATTCAGCGCTTTGAAAGCCAAATTACCCGTTCTTTAGAAAAAGACACTGAATTTTATAAATACATGGTGATGGAATACATTCGTGAAAACGATGTGGAACTCGAAGAAGTGATCGGCGCGTTGGCCTATATGGCCCAGGGCGGCAAAAGCTTCTTATTGCCTCCTGATCCACCAGAGGTTTCAGAACCCGTAGAAAAAGCCCTGCTCAACAAAAAAGGCCGTAAAAAAACCATCGGCACCCGTGAGGATCGTGAAACCCTTGATAAAGGGCTCGTCACTTTCCGCATCGAAGTGGGCCGCCGTCATGGGGCTAACCCCAGTCAGATTGTGGGCGCCATTGCCAATGAAGGCCAAATCCATAGTCGCAAAATTGGGCGGATTAAAATCTTTACGGATTTTAGCCTTGTTGATCTTCCTCAGTCTCAGGAAAATGACCTGATACGCGCGCTTTCCAATACTGAAGTTTCAGGCCAGGCCCTGAACCTGCGCCGAGACACCGGTGGCGGTGGTAGCAGCAGTAATTATAGTGCTGGATACAAAGACAGTGGTTCTGGATACAAAGACAGTGGTTCTGGATACAGAGACAGCGGTTCTGGCTATAAAGACAAAAATGCCCGTCCGCCCCGCCGCAGTAAGGCTCCTCCTTCAGGAGGCAAGTTCAGTAGCTATAACAGCTCAAAGCCCTTCGCCGGAAACAAAAAACCCAAAAAGCAGCATCGCAAAGGCTTTTAAGCGACTGATGCTGTCGTTGAATCTTATTCTGATGCAGTTAGGCCTTCGTCCTGTGTTAGAATGAGGTTCGACTTAATCAGAAGTTAAAGAAAAGATCGATTTCAGCCATGCCCACCATTAAAATAGATGATGTTGAATACGACGTTGAAGCAGGCCAAAATCTTATTCAGGCCGCTGCTAGCGTTGGTATAACAATCCCTCATTATTGTTATCATCCCGGCTTAAGTGTCTCCGGGAACTGTCGTATGTGCCTTGTGGAACAAAAAGGTCCACGGGGCATTATGGCGACCATTGCGTGTAATACTTTTGTTAACGACGGTATGGAGTTCCTTGTGGACAACGATAACGTCAAAAAAATGCGTCAGGGCGTGATGGAGTTTTTACTGCTCAACCATCCCATTGACTGTCCCATTTGTGATCAGGCCGGAGAATGTGGCCTACAAGATTACTATATGGATTATGGTCTATACACCAACCGCTCAACCGTACCCAAAGTTCACAAAGCAAAAGCTGTAGACGTGGGACCCCTGGTTAAGCTGGATCAGGAACGCTGCATTTTATGCTCTCGCTGCGTGCGTTTTTGCGAAGAAATTACGGGCACGCACGAACTGGTGATTACCCAGCGGGGCGAAAAAAGCCGCATTGAAACATTTCCCGGTCGTGAACTCGACAACCCATACTCAGCAAACGTCGTTGATATATGCCCTGTGGGCGCTTTGACCAGCAAAGACTTCCGCTTTAAAAAGCGGGTTTGGTTTCTCTCTACGACCCAATCTATTTGTACTGGTTGTGCTAAAGGCTGTAATACGTACCTTGATTTTGAACAGGGCACTACCTACCGCTATCGTCCCCGCTTTAATGCGGATGTGAATGAGTGGTGGATGTGCGACGAAGGCCGCCTGAGCTATAAAGCCTTGCATCAGGATCGTCTGGATATTGCCATGCAAAAGGGTGCCGAGCTTCCTTTGGCTAAAGCAGTGACGACCGCAGCTGGCTTAATACAACGTACCATGCAGGATCACGGTAAAAACGCTGTATTGGCTGTCGCAAGCTCTACCGTTTCTTTAGAAGATAACTTTATGCTGAAGCATTTAATGTTTCAGGCGTTGGGATCAGAAGCTGTTCACAGTTATAATTATGATCATATGGGCGAGGCCGACGCGTTTTTGCGTCTGGCTGACAAAACCCCCAATACGGCAGGGCTTCAACTCCTCAATGTTTCTACCGAACAAGACACCCTTGAAACGGCTCTGGCGAACCCGGAAGTTAAACTGGTCATCAGTCTCGACGCAGACAGTGACGCCTTACGCCAGCAATTAAAAGATAAACAGGTGATTTACCTGGGCGTGCATCAAACTGTGCTGGCCCTGGACGCTGAGATTACCTTGCCCATCACGGCGCACGCCGAGCATGACGCAAGCTATATCAATGCTGAACAGCGCTTACAGAAGGTCAACCAGGCTTACTTCCCCACCACCGAAGCGCGACCCGCCTGGAAACTAATCGCCGGTCTGTTTGCTCCCCTGCTCACTGCGCCTCCTCTTTATGATGATGTCGAAGATGTATGGAGCTTAATGAACACGAAAGTTGACGTGCTGAGTGCCCTCACCTTTTATGAGATTCCCGATACAGGCCGCTCCCTGCTTCCGTCAACAGAAGCTGAATCTGACGCCGACGCTGAGTCGCCTTTGGAAACCGAGGGGGCCGTCAATTCATGAGCACATTGATCGAAGTGGGTATTGTTCTGACCAAAGTGCTGGTCTTTATTCTGTTTCCTCTGTCTTTCGTACCACTTTTGGTGTGGTTAGAGCGCAAAGTCTCTGCTTTAATTCAGGATCGCCCTGGCCCTAACCGAGCCGCCATCGGCTTTATTCGCCTGGGTGGTCTGGTACACCTGTTTGCTGACACTTTTAAAATGCTCTCTAAAGAGCAGCTTATTCCGCGCAATGTGCGAATGTTTCATTATTTGGCGGCACCGATTATTATTGCCGCCGTCTCGCTGGTGGTTTTACCCGTCGTGCCTTTTGCTGACGTTATTCAATTACCGGGCATGAGCATTTCTATGCAGGCTTTAAATATTGACGCGGGCTTATTGTGGTACTTTGCCATGACCTCTTTAATGGTCTACGGTGTAGTTTTGGCCGGTTGGGCCTCTAATAACAAATATGCTCTACTTGGCGGAGTTCGCTCCAGTGCACAGCTGATTTCCTATGAATTACCTCTCGGTTTATCGGTTGTGGGTTTAATTATGGTTTTTGGTACTGTACAGCTTAACGAAATTGTTCAGCAGCAAGGAGAGCTTATCTTCGGGTTTTTGCCCCGTTGGGGTATTTTTATCCAGCCCCTGGCTGCCATTGTCTTTATTATCTGCGCCTTTGCTGAAACCAATCGCGCGCCTTTTGATCTCGCTGAAGGCGAATCAGAGCTGGTGGCTGGTTTTCATACTGAGTATAGCGGCATGTTGTTTGGAACCTTTTTTATGGCGGAGTATGTGGCGATGGTTGTTGCTTCGGCAATGATTATTACGCTTTTCTTTGGGGGATGGCAAATTCCTTTTTTAGATACGGCAACGCTGGTTAACCATGCTGCGGTACTCAGTAAAGCCGTGCTTGGCGGTACCGCTGCAGTACTCGGACTACTGGCGCTCTGGGCTTTTCGCTTATTTAAACGTCACGACGGTTATTATGGAGATATGCGCGATAAAGAATCCCTTATTTATGCCATTGTGCTGATTGCCGGTGCGCTGGGGGCGCTCGCGCTTCTCGCTATTGCCTTTGTGGTGCCTTTTCCACAAGCCTGGGGCGGTCCACTGTTTGCAGCTTCAATGCAGGTGGGTTCCTTTGTGACTAAAACCATGATCATGTGTCTGGTGTTTATTTGGGTGCGTTGGACGCTTCCTCGTTTTCGTTATGATCAACTCATGTTTTTGGGGTGGAAGTCGCTTTTACCCATCGCCTTAGCAAATATTTTCATCACCGGGATTATGATTTATCTCACCGGAGGTTTTAACTCATGAAAGACGTATCTGTAAGAAAAGTCAAACGCGAAAAGCTCAACTTCTGGGAACGTACCTATCTGCTGCCTATTTTTCAGGGAATGAGCATTACTCTTAAGCATTTATTGGCCAACCTTATTGGGGGGGCAACCATGCCCGTTGTGGAATACCCCGATAAGAAAAAATCATGCCTGAAGGCTATCGGGGTAAGCACCGTCTTACCCAACGTGACGACGGCAGTGTAAAATGTGTTGCCTGTATGATGTGTGCGACCGTGTGTCCGGCAGATTGTATCCATATTGAAGCTGAAGAGCATGTGGATGACACGATTGAAAAAGTGCCTCAAATTTTTGAAATTGACCTGTTGCGATGTGTTTATTGTGGTTACTGTGTTGAGGCGTGCCCCTGTGACGCCATTCGGATGGACTCAGGAATCTACACTATTTTTGCGACCAAGCGCGAAGATTTTATTATCAATAAAGAACAATTACTGCAAATCGAACCTCAGGATCCCAGTGAAGCCCGTCCGAAACAGGGTATGCCTCCGTTATCTCAAGGATCTGCCCAGGCCACTCCTCAAACCTATTATCCTGGTGCTTCGTCCGCACCCCAATGAGCGCTTCGGTAAAGCTTTCGCAGCACGGCTGTTTGGCTTGTGGTTTTTTATGGGCGATGCCGGCTTTCGATGGGGGGCAACAGCCTTTAGCCACGCTGGCCTGGCCAGAAAGTGCTCAGGCATCAGCTGATTTACAGCGTTTTCCGCTGACCTTTGTGCGTTGTGGGCGTTGTGGACATATTTATAATCGTGACTTTGCCTATGCAGCTGTTCCTTATATTGATCATCCCAATCGTATGTATAATGCCAGCCCACTCTGGAAAGCCCATACCGAGGCTTTGATTGCTAAATTATTGCCCCACTTGCCTGAAAATCCTGTCGTGGTCGAAATTGGCTGTGGGGAGGGCGCTTTTTTGCAGGCTCTTGCAGAGGCCTGTGGTTCGGGTCGATTTATTGGTTTTGATCCCAATCAAAATCCCGACCGAACGGATTATACAACGATTGAGCGAAGATCAGAACTGTTTCTCCCAGCTGAGCATATGCATACCTTAAAGCCTGACCTGGTGTTAAGCCGTCATGTCTTAGAGCATCTGATGAATCCTCTGGCTTTTGTTCAGGAAATTGCTTTTTATAGCGCTCTCCACGGTATTGATAGCGCCCTTTTTTTTGAGGTTCCCTGTATTGACCGGGTGTTGGCCTATGGGCGCATCGAAGATCTTTATTATGAGCATAACTCTCACTTTACCCGTCGCTCTTTTCGTACACTTTTGAGTCATTTACCTGGACAGACCCTGTTTGTGGAGCAAGGGTATAATGACGAAGTGATTTACGGTCTGGTGCGCCTTGAAGATAAAAGTACCCGTCAATTGGTAGATGAAACCTTGCACTTTACGCAACAAACCCGACGGGCACAAAAACAGGTTAAAGCGATGGTTCTGGAACTTCCAGCTCCTGTTGTTGTTTGGGGCGGGACAGGCAAGGCGGCCGCTTTTATTCATCATTTTAAATTAGAACAGCAAAATCTTTATGTGGTGGATTCTGATCCCGAAAAGTGGGGTACCTTCGTGCCGGGCACTGCTTTTGAGATCAATGATCCTGAAACGCTGAAGCAAAGACCTGCCGCTGCGATTTTAATTCCGCCCCAGTGGAGAGCTCATGATATTTATGAAGAAATAAAAAAGCGCCAACTTCCTTTTCAGTCGTTATATATTGAACATCAGGGATCGTTGATTCATTTTTTGACCGATTCTCATCCCTACCACAGTTACGAATAGGCCATTTTTTTGAGAGTGTGCTATAATTTGTTAAGATTTATTAAGACCCCATCCCGTTTTTGGTTTGATGATTTTATAGTGAGCGCTGTGTAATGATTAAATGCTGACTTCTCCGACCCCCTGGATCTTGTTTCTATTAGGGACCATTATTGGCAGTTTTCTGAATGTCGTTATTTATCGTACCCCTGTCATCCTATTGGCAGGTTGGAACGATGAAGACGATGACGCAGAAGAAGTACTGGAAATTCCAGAAGCTTTTGGACCCCGTCTGGGGTTTACGCTTCGCTACTTTTTTTCAGATGTGCTGTACTCTTTTTCTTATTTGCTCAAGGACTTTTGGGTGGAGATCTATCAGGTGCTGAAGGGTCTGTCTTTTCCAGGCTCTCGCTGTGGTCAATGTCAGCGAGATATTGCCTGGTATGATAATCTTCCCGTTTTGAGCTGGTTTATTTTAAGAGGGCGTTGCCGGCATTGTCATACAAGCTACAGTTTTCGCTATCCGCTTATTGAGTTTCTGACGGGACTGCTCTTCGTTTATACCTATAGTTTGTATCCCCAACCTCTAGACTTAATGTTCTGGATTCCGTTGGTGAGCTTGTTATGGGCTATTTTTTGGATTGACCTTGATACCGAGTTTGTCTTCAATGTGATGACATACCCAAGTATTTTGCTGGGGATCCTATATAATGGGTCTAAAGTTAATTTGGGCTGGGCCTTAATGGGTGGTCTGATTGCCTGGTGTTTCTTTGAAGGTGTTGCACTTTTGAGTGTTTTCCTCCTTAAGAAACAAGGGATGGGAGGCGGCGACGTTAAACTCGCGATTCTCATGGGCATCTGGTTAGGTCCTGAACAATTACTGGTGGCATTGGCGATAGCCTTTGTGACTGGGAGCATCGTGGGGGTAACTCTGATGTTAAAACAAGGCGAAAGCAAACCTTTTCCCTTTGGTCCCTTTCTGGTGGTAGGTATGTTACTTTCCATGGCGGTTGGGGAACAACTGTGGGCGTGGTATATTGGTAAGTCAGTTTTGTCACCGGTATGAACTATAAAGCAAAGCAAGAGGCTTTAAAGAAGAAAAAATGAACTTATTTGGTCGTGAAATAAACACGAAGAGCTTCCTTCGCTCTTTCTCCAGCCGTTTTTCTAAAGAACCCCCCATTGGTATTGATATTACCAATGAGTTCATTATTGCCGCTGAGCTTGCTGAAGTGCAAAATCAACCGGGTCAATATGAAATCATTCGTCTGGCTCTCACAGAGACGCCTGAAGGCGCTGTTCGCGACGGAGAAGTGGTGGACAGCCTCCGCGTGGCGGAAGCCCTAAAAAACTTTTTAGATGAACATCAGTTTAAATCCCGTCGGGTCATCACCGCGGTATCAGGTCAAGCGGCGATTATTCGCCCCCGCATTAAGTTTCCTGCCATTCCGATTAAGGAATTACAGGAAGTGGTTATGCATGACGCAGAGCGCTATATCCCTTTCCCTATTCAGGATGTATATATTGACTTCCAGGTGACCGGTACCGTTGAAGAAGACAATATGACAAAGTATGATGTGCTGTTGGTGACCGCACAAAAACAGCTCATTGACACCTATATCGAGACCTTTGCCCAGGCAGAGCTTACGCTTGTGGCCGTAGATGTGGCTTCTTTCGCTGTTATGCGTGCTATCGAAGAGCAATTGTCTCAAGAAGAGGGCGAAGAACAGCAGCTTAATGTTTTGATTCTGATCCGAGGAGAAACCACTGATCTTAACGTCGTGCAAAATGGTGCGCCCCTTTTCTCTCGGAGTATTCCCTTGGGTAGTAGCACCATGATTGAAACCATCGCTGCAGGCATGGGGCTTGAACTTCAAGAGGCTGTGGCGCTTTTTGATAAGCTGGTTATTCCTGTGGTGGGCGATGAAACCTTTGAAGATCCCATGGTCGAGCGCGCTGCTGATGAGATTCGTATGTTATTACAGGAGCTGACGGGTGAGATTAATAAATCTATTGACTACTTTCATCAATCGCAACAAGAATATATGCGTATTCAGCAGCTGATTCTTTCAGATCGTGGTGCCAAAATTAAAAACCTTGACCAGTACTTTGCCCATAAGCTGGGCATGGATGTCGAAATTAGTAACCCGATTCGCTCACTCTCATTTGATGAGACCGTTTTTTCAGCGGCTTATCTTAATGAAAATGCGCCTCTGTTTGCTACTGCGATTGGACTTGCACGGAGAGGAATTGAAGAAAATTGACACGCATTAGCATTAACCTTCTCGGCATTGACCGAAAGGAAGCACTTCAGCGCTCAGGCCTTAACATTGATAAAGGGCTAGCGATTGCTATGACCTCTATCATTATTGCGCTCCTGCTTCTTTTTGGGTCCAACGCCCTCATGAGCAGCCAGCTGGCTGCCGCTGAAGAGCTTAAAGAAGAAAACACATTAAAAATAGCAGCTCTCGATAAACAAATTGAAGAGATTAAAAGTCTCGAAAAAGAAAAAGCGGATAAAGAGATGGAGGAGAAAATCCTTCGTTACGTGACCGGAGAAACCTATCGCTGGTCTTATTTACTCCAAGAAGTCCGTTTGCTCATGCCCGTTGATATTAAAATTGATCAGTTATCCTTTAATCCCCAGGGTGAGTTCTCTTTGCAGGGCTCAGCCACCGATCACCGTTCAGTAGCGATGTTCCTGGCAAACCTTAAAAACTCGAAGATGCTGCAAAACATTCAGTTGCAAAGCAGCGAAAAACCTTCTGCAGAGGAACCAACTGTGTTTAGCATTACGTGCAAATTGAAAGTGGGAAGCTAAGTTATGCCAACTATCGAAGCTTTCGGCCGTTCCTTTAATACCGACAATATTACGACCTTTCACAAGGTTTTAATTGGCGGAGTTACAGCTGCCCTGATTGTTTTTGGGGGAGGCTATCAAATGGTCTATCCCAAGTGGGAAAACCTGCAAGTCCTTAACGAAGAAACAGAGCAACAGCAAAGCGATATCGAAAAAAAGCAAATTCAGGTAAAAAATCTGGATAAACTTAAAGAAGAGTTGAAGGTTGTTCAGGCCAGTCTGGTGGCGCTGCGTCGTAAGATCCCAACAACGGCCAATGAGTCTCCACTGCTTTTAGATGTCGAAGAAATTACAGAAAATAAAGCGTTGTACGGTAACTCTGCGGTTTTGAACACCTTTAAGCCTGGCGGAATTGTTGACTTTACTTTGCCTGCTGAGTTACAGAGTGCTTCTGAATCTCCTGCTGCAAAGCAACTCAAGCAATTACCCGTACAGATTCAATTGAGCAAGGTGTCTTATCCTGAATTGATTGAGATGCTACAAGATCTTGAAAACTATGAACGAACGTTGAGCATTGAAGGCTTAACGATCGAACCCCAAAATGATCCCCAGGCCTTGTATACACCGGTCAATGTTTCTTTCACATTGAAGGCCTTTTTGATAGAAGGAGCAAGTTAATGTTAGGACACGCTTTAATCCTATCAAGTATGTGTGTCGCAGCGACAGGTCTCTTACTTTACTCATTAAGCTTACCGCCTGAAGATTTAGGTAATGACCCAACAGTTATTGTGGTTGCGACGCCGGAGCCGGTTGTCACCGCCTCGGGCACCCCTGATACTGGTGAGTCTCCTGATGCTACAGTGGTTGCTGTCGCATCAGCTACGCCTGCCCCAACACCCACTCCCACCCCAAAGCCCACGGTAGATCCTTTAACGTCTTATAATATTGCCGCGAGTACGCCTCAGGCCGTGCTTAGACAAGCCCAGGTGCATGCCGGGCGGGTGGATCCTTTTAAGTCTGTTCAGCCCCCTGATCTGCCCGATTTTGAACCGGCTATTTCAGCGAATCAGCTGGCCTTACCCGCTGCGTTTCCGATGGTTAAGTCCGATAAACCCGTGAATACCGTCCCCTCTCGCACACCTAATATTATAGAAACACAACCGACGCCTCCACCGGCAAAACCCCTGACACATGGGCTTTCCTTAAAAGGTATTATGGATGGAGGAATCGATCCGATTGCGATTATTGAAATCAATGGTCGCACAGAGCTCTTTCGTGTGGGCGAACGCCTGCCCAATAATATTCGCGTCACTTCAATTAACTATGAAGAACGACGTGTGACTTTGTCTCGTGGCCAGGCTACGGGAACCCTTTATCTTCCCGAACCAAATAGCCCTAATTTTTAGGAGGAAAGACATATGAAAATTTCTACATTTAAACGTAAAAGCACAACTGCTCTTGCCACTTTAACCTTGCTAACGACCATGACTTCCACGGCATGGGCCGATAACAGACAGGTCGTTAATCCTCCTGTAGCAGGTGCTACTGACGCATTAACGATTCGTAAAGCCTTTCGTTTAGAAAAAGACCCCCTGATTAGCATTGTGCAACGCAATGCGAATGTGGAGTTTATTTTACGGGGACTGGCGCAAAAAGCGGGCTTGAACCTGGTTTTTATGGCTGGTGATAACGCTGCTGCGACAGCGCAAGCTGCCTCCCTGGCACCCGCTTCATCGGGTGGAGATGACGCTGCGTTAATGGAGTTAGCAGCGCTTGCGGGTAATACAAACGCCGCTTCTTCAGGAGCCGCTCCCAGTGCTATGGTTGCAAAAATGACCATTCCCTATCTGGAGTTGCGAGACATTCCATTGAGCGAAGCCTTTTCGCTTATTCTGCAAATGAGTGGGTTGAGCGGACGTCGGGTGTATAATTCGCTTATTATTACAACGCCAGCAAAAATGGATCAAATGGGCTTTGCTTCCCCGCTCATTAAAACCTACACGATTTATAACCAGGCAGCGACGCTTGCTGTACAGAGTGGTGCCGCTGGTGGTGCTGGTGGCTGGTAGCTGCTGGTGGTGCTGGTGGCGGAGCGTGGTGGTGCTGGTGGTGCTGGTGGTGGCGTTATGTCGCCCATTGTGCAACAACTCCAGGCTGTTTTTAGACGCCGTGGTTTGAACCCTGCGCCTGAGCTATTGATTGACCAGCGTACGGCAACCCTGATTGTGATCGGGAGCCAGGAAGCAATCGATATTGCTGATCAGCTGGTTCCTATACTTGACCGTGCTTTGCCTCAGGTGAATGTAGAAGTGAAAATGATTGAGCTTACCCAACGGGCAAGCCAGGAACTTGGCTTGAGTTATGAAATTGGGCAGGGGCAGACCGCTGCCGCCTTTAACAACAGCGCGATTTTACCGGGCCAGGCGCCGAATCCTCCTGCCGCTGAGGGTGAGTCACTCGTCAGCTTTAGCACCCTTAATCGCTTGGCCCCCAACTTTAGTGCGCGCTTGAACGCGTTGATTCGAGACAGTCAGGCCAGAGTGTTGACCAGTCCACGCTTGACGATTCAGCACGGAGTTCAGGCGATCTTTGACTCTACCACAGCGTTTCCTATTATTAGCACCACAGCTACAGCCACTGCGGCTACGCAGACGGTTCAGAGTATCAATATTGGTGAAAAACTGACGATTACGCCTTTTGTTGATTTGGAAAAAGGCTTGATTACGATGAAGCTGGTGCCTGAAATTTCTACCCGCGGTGAGTTGGTAAGTGCCGGTGGCCAGACCATTCCCGAAGTCAACAATCGCAAAGTTGATACGATTTTGACTGTTGAAGACGGTGAGTCGGTGGTCATTGGCGGACTGATGCGCAAAACGGATACCGAAGTCAAAAACAAGATTCCTTTATTGGGCGATATTCCTTTACTGGGCGCATTGTTTTCTGATACGGTAACCAGCAAAGAAGATGTTGAAATTCTAATTATGGTTACTCCCCGTATTTTAAAGAGTGGCCGGTAAGGTTATATTGCAATGGCCGTATTCTTTGTGGAGATTACGGGAGATGATCGATTAGCGGTTACTACCCGTATCCAAAACAACCAGCTAACAGCAATTCGCGTCAAGCGTCAGGTGTATCAGCGTTCTGATCGCGTCGTGACAGATATTAAAGGGTTTGAGCCCTTTAATATTGGCGAATGGCTGACGCTGGTTAAATACGATAATTGGAAAGGCGAAGCGGTAAAAGACTCTCTTCGCCCCACTCCCGCTTCTTTTTCTCCTTTGGGGATTCATGTCAAAGAAAATTGGGGCTTTCTGGACTCCTATCGTTTGCTCGATAAAATCTTTGAAGATCTCAAGACAAAATGGGAAATAGACTATATTAACTACGGGGGACTGCCTACGATGGAGTCTGAGCGCATGGAGCACTTTCAGCGCAATTTGCCATTTGTGGAGCGCCTGATTGCCTATGTGCTGAACGATCGCACGATATTAGAATTACTGCGTGAAGAGCAGGCGATTATGCCGATGCCTCATCCTGGCCAGGATGATTGGTTAATCGAGGTGAATGCGAAGGCGATGAACCGCACTGAAAAGCTTGCCTTGCGTGGGCGATTAAGCATAGAAAATCTGGGCACCCAACAAATTATTACCCACCATCCCCGTGTTGAGGGTGAAGATATCGTTTCGGCCCAGCAGATCCTTTGATGAATCCTCTTGCTCCCGTCGGCGCTTTTATTGAGCAGGTAGGGCAATTGGGGCTCTTTGTCGCTTTAACCGTACGGGCCATGTTCCGTCGGCCTTTTTTTTGGCAAGAAACCCTTAAATGCATGTATAGCACGGGGTTTCAGTGCCTTTTGCCCGTCCTGGCTATTGTGGTTCCCACGGGAATGGTAACCACCTTGCAGGGCCTACAGGTCTTCGAAATGTTTGGTGCCCAACGCCTGTTAAGCAGTTTGTTAGCAGAGGCTGTCTTTCGCGAACTCTCTCCCACGCTCGTTAGCATTATGGTCGCCTCTCAAGCAGGCAGCGCTGTCTCAGGAGAAATTGGAACCATGCGCGTGACGCAGGAAATTGATGCTCTGGAAGTCATGGCGGTCGATCCTTTTCAATACGTCATTGTCCCGCGTTTAATTGCGCTGATGGTTATGGTGCCCGTGATTAACGCCATCGCCAGCTTTGGCGGAATACTGGGCGGTTATGTGGTTGCCATTGGCCTTAAAGGCCTGAATTCAGGGGTGTTCTTAGCCAATCTGTTTAGCTTTACCAAAATGTCTCATATCTGGGGTGGAATGCTTAAAGCCTGTATATTTGGTGTGATCGTTGCTTTAATCAGCTGCTATAGAGGCTATAATGTTAGAGGTGGAGCCTTGGGTGTCGGTAAAGCAGCCAACACAACGGTGGTGCATTCTATTTTGCTCATTGTCTGTGTAAACTACTTTTTAACCTCAGCGCTTGTGGCTCTTCTCGACTAAGCCGTCTTTGTAGAAAGCCTTTTGCACCATGAAATATCTCTCTTCTTCATTTTTTGCCCTGAGCTTATGGGTGTTATCCGCTTGTTCTCCCGCTCCGGTTAAACAGGCCGAGTCTCTCATGGAGGACAAAAAATACACAGAAGCAGCGACCTTTTTGGAGAGCTACCTGACTCAGGAATCCGACAGCTTATTACAGGCTCGCGCCAAAGCGCTACAGGCCGAAGCACTTTTTTATGCCGAAGGCCCTCTGGAAGCAATCAAGGCGTTACGCGTGTTGAAGATGGAAGATAATAAAGAGTATGCGAATCTTGTGGAGCGTCTACGTGTTCCCTTTACCGCTCTCGATCAGCATATTCAGGGCAAAGTGACGCTAACCAAAGAAACCGCTCCTCACCCCTGGTTTTGGGAGCGGGCACAGTGGATCAGTGCTTTAAAACAATCCCCAGTTCCCTTTGACTCTCTTGAAAAAATTGAGTCCCCTTTTCTGCAGACGATGATTCAATGGGAGCAGGCACGTATTGCTCCAGAAAAATTTGCCACGCTGCTTAAAGATTTTCCCGAAAGTCCCTTTCGTTCGGCCTGGTATCAGCGTTATCTGGATTATTTAATAAAGAACGAAGAACTCCCTCAGGCTGAAAGCCTACTCGTGCAGTGGAAGGGCGAATTATCTTCTGCAGAGCCGATTCGGGCTTTTGTGCTTTTAAAGCAAGCTGAGCTGGCGACAAAAAAGCAGCCTCGCGCCGCTCTTTCCTATTATCGCAACTATCTTAAAACTTACCCTGATCACCCCCTGGGACGCCCCACCATTTACAAGCTGCAGTCAGACTTTAAAGATAAACTTACCGCAGACGATCATCTCTTTCTCGCTGACGCCGCTTATCAGCGGTATATGTACCAAACCGCTTATAACGAGCTGGCGGTACATACGCCCGAAAATGCCAAAGAACTTCTCAAGCTGGGTGAGTACGCGTTGGAGGGCAAGTTTTACAGCCAGGCTGCTGAACATTTTTCAGCGCTACGCAACCGCTACCCTTCGACCACAGAAGCCGGCCTGGCCAGTGTGTATCAGGCGCAACTACAGCGACGGGGCAAAGCCTATACCGCGGCTCTAAATCAGCTGCAAGCGGTTCACCTGGCTTATAATAGCAATAAAGAGGTGAAGGCGGCAGCCCTTTGGGAAGAAGGCATTATTTATGACTTGCTCAATAAAGATGCACAACGCGCTAAGGTCTATCATCAGTTAGTGGCCTTCAATCCTGAATTTAAAGAAGCCATGCCAGCTCTTTGGTACGCCATCTGGCAAGATTTTATCGATAAAGATTACGCGCGTGTGATCTCCACGCTGGAGTCTCATAAAAAAGATTATGCAAAACATGAGTTAGCCAGCCGTTTTGATTATTGGCTGGCCCGCGCTTACGAAGAAACAGAAGCCTTTGACAAAGCGGAAGTGCTCTACCAGGAACTCATCAAAAATCCGCTCATGGACTATTATACCCACCGTGCACGGGCGCGTTTACAGCGGTTAAAAAAAGGCGGCGAAGATCATTACGCTACCGTTGCTTATGAAGGGCTGAGTGTGGGTACAGAAAAGTCGCCGCTTCCCCAACCGAGTTATACACAGGCTTTTACACAAGCCCTTGATGGAGATGAAAATGCTTTTGCTCCTTTGATGGAGCTTTATTATATGCAGCAGTATGTGCCCTTTATGGAAGTGGCGGAAGATCATCCTGAGCCGGTGGTGCAGGTGCTCAACGGGCTTCTCATGCAAAAACAAAAACGTTATTACGAGACGGTCACGCGTTATCGGTATTTAGCGGCGAAAGACGATACGTATCTGCCCGCTGCTTTTCCGTTGGCCTTTTTTGACACCGTTGAAAAAGAAGCCAGTAAATACAAAATGAATCCTTTTTTACCCGCGGGTTTGATCTGGCAAGAAAGTCAGTACAATCCGGGGATTAAATCCTGGGTGGGAGCGACCGGGCTGATGCAGATCATGCCTGCCACCGGTGCACAAATTGCTCAGGACTTAGATCTGGGTAAGGATTATAGCCTGACGACACCCGCTGATAATATAAAAATGGGCGTCTGGTATCTTAAGTCGCGCCATGATGTGTTTGACGGTAACTCATTATTGGCTGTGGCTTCGTATAATGCAGGAGCCGGCCCCGTCAATCGTTGGCTCAAAGACTTTGGTCACTTGCCCTTGGATGCGCTGGCCGAGTCCATTACCTATCCTGAAACCCGTGGTTACGTTAAGCGGGTGTTTACGTCCTACTGGATCTATCAGCATCTTTACGGCAAGTCTCAAGGCGTTGAGTAACAAACCTCAAACCAATAATAAAATACGTTCTTTGTGTTTTTTCGGAATGAGCCGGTCCACGTAGGCATAAATTTCCCGGCGGGTATAGCGCATTGAAAAATGCATCAAAACAATATAAGGGCTTTCAATATCATCTAAGTACGGCACAATTTCTTTAAGATGCATGTGCTTACGCTTGCTGGCTTCCTCTAAATGTTCATCACTTAAAAAAGTGCATTCTGTAAGCAGTACTTCGCTCTTTAGAATTTCAGGGTGCCAGTCAAACACTTTAATGGTAGAGTCTCCTACATAGCTGATGCGTGGTAAGCGAATGGTTTCGGTGATCTCTGTGCCACTTCTTTTTAAAGCGACAATCTCCTGTTGTCCCATGCCTTGAAACGCTGCTTTGAGCTTGTTTCGCTCTTCAATGACGGTATAGCCTACGGAGGGAATGCGGTGATCGGTGGCAAACATACGCATAATATGATTGCGCTTAAAAGGCACCTCCATGCCGCTTTCTACGGGCACAAGGGTATACTCCCGATGGGCGCGCTCCACGGCTGCGTGGGCACGAATCAGAGCATGGGTCTGCTCCAGGGCTTCAGCCGGAATGTATATTTCGCCGGGGGGTAACTTTGCCAGACTGCGATGGGCAATATAGTAGGTTAACCCCAGGCTGTGATCTCCATGAAAATGAGAGATAAACACCTGGGGTACACTCACCAGACTCATCGGACATTTGCCGATATCAAAGCAGATATTCAGTTCGTTGACGCGCACATAGGTTTCTATGGTGCTACGGGAGAACCCCTCTAAGGTGTAGGGGCCACTTTTCAGTTCCATCTTTAATTAGGCATTGCTTGTTTTAAGCGGGGTTTCACCGGGGTAGAGGTGGCAAGCGACATATTGTCCATTACCGGTGTCTAACAGCGGGGGCTCCTGCGTCTTACAGACATCCATGACTTCCCAGCAGCGGGTGTGAAAACGGCAGCCAGAGGGTGGGTTTACGGGACTGGGGATATCGCCTTCCAATACAATGCGTTTTGCGAGATGTTCAGAGCTGCGCATGAGCACGGGATCGGGCTCTGGTACCGCTGACATCAGCGCACGGGTGTAGGGGTGCTTGGGGCTTGCGTACAGGGTTCTGTTGCTGGCAAGCTCTACCACTTTACCCAGGTACATCACCGCTACACGATCTGAAATATGGTTAACGGTGCTGAGGTTGTGGGCAATAAAAATATAGGTGAGACCAAATTCTGCCTGCAGGTCGTTCATCAGGTTCAGTACCTGGGCCTGTACCGATACGTCAAGGGCAGAAACCGGCTCATCGGCGATAATCAGTTTTGGATTGAGGGCAAGCGCTCGGGCTATCCCGATCCGTTGCCGCTGTCCCCCTGAAAATTCGTGGGGAAAGCGCTCGGTATAAGAGGGGTTGAGGCCGACGCAGTCGAGAAGCTCTCGCACGCGCTTCTTGAGCTCTTTTGAGCTAGAAAACACATGGTGTACCCGCAGGGGCTCTGCCACAATATCACCAACAGTCATGCGGGGATCCAGAGAAGCATAAGGGTTCTGAAAAACCATTTGGATTTTTTTACGCATGTTTCGCATGTCAGGCTTGTTTAAAGAGAGTACATCTACGCCATCAAACATCACTTTTCCCGCCGTGGGCTCGATGAGGCGTAAAATAAGACGTCCGGTGGTGGATTTACCACAGCCCGACTCGCCAACCATACCCAGGGTTTCGCCTTCGCGCACAAAGAGGTCCAGACCATCAACGGCTTTGACCGCTCCCACTTGTTTTGAAAACAGGATGCCTTTTTTAATAGGGAAGTGTTTCTTTAGGCCTTTGACATCCAATAAGATTTTATCTGATTTGGTTTTTTCCTGTGACATTATACGTCTGCTTTCCATTCTTCACGTTTGAGACAGCGGGCATAGTGGTTCACACCCACCTGTTTGAGTTCAGGTTCTTGTTGACGACAGATATCTTCTGCTTCGGGGCACCGGGCTGCAAAACTACAGCCTTTGGGCAACTTGCTTAAGCTTGGGGGCTGACCGTCAATAGGTTCAAGGCGATCTTTTACGTCGTCTAAACGGGGGATTGATTTGAGCAAGCCGACAGTATAGGGGTGACTCGGTGTCTTAAAGAGACTCACCACATCGGTAGCCTCAACCACTTTGCCTGCGTACATGACGCAAACATGGTCGCACATTTCAGCCACAACGCCCAAATCGTGGGTGATGAACAAAATACCGGCGTTTTCTTTTTCCTTGATTTCACGCATTAAATCCAGAATCTGAGCCTGAATGGTTACATCCAGCGCGGTCGTGGGCTCATCAGCAATGAGCAGTTCAGGCTCGCAAGAGAGGGCCATTGCAATAATGGCCCGCTGACGCATTCCGCCAGAGAACTGGTGAGGATACTCGTCTACACGCTTTTCTGGCGAGGGGATACCCACCTTTTTGAGCATGAGAATGGCTTTGTCTTTAGCGGCTTTTTTATCTAAGCCCTGGTGCAGTTGGATGGCTTCCATAATCTGCTCTCCCACAGTTAAAACAGGGTTTAGAGAAGTCATTGGATCTTGTGAAATCAGGGCAATACGGTTGCCCCGGATTTTGCGCATTTCTTCTTCGGAGAGCGATAAGAGGTCTTTGCCTGCAAAAATAAGCTGACCGCGCACGATTTTACCCTGGGGTTTGGGAACCAGGCGCAAAATAGACATAGAGGTCATACTCTTGCCGCAGCCAGACTCTCCTACCACGCCGACAACCTCACCACGACGGACTTCAAAATCTACGCCATCTACGGCTTTTACCACACCCTCTTCTGTATGAAAGTGGGTCGCAAGGTCTGTCACCTTCAGCAATACTTCTTCAGCCACAGGGGCCTCCTTTTAAATTCATCCTAATAAGGCATAATACCGGATTCACAGGGGAATGTCCACGTCTAGCGGGTTTCAAAAGTACGCTGTAAAACCGAGATTAACACCATGAAACATATCTTGTAACGTGCGATTCAGGGTTAAAGACTGCCCTGTTTGAGAGTTTTGTGCCGCGGTTTCTCCGGCCGCATTAAAAAAGTTGAAACGGTAACCGGCGTTAAAAGCCAGTGATGGGTTGATAAACCAGCGCGTGTTAAACTCGCTCAGCAGACCCAGTCCGTCGGGGAGCGGATTGGGGGTGCGAGAGCTGGGCACATAAACCAACTTAAAACTGGCTTCTCCGATATCGAAAATGGGATGTTTACCTTCCAGGCCAATTCCGGCACCAAAAAAAGGGGCCGCCGTGGTTAGTAGCAAACTATCATAAACGGTATTGAAATAAGAAACATAATGCCCTGAAACCGTGAGCGTACGGCTAAAACTCTCATCGTGCAATACCGTGAGTTTAGCGAACTGAAAGTCCATCATATAGGTCATCAGACGCACATCTTGTATCAGTTGGTCGGCGTAATCAAGGGAGAATCCCAACCCAAAGACGGAGCCTAAAAACCCCAGTCCCTGAGGCGTTAAAATGCCAAACCAGTGGTCACTGGTAATGTTGAGCAGCCCCAGAGAGGTTTTGGTATTGACAAAAGAGTCGACACCACTGCCTTTAAAGTTTTGGTCAATGCTGTTATTGCCATACCAGTAGCGCAGGGTAAACTGTCCTTGATATTCTCGATTGCCAAAGTCCACCCGTGTTTCGGGGAGTTCGGCACCGTGCGCAGGTAAGCTCAGTAAGCACAAACCAAGCAAAAGACTCAAACATTTAGGCATTAAAAACTTCCTTTAAATTGCAGATTACTCAACGACCTCAAAGGGAATATGGGTGACGCGAGAAAGATCGGACCAGACGGCCTGATATCCTGGGTGAGCAGAAACATTATTGCTTTTGTTAACCACGGGTTTGAGACCTTTTAATGCGGAGACTGCGAGTACATAAGTTTCCTGCTCTTTTAAACGCAGTTTACGAGAGGTAAAAGGATAATCGATCTGTGTCGATTTGGTCCACCCCTCCCAGATGACCTTACGCCCGGCATTGTTGCCTTCGGTGAGCGTCACATGATAAATTTCAGCGCCTGAGACGGCGTCCCAGGCCATGGTTGGCGTGGCGGGAATGGTGTTGTCACTCTCTCCCTGAATTTCGAGTTTACTCATGACGGGTAAAAAGTCTACACTCAGGCTATCAGCGGCGTCTGCTAGATTGTAGATGTGATGGTAGGTGAGTCCACCATCAACGTGGGTCGCGGTAAATTGCAGGTGATACTTTTGTCCACCGGAAAGTACAGGGAGGTTAACCCGAAAGCTTTGCGGCTCTTTGCTTCCCTTTTTACTCTCTGTTGCCGTTGAAGGGGAGGGAGTTGGAGAAGGTGTGCTCTTCTGATTGCCCTTGCTAATCAAGCTTTTGTCAGCAGTGGGGGGGGCGGTAAAGGTTTTGGTCAACAAATAGGCCTCTTCGGGGTGGGCGCCTTTTTCTTCAGGCTCAAGACTGATGTACACATCCATAGACTTTAAAGTGTAGCCCTCAGGAACTTGCACCTTACCGCTCAGGACCATATTCTCTAGGACAGAGCGCAGGGAGATCACGGGTGCTATTTTAATGGCTTCGCTTTCGTCTTCTTTTTCACCGGTAAAAAAGTTTTTTACGGTATCAAAAACGTTAGTGCCCTTCTTTTCTTCGACAGCCTCCTGATTCTCCTCGATGGTTTGAGGGTTTTCTGATGCTGCTGAAGGGGTGGGATACGGTTCTATCGGCGGAGAAATAATTGGGCTTTCAATCGTCTCTGGTGTACTGCTCGCATAAGGAGAAACGTCTTTGTCGATCGCAGGACTTTCGGTTGCTGCGGGGCTTTCTGCTTCCGCAGGGCCTGGCGTTGCTTCGCTGAGTATTTTGTTGACGTTCTCAATGAGCTCTTCGGCAGTGGGTTTGGGGGTGCCGTCAGGACCCGGCAGCGTGCTGGGCTTCTCTTTGAAGACCAGTTCCTGGTCTTTAATACTTTTGTTGTTGACAATAATGTTTTTGAGTAAACCCATTTGTCGGATATCACCGTCGGGGTTTTGCACAAAGGCCACAAAACTTCTCCGTCCAAAAGGCACAGCCGGCAGCTTAAACTCGCCCAGGCTATTGCTGGTAGCCGGTATGCCAATGGCTGAGCCCATCGGAAAAGAAGAGCTAACCAGGGCGTCGGCAATGGGGGTGTCGGTGGGAGATAGAACACTGCCGACAATATCCATCATTTGATCGTTATTTAGCGGTACCAACGGAATTTCTAAGCGGTTGGGGTCCACATCGGTCAGGGTAATACTGCGATAACCGGGTGCTGAAACGCTAATGGTATGCTTGCCTTCGGGCACGTCATTAATAAAGAATTTGCCACGGTTATTGCTGTTGGTTTCAAAAAGATTCAAGGTGCTGTTTGCCGCCGCATTCACGGGCGTTACGGCCTGAGACCCGACATAGCGAGTCAGTACTTCTGTGGGTGCTGCTCCCAGAGTGCTCACGCCTGAGTTATCGGGCTGCACAGCATCAGAGCCGCCAGGTATACCCGTCCCAGGAAGACCAGGGCCCACCGGTGCTGAGCCCGGCGGTGTGCTGGTGGCATTCGGAAGGGTGGGGATACTGCCGTTTACAGAAAAACCGGTGGATGGGCTGGCTGAGGGGGCTGTGATTGAAGGCTGTGCTGAGGGCGCTTTGACGGCTGTAGGCACTGCGTTGGGAAAAGGCGTTGAGCTGCTATTGGGATTGCTACTGGGGGGAGATGGGTTGTTTTGGCCTGTGTTGTTCGGCGGTGTGGCCGATGCAGCGGGTGCCGGCTCGGCCTGTATTTTAAGCGTGATTTCGGCATTATCAACGGGCTCCAGCGTGTATCCGTTAATTACCGTTCCTGTAAAACGCTGCGTTTTAAGGGTGCTGGCCTGGGCTGAGGGCTTGGCCGCGAGGTTCGGAATATTACCGGCGGCGGGATTGGGTGAGCTGCTGTTAGAGCTTCCACAAGCTGTTAAAAACAGGCTGCTGGCGAGTAAATACAACACCACAGAATGACGTACGGTTGCTTTCATGGAGATACTTTCCCAAAAATTTTTGGTATTATACCAGATTCCTTGGAAGCGAAGCACTGGCGCGACTTCGTGTTAAAATCTAAAGCATAAGGAGACGCCTATTTCATGACACAATCTTCAGCTCCCCCCGATTTAAACCGTATTGGTGATTTGCTCGTAAAAGAAGGGCTTCTTACCCCGGATGCTTTACAAAAAGCCTTAAAGTATCAAAAGGACTCTGAGGGGTATAAACCCCTCGGACGGGTTTGTGTCGATCTTAAGCTACTCTCTAAAGTCGATTTGCAACGCTTTTTGCGTAAACATCAAAAAAGTATTCACCTGGGAGATATCCTCTTGAATATGGGTTTGATTACCCATGAGCAGTTGAATCATGTTCTCGAACAGCAAAAAGTCACCCAATTGCGCTTTGGAGACTTGCTCGTTAGACACAACGTGATTTCTGAGTCGCAATTGGTGGAGGCTTTAAGCTTACAGCTTGATTTGCCCCGTATTGTGCCCTCTCCGGAATTGGTTGACCGCGAACTATTGAAAGCCCTCGATGAAGGCTTTTTGAGATCTTATGAGTGCTTGCCGATCCATAAATACGAAAATCAAATGGTGGTGGTCATGTCGGACCCGCTCAACGGGGAGCTGATCCAGCGTTTGATCGATGTGTTTAAATGTAAAATTATGCCGTCTATTGCTACGCCCACAGAGATTTTGGCCTGTATCAGTGCGTTATTTGATGCCGAGTCCACCCGTTTGAACAATTTAAACATGGACCATGACTTACTGCAGGTGACCCACCAACATCATCTGAGTGAAGAAAAACTCATGCCCGTGGCTCAGTTTTTGGTGCGTTCTGCTGTAGAGGCTGGAGCCACGGCGCTGCATGTGGAGACCCATGAAAATTATGTGCGTGTTCGCTATCGTATTGACGGTGTCTTGCAGCATAAAACCGATCTTCCTCAGCGCATGGCCCCCATGCTCATTCAGTGTATGAAAACACCGTTTCGCTTAAAACGTCAGCGGTATTGGGAAGAACATATCACCACGCAAGTGGGAACGAAGAAAGTGAATTTGTCGATCTCCTTTTTTCCAGGCATCTGGGGCGAAAGCCTTGTGATGCATATTTCTCATCCCAAAGCAAATTTTATTGGTTTAGAATATCTGGGCTTGTCTCCCTTTGTGCAAGGGCAGTTGAATAGAGGCTTGTCTCGTGCCGGTGGCTTAATGATTGCCGTCAGCCCCATTCGTAACGGCAAGACCACCCTGCTCTATTCTTGGTTGGCTCACGTGGGGAAAGCGCATCACAATACCCTAACCCTCGAAGATAATATTGAGCATCAGTTGCCTGGCACAACCCAGTACCAATACCCTCCTAACTCCACCGACAGTTATGAATCCATGATCGAAGCGATGATTGATTATGACTCTGATGTCATGATGGTGAGTGCCGTTAAAAATAAAGAAGTGGCGTTGCGCTTGAATCGCGCTGCATTGGTGGGCAAAAAAGTTTTTTCTTCGGTGGCCTCAAACGATACAACGACAGCCATTTATCAGCTCATGGAGATGGAGGCCAATGCGCTATTGGCAACTCCAGCGCCGGTCATGCTGGTGGCGCAGAAGCTTTTGCGTAAACTCTGCGAGCATTGCCGTGAGGCGGTTCCTCTGGCGGCTGTTCAATTGCAGAAACTGGGCGTGACGCTAAAGCAGACAGAAAAGCGTTCGGTATATGAGGCGCGCGGGTGCGAAGCGTGTGAGCACCTGGGATACTCAGGAATGACAGCTCTACATGAAGTGTTTGAAATCTCTGAAGCCGATCGCCAGGTGATTTTGAAAGGCGGAACCGCCTCTGCGATTCGAGAACAGGCACGCCAGCACCGGCGTCTGATGTCAATGGTTGAAGACGGTGTTTATAAATCATTGATTGGTTTGACTAGCCTCGAAGAGGTATTGAATACCGTGCTGATTTATGAGGAAGATCTTAACACCCCGCGCAATGTGGAAGACATTTATTATTTGTGTAACGGTGAGGCTTAAGGTTAATCGGGCTTCACTTTAGAAAGGGCCTCTTCAAGGGAGGTTAGGCCTTCTTTAACCTTGCCCATGGCATCCCAGTAGAGGGTAATCATGCCCTCTGCAACGGCCATCTTTTTAAGGGCTTCAGCCGAAATACCTGGCTGTGTGATGGCGTTGCGAATGCTCTCATTGGGCACCAGTAGCTCATGAATGCCTGTCCGACCGCGGTAACCCGTGTCATTGCAGGCCTTACACCCCTCTGCCTTATAAAGCGTTAACGGCGTACCGTTGGTGTGTCCCAATTGATTCATTTCTAGCTCGCCAGCCTCATAGGGTGATTTGCATTCTGTACATAAGCGGCGTATCAGGCGTTGGGCACAAATCATGAGTACGGAAGGGCTAATCATAAAGGGAGAAATGCCCATTTCAATAAATCGCGTCAGGGTAGAAGCTGCATCATTGGTATGCAGCGTAGATAAAAGCAGATGACCCGTAAGGGCTGCCTCGACGGCAATATGTGCGGTTTCGTGATCTCGAATTTCTCCCACGAGGATCACGTCGGGATCCTGGCGAAGGTAAGCGCGTAAGGCGCGGGCAAACGTGAGTCCAATTTCGGGCTGGACCTGGAGCTGGTTAATATTAGGCAGGGTGTACTCAATGGGATCTTCAGCGGTTTGAATATTAATGTGGGGTTGATTAATTTCATTGAGGGCTGAATACAGCGTCATTGACTTACCTGAGCCGGTGGGTCCCACATGTAAAATCATACCGTAGGGGCTTTGCAATAGCTCGCGATAACGCTTTAGGTTATAGTCTGAAAAACCAAGTGATGACAGCGGTAGCATGCTTTTTTGCTTGTCTAAAATACGCATGACCACTTTTTCGCCATAGTTCATGGGGGCTGTCGAAATACGCAGGTCAAAGTCTAAGCCTTTGCGATTAAACTGTTTATAGACAATGCGACCATCCTGGGGCAAGCGCCGCTCCGCAATATTGAGCTGTGCCATGATTTTTAAACGGGCCGAGAGGGGCTGGATCAAACTGGCCGGTGTGAGCTGATGATAGTCTTTTAAGATCCCGTCTACGCGGTAACGCACCCTCACGTTGTGCTCCCGGCTCTCAATATGAATATCTGAGGCTTTTGCCTCATAAGCTTCCTCGATTAAACGATTCACTAAGCGAATCATGGGAGCGCTTGTGGGATCGTCTAAGCCGACGACTTCTTTCGCGCTGTTGCTATCGCTGACATACTGAGACTGCAACTCATCCATGAGATCTTCCATCTCATGCGCCTTTTGTTTGGGGGTCTTGGGTGCCGCGGGCACTGTTACAGCTCCAGCTGCTGCGGGCGTTTGTTGAAACAAGCGTTGTAAGACCGCTGGAATGGCAATGAACCGTGACGCTTTACGATAGTTAAGGAGGGTGTCCTGAACTTCAATTTGAAAGGGATGAGCGAGGGCAAAGCTCAATTGGTTTTTGTCGTTATCAAAAGGAACCACGCTGTACTTACGACAAAAGGGCATGGGGAGAACGCCGGGTCTAAGCTGTTGGGTTTCTACATCGGTTAAAAAAGGCAAGCCGGTATAGGTCGAGACCATTCCTGCGGTTTGGCTGGCGCTGACGCCGTGTAAAAGCAGTTGCTCGTAAACATTGTCTGGCTTGAGATCCTTGACGATTTCCTGAGGAAGACTTTCTTCTAGAAATTTGCAAAATCCGGCAAAACTTGCGCGATCGGCCTGGGAGCTTGACTGCGTTTTTTGTGGGCTTTGGGGGACTAAGCTGAGTTCTTTGGCTGCGGGTACAAACAGGTTTTCGGCAACGGCTGCGGTTTGGGGCTGCGCGGCTGCAAAAGCCGGTAAAGGGGGAGTAGATACCTGGGGCGCTTTTTCAATCTGACTTTGTTCAGCAGTCTTTGCCAGGGGAGGCTCTGGTTTAGTAGGGGCTTTAGCAGGGGCTGAGGGTGTCTGAGCGACAAAATTGCTGCGCCACTGTTTTTCGACTTCCAGTGCCTTTTTGACTTGCTCACTCAATACCTCTAGCGTCAGTGGTTTATTTAAGAAACCCACGGCGCCCATTTGAAAAGCCTGTAGACGATTTTCAGCTTGTAAACTCGCGGTAATCATAATGATCGGAATCAGAGCCAGCCGAGGATCTGACTGTAGCTCTTCACACACCTCATAACCCGACATACCCGGCATCTCAATATCCAGTAAGATCAAGCGGGCTTCGAGATGATGCTGGCGTAAAAGCTGCAGTGCTCTTTTGCCGTTATCTATCGCTTCTACGGTAAACCCGGAATGACTGAGCATGCTCTTGACGAGCGTGCTCATGTCCTTATCATCATCTATAACGAGAATATCTACGTTCTGCATATACAAGCCTTTAGCACGAGTTAGGAGGTCTAGGGGTTTTCCGGAGCCGACACAGCGGGTGTGTCAGGGATTTCTGCTGCCGGGGCAGTTTCGGGGGTCCATAAAATGCCTGCGATGGTAGCGGTCATAAAGCAGGCCAAAGAGCCGGCGATAACGGCACGAATCCCGAGTCGAGCAAGATCCCCTCGGCGATTGGGAGCAATACCGCCAATTCCACCGATTTGGATAGCAATGGAACTCAGGTTTGAAAATCCACACAGGGCATACGTGGCGATAATCTCAGACTTCTCGCTGAGTATTACGCCTGAATCAGGTTTGACCATTTGAGCCAAATGCGAATAAGCGACAAATTCGTTAATCATGGTTTTTTCGCCCAGGAGGGCACCAATTTTGGTGGCGTCTTCCCAGGGAACGCCCATTAAAAAGGCCAGTGGCGAAAAGACCCATCCAAAGATCATTTCTAAAGAAAGTCCTGGAAAACCAAGTTTAGCTCCCGCAAACCCAATAATGCCGTTAATCATGGCAATAATAGCAATAAAAGCCAGCAGCATGGCGGCGACGTTTAGCGCTAAGGTCAAGCCTTCGCCGGCACCTCGTGCTGCGGCATCAATAACGTTGGCGTCAATTTGTTCTGTAGACAGATTGACGTTTTCTCCGGCCGTTTCCGACACTTCGGTTTCCGGGATCATAATTTTAGCCATGACGAGTGCTGCGGGTGCCGACATCACGCTCGCGGCCATTAAATGCCCTGCAATGGTGGGAATGTCTCTCTGTAAGAGACCCACATAAGAGGCCATCACTCCGCCCGCCACAGTGGCCATACCGCCGACCATAACGGCCATGAGTTCAGAGTTTGTCATTTTGTTTACAAAAGGCTTAATCACCAGAGGAGCTTCGGTTTGTCCTACAAAAATATTGGCAGCAGCAGAGAGCGTTTCAGAGCCGCTGGTTTTCAGGGTTTTTACCATAAATTTCGCGATGACATTTACAATGAGTTGCATAATGCCGAGGTAGTAAAAGACGGTCATCAAAGAAGAGAAAAAGATAATCGTTGGCAGAACTTGCACCGCAAAAATAAAACCATTGCTGTCAATATTCATCATTGAACCAAAAATAAACTCAGACCCTTTATTGGTAAAGCCGAGTAGAGAGGTTACTGCGTCGTTTGCGTAGGTAAAAAGGATCTTTACCGGTGTTTTGAGAATCAGGATAGCGAAAATGATTTGAAGTAGGGTCCCTCCGATAACCACGCGTAAGTTAATGTGTTTACGATGTTCGGGCTTACAAAACAAGAATGCAATCCCCAACATAACAAAGAGTCCCAGAACACCCACCAATTTATCCATGAACTTCGTCCTTTTCTTTCTCGTGTAAAAACGCATCTTCGACTACTGTATGCTCTTCGGGTTTTGGTGGCCAAATAAGAGAGGCTAAGATCGACAGCCCCAATGCACCCAAAACCATACTCAGAGTAACCCAGGATGGCACATCATGCAAAAATTCTTTGGCGAGCATTTTGACACCGATTAAGGTGAGTACCACCGCCAGACCATATTTGAGGTAGTGAAAGGTGTCGATAATGGCTGCTAAGGCAAAGTAGAGAGAGCGCAATCCCAAAATCGCCAGGACGTTAGAGGTGTAGACAATAAAAGGATCCTGGGTAACCGCAAAAACCGCAGGAATGGAGTCTACTGCAAAAATAAGATCGGAAAGCTCTATCACCAGAAGGGCTATGAATAAGGGGGTGGCATGACGTTTGCCCTTTTCGATAATGAAAAAGGCGGCCCCATGAAAGTCACGGGTCACGGGCATGAGTTTTTTAAAGCCTTTAACCAGTGGGTTGTTATCGGGCTCGACTTCAGCTTCTCCGTCATCAAACAACATTTTGATACCGGTATAGATTAAAAAGGCGCCGAATAAGTACAAGATCCACTCAAAGCGATGAATGAGGGCCGCACCGACTAAAATCAGGCTGCCTCTCATCAGTAGAGCACCGAGTATGCCCCAAAATAGCACTTTATGTTGGTATTTTGCAGGAATTTTAAAGTAGTTAAAAATAAGCAGCATCACAAAGAGATTATCGACGCTGAGGGATTTTTCTAAGAGGTAGGCGGTCATAAAGTCACCGCCAGACTGAACACCCCTGAAGTAGTACACACCTGCGCCAAAGAGCAGTGAAAGGGTGATCCAAAAGGCACTCCAGCTTAAGGCTTCTTTAACGCCAATCACATGGTTTTTGCGATTGAACACGCCCAAATCCAGGGCCAGTAAAAAAAGCACAAATAGGTTAAATACGATCCAGATGGTCATGTTATTTTGCATGGGTAAAATCTCTTTTATATTCGGTCAGCTCACGTTATATTGTACAGAACTTTATCTGAGTTTAAACAAAATCCTGGCATTGTGTGTCGTTATTTCCGCAATTTCTTCGAGCGTTACACCGCGAAGTTGGGCCAGCTTTTCAGCAATATGTTTGATATATGCCGGGGCATTACGTTGACCCCGGTAAGGCTCAGGGGTGAGCCAGGGACTATCTGTTTCTAAAACAATATGCTGAAGATCGATGGCTTGTGCCACCTGATGAAGATGACGGGCGTTTTTAAAGGTGAGCACGCCTCCAAAGGCTATTTTGAAGTTGAGGGCAATGGCTGCGTGAGCAAATTCCAGGGTTCCTGAAAAGCAATGCATGACGCCGCCTACGGTATGGGCCTTTTCTTCTTTCAGGATCCTTAATATATCATCGTAGGCGCGCTCCGAACCCTGTTTATCTCGGATATGTAAGATGAGGGGGAGCTGGGTTGCTTTGGCCAATTGAATCTGTTGTCGTAAGCTATGCTGCTGCGTTTCCTCTGGGCACTGATCCCAATAATAGTCCAGGCCGGTTTCTCCAATAGCGACAATACCTTCAAGGGTTGAGGCATCGAGAAACTGTTCATAAGCCGCTGGTGTAAATTGTTGGGCTTCTGTAGGATGGACGCCCAGGGCACAAAATAAGATGCCGGGATATTTTTTATTTAAAGCCAAAGCGCTGGAAAAGCTCTCAAGGGTAACCCCGGGGGTTACGATCTGGTTTACACCAGCCTTGAGAGCTTCTTCAATAATTTCCGCTTGATCGGTCTCATATTGACCGAGATTAAGATGGCAGTGGGTATCGATAAGTTGAAACAACTTACTTGATTTCCACTTTACCGCCTTCAGCTTCGAGTTTTGCTTTGATGTCGTCAGCTTCTGCTTGATCAACGCCTTCTTTAACGTTGGCAGGCAGTGAATCTACCATAGCTTTGGCTTCTTTTAAGCCTAAACCGGTAATTTCGCGAACAACTTTTAATACTTTAATTTTGCTGGCACCGGCGTCGGTGAGTACAACATCAAAGTCGGTTTTCTCTTCAGCACCACCACCAGCAGCTCCGCCGCCAGCAGCTGCTACTGCAACGGGTGCTGCAGCAGAAACGCCGAATTTTTCTTCAAACATGCTGACAAGGTCTGCTACTTCTAGCAGGCTCATGCTTCCAACAGCTTCTACGATATCTTCTTTGGTCAGAGTAGACATTTTAATGCAATGCTCCTAAATAGTTTAAGAATTTTCTTTTTGCGCTCGAATTGCTTCGAGGGCGTATACCAGATTGCGTGCGACGCCAGACAGGGTAATAACAACACCTTGAGCAGGTGACTGCATAGAACCCATTAACTTGGCTATCATTTCTTCGCGAGAAGGCAATGTAGCAATCTGTTTAATTTCATCAATCGTTACGACTTTTCCATCGAGGATGCCGCCGCGAACTTCTTGATCTTTTTTGTTTGCCTTGAGGAAATCCATCAATGCTTTGACAGGTGCAACAGGATCTTCGTAACCCACCACTAAAGCGGTAGGGCCTTTGAGGACCTCGTCAATTGCTGGCATACCTTCAGTACTGTTGATGACCCGACGAATCAGTGAGTTCTTTGCCACTGTTACGTCGCCGCCAGCTTCTTGTACCTTACGGCGCAGCTCTGTCAGTTCTTTGACAGAGAGACCTCGGTAATCGGAAACAATCGCAACCTTGGAGCGTGAAAGTTGATCACTTAAAGCAATCACGCGCTCTTGTTTTTGCGCTAGTGTAACCATAACCGTTTCTCCTTATTTATTCAACAGAAGCCAGTTCTGAGAGTTTTGTTGTGTCAAGACGTAAACCTGGGCCCATGGTGGACGACAGAGCAAAGGTTTTGATGTATTGACCTTTCGCAGAAGAAGGTTTCATACGCATAATAGCACCATGAATGGCAGCTAAGTTGCGTGCGAGCTTTTCTTTCTCAAAAGATGACTTTCCGACAATAACGTGTACGTTACCCTGGCGATCGTTACGAAACTCAACTTTTCCGCCCTGGAATTCAGCTACTGCTTTTGCAATCGCATCTGGAGATGGTGCAACAACGGTACCCGCTTTAGGGTTTGGCATGAGTTTCTTAGGACCAAGAATTTTACCCAATCGGGAAAGTTGGCCCATCATATCGGCGGTAGCAACGAGAACGTCAAATTCAAACCAGCCGCCTTGAATTTTTTCCAGAACTTCTTCAGCTCCGGCTTCAATAGCGCCTGCTTCTTTTGCAGCTTGAGCAGCTGCACCTTTAGCAACGGCTACCACACGAACGGTTTGACCCGTTCCTTCGGGCAGGGTTACTGTTGAACGCACCTGTTGGTCAGCATGCTTGGGGTTAATGCCAAGGTAAAATGCTGCCTCGATCGTCTCATCAAACTTGGCGTTAGCCGTTTCTTTGATAAGCTCCAGAGCTTCAAGCGGGGAAAAATCACGACGATCTCCCACTTTTTCCTGGAGTGCTTTTTGTCTTTTGCTTAAACGTGCCATAACTGTCACTCGCTTTACTTGATTCTAAGAGGCTTGCTCAACAACAATTCCCATGCTGTGAGCAGTGCCTTCAACCATCTTGATGGCCGCTTCAATATCACGGGCATTAAGATCTGGCATTTTAACTTCGGCAATTTCTCTCACTTGCTTAGCAGTGATATTGCCACCGTTCTTTGACTGGGGGGTCGAAGAACCGCTTTTAATGTTTAGAGCGCGTTTAATTAACGCAGATGCTGGAGGCGTCTTGGTGATAAAAGTGAAAGAGCGATCGCCCATAACACTAATTTCAACAGGAATAATCATTCCAGCATGCTCTTTGGTTTGTTCGTTGTAAGCTTTGCAGAACTCCATGATGTTTACACCATGTTGCCCTAAAGCAGGACCGATCGGAGGAGCAGGATTAGCTTTACCCGCTTCAATCTGGAGCTTAATAACTCCAACGACTTCTTTATCTTTAGCTTTGGCCATAATTATACGGGCGACGCAGAAAGAGTGGTAAGCGCCGCTGACCTCCTTTTAAATCTCTATTAAAGTTTAAATGTGTATTGTGTTTTAACAGGTGTGCATAAGTGTTTAGAACAGCTTACGCGCAGAACTGTGAAGACACAGGGGGATCTGGTAAAAGGTGAAGCGCGATATACTCTTGCTTTTTCTTTACCAACAGATAAAATCTGTAGCTCGGACTCGGTATTCTAGCACCTGTGAAGGTGACTCACAACCCGATACGTGAACAAACTTTAATTCTATTGAGTAAACAGTATACCGCACTTCATTAATAAAACAACAGCTTAAACTTAAACAAATCTTATTTTTAGAGGCTTTTCTGTGTGAAATACATGCCGCAAAGCGGCTGTGGCCTGTTAAACTGAGAAAAAAGGAAAAATAACAATGAAAACTCACCCCATTGACCGCGATGTTTTACTTCGCCTCCCCAAAACCGATCTGCATGTGCACTTAGATGGTTCGATGCGCGTAGAGACCGTCATCGATATTGCTCAAAAAAAGGGCGTTGAGCTCCCCAGTACTGACCCCACTGAATTGTTGAAGTACGTTCAGATGAGTGAAAGTTGTGAAAGCCTCGAAGAATATTTGCGAGCCTTTGATATTACCTGCTCGGTCTTACAGGACTTTGACTCTTTGCGTCGCGCGGCTTTTGAACTGGCCGAAGATGCGGCGACCGAAAACGTAAAATATATGGAGGTCCGCTTTTGCCCCCTCTTACATACCAATGAAGGTCTCTCTCTGGAAAAAATCGTCAAGGCAGTACTGATCGGTCTGGCCGATGCTGAGCGCCAGTATGATATTACTACCGGTGTCATTATCTGTGGCATTCGCCATATGTCTCCCGAGAGCTCTGATAAGCTAGCAGATCTAACCATTGCTTTTAAAAATCGCGGTGTTGTGGCCTTTGATTTAGCGGGTGCCGAGTACGATAACCCGGCAAAATATCACCGCGAAGCGTTTCACAAAATTCTAAATAAGAATATTAACTGTACGATTCACGCAGGCGAAGCGTTTGGTCCTCGCAGTATTTCTCAGGCATTACATTATTGTGGTGCGCACCGGATTGGCCACGGCACCCGTTTGATTGAGGATCGCGATCTGATGAACTATATGAATGATCACCGCATCCCTTTGGAGGTCTGTCTGATTTCTAATCTGCAGACCAAAGCGATTGATAGTTTAGAGTCTCATCCCATCAAAAAGTATTATGACCTTGGTCTACGTGTCACCATCAATACCGACAATCGCCTGGTGTCAGGCACCACGGTCACTGATGAGCTTAAGCTCGTGGCGGACACTTTTGAGTTTGATATTAATGACATGGCCAATATGATTATTAATGGATTTAAGAGTGCGTTTTTGCCCCACAATAAAAAAACCCGTTTGTTACGCTCGGTCATGGCTGAAATTGACGAAATTCTTGGGGTGCGCCGCTCCAAGTACGGTTATTAAAATACCCTTGTGACGGTTTTTAAAGACAAGCGCTTTTGTTCGGATGTTTTTCAATTTATCAAACACCATGATTTGATCCTTCCGCAAAAGCGCTATCTTTTGGCCGTTTCTGGAGGTTTAGACTCCATGGTGCTGCTGCATTTTTTTCAGCGCTTTGCTCATAAACGTTATGGCTGTACTTTTGCCGTGGCTCATTTGGATCATGGCTTAAGGGCGGAGTCTTCTGCTCAGGCCCAGGCTCTTGCGGATTATTGTCAGCGCGAACAGATTTTGTTTTATAGTGAGCGACGGATACCGCTTCGATCGGTGACGCAAAGTTCCTTAGAGGCCCAGGCTCGCTCGGTGCGTTACGCCTGGTTGGCGCAACAGGCAAAAAACCACGGTTTTGATGGGGTGATAACGGCCCACCATGCCACGGATCAGCTAGAAACCAGCTCTGATGCAGTGGATACGTGGAACTTCAGTACCTCAGGGAATGCGCCCACTGAAAAATCTTTTGGTGGATGGCTTTTCTTTAACCGTCACCCGTCCTTTCTTATCGGTTTCTCGGAGTGACTTAGCACACTATCATCAGCATTACATGCTGCCCTGCTGGGAAGATCATCGAATCAGGATCCCGCTTTTATGCGCAATCGTCTACGCGCTCAGGTACTGCCTTTACTCATCGACGAAAACCCCAATCTGGAATCCACAATAGTGGAACATACTGTCGTTATTCAGCAGGAGCAGGACTATTTGCGAAATTGTATGCTCCAGCATTACCCTGAATGCGTATCCGTGACAGACCCAGACACAGCGCAGGAAAACACGCTTGTTTTAAATCTGCCCCCCTTTGCTGAGCTTCATGGGGCGATTCAACGCTTATTGCTAAAAGAAATGCTGACTCGGCTAAGTGCCGGAAGTTGGAAGGTATTTAGCGCCCGACATATTGAGGCCTTACAGCAGCTAAGCACGGCACAAAGCCACAAAACGCTGCATTTACCACTCAACGTGGTCGTTACTAAAGCGAGGCGACACCTCCTGTTTCAAAAAGTATGTTATCACTGATAAGTAAAACGATTATTTATTTGAAAGATATGGTTTAACCTATGATGTCTCAAGCCCCTATTTCCCCTCTTTTTGACGCCAGAATCCTGGAATGAAGTGCCCGGCTTTGATTTTACGGATATCACTTATCACCGGGCCAAATCTCAGGGCACAGTGCGCATTGCCTTTGATCGTCCTGAAGTGCGTAACGCCTTCCGCCCCCACACCGTTGATGAACTTTTTCAGGCCCTTGAACATGCCCGCCAAAGCTCAGATGTTGGGTGTGTGTTGATTACAGGCAATGGCCCCTCTGCCAAAGATGGAGGCTGGGCTTTTTGCTCCGGTGGTGATCAGCGCATTCGCGGTAAAGATGGTTATAAGTACGAGAACGCCCCGCTCGAAAAAGATCTGGGCCGTTTGGGTCGCCTGCATATTTTAGAAGTACAGCGACTGATTCGCTTTATGCCCAAAGTCGTCATTGCCGTGGTGCCCGGCTGGGCGGTGGGAGGCGGCCATAGTTTGCATGTGGTGTGTGATATGACCATCGCTTCGCAAGAACACGCTATTTTTAAACAGACAGATCCCGATGTTGCTAGCTTTGATTCCGGTTTTGGATCTGCTTATCTGGCCCGCCAGTGCGGTCAAAAACGTGCCCGAGAGGTTTTCTTTTTGGGACTCAATTACTCTGCCCAGGAAGCTTTTGAGATGGGAATGGTAAATAAAGTCGTGCCCCATGCCGATCTCGAAAAAGTAGCCCTGGAGTGGGGAGCCCTGATTAACGGAAAATCACCCACGGCCATGCGCATGCTCAAATTTGGCTTTAATCTTTTAGATGATGGCTTAGTGGGGCAACAGTTATTTGCGGGTGAAGCCACGCGTCTGGCTTACGGTACGGATGAAGCTCAGGAAGGCCGAGACGCCTTTTTAGAAAAGCGCGCCCCGGACTATGAAGGCTACCCCTGGCATTATTAAGGGGATGGTATTTGGTCTAAAAAAGGTAGCGAACACCCAGCTGGCTGCGAATCCAACTGGCAGTGGAGGCGTTGAGTTGCCCACTGAGCGCCCAATTGTGGCTAAATTGCCAGTGAGAACCAGCACTGAGGCCCACATAAACGGGAGAGGTAACTGCCGAACTCAGGCCCTGAGCGTAGGTGTACCCAAGACCTGCTCCCACAAAGGGTTGCCAGGTGTTTTGAGTGGACCATGGATACCAACGGCTCTCTAAAACAGCGGAGGCGTTCCATCCCTCAAAACGACCTTTTGTACCGTTATCGTCTTCTACGGGCGTTGAGAAAACGGAGCCGAGACCCAATAGTGCCACGTCGAAGTGCGCGTTAAGTTGTTTGCCCACACGAAGACCTCCTGTAAATAGAGGGGTGCTGGTCTGAAGCTCAATACTCCAGGGATTGTCAAGATTATAGGCTTCTTCGCTTCCCTGCGCCCATACAGGGCTTGCCAGAGTAAGTAAAAAAAGAGAAGCTGATAGTAGTGTGCTGTAGATATTCATGAAAGAATCTTTCGTGTATTTTTAGTGTGATGTATGACTGAATCAAGTATAGGTCTAAGTAACAGAAATTGTTGCATTTCAAAAAAAACCACACTGCAACATTTAAGGGGCTTGCATTTTTGCCACAAACCCCCGTGTAATCACTTGAGGACGTGTAATTGCTGAGCCCACCACCACCGCATGAGCCCCCAACTTAAGTGCTTTAGCTGCTTCTTCTGGTGTAGAGATGCGCCCTTCCGCGATCACGGGAATGTTAAGTTGTTGTGCCATAGTGTGCAATAGGTCAAAATCTGGCCCTTCCGGTGCGAACTGTTCCCTCCATTGACGTAACCCGCCAATGTCGTCCCTGCGCAATCAAAACCTAACTGTTCCGCCCATAATGCCTCTTCAAGACAAGAAATATCGGCCATCAAACACACTTTTCCTTTGAGCTGCTCCACGATGCTTGCCAGTGATTCTTGCGGCCGGGGACGTTGTGTCGCATCCAGGGCGATAATATCTGCGCCCGCCTCCAGTAGAGCCAGGGCTTCTTTGAGGGTGGGCGTAATATAGACTTCTGAACCCGCGTATTGCTGTTTCCAAATACCAATGACCGGGGCATCGGTCATTTGTTTGACTGCAGCGATGTTTTCTGGGCCACTGAGGCGCAGTCCACCCGCGCCCCCAAGCATTGCTGCTTGTGCCATTCCGGCCACAAATGCGGTATTATAAAAGGACTCCTGTGCCTCGGGTTGGCAAGAAACCAGGAGTTTTTGCCAGATTTTCTCAATGTTAAACAAATTTTAACCTCATCTAATAGTTTTCTTTAAAAATAAAACGTCAGTTCATCCTATAATAAAACTATAAGAGAGATTAGATAAGTAGAGAGCCGGGACACATATTATGAAAAAAGTAACCAACACCTTCGCTAAAACCCTTTTGCTGGCCACCATGGGCAGTGTCATCTTCACATCTTGTGGTAAATCAGACCTCGCTTCTCAAGTGAGCGCTCCTGCTATCGGCAATGCCCAGGGTGCGGGTGGTACCGGCGGCGGCAATGCTTACACCGGACCCACCACCAATAATCAATATGGCGATATGCTTCCCGTAGAGCAGTCTCCTGAACAACCTCTCGATACCCCTGAACCTCTTCCTGCTCCTCAACAACCCGCTCAACCCGGTGAGGTCTTTCAAATCAAAGCCGTGGGCAACACCACAGCCTTCGCCGTTCCTCAAATCAGCAAGTACGTACAACTCAACGGTGTTTATGTTTATATTCACCTGACCTGGCAGCCCGTCAACGGCGCTGCTGAATACTGGATCTATAAAAATGACATTCCCGAGTGGAATGAAGTCGGTCGTGAGAAGGCATTTGCCATTGTAGAAGCCAAAGACTCTCAGGGCTACAATACCGGTCTGGCTGGATTTAAAGACGGCATGGCCGCTCCTAACTTAAAAGACGGAAACCTCTGGGATCGCATTAAACGCGGTTTTCAAACCATTACCAATCGCCCCAATGTCGATTACGTATACAAAATCGTTGCGGTAGACCCTAACGGTATTCCCATGTCTCAGTCCAGCGTAACCACCGGTCGTGCCATGAGTTCTGTGAGCACTCCCGTTATGTTAGATGCTGCGATGACATCGACCGTTACCCCTGTACTCCCCTGGAAGAAGTCCACTGACGGCATGGAGCCTCACGGTTACTACGTCAGCGTATTTCCTTCTGTTCAGGGATTGAGCCAGGGCATTCTGCCTCCGACCTCTCTGGCGGCATGGACCACCTATATGAATAACCAATACAATAGTGTGCAACAGGTGACCTACGGTAAAAACAAAGGCAACTTGCTTTCTTACGCCGGTGTATTGCCCTTCGATATTACCTTTAATCTAAAGCCCGGTGCCAACTACTCCTGGTCAGTCATCAGTATTCGCACCGATACCGGTAATATGCAAACGGCAAAGCAAATTTCTCGCACCTGGAGTGGTTTTGGTCACTTCCAAATTGCTCCAAATGCTAAGCCAGTGGACCCCCGCCAGAACCCTGAAGCGGAATCGGTCGCTGCCCAACGCGTCAATGCTCAACGCACTTATCCGAACTATCCCACCAACACGGGCTATAATAGTTACAACGCAGGATCTCAATACCCTCAGACCACTTACCCTCAGTCTGGAAACTACGGTAATGCTTACCCCGCACAGACAGGCTACCCTGCGCAAACGGGTTACAACCAGTACGGTTCTGCTTACCCCCAACAAGCTTATGGAGCTTACCCTGAGCAACGCCAACGCTATTAAGCGCTGAGAAGTTCTAACGGAGAAACCCTGACGTGGCACAACACAACAAGATATTTCGTACGCTAACCCTCCTACTTTGGGGGGCGGGCGTTTTCTTGCTGCTGGGTTGTCCAAATTCGGGCGGCCCGAATGGCGGAATTGTTCCCGGTACCACAGCCAACCTAACGATTCGTGTTATTAATGCTGTAGACCAGAGCCCCATTCAGAATGCGCGGGTTTCGCTTAAGCTTAACGGTGAAGTGGTCGGTGGCGAGCAGGGCAGTGACGCTAACGGTGTTGCCACCTTTCCGGCTTTGCCCGCTGCTATTGGATACAAAGCTTTTGCTTCAAGCGTAAATGGTTTTGCGCCTGGCGCTTCTCCCAGTATTAAGCTGGTCAGTGATCAAACCGTGGTCATCCCCATGCAGCCCAGTCTCTCCCAGGGGGCCGGTCTTTTAGCGGGCTCTGTTAAAGATGGCCGAAGCAAACTTCCGTTGCCGGGTGTCTCTGTCTCGCTGAGTCCAGCAGGTGTTGTCGCCGCACAGCGCTTTAATCCAGGCATTCGCCAGCAGAACGTCCCTTATTATGCGCCTCCCTATCGTATTCAACAGGTGGCGCAAAGTGCGATCAGTGATGATGCCGGACAGTTTACCTTTGAGCAGGTGCCTCCAGGAGCTTACTCCCTTACGTTTACCCTTTCGGGTTATCCCGATGCCCAGCGAAATGTTCAGGTGATTCAGGGTGAGCCGAGTATTGTTGAGACCGTTTTTTTGGGCGCTTCTACGAGTTTAACGCCAGGAACCGGTAACGTCGCCACTCGGGGCCATGTGCTTATTACCGATGCTCAGGGCGTTTACCAGCTTTCGAATACAGGAGAGCGGGTGTTCTTTGTGCCCACTCGCAACGCTGCTTCGGCCACGCGTCTTCCTGATGACACCACGCTCATTGCTGACGAGGGTGCCAATCAGGTGCGCATTGTCAGTCTCGCCGGAGATATCCTCTGGGATATGGCCGGACTTTTCAGTCGGTTAAATCGCCCAAGCTGGGTGGATGCGGCGCGTGACGGCCAGTCTTTCCTGGTGACGGACTCCGGCAACGGTCGCATTATTGAGGTGGAAAATAAGCAGCGTGTGTGGGAGTTTCCTGGCTTAAATAATCCTCGCTCTGCCACTTATGTCGCAGGGACCGGAACAGTACTGATTGCGGACACGGGAAACGCCCGCGTGGTCGAGGTTGATCGCTCTACCAACACCGTGGTATGGGATTACACTTTAAGTATGCAAGCACCTTCTCATGCGGTACGTCTGACTGACGGCGACACCCTTATTACCGATGCTGCCTATAACCGGGTTATTCGGGTGAAGCCCAACAAACAGGTCAGCCTCTTTTTTGATGGTGGCGTGAGTGAGGGCGGTGATCCCGCTGCCGGACTTTTACGTCCTACCAGCACGATTGCTACACGTTTCGGAACCTTTTTGATTTCGGATACGGGGCATAATCGTGTGGTAGAAGTGGATGCCAATGGCCAGGTTGTGAATCAAATCAACGGACTTTCGAGTCCTAAAATCATTGAGCGCCTTTAAAACGTAGCTCTCTAAAGTCCTTCTCTGCCTTCATGTTTGACCTCTTTATGTCTGACTTACTGAACGCTGGGCTCAGGCAGTGCTTCTTCTCGGGTTAGCCATTTTTTAAACGTGCGGAGACTTTTCGTTTCGTCCAAAGGGTACTCCTCGTCAGGCTCTAACCAGTAGTGACAAACATCAGAGATTAAGTCATCATCCCAACTTATTTTTTCTGCGTGCAAAAGACTTTCCGCGATCAAGGTCAGGCTTTCTGCACGCATGTCTCCCTCAAGGCTTGCTTCGCAAAACACGACAAGATCTGCGGGCTCAATGGTGTGTACTGAGTCCATGTCTTGAAATGTGTAGTGATAGCTGGCCTCTTCTTCATCTTCTTCATCCCGATAAAACTCTTCATCCAGGGCGTCTTGAAGTTCTTGTAAATCAATTTGTTCCTGAAAGAAGTGTAAGAGAATGTTTTCGTTCAGCATTTAATCTATTTTCCTGATATATGTAGTATTCCATTTTAACTGGTGTTGGAGCTCGGCAGTAAAGAAGGCTTGCTCAAAGCGGAGCTTCCCTTGTTTTATCTGGATTTGAGGTGTCCAAACATCGGTCTGAAAAGACTGATGGGTATCCAGTCCACAAGGGGTTTCGGGTGCGTGTTCTGCCGCGTATTTTGCGAGATAACTCAAACCCACACTGGTTTCAAAACAAGCACTAAAAACAATTTTCTTCTGACTGTGCTTCGCCCATTGAAGCAGTTGAGCTAAGCGATCCGGTCCCAACACCATTGGCTTAATCACAAAAGCGCTGGCCTGAAGCAAAAAAGACGGGTCCGCGCTGGTCAGTGATTCATCTAAAGCAATGTATTGCCAATGTTCCAATTTCAACTTAGCATATTCTGCTATGTCTCGAAAAGGTTCTTCAAAATACTCCACGCGACGTAAATCAAAAGCTTCTGTAAAGGCATTAAACGTTCGACTGTTCCAGCTGCGATTGGCGTCGAGTCTGAGCGTAATATCAGGGTAATCGTTGAGTACGTCCCGTATACGCTGAATTTCGAGGGAAAGTGTTTTAAGACCGACTTTAATTTTAAAACACCTGTACCCCTGGGTGTAACGTTCACGAACACACCCATGAAAGGCATCGGTATCCAGTCCGCTAATCAAAGTGTTAATGGGCAGGGGAGAGTAGGAAGGGCGAACCACACGTGGGGTTTGAAGTTGATGTAATCCCCATGCCACTGAAGGGAAGAGAATGTCAGGAGGCTTACCTTTTTGGATCTGCTTTAGCTGCTGAACACAGTCCGCTAGTGTTTCGGGTTGTAGGCCGGGAAAGGGAGCGACTTCGGCAAAATGCGGCCCATTGTCACCCTCAACACAAAGGATCAATCCGTCGCGATCGGAAAAACGCCCCTGCTGCAGCTGAATGGGCTGGTGGTAGGGGCGTTTATACCGATAGATACTCAGGTTATTGAGGGCAGCTTCCAATTTGTCCCGTACCGTTTAAATTTCCCTGAGCTTTTGGCCAGGGAGTATCGGCCAGGCCAACGCTATCGCCAAATATAGTAGCCATGCGACCATCAAGGGTGCCCACATAGACAGTGCCGTCAGGTGCGATTGTAATGTCGCTGCGAATAGGCGCCCCGAGGTCTTTGACAAAACGCTGCGTTCCGAAGTTCGGAGAGTTATTTCCATTGATACTGTAGAGTAAACCCCCTTCAGTTCCTACGTAAATCACATCCTTACCGTCAGCACCTTTGCCAATGGCTGGAGAAGAGAACTCTACAGTATTACCTAGCCCCACTTCAAATTCTGTGGCTCCAGTGGAGGGGTTCATGGCTCTAAGTACGCCGTTTTCGGAGGCAACGTAAATGGTGCCGTCAGAACCTATCACAGGAGCTCCGTCACCGTCTCCGATGAAAACCTCCCAGATGGGCTGGTCGCCGGGTGTGTTTGGATCATTGTCAGGATTAGCCGGGTTAAACTTATACACCGTGCCAGTTTCCGATACGGCATAGCCAAAACCGTTGGCATCCACCGCCAACGGTGAGTTAATGGCTTGAGATAAAGGAGTCGCCGATACCGATTGACCCTGAGCGTTAACGGTGGTGGCCGGTATAAACTGAGTCGGGTTTGCTCCCGTCAGGCTGGCAATACGTATGCCATTTTGAGAGCCGGTAAAGACTCGGTTGTTGACGGTATCTACCACAGGGGTAGCGTAACGTGCTGTGGTGGTTGCACCCGCGGGTAGACCGGAAATATCACTTTGTGGTATTTGAAGAAGTTCAGTGGTTGTGCTGCCATCGGCACTGACCTTAAACAGCTTGCGATCGCGGGTCTGAATATACACATTCCCATTGCAATCAACAGCAGGCGCATTGAACTCAAACCTTGAACCACTACCTGTGCCCGAAAGCGTAAACTCTGTTTTTTGTGGACTGATAGGATTCGTTACATCTATTTTTATTAATTTGCCGTTTGCATCACCGAAGTAGACGGCGTTCCCACTACGTGCAGCCGGCGCTGTGACTTCACTGGTGAGAGTGAGCTCAGAGGTTTTTACGCCGTTACTGTCGTAAATAAAAAACTTATTGTCCGCTGCAAAAAATGAGTTCCCAGCGCTGTCTACCAGAGGGGTGGATGAGACCTGTTTCCCCACATTAAGTGTCCATCGCGTCGTGCCTGCCGGTACATTAAAGGAGGTGTCCACGGTAAAGTTCACATTTCCTGTACCGCCACCGGTGTCTCCACCACCGCCAGTGTCTCCGCCGCCAGTGTCTCCACCACCGCCGCCAGCGTCTCCGCCGCCACCACCGCCGCCACCACCGCCGCCACCACCACCGCCACCACCACCGCCACCGCCACCGCCACCGCCACCGCCACCGCCAGAAGAGCTTGCGGTTTCTATGTTGTCGACGTTGATTTGGAGGGGACTACTTAAAACGATATTTCCATCGTTCAGGGTCGCTTTCGTTACCAGCTCGTAAGACCCGTCGGTTAAAATAGCCGGTGTATTTAACTCAAAAGCGTAGCTGTCGCTCGCTTGCTGACGTGCTCCAATAACAATGTATTCGCCACTGGGCACCAGGCGATACATGTACTGAACGCTTTTGACGTCCGTGCTACAAGAAAGTGTTGACGTTAAGCGGACATAACCTTTAACCGTATTTGGGTTCACGCTACTATCCAGGGGCTTTAGATCTGCACCGGTCGGGGTGTTAAGAATTTGGGAGCCGTTAATATTAATAAGTGGAGCACAACCGGATCCATTTATAAGAGGAGGGTTTACTGAGGCGCTCGGTGGGGTCGGGATAATATCGTCTGGAAGTGTATTTGAGCCCAGGGGGCTATCGTTTCCGATTGGAGGGGCTGGTTCAGCCCCCGTATTTGGCGGTGCAACGTTGTTATTGGTCGCTCCCGCTAAGGCACCTGTTGTCGTTTGATTGGGCCCCTGAGGAGTGGATGTGGGGACGCAGGCGATCAGGCTAAGGCTGAGACTGGCCGGTAAAATCCATTGAAGTTTGCGCATAATTGAAGAAATCCCTTCTGAATTGAACCGCGGCGACAACGATTCTTTTTTTCATAGTACGTGGTGCCAGAGTGCTTTGTAAATTTAAAATAATCTAAGGTATACATTTAAAAAACATAAGTTAAAAAACATAAGTAAACGTTAGGCAAGCTTAATGTTCCTTGGTTAAAGCATGGCTTCACATATATCTTCTCGTTGTTCCAACGTGTGAGTGACGTACTTAAACACATTTTTAACCGATCTTTAATAGATAAGTAAAAGTATCTCGTTGTCTACTGACGCGGTTTATTTAAGATTTGACAAGATCGGGTTAATCCATGCTAGATTCAAGAATAGGGTCGATGTTCTCATTACAACGACTTAAAGGGAGTTCAATATGAATTACATTTTACGTTTCAGTGCGCTGCTAATCGGATTAATCCTTTTGATCGCCTGTCGTGTTGAGACGTCTTCCGATACGCCGCAAGACAAATCGAAGCATGTATATCAGGCCTCTTATACTGACCCTAAGGTTTCTTACGAAGACATCAGTCCTATTTTATCGATGAGTTGTATGCCTTGTCATAACCGTCACACCATAGGAACGGTTATTGAGCGCTTAGAAAATCACCCTGTGCAAACCCTTGACGGAGAAACGCGAGAGCGGGTTCTCGCTGAAATTGGTGAGCTGCGTCAATATATGCGGGATGGCGTGCCTGTTAGTTTTACGAGCCAACAAGAAATTGAAAAGTTTTTTAAAGCGGCGCCCGGCGAGTTTTATACAATGTTACAAAAAGGAGTGATGCCCCCAGGGTTTGCTCCAGAGTTGATGCAGCAGATAGGTTTTTCAGATTATAGACCACTGACCTGGGAAAATCGAATCAAGCTTTTACAATATGCGAAGCCTTACTCCAAGGCTTATATGAGATAAGCTTAAATTTAAGTTTTTCTTTCTTTAACCTCCACGAAGTGATCAAACTTAGTGTACAATACACGTTGACTTGTAGTCTTATATCATTTTATTCAAGTGACTCTTATCATAAAGCTACTGCAAACTATTAATTACGCAATGGATGGAATACCATGAACACAACATATTCTGCTAAAAAAGAAGACGCTCAGAGAGAGTGGTTTGTTGTTGATGCAGAGGGTCAAACCCTTGGTAAATTGGCCGTTAAAGTTGCCAGTGTCCTGCGCGGCAAGCATCGCCCTACCTTTACACCCCATGTAGACACCGGAGATTTTGTTGTCGTCATCAACGCCGAAAAAATTCAGGTCAGCGGTAAAAAACGCGACCAGAAACTGTACCGTCACCACACCGGATTTCCCGGTGGTATCAAAACCCGCACTTTCCGACAAATGCAAGAAAAGCACCCTGATCGCATCATTAAAAAAGCGATTAAAGGTATGATTCCGCACACCCGTCTGGGAAATGAACAAATCAAAAAGCTGAAAATCTATGCAGGTGCCGAGCATCCGCATCAGGCGCAACAGCCTCAGCCTCTAACTATTTAAAAGGAACCGGATATATGAGTAAAGAATATTACTGGGGAACAGGCCGCCGCAAAACTGCTGTCGCCCGTGTTCGACTTCTTCCTGGCGGAGAAGGCAAAATTATGATCAATAACCGTGAGTGGAAGAGCTATGTTGGTGGTAATCCCCGTGTACAAGCTCAACTATTGGCGCCTTTAAAGCTGTTAGGCTTTGAAACCAAGTACGATATATTTGTAAACGTCAATGGCGGTGGTATTCACGGTCAGGTTGGCGCTATCAAGCACGGCATTTCTCGTGCCCTTTTAGAAGTTGATCCCACCTATCGACCACAGCTCAAGGCAGCGGGTCACCTTACCCGTGATCCCCGTATGAAAGAGCGTAAGAAGTACGGTCAGAAGAAAGCCCGGAAGCGCTTTCAGTTCTCCAAACGCTAAGACGTATTCGCTCTCACAACCTGCACAATCAATTTTATGTTATATTCAACAACAGATTTTGTGCGGGTTTTTAATTTTTCAGAGTTTTTTAAAAAAAGATCAAAAAAGTTTTCCAAAAACGTTTAGACTTTAAAAATTCTGGGAATATACTATTAGATTTTAAAAAGACATTTGTTTTAAAGACATTTTTTAAAGTAAATGGCTACTCAATATTCAGAGGTAAAAAGATATGATTAAGTCTCTCAAAAAGCAACAGGGCGGTTTCACCCTGATTGAATTAATGGTTGTAATTGTTATTATTGGTATTCTGGTTGCCATCGCGCTTCCTAACTTTATTGGTGCTCAAGATCGCGCCAAAGTTGCCAGTGTTAAAGCAAATATGCACACCTTCCAAACTGCTCTTGAAACCTACGCAGTAGATTGGGGTGGTCAATATCCTGGTGACTTTGGCGCCGCCAGAAGCTCAAGCGACAACTGATGGCTATTGGAAAGAATTTGTCAATCCAGTAGATAAAGCCCAGGCTAACCTGGTTGCTGTCGGAACTGCAACCCCCGGTGCTGTTATGTATGATGCCGTTAACACCACTCGTTATTATATTTACGGTGGAGACAAGCAGGGTGCTCAAATTAGAGATAAAGGTCAACCTTTCGTACTTGGCAATAGCTAAGAAGCTAAACGCACCCTTCAAGCCCCATTTAAAAATCATAAAAACAGAGTAGAAGCTTAATCTTTTACTCTGTTTTTTAGTGATCTTCGCTGTGGTATCTGTGCCGTTATCTCTTGGGTAATTAATGTCCACAATTCAAGAGACGCTTCTAGCCGATGTTATTCTAGCCGTGTTATTCTAGCCGTGTTAACGCTGGGGATTTACTCACGCTGTGTAACAATCAAGTCTAGAGGTAAAGCGATTGGCATTAGACGTAACGCTTTTTATTATCACTTATCAAGATGAATCTTAACTTTTTTGATCACAAAAATAAAACGGGGCTTTTAAAAGACTCTTCTTTTCTCATGCTCAACCTTTTTATTCTGATCCTGCTTTTTTTGCTTTTTTGTTTTCCCTGGCTCACTGGAAATGTGCTTTACTATCGAGATATTTCCCATAATTACTATCCCATTTTGGAGTTTATGAAGGAAAGCCTTCAACAAGGGGACATGCCTTTTTGGAATCCTTTTTTGTTTATGGGGGTGCCCCAGATGGCTACCCTGGAGCCCCCGTTGTTCTATCCATTGGCATGGTCATTTTTTATCTTTGATTTTTCCACGGCTTTGACGATAAACCTTTGTCTACACTATTTACTGGCCACCTGGGGAATGTTTTTCTTGTTAAGAACCTATCGGTTGCTGCCCGTTGCCGCTATTTATGGCGCGCTGGTGTGGGGTATGGGCGGTGTGCTGATTAGTCTCAACAGTATGCACCCTTTATTGAATACAGTCATTTGGATTCCCTGGTTATTTCTTTGTTTTAGGTACTATCAGGGGACGAGCTCTTCTTTCTCAAGGGTGAAGTGGGGGCTCGGGTTTTCTTGTGTGCTCGGCTTGCAAATCTTATCGGGCCATTTAGAAATTGTTTACTTGAGCGGATTGGCCCTTGCCATATACAGCTTGCGCTCGGTTTTTTTAAAGCAAATGCCCGTTTCTACGTTGTTATTTTTTGTGGTCTTTGTCGGACTGGGTGTAGGTGCGGCCTGTGTTCAGATTCTTCCTAGCTTAATGTATTCTTCTGAGTCCGTTCGGGAAGCAGGGATCACGCTTTTTCAGGCCCAACAGTTTTCTTTTCACCCGCTTCACTTGCCGGGGCTTTTGGTACCCGGATTTTTGGGGGACTCCACCTCTGCTTTAAACTTAAAACCTATTTTGGGTGAGCCTCAGCTAGGCTATAATTTACTCTTTACCTCGGTTTACCTGGGGGTGGGAACGCTGTTTTTGGCTTGTTTTGGCGTTTTTAAGAAAGAAAATGACGCTTTCTTTTGGAGCGCTCTTGCCTTATTAACGCTGTTGTGCGCTTTCGGCAAGTATTTTTATACCTATGCCTTGCTCTGGCGTTATATCCCCGCATTTTCTCTATTTCGTTATCCAGAAAAAATTCTGTTTTTTACAAGTTTTGCCTGTGTTCTGCTTTCTGCTTTTGGGGTGGATTGTCTTTATCGCTCTCCCTGGTTGTCTATGCGTCGGCGCTTTTACAGTGTCTTTGGCATGGGCTGTGCCTTACTGGGAGTGGGCTATATTTGTCGCCACTATATTCTCAGCTTTTTGGCGCGTTTTTATCCCTCAAAGTACCCTTATGTTCAAGATTTTAACCTGTGGTTTGAAACCAATCAAACGGCTCTGGGACACTCTTTTCTGATGGCTTTTGTGTTGCTTTTGTGCTTGGCCATTCTCATCTACCTTTTTAAACAAGAAAAATTGACGACACCCTTGTTCTCGTTGTTGTTTCTTGCCTTAATCAGTGGCGATCTTTTTTACAATGCAAAATCTCAGATCTGGTTTGTGGATCAAAGCTTTTATGAAATTAAGTCAGAAACAGCGCGGTTTTTAGAAGATCATTTATCTGCTCAGGATTATTATCTGGTGGAGAATAACGAAGATAACCTCGGCTATTTTTTATTAATGTATAAAGACCAGCCTCTGTTGCGTTCGGAGTTGTTTGGGGTAACCCATCTCAAGGATAATTTTGGTATGTTATATCATTTGAAAAGCGCTTTTGGTTTTCTTCCCCTGCGTCCGTGGCGTGCAGAGATGTTTAATACAGCGTATGCTCAACACAAAATTAAAGATCCTGCTTTTGCCAGTACGTATATGTCTTTGCTCTCGGTGAAATATCGCATATTGGTCAACCCTACTCCTGCTGAGTTGGCTGTGCTCAAGCAAGACTCAAATTATCAACAGGTGGATTATTTTTCAGAAACCCAATCCTACGCTTTTGAGAATAAGCGCGTGCTCCCCCGCGTACGCTTTCAATATCAATCGGTTTTGGTGGGTGTTCCAGAAGACGCATTTCGTGTGTGGTCTGATCCTGAGTCCTTAAACTATCTTCCTCAAGAGCGTGTCATTTTGGTGGACTCACCTGCTTTTCAAGAGGCTCAAAAACAGGTGCCCTCTCAGGAGGCAGCAAAAAAAGAGTGGACGTCCCCCGAGATTTATGCCGAAAGCAATCAAGCTTTGGCTATTCGCTTTTCTACCAATACCTCAGGTTATTTGGTGGTGGGAGATCAGTATATGTCCGGGTGGAAGGCTTATGACAATGGAAAACTAACGCCCATTTTACAGGCTAACTTTTTGCAAAGGGCAATACGTGTGGGGCCAGGGGAGCATGATGTTCACTTCCTTTATGAGCCCCCCGGCTTTGCGTTGGGGTGGAAGTTATCGCTTTTGAGCGGTCTGCTGGGTCTACTTGTTTTTTTAAGGGGATGGCGAAGCCGCAACCGCGGTTTAACCAATCATTGGAAATGGCGTCTTAACACTTATCAGAGTGTTACAATACTCAAAAATAGAGGTGTTGTATGAATACGAAAAAAGTGGGTGTTGTTGAGGTTATTGCAGGAATGGCCCTTGTTTTAGCCGGTAAAAAGAAGCAGGGCTTACTGCTGTTTGGTCACGGTTTTTATGGCCTTGAAAAAGCCTATCGTTATAATAATCCTCGCTTAGAGCCTGGTCTAAAGGCCCGATGGGCTGAAGCGGTACGTTTTTACGATGAGACCCATCAAGACGAGACCAACCGTGTATTACACCGCTGGGGAATCCCTGTGATTTTATTGGGGGCTGGTGGGCTTTTGGCAGCACGTCCTTATGGCTCTCTCTGGCGTGTATTTGCTTCTGTATTTGCGCTGGGTTGGGTCAGTAATATTGTGGGGCACGGAAAGTATGAAAAAAATGCGCCAGCCTTTACTGAAGATCCATTGTCTTTTGTGGCAGGTCCTGTTTGGGATCTGAAACAGCTGAAGTCCTCTGCATCAAAGGGAAGCACTCTCCATGCCGAATAGTGCACAGCCGAAAGAAGAACACCCGGTCTTTAAAGCCCGCATCAAAAGCGCAGAGACCCGCGTGGTTAAAATCGTATTTCCCAGTACGACAAACCATTACGATACTTTATTTGGGGGCACTGCACTTCAGTGGATGGACGAAGTCGCCGCCATTGCTTCTATCCGGTTTTCTCGCCAGCAAACGGTAACGGTTTCTCTGGATAAAATTGATTTTCAAAATCCGATTCCGTCGGGTTGTATTGTGGAGCTTGTGGCGCGTGTGATTGAGGTGGGTCGCACCAGTATGAAAGTGCGCGTCAATGTCTACAAAGAACTCAGAGACCATGATGCGCGTGAAAAAGCAATCACGGGTGTTTTTACCTTTGTGGCCATCAACTCTCAAAAGCAGCCGATACGTATTGAATGGGATCGTCCCCTGCCTGACGATCTGCCCGAGTTGGTCTAATGCATCGCCTGGTTCAGGGGCGGGAGTGTTTTAAAAAAGGGCTCTGGGAAGAAGCGCTGTCCTGTGTTGAAGATGCTTTAATTGAAAGCCCTCAAAATGCCGAAGCCCATGCCTTTGCTGCACAGATTTATAGGCAACAGGGGTTTAATGCGCTTTCGCGTAAGCATTTGGAAGCGGCCCATGCTTTTGCGCCTGAAGAAGTCGGCTACGCCCTGGCACTCATTGATGATTACTTGCACGTCGGTGACGCGAACTCTGCGCTGATCCACTTGCAGCCCTTGTTGGCTCAGTCTGCAGACGCCTTCGACCAGATTGCAGATAGCTCTATCGAGCGGTCTACTTATGTGGCCAATGTTTTGGCGCGTCTGGGGCAAAGTTTCTTTTTTTGGGGAAGTGGCAAGACGCCCTTCAGGCCTTTTTAGAAGTGCTTTCCCAGCCTGTGCGAGAGGTCTCTACTTATACGGCTCTGATCTATGCCCTTGAAATCACTTTTCGTCAGCAACACTACAACCAGGCCACACTGATTCTGCAGAGCTTGTCTATTGAAAATATGTCTGTGGGCTTCAGCTCGCTCTGGAAAACCCTCTGGGCCAGGGTGTGCTATTGGCAAGGTGATTTTGTACAGGCACGCCACCATTGGCAGCAGGTTTTAGACCAGGACTTCAATGAGCAGGCCTTTAATGCTTTGCACTTATTACCGCCTCCCGTGGCTCAAAGTTTAGCGGAGTCTGAGAAATGGGAGCAACTGCTCCAGCAGACGGTGGATTTATTCCCTGAGCGTCCCGTGTTGACGGTTCTGGAGGGGCAGTCTTTATTTAATCCCTTTGATTTTGCCCTAAAGCACACCGAGCAGGAGCGTTACCGCTTAAGGCTTTTGGGAGACTGGTACCTGCGACATTTTCCCTCAGCGCCTGATGACGGGGGAGATCGAGACAAAAAAACCTCGGTTTTACCTGCGCGCCGTCATATCGGTGTGATAACTGATTTTTTATCCGTGCATTTTTGTGCCACCGTTTTGCCCTGGTTACATTACTATCGCCAACATGGAGACTATCGCCTCACTTTATTTTATAGCGCCGGTGAGATCCCCTCTATTTTAGAGCCCTTTAAAGATTTACTCTACCAATTGTCGCTATCAGTACCTCAGGCTTTAACGCAATTAAACAGTTTAGATCTTACCACCCTGCTCTATACCCAACTCAAAGGGGAGTTGTACCGTTTGGCAATGACTCCCCCGAGGGGAGTTCAACAGTATTTGTACCCCTTGAATCAATACGACAGTGGTTTAGGTACTTTGAGTCAAAAATTGGTGGAGCGCTTCTGTGAGGCGGGGATCTATTTCTCAGCGGATTGCGCCCCTGCCATGACACCGCTTTCTCGCCGGGGCGTGGGGCTGCCCACTCTGGGAAACCTCTATTTTTTTAGTGTGACGCCGGTGGACTGGTCACCGGCAATGGATGCGCTGGCAGAAGCGATTTTAACTCAGGATCGCAAGGCCTTTATTGTAGCGCTAAAGGTTCCCGAAAGCACCATGCATGTGCGCATTCAGCAGCGTCATGAGCAAAGTATTCGGCGTTTTCACCGCATTCGCTGGGTGGATACAGATGCCCTTGCGCTTATTGCTCTGGTGGACAGTGTGGTGGGGACTTCAGTTCCCGACAGTGAGTTTATTCTCTGGCAGGCGCTCTGTCAACACAAGAACGTGGGCTATTTTGATCAGGGGATGCAAACCCCCTTATTGCAGAAGCTTTCTCACGAGAAGTACCCCTGGGTGCAAAGAAGTGCGCTTTCGCTTGCGGATATTTTAACAGAAAGCGTCAGACATGTTAGACTTGAAGGCACGTCTTTTCAGGCTTTGTCAGTTGCTGACCTCGAAGCCTGGGAGTCTATTTTATTGTCATTGGAAGAGCCATTATGAAAGAAAACAGTCCTGAAATTCAAGCCATTTTAGATTTGCAAAGAGCCGGGAAGTCTGAAGAGGCGCGTACTACCTTAGATGCCCTGGTGGCCAAAGATCCCAATAATGGTGAAGCCGTTCATGTTCAGGGTATTATGGCTTATCAAGCACGCAATTATGAAGACGCGCTAAAATATATGGAAAAGTCGATCACTTTAGATCCCAAACCCTCTTTTTATAGTAACTTAGGCAATGTTTATGCAGACCTTAGGCAGTTTGCGAAAGCAAAAGCGACCTACCAAAATGCGCTACGCCTTGATCCAAGTTTAACGGCAGTCTATGGTAATATCGGCAATATGTATCGGGCACAAAATAATCCTGAGCAGGCGATCTTTCAGTATCTGAAGGGGCTGCGCATTGACCCTAAAAATGTAGAAATTCATCTGCATATGGCCAGTCTTTTCTTTGATCTTAAGCGCTACCCTCAGGCTATTGAAAGTTACCATAAAGCATTAGAAATTGCGCCGAACCGCCTTGAGGCACTCAATAATTTAGGCAGCATTTATCACCAACAGGGCAATGCTGAACAAGCCATTACCTATTATGAAAAAGCGATTGGCATTGCGCCTGATTTTGTGGCGGGTTTGTTTAACCTGGCCAATCTTAAGCGCGAGCAGCGGGACCTCGAAGGGGCCAAAACGCTCTATGAGCAAGTGCGAACGCATCACCCTGATCTGGTGGAAGCCAGTTTGCAATTGGCGCAAATTTTGGACTTTGAGGGCAACCCTGAAGCTGCAGAAGCGCTGTATAAAGAAGTGCTTGAAAAACAACCGCGGGAAGAAATTTACCTCTTACTGGGAGACCGCGCTGCGCAAAAGAATAACCTAACAGAAGCCATGGGTTACTTTCAAAAAGCCCACGAGGTAAACCCCAACAATCCCGATACCTGTTACAACATGGGAACGATTCTCAAGCAGCAGGGCGATTCAAACGGGGCTGCATACTTTTTAAACCAGGCCTTACAACTGCAGGATTATCAGTCTCAATCTCAAAACTAAGTTTTGTCTTGATAACGATCCCTGCGCTTCTTTGCTTTTAAGTCTTACCGCTTAAGGGCTTGAGGAGCTCAGGGATTGCTTTTTTTTCAAAACATTGGGCAGGTGACGCCAGTACACCAGCGGGAGAACGCCCAACGCAGCCACAATTAAGGCGCCTTTTATGCCTAATCCTGCACAGACGGCTCCAATCACCATTCCAGGATCAGACAAACTGTTAAAAAGAGCAAACTCTCGCCCGGAGCGAATTTTTTGGGTGAAGTTGAGGAAGGCGATAAAGAGCAGGTAGGCTTGTAAAACCGCTGCGATAATTAAAAAGGGTCCCCACTTGAGCGTGAAAAATAATACCAGTGAAATCGCAATACTCAGGGGAATGACGATTTCCAGCGCCCGGGGGTTAAAATACTTAATGGTTTTGGCCCCGAGCTGTTGCCCACCGGCAAAAATGAAGGCCAACATTAAGGTGAGCAGTGTAATGGTGTCTATCCGACCGATTTGCCAGTGAAAGTAAACGGTGGCGTAGCTGGTTAAAAAGGTAAGCAAAAATCCATAAAAACACTTGCCGTAAAATAGGGAGTAAAACTTATCAAACCAGTTCATGCTTCCAAAAAGCTTGCTGAGTTTGAGCTCTGATTCAGGGACGGGCTCAAAATTGGGGAGTAAAGGAATAATGGCCAGATTAACAAAAATAAACAGCAGACCAGAGAACAACAGAAAAGATTGAATTTCAAAGTGCAGCAGGGTAATTTTAACAAACACCGGCCCCAGTACGTAACCTAAAGCATAGACGGCGTTGTAACGCACAATTTTGGTTTTGTTTTCGATGTTGTTGGGTGCCAGAATGAGGTGGGTAAAGAGCAGGGGGGTCGCGAGACCGGCGGCAAGTCCTTCCCATCCCCGGCCAAAAGTCAGTATCCATTGCCCCGAGAAAAAGCCCATATAGATCAAAGAGCACCCAAACAGAATTTCATACACGGCAAAAAGAGCCCGGTGCTGACTGAGCTTGCCTACCCAGTAAATCATTAACTGACCGACCAGTAAGCCAATAAAGTAAAGGGCAAAAGGCCAGCTGGCCTGATCGCCTAGCTTATCGTGCAAAATGGGAATAAATCCACTGGCAAAGACACCGTGCAAAAGTGAGATAAGTAGGATCAGATTAAAAAGCGGGTATTTCATGCATGTTCCTTTACATGTTCTTCATAGCGGATGTAAACCCAGGCCAAAGCCATGAGTACACTGCCAAGAACAAACAGTGAGATAATTCTTAACCCCATGCTTAAATACTGCAAATCAGAGATCAGTAACTTAAGACCTGCACAGGCTAAAATAGCCAACCCCTGATAGCGTACCACCGATTCTCTTAGCCAGAAACCGGATACTACAAAAAGAGCGCCCAATATCGCCCAGGTGGTCGTTAGGCTGTCCATAGGCAGCAAGGCATAGCTATAAAGAACAACAGCCAGCGTGTTGGGCCAGAGCCATGTGTGCTGGAGCGCGCTTTTCATCAGTGGTTTTCTCCACAAAAAACCCGCAAAGAGCAGCAGGGTCAAGAGTCCGTCTCGTAAAGGTGAGAGGCGATCGTAATGCTTGATATAGAGCACCAGAATGCTGTTGATATGAAACATCCAGGCGATACCCCAGTAATGGCTGGTGCTTTGTGCTTGCCAGTACTGCCATGACAGCGGCAGTTTGATATGAAAAAGAAAAAAAAGAGAAAGTCCCATCAGGCAAATAGCGGTGTAAGGGGTGTGGGTTAACAGGTACACAGCCCCGAGTAGACAACTTGCACTCAAACTGTCATAGAGTTTCCATAATACCGCAGGGCCCGTTTTGTGTTGCTGCAGAAAGCGGGCACACCCATAGAGCACCAGAGCGGTAAGCCCCAGGAAGAAGCCCTGGAAGCGGTCGCTGCTTTCCATGAGGCAAAGATAAAAACCGATGGGTAAACTCAGGCCGAGTACGCCATGGTACGCCGCACTGAGCTTGTGTTGACGCTGGGCACCATAAATGAGACCCAGGGCTATCAGGGTGTAGAAACTATGTATCCACCACAGATAGGGAGCCCCTTGGTTATACAAGAGCGAGAAAACCCCCAGATACCCTCCAATATTAACCATGCCCGTTAGTATCTCGGGCGCGGTCTGATCGTTTTGGCGTTGGTTTAGCCACAGTCCCGCGATACCGTAGAGCAGGACATATAAGAGCAGAACGCTGTGCGTTCCCCAGGTCAGCCCCGGATTAGCGTAGCTCCAGACGCCCTGAAGTACCCAGGAGCCCAGCACGCCCATACGCAAGAGTAAATGCCAGCGGGTTTTAAACACCACACCCAAAAGGCCCAAAGACAAAAAGAGATTGTAAAACAGAGTGAGCCCAGAGAAAGAGGTGCTTAAAACAGAGGTGAAAAAACCCAGTACAAAGGCTCTGCTTGCTAAGGTTTGGGATTTTCGATACAGGGAAAGGGCAATGGCACCGGCAACAATGAGCATGAGCAAGATGGCGTCGGCAAAGGCGTTGAGGTGGGTGACCTCTTGAAAGTACGCAAAATGATAACTGGCATAAGCCAAAAAGTAAAAGAGGGCAATGCCCGCGCCCATCAGGGCATGGGCCCAGCTCTGATAGCGTGTATAACGCAGGGCAACGGTGTTTCCCGTGACCAGTAAGCTCACGCCGAGTAATAAACCACTCAGGAGGACAGACCAGGGGCCGAGCCAACCTTCAAGATAGGCATAACGTATAAACAGGCCGGCCCCACTTAAAAAAGCGAACACACCTAGCCAGGCAAAGCCCTGTACGCCCAGCAGTTGTTCCCAGGCGTAGGGCTGAGATTGCTTCGGCGTGGATTGAGCCACCGGATTAGAGGCCCGTGGTGCTTTTTTTGTCGCCTTCTGTTCAAGTTTTTCTACGCGCAGTTGGAGTTGCTTTTGCGCTTGCAAAAGCCCTTCATAAGCGGCTTGAAGGGCGTGTATTGATGGGGGATCTCCCTCAGGAGGTAAGGCATTCATAAGCTTTAGTTTAGCATGCTATAATTTGTCTACAAATTCACAGGAGTTCTTCCATGTTAAAATCGGTCACCCGTATTGTTTTGAGTCTGACTTGTGTCTGCACAAGCGCAATGACAGCCTATGTTTCAGCCGGATATGCTGCCGATGCCACTGATATGAAGGTTCAGCGCGTAACCGAAACGCACGGGAATGTAACGATTGACTGGTCTGAAGGTGTGGTGCGGGTCATTGGGGTGGGAACACCTCCTGATCGTGGAACCCTTTCTCAAAAACAGCTGATGGCTGAACGCTCCGCCACTGCGGATGCCTATCGTCAACTGGCTGAGGCCCTTGGTAATATTCGGGTGAACTCTGAAACCATTGTGCGAGACTATACTGCTGAAAGCGATACCCTTGAAAGTTATTTGCAAGCCCTGATCAAGGGTGCGCCAAAGCTAGACCAGCGGTATTTAGACGATGGCACGATTGAGGTTGAAATGGCTGTTAAGCTTTACGCAACCAAGGGCTTAAGCGGTATTTTACAACCCCAAAAACATATTACCCCCCCCCTGCCGGTGACCGAAAAGCCCGATGCCAACCCTGGCGATTACTCCGGCGTGATTATCGATTGCCGTGGTCTGGGGTTAGAGCCTGCCATGAGCCCGGCCGTCATGAGCCAAACCGGGGGGGAGGTCTATCTGGGGACTGTTCAAGTAGAGCCTGACTTTGTGATCACCCAGGGGATTGTGGGCTATGCCTACTCTCTGGCCCAGGCTCGCCAAAATGTGCGGGTGGGAGCCAAGCCGTTGATTATTAAAGGTCTGAGTGCTACTGGAAGTTTTCGTACAGATGTTGTGATCGCCAAGGAAGATGTGCGGCGTTTGCTGGGATTAGACGCCAGCAAAAATGTTCTGCGCCAGGCTCGCGTTATTCTGGTAAAGTAAGCCCTTTAAGCTCCAGCGTTCTCACATTTTGAATGCAAAACCCTGGGGCAATTTCAGTATAGGCAATGACCGGTGTGTGAGGAGCTGCGCGCTCAATGAGAAGGCGCAGCTCTCGACGAATGCGAGAGTCACACAAAATAGCTACCCGTTGAAACCCTTCGGCCCTGGCATAGGCAAGCGTTTCAGATAATACCTCAAAAAACTGAGCCAGCAGGTTCGGTGCTAGAATTAAGCGCGAACCCGCTGGTGTGTCTTGCAACGACTGAATGAGCGCTTTTTCTAACGCTGTAGACAAGGTCATCACATTCAGTGCGTTGGTGCACATTTAGATCGTTAGGTTTTCGATAATAATGGCATCACCCTGTGCGCCGCCACTACAAATACCCGCTGCGCCAAAGCGTTTTCCCCGTGCAATCAGTTCGTGGGCGAGGGTCGCCACCAGACGGGCGCCACTGGCTCCCACGGGGTGACCCATTGCAATGGCTCCGCCGTTGACATTCACAATATCGGGGCTGACCTCCAGCATTTTCGTGCTGAGTAGGGTGACCGCAGCAAAGGCTTCATTGATTTCGATCAGATCCAGTTGATCGGTGGTCATATGCGCTTTTTGTAGGGCGGTTTTGATGGCGTTGGCAGGGGTGCGGGCCAGATAAGGATAGTCGTCAGCGACTTCACCATAAGACACAATGCGTGCCAGCGGTTTGAGACCCAGTGCTTTGGCTTTGTCTGCGGACATCACGAGCAAAGCTGCGGCCCCATCGTTAATGCCCGGAGCATTTCCGGCGGTAATGCTTCCTTCTTTATCAAAGACGGGGCGCAGTTTTGCCAGCTTCTCCAGAGAGGTGTCCGCGCGTACAGCCTCATCCTGAGTGACGGCGACGGGATCCCCTTTGCGTTGAGGAACGTGAACGGGAGTGATTTCAGCGGCCATGCGCCCTGATGCAATGGCTTTTGCTGCCAATTCATGGCTACGAAGGGCCCATTCATCTTGAGCTTCGCGGCTGATGTCGTATTCTTTGGCCACATTCGAACCATGAATAATCATATGCACATCATGAAAAGCGCACCATAAACCGTCGTGGATCATAGAGTCTACCAGTTCGGCATCTCCCATACGCATACCCCAGCGGGCTTTGGGCATAAGATAAGGTGTGTTGCTCATGCTCTCCATGCCCCCGGCGACCATAATCTCACGATCACCGAGACGAATCGCCTGGGCAGCGAGGCCCACGGCCTTCATGCCGGAGGCACAGACTTTATTAATGGTGGTGGATTTGACCTGAGAACCCAGACCTGCACTGGCTGCAGCCTGTCGGGATGGAATTTGACCCGCACCCGCATTGACGACGATGCCCATGATGACTTCATCGAGATTATCGCTATTTACCGGGGTATCTTTGAGCACTGATTGAATGACGTGACCGCCCAGATCCACCGCGCTGACATCGGCGAGGGACCCTCCAAATTTTCCGAAGGGGGTTCTTAGTGCTTGAACAATAACAACTTCTTGAGACATAGGGTAAAGACCTCTCTTTTTTTATCAGTGTAACGCAAGATTATATTCTTCCGCCGCCTAAAAACTGAAAGAAGCTGCGCATGATTTCGGTAAATGCCCAGCAAACGCTCATTAAAATAAAAGCAGGAACGTTCATTAGCGCGCCCCGCAGGGCAATCATCACCAAATTGTGTTTTTGTTCAGGATAACGAAAATAGTACCAGCCGCCCAGGAAAACGGCGTCGGCTATAATTGAAAAGAAAGAGATTTTGACGATTTCATTGGGCCAGGTGACCAGCATTTTTTTGAAAAACTGGGTCATGGTGCCGGTGGCTTCTAAGCGGGACAGCACCGGACCAAAAACAAAGACAATGAGCACCAGCGTGAGTAAGTTAACAGCCACTACATCGCCGATAGTTTGGTTGAAGTTCCCTTTGTATTCGTCCTCTAAGAGTTGATGTAAGAGCATGACCTCAAAAAAAACGAGGCCTCCATAAACCAAAAATAGCAGGAAAGCACCCACTTGCTTTAGTTTCCTTCGGTAAGAGACAGCGCTTCGCTAACGGCGAGGGCCTTGGCTTGAAGGGCTTCGGGCTCCAGGGAAAACACCTTTAACTGTAAGCGGTATAAGTGATTGCCCTTTGCGAACAGGAGCACCCGGGCTTGCTTGTCCCAGGCAGCGGTCTCACTTATTTTTTCAAAACCGAGACCTTTCAGAGGATCGGGACTGCCGAACTTTGGCTCCGGGCCGTTACGGGTAATCTTTTGTAAGGCAGCAACGGCTGCTGCCGCGCTACTGGTGGTTTGATATTGTTCTAAGACCACCTGATTCCACAGCGGCGTTGTGCTGGTGTCTTTTCCTGCACCTTGCTTAAGCGAGGCTGCATTGGCTGCTTGAAGTTGGGCTTGATCTTCTCTTGCCCAGGAGTAGTCACAGCGTCCCGGAAGCTGGCTTCGTTGCTCTAGCATGGGCGTGGATTCAAAGATTTGCGTCATGCTGGTGGGGTTAAGGGGGCAACTCCAGAGGGGCAGTGCCATACTCCAGAGTAGGGCACCACACAAGCCAGAGCAAAGCATTTGAGCTTGTTTTAACATAGAGAAATCCTTTTTTACAGCAGACAGAGGCATTGTCTGGAGATCTAAGCTCAGTATAGCACCCGGCCTCTGGCAAGACTGTAAACTCCTCCGCTTCGTTCCCACTTATTCCAGCAACAAAGATCCCGATACAATATGAAGGACGCCATTACTGGCATTAATATCGGTAGTCACCAGTGGAAAGTTATTAATAAGAAACTCGTTTTTGTCGTTAGTCAACAAAACCTCTCGCGTGGATAGGGATCGAATCGCATCGGTTTTCTTTAAAAAATCACTGGTCATTTTTCCTGGGAAAACGTGAGACATAATAAATGCTTTACGGTACTGGGTGTCTTCCTTTAATAACTTCTGTGTCTTGTCAGGTAAGTTGGTAATCGCTGCATTAATGGGTGCGAAGACCGTAAAAGCTCCCTGGGCGTTGAGAATACTTTCTAGCTTTGCCCGATGTACCAGGTCTCGAAACCGGGTTAAACGACGATCGTTTAGAATTATGGTGCCCATGGGCTGTAGACTAATGTCTTCTGCCGCTGCGATTTTAAAATCAGGGGGTGCTGACGATGGTGTTTGTGCGAGGCCGGGTGTGGCTGAAAGCACGAGTATGCAAGTGGTGAGGGTAAAGTGATGGTTTAATTTCATCGGGAGAGTTCCTTTGTGTTTAGCGTTAGGTACTCTTTCACCCTATCGGTTTTTTCTCAAATAAAAAAGACTTCAAAAGGCCTTTTTACAGTCCTTTTAGGCGGTTTTATGAGCTTCTTTGCGCCAAAAAATCGCTGCGGCATCAATGCGCTCCACGGGGGCTTTAATCTGGTGGGCGCTGCGGTATTCTCTGACGGCCCGCCGACACCCTTCAAAAATATAGTAATCATCAATAATCACAAAGCCGCCGGTCACTACTTTGGGGTAAAGATATTTCAGGGTACAGGCGGTAGAGTCATAAAAGTCACTGTCTAGCCTGAGCAAAGCCAGGTTTTTGACAGGGGCTTCCGCCAGGGTTTCTTCAAAAAAGCCGGGCAGAAAACGCACCTGATCATCGAGCAGCTGATAGCGCGCAAACAGGGCTTTAACCTCAGCCAGGCTGGCGGCCTGGCGATTAAACTCTTCAGGGTTTTCAATGCCGTGCGCCGCCAGCTCAGCCTCAGGAAAGCCCTGAAAGGAGTCGGCGACCCAAACGGTTCTTTGGGTGTTTTGCAGAGCGTTGAGTACAGCGCGCATTAAAATACAGGCACCGCCTCGCAGTACACCCGCCTCTAAAAGGTCGCCCGTAACCCCTTCGCGTTCTAAGGTTTCAATGGCCGTTTGTAGCTGCCCCATGCGTTTTAAGCCGATCAGCGTATGGGCGTTTTGAGAGTCAATTAAGCCTTCTGCTTTTAAAGCTTCATAATCGTTCAGGGTTACTTTTTCACCGGTATGTAAGCGGGTATAGGTATAGGGGTGAAAGTGGTGCCTTCGGGCCGCGTCACTATCGTATAAAAAATCGCCCAGAGAACGTTTTATCAGCTCCAGGTAAGCACTATAGAGGTGAGATTGCATCTGTCCTAGTTGGCATCCATAAACGTTTCGATATAGCCAAACTTCCAGCCGTTGGTTTCTTGAATCATGCGCAGGTGTACCCCTGATGGGGAGCACTTGACCAAAATTTCCCCTTCGGATTCAGCCAGGGACTGATACTGCTGTTGGATCCACTGGTTGAGATCTAGAGATTCTGCAAAGTGTTTCCAGTAGGTAATGGCCGGCTCTTTGGCGCCGGCAAAGGCGATTTCTAAGCTTGAGATGGTGTCGTGGGTGAGATTTTGGGCCAGTAAACGCACAATGACGCTTTGACTGCGGCGGGAAAGGAGTGTCCATACTTTATCATAATGGTTGTGTTGTAAAGCCTGGAAGAAATCGAGCGGTATACGGGCTGCAGCAAGGGTCGCCATAATCAAAGTGTCCTTTATGTTTTAAACGCCCGGGGCGTGGCGTAAGTGGTGCTGAAGGTAAACACTCCAACGGTGTAAGTGTAGCGCATTTTGCAGCGGGTCTTGTCCTGATTTTAAAAGCAAGGTGCCGGTAAAGCAGGGGTCTGCAGGGGTGTCCTGCCAGATCAATTCATTTTCACCATAAAGCGTCCAGCTTAAAGAGGGCTTTTTCAGGATACGGCAGGCGAGCGCCGTTTCTACCGCTGTACTCTGGCGATCTGCGCCAGCATGTAGCAAAAGATCTGCTGAGATTTTTTGCAATAAGGTGGGCAGATGGCTGGGTTGTGCTCTATGTATTTCGGCTTTTAGTCCGTCCATGGGTACGGCCAGAGCATGGCAAAGCACCACGTGAATTTGCCAGGTGCGGTTCGGTAAGCTGCGCAGGTGTTGCAAATAAAGTGGCCACAAGGGCAACGCGCTTTCATGCATAACGCAAACGAGATTCAGTCTCGGATGTTGGTGAACGGGAAGGTCTGGCGCAGTGGGAGCAAGGGAAGAAGCGGGTGTGCCCAGCAGATATGCGTTCACCACAGGCTGTAACCCATATTTTTGCCAGGCCAATAAACGGGGGGCTTGCGCCAGACTGAGGCCTTCGATGGGCGGTTGCTGTTGCAGATGTTCTTTGAAGGACTGCTGTACTTCAGGGGACGCTTCTAAAGATAAATAGAGGGGCTTTAAGGCCTGAGAGAGCTCAGACGGAGGGCCCGATGTGTTTAAAAGTGCGAGGGCCCGATCATCATCTCTTTGCTCATGGGCCAATTGTAGGCCCAGCGCGATGGCATCAATCCACTGCTCCCGCTGGGTTAGCTCCTGCGGCTGGGCGCTCAGGTGTTGTAAAACGGTGTTTAAAAGCGGGGCGACGACCCGGTGCTGGTTCTGCCAGAGCAGGGTGCGCGCCAAAGAAAGCAAGGCCAGAAGATCTGTCGATAGAGTGCAGGCGCGCGCAAAGTGTGCTGTTGCGGCGGCTTGCGCATCGGGTGCTTCTTGTTGGGCATACAGAAGTCCCAGATGCAGATGGGCTTCGGCATAATCAGAGTTAATGGAGAGGGCCTGTTGCCAGTATTTAATCGCCAGGGTTTCGGCCTGTTGTTGCGCGGCGATAGTTCCCAATCGAAACCACGCTTCTTGAATATCTGGCTGCCGTTCGAGCACCTGCTCGTAATAGCTAATGGCGTCGGTGAAGTTATGCTGCTGTTCTGCAATTTCGGCCCGTTGAAACCAGGCTTCCACGCAGGTCGGCCATTGTTGTGTAATTTGAGAAAACTGTTCTGCAGCTTGCTCCAGTTGGCCTGATACATAGGCCTGCATGGCATGATGAAATTGGTGCTCAAGTTCGGCCTGTAACATTGTCTATCCTCTTTGGGTGGGCTCACAGGTTCTGACCGTGTAAGTTTCTACATTACCACAAATATTTATACCTTCCAACGGTGGACGACACAAGCCCCTTCACCGGTTTTGTTTAAGGTCTCGGTGAGGCGTTTTCTACCGGTTTCCACATGGGTATCTTCTTGCTCGATGCTGATGGAACATCGCCCTAAGCGCGCACAGACCGTGGCGGTGGTAAAAGTGCCCGCAAAGGGGTCCAATACACGGTCACCCGGGTTGCTGCTGGCGAGAATAATACGCTCCAGGAGAGCTTCCGGTTTTTGTGACGGATGGGGACGATATTCGGCCATTTTATAGCGTACCCGAGGAAAGCTCCAAACGTTGCCCGGTACTTTGGTGGTGTTGTAGACCCGTGGTGTCTTGCTGCGGTAATCAATCAGCTTGCGTTGCGCGCCGGTTTTGGCTTCTACGCTAATGTCATCGCTATTAAAGACGTAGTTTTTAGAATCGCGAACGCAGTGTAAAAGCGGCTCATAGAGAGATCCGTAATGCTTTTTGGCCTGGCGGCCGGAGCTGTCATAGCACCACACAATGCGAGAGAGAATATGAATTTTATCGCGGAGGTAGATATCAAAAAAGGGCATGTATTGTGTCGCTGACATGAGATATAAGCTACCGTTGGGGGCCAGTTTTTGAAGGCAGAGATCGATCCATTGGTAGCACCAGTCCAGATAGGCTTGCGCTGATGTCCAACGGTCTTTACATTGGCCAAAATCCTTGCCAATATTGTAGGGTGGATCTATGAAAATTAAATCGATGCTTTGATCGGGGATTTCGGGTAACCACTTGAGGGTGTCACCGACATAAATTAAAGGGTCAGAAAGCTTATCCATACTTCTCAGGATAGCAAACCCTGAACGCGATATATCATGATAGAGACGAATGACTAGAAAGCTAATCTTTATGAAAACAGAGACCCTCATTATCGGAGCCGGCCTGGCCGGACTGACCTGCGCCCGCGCCCTGCAAGAAGTCGGCCACGATTTTTTGTTGGTGGAAGCCGAAGGCGAGCCGGGAGGTCGGGTGCGAACGCAAAACAAAGCCGGTTTTTTATTGGATCGGGGCTTTCAGATCTTTTTAGAAGCCTACCCTGAGCCACAACGGTGGTTGGACTATGATGCTCTGCACCTCAAGGCTTTTTATCCGGGGGCACAAATTATGCGGGATCAGGGGCCTGTACTTTTGGGCGATCCCCTCCGTAAACCCCAGGACTTCTTGTCTACCGCTCTGGCCCAGGTGGGAACACCCCTCGATAAAGTAAGGGTTTTGGCCTTGCGCTCTTATACGCAAATGCGCAGTCTTGAGCAGCTATGGCAAGGACGCGAAACGTCTACGTTGGCGTGTCTTCAACAATGGGGTTTCTCAGATGCCTTTATTCAACAGTTTTTTAAGCCGTTTTTAGGTGGCGTCTTTTTAGACCCGAGTCTTAGTACCAGCTCATATATGCTGTATTTTGTGATGAAAATGTTTGCCGAAGGGCGGGCTGTCATCCCCGCCAAAGGCATGCAGCAGATTCCGCTTCAATTGGCACGGTGGATTCCCGAATCGCAAATGCTTTACCATTGCAGGGTGACAGCGTTAGTCTCTCAGGGAGATGGCGGCAGTCAATGGCACAAGTTGCGCTTACAGAGAGAAGGGCTTACCCTGGATTGCGAAGCCCGTCAGCTCGTGGTGGCTACTGATGCTTTTCAAGCCCAGCAATTATTGGGAGCTAAAATGCAGCCGCGCCAGTTTCACGGCAGCCGCACGCTCTACTTTGCCAGTGCAGAGTCGCCGGTGGATCGACCGGTGCTGGTGTTAAATGGAGAGGGCAAAGGGCCCGTGAATAATCTTGTGAACTTAAGCCTGGTGTCTGCCGCTTACGCACCGTCAGGACAGCATCTGCTCAGCTTAAGTGTTTTAGGCGATGCGGCCCAGTGGCCCCAGGAAATGCTCATCGACGCCGTGCGGGAGCAAATGCACCGTTGGTTCGGTCGTCCCTGTGACTGGACCTTACTCGAAGATATGTGGTTGCCTCACAGCTTACCCGTACAGAACCCGCCTTTACTTTCTCAACCTTCCCGTACACCGGGGCACACCAGTGCTGGTATTGTGGTGGGCGGTGACCATACCGAAACCGGCTCTATTCAAGGCGCCATGAAAGCAGGCCGCTTAATGGCCCAGGCCGTGCCTGAAATCGGCAGGAGTTGCCGTATGAGTGGGAGCAGCGCGTTTATTTTGCATCTGGGGGCCACCCTTTTTATGACCGGAGTCATTTGGGTGATTCAGCTGGTGCATTATCCTTTGTTTAACCGGGTCAGTCCAGAAAACTTTGTTGCTTTTGAGGCTGCCCATAGTTACTGGATCACCTGGGTTGTGCTCCCCCCTATGGTGACGCAACTCTTGACGGCCTTTTTCTTGCTCTGGCGTCCGCCCACTTTTCTGCCGCTCTGGATGCTCTGGGTGGGGGCGGCATTAACGGTGGGCACATGGGCTTCTACTTTTGTTTTATCTGTACCCCAGCATCAGCGTTTGTCCATGGGGTTTGATGCTCATGCGCACCAACTTCTGGTGAGTACCAACTGGGTACGTAACGGATGCTGGACACTTCACAGTGTGCTGCTCTTGTATTGCCTAAGCGACCTGTTGCGGGGATTGCAAAATAAGATTTGACGAATGGTGTCTAAAGGCGTATTATAGTAAAAATATTGAATTATTTTAATATTAAAGTAAAAAATTCAAAAGGAAATAAAAAATGAAACTTAAAACCGGTTTAAAAACCCTTCTGCACACAGCGCTGTTTGCTGTGATGCTTTCTCCAGCGGCTCTTGCGGCAGATACTTATGAAATTGATACCGTACATTCCCACGCCATTTATAAAATCAAACATTTAGATGTCGGCTTTCAGTATGGCCGTTTCAAAGAAATGAAGGGCATGGTGATGATGGATGAAAAAAATCCAGAGAACAGCCGTGTTCAAGTGGTTATTCCCACCGCCAGTATTGATTCCAATCACCCCAAGCGCGACGAGCACTTAAAAAGTCCTGATTTCTTTGATGCCCGTAAATTCCCCACGCTAGAATTCAAAAGTACCAAGGTAAAGAAACTATCGGCCAATATTTATGAAGTATTGGGCAATTTGACCATGCACGGAGTCACCAAGCCCATCACCTTTAAACTGATGAAAACCGGTGAAGGCAAAGGCATGCAGGGTGAATACCGCATGGGTGGCGAAGCGACCCTGTCGATTAATCGCAGTGACTTTGGTATGAAATATATGCTGCCCAATGGTTTGAGTGACAAAGTGGACATTATGTTGGCTTTTGAAGGCATAAAACAGTAGTCTCGGTATAGATTCGGGGCACTCTCATGGCCATTGTATGGAGTATGCTGCTTTCCTTAGGCAGCGTACTGCTGTGCGGTGGCTTTTGCTATGGCTTATTCAGTCTTCCTTTGTTTCAAAAAAGCCGCAGACGCTCATTTCCCCTGAGTGTCGCCACTCTCGTGGGCTTTTGGGGGGGCTACGCTTATATGTATCAAGAGCTCCTGCCGGGCTTTCCTCCCGTTGACGTTAGCCTATGGTGGGTATATAGCTTGCCCGTGCTCGCGATGCTGGCCTATTGGCCCAGCGGCGTCATGCTGGTGCTTTTAAGTGGTGGGTATGCCTATTTATTAACGGGCCCTTTGCGACAATACGAATGGTCGATGATACAGGCCATTGCCTTTTCATTGGCGGTGTCGGTCATTATGGGGCTCTTGCCTTTGGGCATAAATCGCGTATTGCAAAGCGCTATACCTTCTGAAAAAAAGGCGCTACTCTGGCCCGTGGTTATGGCAGTCACCAGTTTGGGGAGCGCCGTTATTTTTGTGTTGAGCAGTAGTGCCAGTCTTGCGCAACAGGCTTTGTTTTTGCTGGTGGTTCAAGCCCTGTGGTTGTTTCACTGGCTTCACCGTTCTGCCGCTGATGCGCCAGACATAAAAGGCACCGTCATTATCAACGTTTGGTTATTGCTGATGCTTTGGTTGAATATGCTGGTGTTTGCTTCACTTTCTTACGTGGCGCTGGTGGGGCTTTTGGCACTTTTCTCGCCTTGGGTATTACGTTTTAAGCCGCTTGCAGAGGCTTCTCTTTTTAAACAATGCTTGACGGTAACTTTAGGTTCTGGTTTATGCTTAGCAATAGCGGCTGCCTGCCTGTTTTTGTTTCAGTCTCAGGCCGGCGTGTACTACTAATCTGTGACGACAAGGAGCGTTTCTCATGAAACAGCGTTTTCGGTTTGTTTCGCGTCTACTGATCGCGAGCTTGTGTCTTCTGCTTATCGCTTGTCAAGCTATCGTGCCTGCACAGTTTGATTCCGTGACCGGTCAGCGTCTCAAAGCGCAAAGTGTCGGCCGCTTTCGTGTGCAAATGGAAACCTCAAGCCTATGGTGAAGAAGTGGTCAGCGATTTGGAGTCCATGGGACAATCGCTGACTCAGGCGCTCAATGCGCGCTATCTCTTTCCGAAAGGTGATGTACAAGCTGTTTTTCAGGATTGTGGTTTTGCCAATGCCTATTATCGACCGGCGACCTCTACCATTGGCATGTGTTATGAAATGTATCGCAGTTTACAAGAACAGTTTAATCCCCAGGACGCGCTGGAGGTTTTTCGTTTTATTTTTTTACACGAGTTGGGCCATGCCTTGATCGATCAATTTGATCTGCCTATTCTGGGGGGAGAAGAAGATGCCGCTGACGCACTGGCTACGGTGCTTCTTATTGAAGGCGGCGCTCCTTCACGGGCGGCGGTACTTGCCGGTGTTAAATTTTTTGATCTCTATCGCTCAGGCCTAAGCAACAACTGGGCCGGTGTACATGCTGTTGGCCCTCAGCGCATGTTTAATCTGGTGTGCTGGGGAGCTGGTGGCGAAGCGGGTGTTTTAAATAATCGAACTATTGCTGCCTTGTACCGAGAAGCCGTTCGTAGTGGGCGAGACTGCGATAAAGAATACCTCAGGCAGAAGGGTTCTGTGATGGATTTGCTGGCGCCTTTTGTAATAGCGGAAGAGACGCTTTAATCGACGTGATATAGCGTTCGAGTTCGTGACTTTGCGTAAATAACGTCATTTCTTTAAATCGAGGATCCTCACTTGAGGCACCATTAACGTTGTGAATGGCAATGCCCAACACTTGTTTGGGAAAGGTTTTCTGTATCGTTGCATAAATTTCAGGATCCTTTTCACCATTGTCACCCACCAGTAAAAACTGGCGCTTAGGAAAGCGTTGTAATAGCTTTTGTAGGCGCTGTAGCTTATAAGTGCTCGAAGAAAGAATCGCGTCAGTACCCGCTCCAAGGCCCCAATGCCTAAGATCCATTGAGCCCTCTGGAAATCCCTGATGCTTTATAAATGAGCGCAAGCGCTGATGTAAATTAATCGGGCTTCCTGAAAGGTAATGGAAGCCAAATCCCTCCTGCTGTAGGCTCTTATAAATACTGGCCATGCCCGGTACCGCTTTCGCGGTAAGTCCATTGCTGAACAAGAGTGCTTTGAGCATTTTCATCCGACGGGTGACCTGGGTCTGCAGGATCGTATCATCAATATCAGAGATAACTCCTAAAGAAGCGTATTGCGTCGGAAGAATAAAAACCTCGGCCGTGCTGGGCCGTGCCTTGTGAAAGGCGTTTTCGGGTAAGTGTGCCGTGACCGGATAAATGCCCGGTATAAGGGGGTGCTCTGGCGTTATTTCCAGCTCAAAAAGTCCCTCATTATCGGTGCGTACTGTATAGTCTTGTCCCTGAAAGTTAATCGTTACATCTAAGTCGATGACTTCATCGCTTTCCAGGGCATGCCAGGTGCGTTTTAAATTGACCCACCAGGAGTCAGCAATTTCGAGGGGAACGTCCGTTGGCTTTTTTTCCAGCGCGCGTCCGCGAATAAAAACGGTTTCTGGAGGACTGTAGGTGTTATACATATCTAAACGGATGCTTAGCGGTTGAGCGGCGAGTTTTCCGACGATTTTCTGGGTGATTTTTCGGCCAAGGGCAGGCTTAAGTAGTTGTCCTAAAGGGGGGGGACAATAAAAAGGGGACATGGTTACCTCCGCGGAGCACTTTAGCGTAACAGGGCATAAAATACTGTAAAACCGAAATTAAAAAATGCTAAAAAAAGGGTGGCAATGGCATTTACACGCATGAAACGCTACTGATATACTGCCTTCTATGCCGTGGTGGCGGAATTGGCAGACGCGCTAGATTCAGGTTCTAGTGTTCATTACGAACGTGAGGGTTCAAGTCCCTCCCACGGTACTTGTATTAAATCCCCCCCTTTGACCTCCGGAGTAGCCGGAGGTTTTTTTGCGTCTGGTGTTTGCTTTTGCCCGCTGTGTTAGTGCCAGCCTATCTTCCAGTGCTCAGCATTTTTTAAGGCCTTCACGTTTATTTCATAGATCTGTCGGGTTAAGACCGCTTCGATCTCAATAATTTCCGATTGTTTTCCCCGTTCTCTTTCATGCCAGCCCAAGACCACAAAGTGCTTATATGGGACGCCAGAGCGTTCTTGCTGAAGGGGGAGGGCGGTCCACTTGGAGCCGATAAGCTTCGCTTTACTAAATCGGTTCTGCGGGCCATTGCTATCGTTGGGTAGACGGTATCGCATCACGACAATTACTCATTGAGTCCCGGTGATGTGGAGGGCTCTAGCGTACCTGCTGGGGGGGCAATCGGCCCACGATCGGGAAGTCCTTTAAAGATGGGGAAGCCTTCGGGAACCCCTTCATTTTCGAGTTGAGCTTTAAAGCGCGCATTTTCATTTTGCTGTTGATAACGAATACCCTCGGCAGCGGCGGTTACGGCATTTTGAGCATTGGCCGACATTCGGTAAGAGAAATCTTCCATGACCGATAATAGCGTGGAAAAAATAACGGTAATCAGCAGTGCGCCTGTCGTCGGTTTCAGAGCGAAGTTAAGTTCTAAAATATTGATCTGTGGAGCAACACGGTTCATCATTCCCAGGCCAAAGTCTACAACAAAAATAACAATAATAATCGGTAGGGCGATCTGAACACCGAGGTCAAACAATTGTGAAGTAATTTTAATCAGCTCTGCTAGCGCCATATTAGACCCAAAAGAAAAGGTGCCAATGGGCATAATCTCAAAGGTTTTGAAGTAAGCCCTGAGCATGAACAAGTGAGCATAAGAAGAAATCAAAACAATCAGTGCCAACTGATACATGAGCTTACCAATAACCGTCGTACGCGCCTTGGTTTGCGGGTTAAATTGAGACACCATGCTTAAACCAATTTGTACGTCGATAATTTCTCCACCGGCCTGAATGGCCAATAAAATAATACTGGCGCTAAAGCCAAACAGTACCCCCACTAAAAACTCTTGAATGAGCATAAGAATATAAGGCAGTAATGTGGCCGGGAGTTCCATGGGGAGATTGGGATTACCCAGAAGATAAAAGAAGGATAGCGAAAGGGCAATGGCTACGCGCACCATGCCGGGGACGGTCTGAGTGCCTAAATAGGGAGCCTGAATCGTAAGGGCCATGGTGCGTGCCACCACGAGCATAAAGATCGGCACATAATGGGCGAGCGTGAGTACAATATTATCCACGGTTTATCGCCCGAGATAGGCAGGAAGATTGTTTAACAAATGCCGCATATATTGATCTAAGGTACTTAAGTGCCAGGGGCTAACCAGCAGCAGCATGAGAAATACACAAATGGTTTTGGGTACAAAGCTGAGGGTTTGTTCCTGAATCTGCGTGACCGCCTGTAAAATACTGACGGTCAAACCCACCAACATCGCTGTCAAAATCATGGGCAATGACATGAGTACAATCAGCGTAACGGCTTCTTGACCCAGGGTGAGAATAAGAGATTGTGACATAGTAGGTTACTAAATCCTAAAACTGGTGACGAGGGCTTGCAAAATCAAGAACCAGCCGTCAGCGAGGGTGAATACCAGAATTTTAAAGGGAAGCGAAATCGTAACCGGGGATAACATCATCATCCCCAATGCCAGGAGTGTATTGGCGACCACTAGATCAATAATTAAGAATGGTAGGAATAGCACAAAGCCCATTTTAAAGCCGGTGGTCAACTCAGACACCATAAAGGCAGGAACGACCACTTGAAGAGGGACATCTGATGGGCGTTGGGGCTGCTTCTGATTGGCGAGACGAATAAAGAACCCCAGCTCCTGCTGGCTGGTATGCTTGAGCATAAAGGTCTTCAGGGGGGTAATGGCCCGTTCAACGGCTATGGATTGGGTGATGGTATTGTCTAAATAGGGCACAATGGCGTCATTATTGATTTTGTCCCATACCGGCGACATGGTGTAGAGTGTTAAAAAAATCGCGATGCCCATGACCACCTGGTTGGGCGGGTTGGTTTGGGTTCCCATCGCGGTTCTTAAAAAGCTGATGACAATGACGGTGCGAATAAACGATGTCGTCATGATAAACAGAAAAGGCAAAATGGTCAGCATGGACATAAATACAATCAATTGCAGAGGTGAGCCCAGCTCAGAAAGCTTCATGGGCTGACGCAGGTCGATCGTATCTAAAAGCCCTGTGGACTGAATGGCTGGTACAGGCGTTGTGGGTAGGGGACCTGAGTTACCCACCGCGCTCTGTGCTAAAGCCGGCATGAAATCGCTCATACCCCAAATAAGTAGCCCCAGGGCTACAAAAAAGACGCTTATTTTAATCCATTTAAGATGCTTCATTTTTAGTCAAATAATCCGCAAACGCATTGGTTTGTTCTTGTGGTTGTTGGGACTCAGGTTGATGACCTGGAGCCTTTAATTGGGCGAGGGATTCAATTTGGGTTTCGGTGGTGCCGATTAGCCAGTATTGCTCTCCAAAAACTCTCACCAGATAAACGTTTTTTCGAGGCTCTAAACTTTTTTTTTCGAGAACCTCGATATGGTTGGTATTCTGGCGCTGAGTGGGTGTGGCAAATAAATGACCAATACCCAGAGCCAGCTTACTATTGGTCGGTGTGCTGTCACGGGTTTTTAACTTCACCAGAACATAGGCCAGAATTCCCATCAAAATGACGAGAAAAATCATGTTTTTCATGTAGCCTAAGTAATCGAAGTGAAAGGGTTCCATGTCAGAGCTTAGTAGCCACCGTCATCAAAGCCGGTATCCATCATCATATCGTCACCCATGCCCGCATTGACGTTCTGGCTGCCCTGAGGCTTGTGAACGCGAGTGATTTTGACACCGAAGTTATTTCCAATAACCACGACTTCGCCCTGGGCGATGAGACGTCCATTGACGAGTAGATCAACAGGTTCTCCGGCGAGACGATCCAGTTTAATCACCGATGCGTCTTCCAGTTGTAATACTTCTTTTAACGGTAAATTGGTGCGACCGAGTTCAACGGTAACGTCCATTTTTACGTCTTTGACCAGCTCCAGATTACCGAGAACACCGGTGACTGCTGATGTTGGTAAATCTCGCACAAGCGGTGCAAATTTTACAGGGCTAACCGTCATTTTACGGCTGGCTTTAGGGGTTTGTAAATCTCCCACGGGTGAATGCCTCCTCTTTTGGATCACGCTTTATATAATTGCTCCACTTCCATTGCCATTCTGGCGCTGAAAGTTGGTGTTGGATACTTGAACAGCCAGTGAGTCTTCTGACACAATAAGCTGTCCTTTTCCTTTACGCACCCCGTTAAACAGGATGTCGATTTCTTCGTCTGCAGGTTTGTCCAGCAAGACAAGGGTTCCTACTTTAAGGTTAAGCCACTCCGTAATATCCAGAGTCGCCTGGCCTAGCTCTGCGGAAACCTCCACAGGAACATTACCCAGCTCACCAAAGGACTCATCAAGGGCGGTGGCCAACTGCTTGCGATCCACAAAGCTGCTTTGACGGCCGCCTTTGGGTTGCGTAATCAGTTCGCGGGTATCGATACCAAAGACACTTTCGAAATCCCGACCAAATTCTTCAATAATTTCAGACGTCAGGTTATCGTCTTCCATCGCCAGTTCATCCATCAGACGATCATTGGCCAGTTCGGTTTCCAACTCATCATCAGGAATAATCATTCCCATGCCACCAAAGTTAACAATGGAAGGATTGGGAAGATTTCCGCCAACAAGCTGATCCGCAGGTATGAAGCGGCCGGTAGGTTTAATGACGTACTGGTCTAAAATAACCGACTCACTCATGGACATGCCCTGAGGAGAAAGCTTGGCTACCATGATGAGTACGAGGGGAACCATGATACCGGCAACGGTTAATCCATTACTAAAAGCCATATCTGGAACATTTGAGAGTCCCAGGCTTTGCAATAGTGGACGCACGTTGTCGTTTGTGAGCAGACCGCTGAAGAGTATATTCAGTGGCAGAATCACCGCAGCACCGAGCAAGAAGCCGACCGAGGAGCCATAAAAGAGTCCGACGAAAGCACGGTAAATAAGATCTACAGGCTTCATAATCGGTGCTTTGTTTTGCACATTGGTGGTGACTTCACCGGTTTCAATGTTGAAGATTTCTTGCTTGGTTTCGGAGAATGGCGTGTCAAATTGTCTCAGTAAGCCAAAGAGCGCACCGGCAATACCGACAATAAAAGCATATCCCAGGGCAGCACATAAAGCTCCGCCTAAGAAGGCACTATTGATAATGGGATCGTCGTTACTTAGCGGAGACTCACTATTGTTTTCTGTGGGTGCAGAAGGGATAGCGTCGGCAGGAAGTGTGTTGACAATGTCTGCTGCGGCCGCGCCGGCCACAGGCTCTTTAACATACTCACTCAGATTGTTGCCCTCTTGAGCACCGGCAGCAGCGACTGAGCCACCAATGGTGTTCTGGGCGTTTTCTCTATTAATTTGTGCCTGCTTAAATGAGGAAAATACCGTTTCTTCCTGGTTTTCTTCGAATAAACGGGAGACTTTGTCAGAGCTCAAGGGCTTACCCGATAAGGTAAACGGATTGCCCGTCGCCATACCTGAAATGTTCCAGAATGTAATACCCAATAAAACCACTGAAATGGTGAGCAGTTCAGGCACAAAGCGGAAGAAACGACGAACGTTTAAACCGACCGTGAACTGGTCATAGTTGCTGGTGATAAAAACAAGATGATAGACAGAGAGTGCGAGTCCTACCACCAACCCCAGTGTGAATAACCACATAACAGAGCTTAGGCCTGCACGTAAACCAAATAAAACAAGAAGAGATAGAGAAACTAAACCCGCTAAGATAATGCCCCCATATCCAACGAAATTCCGGTGGATACCACTTCTTAAAAAGAGTTTGCTTTGTTCGGGGGGAGGCTCAGGAGCGGCAAGCACCTCTTCCTCTTCAGTCTCATTTTCTGGGTGTCCACCCAAAAGAGAGGCTGCAAAGGCTTCGGCTGCATTTTCTTCGGCCTCGCGCTCAGCTTTTGCAGCTTCAAGCACGTCAGAGCCGAAGAGATCATCCTCTTCCTCGTCGTATTCATCATCGTATTCGTATTCGTAATCGTCGTCGTTTGTGGCCATTTGCATGGGCCGACGCAACAAGTCGTCCAAAGACGAATCATGCTGGTACATAGGTCAGCAACTCTTTTCTCTCTTGTTTTATGATTCTATTATCTGTACGGCAAGATAACGGCCGTCCGGGGTGGTTCCTGGAGAGCCCTTCATTTGGGTTTCCTTGCCGACTTTTACATTGAGTGGGGCATCAATGGTTTGTTCCAAAATAATGAAGTCGTTGAACTCCATATTCTGAATGTCCGAAAAACTCATTCGGGTCTTACCAAGTTCTACAATCACAGGTGTGGTGATATCGTCCACCATGCCAATACGAGACTGGACCTGTTCAAAGTCGCCCTCTTCTACCATGGTTTCATTCACAGATTGCAAAACATGGTAGAGCGGTGCCAGGTAGGGCTGCGGGAAGATCAGGGACGCTTTTTGAACTTCGCGAGCAATCATGCTCACCTGGAAGGTAATGGTAATGCAGGGCGTTTCTGTATTCAGACCCATTAATAAATTGCGGAACTCATCAATGGTAGGAGTGTTAGGAAACGTTGCCAATTGTAAGCTGAGGGGGTGGTATTCTCCCCAAATGGTAGAGAACGCCTCAGAAAATTGCTGAATGCGATTGTCAATTTGCCCCAACTCGAACTCGGTTATTTCGTCTTCTGACTCCGGGGCAAGATCTGCACCGGCCTGACGTACCATAGAAATAACGGATTCTTTTTCGATCACGAGAGCGACGCCGCCCACCAATGATTCTCCGAATCCCAACAGAGACCAGACAGAGTCTCGGGGATACTTTCTCAAAATTTTCTGGAACGGATTTTGCTCAACACTAATCACTTGCCATGTTGCTGCAGACGTTGGTTCAGCGGATAATATCTCCGTTAACGTTTGTGCAACACGATCGTGAATATAATAAAGGGCTTTAAGATCCTCTGAAGTCAGAGGACGCGCGCTGGAAAACCGTAACGATTGCAGCGGATTATCCTTAGCCAAATGAAATTACCTCGCCATCAACAGGTGCTTGGGTTTTTTAAAAAAACCTGCTGTTCTACAATTTAACATCAAATCGTGAGTTTAACAAACTTTTGATAAGTCGGTCTCGTTTATCATACGTTAAACCCGTGTTTTTTCTACGTAAATGAATCACATGTGAACGCAACACAACGAATTTGACTTATAATTCTAACAATCTTGATGGCTCAGTGGAGGCTCCGTGTTACATTTCTTTAAGAAAAACCCCTCAATGACTTCCCTGTGCGCTCTACTTTGCTCGTTTTCGCTTTTTTTTGCGTTTCCTGCTCAGGCTTTTAACGCCAGTACAGCGCAACAGATTCTCAATCAGGCGGGTTTATCTTCTCAAAACACAGCAGTACGTATGGTTTCAATGAAAACAGGGCAGGTGTTGTTTGAGCAGAATGCAGATAAGGCATTGATGCCTGCTTCAAATATGAAAGTGATTACCTCAGCGGCGGCACTGCACCTACTGAAGCCCGAGTTTCGCTTTAAAACCACCTTGTACAGCAATGCGAGTGTGCGAAGCGGCGTTTTGCGGGGAGATCTTTATCTTAAAGGCTACGGGGATCCTGTGCTTAACGATGATCGCCTCGGAGAGCTGGTCCAGGAGCTTCGCTTTGCGGGGGTAGAAAGCATCGCCGGTAATTTATACGTAGATGATTCCTTTTTTGATGCTGAAACCCGTGGGAAAGGCTGGAAAGAAACCTACGGCGCAGCCGCTTATAGCGCGCGTATTTCAGCGCTTTCGCTCAATTTAAACACCGTTGAAGTCCAGGTGAAACCCGGTCAAATGGGGCAGGCCGCGAATGTGCGCTTAAAGCCAGACAATACGTTTTTTGATGTGGTCAATAAAACCCGTACGGGCAGTGGGCAAACCCGCCTTAAAATTTCTCGACAGTGGGTTAATAATCGCAATCAAATTGTTGTCTCTGGTCAGGTCAACGTTCGGGGGCGCACCGAAAGTGAGCGCATTAACTTAGATAAACCCGGTTTGTACGTGGGCAACGTCGCGCAGTCCATGCTCAAGCAAGAGGGTATTCAGTTTCAGGGTAAATTGCTCAAAGGCAACACCCCTGCAGGCGCCCGTATTCTCGCCTCTACGCTGTCTCCCCCCCTGAAAGATATTGTGACCCAGCTAAACAAAGACAGCGTCAATCTCATTGCTGAAAATTTGCTGAAGTTTATGGGCGCGAACTTTATGGGCGCTCCGGGAACGGCACAAAAAGGGGCGCAGGTCGTTAAAGAACGTTTTCTGATCAGTCAGGTGGGTATTGACCCCAATACGCCGATGGTTATTGCCGATGGCTCTGGCCTCTCGCCACTCAACCGTCTGACGGCGACGACGCTGAGCCGTGTGCTGGAGTATATGTTCCAGCAATTTGACGTGAGTGTGGACTTTATGGGTTCATTGGCCATCTCTGGGGTGGACGGAACCCTTCGGAAACGCATGAATACGCCCTTGCTTAAGCGGCGAGTACGCGCCAAAACCGGTTTTATTAACGGGGTCTCCGCACTGTCGGGTTATGTGTATACGCAAAAAAATGAAGTGATCATCTTTTCCTTTTTGATGAATCACTTCACAAGTTATGGAGCCGCTATTCAGGCCCAGCAGCGTTTGTGTGAGTTGCTAGCCACAACCCCCTAGAGCAGCCTCCGGTTATTTTGCTTCAATATTGGCACCCTGGTCAATCCACAGCCCCAGCGTGGCCCGCTCGGCGTCAGTCATGCCTGTTTTGTTTCCCAGGGGCATGGTTTTGGCGTCCACTGCACGGGCTTTGATCTTGTCAGCATAGCCCTTAATGCGTTCGGGAGTGTCGAACATGGCACCGAGGGGCGCCACCTTAAACACTTCATCGGTGGGCTGTTGGGCGTGACAGCTGATGCAGCGGTTTTGCATAATGGTTTGTACTTCGGCAAAAGAGACGACGTTGGCCTGTGCCACACCCGAAGTGTTCGCTGCCTGCGTATTTTGTGGGGGAGCGGTATAAAAGAACAGGCCAAAAGCACCCGCGATAGCAGCGCTCAGGGTAAAGCGGCTAAAGGCCGTTTTGACGTTCATAAAATGACGAATGCCTGCACCCACCAGAATCATTCCCGCCAATACAGCCCAGTTGTAGGTGTTGCCATAGGTGCTGGGAAAGTGGTTGCTAATCATCATAAACAGGACGGGTAAGGTCATGTAATTATTGTGTACCGATCGTTGCTTGGCTTGCTCTCCTTTGGAATAGTCGGGGACTTCCCCTTTGAGGGTGGCATCAATCATTTGCTGTTGTGCTGGCAAAATGCGAATCCAGACATTGGTGACCATGAGTGTGCCAAACATGGCGCCAATGTGAATAAACAGCGCCCGGCCGCTGAGCACATAGCTGAGTCCATAGGCTGCTCCCATCGTCAGTAGAAACGATACCGCACCGCCTACTTTCGCCTGGTGTTTAAACACGGTGTTCCACAATAGATCATAAATGATCCAGGCCACGGGCAATAACAGCAATCCAATGGCCATAATGGCCCCTTTGGGTAAAGTGGAGTCAGGATTGATGAGATATAGCGCACCGCCCATATAGTAAACAACACCCAGTAAAAAGAACCCCGTGATCCAGGTGAAGGTAGCCTCCCACTTAAACCAGTGGAGATTATCGGGAACCCAGCCGGGCTTGATACGGTATTTCTCTACCTGATAAAAGCCGCCACTGTGAACCATCCACAGTTCGCCGCTGACGTCTTTTTTCTCAGGAGGTGGGGCTTCCAGATGGCTATCTAGCCACATAAAAAAGAAGGAGCTACCAATCCAGGAAATGCCTGCAATCAAATGCATCCAGCGGATGACTAAGTTTAACCATTCATTCATGTGTCCAGACATGGGTTTCTCCTGTAGGTTCAGTTTGGATTGACTCTTTTACAAGTCGGTGGGTGTATAAAGAATCTTGCGTAAGCGTTTTTCGGCCTGTTTGAGTTTTCGGCAAACATCCATTTGTGACATATCGAGGTGACGGGCGATATTCGCCTGGGTGAGATCTTCGAAGTAGCGTAGTCTCAGCAGGTTTTGATCGAGCTCTGACAATTGACGTAGGCCTTCATCAATCAAAATGCGGGTATCCATGCGCTGTTGTAGCCCACCGTCTTCATCGGGGAGGGTATCGAGGAGTGTGCGGCTTTCGTTTTCACTCCCGCTTCCGTAGCGTTGATCGAGCCAGAGCATTTTCGCTTTGCGGGCATAGTTTAGCGCATCATCTACCTGCTCAGCAGTAATCCCCAGGTGTTGGGCGACATCATCAGGAGTGATCAGGCGTTTATGTTTTTGCTTGAGCTCTTTTTGAGCCATTTGTACTCGATAAGTCAGTTCCTGTAAGGAGCGGGGACCCTTGAGTAACTGCTGACGGTCTCTGAGATAGTGACGAATATGGCCGTTGACAAAGTGCGTGGCATAGGTCTTAAAAGAAGCGGCCTGATTGGGATCGTAACGCCGGTGAGATTCTAACAAGCCGATCATGCCCACCTGAATAAGATCCTCTACCGGATCTACCGTGCGGCGGGAGAGGGTATGGGCAATTTTATATACCAATGCAGCATAGTCCTGTACCACTTGTTCAGGGGACAGTTTTGCTGTTTCATGCTGTTGTCGTGATTTTGCCATAATTGCTATGTTTTAGCATACCGCAAAATTGTGTAAGTGACGAGATTGAGAACCTTTAAATACAGGCTAAGATCTGTGCGTGGTTGGTGGTGAAGATGAGTTGGATCTTTGAAATGTCTCTGCTAAGCTTCTTTATCGTTTCTTATTGGAAAACGTTCGGAAAGCATATAGAAAAGAGAATCAATACATGTACACATTAAACGAGAGTGACCCTAAACCGTGGAGTGATTCTTTACTTAAAGGCCTGGTGGTGGCCTGCTCTCTGCTTTCCCCCCTTTTTGGTGGGGCCATTATTTATTATAGTATGAAGCGCAAACGTCCTGATCTGGCACGTTTGGGCAATCTGCTCAGCTTCGTTTCGGTTGGCCTTATTTTCTTGCTAACGTATTTAGAGAGCCCGATCCTGCTCCTGTTCCTACTTCTTATTCAACTGTTATTTTTACCTGCTTTGGGTGTTACTATCTGGCTGGCCATCAAAGTCAACCGTCAGTTTGTCGAGTTAACTTAGCCCTCAGGCCACGCCGGTACACGCGGAATGTCACTGGTGTTCGTTACTTCACTAATTCTTGTATAAGCTGAACACAGGCCTTTACGGCTGCAGTGTCTTCAAACAGCGCGCTACGACGTTTTGATATCTCTTGAGAGACTTCTCGCCGATAGTCAGGATTCCCGGTGATTTTTACGGCCTGTTGAATATAGGCTTCTGAACTGTGGGTTACACATTGGGTATAGCCCATTTGCTCATAGGCCGCTGTGGTGTACCTTGCCCGGTGTAGTTTACCTGCTAAGGTGACCACGGGCGTTCCCGCTTGAAAGGCGTCATAATTGGTGTTGGCACCCCCGTTATAACAAGGCGTGTCGAGAATAACATCAGCAGCTTTGACCCACTGTAAATAGAGCGCTACCGGCATGCGCGGTAAAATATGCAGTCGCTCTAAATCTAAGTTGTTTTTTGCCCACCGTTGCTGTAAACGATCGTGTAGAGCCGGAAGCTTGTCTGCAATAAAAAAAATCTGACTGCGTGGATCTTCTTTTAAAATTCCTGCCAGCAAAGGATCCATTTCGGGCTGTATTTTGCGTAGGTTTTGGGTACACAAATAGACATTTTGCTCAGGATTGAGTGACAGTGTTTCACGACTGACGTTTTGCGGTACAGGCGGGGGAGCGTAGTAGGTGAGCAGGCGGCTTGCCTGTAACAAGGGTTCGGTGTAATGATTGGCTCCCTCCACAGGCTCTAAAAATTGTGACGAAAAGAAGGCGTCAACACAGGGAATACCACTGGTGACGGGCCATCCCCAGGAGCCTGCCTGCTTACGCGCAGTGCGAAAAAAGGGCAGAAAGTAATTGTGGGCATCGGTACCGATCTCCCAATAATAAAGCAGATCAAAATCAGCGGCTTGTAGCGTTTTAGCCGCTTCTAAAAGATCCCTGGGCAGTGACAAATAGGTACATTGCGGCATTGCCTGGGTCAGAATGCTTTGCCCATGGGGTTGCATACACACCACAATGACTTCAAAGTCGTTTTGCAGGTGTTGAATCATACCGGCCATACACTTCATAAAAACGCCTTCATGACCCGCTGTAACCACAAAGCCAATGCGCTCTCGTGAACGGGACTTTCCTGCCGGAGCTAATTCGGGAATTACATCGGTTTCGATGATGCGGTGGGCAAAGGTTTCCCGCAAATGCCGATCGTTGAAGCCATAATAGGCCATGGTGTAAGGCGGAAAGAGGTCATATCTGATGAAGGATCCAGATCTTTAAAGTCGAAGGCCTCTTTTTCTAAGGCTTGCTGTAAGCTTGTCCACAGCTTCTTCTTTTTCTGCAATACTTTGAGGAATGACGGGGAACGCTAATCACTTTGGCCCACTTCATGGCAGTGGCGTCCTGCGGGCGCTTTTTTAAGATGGCCTGACAGTGCACCGCGGTTTTAGGGTGCTGATCAGAGGCCCCGTATAAACGCCACAATTGCAGGTGGGCCTCAGTGTGCTCCGGTTGCAATTGAAGGGTTTTCAGATAGTGTTGTTCTGCCCGTTCAAACTGTTTATCGGCAAACAGTAATCTTGCGAGCGCGTACTGCATCGGCGCGTGATCCGGCGCGTGGGATACGCCCTGTAGATAATTATTCAGGGCTGATCGCTGGCGCTTGAGGGCTTCTAGACTTTTGCCGTATTGGTAGTAGGACTCTCCATGTGCCGGTCTGACGTACTTTAAGACAAAAGCATAATGATGACAGGCTTTCTCATGGTTTTTAAGGTGTTGATAAGCCTTTGCCAGAGCATAATGCGCTTTTTTAGCCTCGGGGGTAGAGAGTAGCTTTTCAAACTGCACAACGCCCTCGGCAAATTGCTGATTGCGACACAGGGCTTCTCCCAGGTTGAAAATATAGGCTTCTGGTCGGGGGGCGTGAGCTATCGCTTGCTCTAGATAATGAATGCCCTGCGCATAATGTTCTCGTTCTGCACAGAGGGCGCCCAGTAAGTTGAGAATGCCGTGGTGGGTGGGGTGGTGTTTAAGAGCCTGTTGGTAAAGGGCCTCGGCCTGAGCGAGATGTCCTTGTTGATGTAAAGCTAACGGCCCGTTGCATGTGTTGATCGAGGTTTTGCATAGGTTTGAATTATAGCAAAAGGGTGAGTAAAAGCCAGAGTGGCATGTGATGAATTATTTTGAAAACGCACAGCCCAATTCTAACTGATCCTCAGGGAGAAAGCGACTTACTAGTGTGGCATTGGGCTGCTTCAGTTTGGCTTTAAGAGAAGGCGTGACTTCGGTATCCTGCTGCGTGTAGAAGGTGGTCAGTTTGTGATGCAGGTCTTTGGTTTGCTCTGTTTGTCCCATCACACGTACCTGGTAGTGAATCGGGGGATGAGAGGCTTTAAGCACCTGCTGGCTTCGCTGCATCTCAGTCTGGGTTTTTTGATGGTAGAAGCTTTTGCGGGAGTGCACCTGATGCTCGCCCCAGGTATCCACACAAAAGTGGATGTCGATGCCCGTTGCGATGGCGCGCAGGGAAAAGTCAATGTCTTCGGCACCCCATCCCGTTATTTTTTCATTAAAGCCCTTGAGTGAGAGGTATTGCGTGCGGGAAATACTAAAGTTGCCCCCCCAACAAAAAAGAGCAGGTTCTGATAAAAGGCGGCTAAAGGGGTAAAAGCGCTCCGAAGAACAGGCTTCAAATCGTTTGTCGATGTAGTTGACCTCACGACTTTTATCAAAGGCAGAGGGGCTGACATAAGTGAAGTTATTGCCAAAATAGCTGCTCAGTAAGTGCATGGGGTAATTCTTGAATATGAGCCTGATACGCTTTTAAGGCATCTGGATTTAGCAGAATATCTCCATCAACAAACACCAAATGCTCCTGACTTGCGTGGGCGACAGCCCGATTTCGGGAGCGAGAAATGCAGCGATCGTTGGGTCGAGAAAGGTAGTGGAGGGGAGGGAGGAGGTCCACTGCTCTACGACCTTCCCACCTGTTTCTCCATCATCGGTAACAATCACATCAATGGGCTGTATCGTTTGATGTGCGATACTTTGTAGGCAAGCGTTCAGGTTTTCTTCTCGGCCAGGGGCGGTGGTGATAATCAGGCTAATCATGGGGTGCTTTCTTCGGGGCGAATTGAGGGTAACAATGCCATTCATATTACCAAACTCCAAAGCTGATCAGGGGGCTACTTCAAATCTCCTGGTTTTATCAGCCCTGGCTCTAAAGACTATCAATCCCCGGTAAGCGCGCCCGTTCTTGCAGACAGTCCAATAAAAAGCAGGCCAGTCCGGCATCTCCCGTCCAGAGACTATAATGCCAATCGCCATGCTGAGCGTGGGCGTCTATGGACTGTTGTAGGGCATACATGCCAAAACGACGGGCGTGAGCTAACCAGTCAATGGGGGGCAGGTGAGCCGGGAGTTTGCTTTTTAGGCGCTGGTGTAAATAGAGCAGGGCGTACCCGTTGCCTGCGGTGCCATGGCATAGCGAGGCGCCTTTGCTGACGGCTCCGGCTTCTAAAATACTCAGCCCGCCTTTATAAAGCCAGGCGTCTAACTCCGGTAAGTCGGCCCGCTGTAGGGCACAAAGTATCCCCGGTGCCCCATGGCACCACTGCATCAGCATGTCACCGGGCTGAGGGTTGCTCAGCTGACTGGCTAATCCGGGCCAATTGATGGCGCCCGCGTGGGTTTGCTCAAGACTGTCTGCGTGGCTAATGGCAAGGGTTTTGATGCCACTCAGGGTGCGTTCCCGCAGTTGATTATACTGAAGGTCACTTAACAGAGGCTCCGCGCGCCATAAGCCATATAAGTTGCTGGCCCAACCATGACCGGCACCTAATAAGATCCGTTTTTTACCGTAGAGGTCCTGCTCCCAGAGCCAGGCTCCGTAAGCGTCAAACCAGGTCCATTGCTCCCAGAGTTTATTGACGTGAGACTCACACAGTTCTCTCCAGCGTTTTTCAGCCGTGGCCTCCCATAAAAACAGTGCGGCCAAAAAAGTGCCTGGTGCTCCCCATAAGATTTCCTGACTGGGGTGATCCAGATTGCTCTGGACCTGTGCAAACAACAGATCTTGCCACTGCTCTCGCTGGTCGGCGGGGGTCTGAGGGTCCAGGCAAATCTTGGTTAACAGGGCGCTTTCACCTAAAAACCAGGACGGAACCCGCATACCGCTATCGGGTTGTTGAAGGTAGCGTTGGTGAAGCGTGCTGTAGAGCGAGGCAGTGTCATGCATCGGCCTTGTGGGAATCAATTCGCTTTGCTGCAGGCGCTCCAGGGCTAACCATACGCCCAACGCTCCGTTGTAAAGGGTTGTCGGGGTTTCACTCTCCAGGTCCATCGCGTCCCGGGGATGGACGGGAAAGCAGCCGCGCAGAGCAGAAGACTGCGACTGGTCGAGGGCGGCTGTGCCCCAGCGGTTCAGCCATTGCTTAATAACCTCAGGATCCCAGCGGAGATCCTGAGGCAGGGGATGGTGACGATCTGCCTGAAAAAGAACCTGCATGGGTGGCTAATTATTCAATACGAGAAACGGTAAGTAATTGGGGGGGCGTACTATCTGCTGGGTAGTAAAGGCTCAGGGTGACATCGTAATCAATTCCTGGTGCCAGGGTAAAACGCTCCAGGGGCTGAGGCTCTTGTCCGTGCTGTAATACCAGATGAGAAAAGCGTTCTTGTTTTTGATTATACTCATCGGTCCATTGTAGTTTGGTGCTGCCCCGGTACATGACTGGTTTATTGGGCGGGAATACAAAACTTTGTTCATCCTTGTTTTGTGACACCGGGTGAGAAAGTCCGATGCTATAGGTTTGATAACTACTGGTGCGGTTATGCAGCGGAATTTCAATATCGTAGCGGACACCGTAGTTGGCATGATTTTGATAGGCCGTATCCGCGTAGCGTCTTAAGAGTTCTCCGCTCTGGTTTTGGTTGGTGCCCATGCGCTTTAAGTAAACCGCAGAGATCGGGTAACCGACAGTGTCCCCTACCCCCGGACGCTGCAGAAGCGCATCGCCCTGAAAGAGCTTGCTCTGCCAGGTGAGTCCCTGGCTAATGCCGGCCACACGGCCATAGCGGAAGGGGCCTTGTGGCTTTTCACGCGTGTAGTTGGTGGGCGTTTCTTCGCGCTTACCGGCCATTTTGCCGCTGTTTAATAGCTCGCGGTAGTCTTCGACGGTAGGGGCGACAAAACCCTCGCCTTTTTTATCGGCGAAATAGGCCAAATGGGACACATAAAGCGAGTTAGAGCTGTTGAAGTACATGAGACTCGAGCGGCCGTTGATGGGCGGCAGGATTTTGACATTGGTAGGAACAGGCAAACTGGCGATCAGCTCTGTGGAGCGGGGGGGGATTATAAAGGTCTTGTTTTTAAGGGGCGTGGTATCGGTTAAGAGTTCTGTGGTCACGCGATCACCGGGTCCGGCATAAACGCTTCCATTGGGGTTGTCGGTCAGTGTGGGCAGTGACTTAAAGAGAGCGTCGGGCTGGCTCAGGTAAGAGGCTCCGCTGGTTAACTCAAGGGTTACCGGTGTGGCGTTCGGGTTTGTGACCAGGGTGCCTAAGTAAAGTAAGCGCACACCGGGAGCTGGATCTCGCGCGATATGGTGGGAGAAAACACCAAAGCGCCCTTTGAAAGGGAAGTCTAAATAGGCCGGCGATTTACCGGGCAGTGAAGAGACTAAAATGCCAGAGCTCTCGACAATTTCGGGGCTGTTGCTGTTGAGCATGGGGTCGGCATCGAGGCTGCCGGGCAAGGGGAAAATCTTAATATTTTGAACTGTTTTAACCTGGTCTGGGCTATCGGCCAGGACGGGACTGATAGGCGAAAGGGAGAAGCTTGCGAGCAGTGCTAAAGAAAAAAGGGCGTGTGTGTACTTCATGAAACCATCCTGGATTGTCGTTCGTTTATTTGTCTAAGAGTCGTTTAAAAGTCAATAAAAATAGAGAGTATGCCAAACACAAACATAAAAACAAAGGCGATGCATAAAAAAGAAACCCAAAAGTTAAAAAACAATTCGATGGCCTGGCCGCTATCGAACTTTAAGTAAAATTTAGCTAGCACGGCCAGAATGGCGGCTTCCATGCCATAAAAAAATAGACTTGAAAAAAAGCCGAGCCCCAGGGTGAATCCGGCCACCAGTACAATAACGGGAATAACCCATGCAAGGACCGGCTTCAGCTCTTCACTTTTGAGACTTTCAAAGGTTGTGTTGACGTTGCCTTTGCTCCAGGCATCGACCGGAAAGATCAAATGGTGGACGAGTGATTTTTGAGAGGTGGTGGTGTAACCATAGTTATATGTATTGCTCATACGCCTATTATAACACTACAAAAGCTGATGTCTTGGCGGGGCGTTGTGCTACAATTGAGTCCAAATATTCAAGAATGACGGCGGAAAGTAGCAAATGTCTGACTCCAAGACTCTCAACGAAAATAAAGTAGACACCTATTTAGAAGAACTGCAGCTCATACAAGGACAGGGCGTTAAAAAAATTGCTCTGATTGGTAGTCGCCACGTTTCCTTTGCGCACCAGCAATTTATTGAAACCCTGGCTTATGCTCTGGCTCTTGAAGGGCACCAAATTATTACCAGTGGTGCGCCCGGTACAAATTTTGCGGTCATTAAAGGCGTTCAGCGGGCTAACCCCGATCGTCTCACCGTTATTTTGCCGCAAACTATTGAAGAGCAGCCCGACGAAAGCCGCGAACAGCTGGTGACCTTAAAAACGGTGCACGAGCACCCTGAACGGGTAAACATGACCCTTTCTCAGGCTTCTGAACTTTGTTACTCCGAAATTATTGGCCAATGTCAACAGCTGGTTTCTTTCCTTTATCACACCAGCTTGACCCTTAAGCAAACGATTCAGTATGCCCAGGAACAAAACAAAATGGTCACCGCTTTTTATCTTGACTAAATATGGCAAAATTAACACGTGCCCTCGCCTTTCTTGTGGGGTTGGGGGTATTCGCCCTTCTGGTGGGCATTACTTATTTCTATTTTCAACTGGCGCCGCCTGAAGACAATAAAAGCGCCGTCTACCTTATTCGTCCAGGTACAGCCCTGAGTCAGGTGACCTATGAGTTAGAAGCGCGCGGTGTTATTCGTAACGCCCGTGCTGCCCAGCTGTACGCCCGTTTGCGTCAGTGGCACACCCAGCTCAAAACCGGCTATTACCGCTTTGACGAAGGCCTTGCAGCGACGGTAGTTCTCAAAAAAATAGTCACCGGGCAAACCACCAAAATTCCCTATACAATTCCTGAAGGCTACCGTATTGATCAGGCCGCCAAAAACCTGGATCAGTATAATTTGTCTTCCAAACGCTATGAAGCAATCGCAACCGCTCCCCCGGCAGCGCTGCTCGCACAGTTTCCTTTTTTAAAAGAGACCTCGGCAGCAAAGCGTTTAGAGGGGTATCTTTTTCCCGATACCTATTATCTCAGCGGCTCAGAAGAAGAGCTTATTCAGGGGCAATTGCGCCGTTTTCAGGAGGTGATTATGCCCCTCTGGAATCGCCGACCTGCCACCCACCCCCTGGATCTTAATGACACCATCAAGCTTGCATCAGTGGTGGAGTTAGAGGGTCTTTTAGATCGTGAGCTACCCATCATTGCGGGCGTGTTTTTACACCGTCTGCGTATTGGTATGCCGCTGCAGTCTGACCCCACTACTGAATACGCCCTCGGTTGGCATCAGGGTGAAAAAGGCCTCTCCCTTGAGGACATTAAAATTGATTCACCGTATAATACCTACAGATATAAGGGACTCATGCCGACACCTATCGGTAATCCGGGCAAAGCAGCGGTAGAAGCAGTGCTTTTTCCTAAAGAAACGCCTTATCTCTACTTTGTGGCCCGAGGAGATGGTTCTCACACCTTTTCCGCAACGTACCCTGAGCATCTCGCGGCCATTCGAATGATTCACGCAGGCAAATAGTAACTAAAGGATGAGGCATTATGGGCGAAGTTAAACTCACAAATATTATTAAACGTTTTGGTAACACTGAGGTCATTAAAAATCTTTCTTTGCACATCAAAGATGGTGAGTTTTTGGTGCTGGTAGGCGGCAGTGGTTGTGGTAAGTCCACCACACTGCGATTGATAGCGGGTCTTGAAACTGCTACCGAAGGCCAGATTATGATAGGTGATAAAGAAGTTACCGATGTGCCTCCCAAAGGCCGTGACATTGCCATGGTGTTTCAAAACTATGCGCTATACCCCCATATGACGGTCTACGACAATATTGCCTTTGGTTTAAAGCTCCGCAAAATGCCCAAAGCTGAAATTCAAAAAAAAGTCGAAGAAGCGGCAGAAATGCTGGATATTACACCTTATTTGAAACGTAAACCCAAAGAACTTTCGGGTGGGCAACGCCAGCGGGTGGCCTTAGGCCGCGCCATTGTGCGCGACGCTCAGGTCTTTTTGATGGATGAACCCCTGTCTAACCTGGACGCAAAACTGCGCATGCAGACCCGTACCGAAATTAAACGCTTACAGAAAAAACTCGGTATTACTACGGTGTATGTGACCCACGATCAGGTAGAAGCTATGACCATGGGTGATCGCATGGCCGTCATGAAAGACGGGATTATTCAACAACTGGCAACGCCGGCAGTGGCTTATGAGTTTCCGGCAAATCTGTTTGTGGCCGGTTTTATTGGGAGCCCAGCGATGAACTTTATTCCGGTGAACGTCAGTGAACTCGATGCCGAGCACGTGAGTATTTCTGGTAAAAACATGCAGCTCAAGCTCAAGCGCCCCAGCAGTGCTCAGGAGATGGACGGCTTTAAAGGCCAGGATATGTTGTTTGGTGTACGCCCTGAGTCGATTGCGCTGGTGGAAGAAGATACCCGTGCACACAAGGGAGACTGGCAAGCGCTTAAAGCAATGGTCGATGTGGTCGAACCCTCGGGATCGCGCACCTTTGTGCATATGACGATTGGGGGACAGGACGTGATTTCTGAAGCGGATACGATTAAAGTGATGCATCTTCAGGGCAATACAGAGATTACCGTCTGGTTTAATACTTCTCATGTTCACCTCTTTGACCCCGCCAGTGAAAAACGCATTATGAGTACGGCCCAGGATAAACTATGATACGAACCTCTGGCCTGATTAAAACCTATCGCCGCCGCCGTGTAGTTAACAGTGTTAACATCCAGGTGGGTCGGGGCGAAGTGGTGGGGCTTCTCGGACCCAACGGTGCGGGTAAAACCACCACTTTTTATATGGTGGTCGGCCTGGTGGTTCCAGAGAAAGGCGAAGTCTTTCTGGATGAAAAGCGCATTTCTAAATTACCCATGCACAAACGCGCCCGTCTGGGGATTAGTTATCTTCCGCAAGAGGCTTCGGTATTTCGTAAGCTGAGTGTCGAAGATAATATTCGCGCGGTCTGGCAATTGCTGGGTGTGCCCCGTAAAGAGCAAAAAACCCGCCTGGACGACCTCTTAGATGAGTTTCGTTTGAACCATGTGCGTAAGTCTCGGGGCGATCAATTGTCAGGGGGCGAGCGCCGACGGGTGGAGATTGCGCGTGCGGTGGCCACCAACCCTGAGTATTTATTGCTGGATGAACCCTTCAGCGGGATTGATCCCATCGCCGTGGCGGGGATTAAAGAGATGATTGTGCATTTACAAAAACGTGGGATAGGCATTTTAATTACCGACCATAATGTGCAAGAAACCCTCGGAATCACCGACTGGGCCTATATCATGACCCGTGGTAATGTGATTGTAAGCGCGCCCTCTGAGGCGGTTGCTGAAAATGAGCTCGCCCGCCGCTATTACCTGGGGCGCGACTTTCGCTTTCAGCGTTATCACTCAAAAATGAATTACCCTTATGAGCCTGAGTTTATTCAGGAACGGCACGATGAGAGCGTGATCAATCTTGATCAAATTAATTTCGAAGAATTTGACACCGAAAACAACGCGGCGCGATAGCGGCTTACGTTCCGCTTTCCCAACTCAGTTGATAATCTTCTTGTTCCTGCGTCCGTGTGCCCAATTCAATACCCATGGCCTGCAATTTAAGTAAAGCCACGCGCTCGTCGATATCCTGAGGGACAGGGTAGACCCGTTGCCCGAGGCTGCGATGGAAGCGCGCCAGGTGAAGAATGGTGAGCAGTTGGTTGGCAAAACTCATGTCCATCACGGCTGCCGGATGTCCTTCACCACAGGTCAGGTTCACCAGGCGTCCTTCTGCCAGCAATAAAAGATGCTTATCGGCGGCCATTTCATAACGCCATAGATAAGGGCGCATTTCTTCTTTTTGTCGGGCCAGGGCTTCGAGGGCGAGCACTTCGATTTCGGAGTTAAAATGCCCGGCATTACACAAGATGGCTCCAGACTTCATGACATCAAAGTGTTCAGCACGGATGACGTTGATATCTCCGGTGGCGGTAATGAAAATTTCTCCAAAGGTGGCCGCGCGTTCCATGGGAGTGACCAGGAAGCCATCCATGGCTGCTTCCAGAGCTTGCATGGGGTTAATTTCTACAATGGTTACGATGGCACCTAAGCCGCGTGCACGGGCTGCAATACCTTTACCACACCACCCATAACCAGCGATGACGATATTTTTACCGGCCATTAAAGCGTTGGTGGAGCGCATAATCGCGTCTAAAGTGGACTGACCGGTGCCATAGCGATTATCAAAGAGGTATTTGCTTTTGGCGTTGCTAACGGCAATCACGGGGAATTTTAAAAGTCCGCTTCGTGCCATGCTGTTGAGTCGTGCAATACCGGTGGTGGTTTCTTCGGTGGCGCCAATGACCTCAGGTAAAAGATCTTTTCGCTGTTTGTGCATTTCGGTAATGAGGTCTCCCCCGTTATCCAGCAGAAGGTGAGGGGTGGTGTCTAAGACGGCGTCAATGTGCTTATAGTAAGTGGCGTTATCTTCTCCCCGTCGGGCAAAGACTTGAATGTTTTCGGTCACCAGGGCGGCGGCGACTTCGTCCTGTGTGCTTAAGGGGTTGCAAGCGCATAGCGCGACTTCGGCACCTGCGGCTTTGAGCACCTGCGCCAGGCGGGCCGTCTCAGAGGTAATATGAAGGCTCGCACCCACCCGTAAACCTTTGAGCGGGAGCTCCTGGCTCACTTGTTCTTGAATCTGACGAAGAACAGGCATTTGCTGCTGTGCCCAGGCTATTTTTTTATGGCCAATGGGTGCGGTGTCAAGGTTTTGGATATCTGATGCGTTCACAGTGCGATTACTCCCTGATGGTGTTGAGCTTATCATAGCAAAAAAAGGGCTTTAAGGCGCTGTTGAGCGTATTTCTTTTTCTCTTTCTTTTGTGCTTGAGAAGCGTCTTTACGAAAAAAGACCATCTGCATGCAGATGGTCTTTTTATAGGTACCCCGTAGGGGAGTCGAACCCCTGTCGCCGCCGTGAAAGGGCGGTGTCCTAGGCCACTAGACGAACGGGGCAAATGGTGAGCCGTCCGAGACTCGAACTCGGGACCGTCTGATTAAAAGTCAGATGCTCTACCAACTGAGCTAACGGCTCTCACTTGTTAAAACAGACGATTCAAATCGCGTGCTTCAGACACTCCTTAGTATAGCTTAGCCGCGGTGGAGTGGCAACATAATAGAGACGCATTTTTCTTGTTTTTCTTGATAAAAAAGCTTTCACAGGTAAACTTGCCTTATCCATTGCTTTACCTGTCCTTGATTTGGCGACGCGTTTTTGTCTAAATACAGAGAAAAATGTTTTAAATCAGCAGAATTAGACAGCGCGCTTAATTCTGATGTAGAAGCTCTTGCCGCAAAAGAGACTTCGAAAAAATAAAAAGGGATATTTAAGTAACGGGCCAGATAAGCGCAAAAAAAGCGATCGGTGAGGTGGGGCGTTAAGGATTTTGCTTGTTGCTTTTGTTTACCCGTGGATGTGCCCAAACAAAAATAATGGATACTTAAGGGGTGCAGTCGCCCCAGGCGATCAAAGAGATACATGGTATCTTCAAGAGAAAAAGGCAGGCTGTGTCCGTAGGTTCCCATGGGAATAGATGTGGATACCTTTTGAAATGTCTGCGGCCACTGCCGGGGGTTCGCTATAATATAACGTCCGGCCAAATGTTCTGCTTGCATGGCCAGCAGCCAATGATACGCCAGTGACCGGAGTTTTTTTTCTGCCAAAACAAGATGTTCATGACCGAATGTGGAATGATCTTCTAAGATGTCCCGTTTCCCTTCGTGATGTACCTGTGCTAAAATAAGGTTGCGTTAGTCCGCCCTAAATCCTCGTTTAACTTTTAAAGACCGAACTTTAAATTACGCAAACTAACAAAAGACATTATAGAGGTTATTACACCAATGGCTAATTATAAATCCGCCAAAAAACGTATCCAGGTTGCTGAGCGCAATCGTCAGCGCAATATGCTGGTTAAATCTCGCGTGCGTACCGCCGTGAAGAAAACCATCCGCGCTATCGAAGAAGGTGGCGAAAATGTTGACGATTTAACGAAATTGGCGATTAGCCAACTAGATAAAGCCCAGTCAAAAGGTGTTTTGCATAAAAACACCGTCGCCCGTCACAAAAGCCGTTTAATGGCAAAAGTGAACGCCGTCGCAGCCAGCTAAGATACATGTTATTTAAAAAAGCCCTTCAGGTACTTGCCTGAAGGGCTTTTTGCTGTAAGCCGTTCAACTTAACGACTGCTTATGACAAGCTAATAGCCTTCTTGCGAAGCCTGCATGGTGCTCAATCCGTGGGCGCTGCCTTCATGGGCTTCAAGGGGACAGTGTAGTACATCCGGCACTTCAAGTTCTAACACCTCGTAGACGCCCTTGAGATAGGTGCGAAAGGCCAGGTCAAAATGGGCATCGTGGCGGCTGCTGTGGCCCACACCAAACCACCAGAACCAATCACTGCCCTCGGCGGTATAGAGCATTTCCCAGGCATCGGCTTTGTCTGCTTCGCTCAGCGCGTCCTGATGGGCCAATAACGCATTGCGCGTGTCGATCAATAAATCCCAGGCTTTGTTTTTGGTGGGCTCGCCAATCCAGGTGCTAAAATCTGAATTAATCCACGAGCCGGGATGTAGTTTTTCGAGCGTGTCAGTGGGAGGGTGCTGCTCCAGGTAGTCACTCACCGTGGTGCTGTTGATGTTGTCATCGTCATTGAGCAACTGGTAAAGGGTTTCTAAAAATATTTTGCCATCTTGTTGATAATATTCCCAGCAATTTTCGCCATCGAGGGCAATGGTCATAAGATAGGGAAAGTCAGAAATACTTTGCAAACGCTGCTGGATTTTTTTGATTTCCTGGTAGAACGCGTGGGCCTGGGTCACATTGTCACCTTTCCAGGCGTTGAAACCGAGCCAGTCTGAGAGATAAATATCGCGAAAAACAACCGTTAATTCTCGTTCTCCCGCTGTCAGGATATAAGGACGATAGAGTTGATCTGCGTAAGGGTGAACTCCATGCTCTCTCTGGCCCCAAACCCCTAAGGTATGCCAGAGGATGCCCTCGCTGCTGGCGATCCATTGAAAATCTTCATTGGCAACGGTGGCCAATAGGTCTTCGCTCATCGACTGCTCTGAGGGCCACAAGCCTTTGGGGAGTGCACCAAAGGTTTTCTGGTGATACGTTCGTGCGCGTTGTAAGTGAAGCTTTGCGTCATCGGGGGCTTGCATGCGCTGTTGGGGGATGCTGGACTCCGGGCGGCTGTGTCGGGCATTTTGGGTGTCCTGCAACAGGGGGAGAATGGGGTGGTAATAAGGAGTAGTGGTCAGTTCAATTTGCCCCGAAGCCAGTGCTTTACGATAGGCGGGCAGGGTTTCTTGAATAATCTTGCGTTGCTCTTGAATCACCTGTGTGCGTTCTGCTTCGGTAAACTGGGCTCCTTTTTGGATTATTTCTTGTAAAATCGGCCGCTGTTGATGGATCGGATCGATCCAGGCCAGGTTAAACCAGGTGGTGAGATCCAAAAGTCTTGCGCGCTATAGCTGTGGGGGGCTTGCTCCCGTTGGGTGGCCAGTGCTTTATAACGCGGGTAGGGAAAGAGCATTTGTTCCCAGTTGAGATCGAAAAATGACTCTAAAATAGCGTGTTTATCTTCTTGTGTCAGCTGCTGTACCGGCTTTTGACTCAGGAGCAGATAATCATCGGTGGCATGACCTGCAGCGTAATCTTCGAGCTGCTCGAGTAAAGAGGGAACGAAGTTGAAGGTGTGTTTTAAGCGGGGATACTGCTGCAAAATGAGCAGCATGTCCAGGTAGTCTTTGGTGCCGTGCAGGCGCACCCAGGGCATCATATAGTGGTGAGTATGGGGTTTGCGATACATAGGCTGATGCATGTGCCAAATAAACGCGAGATGAAGTTGGGTCATTGAAGCCTCTTTTCCTTGCATTCCTCTGATATAGAGACCCGAGTGTATGCTATGCTTTGAGGGAAGTTTACGGGATAAATAGCATATGTCAAAGCCTAAGTTTGTGTCAAAGCAAGAAAAAAAAATGCAAAAAGCGTTTCGTATTTTAATCGCTACACTCCTTGTGTGTGGCGCTCTTTCTGTAGGAAGTATTGTGGGCGTGATGGCCCAGACCTTTAACTTCTCTGGAGATACCCGCCTGTCGATGAATCCCTTTACCCTGGACAATCCCCGCACCGGTGGTAACGGCGCAAACTCAGGACAAGCTCTGGATCCCATGGCTTTAATTCAAAGTATGTTTTCCAGCACCCGGCGCTTAGACCGGCGTTTAAATATTTTGATCCTGGGCAGTGACTATAACTATAGTTACGGTAAGCGCGTCGATGACAAAGTCGCCGGCGTGCGCAGTCGTACCGATACCATTATGGTGGCCAGCTTAGACCCTTCTACCCAGGAAGTGAATATTCTTTCCATTCCTCGTGACACCCGCACCCTGCTCACCGGTCATCATTACGATAAAATTAATGCGGCCATGACCTATGGCGGTGTCGATCTCGTCAAAAGCACTGTTTCCGACCTGGTGGGCATTCCGATTGATTATTATATGGCGCTTAAAGTCGACGGTCTGGTCAACACCATTGATATTCTTGGCGGTATTCGCATCTATGTCGAAAAAGATATGTATTATGTGGACGAAACCGCTCATTTGGGGATTAACATCCACAAAGGGTGGAAAGAGCGCATGAATGGTGAGCAGGCACACCAGTATATCCGTTTTCGCAAAGATGAATTGGGAGACATTGGTCGCGTACAACGCCAACAAAAGTTTATTCGCGCCGCCCTTGATAAACTCTTACAGCCTCAAACCCTGTTAAAACTTCCTACGCTTTTGAAGCATCTCAATGAAAATATTGAAACAGACTTGCCCAGCGATGTGATTTTGCAATTGGCCAATTTTGGCCGCAGTATTGAGCGGGATAAAGTGCGCATGGTCATGCTGCCCGGTACTTTCGCCAATATTAGCGGTATCAGTTACTGGGAGCCGAACCCTTACGAGCTCCGCAAAATCATCAATCAAATGTTCCCCGACTCTACTTTTGCCACTCTGCCCGATCCCAATCCCACCGAAAATACGGATGGCTCAGTGCCTGAGCAGAGCAATCGCCAGTATCGGGTGGCCATCTGGAACGCCACCAAAGATCTGCCCACCGTGCGGGAAGTGTCTCGCCGTTTACAAGAAGCGGGTTACACCGTGGTGAGTGTGCGCCGTGCACCCCACGATACCCCAGTGACCAAACTGATTGCGCAAAATGGTGAAACCAAAGTATTGTCTCAAATTCAGCAAGAACTGGGCTTTAAGGGTGAGTTTGTGAATGCCAGTGTGGGCGAATTAAGCACTGACTTTACCGTGCTCATTGGCCCCGATCTCGTTAAGCATTATAAAAGTGTGCTCAGCGAAGAGGATTGGCAGCGCGCCGCCAAACAGCGCGTGTCTAACGGCGCGATTATGCAAGATAGCGCTCGTCGTCAGCAACAACGCTACGTCAAGCCGTCTCGCACGGCTGTACGTGCTCCCAGTCGGGTGCAAACGCCATCCCAAAAGCCGTCTGCAGTGGCGACGGGTGTTCAAAAGCGTAATCTGGCCCGTGATGTGGATGAAATGGGTATCGAGCCGACGCTGCCCAAGTCGGCCCGTGCGGGTAAGCTAGAACGCACCCAGACGGCTTCTACGCCAATTCCAATCCCTGTGCCCGCTCAGGACACAGCTCCCAATACGGTTGACCCACTGTTTGATTAAGTTTTACGAAGCAATACTTTAAACGGTCTTAACGCTCGTCCCAGTATCTTTTAAGCCCCTTTAGGCAGGTGCGCATGACTTCGGGTGATAAATCAGACGCGTAAAGCTGTTCAAAGCGTTTGGCTTGTCTTTCACTGAGGGTGCTTTCAGGCATTTCACGCTGTAATCGCCAGTCCATAATCTTGAACCCATCTTCGATCATCTTCATTCCCAATTGGAACCGCTGTTGCGGGGTCATCTGTTGAAAGATTTGCGCTTGAATCTTGTCGATAGTCTCAGACATAGTCCAAATAACCAAAGGTTTTGATTTTGAGGCGTCTGGCCCAGTCCTGTAGGTAGTTGCGATCAATGGAATCTAGTGCCAATAATTGTTGAATATCTAAGCGCTGTCGTTCGCTATCCAGCTCTTGAATCCAGATCAGTTTTGAAAGAATCAGATCCTCAGGTTTTACCAGATAAGCAGAAAATCCTAAGGCCTCGGTTCTAACCCGTCTTTGGAACTCCATTTGGCGATAGGGAGTTTGTTTTAAGACAATAAAGTCAAGCTTAAAACCGCTGGTATAGTCGATCACATTAAACATATTGTGATCGCGTACGGCCTCCTGGGCAGCCTGTTTACTGATATAAAAAGAATCTTCCGGGAAGCAGTCTAAAAAACGGCTGAGATTACTCTTCTGGAGGGCAATGACAATATCTATGTCTCGGGTCATGCGCGGTGTGGTGTAGATATTCAGAGCGAGGCTGCCCGATAGCATGTAATCAATCTGGGTTTCTTCTAAAAGGGAGCAGATGCGCTTTAATAGATCGAGCATGGCTTACAAGCGCGTGTTTTTGACCGGTGTGCGAGCCACATGCCATAAGCTCAGGGCCAGCAGAAAAAATGAAGTACAGGCAATGGCGCTGCCCCAGATCCAGTAGGGCAAGAGCAGAGCTTCGGCAATGTGACCCGTATCTGATAACATTTGTTTGCCACCCACATTCGCGCTTTCCATAAACAAATAATCCAGTTGGCGGTAGGTGCTAATACAGGCCTGTACGCCCAGAAACTGAATGACGACCTGTTGTAGCCACATCGGCCCTTTACCCGCAATAGCCAGCAGGCTGAGGCCCATCAGGGGTAATATTACCCAGCCAAAGGCGGTACGCACCCAAATGACCGTGGACACCAGCAAGACCAGCCCCAAAATGCTTAGTAAAACCTGGCTGCGTTTGGCAGAGGTGCTGTTAAGAATAAAAATAGAGCCCGCAATGGGCGGGCCTAAAAGCCCACCGGCGGCCACCAGGGCACCGCTGAGCGCGCCGCCTGCCGTGTGGTAAGCCACACCGGAACCGTTCGGGAAAATCAGCAATTGTCGAAATTCTTGCCCCAGCACTAACGCCGTAAGGCCATGGCCCATTTCATGAAACCAGGTGGCCAAAATACTAAAGGGGTAGAGCAGATAGTCGCCAAAGGGAATTTGCCAGATAAAAACGGTGAGTAGAGCAACGGTCAATAACCAGGCGATATTGCGAAAGCCGCGCCGCTCGGGCACATACTCTTCTTTTAAAGCCTTTTGATAATCCAGATCACGCATGGTGTAGCTCCCTTACTTGGGTTCTAAAAGTAGCCGTACCCCTAAGTTAGAGGCTTTGTAGCTGGCTGATTCGTAATTTCGGCTTTTGACAGTACAATAATTGGCGCCTAAATTCCAGCTGCCACCGCGCATGACACGAGAGTTACCCCGGTCCGGGCCTTTGGGGTTCTCAAAGTCGCCAATAGGAAAGGCTCCGAATCGGTCGGCAATCCATTCCCATACATTGCCGTGCATATCGTATAAGCCAAAGCGATTGGGGCGTTTGAGGCCTACCGCGTGAGGGCGACCCTGGGCGTTGGCATCATACCAGGCAAAGTCTTGTAAGCGGTTTTCGTCGTTGCCAAAGCTATAGCGATCGTCAAAATCTTCTCCAGAGCAGGCAAAGAACCATTCAGCCTCGGTGGGCAAGCGATAAAAGCCTTCATTGAGCATATTCAGTCGCTGTGTAAAGCTGGCGATATCGTCCCAGGAGATTTGTTCTACCGGCTGCCAGTCATCGCCCTGAAATTGGGCGGGGTTATTGCCCATGACAACACGCCACTGGCCCTGGGTAATTTGTGTGGTTTGCAAATAGTAAGGGCGGGTCAACTGAACATTATAGGGGCGGTGTTCGGTGCCTAGATTAAAGGTAATAAACTCGGCTTTGCCGGTTTTATTGAGCAAAAATGGCTTTACCAGCACAAACTCCATGCCCAAAGAGTTGCGAATACGGGGGGCTAAGGCATTGCTGTCTTCGGCCTGTACATTACTTCTCTGGGCGTTGCTTGATGGGCTCTGACTTTTGGGGGCTTCCATGCGCTGTTTAACGATTCGTTCACGAGAAGACGCATCAGCGGTGGGCGTTTCGGGCAGCTTATGTAAGGGAGCTGACTCCGTTTTGATGGCAGCCCGCCGATCTGATCCGGTCATGAGCAAGGCTTGTTCAATCAGTTCGTTCACCTGTTCGGTGTTAAGGCCAATAAACTTGGCGGCTTCGTGTACTTCTTGCTCATGCTCTGGGGTGAGCAGGCGCAGTGTCAATCGGGGTAAAATTGCGCTGCGCAAAAACGCCATACCCATTTCTTTTTGTAGTTCTTCGGCTTTGAGCTCTACGGTTTGGGTAAAGTTGCGCTCCAGCATCATACGCCAATGTGATACGGTTTCTGGACGACTGCTCCATTTGACTTCTAAGCCTTTGAGCAACCATTCTTCTTCGCGCGGCGGAATATCAATGCCTTTTTCGGATGGGCGAATCAGCTCACATTCTCCCATGGCGCGATCCTGGGGCACAGGAGGCGTTTCACCCATTAGCGCATAGTACATGGTGGCTGCCAGCGAGTAAATGTCGGTCCAGGGGCCCTGAATGCCGTTAGAGGAGTATTGCTCGGCAGGGGCAAATCCGGGGGTCACAAAGGCCAGTAAATTGGTGGTGGCCCCTGACATATGTTGACGGGCAGCGCCAAAGTCCAGCAGAATCGGGGTTTTGTTTTGAGAAATGTAGATGTTTTCTGGCTTAATATCGCGGTGGTAACACTGTTTGGAGTGAACTTCTTCTAAAGCGCCTAAAATGGGCAGGAGCAAGGCTTTGGTTTCTTCCCAGCTGAGCTGCCCCCCTTTTTTCATAATGTACTCTTTCAGCGTGTTGCCTTCGAGGTACTCCATAATAAAATAGGCGGTGTTGGCATTTTCAATGAACTGACGAATGCGAATAATATTGGGGTTGCGTAAGGTCGCCAGTAAGCGGGCTTCGGCGATAAATTTGTCTTTTCCCAGCTGAAAGAGGGTTTCTCGTTCGCCTTCATAGGGGATCACATTTTCGCCGTCCGGGGCTCGGTTGGCAAACTCTGCGGGAAAATACTCTTTAATGGCCACCCGTGTACCCAGGCTGCGATCGTAGGCCAAATAGGTAATGGCAAAGCCCCCATGGCCCAATACACGACCGAGAATGTACTGCTGAATGCGGTAAGGCGGGCGTATATAGGTAGGGTTATATTTACTGGGCTGAAGGTATTGGCAATTTTCGCACAACATTTGCTCCGCTTCCATAATGCGGAAGCAGTTGAGACAGTATTTCTTTTGTGCTTTTTCAGGTGGGCTCATCACAAAAATTGCTCCATTACTTTATGATAACAGACCTCTAATTTTACTGTGTATTTTAGCATTTACCGTTGGTTGATTTTATTTAAGAGCCAAAGCCCTAAAATAATCGTCAGGGCAAAAAAGCCAATGCTCACCAGCGGGGTTCCAAAAATACTGGGACCTTGACGAATCTGTAAACTCAGGGCAGAGGCAATAATTAACCCACAGACGATCATGCCGGCGGCCAGCTGGTTTCCTAGCCGCTGCAGGCCTGACTCCAGACCTTCGAGATTGCGGTGTTCCGTAATGGTTTGTAGGCGCCCAGAGTTCAGGTTCACAAAAAAATCATCCAGTTGTCGGGGCAGGCTATTAATGAGTTGGGTCAGTTCTAAGCCCACGCGCGCCATGTCCCGCAGGGTAAAGGTCTGCACAAACTGGTTTTTAATGGCCTCAACCACAAAGGGCTCGGCGGCCTTAATCAATACGTACTCCTGATCCAGCTGGCGACAAATGCCTTCAATGGTAATCAGTACCCGAATGAGGGTAATAAAGATACCCGGCAGCTGAATGCGATAACGCAGGGTCATGTCCAGAATATCTTGCAGGATTTTACCCACCTGGACTTCTTTGATGGGCTTGCCCAGGGTGCTGCGCAATACGTGGTCAAGATCCTGTGAGAAGGCGTGACGATCAATATTTGCTGGGGCTTTGCCAAATTCTAAAATGCGGTCGGTGGCGCGGCGGGAGTCAAATTGAATAATCGCCAATAAAAAGTCGATGAGAATACTGCGCGAGCGGGGGTCAATGCGGCCCACCATACCAAAGTCTAAAAGCACCAGCTGCATGTGACCCGCTTTATAATCGGGCTGGAGCAACATATTGCCTGGATGGGGGTCCGCGTGAAAGAAGCCATCAATAAAGACCTGATGTAAAAATGCGTTGGTAATAATTTGGGCCAGTCGCTTGCGTTCGCGACTCATTTCGTCCCGCTTATTCCCCGGTTTACGCTGTTGGTACTGTAAAATTTGATCGATTTGTTGAATAAAAAACAGCTCGATCTTTTCGCCTTCAATAAAGGCCATGGTCATCATGCGTTGGCTGGTGTAATCCCAGTGGATTTGGGCTGTTTTAATGTCTTTTTCGGAGTAAAAATGGCTCAGGTTTTCTTTAATGGTCTCGGTGTTTTCGGCTTCTTGTATAAAGTCGAGCTCGTTGCGAATAACGCTGGCAAACTCATCGACCATGGCCATAAAGTTATAGTCTTTGCCCCAGCTGGTGCGCTCCACCAGGCCCACAATATCTTTAAGGATTTTAATATCGGCATCAACGATGGGAAGAAGTCCTGGGCGTTGAACTTTGACAACCACCGGCACCGCTTTGCCTTCGTCCAGAATGCTGGCGCGATAGGCTTGTCCCAGCGATCCTGCGGCCAAAGGTACTGTATCGAAGTCGGTGAAGATGTCGTGGACTGAGGTGGCAATTTTTAGGGCGTTTTGCGGGTTTTGCAAATTCAGCAGCCGTTGACGGGTGTTCCATTCTTGCAAAATGACGGGCTCCATTAAAGCCCAGGGAACTGCACTCACCTGTTCTTGAAGCTTTTTTAACTCCAGAATATAGCTTTCGGGCAGTAAGTCTGCACGGGTGCTTAGCACTTGTCCGAGTTTTACAAACGTAGGGCCAAGTTCTTCAAGGGTTTTACGCACCGCCTGAGGAACGGGCAGCAGAGGGCTATTGTCCTCTTCTTCGAGCAGAGACTGCTTCATTACCTTTTGTCGCCAGCCGCCGGGAATAATTTCTAACAGTCCCAGCCGCCGGACCAGGACGTCCCAGCCGTTTTGCAATAAAATAGCGGCGATTTCGACGCGCCGTTGGTTTCCGGTCAGGGGGTCTTCTACAGGAAGGTCGTAGGGTTTTACCATGTTAAAGGTGCCAGTAGCGATCCTCTGTGCTCTGAGGCCAGCGATTTAACTGCTCACTGCGGGCCGCTTGAATCCAGGGTATGGGTTTCTTCGGCAATGCCAACGCCGAGTGAGCAGCGTCAGGAGATACACGCATTGCATGTATCCGCGCTAAAATAAGCGCCTGTTCTTCGTCGCTGGGGTTTCCTTTAATCACGACCCGTTGAAGCTTATTGCTCTCGTCTATTGCTGTCAGGGGCTTCACAGGGGAATGTTTCCGTGTTTGCGTCGCGGGGCTTGCTCGCGTTTGCTGCGATTCATGGCCAGTGCTTGAATGAGACAGCGGCGCGTTTCAGAAGGCATAATGACATCATCAACATAACCCCGTTGTGCGGCGATATAAGGGTTAGCAAAGGTTTCTTTGTACGCATCGGTGAGAACTTTTGTGGCCGCCACAGGATCTTCTGCTTCAGCAATTTCTTTGCGGGAAATAATTTGGACTGCGCCCTGGGGACCCATTACGGCGATTTCAGCAGTCGGCCAGGCGAAGTTCATATCGGCATGAAGGTGTTTACTACACATGACGTCATAAGCGCCGCCGTAGGCCTTGCGAGTAATGAGGGTGATTTTGGGAACGGTTGCTTCAGCATAGGCATAAAGTAACTTAGCGCCGTGGCGGATGATGCCGCCGTACTCCTGGTCTTTGCCCGGTAGAAAACCGGGGACGTCAACGAGGGTAATGAGGGGAATATTAAACGCGTCGCAGAAGCGCACAAAACGTCCGCCTTTGACTGATGCGTTAATATCGAGTACGCCTGCCAGCGCTAAGGGTTGGTTGGCGACAATGCCCACCGATTGACCATTCATACGGGCAAAGCCCGTGAGTAAATTCGGGGCATATTCGGGTTGGATTTCAAAGAACTCTCCGTCATCCACCAGGCTTTCAAGAACAGTATGCATATCGTAGGGTTTATTGGGATTATCGGGAATAAAGGTATTCAGGCTTTCGTCTTCGCGATCGATGGGGTCTGTACACGGCGTTTCTGGGCTGCCTGAAAGATTATTTGCCGGTAGAAAGCTCATCAGGTAACGAACATGTTCCAGGCAGCTGGCTTCGTCAGGATACGTGAGATGAGCCACGCCGCTAATGCTGGCATGGGTGTGAGCGCCGCCGAGATCTTCAAAGCTAATTTCTTCGCCGGTGACGGTTTTAACCACGTCAGGCCCGGTGATAAACATATGGCTGGTGTTCTCTACCATAAAGGTAAAGTCGGTGAGCGCGGGTGAGTATACGGCACCACCGGCACAGGGACCCATAATCACCGAAATCTGTGGAATAACCCCCGAGGCTTGCACATTGCGATAAAAAATATCAGCGTATCCCGCCAGCGAAACAACGCCTTCTTGAATGCGTGCCCCGCCAGAATCGTTGATGCCAATGAGCGGGGTTCCGTTTTGCACGGCAAGATCCATGATTTTGCAGATTTTTTCTGCAAAGACTTCTCCAAGAGAGCCGCCAAAAGCGGTGAAATCGTGAGAAAAAACATAGACAGGCTTGCCTTCAATTTTTCCCCAGCCGGTAATCACGCCGTCGCCTTCGATTTTTTTGTTTTCCATGCCGAAGTGGTTGCAGCGGTGCACAGAGAACTTGTCAAATTCGACGAAACTTCCGGGGTCTAGCAATAGGTCCAAGCGCTCACGGGCGGTTTTTTTACCGCGCGCATGCTGCTTCTCAATCGCTGCCGGCTGTCCTTTTAGAATATCTGCGTGTTTTTGTTTTAGAACTTCAATTTTTGCAGCAGTGGAATCTGTCATTCGGAATCTCTTTCTTGGTCAGGCTCTTGCTTCAAGATGTTGTTTGAAGTATTGTACAGCAACACCATACAGCAACACCAATCCCAATGTGAAACGAGAGAAAAAGTATCTTGTGAAAGCTCTTTTCTGTTTATTACTCATCCTTCTTATGCCTGCCTGTGCGAGTGTTGCCTCCGGGCCTGCTCCCGCAGATCATAGCGATACACCGCAATGGTTGCAACAAGCCTTTCCCGCTGCGCAGATTACGGCTGTGACTTATTACACATCGCCCCAGCATGAGCAAGAGGGGCAAAAACGATTAAAGGGAGCGGAGCTTATTTTTGAAGCCGTACAGGATATCACCGCCTTACGTCTGGACATTCAAAATACGTTGATTGACTCCCTCACAAAACGCAATCACCCGGAGGGGAATTGTGTTCAGGTAGAACACACCCTCCGGGCGAAAAAAAATATTTTTAAAGTGCTTGTGGTGTGTGTTAACTAATGTCTGTTAACGAACCACGAAGTTAGCAAAAGCTGTTTGAGACTCCTGATGTAAGGTGCGCAGCAGGCGACTCATGGTGTCAAGCGTGCTTTGGGCACGCTGTAACTGTTCCTGGATGGCCCCTGCAGACGCGCCTTGCTTATCTCTAAAAGAAATGAGTCCCACGGGGCGGGTGTACATTTCTTCAGTGATGTTTCCCGGTAGAAAAGCCGCGTTGGGAGTATAGGTGTTCGTAGCGGCATTATAAGCACCGGCAGGAAATCCGTTGCCGTCAGCGGCAAACTCCCAATGGCGATAGGGGCCGTTGGCTGCGTTTGCACTAGGGGGTGGCTCATTACCTCTGAGCTCTAAAATATCGTAGACAATGCCGTCTGCTTTGACAATATAACGCGGGGTGCTGGAGTAATCAAAATCGGGGTTGGTGGGGTCGATGATGCCGTTAATGCGGGCGTCTTCAATGGTGATGATTCCCTTGCCGTCGTAGCGCTGCATGGTGAAAATGGGGCCGTCAGAGGTCATTGTTTTAACTGCTCCCACGGGGTCTCCTTCTAAAGGACTGTAGTCAGCGCCAAAACCGCCGGTGTTGCCCGCGATTCCAGGTACTTGAGGTTGTCCAGCAACCGTGGTTCGTTGAGCCTGGGTGAGGCGCATGGATTGACCACTGCGATTTCCCATATAGCCACCATTCATCGGTTGAGAAGGGTTGTTGATGTTCACCAATACCGGGAAAAACAGCTGATCGGCTAGTTCTAGACGCATACGGTGAGCGGCACCGATGCCGAGTTTTGCTAAGTTATTGGTGGGTGTAATCATAATTTTAACCTATTTATAGATAGAGTTCTGGATGTTTTACTTATACGGGTGAGTATTGTGGGGCTTGTGTCGTTGGACCGCTTTTTAAAGAACATTTAATAATTAGCCATGCGATGGGATTTAGCGATGGTATAATGCCCCCTAATTATTTAAGTATAGGACAACACTATTATGAGTCTCGGTATTGGCATTGTAGGCCTTCCCAACGTAGGCAAATCCACCCTTTTTAATGCAATTACAAAAGCAGGTGCAGTGGCCGCAAATTTTCCTTTCGCCACCATTGATAAAAACGTAGGCATGGTAGCGGTTCCTGATGATCGCCTTCCCAAACTCCAGGCACTCTATGCCAAAGGCGAGCGCATACCCACCATTATTCCTGCTTCGGTAGAATTTGTGGATATTGCAGGGCTTGTGCGCGGTGCTCATAAGGGTGAAGGGCTGGGCAATCAATTTTTATCGCATATTCGTGAAGTTGATGCCATTGCCCACGTGGTGCGTTGTTTTGACGACGGTCAGGTGGTGCACGTTGATGGCTCCGTGGATCCTCTACGGGATATCGAAACCATTAATTTAGAGCTGATTTTAGCCGATTTGGCCACGCTAGAAAAGCGCCTGGAACGCATGAAGAAAAACACCAAAGGCAAATCTAAAGATGATGAAGCCAGACAGGCGTTGGCCGAAGCCATTTGTGCCACCCTTGCTGAAGGCAAGCCCGTACGGTCTGAAGAATATGACATGCCGATTCCCAAGGATTTTGGGCTGGTGACCGATAAGCCCGTCATCTATGTGGCCAACGTTGCTGAAGAAAATCTGCTGGAAGACAATGATATGGTGAGAGTGGTGCGTGATCATGCCGCCACTGAAGGCCATGACGTGATTAAAATATCGGCGCAAATTGAATCGGAACTGGCCACTCTGGAAGCTGAAGAGGCACAAGAGTTTTTAGCAGAGCTGGGTGTGAAAGAGCCCGGACTCAATCTGCTTATTCGCAAAGGCTATGAGATCTTAGGGCTGATTACCTTTATTACTGCTGGAGAAAAAGAAACCCACGCCTGGACCGTGCTGGGAAACAGCAAAGCACCGGTGGCGGCAGGGAAAATTCACACTGATTTTGAGCGCGGTTTTATTCGCGCTGAGGTGGTTTCTACCGTACAACTGCTCGAAGCCGGATCCTATGCCGAGGCCCGCTCCAAAGGTTGGGTGCGTACCGAGGGCAAAGAATATATTGTTCAAGACGGCGACATTCTCAATATTTTATCAAATGCTTAAAGCGTGGTGTCAATGACTGAAGTGCTGTCCAACTGGGAGTACAGGGCCGGCGCGATTTATGTAGCGCTTGTTCCTCTGCCTGACGCCTGTTGGGCGGTGCGTCATTGGCAAGGGGTAGAGACCAGCTCTTTCCTTGAACAACAGATGCTGATTCGGGCCCTGGTCCAGTGTTTACAGCAAAGAGACACTACTTTGATGGTAGACAGTCACCGTTCTGCAGCCGTTTTACGGTGGTTGTTAAACCACGATTTTATACCCAGACGCTGTAAGCACCTCTACGAAAAAATGGCGACATCTTCTGGCTTTGCGCTTCCGGTAGCGACTGACGAAGCGGTTTCTTTTACGCCTTTGGCATATAAAACACTTGCAGAACTCGGAGAAAAAGCATTTTTGGCTTATCTGACCGCTGCGGCTACCGATGATCCAGAGGGGTCTGCGGCAGAGAATCCTGAGCAGGAGTTTCAGGAGCTTTTGGCCCATGCTGGAGACGCTTTTCGTCCAGAGCAGTGGTTTGTGGTTTTTGATAGCGCCGACTCGCCCACGTCACGGGCGGTGGGTGTTCTGCTACCGCAACAGTTTTCAGATAAGCCCAGCGAAGGGACGCTCTCCTATCTTGGCGTTATGCCTGATTTTCGTGGACAAGGATACGGTGCGCGTTTACACCAAAGGGGACTGGACCTGTTGTTTTCGTGGGGCGTTAAGCGCTACATCGGCTCCACCGGTCAAACAAATCTTGCCATGCAGCGGGTGTTTGAAAAAAATGCGTGCACCCTGTTGGGCAAACGTTATTTTTTAACCCGTAAAACCGTTGAGCGGGCTGAGTAAGAACCAGAGTAAGAAGACGATCAGGAGCAGGCCACCGCTGAGCACCAGGTTTAGACCGCGCTGATTGTCTTTGAGAGCCGCTTCGTTTACGCCGCTGTTTTCAAACAGGCTCAGATGCTTACTGCTGGGACGCTCCGACAACAGGCTGACCCCAATAATTACGCCCCATGAAATACAAAATAACAGCACGGCAAAGTGCAAGAAGTTAATCGTGGCGAAGCTGTGTAAGGGGCCTGTCGTCAAATAACCGGCTTTTACCGCAATTTCGCTGGCGAAGCGCAAAAAACCTAAAATGCAGCCCGTAATCAAAGCACTGAAAGCGCCCTTGCCATTGGCGCGCTTCCAGAGCACACCGGCCAAAAAGACGGCGGCAATCGGCGGTGAAATATAAGCCTGAACCGACTGCAAATACAGGTAAATCTGCTCGCTCATCAGTCCCAATAAAGGCAACCATAAGAGCCCCATAATGACCATGACAATGGTGGCCATCTGACCTGCTCTGACGAGCTCTTTTTCTTTGGCTTCGGGCTTATAACGGCGATAAAAATCCATAGCGACAAGGGTTGAGGCACTGTTAAACACGCTCGATAATGAACTCATCAGGGAGGCCAATAAGCCGGCAATTACCAGACCCTTAATACCCACCGGCAAGAGAGTGTTCACCAGTGTTATATACATCTTATCAGGAGCCATCTCCGGGTATAGAATGTGTCCAGCGAGGCCCGGTAAGACTAAGATAAACACGGGCAACAGCTTTAAAAAGCCTGCAAAAATGGTGGCTTTTCGGGCATGGTCAAGGTTTTTAGCAGCTAAGGTGCGCTGCACAATCATTTGATCGGTACACCAGTACCAGATGCCTAAAATGGGGGCGCCAAACAAAACCCCTGTCCACGGAAAATCAGGATGACTGGAAGGCTTCCACAGATTGAGGTAGCCCGTAGGTGTTTGAGACAACATGCTAGAGATGCCGCCCACCTCCTGAATGGCCAGATAGGTTAATAAAAAACCACCGGAAATAAGAATCCCTGCCTGCAGAAAGTCTGTATAAATAACGGCCCGGAGGCCCCCAAAGAGGGTGTAAATACCGGTGGCGACAATAAGCAGTGTGGCACTGACCCAGATATTCCAGCCTAAAATAGCGTTGAGCACGAGGGCTCCTGCATAAACAGATACCGATATTTTGGTGAATACATAAGCCAGTAAGGACACCGAGGCCAGGTACGTGCGGCATGCCCGGTTAAAGCGCTTCTCTAAAAACTCAGGCATGGTAAACACACCGGTTTTAAGATAAAAGGGCACAAAAAGCCAACCCAGAATCAGTAATATAATACAGGCTAACCATTCAAATTGCCCCACGGCCAGTCCGCTGGCGGAGCCTGTGCCCGCCAGGCCAATAAAGTGCTCCGCAGAAATATTGCTGGCAAATAGGCTGGCCCCAATAGCCATCCAGCCCACATGGCTACCGCCTAAAAAATAGCTTTTGCTGTCCTCGCGACTTCCACGGCTGCTCCACCATCCGATCACGCCAATCAACATAAAGTACAGAATCAGAATGGCAAAATCGGTGGAGGTCACTAGACCTTGACCTCATCAAAAAGAATGCGTTCCATTTGGGCTTGCACGACCTCAGCGACGTACCGTAAATCTTCGGCCATGACCTCGGGATCCTGGCCGGGATCCATGATGAAAGAGATAATGATATCTTTGCCGAACTTGTCTGCTAAAATCTCCTCAGGAGAAGGGAATGTTTTGATCACCGTACCTGAACGTTCGAGCATCATTAATACGAGCGAGGCGCGCACCGATTTCATCATGCAGTTTTCCATGAGCGTAATATGAGCTTCCATCCCCCACATGGCTTTTTCTTCAGCAGAGCGAATCAGACGTTTTTCAATGGGGTTATAATAAGGCGTCACTTTTTCAATCATCTGCTTTTTACCCCGATTGGCGCCGGTTACCGGGGGTAAGAACACGTCATTCCCCATCTTAAAATACCAAACCCGTTCTTGATTGGCGTCGATTTCAGTCAGCTCTCGGCCATTGTTGTAGGTAATAAACGTATTGCCATTCTCAAGACGTTCGACACGGGTCGGGTTTAAAATTTTCTGACGTAAGGTTTTATTGCCTTCGTAAAGCCAGACCTCTTTTCCCTCCAGGGTGACTTCGAGCACCCGATGATTCCGGGTGTCAGCAATTAAGGTGTTGCCATTACTTAAGCGGGTCGCAAATTCAGGGGCAAAGAGCTGACCGGGTCCGGTGCCTTTCATGCGGCTGCCGTAGGACCAGCGCAGATTGCCTTCGCGATCGACTTCGCGAATGCTGTTGAGCATAGAATCGGCAAATAAAATATGTCCGTTTTCTAGTTCCTCGACATATTGGGGGGAAGAAATTTGCCCCATGCGCTTAAATTCCCAGGTAATCTCTTCGCGCCCGTTGATTTCTACGAGACGTTTATTGCGCTGGTCGGCAATGAGTGTGCGTCCAAAGTTAAGGCGCTGGGCCGCACGAGGGCCACCTGAGCGGTCTGTCTCAGGGCCTCTAAATTCTGCAATGACATCTTTATCGGTTTTTGAAATCTCCACCACGCGATTATTGCCAGTATCTGCCACCAGTAGGGTTCGGCGGGTTTCTGTGAGGTGGTAAGGGCGGGACAGGGTTTGGCCCATCTCAAAGCCGTAGTGCCATTTGACTTCACCCTTACGATTGATGCGAATGACGGCGTTGTGGTGTTTATCAATGGCGTAATGACGAAGGCCTTTGAGCTCTGTGTTTTCTGCCTGAAAAATTTCAGAGGGTTGAAAGGTATCTAGCATTAACTCGTTGCGCAGGGTACGCTTGGATTCTAGCTTGCGATCTTCAATGAGGGATCTGAGTTTATCTGCAGCGCTATTGGATTTACCATCGTCATCGATATCGGTGGAGATCTCTCCCCGTAAACGGGCTTCGATCAGCTTTTGCATGCGCTTAAAGTTAATTTTTTGGGCCAGACGCACCGGACGCAGCTCGCCATGATCAACAACCTTATAGACCAGTCGCTCGTTGCCATCGGCGTCCACAACGACTTCAGGTGCGTCGACTTTGGGTTGAAAAGCCAGATCCTCAATTTTACTGTGCCAGACAAGCTTTTGACCACTTAGCATAATTTGCAGCATTTTATCTTCATCCATGATGAAAATATCTTTATTGATCATTCGAATCATTTTAATGGGAGACACTACCCGAAAGGCTTTTTCCATGTCGGGGGTGTAGTAGGTGCATTCGTTGATAATATCGCCTGAGGGGTCAATCTCAAGAAGCCGATAATTACCGGCATCTAGAATCAACGTGTTTTCGTTAAACAATCGCATGGCTGCGGTGGGGGTTTTGAGCTTGTACTTCTCGCCAAAGACCTGTTCAATACCGCCCTCTTTTTTATACTCAATGACCCGATGATTGCCCGTGTCCGTGATCAGAAAGGTTTCGTTATGGGTGAACTGAACGTCACTGGGCGTATCGAGATTACTTCCTTCACTGCCGCGAACGCCTTGTACGCCAAACTCACGAATAATTTCGTGGCGGGTATTGACTTCTAAGACACGGTGATTGCCCTGATCGACAATTAGCCAATGGCGATCGCCCACATCTTCGGGTAAATAATAGGTGATTTTGACCGGCTCGTTGAGGGCGTGGGCTGGACTGGCGTGGGTATCGAAGCGCCAGAAAACTTTACCCCGCAGACCCACTTCTATAATTTGATTGCCGTCTTTGTCCACCACCATGACGTTATCATTGGGCATCCACAGGGTATCCACAGGGTAGTCACAAGACAATTGATCGGGGTCCAGGTTCCAGCTGACATATTTATAGGGGTTGAGCTGCAATAGGCGCAGGCCTTGAGGGTCGGGAATGACGATATGTCCCCGGGGGAGGTTGGCGGTCGGTTCTGCAGAGGCGATGCGGCGTTTGTTGGCCCGGTCGGGACTTTCTAATTCAAAACCACACACATTACAGTCCCAGCTGCCCAGCAGTTTTTGATTACAATTGGGACATTGGTGAGGCACCAGACGGGCATTATCTTTGACGGACTCTTTAAGCTCGAGCATCATGACAATGGCTTCACGCACGATGACGCTTTTTAAGCCGTGTCCTTCAAAAAGATCCTCCACCTGCACAACGGTTGAGTCGTAGTCTTCTAGCTCGACACGGGCGCGTTCAGCCGCGTCCTGCAACCGTTGTACGACATCTTCATAGGTGCTGATATCTTCATCGACCTGCTTTTGGAAGGTATTTAAAAGAATGTCGTAAATCTCTTCTCGGGCTTCTGGTGGCAGAGAGATATGATTGGTTTTTTTCGGGGTAATACTGAGCGTATCAGAGTCTGGATTGTTTTCGGTACTGGTGGCAATATCCATAATCTGGTATTCCACCTCAAGGAATTCTTCTTCCTTGTCGGCTTCGTCAGCGCTATCCTCTGAAGCCGCGTCTAACTCGTCTTCATCTAACTCATCTTCAGCATGAATAACGGCGGGTGCATCTTCTAAGTCGGGATCTTCGCCCAGTTGTTCCCGCAGTTCCCGTTTTAGGGTCCACATGGCCTGGGGGCCCATGAGTTCTGCCCCCAGCACAAGCTCTTCAAGGCTGCGCGTATAAGGTGCCAGTTCATTGGCAATACCGTAAGCCAGTTGGTAAGGTTTGATTCCGTCTTTGAGCGAATACCGGCGAAGGGTTTTAACCTGTTTGGCGTCAATGACGCTAATAATTGGTGTAAAGGGCTCAGGACTATTCAAATAGCTCATCACCATGACAAACTCTCCACCCGGAGAGACGCTTAACAAATCGCAGGGGTCACTGCTATCGGCCTTAAACAAGTCGCCTTTGAGCTTAATGTCTTTTTCGGACTCCCAGGTCTGGGTATTGACGTAATGCAAGCCAACATTGGGCTTGATACTTATCAAAAAGAGGTGTTGACCGGTAGGGGCCATGGCGAGGTTTCCCAAAATACCCAGGCCCACGCGCTGGCGCTCTAAACGCAAGGTTTCGAGACTTAGTTTATAAAGCCCGGCACTTTGGTTGTCTGTAATATAGACCATGCCCTGATCTTCATCAATGGCTATATTAAGTGTGCTTAGCCCGCCGCTGGATCGAATATTGATGGGTTCTGAAAGCTCTCTATTGCGGGTGTTGAAAATTCTTACTGACCCCGCTCCACGGTCGCTAATGCAAAGATATTGTCGGCTGGGAGACAGGTAGAGATCAAAAGGGGTGCTTTCGGGCTTGCCTTTGTAAACGCCCGCAAATATCGCGTGACGAGACTGGGCAAGATGTTGGGTGTCGAGGCGGCCTTCATTGTATAAGTAGACGCGCTCATCGGTAACGACAAGTCCGTAGGGAGCGTTGAGCTCTCGGTCAAAGATTTCCTGGCGCTGGCCTTCTTGCGTGTCAGCCAATAAGGCATGGCTACCCCAGTCGTCCCAGTCTTCAATGTTATATCGGGGCGATTGGGGCGTTGCTAAAGAAACATTCGCCTCGACGGTTCCCGAAGGATGACTTTGAATACGTAATTCATTTTTTTTGAGATCAATAAGGTAGGCGGTGCCAGCGACTTTATCCTGGTGGCTGATAAAGTCTTGCTCCTGCTTTTGCAGGAGCTCTTGCAGGGTTTCAGCGGGCACTAGTTGGCGCTCAATCAGAGCTTCCTGGAGAATTTCATTGGTTATCTTTGATCTTGCCATGATTGCCTCATCTGATTTGTTATACCTATTCTAATACATAACTTTCAAAATCCAAGTTCTCTGAGGTGAATAAGTTGCTGAAGGACTCAGGAGGGAGGCAGCTGCTTATCTTTTTCTTCCTCAGAGAGCTCAGGGTAATACACCGCTTTGATAATGCTCCAAAAACCGGTGGCGATGCCCAAAAAAATAAGGCCCAACATCCACCAGGGCTTGGTATTAAAAACTTGATCCAGATAATAACCGATAACCATGCCAAAAATGACAGGTCCAACCATTTTATACGCAGTATCCATGCCAAAACCCATTGTTATACGCTCCCAATTCTCTGGTAAGATGATGTGAGACCCTTAAGATATGTAAAGAACCATAAGCGAGCTCTGTTTAGATCATGAAGTCACGTTGCATTGTACCCTTTGTTTTTACCTCTTTGTTGCTCCTTCATTCCGCTGCCCTGGCGCAAGACACTGAGAGCATGCCCTTACCCGAAATGACGCCGGAGTATTTTCCTTCCGTGACCCCCTTGCCGGCACGAAGCCCCTCAGCGTTGCCCGTCCCTGAAGAACAGCCCTCAACGGTGCCTACGGTAACTCCCAGTTACGTCCCCACACCCGTTCAGGTGCGTCCTACCCCAATCCCTCTGGGAAAAGGGGTTCCCAAAATAAAGTTTGACCTGGCGGAAGCCATAGAAGGCCAAAGTACCCCGCTGACGCTGCGTGCAGTGGGGGCTGTACGTCAGTTTCCCGTAAAGGGTCACGTTGTTTTTGAGGATATGGACTACCAGGGCCAGAACAAATTAACCCAGAAAATCCCTTTTGTTTTAAAAGGAACCCAGCCGCAGTCTCTTACTCTGCGTTTTCACACACCGGGTAAAAAAACGGTGCGTATTGAAACAGCGAACCCGGAGTTGCCGACCCGCAATGTATTGGTTTATGTGAAGCCCTTCACCGCAGGCGTGTTTCCGCGAGAGATTAATCGCAACTGGAGTAAACAAGCCCGCGACTGGCAGGTGTTGGTTAATTTACATTATGATAATCGTCCGGGAAGTGCCCAGCGTCAATATTATGAAATCATTCATAAAGGAGAGTTGGTTCAGCGTTTACTGACTTCCAGCGCCACTGCCGATAGACTGACGCCTACGGGTAACTTTAAGCTGGGCGTTAAAGCGGCATCTCCGAAGTCTACACTGTACGAATCAGTGATGCCTTTTTGGACCACCATTATGGTGCCCGGATACAGCTATGAGTACGGTAACCACGGCTTAACCGGAGAGTCTTATATGTATTACCTGGGGGCGCCGGCTTCCCATGGCTGCTTGCGTTTGAGCAATAAATGGGTCAAAGACAATGGCGAGTGGTTGAACATTGGGGGGGCCCGCTGGGTCTATGAACATGTGCCTGTGGGTACACCCATTCACATTTATCGTCAGGCACGACAGCCTTTCGCTTTTGAAAACTATCAAATGTGGGTGAGTCAAAAACGCTAAGGAGTCTACCGCATATGTTCAGAAAAAATGGCCTGGGGCTGATTGTGCTGGGAGGGCTTTTGCCAGGACTTCTGTCAGGACAGACATCACCCACTGCTCAGGTTTCTGAACCGCTTCTGGGTACCGGCTTGCGGTTTGTTCCGCCTGAAGAATTAAGAGGTATTCCCCTGGCAGAGCTTCCCTATGCAGGCTTTGAATTACCCTCTACTGTTGACCTATCAGAGCACATGCCCCCACCCGGCCACCAGGCCCAGCAAAACTCTTGCGCCGCCTGGGCCAGCGCTTACGCGGTGAAAACCTATCAAGAAAAGGTGGAGCAGCGCTATCACCTTGTCGATAAGGGACAGACCCACTGGTCTCGTATTTTTAGCCCGGCCTTTGTTTACAACCAGATCAATCAGGGGCGCGATGGTGGAGCCACTCTGGTGGATGCGTTAAACTTATTGCGCGCTAAGGGGGCTCTGTCCTGGGCCGATATGCCCTATTTATCAGACAATATTACCCAGTACCCCTCACCAGAACAATTACAAAAAGCCCGTCAATTTCGGATTGCCTACTGGCGTCAGGTGAATGTAGCCGATGTGATGGAGATTAAATCCCATGTGCATGCGGGCTATCCGGTGATGACGGGGATGCTCATTGATCAGGGCTTTTATCACCTGGGAAAAACCGCATGGAATCGCTTTGATGGCACCCCAAAATCTGGCCATGCCGTGGTTGTGGTAGGCTTTGATGATCATAAACACGCCTTTAAAGTCATGAACTCCTGGGGCCAGGCCTGGAGCGAAGGCGGGTATGGATGGGTGACCTACCGCCAGTTTCGCAAGGCGGCCCGTGAAGCCTATGTGGCCAAAGATGCCTGGAACGATCCTCCCATGCCCCCATTGACAACAGCGCCTGGAACGATTAGCGATCGTTTTGGTGCTACTCAGAAACTTAAAAAAGATCGCCCTGCCGGCAATAGTGCACCCTCTGAAAAACCCAAAAAATCAGAAAAAACTGACGCAAGGGCTGAAGAAAAAGAGCGGGGGGTCAAGAATGATAATATGCCTGCAGCGCCCAGCATTGTCTCTGAACCAGAGCAGTCAACGGCTCTTGAACAGTCAACGGTTTTCGATACGTCTGCCGATGATACTTTGGATCCGGGAATATGGGTGACTGAAAAAAGTACAAGCACTGCTCAGCAGCTTTCTTTCTCAGGGACAGTCACCTTTGCAAAGCCTTTTTCTTACCCTGAGGTGATTCTTCATTTTTACAAGATGCCAGCGCAGGGAACAAAAACACAGCCTTTTTACAGCAATGCTTCAGAGGGAACGCCCTACCAACTTCCCAATGGACAATTTGCCCTTAAAGCAGTGCTTGCTGAACCTGTAGTGAATGCTCGGGGAGTGACTTATGCCTGGCGGGCGACCGCGCCATCAAAGGCAGCCGGAGTTGTTTCTGTGAGCGAACGCTTGCAGACACAGCCCGTGTTTTATACCGATAAATTTGGAGTGAGTAAGGGACCTTTCATTCTTTTGTCCCCTTAAGTGCGGCTTAGCGGCTTAGTAATAGAGCTGCAAGATCCATACTCAGGGCCACAAGCCAGTGCAGGAGAGCGCCTCCCCAGATTGAACGGTTTTTATAGGCCAGGTGGGCCAATACAATTCCCGCTAGAATCGCCCCCAGGGACTCACCCATGGGTTTGCCGTAGTGAATCATGCAATAGGGAATGCTGCTGATTAAAAAAGCGTAGGATCCAAAGCGGCGATACAAGCCAAAACTCATAAATCCTCTGAAAAAAAACTCGACCGCCACAAACTGACTGGCGTAGGCCAATTGCCACAGTATAAAAAGTGCCCAACTGGTTTTAACATAGCCAAAAAAGGGATAGCTTTTTTGAAAGGCGGGTGTGCTGGCCGCAAAAATAATCGGTAAGAGCATCAGGCCAAAAAAGAGTAGATAAGGCAGAAGATGCCTGTGGAGTTTATTCCAGCGCCAGCCATAATCCCAGGGGGATTCTTTGAGTCCCCAGCGGATCCACAGCGAGGGAATAATGGCATAGAGCAGCACAATGCTGGCACACCAACTTAAGGACCCCCACATCTCAAGACGTGACTCTGCGACAAAGGGCTTGAGCCATCTCGATAAGACGGCATATTTTGCCCAGTAGTGCTGAAGTGTTAGTAAGACCGGGACGATTAAGAAAATGCTGGTTTCTTTAAAGTCGAGTTCTTCTCGGAGCGTGCTTATTTCGGTGCGTATAGACATGGGGGTTCCTCGGTGTTCCTCAGCGCGTGTTTTTGTCCTGGCGTAAGGCGCGAATTTCATGGCGTAACTCTTCAATGAGAGCCATTTGTTCACGGTGGGCCTGTCGGACAAGGTTTTCGACAAGTTCGGTGTTATCAGCGGTCATTTCATCTACAAATACCGCGTTGGCGAGGGCGAATCCTAAAATACCGCCCAAAAACACGGCGACAACATAGTATAACCGTAAACCCAGCGCCCAGGAGGCGGCGCCACTGCGTGCGTAGAGTAAGTCAGGCACTTCGTACCAGCCTTCGACGGTAAAGACTTTGAACAGGGCGTACCATGATTCAAAAGGATTCCCAAAGTATTCAGGGGCAAGATCGCCAAACAAAAAAGTTGCTCCCATGGCAAACAGCAGGTTTAATAATAAAATGGCTAAAAAAACCGATACAGAGGCTTTGGTGGCGCGCAAAATACCGGCCCAGATATGCTCTCCATTGGGTGTAAAGCGCAATAAGCGAAAAAATTTAATCAGCCGTCCAAAACGTAATAATAGCAGCACAGAAAAGGCCTGCGAGTGCCAAAGAAAAGGAAAGAGAGAGGGGATCGCCAAAAGAATGACCCAAAAGTCAAAGCGATTCCAACCGTTTTGCCAGAACTTTTTTGGTCCAATGAGATAGAGCTTACACACCAACTCCAATAAAAAGTACAGGGTGCACCAGGTATCAATGGTCCCCAGCCAACCGCCTGTCATGTGGTGGACAGAGGGGAATGCGTCAAAAAAAAGGCTCAGGCTGTTCACCAGAATCACGTAGACAACGCGTTCTTCCTGGGTTACAATACGTGCAAGTAAGTGAAGCAAACATCTTCTCCTTATGTTGGAAAACAGTATAGCAAATTGCATCGAATCCTATTGCGGCCCACATGCCCCTAAGCTATAATGAACTCCACATTGAGATTGTTTCTCAAGGAGAGATGGCTGAGTGGCTGAAAGCACCTCTTTGCTAAAGAGACGTACGGATTATATCTGTACCGAGGGTTCGAATCCCTCTCTCTCCGCTTGAATGCGCCTGTAGCTCAATGGATAGAGTAGCTGACTACGAATCAGTTGGTTGTAGGTTCGACTCCTGCCAGGCGCACCTTTTAAAAGCTCCCCCAGAAGGGGAGCTTTTTTATTTGTTTAATCATGTCATGATAGCAAGATGTTGCATCAATGAAAGAGGGCCAGTGCTGTGAGCGATCAGCGTCGCGGAAACTCCAGTTTACATTTTGCCAGCGTATTTTATGTGATCGGTCTGATCCTGGCTTGTACGAGTGTGGGTCTACTTCTGCCCTTAATTACGGCTTTTCTGTACGAAGAAGTACAGGGGCAAATTGCTTTTGGCATTACCATCGCCACCAGCCTGGTCATAGGCCTGGGCCTGTTTTTTTCTCTGAAACCTCATTTTGATCCACGTGCTCTGCGTCAACGAGAAGCCTGCTTTATCGTCACCTTTGCCTGGGTTGCGATTGCCGGTCTGGCTGCCATGCCGTATATGCTCACCGGTAGCTTTGTGGCCACGGGTCCATGGGGCTGGTTAGAGATCTTCACCAATAGCTATTTTGAAGCCCTTTCGGGGCTGACCACCACCGGTGCGAGCGTGGTTAACGATATTCCCGGTCTGTCGAGAAGTATTTTACTCTGGCGCAGCGAAAGCCAGTGGCTAGGCGGTATGGGTATTATTTTATTATCCATCGCTATTTTGCCGCTTCTGGGTGTGGGTGGCATGCAGCTGTTTAAGGCTGAGGTGCCCGGTATTTCGGTCGATAAGTTAACCCCACGTATCAGTGATACAGCTAAGTCTCTCTGGCTACTATATGTCTTACTTACCCTGGCTGAGTTTTTCCTTTTGTGTTTTAAAATGAGTCCTTTTGACGCTCTCTGTCACGCTTTCTCCACCCTTTCGACGGGTGGTTTTTCACCGATGGGCGCTAGCGTTGAAGACTATCACAGTGCTTATGTGGATCTGGTGATCACTGCCTTTATGTTTATGGGCGGGGTTAACTTTGTCTTGATTTATAAATTGTTTCAGGGCAAATTACGAGACATTTGGGCTGATCAAGAGTTTAAAGTTTATGCTGTGATGATCCTGTTGGTGCTGGGCTTAATTACAGGTAACTTACTGCACGAAGGTGTCTTTACGCATGCTGCAGACGCCACCCGACATGCTCTTTTTCAAATTGTCAGCGTGGCGACCACCACCGGTTTTAGCAGTCAAAACTGGGAAACCTGGCCTGTGTTCTCGCAAACCCTGCTACTCACGCTAATGATTGGTGGCGGTATGGCGGGATCGACGGCGGGGGGAGCCAAGTTAATACGCCTGGTTATTTTATTTAAATACGCCTGGCGCGAGTTATTGACCATCATTCACCCCCGCGCGGTGATCTCAATTAAGCTTGGCGGTCAGCCGGTTTCCCGTGATGTATTACGGGCGGTGCTCGCCTTTTTCACGATTATGAGTTTTTTGCTGATTTCAGGTACCCTGGCGTTAACAGCGATGGGTATTGATTTTAGCACCTCAATTTCAGCCGTGTTGACCTCCATCAGCAACGTTGGGCCGGGGATTAATCGTGTGGGTCCCGGCCATAATTTCGAGGGCTTGCCCATTTTGGCCAAATGGATTTTATTGTTTTGTATGCTGCTTGGCCGTTTAGAGATTTACACTGCTTTTGTATTATTGGTCCCAGATTTTTGGCGAAAGTAACCCACGAATCTATCCGCTAATGACTTCGCTATTGATCTGAATCCCCCGTTTTTGGAGCTCTTGCATAAACACTGTGCCAGGCACCGCCAGTTCCAGAGGAATCGCCCCTTTTTGGTTGAGACCTTTGGCAGACATGATGGCTACAATTGAAGCGGGGTAGCCCGTCATACGAGACATGGCGTTAAACGATGTATTCTCGTCATAGTAGTCCAGGATGGTGTAGCTCACGGTACTGGGTAGCCCATTTTTTGTGCCTTTGCAAACCGATTGAATGACCACCAGGTCCCGCTTGTCTTCAAAGGTCAGGCGTTCTTTGGCAACGGCGTGAAAAAGATCGCGAGGCACGACATTTTGGCCCTTTACATTCACAGGATCCAGTTCCAGTAAGCCCAGATCTTTTAATACCTTAAACTTGGCATGGTGTCCCGGGTAACGAATGGTTTTGTACTCGTAGGTGTTGATTTTGCCTTCATAGGTCCAGGGGCAGGTGGAGCTGCCGCCAGAGGTCGTGAAGGCCTCCACTTCGCCGAGGCCTTCAATATGAAAAGTTTCCAGTTCCTCAAAAGTATCTACCTCCAGAATGTTTCCGTTACGTAAAATGACGGCTTTACCAAAGTATTCATTGGTTAAGCCTTCAATACTAAAGACAATCATATAATCCAGAGGGGGTTGCGGATGCTGAGGAAGACCTCCACAGCGGATTTGCACTTCTTCACAATGGTCCAGTTGCTGAATACTGTAGGCGGCCAGGGTATTGCCCAGACCTGGTGCCAAACCGCAATCGGGAATGAGTGAGATACCCGCAGCGAGGGCCTGTTCGTGAAGCGCGAGCTCTTCCTGGACCAGTGCAGTGTTGCCCCCGAGATCGTTAAAGTGCGTCTGGGTGGCCACAGCGCAACGGGCAATGGTGGGGTTGAATCGATAGGGCACAGCACTCAGACAGCTATCCACATCCTTCATGCTGTTTGTCAGGGCCTCGGTGTCCGTTACGTCAATAACGCCAGCGACGACGCAGGGAGGCAAGCCTTCTTTTGTCAACAGCGTGTTAATGTGTTGAGCAGATGCTTCCGCCTGTTCTGCTGCTGCATCCTTAATATAAACGGTACGGGCTTCGCCAAAGCGGGCCATATCATAAGCGATGGTGGTGCCCTGGGTTCCGGCACCGAGTACGAGATAGGTATACATCATATTCTCCTTGTCCTACACCACTTCTCCCCAGGAGGATTCAGAAGTGGGTGGGTGATCTGTTGTTTCTGTATTCAGGGGTTGCGTTGCGCCCCCATTGGGTTGTGCCTTGAGCGGCGTGGTTTGAATGGTTTTATGTAGCTCAATGACTTCGATTTTTGGGCCGCTCACGCCTTTTACCGTGAGACGCCAGCTTTTATAAATAAAGCTTTCTCCCTCTTGGGGAATATGTCCCAACTGTTCGAGTACAAACCCGGCCAGGGTCTGGTATTTTCCGTCAGGGAGTATGAGATTCAGTTCCTCTGCGAGATCGTAAATAGAGGTTTGGGCTTGAATAAGATAGCTGTCGGGACCGATTTTTTGAATGTCGGCATTTTCATTGGCGGTGGCTTTGACATCGTCAAACACCTCCCGCATGAGATCGTTAAAGGTAATGAGTCCCTCGGTGCCTCCGTATTCGTCGGCCACAATGACCGTGCGTAAGCGATGGCTTTGCATCATTTGCAGTAATTGAATAATCCGTTTATTTTCGGGAATGAACAGTGTGGGTCGCACAAATTGTTTGAGACGCATACTGCTTTTAATAGAGCCATGGTAATTTAAACGAATCAGCTCTTTGAGGTGAACCATTCCTTTGATATCGTCAATGGATTCACCATAGATGGGAAAGCGGGAGTGGCCACTTTCCATCATTTGAGGCAGGGCATCGATGACCGTGTCTTCCATATTGAAGGCTTCCATGTGGGTTCGGCTGGTCATGACCTCTGAGACACGGGTATCACCAAACTCAAAAACGCTGCGCAATAAATCCCGCTCATCATCGTCGAGAACGCCCTCTTGACTGCTGCGATCAATAATTAAAAGCAGCTCTTCTTCGGTGATGGAGGGCGTGCTCTCTTTGTTGCCAAAAATGCGGTCTAGCAAACGGATGAGGAGACGAGAGGGAATGACAAAGGCAAAGCGTATCAGTGGGTAAAGTAGTTTTACCACCACATTCAGTGGCCGAGATATCAAGAGGGCCATACGGGTTGCGTGTCTGGCAGCATAGGTTTTGGGCGTGATTTCTCCGAAGAGAACGATTAAAAACTCGAGTAAAAAAGGAATGAGGGTCAGGGTAAGTAAAGTGACACCGCCCAGCATAATGTGGTGATCTTTACCTAGAATACGCTCTGCAGAAGAGACACCAAAAGAGGCGGCAAAGATGATAAACATGTTTTCTACCGCCAGAATGGTGGCAAACATTTTATCTTCGTTGTCTCGCAACTCACAAAAGGCTTTAGCAGGCTTGCTCCCGCGCACCGCCAACTGTTGAATACGCAGTCGGTTGGCGGCTAAGATCGAGGCTTCAGAACTGGCAAAGGCCGCCACCATAAAAATACAGACAGACACGACACCAGTTGCCAACAAGAGATTGTCAGTGCCTAAGCCACCGCCACCTGACATAGGTTTAGGGACACATCACAAAGAAAGTAATTGGCATTAAGCGAGGTTTGCCCAGCTTGCGGTTTTGCTACCCAATTGTTTGACCGCGTTCACCGTATCTTGAAAGGGGGTGGGATCGTTAGTGCCCTGTTTACGGAAACTCTTGATCTGATCAATCATGGAGATCGCATGGTCAATATCTGCGTTGCTGCCTCGCACGTAAGCCCCAATGTTAATCAAATCGACGGCACTCTCGTAAGTGGACAAAATATTGCGAACCTCGGAGGCTGCGGCCTGGTGTTCAGGGGTGGTCAGGGCGTTAAACAAGCGGCTTACGCTGGGGAGAATATCAATGGCGGGATAGATGTTGTCTGAGGCAATTTTACGGCTCATGACGATGTGGCCGTCCAAAATACCCCGCACCGCATCGGCAACGGGCTCATCCATGTCTCCCCCCTCAACGAGTACGGTGTAAAGGGCCGTAATCGAGCCACTTTCACCCATACCTGTGCGCTCTAAAAGTTCAGGCAAGAGGGCAAATACAGAAGGTGTATAACCTTTGGTTGCCGGGGGCTCACCAATCGCCAGGCCGATTTCCCGTTGTGCCATCGCAAAACGGGTTACCGAATCCATCATCAAAAAGACGTTTTTACCCTGGTCACGAAAGTATTCACAAATGGCTGTGGCGGTATAGGCCGCTTTTACCCGCTCCAGAGATGAGGTGTCAGAGGTTGCCGACACCACGACGGCACGAGCCATACCCTCTTCACCGAGGTTGTCCTCAATAAACTCTAAAACTTCTCGGCCCCGCTCTCCCACGTTACAGACCACGGCAATATCTGCTTTGGCGTTACGGGCAATAGAGCCGAGAAGCGTGGACTTACCGACACCAGAGCCGGCAAACATGCCCACCCGTTGACCGGCGCCAAAGGTCAGCATGCCGTCAATTACGCGAACACCCGTGGGCATGACGGTATCGATCCGTTTTCTTTTCATGGGGTTTGGCGCAGGGGCGCGCAGGGGATAGTATTTTTCGGCAACAACGGGGCCTTTGCCGTCAATGGGGTTACCCAGACCGTCTAAAACGCGTCCGAGTAGGCCAGGGCCACATTTAACAGAAACCTGTTTACCGGTGGCAATAACTTCTGCACCGGCACCAATACCTTCTAAGTTTGCCAGCGGCATGAGTAAAACACGGCGGGCACGAAAACCCACCACTTCGCAGGGGTAGGTCCGCTTGCGATCAGAGGAGCGAATAAAGCAGAGTTCACCAATTTCTACGCCCTGGAGCAGGGCTTCTAACACCAGGCCCACGACCTGAACGACGGAGCCTTTGGCGCGAATCAGGTTCGTATTACTCAACATTACCTGATAATTTTGATAGTCAAAATAATGCTCGTAAGATTCGTCTACACCCTGTGCGTACGCAAGATTACCCACTTAAATTTCATCCTCTTCGTTCATATCATCGTCTTCATCAAAGTCGTATTCTGAACGGATTTGCTGGAAGACTTCTTCCACAACGGCAAGTTGTGTGTTGACCTGAGCATCGATGGTGCCCGAGTTGGTCTCAATGGTACAACCGCCACGCTCAATGGAGTAGTGACCGGTAATGACAAAGTCTTGAACATCAGGCAGTAGTTTTTTGAAGTATTCTTGCTTGGGTAAAATCATATCCAGATCCAGCGGATTGACCTTAATCAGAACTTTTTCAAGATCGGAGACCTTACCAATGGCTCGCTCTACGTTCTTTAGAACAATTTCCGGCTTCATAGCCAGCTCGTCTTTAATGATTTCTCGAGAGATTTCAAGGGCGAGTTTAATGAGTTTATCTTCGTTTTGCTTAACGGCCACAGGGAAGGCGGCGTGGAGCTTGTTGAGCGCGTTGGTGGTTTCCATAAGCAACTGGGCATTTTCTTTGATGGCTTCTTCACGGCCTTCTTGATAGCCCACATTAAATCCATCCTGAGTGGCGGCTTCCACGATCTCCTGGTGGGACTGCTCGGCGGCTTCAATGATGCGCGCCGCTTCCATATTGGCTTCAGAAAGAATACGCTCGGCTTCAGCCTGTGCTTCCTGAGCCATGAGCTCGACCTGAGCTTCAGCTTCTTGCAGGGTTTGTTCAGCCTGCTGTTGCTGCAGCATGGCGTCTTCCATGATGCGGCCGTGTTCGGTTTCGGCCTCTTGCACCATCAGCAAGGATTTTTCGTAGGCTTCGTTGAGAATGTTTTCGCGATCGGCAATGATCTGGTTGGCGGATTTAATATACTCGTTATCATCGGTGAGAGACTGCTTATACTCTTGTACCGTTTTGGAGATGTATTCCTGCGCCTCCATCATCATCTGCTCGCGCTGTTCGTTGATGGAGTTTTCTACATACTCTTCAATGGTGGCAAGACTCTGTGCCCGCTCACCTTCCATGTCTTCATGGATTTTTTCGGTGTGATGCCAGGCCAGGTTTTCGATATAGTCGGCGATGTCTTGAAAGATTTTTTCAAAATCCAGGGATTCGCTTTGGGGGCTGTGGCGAAGGGTGTCCATGGCCTCAGCCACAAGACGATTCTTTTCTTCGGCGGATACAAAAGACAATTGCTCTTTAGACTGCTGCTTAAAAGCACTCCCCTGCTCGTTCATCATCTGACGTACTTTGTCATCGAGGCGGGTCATCATGCTGGTGCGTTGACCATCAGCCCAGGCCGCAGCAGCTTCCTCGTCACCCTCGTTGCCCATCGCAGAACGACTTGAGAAGTCTTTAATCGATGCCGGTTCTGCATTGGGATCTTCTTCAACCAGGTCTTCTTCGTAGCTCTGAATATCTTCTTCTTCGTAACCAGGGGTGTCGTAGTCCTCTGGTTCAGAGTACTCGGTATCGAAGTCGTAGGTTTCTTCTACCGGAGCGCGTGCCCCACCAATGGTAATGGTGTCTCCAAAAGTGACTTCGGTGGTTGCCGCGGTAAAAAAGACGCCTTCATCATTGGTGTACTGACTTAAATCGAGGTCTTCAAGGGAGAGTAACCCGGAGCCGCCAATGATCATAGGCCCCGACATCTCGTATTCGGGTGGCCCTTCTTCTTGAGATTGAAGCGCTAGTCCTGTGTTCGGGAGTTCATCATCAAGTAATAGGTATTCGGCGTCCGCCGCTTTAAGGAGTCCCATGGATAACCTCTAATTTTCGGGTGGTGATAAGGGTGTTATTTCATTATATCACAGGAAATTGGGTGCTTCACTCCCCGTAAAAGTCAACTTTAAAACGGGACAGTGTGATGTCTTCATAAGGAAGTATGCCTGCCTTTTGACGGGCATAAAACACCTGTTGTTCGGCATCGATAATGCCTTCAAGCCTGGGTAAGAGTAAGCCCCGCTTACGTTGTGTACTTACAATAACGCCATATTGAGACGGATCGAGCTCCGCCACACTTTGAATGGTTTCGGGTTCATGGAGTACCGAGACGGAGTAGTCCAGGGTTCCAAGCTCTACGGTCGATACCGCCGGAAATCGAGGATCTTGCGTGCCTGCTGAAACCGCGTTCGCTACGACTTCTTCGAGGACGTTGGTTTGAACGGGGTGAATGGTGCCAATACAGCCCCGGAGTTCTCCCTGCTGCTTCAACGTAACAAAAACCCCTGCCTGTTGTTTCTCAAAGGTGAGCAGCTGTGGTGATAAAGCATCTGTCGGGAGTGAAAGGGGAACCCCGTGGTTTAGCGCGTGCTCAAGGGCTAGCTGAGCCAGGTCAGGCAACGTGTTTAAGGTATCTAACATGGCGTGTTTTTGTGTGAGTGTGTATTGAAGGAGGGGTGTGCAATGGGATGAAAAAACGGATTCATTTTAATAAGCCTGGTATCGGTGGGCACGGCGCTTACGCATTTCTTGATCGGCATGTTCCGCTAATTCCTTGAGCTCCTGCATGCGTTCGTGACGCATGCGCTGGGCATAAAGGTCTTTATCAAAACGTTTTTCATGAAACTCTTGAATGACACGGTCAAAGTTGCTGGCCATCACTTACCCTTTACAACACTTTACTTTTAATTGTAGCTGAATTTTAAGCTTTGTGTGTGAGCTGCCTCACAGTGCTTTTTTGAAAAGCAAGAACACCGCCTCAGATCTGAGACGGTGCCTGTAAACACCTTCGAAATCGATAAGACCTGAAAAGGCTTATTCGAAGTATTCTGCGTTGGTGGCGATGAATGACTCATCCTCTTCGGGCACATCTTCTTCAGGGAAGATAGCTTCTACAGGACAGACAGGTGCACAGGCACCGCAGTCGATGCATTCATCAGGATTAATATAATACTGGGGTGCATCATCATCAGAGTGGATACAGTCTACGGGACAGACTTCGACACATGCTGAATCTTTGGTTTCAATACAAGCTGATGTAATAATATAGGCCATTGCGTTCATTCTCCTTGCTGTGTTTGGCTTGGGACGTGAATATCATACCATCCCTTATAGGAGATGTGCGTAAAAGCGATTATTTTTTGGCTCTTTTTTAATTTTCGGCAGGCACTTCAAGGCGGTCGAGTTCTTTGATGAGCTGATCCAGTTCAGAAACGACTTTTTGATCTTGTGCATTGATAGGGGCTTTAGGAGCGGTGACGCGACTATTAATGGGCGCATTATTTGCCGGTAATTGTGCACTCGTCGGTAGCTCCACGGGAACCTCTGTCATGGAAATATCCAGATCTTCAGGGTTGACGTTAAAGCTATCGGGGTTGCTCAGAAAGGGATCTAAACTGGGCTCAGGTTTATTTGGTCTTAATTGTTGGTATTGCGCCTGGAATGCGCCGGTTTCATCCGGGTCCATCGGTATACCTTTATAAACGGGTAACCCTTTCATAAAGGCAAACGCGTGACGGGGCATGCCTTTATGGGCCATACGCATAAACTGTGCCCATAAGGGGGCTGCAAGTCCGCCCCCGGTACCTCCGTAGAGGGTTTTGGGCGTGTCGTTACCCACCCAGACCGCAGTGGTTATATCCGGTGTGAAACCCACAAACCAGGCGTCTTTATTGTCACTGGTGGTTCCTGTCTTACCCGCTGCAGGGCGTCCGATACGTGCCTGGGGGGCCGTGCCGCGCTCAATGACTCCCACCATCAGGGGGATCAGCATTTCGGTGGCTGAGCGACTGTAAACGTTTTCTGGCTGACGTTGGCGATTGTCTTCAACAATATTGCCAAAGCGATCTTCAATCCAAAGAATGGGCGTAGGCTCTAAATAGTCTCCCCCGGTAGCTATGGTGCGGTAGGCAGAAGCCATTTCTAGCGGGTTTACTTCACTGGGGCCCAGCGCCAGCGACCAAACGTTATTTAAGGGTGAGCGGATACCCAGGCGGTGAGCGGTTTCAATAATGTTTCCGTTACCCACTCGTTCAGCGAGCTTGACGGCGATGATGTTATTTGAGCGCTCCAAAGCCCGTTGTAGGGTCATGGAGCCACTGTGGCCACCCCCATAGTTTTTAGGCTGCCATGCGTAAGAACCCCGAACATATTTAATGGGTTCATCGACTTCAATATGTTCGGGACGATACCCCCGCGCAAAAGCCGTGAGGTAAACAAAGGGTTTAAAAGCTGATCCCGGCTGTCGCTGGGCTTGCCATGCACGATTGAACTGACTTTTATTATAGCCGGTTCCCCCAACAATGGCCCGTACAAATCCCGTTTCGTTTTCAATGGCCACCAGTGCCGCCTCAGAGACTCTTGAACGCTGCCAGCGCTTGACATGTTGCTTGAGCAGTTCCTCACCCTGATTTTGCCACTCTTCATTGAGGGTTGTGTACACTTTGAGCCCGTTTTTAAAGGCCTGACTATTGCCATAGTTTTCTTTGAGCATGGCCAGAACATAAGACGTAAAGTAGGGAACTCTCATCGAACCCTCGCGAATGCCAGGGTATTTGAGCGCCTGGCCTTTGGCTTTTTGTGCTTCAAGAGAGGTGGCGCCACCGGTTTCCACCATGCGATCGAGGGTGAGCTCCTGGCGGGTCTTTGCGGCTGTTTTATTATGGTACGGAGAGTAGAGTTCGGGGCCTGTCAGTATGCCCGCCAGTAAGGCGCCTTCTGCAAGGGTTAGCTGTTTGACCGACTTACCAAAGTAGTTAGTGGCAGCCGCTTGTACGCCGTAGGCGTTGTGTCCCCAATACACTTGATTCATGTAGAGCTCTAGAATTTGTGCTTTGGAATAGCGTCGCTCAACCTGCACTGCCATCCACATTTCTGCGAGCTTTCGTTGTGCTGTGCGTTCAGGGGTTAAAAACAGATTCTTGACGACCTGCTGGGTAATGCTACTCCCTCCCTGCACCAATCCTCTGCGATCTAAGTTTACTTTTAAGGCACGGGCAAGCCCTTTGACATCAATGCCTTTGTGCTCATAAAAGCGCGCATCTTCTGCGGCGATGACTGCCCGCTGTACGTGGAGAGGAATATCCTGCAAAGGCACCACTTTTCGGTTTTCTTCGCCATGACGCTTGTAAAGAACCTTACCTTTGGTATCAAAAATCTCGGTGCTTTCCACCGGTGCGTAGTATTCCAGACTTGAGACTTGAGGCAGATGTTGAAAGTTTTTTTTCATTCCAAAAAAAGCGCCGCTTATGCCAGCAATGCCAAGCATAAGACTGAGCACACTCAAACGCACACTCCAGCGAAAGGTGTTCCAGAACCAGTGCCTCAGTCGTGAATAACTGTGTTGCTTTTTTACTTTTTCAGGCGTCCGAAAGGAGTCCGGGCGATAGGGTCGAAAATGAGGAGGTTTAGACATAATAAGCGTAGGGTTTAGTCAAAGGTATTGCAGACGTTAAGTTGGCCCGACTGAAAGCCTTGTTTGAACCAACGGGTGCGTTGTGCAGCGCTTCCGTGGGTAAAGGACTCAGGTACAACATAGCCCTGAGAACGCTTCTGTAAGCGATCATCGCCAATTTGCGCCGCGGTACGTAAGGCTTCTTCAAGATCGCCTTCTTCGAGCAAGCCGCGTTGGGCCGCATAGTGCCCCCATAATCCGGCATAGCAATCGGCTTGCAGCTCTAAAGCGACCGAGAGTTTATTGGACTCTGCTTTACTCATTCTTTGTTGTTGATTGCGTACCTGCTGGGAGGTTCCCAGAAGGGTTTGCACATGATGGCCCACTTCATGGGCGATAACATAGGCCTCAGCAAAGTCACCACCGGCCTGATAGGTGGTGCGTAAGTCTTTAAAAAAGGCCAGGTCTAAATAGACCTGTTGGTTGGCGGGGCAATAAAAAGGCCCCACCGCTGCACTGGCAAATCCACAGCCGGACTGGGTACTGTTTTGAAACAGCACCAATTTGGGGGCACGATAACGATTGGGGAGTAGCTTTTGATTCCAGGTGTCTTCAAGATCGCCTAAAATGGCCTGCACAAAATCACTGCCCTGATCCCCCTGGGGCGGGTTCTGAGCTTGTGTAGTGATCTGGTTTTGAGAGGAGCCACCTTCAAGCATGGAAAGGACGGTAAGGGGGTTAACGCCAAAGATCCAGCTTCCCACCAGCACCAACGCCAATCCGCCAATGCCCAGGCCGCCTCGCGCAATACCCGAGCCGCCACCGCCACGGTGATCAACAACATTACGACTACGCCTTAGGTTTTGCCATTTCATTTTCCGGCGTCAAACGCCAGAACCGCGCCCAGTTGTGTATCGTTAATATATACGTGACCATTGCTTCCGACGGCTAAAGATTGGGGGCTGCTTAAGTTACTGTCGCCAAAACTATGGATAAAATTACCGGCGGAGGTATACCGGGCAATGACGGTACCTGGGCCAGACCCTGAAACCACGTAAATATCTCCTGAGTTGGGATCAATAGCCACATCACCAATGCTAGAAATCGCTTTCCCGGTGCCGTTTTTACCCGCTCCGCCAAAGCGCAAGAGTTCAGACCCGGTGTTGGCATCGTATTTAATAATTTCGCCACTTACCGTGACGTAAACATTACCGCTCTTATCTACGCCAAGACCTGCAGGCGTTCCTGAGCTGATGAGGTTGGCCTGATTACTCTGGATATCTAAACTGACCACGCCCTGATCGGCGGGGCTGGCAATAAAGGCTTTACTGCTGGTGACTGCGATATCGCCAAGGCCTGCGTTGCCCACCGTATAGTTTTTGACTTTGCTGCCTGAGCTGCTGTAGCGAAAAACGTTAAAGCCATCACTGTCTGGAGCGTTTAGGCTTGCCCAGAGTTCTCCGTTGGCTACGCTGACCCCTGAGATGAGTCGGGTGGGATTGTCACCATCGCGAAACTGACTGTAAATACTGATGTCTTCGGTTGTGCCATCACCCAGGTTAAAGCTGCGAATATAACGATCGTTACTGAGTACTCCATCGTTATAATGCCCCAGGTAAATTTGATTTCCGCTGCTGGCCAGACCACTCAGATAAGCCGCCTTGGGGTTTTTGACAATGCCCAAAAAGGTGTTTCCTTTGCTGGGGTCCGCTGCAGGCGGTTCGCTTCCAAAAATATCTCCGCCGATATCGGGCAGGCTACCTGTGCCGCCCAGCAAGTCGCCTCCATCATCGGGAGCGTCGCCAATATAAGGGTTATCTGCGGCACTAACGGGCGCCTCTCCGCCGGGGACGGTTCCGCCAATGATCGTATCATCGCTCGGGTTAAACGTGGGGTCTGTCCCCTCAGCAATAACGCCAGCATCGCCAGTAAGCGGTGGGTTGGGGTCAACAGGCAGTGCGTTGGGATCGACACCCCCATCAAAGCCGGGATCAAAGCCTGTGTCAGCGCCCGCATCAAAACCACCGTTGAGGTTGGGATCTACAAAATTTGGATCGACGAAGTTAGGGTCGACAAAATTCGGATCGGTGCCGGGCAAAGGCTCAAAGCCGCCGTTAAGTTGTCCACCCACAGGGCTTAGCGGCTGGGGAGGTAGCTTTTCTCCCGAACACCCGGTAAGGGCTCCCATTAAACTCAGGGTGGTGCAAACGTAAAGGGCATGTTTTCCCCAGGGCGCGAGATTCGACATGGTAGGCGTTCCTTTAAATCAGGTATTTAGCTACAATTGTAACCGATTTAGAGCGGTTTAATCATCGGGATAGCCGTTTGATTCCATGGGTTTTACTATTTTTTTGTGGCTTTTTTCATGTTCCGCGACATTTTTACCACGCGGTTTACGCTAAGGACATCACTCATTTGACGCAGCTTCTGCATGATTTTATGGAGCTCATCAATATTTGACACTTCGACCACCAGGTCAAGTTTGGCCGTTTTGTCCTGATTGGTATTGATGTTTGCGGCCAAAATATTAATCTTGCTATCACTTAAGCGGGTAATCACGTCTTTGAGCAGACCGCGACGATCGATGGTGAAAATCTCTAACTCTACAGGGTAACTCTGGTTGTCCATGAGTCCCCAGCTTGCGGGAATATAGCGCTTCTCATTGACCTGATTGAGGTTTTGGCATTCTTTGGAGTGTACCGCAACCCCTTTCCCTCGGGTCACCACACCAATAATGGGCTCTCCGGGTACGGGAGTGCAACATTTTGGAAAGAAAGCCATGACACCGGCTTCTCCGGCGATGAGTAGCCCCTTCTCTCTTTGTTTGTCTCCGCGGCGCAAGCGGCCTACGGGAACTGTTTCACCCAGGATTTTTTCAGCCGCACTGGGCAGTTTATCGGGGTTGAGAGGTCCTGTGCGCACGCGGTTAACCAGTTGTCGGGGCGTAACTTCTCCGTAACCAACAGTGGCTAATAAATCATCGACCGAATTGCGGTTAAAGCGCTGAGCCAGCTCTTCCATGTTCTTGGATTTGAGGAAGTTTTCTAGCCCTTCCTTGCCAAACTCAATTTCTAAAAGCTCTCGGCCTCGCTTGATATTGTCATCCCGCTGCTCTTTTTTGTAATGCTTGCGAATCTGGTTTTTGGCCTGATTGGTGATCACAAAATTGAGCCAGCCCAGGTTGGGCTGTGAGTTTTTACTGGTAAGAATCTCGACCTGGGCCCCGTTTTTGAGGGGAGTGGGTAAAGAAATGATGCGCCCGTTCATTTTGGCACCAATACAGCGATTGCCCACTTGCGTATGGATTTTATAGGCAAAATCAACGGCGGTGGCACCGCGGGGCAGCACGTGTAAATCGCCCTGGGGGGTAAAGACGTACACGTCATCTTCAAAGAGATTGTCTTTGATATTGTCCATAAACTCTTCGGCATCTTTGAGGTCGTTTTGCCAGTCGAGTAATTGGCGGAGCCAGGTGAGCTGTAAGTCAGTTTTAGAGGCTTTCCCACCTTGTTTGTACTTCCAGTGGGCGGCAATCCCGTATTCTGAAATTTGCTCCATTTCATGGGTGCGAATTTGCACCTCAAGCGGCTGGCCTCCGCGGCCCATAACGGTGGTGTGCAGAGACTGATACATGTTTTGTTTGGGCATGGCAATATAGTCTTTAAAGCGCCCAGGAATAGGCTTCCAAATGGCGTGAACAATGCCCAAAACGGTATAGCAGTCAGTTTCGGTGGGGGCTAAAACCCGCAGGCCGTAGTAATCATAGATCTCTGTAAACTGCTTATTTTTACCATAGATTTTGTTGTAAATACTGTAGAAGTTTTTGACACGACTCAGAATCTGAATTTGCTTGCCCTTTTGGCGCGCCTTTTCAGGATCTTCTTCTCCCACATAGAAATTGTGACCCAGTTCAATCAACCCTTTTTTAAGCACATCGACGGCATCACCCAGGGTTTCTTCACGTACCGCTCGTTTTTGAGACAGTTCCTGAGAAATTTTGAGGTATTCAGACGGGTGCAAATAGCGTAAACAGAGGTCTTCAAGCTCCCATTTTAAACGACCAATCCCCAGGCGGTGAGCCAGGGGGGCAAAGATATCCAGGGTTTCCTGGGCGATCTTTTTTTGCTTGTCGTCGGTCATATGATCGAGGGTGCGCATATTGTGCAGGCGATCGGCCAACTTCAAAATGACCACGCGAATGTCTTTGGCCATGGCCACAAACATGCGGCGAAAGTTCTCGGCCTGTCGCTCTTCTTTAGACGAGAACGAAAACTTGCTCAGCTTGGTGACGCCATCCACCAGGTGGCACACCGTTTCGCCGAAGGCTTCGGTCATTTCTTCGTTGGTAAAATCAGTGTCTTCTAAAATGTCATGCAAGAACCCCGCGGCAATGGTTTCGCCTCCGGCATTGAGCTCGGTGAGAATCAATGCCACCTCGTAAGGGTGAATGATATAGGGTTCTCCCGACTTGCGGGTCTGGTGTTTATGGAGCTCGTACGCAACGAAGAATGCCTTGCGCGCCAGGGTGACGTCTTCAGGCGATGCATAACTGAGTTTGGTACGCAAATGACGCATCAAACTGGCCACATAAGGTGGGTAATCGGCCTCTAAATTTTCATTCCAGTCAAGATCTAAGCGGGGGCGTGTCTGTTTTAGTACTTCATCAGGCTGATCGTCTTGCAAGGCGTCAGTTTCTCCCGTCCGTTTAAGAAATTAAGTTCAATCGCAAATAACATGCCGAGCACGTCTGCGCCGCTCTGGGCTAAAAGCTTAAGCGTGGCCTCAGCAGTGCCGCCAGTGGCCAGTAGGTCATCAATGACCCAGACTTTTTTACCCGGCTCAATCGCGTCTTTGTGTATTTCGAGCACGTCGGTGCCATACTCCAGAGTGTACTCCTGGCGATAGGTTTCTGCGGGAAGTTTACCGACTTTGCGTACCGGAATAAAGCCCACATTCAGTGCAAGGGCCAAAGGCATGCCCAAAATAAACCCGCGAGATTCGATGCCGGCAATATAGTCTGGCATATCGTGTTGGCAGACTTCGACCATGGCTTTTACAATGAGTTTAAGCGCCTCAGGGGACTTGAGCAAGGGCGTGATGTCTTTAAACACAATGCCGGGCTTGGGGAAATCGGCCACATCGCGAATATATTCCTTGAGTTGTGCTTCTTGCGGAGTCGTCTGCATCATGGGGAAACTTCCTGGATCAATAAATTTTTGAGCCGCGTGAAATGAAGGTTGTGCCATTGCTTATAGAGGCCCTGGCGGATTTGCCAATCTGCTTTTTGCTCCCGATAAAACGCACTGTCATTCAAATTATAGGCTTGATTTTTATAGCTTAAACAATAACGTTCCCTATCATAAGTCAATAGTCCTAGATCACACAAGGTTCTGAGACAGATTTTTGCCTGATAGCGATCCAATCGCAAATCCTGTCCTAACTCCAGGGCGCTGCGGACTCCTTTTTCTGCCGGTGTGCCTTGACTGAGGTGCTGGATGACTTTGGTCATGAGGCCAAAATCAGGCAGGTCAGGTTCTTTTGCGCCGCCCGTAATGTAAATCGTGTGAAACCCTGATTTGAGAATGCTTTCGTGCGCTTGTAAAGGGGGCTGAGATAGCATTAATGCCGAGAATCGACCGGGGTCGGCGGTGCGCATCACAGCATTTGCCGGGCAGTCTAAACGATAGGTGACGCTATGGGGCGGCTTGATTTCCCCTTGTCGATCGTCATGCCAGTGGATTTTATTTTCTTCATAAGTGACGGTGGGAATCTGCCACCACGTCTTGTCGCTGTAAAAAAAGCCCGGCAAAAAAGTAACGGGTTTTACGATCTCAAATGAGTGAGGGCTTTGTACCGACAAATCAGCAGGAGCGGCGGGCGCTGGTGTTTTGACCGGTGATAGGGTAATGGGGGTAATGGGTTGTGCGTTTTCTGGTTTCGGTGGGGAATGCATGGCGCCTGGCGTTTCTGGGGACACGCGAATATGCTCTACTGTTAACTCCAGCTTTGTTTGCTTTCTCCATGTATTGCATTCTAAGCGATACACAATATCAAAGCTTTTGTGGGCTGCATAATCAGGATCCCATGCGCTCCACGCTTTCAGCCGCACCGGGCTACCCATCTGGCTATGCAGTTGGCCGAACAAATGGGTGTGGGACTTTTTGTCGCTTTTGAGCTCTTGAATGGGTGCCTTCAGGCTCATAAATAAAGGAGGGGGATTTCCCATGCCAAAGGGTGCCAGCGTGCGGAGTTCCTCCCACAGGCCCAGATTTAACAAGCGTGGGTTGATATCCATATCGACGTCGAGTGCGTGGGTGTAATTGGTTTGCTGGGCATCGCAGGCCGTGGTAAAAGCCGCTGCAAAGGCGTTGATGTTTTCGGTCTTGAGACTCAATCCCCCGGCCATTTCATGGCCTCCAAAGCGCAGTAATAAGTGCTGGCAAGCTTGTAACGCCTCAAGAATATGATAGCCTTTGGGCGCGCGAATAGAAGCTTTGGCCGTTTCTCCCTCGATAGCCATTAAGGCCACGGGCTGGTGATATTGGGACACCAGCTGAGAGCAGGTAATGCCCAATACGCCGTGAGGCCAGCTTTCGTCAGCCAACACAATACATGAGGCGGTGTGATCCGCTAGCTTCTCCTGGGCAGAGGCTGACACGTCCTGGCACCATTTTTGGCGCTGCTTGTTGAGGGCTTCCAGGGTGTTTGCCAGGGCGCTTGCTTCTTCGGGTGTTTCTGCCAGCAGTAAAGACAGAGCGGGCATGGGCGAGTCAATGCGGCCGGCAGCGTTTAAGAGCGGGATCATTCGAAAGGTGAGATCGTCTTCTGTGAGGGTGCTGAGCGTGACGTCTTTGAGCTGACTCAGGGCAATCAGGCCCGGTCTTTGGGTTGTTCTAAAGGCGCTTAATCCCCTTTTGGCCAGGGCAAAGTTGAGCCCCCGCAGTGGCGTCATGTCAGCCAGTGTGCCCAGTACGGCAAGGTCCAGCAGGCTTTCGGGCCGTGGCGCCTGGGGGAACACAGGGGCCAATAAGCAGGTGAGCCAATAGGCCATGCCGGCACCGGACAGGTTTTTTAAGGCTTCAATCGCTAGCACTTCGGGGTGAAGGGTAAAGAGGGCGTCGGGCAGTTGCTCCGGCAGGCCGTGGTGATCGGTGATGACCACTTCCATTCCCTGCTCACGGCAAAACGCGATTTCTTCTCGGTTGCTAATGCCGCAGTCTACGGTAATGAGCAGGGGGTAGCCTTCTTCAATCAGGGTGCTCAGGGTTTCTTTATTTAAGCCATAACCCTGAGAGCGTGTAGGTAAAAGGGTTTTGACTGAGAATCCGGCGCCTTTGAGAAAACACATCAGCACCGATGAGCCACTCAAGCCGTCGGCGTCGTAGTCTCCAAAGATGGCAATCGGTGACTTTTGGGCATGCAGCTTTAAAAAAAGTGCTTGCAGAGCCTCGGTGAAGGGAGCTTCTGGCCATGAGAGCTCAGGCTCTGTCTTCAGCATTTCTCGGGCGGCATTGGCATCAATCTGGCGATTGTAAAGCAATTGGGCTAAAAAAGGCGAGATATGCAGGTCTTTTGCCAACACATGTGTTTCAGCAGTGGGTGAGGAAAGTTTGATTTCAGGCCAGTTTGACATATTTTTAGTGTAACCTAGTTCTCCTCAGGGGTAGGTCTTTTGTATGCTAAACTGAGTAGAAACTTTTTTGGAAAAGAGTCGTGCATGTTTAAGCATATTTTCCTTTTTGCCTCCACCCTCAGTCTTGCCGCCGCAAGTTTGTCCACCCCCACCGCTCACGCAAAAGATACCTTAATGCCTCAATCTCAGGTTAAACGCGGTATGAAAGGGGAGTGTCGCACGGTTTTTCAGGGCACGGCCATTGAACCCTTTTCCTTTGAAATTCTCGGCAATATGAAGGGCATGTTGGGCCCCGGTTTAGACGTCTATCTCGCTCAATTGTCAGGCTCAAAGGCCGGTTATACAGGCGTGGTGGCGGGCATGAGCGGAAGCCCCTGTTATATTGATGGTCAGTTAATTGGGGCCTTATCTTATCGCTTTGGCACGTTTACCAAGGAGCCCATTGCGGGCATTACCCCTATTCAGGATATGCTTAAAATTTTTGAGATTCCCGAACGGAAGCCTGCGCCTTCGCAACGGGTTTATGTGCCCACTCCCTACGCTCCCGAAAAGATTGCTGCTGCAGCCGGTCGGGTGAATTTTGAGGGCAGCGCCATGGATTTTAAAGCCATTGCTACCCCTGTTGCCATTAGCGGCATTGCCCCAGAAGTGCTTTCTCAATACCAACCCCAACTCGAAAAACTCGGCTTTCACACGGTCATGGGAAGCTCTGGCGGAGCCCAGGGACACCCTGATGCGCCAGCTAAGCTGGAAATGGGCGGCGCCATTGCCGGGCAAATGGTGCGCGGTGATATTTCGGTTTCGGGCACCGGCACCGTTTCGTATGTCGATGGCGAGCGGGTTCTCGCTTTTGGTCACCCGTTTTTTGGGGCGGGTTACGTGAATATGCCCATGGCCACCGCCTATATTCATCATATTTTGGTATCGGCCACCGGCTCTTATAAAATGGCTGAGGACGGTCGTGAGGTGGGCACCATTACCCAGGATCGCTTAACCGCTATTGCCGGTGTTAACGGTCAGCGCACCCGCATGATTCCCGTGCAAATCAACTTAAAAGACGCTGCGGGTGTCGATATGAAACAGATTAATTTCGAAGTGTTTCAGGATCCCGGCTATACCCCTACACTGATGGCCATGAGTATTCAGAATAGCCTCAGCGATCGCCTGCAGTTCAATACGGGCGGAAATATTAAAGGGGAAGGCACTGTTCGCGTGGACGGTCAAAACCTAAAGCTTAACGGGTTTTATTCGACACTGCCCACGGGCAGCGCTCCTGAATTAGCGGCCCGTGATGTGGCCACCCTGCTGGCGCAATTGTGGGGCAATCCTTTTCAATCTCCTGCCATTGAAAAAATTGTGCTCAACTATCAGTTTGCCACCGAAACCCGTGTGGCTGCCATTGATAATATCTGGTCCGATCGCAAAGAGGTGCGCCCCGGAGAAAGCTTTTATGTCAATGTGCGCATTAAAACCTATCGCAATGAATCTCTAATGTACCGTGCGAAGGTGCAGGTGCCTGCTGACGCACCTTATGGCCCCATGACCTTGCTGGCCAGTAACGCCAGTGCTCTGAATCGCATCGAGGACGGCATTAAATCCGGCTATGCCAGTTATGCTGAACTGCTCAAGGATATGGCGGAGCGTCGTGACTCGCAGCATTTGTACCTCAAATGGATTATGGAGTCTCCGGGAATAACCATTGACAGTCAGGTTTATGCTAAAATGCCCCCTTCAGTGATAGCACAGCTGGACAATCCAGAAAATCTGACGAGTACGGTTCCTCTGATGCGGTCTCCCGGTACTGAATACAGTTTACCCACAGCTTACGATCTGCAAGGGCAAGAAGCGGTGCGTGTGTTTGTGACTCCCTATGGAAGGGTAATCAATTAGAGGAAATAAATAATGAAAATCAAACGTTTTTTCGGAGCTGTTTTAGCTTTTAGTCTGACATTACCCGCCCATGCGGAGTTTCCTAAAAATTGGTATGTGGAAGGTGTCCGAGACTTTCTGAACGGTGCGCTGGTGTCCACCGCCATTCAGTCCGACGGCTCGTTAACCCTCAGCTCAGCCTTTCAAGAACGTAATCAGCTATCCGCCAGCAATATTTTAGACGCGGTCCCTCTGAATGCAACAGAAATGCTGGTGGCCACCGCTAAGCCGGGTGCTGCTATGCTTGTGCGTCTTGGCGACTCTGGCAGTGAGAAAAAACTCTTAGAAGTCCCCCAGGGCTTTGTTTCTGCGGTGGCAAAAGGCAAAGACGGCGCCCTGTACGCTGCCAGTGCGCCCGATGGCCGCATTTATAAAGGCGATAAAACTGGCCTAAAGCCTCTTTTTCAGAGCCGAAGAAAAATACATTTGGGATCTTTTGCCCGCCAAAGACGGTCAGCTCTACTTTACCACCGGCAATCGGGGGGCTTTTTATCGCCTGAATGGCGATAAGGCCGAACTATTGTATGAATCGAAAGAAAGCAATCTTCGCGCGCTTTACGAAGATGCTCACTGGGGCATGGTGTTCGGCGGCGGCAGTCGCGGTATTGTCTATCAGTATGAGCGCAAAGACAAAGTGCGGGCGCTTTTAGACGGCTGCCTTTGATGAGGTTACCGCCATCACCGGCAACGGTAAAGGCGACCTTTATGTGGCCTTAAACCGTTCTAAAGCCGACAAAAATCGTGCCAAAAGTGCGATATACCGTATTGATAAAAAGGGGCACTCAGAACTGCTGTTTCCCCTCGACAGCGAAACTGCCAATACGCTGGCCTTAAATAAATCCGGTGACCTGTTTGTGGGCACTGGTGACGCCGGCCGTATTTATAAAATCACGCATCCTGAAAACCCTGAAGTGCGTGAGTTGAGTTTGGCCACCCGTTCTGTATCGGATCAGGTCTCTCGTTTAATCGCTTCCGCGAGTAATGACGGTTTTCTTAGCTTTGGCAGTAGTCCTGCGCGTATTGACCGCTATGAAGGTGGCTTTCAACGCACCGGCATTTATGAAAGCGACATTATGGGTACCGGTATCTCGGCCTCGTGGGGGTTAATGCGCTTACAAGCCGTGGCGCCTTCCGGCACTCAGATTCTGGTGTCTACCCGTACCGGCAATACCGCCACGCCCGATAACACCTGGAGTGACTGGAGCGCTGCAAAAAGCGGCACCGAGGTGCCGATTACCTCACCGGCAGGCCGGTTTTTACAGGCCAAGTTTGAGCTCAGGAGCAATAGTGCGAATCAAACCCCTCAGCTCAAGAGCTTTGAGGTCAACTTTGTACGCGACAACTTAGCGCCCATTATTCACGAGGTTTACTTTTTAGATCGCGGTATTTTCTTTAAGCCCCACACCTTTGGTAAGCCCGAAGCCCCACGCATTGTGCAGCTAGACCAGCGTTTCTTACAGGGCTTACGTCAACCCCGCAGTACCGAAGCGGTGTACTCAGAAATGCTCGAAGAAAAAACCGGCGGCGATGTGCGTATGCTGCAAGAGTATAAGCAAGGCATGTTAACCGTGGCGTGGGACAGCGAAGATCGCAATGAAGATCGCGTCAGCTATGATGTCTATTATCAGGTCTATGGGCAATCTGAGTGGGTGCCGCTGGCCAAAGATCTCAACGCTTCAGTCTACTCTTTTGACTCCAGTACTCTTTCTGATGGCACCTACCGCTTTCGCGTTTATGTGAGCGATGCTCTGTCCAACCCTGGAGACGGCTACCGGGTCTACCGTGATAGCGAGTTAATTACCATCGATAACACCGCACCGGTGGTCAGTAATTTACAGGCCCAGGTTAAGGCTGACGGGGTAGCCGTGAGTTTTAGCGCCAAAGATCAGTTGTCGGCTCTGGCCTATGTAGAAACGCTTTTAGATGGTCAGGGGAGTGAGTTTGTACAGTCTGTAGATAAAATTATCGATGGCCGCGAAGAGCGCTTTTCTTTTAATCTCAAGCGTCCAGCCAAAGGCAGTCATATGTTGGTGGTGAAAACCACCGATCGGATGGGGAACACCTCTACCCATCGCGTGAGTTTTGACGTGCGATGAGTCAGACGCAACCCGTGAACCCGGCTACTAACCCGTCAATGAACGCTGTGCATGTTCAGAATTTAGCAATGTCTGACTTTACGGCATTCGGAGCGACTGCTGAAGAGCTCGTTGCCTACGCCCTTGATGATATCGGGGTGTTGGCCACGGATACCCTCATCAATGGTGAGCAAGCTCGCCCTCTGGTGGAGAGCTTTTATAATAAACGCCAACAGGTGCGTCGCAGTACGCGCCTGGGTAATCTTTTGATTCAGAGCGGGGTGATTACCCGCGAGCAGTTAATTGAGGCGCTAAGTTGTCATGTTACCCGTGAAGTCCCCTTAGGAGAAGCTTTGATTTTACTTTCTTTCTGCACCCAGGAACAACTGGATGCAACCTTATCTCAACAAGCAGAAATGCGACGTCGTTTAAACCCTTAATGCTTACATTACACTTAAGTTATATTCACCCCCACTTCGTTTTCTGGGCCGAGACCGCTCTACCCACCCCTCAACCCGAAGGACATTACCCTTACCAGGCCCGCCGTCAGGAACTCTGGAACGTTCTCAAAGCGCTAGGTATTGCACATCAGCCGCGCATGCTCAAAGAAGAACATGCCCGCTTGTGGGTTCCGGCTACCCCTCAGGGACCCACAAGCAGCACCACAGGAAGCGTGGCCACCAAATCCTCACTTACCTTACAGACCTGGGCCATTGAGGGCGTACGTTTGCCCGGAGGTAAGGTCTTAGACTGGCTCAACGATGACGCCGCGCTACAAGACGCCGAAAAATGGTCGATGGGCGTAGAAATGAAAGGTTGGCAACGGCTGTATCATCTGGCGCTCAGCCTGGTTCGCCGTCAGCAGTTACTGCCTGATATTGAGCAAATTGACCAGGAGTGGTTTGCCCGCTGGCAGCCGCTGCTACAGCAAGAAGATCATTTGGTGGTCGCAGAACTACAGCAACATATGCCCGAAGTGGTTCAGGCGCTGAATTATGACGAAGAACAAGCGCCTTTTTCTCAGCTGCGTCATGTGCTTTTACAGGCCCTTGGCCGTCTCACGGACACGCTGGTGCGTCGCGATAATGTGGGGGAGAGTTTTCACCCCGTAAAGTCCCTGAGCTCAGTGTCGAAGCCCGCTGGACCGAAGCGTTGCGTCGCCGGAATGGTCTAATTCAGGGTGTTGAACCCGAGTTTGTTATTTTTCGTCGCCATATTCAACGCTGGACACGCCCTTTGCGGGTGATGGCCGAAGCACCTTTTCAACTGGTTTTTCAGTTAGAAGAACCCACCGAAACTTCAGAATCCTGGTTCGTACGCTTGCTTTTACATTCTCGCGAAGAGCCTGATTTATACGTTCCTATTGAGGTCATGCATAGCGAAGATCGTCCGGCGATTTTAAAAACCCTAAATTGGCCCCTTGAAGTGTTTGTCAACGATGCCCTTGAGCAGGCTGCACTGCGTATTCCTGAGTTGGGCGTACAGTTGATGAGAGCCCATTCAGGTCTTGAGCTACAGCCCGCGCAAGTGGAATACTTTTTGATGCAGGCCCCTGCCTTAGAGCAAAACGGCTTTGGTATGCGTTTGCCCGCCTGGTGGCTGGAAGAAAGCACACCCATTAAGGGGCAGGTAAGGGTGAGGCCTTTAGACGATAGCCCCCGAAATCAGGGACATATCTCGCTGAACACCTTGCTCCATGCCGACTGGGATCTGATGTTGGGTGATCACCCCATCAGCTTTGCTGAACTCAAGGGACTGGCAGAACTGAAGTCTCCCCTGGTCAATTGGCGCGGGCGTTGGTTAAAGGTTTCCCCCGAAGATATGAAGCGAGCGCTGAGTTTGTGGCGTCATGGTAAACCCAAGCATATGGCATTGCGTGATGTGCTCTTGCTGGGGCCACAGGGAGAACACGCGCCCTTTGAGATTACCTCGGTCGAAGTGCAGGGCTGGTTGGCCGACTTTTTGGCTGAACTCAGAGGCGAGCGAGATATTGCAGATATTCAACCACCCATTGGCTTTACGGGAACCTTGCGTCATTATCAGCAGCGCGGTCTGAATTGGTTGGCCTTTTTGTGCGGTCATGGTTTAGGCGGCTGTCTGGCGGACGATATGGGTCTGGGTAAAACCATTCAAACCCTGGCGCTAATGCAGTACTTTTATGAGAACGGTGAAATTCAGCCCAGCTTATTGGTGTGCCCCACGTCTTTACTTGATAACTGGCGGCGCGAGGCCAATCGCTTTGTGCCCGAAATACCGGTTAAAATTCACCACGGTTCTCAGCGGGATCAGGGCGAAGACTTTATTGCAAAGGTTCCTCCTGCGGGTTTAGTGATTACCTCTTACGCGCTCTTGCACCGCGACGCCGAGTTTTTATCTCAGGTAAAATGGGCGGGCCTGATTTTAGATGAGGCGCAAAACATTAAAAATGCCCAGACCAAGCAATCGCAGACGGCCCGTGAGCTGCCTTCGCGCTGGAAGCTCGCCTTAACAGGTACGCCCGTAGAAAACCACGTGGGCGATCTCTGGACCCTGATGGACTTTTTAAACCAGGGCTTGCTGGGGTCTCGCAGAGCCTTTAAAACTCTTTTCTTAACTCCTATTCAGCGCTGGCAAGACAAGCATGCGCTGCGACAACTCCATCACCTCACGGCTCCTTTTATTTTAAGGCGCTTAAAAACAGATCCCACCATTGTGCCGGATCTGCCCGAAAAGCAGGAAAGCAAGACCTACTGTACGCTCACGATAGAGCAAGCCGCGCTCTATTCAGCCACCGTTGACGGTATTGAAGAACAATTGGCGGAGCTCGACGGCATGGCCCGTCGCGGTTTGGTGCTGGCTTCTTTGAGTAAGCTCAAACAAATCTGTAATCACCCGTCTCATTTTCTCAAGGAGCCCGGGCCTTTGTCGGGGCGTTCGGGCAAGTTAAACCGTCTTGAAGAGATGCTCGAAGAGGTTTTGGCCGGTGACGAAAAAGCGCTGGTCTTTACTCAGTTTGCCGAAATGGGTAAGCTTTTACAGAAGTTCTTAAGTCAACGCTTTGAGCAAGATGTTTTCTTTCTCCATGGTGGAACACCCCGTCAGCGGCGGACTGAAATGGTGGAGAATTTCCAGGCCGATAAAACGCCCGCTATTTTTGTGTTAAGTTTAAAAGCTGGGGGTACCGGTTTGAACCTAACCGCTGCCAATCACGTCTTCCACTACGACCGTTGGTGGAACCCCGCTGTAGAGAATCAGGCCACCGACCGGGCTTACCGCATTGGCCAAACCCGAAATGTACAGGTTCATAAACTGGTGTGCAGTGGAACGTTAGAGGAACGCATTGACGATATGTTGAGTGAAAAACAACAGCTGGCCGAACAAATTGTCGGCAGTGGTGAAAACTGGATTACTGAGCTGAGTGATGACGAGTTGCGCACATTGTTCCGTCTTAGCGCAGACCTGGTGACCGGCTAATGGCTATGCCTATTCAGAGTTTTGGTCGTCGGTGGTGGTCAAGACAGTGGTTATCTCGGATTACGCAATTAGAGCCCGATCGCATGATGCGGGGTGAAGTTTACGCCCGCCAGGGTAACGTGAAAGACTTTCAGATCAAAGACAATTGCGTGACCGCTGAGGTGCGCGGTACCCGCATTACCCCTTATGAGGTTTCAGTGATTTTTGCGCCTTACCCCCGTGGGCAACAATTATTGGTTCAGCAGCTCGTGCAAAACCATGCAGAAGCGGTCAAAACCGATATTCCTTTAGAGTGGCAACAGCGCTTTGAAGAAGCCGAGACACACTTTTTTCCTGATCCTGAAACCCATATGAGTATGGACTGCTCCTGCCCGGACTACACGATTCCCTGTAAGCATATGGCCGCCGTATGCTGCTTGCTGGCAGAATTTATGGACGCTGACCCACTGCTCTTATTTAAGCTTCAGGGCGTCGAAGTTGAAGAGCCGATGCATCAGCCGCTGTCTACGCTGCCTGAAGTGCCCTTACGGCAACAACCCCATGAATACTGGGGGATTAAGCGCATTTATGAGACGGAAATTATTGACGAAGCCAAGGCCTCGCCGTTGGGCAGCTTAGATGCCATGCCGGGTCGTATTTCTCGTAAGCGCCTTCATGAAGCCCTTGCGCCTGTGTACCAAAAAGCGGCAGTACACGCCCAGGCTTTGCTGCAGCATATGCGCCGTAACTTTGACGAAGTTGATTTTAGCGAAGAAACTCCGGCAGTAGATAGCCCTGATATGAAAGAGACGGCTATAGAAGCCGTCCCTACTTCCCCTACAGAAGACAAATCTACCGCTTAGGAATTCATTAGGGATTTAACGTCGCTCGGCATAGAATCGTATTGTCGGTTTCTAAATCGCTTCCCCAAATCAATTTGGCTTTTGTATTCCAGGTAATTTCGTCATAACCGTCTTTAGGACTCACCTGATTGACGCTATATTCTTTGGCGTTAGGCCATTGGCTATCGTCAAAGTCGGCATTTTTCCAGCCTTCGGGTTCGTTGGTACTGGTAAACCCACATTTACCACTCCCGGCCATAGGATTTGTCTCTTGTTCACAGCCTTTGTCTAAGGGAGCCTGGTGAATGACCAGACATTTCCATTCTGCCGTCGAAAAAGCCACACCTTCCTGGGTGTCAGTACGGGTAAACTGAGCGATAAAGCCACCATCTCCCATTTGCTGTCGGTTCGAGCCAATATACTCTAATCCGGAATCGTTTTCTTTAAAGTCTTTTAACATAAAGGCCATTTGCACCGGCTGATCGGCCTGAAAGTAAAAGGTTTCTTGATTGAACGATCGCTCGGTGGTGATCGGAACACTGTCTTCCTTGACTAACTGACCATCTACGTACATAGAAAACCAATTGTCTGCCCAGACTTCTGCTTTGATGTTCCCACTTTGGGTTTGTGTTGTTGCTGTGGTGCTTGAGGTAGAGCCTGCCTGGCTTGGCTCAGCTGTTGCACAGCCCGTGAGCCCGATGAGTGAGAAGAGCAGGGCAAGGCCTGTGTGTTGCAATTGCTTTTTCATGTGTTTATCTCCGTTGATATGTTTCTGTTTTGCGGGTGCCGTCTGGCGATACAAAGGTAAAGGTGTATTGGCCTGCATCGTTCCAACTATAATCCACAGTATACTTTTGATCGTTTACAGTGTATTCAAGGGAGTAAGCGTGAGTTCCTGTGGTTTTGAAGTCAGTTATTGTCGCGCCATTTAGAGGTTGCAAAAAGTCTCGCACACCCATGGTTCGTGGTTGGGGAGTGATTTCATCATCCGGGGACTTTGTGACCTTTCCTCGCATTTTACCGATCATATAGGGGTATTCGGTGATTCCGTGATAATGATAACTTCCCTGCTCGTCAAAGTGACCGTTATTTTCGTCTAAAGTACGCATTGCGCTTCCGTCAGGCTCTTTGCTTCCGTAGACAGCAAAGCCATCCAGGGCATAGGCTATAGGCTCATTCCCCACTATTGCTTCAAGGTGTAAGGGAGCCGTATGATAGTGGTAATCGTCGGCTCGGCCGGCATGACCCCCCCATTGATCTAACTCTCCTACCAGGAAGGCATCATCACCTCTATTATTGAGGGCATTAAAAATGGGAATGCCGTTGGCAGCGACACCGATTCCGCCTCTAAAAAAATTGTTTTTTGTTGAGACAGGACTCTCAGACAAAACGGGCTGTATGGGAATACTCCATGCGTTGTTTCCGACATAGTTTTGATCGATGGCAACCTGTTGCTGCCAACTGGTAATACCGACCATCATATTGTGTTCAGGAATGCCCTCTGATTCAACATAGAAATAGGTGTCATCAGATCTTGTTTTTACGTTGCTAAACGCTCCAAAGGTTTTTTGAAGGACGTTAATGTCAGAGGGTACGGCTTGTTCACCGGTTTGTGAAACGGTATTGGCTGGCGTACAAGCAATATATGCAACCGGTAGGCTCATGGCTACTAATGCGGTGCGGGTGAGTTTAGATGTTTTAAATTGAGTAACGACAACGCCTAAACCTGAAAGAAGCAAAACAGCAAACAAGGCTTGGGTATCAGTACTTTTTTCTGGCGGGACTGTTGTGAGGGATTTAGGGGGGGTAAAATCATGAGAAGGTTCTGCGGGAGAGTATCCTACAGGGGAGTGTCCCTCTTTGTGAGCCATACTTTCTAAAGAGTAGCTTGAGCAGATGAAGAAGCAAGTTAGAAACAAGAGGTTTTTCCACATGGTGTTCGGGTTCTTTCTATAATAGGATAACGAGGCGAAGGTCAGTTAATAAAGCGAATGTGGGCAGATCCCAACGTGGTATCTTCGATGGCCTGTGTTAAGGTCTCCCAGGTCACGTCCTGCCGATCTTGATCTCCCAGATCAGGCGCAGAACTGAGTGCATAGACGGTAATTGTATAAGTGTGGGTGCCTCCACCAGCAGGTGAGCAGGGAGGCGTGTATCCCGTGGTTCTTCCGTCTTTATCACTGCCTTCGGTTCCAATGGATTGAGGATTGCCCTCTTCAAGGGTTCTTAAGTCACCGGGAAGGTTCCACAGCAGCCAGTATTGGCTGGGGTTATTGACTCCCGCGCGCGTTCCCATAGGGTAATGATGCATGATGACGGCAAAACTTTTTGTCCCCTCAGGCGGTGTGCCCCAGACAAGGGGCGGAGAATTTCCACTTCCACCGTCCCGTTGGCATTTAAGTGTGTCAGGTAAGGGTTGCTGATCCACGAGTAAGGAACTGCTCAGGGCAAAGTCGTTTGTTGCAGTCGCAACAGTTTCTGTCAGATTGCCTGAACTCACCGTGTTACAGCTTGACATAATCATGCTCAAGGAAAGAGCTCGTAATGTTTTTTGGAGGGTAGCGTACATAAACGACTATCTTTTTTCTCTTTCTTTCTTGGGTTTTATACCGAATCTTTTTTAGTTTAAAACGTATTTATGAACCCAATACTGTCATTATGTAAATGAATTGTAAAGAGGCGGGTCTTGACGACTTTCATTTTTTTGTCTACGTTTTACTTCTTATCAAAAGCTTCATGCTGAGCTTCAAAGCATGCAGTAAGTGCCACACTTCCCTCCTTTAAAAATGCTAGAAAGAAACCCTTTATGAATAAACGAACGAAATATGCCCTGTTTTTGAGCCTCTGTGGAGGACTTTTAGGTTGCGCCCCTCCCACTGATACGCAAGAAACGGCAGAGCAAACACAGGCGGTTGCTGACGCCAAAGACATTACTAACACTTTCTTTAGTGAGAGAAGTGCAAACTGTGCGGTGCATGTGGCAGCTTACAAATCACAAGCCAAGGACATCAATGAAAATGTGGTGTTTTACGGTTTAGCTAATATTACTGTGGCCAATGGCAAATGTCTGTTTTCTGCCAATGCCATTCCCAATCATGACTTTAACGATGCTTCAAGAGGCTTTCCCAAACCCTGTGTCTGAGCAAAGTCAGCGTTATGAGGTTTCTGCAAGTCCACAAAAAGCAGCGACAGCCACCCCGCTGACTTTGCAATACGACAATGCTGTTATGCTCAATGGCGTGAAATTAGATCTACTGGCTGCAGGTTGCTTTGGCGTCGGAGATGGAAGAATCGGCTGTAACGATATGAGTCAAGCCTGGCGCTATGATCCTATGGCTGAAAATGCCAACTTCGTCACCGATTCTCACAATGCCCACGCCCAGCCTGACGGGACCTACCATTATCACGGGGATCCCAGAGCGCTATACCCTACCGATAGCTCTAAGGAGTCTCCCGTGATTGGTTTTGCAGCGGACGGCTTTCCTATCTTTGGTCCGTTTATTGAAGCCGATGGTAGCATTCGGCGAGCAAAATCGAGTTATCAGCTCAAGTCAGGTGCCCGTCCCACTGGAAACGGTAGCCCTGGTGGCAACTACGACGGCACCTTTATCGATGACTTTGAATTCCTTGCGGGCTCTGGAGATCTTGATGAGTGCAACGGCATGGAAAAAGACGGCGCCTATGGTTATTACATCACGGAAAGCTATCCCCACGTGATGGGTTGTTTTAAAGGCACGCCCGATGCTTCTTTTCAAAAAGGTGGCGGTGCTCCTAATCAGGCTGGCGGTCCACCTCCACGGCGATAGGATTCGTTTGTTTTACCCTTTACTTTTCTTGTGGCAAGCGTGACTTCTCTCTTTGTATATTGTAAAATAAATAAAAATATTTTACCTTGCGATAAGGAGTTTATTAAAATCCATGTTGAAAAGAGTATTCATTCAGGCCTTGCTGGTGACAGGTCTTGCACCCCTGAGTGGGTGCTTTTTCTTTATGGAGCAAGCAGCAAAGTTTCGGATCGAGTTGTCTCAGGATAGTAAAATGCGCTTATCGCAAGCAGAGCTAAATCAGCGTTTACAAGAGGCTTATAAAAAGAGAGATGCTGATGATATAAAAAAATGGGTTGACCGGGGAGCTGATTTAAGATCTTGAAGGTTGATACGCAGACGGCGTTTTTACTTTACGCTCTTGTGGGTAATTTGGAGAAAGTAAAGTCCTTAAAAGAACAAGGTGCCGACATAAATTTTAAAAGCAAGTTGGGTAATACACCATTAATGAGTGCTGTTGATGGTGGCTCGTTTGAAGTTGTGCAATACCTGGTGGAGCAGGGGGCCGATGTTAATGCAAAGGGTGCTTGTGGGAGTATGCCAATAATAAAAGCCGCTTTCACAAGATCTTTACCGATAGTAAAATATTTAGTTAGTCAGGGAGCCAATGTTAATTCTCAAGATGCTTGTGGCGTAACTGCATTGCTTAACAGTAGTTTTTGAGGTTCGATTGAGCAGGTCAAGTTTTTTATAGAGCATGGTGCCGATGTTAACGCAAAAACGCTTTCGAAGGCAGTAATCTTTTTTTTCACGCATCTTCTAGTGGTTCACTCAAGTTAGTGAAGATGATGGTCGCAAAGGGTTACGAGGTAAACGTCAGGAATAATTACCATGCAACGCCGCTGATGGAAGCTGTTTCTAGTGGCTTGGTAGAGCAAATCAAATATTTGGTCGAGCATCACGGCGCTGACGTTAATGCTAAAAACAAGCAGGGCACGACGATCTTATTAGCAGCTAACTCGGAGGAAATTGTTGAGTATTTGGTTAGATCATGGTGCTGATGTGAATGCGAAAGACAAGTCAGGAACAACCTTATTGCTGAAGGCAACTCGCACAGGATCAGTGGGTCAGGCTAAGTATTTGGTTGAGCAGGGCGCTTACCTTAATGTGCAAGATAATGTTTTAAAAAAATGTTCTTATGTATACAGTGTCGTTGATTTGGAATTAGTGAAACATCTTGTAGAGACATGGTGCTGATGTAAATCTTTGCGAAAGACATCGATGAAAACGCTATTGATGGAAGCTGCTGCGATCGGCTCGCTCGGAAATAGTTAAGTCATTTGTTAGAGCATGGTGCTAATGTTACATGAGAAAGATCTGTTTGGCCAGACTGCTTTACTGATGAAGCCGTAGATTCGCGACTGCGTTCCCTGGAATTGGTCAGATGTGTGCGATAGAGCATGGTGCTGATATATAATGCGAGAGGTCTGAGTCAGGTGCAAACCGCGCTAGATATAGCTATCGAACGTAGGAAATCGAAGAAATAATCAATTATCTTCAAAGCAGCTGCAAGGCAATAAGTCTCTAGCGTTGACCCGCCGCTTGCAATTGAGAAGGAGCCATAGTCGCAGGAGCCATCAGTACGCCCACTGCTCTGGCAGGAGCCGCTGTGTTAGAACCATACATATCAAAGGGTGAGTTACCAACGCCTTGAGAAGGACTTTGAAAAATAGGGTTGCTGATGGCATCACCAGGAATAATCGGTGTGGAAACGGGACTATTATAAGGATTGGTGTTCACCGGGGTATTCATGTCGTTGTGATTGGCTGGTGCGTTGGCGTTGAGTTGTTGCCAGCTCAGGGCGGCACCCTGATTGGTGGGGCTGGCACCGTCTTCGGTGACGCTGGCAATTGAGGCATAATCTTTAGGAGCAGCTTTGGCTTCTAATGCGCCACGTAAAGCACCGTAGGCGGCTAAAACGCCAATACCGGCTAAACCGCTAATCGCCGCGATTTTTATGCCGCCAATAATAGCTGAAGCTCCACCGCCAGCACTCGCTGCGATGCTCATGGTTCCACCTGCTGCTGCACCACTGGCCGCCAAAGAAGCGCCAATGGCACCGATTTTTTGAGATTCTTGCCACAGTTTATAAAGGCCCAGTCCGGCTGCGCCTACGGCTGCGGCACCCATGGCTGTGGGGCCTACGCGGGTAATCATGCTGCCAATCGACTTGCGTACAAAATCGATACCGTTATTGAGTTCGTCTAAAGCACCGCGACCGGCACCTTCTAGCATTGAGTTTACTTCGTCGTCGTAGGTAATAATGTCGGCTTGTACACCATTGAACATCACAGCGGGAATTGCGTTTTTACGCAGGTCGCCCAGCTCTAAAGAGTCACCATAGGCAACAAAATATTGACCATTGGATTTGAAGTAAACTTCATCCAAGCCATTTTTTTTGGTTTTTTGAGTGGCTTGCTCTACGGTAATACCAGGCCGCAGAGCTCTGACGCCCTGGACCGCGATGGATTTGCTGTTGATAGAAATGTTCATAAAAAAACCTACTTCTTAAGCGTGTACTCTATCTATATAGTTATTGATCAAATAAAGCTTGCTTAAAAAAAGGTTAAAATTAAGATTTTTTGCTAAATTTCTCTTAACGCCTCAATAAACGCGGATCCATTAAGGTTTGAGAGCGGGTAGCGGATCCAGACGCTGAAACGCTTACACCAAAGCCAATTCCGATCCCTGAGTTGCTGTCGTTATCGGGAGCGGGTACAGCAGAAGGAGGTTGAGATGAAGGGCTGTCCTGGCCGTTAAGTTGTTGCCAGCTCAGAGCCGCTCCCCCATTCGCGGGTGCTGAACCGTCAGCACTAATGCTGGCAATAGAGGCATAATCCTTGGCGTTGGCTTTGGCTTCAAAGGCTCCTTTAAGGGCGCCGTAAGCGGCTAATATACCGGCTCCGGCAAGGCCTGCGAGAGCAGTGATTTTTAAACCGTTTAAAAACTGGGACACGGGAATACCCTTTGCTGCGGTCTGTAGTGTTTTTTGACCCGTTTGAGCGACCATTGCACTGCCAATTGCTGCCCCTTGTGAGCGCTTCCATAGGGTGTACACGCCAAGACCTACACCGCCGACGGCAGCTACGCCCAAAACCGTGGGGCCCACATTACCCAATATATTGCTCACCGAAGTTCTGACAAAGCTGACGGCGTTACCCAGCTCATCCAGAGCGCCGCGATAGGCACCTTCGGCGACGGAGTTGGCTTCATCATCAAAAGCCAACATATCAGCCTGAAGGCCATTGAACATAAGAGCCGGGATCTCATTTTTTTTGAGTTTGCTGATATTAATAGCGTCTCCATAGGCAACATAAGCACGACCATTGGCCTTGAAGAACACTTCATCCAAACCATTTTTCTTGGTCTTTTGGATGGCCTGCTCAATAGAAATACCGGGGCGGAGTTCTCTCACGCCCTGGACGGCAATCGATTGTTGATTAATACTTATGTTCATATAAAAGCCCTTATAGTTATCTAAGGTGTAAGTCTTGCTTAAGAAAGGGTTAATTTATTTGGTTTTTTAAGGAGGCATCAAAAGATGTTTTGATCTTTATCAATGCAGTGATCAGGCGAATCTTGGTAAAATCGTGTTAGAATATCAATAACTAATTAAGTTAAAATTTAACCTGTTATTAAATTTTAAAACATTTGCAATACAAAAGAGGCATTTGTGCAATTAATCTTAATTGGCGTGAACTATAAAAGCGCTCCCCTTCACGCCAGAGAACAACTTTCTTTTCACTCCCGTGAAGCACAGGCCATCTTGCGCGAACTTCATGAGCAAGAGCATGTGGCTGAAACTGTTCTGCTGTCTACCTGTAACCGCACCGAAATTTACGCCATTGTGAACGATACATTGAAAGCGCGAGAGCGCATTGTGAACGTTTTGGCGCATCATAGCCAACTGCCTGTCCATATTTTAGAGCCGTTGCTTTATACCTTCTATAATAAATTTGCGGCCACGCATCTCTTCGAAGTGGCCGCGGGGCTTGACTCTATGGTGCTCGGCGAAAACGAGATTTTACGTCAGGTCAAATCGGCTCAGGATATTGCTAAACAGGCGTTCACCTCTGGTCCTGTGCTCAATCAACTGTTGCGTTATGCCATCACGTCAGGCAAGCGGGTACGTACTGAAACCGATATCAATAAAGGTTGCGCTTCTATTGGCGCTCTGGCTGCCCGTCTTGTTAAAGAACACTTTCAGAATATCGCCCAGCCCCGGCTATTAATTCTTGGAGCGGGCCAAATGGCACAGGTCATGGTCAAAAACCTGGATGCCCAGGGGGCGGAGCTGTTTATCGCCAATCGCACCCGAGAAAAAGCCATGGATCTACAGGCGCTTTATACAGGCCAGACTCACCTATTGTCTCCCCAGGAGGCTTTAACACAGGCCTTTGACGTGGATGCTGTGGTGGTGTGTACCGCGGCTGAACATTATCTATTACAGGCACAGGACTGCCACGCGCCCTTGAAAAAATCACTTCTTTTGGTGGATCTATCGGTACCGCGCAATATTGATCCCGCATTGGCAGAGCACGACAGTATTCAGTTGTATGACGTTGACGCCTTGCAGCACAAAGTCGACATGTCCATTGAAAAGCGCCGTATGTATATCGCGCAGGCCCAGAGTATTATTGGTGAAGAAACCACTCGGTTTTTGGAATGGTTTAACAATCGCGACGTGGTGCCTACCATCAAGGCGCTGTACCAGACTTTCGAGTCGATTCGTGAGCGGGAGTTAGAGCGGGGCACCGCTCGTTATAAAGATCAGATGACGCCTGAGACGACCGCCATGTTAGAGCATGTGACCCGCGCCATGGTTCAAAAAATTCTGCATCACCCGGTGGTACGTCTTAAAAATGCGCCGGTTTATAAGCAAGAGCAGTATCACGAAGCATTAAACACCCTCTTTGCGCTAGATGCGCAGGACGAAATGGATAAATTTGTTTATCATCAACCGCCCGAGCCCAAAAGCTGTCCTGCCCATGTTGTACACCATACGCCAGAGTCCATTCGTCATGACTAGCCCTCGGCTCGTATTGGGAACACGGGGCAGTCCGTTGGCCCTGTGGCAAACGGAACAGGTGAAACAGGCTTTGCTTAAGGTCTACCCAGGTTTAACGGTGCTGGTGGAGATTATTCATACCCAGGGCGATAAAATTTTGGATCGTCCCCTTGCCGCCATTGGAGACAAGGGGTTGTTTACGAAAGAGCTGGAGCAAGCGCTTTATGCGAAAACCATTGATGTGGCGGTACATAGTTTAAAAGATTTGCCGTCGACCCTGCCTGAGGGCCTGGGGATTTCGGCTGTTTTGCAACGTCATCAGCCCTTTGATGCCCTGGTCTCCAAGGGGGATATCTCTTTTCAATCCCTGCCCAAGGGTGCGCTGGTAGGTACGGGTAGCCTGCGCCGTAAAACCCAGCTTCAGCAATCACGCCCCGATCTCGCCTTTGCTGATTTGCGCGGTAATATTCAAACCCGTTTGGCCAAGCTTGATCGTGGAGATTACGCCGCCATTATTATGGCCCAGGCGGCGTTGGAGCGGATGGACCTGGGTGATCGCATTGCCGAGGTATTTACTGCTGAAACCATGTTGCCCGCCGTAGGCCAGGGAGCGATTGCTCTGGAGAGCCGTATCGAAGACGTTGAACTGATGGCTCGCTTACAGCATATTGCACACCCAGAAACCACGGCTTGTGTCACTGCAGAACGGGCCTATCTTAAAGCCCTGGGCGGGGGCTGTGAAAAGCCGATTGCCGGTTATGCTTTAATCCGCGAAGCGCGCCTGTGGTTGCGGGGGCGTATCGCTTCGGTGGATGGCGCGCAGATTTTAGAAGACGCTCTGGAAATTCCTTTTCCTGATCATGATTTAGCGGCCTGTGACGCCATGGGGAGAACTCTGGGCGAACGCATGCTACTCATGGGCGGTCGTGAACTTTTAGACGCTTGATCTAAAAAGTGTTAAAGTTTGTGTATCGCATTCCTTCAGGGAATACGTATAAGAGCAATTGAAGTAGAGAAAGCGCAGAACAATGAAAACGTATACAGTCGGTGTATTGGGCGCCACAGGTCTTGTGGGCAAAGAAATTTTAAATATTTTATTGCAACGTCAGTTTCCGGTGGGTCAACTGCGTCTTCTCGCCTCAAAGCGCTCTGCGGGATCGATCCAAAGCTTTGGATCAGAGAGCATTACTGTTGAAGAAGCTACAGCGACGTGTTTTGCAGGCATTGATATTTTATTTGCCTCCGCAGGGGGCTCCGTCAGTCGCACGTTTGCTCAGGCCGCTGTCGATCAGGGCTGCATCATGATCGATAATACCAGTGCGTTTCGCATGCAGGACGATGTACCTCTTGTGGTGCCTGAAGTCAACGCTCACGCCTTAAAACGCCACAAAGGTTTGATTGCTAACCCCAATTGCTCGACTGCCCAGCTGGTGGTTGTGCTGAAGCCTCTGCACGAAAAGTTCACCTTAAAACGTGTCATTGTTTCTACGTATCAGGCCGTTTCTGGTGCTGGACACCAGGCTGTTGAGGAGCTGTATATGCAGTCGGAACAGGTTTTGGCAGGGCAAGAACCCATGCCACAAATCCTGCCGGCCCCCATTGCCTTCAACCTGGTGCCCTTTATTGGCAATTTTTTAGACAACGGCTACACCGATGAAGAAATGAAAATGACCCACGAAACCCACAAGATTTTAGAGGCCGATATACCGACGACAGCCACTTGCATTCGGGTTCCCGTCGCTAACGGTCATTCTGAGTCCGTGACCCTGGAGTTTGCGCAACCCGTTAGCCCTGCTGAAATTCGTGAAGTCCTACGCCATACACCCGGTGTGGTGGTGCAGGATGATGTCGAAAACCATCACTTCCCCGCCCCCCGCAATATTTCAGGCCAGGACCCTGTCTATGTGGGGCGTATTCGTGAAGATGTTTCCCATCCCAACGGGGCCAATTTATGGATTGTGGCAGACAATTTACGCAAAGGCGCAGCCCTTAACGCGGTACAAATTGCAGAAAGCTTAATTGCGCAACACCTGCTATAGCTTGTGCTTGATCGTTACCTTCTCAATACCTTAATTCCACCCTTTTTGTTGGCCCTGGCTTTGCTGGGCTGCTTGATGAGTACGGGGTTTGTGCTCTTTGGTCTGATCGAAGAAAGCGCCCGTTTTCAGTACCCGATGAGCCTGGTGCTTAAGGTCTTTTTGCTGCGCTTGCCGGAAATGCTCTATTACACCTTACCCATGGCCACCTTAATGGGAGCAATGCTGGCGGTTTCCCGCTTGGCCAGCGATCACGAATGGCTGAGTTTGCGTTTATTGGGTTGGAATCTCTGGCGTTTACTTCTGCCTTTTGTGGGTTTTGCCTGTTTGACGACGGTCAGCTCTATTGTGTTGAACGAAACCCTGGTGCCCTCGGGGAGTGGCCTGGCCCGTGAACTGCTGGCAGCTGCTCAGCGGGGAGACATTAAGCTACCCCATCAGCAAAGCCACGTCTTGTTTCGGGAGACAGACGCGCAGGGACTAAAGCACTTAATTTATGCCCGCGAATCTCGTGATGGCGTGTTATACGATGTGGTGATTCAACGTTTTGAAGCCCAGCAATTGCGCGTGATTATTCAGGCTAAACAGGCCCTTTTAGAGAAGGGGGTCTGGCAGCTGAAGGAAGGGCGAAGTCTCTACTTACAGCCGGATGCTTCGCCCAGCCAATTTTTGTTTCGTCTGTATACCTTGCCCCTGAGCGAGGCTTTACCCGGCGTGCTACAAGAGCGCCGTCAACCCCAGGAAATGAATGCCAGGGAATTAACCCAGCATATTGATGCGTTGGAGCAATTGGGCCAGGATCCCACGGCCTTACGGGTACGTTGGCATCAAAAATTTGCACTTCCGGCTGCTGCTCTACCTTTTGTGGTGTTGGGTGTCGTGCTGGGGGCCCGTACGGTGCGGAGTCGCAGTCAGAGTTTAGGATTTAGTTTATTGCTCGTCTTTGGGTATTATTTAATCATGAGTTTGGGTACAGCGTTGGGAGATAGTCACACCTTATCACCCGTATGGGCGGCGTGGCTTCCCCATCTGATGCTCTTTCCACTTCTGTTGGGTCTGGTGCAATGGAGAAATCAAAGGGGCTAAATGTGAATGCAAATTCGATCATCACAGCGATTACAGGGGCTTTATTATGTGGATTTACAGCAGTATATTGATCATCGCGGTTTTTTTGTAGAGACTTTTAAGCGCAGTGCGTGGTCGCATATTCCCGAATGGGGACCGGTCATGCAGATGAATTTGTCTGTCTCGTTACCTGGCGTGATTCGCGGACTGCATTATCAGGAGGGGGTGCACGCCCAGGGTAAGCTGGTGATCTGTCTGCAGGGTAAGGTCTTTGATGTGGCTGTTGATATGCGTCCCCATTCTGTGACCTATGGAGAATGGGAGAGTGTGATCTTAGAAGGCCCTGCGACAGCTGTCTTTATGGCCCCTGGCTTTGCCCATGGTTTTGAGGCGTTGGGGGAGCAAAATAGTGTGCATTATTTAATGACTGCTGCGGAGTATTGTCCAGAAGCGGAGCGGGGTATCGCCTATGATGATCCGACGCTCAATATTCCCTGGTACACCCGACAGCCTACGCTGAGTGACAAAGATCGACAATGGCCCAGACTCAGGGCTTAATCATTTTATTGTGTCTTAACCATTTTTTATCTTTTAATTAACCAAAACATAAGTCAGTTATCACCGGGTTAACACGATAGATAAAACAGAGGAATAAGATTAAAACCATGTCAACGCTGTCGATTTCAACACGACCTTCCACGACTGCCGTCATTGCTTTACGGCCCTTGCCCTCTGTGGGAGACACCCTCAATCGGGACAAGCTCAAGCCCCTTGAGCCCATTTCCGATGCGCCTCGTGTTGCCCCTGCCGATCTGGAGTGGGCTGAAAAGCTCGATAAAAAGATGGAGTGGGGCTACATCCCCAAGGCCGAAGAAAAACAGCGTTATGACAATATTGTCGCCAATTTGGCAGCCATTCGTGACGGCGGTGGCTATGTTTACGAAGACAAAACCTCTTTTAGCAGCAATCCCCAGGGTATTTCAGCCATTGGCAGTTTAGTGGGCCGAGGCCTTTCCGGGGGGTATATTGGTTATCGTTACGGCGATCGCGTGGGGCAAATCACCCTCGATACCTATAAGCAGATTAAGCTAGGCCTTGGCGCAGGTGAGCCTGCACAGGCCTGGGGTGGTTTTGTCAGTGGCTTTAAACAAGCGGGGGCGTTATCGCTCAAGGCCGGGGGTATTTCTACCGCCATTAATGCCAGCACCTCGATTGTTGCCAATGTAATTGATACCGTTTCTGGGAACCAAACCCGCAGTGAAGCCATTGGTAATGTTGCTGGAGATACCGTAGGCGGATTCTTTTCTGGCATTGGTGCCAGCCTCTTCTCAGGGACGGCCACGCTGGGCATGACCCTGGCCGGCTCAGCAGGACTACCCGTTACCATTATGGGAGTAGCCGGTGGTGTCGTCGGCTCCGTACTCATTGATAAAGCCTATAAAGGCTCTGGCTTATTTACTCTGATTAAAGCCCGCACCATGGAAGCGATTGATTAAAGCGTCTAGCCGTGGGCTAAGCGCTTCATGACGACCCGAATGGCAAGGGCATTTTCCCCGTAACGTTGATTGTGTTCTCGCTGCAGAGACGGAGCGGCGGTTTGTTGATACGTTTCTAAGGTTTCAGGGTTTTCTACTTCGTACAGCACATTGTAGTTAATACGATCAGGGTCCACGACGGGCTCTAGCACCTGCTGCATGGTGTAGCCTTTAAAATATCCGGTAGCCATCATTGCCGGAATATGGTTTTCTTGCATCCACTGTAGCCAGTCATTGGCGACTTCATTTTCAATTGACACCGTTACACTATAAATAATCATAAAGTCATGCTAACACACTGCGAAAATAAAACGGATCACTTTTTTCTAAAAAAGTTGCGTTAACGCCAGTCCGATAAACCATAGCGCTCATAATGAGGAATCTTTTCATACTGTTGCTGAACGGCGGCCTGGATCCATTGCGGGTATTGTTGGTACCAGTCCAGGGTTTCTTTAAGGCCTGTTTCCCAATCGATACGAGGCTTCCATCCCAGTGCTTTGAGCTTTTCACAATTGACCGCGTGGCGAAGGACATGACCCGGTCTATCGTCTACGGTCTGTAAATCACTGTCCGGTCGTTCAAAATGCTTAAGTATTGCTTTGCCGACTTCACGCGCGCTATGCTCAATACCTGTTCCCACGTTAAAAACGTCTCCATTCAGAGTCTCTGGTCCCAGCATCAAAAAAGCAAGCGCAGCGGCGTGATCTTTGGCGTGAATCCATTCGCGCAGGTTGTGACCGCTGCCATAAAGAGGTAGCGGATTATTTTTGAGGGCGTTGAGGGTAAAGCGAGGGATCAATTTGGTGGGGTCTTGTCGCGGCCCGTAATTGTTCACACAACGGGAGCGTACGACGGGTAAGCCAAAACTTACAAAATAGCTATAGGCCAAAAGGTCTTGACCGGCTTTACTGGCAGCATAGGGGCTACAGGGCAATAGGGGGTCGTTTTCCTGGGACGGAATATCTTGCCAGGGATTGCCGTAGACTTCATCGGTACTGACCAGCACCAGGCGCTTAAGTCGTGGATGTTGACGACAGGCCTCTAAAAGCAGTTGGGTTTCTAAAATATTGGTATGTAAGAAAACCTGACTGCTTTCTAAAGAGAGGTCTACATTGCTTTCAGCAGCCAGATGAACAATGTAATCCACCGTGGGGATCAGGTGCTGTAAGGTTTGGGCATTGCCCACCCGGTCGTGCACAAAGCGGTAGCGATCGCCATAGGCGGTGTGTAGAGCGTGGTGGGTATGTAAGAAGCCCGCATAGGTCAGGGCGTCTAGATTGGTGACATGCGCTTCTGGGTAGGTGGAAAGCATGTGTTCAATAAAGTGAGAACCAATAAAACCGGCACCGCCGGTAACAAGAATATGCATAATTGAATTAAAATAATGATCTTGAAGTGTTTAAGCTGTGAAGAACTGAATAGGTTAGTAAAATTCTAAATGACCTGCTAGATTAAAATCTAACAGGTCATTTAAAGTGAGGACGGTGGGACTTGAACCCACACGAGATTGCTCCCACTAGCCCCTCAAGCTAGCGCGTCTGCCGATTCCGCCACATCCCCGTGGTAAAGCTCAGGTATTCTTTAGTGTATTGAGGGAACAAGTAGAATACCTGAGCAGAGTGCCCAGAGACAGAATCGAACTGTCGACACAGGGATTTTCAGTCCCTTGCTCTACCGACTGAGCTATCTGGGCGGCTGTCATTCGGGATTGAATTATAGCACAACTTATTCTCGTCACAATAGGATATCAAAAAAATATAGCAAACTTTTTTGACCTATACTTTAGCGAACCCTAACCCTGCCTTTAACTCTTCGGGGCTGAAAATACCGTGCACAGGGATTTTAGGCAGGGTCTGTTCTGCCAGTCTTTTGAGCGTTGTGGGGCCCATTTCAAACACATGTTTGATCCCTGTTTCTTGTGCAAATAATAGTGTGTCTCTCCAATAGACGGGGCTTAAGATTTGGGCGATTAAGGCCTGTTTAATGGCTTCAGGCTCCTGGAGAGCAGTGGCCTGACTGTTCATGATAATGGGTATCTGTGCGGGGGCAAACGCTTCGCGCTCAAGAAAGCGGGTCATTTTCTCGCTGGCATCTTTCATGAGGGGCGAGTGAAAGGCACCACTGACCTGTAAAGGAATGACTTTGCCTTGTTTATGGGTTTTGATTTCTGCAATAACCTGAGCCAGCGCTTCAGCCTCTCCCGATAACACCACCTGATGTTCGCTGTTGTCGTTAGCTAAAACCACTTCGGGATAATCTTTTAATAGCGTAGTGAGGGCGGCTCGGTGCGGACGGATAATCGCCGCCATGCTTCCGCTACGGGCTTCGCAGTCTTGTTGCATCCACCGGGCGCGGTGATTGACCCAATTTAGACCCTGGGTAAACGAAATGACACCGGCTGCGAAAAGCGCGCTGTACTCTCCGAGGCTATGTCCGGCCACCAGACCAGGTGAAGGGGCTCCAGCGGCTTTCCAGAGCCGATAAATGCCGGTTTCTACCACATAGAGGGCCAGCTGGGCGTATTGGGTTTCTTTGAGTTTTTCGTCGGGGCCGTGATGCAAAATATCGCTGAGGGCATAGCCGAGTAGGTCATCGGCCGTTTGAAGATGCTCCTTATAAAGAGGGTTCTCTACAAAGTGTTGTCCCATTCCTACTTTTTGGGCACCCTGACCGGGAAAAATGACAAAGTCAAGCATGGTGTTTCCTTTTCTATCTCTTTTATTCCTTCTGGTATGCTATAAGTAAAATCATAAAAAGGTAAGTCCCATGCAATCAAAAGATAAGCAACTCAAAGATCAGGTGGCGATTATTACGGGAAGCAGTCGAGGCATTGGTCGAGACCTCGCGCTAAAACTGGCTGATCAGGGCTGTAATATCGTTGTGGTGGGTAAAACCACCGAGCCCAACCCCAAATTGCCGGGCACGATTCATACGGTGGCTGAAGAGGTTGAGGCCAAAGGTGTGAAGGCTCTGGCAGTACAGTGCGACGTGCGTAATGTCGAAAATATTGAGTCCATGGTGGCCGAGGTTAAGGCAAAATTTGGGCGTGTGGATATTTTATTAAACAACGCCGGTGCACTCTGGTGGCAACCACTGATGAAAACCCCAGCAAAACGTTTTGATCTGATGATGGAAGTCAATGCTCGCGGTGCTTTCTTTTGTGCTCAGGCCGTATTGCCCTTAATGATCGAAGCCAAGCGGGGACATATTATTAACATGTCGCCCCCCATTGATCTCACCCACGTGCCTTATCATATCGGTTATACGATTTCAAAGTACGGCATGACCTTATTGAGCCATGGTTTAGCAGAAGAGGTGAAAGACCATCATATCGGCGTGTATTCTCTCTGGCCTGAAACCATGATCGAAAGTTTGGCCACCATTAATTGGGGGCTTGGTGATGCCTCGATGTGGCGCAAACCCTCAATTTTATCAGACGCCGTGCTGGCACTGGTGACCCAGGAAGACCCCGCTCGCTATAGCGGCCAGGCGCTGATTGATGAAGTGTTGCTCAGAGATGTTGGGGTGACGGACTTCGACGTGTATAATTGTGTTCCGGGTTCTCATCCGCCGCCGCTCAATAGCCTCTGGGAGATGACAAAAAATGCAAACACCTAACTTACCTCACGGTCTTAGCAAAATGCCGCTGGATCATATTGGCGTGGCTGTGGAATCCTTAGAGAAAAGCCTGGCATTCTATCAACTGCTCGGTCTTGAAGTATTAAAAACAGAGACGGTTCCCACTGAGGCGGTAAATGTCGCTTTTTTAAATACCGGTGATTGTCATCTGGAGTTGCTCGAACCCACCTCTGAGTCCAGTCCTATTGCACAGTTTATGCGCAAGCGCGGCCCGGGCATCCATCATATTTGCTTAAAAGTCACCGCATTAGACGCCTTGCTTCAACGGCTCGACGCCGCTGGCGTTCAGCTCATTGACAAAGTGCCTCGCCCGGGGGCTAATCAAAAACGGGTGGCTTTTGTTCATCCGCGTGCCACGGGCGGTGTTCTCGTGGAGCTGAGTGAGGAACCTCCCGAGTAAATATTTACCCATGTCCCAATGAAAAGCTTTGGGTCATGTTAAAATTTAACCACGCGAAAACAGGTTGCGGAGTTATTCATTATGCACAATCAGTCAGCTGTACCCGTCGCGGGCCGTTATGCCATACTCCAACAAGTAGGGCAAGGCGGAGCTGCGACCGTTTTTCAGGCTCTGGATATGCAAACCCATCAAAAGGTCGTGCTCAAGTTTTTAAACTTACCTCAGCACGGTCCTGATGAAGTCCGCCAATTGGCGCTTGATCGCTTTCGCCAGGAGCATCAGATTCTACGGCTCTTGGATCACCCTCATATTGTTCAGGTTTTAGATTATCTCGAAGGTGACGATCAGTATTGTCTGGTGATCGAATGGATCGATGGCGTGACCCTGGATGATTATATGCGCGTTAATCCGCCCATGCCCGCGTCGGTTTTACCGATGATGGATCAGGCCTGTGAAGCCTTAGAGTATATGCATGCTCGCGGCATTATTCATCGGGATATTAAGCCTGAAAACATAATGATTACCGCTGAGGGAAATATTAAAATTTTAGACTTTGGTTTGGCGCGTCTCATGGGTCAAAGCGACGGAGAGTCCGGCCTCGGTGGCATGGCGGGCACTGTTGCCTATATGGCACCGGAGCTTCTGAAAAACCAAAACAGCACCGATCCGCAGAGCGATCTTTACGCTTTGGGAGTGACCTTTTATGAGCTTTTAACGGGGCGCGTTCCTTACCCTGGAGAGGATCCCGGGTCAACCATTTATGCCATTATGAATCAGGATCCCCCGCCACCTATTGATTTTAATCCCATGATTGGCGCCGATCTGAATCAACTGGTGCTGACGTGTATACATAAGCTCCCTCAGCACCGCTTTGCGCACTCTCGTCAGCTCCAGCAACTGCTGCGTATTCTGGCGAAACGGGTTTTTTACGCCGGTGCTGACCCAATGTTGGCCATGCAGTCGGTGTTGCCTCCCCTTCACTCCTTTACGCATTTTGGTTTAGTTGACGAACTGCATAATGCGGTACATCGTCATGAGAATGGACAGTTCCTGGTGTGGAATGCCTCCGAACAGGGAGGTATCTGGATGCAAAACGGAAATATTTTACATGCAGATATTAAGAATAAAAATCTGGACAGCCTCGAAATCCTGATGACTATTCTCTCCTGGGAGAGCGGTAATTTTATGCATATTGCGAGTGCCCAGGTGCCTCAGACCACCATTCGCCAAAATGCCTTCAAATTGATTGAACAAGCGGACGCCTATCTGGTGGAGTATAAAATGCTCTGGGAGATGTATCGGGATATTGATATTCTTGAGCAAATTATGCGTCCTGGTGTGCACGACAATCTTCCGGAACTCTCTCTTTACATTATCGATGTTTTATCCACGCCCAAGCGGGTGGGAGAATTGGCTGCTGAGTTACCCATTTCTCGCAGACAGTTACTGGAGTCTATTAAAGCCCTTGAAGATCGCCAGTTTATTTTTGTGGAGCGAGAGCGCTAGTTCGGGTTTTGTAATAATTGAAGGTAGCGGTACTGAAAGGGTTCATGATCGGGAAACGTCATGAGTACTTCTTTTAACTGAGTGAGCTCTAGCTCCGGCTCCATAGGTAAGTGAAAACGCAGTTCGGCAATTTTAAGGGAGATCGGATTTAAACTGTAAGCGATCTCAATATTGCGCTGCTTTTCTTTCAGGGGTACATCTTCTGTCTGATCCGCAAACAGACTCCAAAGTCCGTAGGGAAGCCACCAATCCGGGGCTGCTGTCTGGGCTGATTTTAGACTGGCTAACGCCCATTTTTGTTCACCGGCTATCCATAATTTCCAGGCCTGTATGACTTTTTTTTCGGCTCCGTCCTGGATTTCTTTTTCGGTATTTAGCCACAGCTTCTGTGTGCTTAAATCAGGCGTCTTGTACCAGGGGTGCTCAAAAAAACCGTACCAGAAGCCTTCTATACTTTGTTCTGTCGCCTTTTCTAAGGTGGGTAGTAACGCGGTTGGACGTTGTGTCTCAGCCCATACCGAAAGCCTTCGCCAGGGGTAGGGTTCCTCAGCAGATAAAGCGAGCTTTTGCCAGGGCGTAGAATCGGCTCACCTTTTTTTGTGCTTGTTTCATTTGCGAGGCTTGTAGTTGGTACTCCGCATATTCAGGAAAAATCTGATGGGCGCGCGTAAAAGCTGACTCGGCTTGCTCCCACTGATGATTGAGCTGATGATAAGTACCTAAAGCCTGATAGGCACTGTCGGTATTGATCCCGCTGAGCTGCCAGTTTTGAAGGGTCGATAAATACCCCGCGGTGGTGCACACTTCTGCTGCTTTAAGATAACAGTCAAAATAGCGTTGACTTTCGCTAAAACCAATCACCCGATACACTTCGGGGTAGTCCTTGGCCAGCTGCTTTAAAGCGGTTCTGTTTTCTTGATACGCCGTTTCATGATTCTTTTGATAAAGCCAGGTTAACATTTGCCTGGCGTTAAACATATGTTCTGGGTAGGTCGCCAATTTTTCAAGGGCGGGAATCGCTGCTTCGCTATTTTTCTGGGCCAAATAAATAAGGCTTTGTAAGTACAGGCTTTCTGCTGGGGGTAAGCTTTCTTGTTGTAATTGCTCACTGTGAAATAAAGCCTCTTCAAAGCGTTGCTCTCTGAGCAGGGCCGTAGCCAATTTGAGGCGAACGCCAGACCAGCCGGGCTGGTAAGCCAATGCCTGCACATAGGCAGCAATCGCAGGCGCAAAGTCCTGTTGCTCAAAGTAAATGTCGCCCAGGCCGCTGCGTAAGCGCGCCTGGAGAGCCTCTTCTGGTAGGAGTCTTAGGCCCGCTTTGTAGGCCTGATATGCTCCCAGAAGATCCTGCTGTTGGTAAAGGCTGACGCCCAGTGCAAACCAAATTTCTGCGTTATCAGCCTCGTTTTGTAGGGCCTGACGAAACTTTTCGGTAGCCAATGGAAAATGCCGCTGCCTGAGCAGTTGCAAGCCTTCTTTATAATAACGCTCTGTACTCTCCGCAATGCCTGCCAGGGTAGCTGCTCCCAACACGACACCACAACAAACGGCCAGGAGCCCGCGCTTTACGCTCACCCCATGCTTTGCAGGCGTTGACGTACCATTTGATTGGCGATGCCGGGATCGGCTTGCCCGCGAGTGGCCTTCATGACCTGCCCCATCAAAAAACCCAACACCTTTTCCTTGCCGGCCAAAAATGCCTCTACCTGCTCCGGGTTGTCTGTCAGCACTTTATCAATAATGGGCATCAGGGTATCGGTGTCTGAAATTTGTACCATTCCCTTTTGCTCCACCAGTGTCTCTGGACGAACGTCTTTTTCCATCAGCTCAGGCAATAAGGTTTTTGCCATTTTTCCGCTGATTTTTCCTGTGCTCATGAGCTGTAAGAGTTCGTGGAGTTGTGTTGCCGAAAGCTGGGTTTCTTCCACTTGCTTTTCATTTTGATTGAGATAAGCACTAATATCACCCGTTAGCCATTTGCTTGTTTCCGTTGGTGAGCTACCCAGGGCGAGACTTTCTTCAAACAGCTGTGACAGACCGCGACTGTTTACGAGCACACCTGCTTCTTCTTCGCCAATGCCAAGCGCTTCATAACGGTCTTGACGCGCTGCCGGAAGTTCTGGAAGTTGGGATTGGATGGCTGCGATTTTTGCGTCCGACACGTGATACCAGATGAGATCCGGGTCGGGCATGTAGCGGTAATCGTGGGCGTCTTCTTTAGAGCGCATGGAGCGGGTTACATTCTTCGCTTCATCCCATAAACGGGTTTCCTGGATCAGCGTTTCTCCATTGTCGAGGGCGATGCCCTGGCGATAAACTTCGTACTCAATGGCCTTTTGTAAAAAACGAAAGGAGTTAATGTTTTTAATTTCGACACGGGTGCCAAAGGTTTCGCTCCCCACCGGCCGAAGCGAAATATTGGCGTCACACCGAATGCTGCCCTCCTCCATTTTACCGTCGCAGACGCCGATGGCCATTAGAATACCGCGCAGGGTTTCAAGATAAACACGCGCTTCCTCACTGGAGCGAAGATCCGGCTCACTCACAATTTCGAGCAAAGGAACCCCTGCGCGATTATAGTCGGCAAAGCTGTGGGTAGAGCCGGACATGCCGGCGGCGCCAGCATGCACCAATTTGCCGGCATCTTCTTCCATATGGATGCGATTTAACCTTACCGTTTTTGATACGCCATGCAGCGAAAAGCGAACTTCGCCGGCTTCAGCAATGGGGAAGTCAAATTGGGTAATCTGATAACCCTTGGGCAAGTCAGCATAAAAGTAGTGCTTGCGATCGAACTTTGTTTTGCGGGCAATGCGGCAGTTTGTAGCCAGACCTGCTTGAATACCCATCTCCAACACTTTTTCGTTAAAGACGGGGAGCGCACCGGGTAAACCCAGCGTAACGGGATCTACATGGGTGTTAGGTTCTCCTCCAAAATGTGCTGAGCTGCTGCAAAAAATTTTGCTTTCTGTCAGAAGTTCTGCGTGAACTTCCAGGCCGATAACGGTTTCATAAGATCCCACGGTTCTGATTTCCTTTGCTTAAGTCGGAGATAGGGTTTTGTTTGGAGAGAGTGGTGTTTTTTTTAGCGTCCACCGGCGACCATGGCCAGGGTTTAATCCGAAAATGTTTCATTAAGGCCAAACGTAAAGCCCCCTGTTGAGTCGGAGACAGGTGAGCTGTATATTCTTCAAGGCGTTCTGACCAAATCCATTCATAGAGGGTAGACTGTGCAAAGTAGGGGTTTCCCCAGCGCCTAACGACACGGTCGTAAACATACTCAGCCTCTTTGACGACTTCGTTAAAAATATCGTGCCACATAAGCGCCCTTTCTTTGCATATTTAATCTAATTCTAGCATGATGTTGTGACATGCTAGAATTGAACAGAGTGAACATGGAAAAGAGACAGTGAAGATGTTTTTTAAGCTTTTTATGATCGGTTTAATAGTGGCTGCAGGCGCTTATTTCTACGACAAACAAAATGCACCGACTATTTTAAGAGATGCGAAGTACTCCAGCATTGAAACCGAAAATCGGTGTAAAAACAACCATGAGTCTATGTGTAAGTATTATATGACGGTCAAGCTGGAACCCGAAAAGATTTTCTACAAGTTTCAGGTTCCATGGAGTTATTATCACCAGCTTCGTGAACAGCTAAAAGAGCGTAAGTTTCCCGTGGTGCTGAAGCAAAAAAAGATTTTTCCGGCACGTATTGTGGATGTAAATCCTAAAATGCGTAAGCTTCTTGATGAAGAGATGGCCAAAAGCCCCTAGTTAAAATCGTCAACCCTTCAGGCAAGGTGTTCTCGGTTTGTTTTAGGTCTTCTTTGCAGGGTCGTCAAACTCAACCAGCAGGGGTTCTTTGACACGCCAGGTGGTTAAAGACACCTCGCATTGATAAGCCAGTACCTCTACACCTGCGTTATGTGCCTCTTCAAGTAGGTTTGCATAGACCGGGTCATAATGGCGAGCCGCTTGAAAGCGATGCTCGCCATCCTCTCTTTGAATCAGATATAGCATGACGGCTCGCTTGTTCTGGGCAGGAAGTTCTTGCAGCTCTCGCAGATGTTTTTGGCCGCGGGTCGTGACCGTATCGGGAAAGAGATGAATCCCGTTTTCCATCAGTGTCACGGACTTTACCTCCACATAGCAGTCTTTTTGGCCTGGCTCCTGCAGTAAAAAATCAATACGGCTATTTTCGTTGCCGTATTTGACTTCTCTGCGCCGCACAGAATACCCCAATAATTCTTTAATTTGACCCTGAGCAAGGGCTTCTTCTGCCAAACGATTGGCCTGATGGGTGTTCACACCGATCCAGGTACTGCCGTTGTAGATCATTTCTAAAGTGTAGGGATACTTGCGCTTGGGATTATCAGAACGACTCAGGGCCACCTGCCAACCGGGTGTGGCACAGCCCGTCATGGGGCCGGTATTTGGGCAGTGTACGGTCACCACTTCATCATTGATGTCTATATCTGCCAAAAACCGTTTGTAACGCTTGATAAGCCTGCCAGTAATCAGAGGCGAAGGTGCCATGACTTAACCTTCAATCAAAGCAAGCCATGGTGAAGCTCCTGAGCCTGTGCCCCCGGTCAGATCCGCCAGAGTGAGTCCTGCGTTTTCTATCTCTGCTTCGGTAATCGCGCCGCTATTGTGGGCCAAACGAAAATAGTTTAACAGTCCGCGACCGGTGGCTGCGTCATCAAAGACATCGCCACTCAGTGTGGCCTGGGCTGCTTTGGCCACAAAGTTTTGAAAACGTAGGGTGGCGTTTTTGAGTTCTCTTAAAAAGAAGTCATAGACGACGGCATAGCGGGTAATCAGCTGAGCGGGGTGAAGGTCCCAGCCCTGGTAATGACCGTGAGTCAGCGAGTGACGCACATGATCGCTATGTAAGGCCCAGGCTTTGTGAACGGCCTGGAGGTTTTCCTGGAGTTGGATTAAATTAAGGGTCTGATCTTTGTCTGCGCGGTGTACGGGTACCGGCATGATGTTGGTGGCACCATCGGAGAGCATGACGCCGGTGCCTGAAAAAGCCACCTGCATCATATGGCGTGAGAAGTCACAAGCCGGGTGATCCATGCTCTGGTAACGGGCAATAATATTGCAACTTGCGGTGTAGTCATACGTGCCGAAGTGGGCGCCCCGACAGCGCCCTTTGGCCGCTGCGAGAAGTTGAGGCAACATCACCTGACCCTGTGCGTCGAGAATGGACTGGGTGGTTTCGACCATAATCTCTAGCACAAGGCTCCCCGTGCTGAGATGGTGTTGAGACTCTAGCTTTTCGAGTAGCGAAACCAGACCGGCCACCTGGGTTGGGTGCGTCACTTTAGGCAGGGTCACCACAAAATTGCCGGGCAGTTTATTGCCGGTGGCTTTTAAGAGGGCCGTGACAAAGACGTCCAGGGTGCGGGCAGAACGCTCAAAAAGCTGGCGGGTCCAGGGCTTAATCCGAATACCAATAAAGGGTGGAAGAATACCCTCAGCCATCCCTTTTGCGACTTCGTTTGCGGTGCGTATTGCGTCGGCATCCTCTTCTTCATCGGGTCGGTTGCCGTAGCCATCTTCGAAGTCAATGCGAAAATCCTCCACCGGCTCGCGTTGAAGCTTTTCTTTGACCCGTTCGTAAATCTTATGGGCCAGAAAGGCTTCTGGATTCAGCTGTTGTGCAGATTCGGGATGCTCGGTAATGGCTGTGGTGAGAGATTCAGATTGTTGCCAGTCTTCGGGAAGGTGCTGATGCATACTCAGTTGTGCTGCTTTGGCCAGATAAACAAAGTTTGGGGCATACTCTGTCAGCGATTTGAGGGCTAAAGTTCCCATCTTTTTTGCGGTGTCCGCTTTAAAAAGCTGGGCGCCACCATAGAGGGTTTGTACCGGCTGGCGTTGTACCACATCGGTATAACGGGTTTCAAAATCGTTCCAAAAGCGACTCAGTTGATGTTCAACAGCTTGAAAATCTTCGGGTTTAAGGGTACGTTCCATGGGGCCACTCCAAATTGTACAGGGTAATTTTAATGCGTTATAAAACGCAAAAGCATTATAACAGCCTCTGCTTTAGGTGCTTCAAATACGCTTGTTGCGACAAAGTATACAGCTGCTACAATAGATACTATGTCTGATTTAAAAGTCTTGAAACAACAATCGCGGCAGCAACTTGCTATCCCCACTGTTCTCTTGTTTGTGGGTGTGGTTTTTTTCTGGGGACTGGGCAGTACCCTATACCTTGCGGGTGTGGGGTCTGCTGTGACCGCTTTTTGTATTAATACGCTGGCCGCTTATGTCGGGTTCACGGTGTTGCATGAAGCAGCCCACGGAAATATTCGTGGGCGTGGTGGTTACTCTCGTCATTGGGAGGTGCTCATGGGGTGGATTGCCGGTGCTTTTTTAACGGTGCCTTTTAGCGTGTTCCGGCACCTGCACTTGACCCATCACGCTTACACCAATCACCCCGAAAAAGATCCTGACTACTGGGTGGCCTCAGGCCACTGGTGGCTGGTATTGCTTAAAAGCATGAGCATTATATTGGCTTACTATTGGCATTTTGCACATTCGCTTTCGGGTCAACCCACAGCCCGAGAAAAGCGCTACCAGGCGCAAAGTATTGCCGGTTTTTCTTTTGTCTATTTGATGACCTTTCTTGGCGTCATGCTCGGGAAGGGGGTGATGGTCTTTGTGTTGTGGTGGGGCCCCGCACTGCTGGCCTCCGGGTTTTTAGCGCTGGGTTTTAACTGGCTGCCCCATCATGCCCATGATCACCAGACGAAATATCAACATACCCGCATTTTTTGTTTTCAGGGGATTAAAGGCCACGCACTTAGTGTGCTGTTATTGGCCCAAAACTATCATTTGATTCATCATTTGCATCCGGGTCTTCCGTTTTATCAATATAAACACGTGTTTGGACTGCTTCGCCCAGAATTAGAGCAGGCGGGAAGCCGTTTGATTGAGTAGCGTTTTGCGGCGACCTTAGCCCACTCATTGATGCCATACCCTAAAATCAGTTAAACTTTGAATAAAAATCTACGGATGAATGTAAGAGAATTTAAAAATGTCTGCCAAAATTGAAGTGTACTCTACGAATTATTGTCCCTATTGCCGTGCCGCCGAACGCCTGCTTGATGCCAAAGCGGTATCGTATCAGGTGATTGATGTCACGCAAGATCAAGCCAAAAGACAATGGCTTGTGCAAACCAGTGGCCAAACGACGGTTCCCCAGGTCTTTATTAACGATCAACCGGTGGGTGGTTTTACCGACTTACAAGCTCTGGATCGTGCCGGAAAACTAGACGAGATGCTAAACGCCTGAGGGTGCTCTCGGTTCTGGAATGAGATCCGGTATACTACCCCTCAATACTCTAAAATGACGCAGGAAACATCGCTATGCAAAATGCGACCAATAACACCGCCCCTACTCATACTTCTCCCCAGACTACGACGCATATCATGAAAGGGCTTCAGCACACTGAGGCGGACACCGTTCATCATGCTCAGGAAGAAACTCATGCGAGCACGAGTCATGACACGGGACACCACGGTAACTTAGCCTACTGGCAAAATATGAGCACCGGCCCTCTTTTACTCAATATCTTGCCCTTTGTGGGCTTGCTGCTCATGATTGCGATTTTGCCTCTGATTCCCAAAGTGGATCACTGGTGGCATCAAAATAAAAACAAGCTTATGGTCGCTGGCGTTTGCGCCGTGGCTGGCGTGGCTTTTTATCTCTTTCCCACCGGCGATTGGCATAAGGTATTACACACTTATGTAGAATACGCAGCCTTTATTGCTTTACTGGCCTCTCTGTTTATTATCAGTGGAGGCATTTACATTACCGGGCCTTTTGCCGGTTTCCCCCACGTCAACACCATGTTCCTGGCGCTTGGGGCCGTTCTTGCGAACCTCATGGGCACCACCGGTGCCAGCATGCTGCTGATTCGTCCGCTCATTACCGCCAATAAACCCCGTAAGCACAAAACGCACTTAATGGTTTTCTTTATTTTTATTGTGGCCAATTGCGGGGGCCTGCTCACACCCCTCGGTGATCCACCGCTTTATATGGGCTTTTTGAGAGGGGTACCTTTTGAGTGGACCCTTCGTTTGCTCCCCGAATGGTTTGTGATGGTGGGCATGCTGCTCCTCGTTTTTCTGGTGCTAGACACTTTTCTGTTTACCCGTGAAGAACTCGAAACCAAAGAGTCTTTGACGCATATTGTACAGTCCGGTGCTGAAGGTAAAAAACTCAAAATTGAGGGTGCACGCAATCTGGGTTTTCTCGGACTGGTGGTGGGGGTTATTCTAACTTCGGGTTATCTGGTTCACCCGCTTTTAAAAGCCAATTATGGTCTGTCTAACGCCGATCTTGGCGCGCAAATGTTCCAGGTGGTGGCTTTGATCCTGATTACTGCAGTCTCTTACTTTACAACGCCCACCCGTATTCGGGAGGCCAACGCCTTTTCTTTTGAGCCCATTTTAGAAGTGGCCTGTATCTTTGTGGGTATCTTTGGTGCCATGATTCCAGCACTCACAATTCTAGAGGCCAAAGGCTCTTTGCTGCCGCTGAAGACAGCGTGGCAATACTTCTGGGTGACTGGCGGTTTAAGCGGCTTCTTAGATAATGCCCCGACCTACCTTACTTTTGTGACCCTGGCCGCCAGTAAAAACGGTGTGCCCACTGCACCGCTGACCGAATTTACCGCACAGTTTCCTGAATTATTAGCGGCAATTTCTACCGGGGCTGTTTTTATGGGGGCTTTAACCTATATTGGTAATGGCCCCAACTTCATGGTCAAAACCATTGCTGAGCACTCCAATATTAAAATGCCCAGTTTTGGTGGCTATATTTTATGGTCCTTTAGTATTTTGCTTCCTTTGCTGGTTGTGATCACCTTTCTTAACTTTTTATGATGTTTCAGGTTCTATAATGGAGTTATGTTAAACACCAAATATCGAATTTATCCTGAACACGAGCATGAATTTTCTGTCCGCTCTCGCAAACGTCGATTGCAGCAACTGGCGCGTCACCCTGAGGTGTTCGACCTGGTCATTGTGGGCGGCGGTATTGTGGGGGCAGGCCTGGCTCAGGAGGCAGTAGCTGCTGGTTTAAAAGTAGCGCTGATAGAGAAAGGCGACTTTGCCAGTGGCACGAGCAGCAAGTCTTCAAAGCTTTTACACGGGGGATTGCGTTATCTTGAACACTACGAGTTTGGTCTGGTGTTTGAGGCGCTAAGCGCTCGCAACGCACTGTTTGACCGGTTTCCCCATTTGGCTAAAAAAGTGCCCTTTTTAATGCCGGTATATAAGCGTTACGAGGAGAAGGCCTGGTTTATTAACCTCGGCTGTTGGCTTTATGATGCTTTTTCCTGGTTATCGAGCCCCGGGCATACCCGCTTGCATCGCTATATTAACCGCCGTAAACTAAAGGCCCTTGAACCGCGTATTCAGCAGGAGGGTTTTGAAGGCGGGCTTCAGTTTTTTGATGCCGCCTGCGACGATGCCCGCCTGGTGATTGAGACGTTAAAAACAGCTCATGCTGCTGGTGCTGATGTGTTTAACTATTTGAGCGTTACCGGGTTTGAACAGCGCGGAGACCGCACCGATACGGTGCACGTTTATGACCATGTCGGTGAGCAAGAGCTCACCCTATCTGCTCGCTACGTGGTCAACGCCACCGGGCCATGGGCCGATCATCTTAATCGTTTGGCGAATCCCGAAGAACCTTCGTATTTACGCCCTTCTAAAGGGGTGCATATTATTATTCCTCGGGTGACCGAGATTGCGCGCGCTGTCATGTTAAAAAGCGTTCCCGATGCCAGCGGAAAACAGCGCTGGATGTTTATTATTCCCTATGACGCGTACTCGTTGGTGGGCACTACCGATACCGACTATGAGGGAGACACGCGCTCTGATTACCTCGACCACGATAACTATGCCAGCTCAGAAGATGTTGACTATCTGTTGGCGTCGGTGAATGCGGTGTATCCCGAATCAAACGTATCGCGGGACGATGTCGTGAGCTCTTTTGGTGGATGGCGCCCTCTGGTGAGCCCGCCGGGTAAGTCTGGTTTGCATGAGTCGGACCTCTCACGAGACCACGAAATTTTTGACACCACCACGGGCATTGTCATGCTAGCCGGTGGAAAACTGACCACCTACCTGTATATGGCACAGGACTTGCTCAGTTATCTGCGTAAAAAAGACGCTCACCTCTTTAAAGGAGCAAAAAGATCGCTACAGCCCTTGTGTAATTTGCATGAGGCCAATAGCGAGGCCGAATTAATGGAGCAAAATGCCTTTGTACTCCAGGCGTTCCCAGAAGCGTGGCGATTGCGTTTATTGCAGCGCTATGGCTCTGAAGTGGCAACGCTGGCTAAACTATTGCCCCTGTTTGCTGAGGGACAGGGATTAAAGCCTGTGGCTGGACTGTCTGAAGATATTCCCTTGTTGTATGTGGAGCTGGTCTATAGTATTTTGTGGGAGCAGTGCGTGCATTTGAATGACTTCATGTTGCGCCGCCAGCGGGTACTCTTAAAAGAACGTCATCAGGGAGCGAAAGCGGCGAAGCCGCTGGCAGAAGCGATGGCCTCAGTCTTAAGCTTGTTACACGCTGATTCAAAAGCCGAGCATGCCGATTGGGTGCGCACAGAAATGGCAGCTTTTGAAGCTGAGCTGGCGCGCACCAATGCCTGGCAAAGCGAGTCTGAGGCACCTGCGTCTTCCGGGCTTTCTGAAACATCGGCTGAGCCGGTATCTATTTAGCCGCTTGAGTTAGTCGCTTTAGCCTCTGTGCCTCTGTGATGCTTTCTATCTTTTACTAGCGCCAGGTTTCCTGGGTGTTGACTTGCCCCATACTGGCGTACTCAAAGCCCAGGCGCTCCATTTTTATGGGGTCAAAAATATTGCGCCCGTCGATAATAATCGGCTGGCGTAGGTTTTGCTTTAGCTTAGGCAAGTGCAGGTAAGTAAACTCGTTCCACTCCGTTAAAAAAAGTGCGGCGTCAGCATTTTCACAGGCCTGATACGGATCCTTCGCATAATCGAGTTGTTCACCAAAAATCTGGCGTACGTGTTTCATGGCCACGGGGTCATAAACGCACAGACTGGCTCCTTTTTTTAGTAGCGCTTCAATGATCGCCAGTGAAGGGGCCTCACGAATATCGTCGGTGTTGGGTTTAAACGACAGCCCCAGAATCGCCAGGTGTTTATGGGAGAGATCCCCCACGTGGGTTTCAACTTTGTGGAGAAAGCGTTGTTGCTGTTGTTGATTAATCTCTTGTACGGCCTTGAGCAACTCAAAATCGTAACCCAGGGATTCGGCAATATTAATAAAACCTGAAACATCTTTGGGGAAGCAGCTTCCGCCATAGCCTATGCCCGCGTTTAAAAAAGCCTGTCCGATGCGATGGTCGAGTCCAATGCCGCGGGTCACCTTGTTAATGTCCGCACCCGCAGCATCGCAAATGGCAGAGAGCGCGTTGGCATAAGAGATTTTCATGGCGAGAAAAGCGTTGCTGGCGTGCTTAATCAACTCAGCGCTGTTAATATCGGTGATCAACAGTGGCGCGTTGAGAGGTGCATAAAGCTGTACCAGTAATGACATGGCTTTTTCACTTTTGACGCCCAGGACAATGCGGTCGGGTTTCATAAAGTCAGCGATCGCTCGGCCCTCACTCAAAAACTCGGGGTTTGAAGCCAGATCAAAGGGAATGTCTACGCCTTTGAGGTGCTTTTGAGCAAGAAGCTCTAAAGACTCGGCAGTTTTGACGGGGACGGTACTTTTTTCTACAATGAGTTTATAACTGCTCATATGGGACGCAATTTCGCTAATGACCTTCTCAAGCGCGCTCAGATCGACGCCGCCACCGGGCAAAGGAGGCGTGCCCACGCAAATAAAGAGAATATCGGCAAAGTCTACGCCTTCAGCAATCGACGTCGAGAAACGCAAGCGACCTGCGCTTGTATTGGTATGCACGAGCCCTTCTAATTCGGGCTCGTAAATGGGCACAACACCGGATTCGAGTTGGGCTATTTTTTCGGGGTTATTATCAACGCACATGACGTCATGGCCCAGCTCGGCAAAGCAAGCACCACTCACCAGTCCCACATACCCCGAACCCATAATGGCTAATCGCATGCTAAGCGCTTCTCAAAGTCTTTGACCGTTTCCAGGAGTCCGTCCCGCAGATGAATTTCAGGCTCCCATCCCAGAAGATCTTTAATTTTAGAGATATCCGGTCGTCGGCGGACGGGGTCGTCCTCACGGGGAGAGGGAATGGCTTTGAGTTTGACGGGTTTACCCACAATTTCCCAGAGGCTTGTGGCCAGGACCTCGACGGTAAACTCCTGGGGATTGCCAATATTGAAGGTCTCTCCATTGGTTTTTTCTGAATGCATCAAGTGGGAGAGTCCGCGTACGAGGTCGTCGACATGACAAAAGCTGCGGGTTTGCTGACCGCCACCATGTAAGAGCATGGGCTCGTTTTCTACTGCAGCCTTAATAAAAGCAGGAACCACGCGACCGTCATTAATACGCATGCGTGGCCCATAGGTGTTGAAAATGCGGGCGATGACATAATTCACCTGGTGCAGACGGGCGTAATGGGTAATTAAGGCTTCGCCAAATCGCTTACTTTCGTCGTAGCAGCTGCGGGGGCCTGAAGGGTTAACGTTTCCCCAGTAGGTTTCTTTTTGGGGATGCACCAGCGGATCGCCATACACCTCTGATGTCGAAGAGAATAAAAGTTTAGCACCGTGAGCTTTGGCCAGCTTAAGCAGGTTTTCGGTGCCCTTGCTGTTAACGTCTAAGATTTCCAGCGCCAGGCCATCAAAGTCGTCGGGGCTCGCAGGAGATGCCAAATGATAAATAAAGTTGAGGGGTTGGGTGATGTTTTCGAGGGGTTCACAAATATCATGGCGATAATGGCTGAAGTGAGGGTGATTATACAGGGCTTCCAGATTCCTGGCGGAGCCGGTGCTAAAGTTATCGACAGCAATAACCTCTACACCGTTTTCCAAAAGGTAGCGACATAGCGCAGACCCTATCAATCCAGCGGCACCCGCCACGAGTGCTCTGGGGGTATGAACGGGTTTTGTCATTTAAGGTTACCAGCTTCCCTGGTTTTTCATGGTGCTCCAGGGCGCCTGAGGAGGCAGGGAGGCTCCGATTTGTAAGAGCTCTACCGAGGCCCCGTCGGGAGACTGAACAAAAGCCATATGGCCGTCTCTGGGCGGTCTTAAAATAGCGATGCCCGCTGATTGTAGGGTTGAGCAGGTGTCGTAAATATTTTCAACCCCAAAGGCCAGGTGGCCAAAGAAGCGCCCCGTGTCGTAGGGTTCTGTATTGTCCCAGTTATGGGTAAGCTCTAAAATAGGCTCCTCAGGGGTTGGGCCTAGAAACACCAGGGTGAAGCGACCTGTATGTGCTTTCTTTGCGGCTAATTTCTACAAGGCCCAGGTTTTTGACATAGAAGTCGAGGGCTGCGTCCAGGTCTTTAACGCGCAGCATGGTGTGTAAATACTTCAAGCCGAAGGTCCTTTGGTATTTTGGGTATCTTTAAGCTCTGCCTGGAGTGCAGCAATTTTTGCTTCCAAATCTTGAATGCGCTCCGCTTTGGATTGTGGTACTTCATCTTCGTCGGGGTGGGCTACTTTATCGACCACTTTATGAATGTTTTTGCTGCTACGGGTCATGAGCTCTTTCACGAAGCGGGCGCGCTGATCTTCTGAGAGTTCCCCGCGTTTGATGAGCTCATTGACCAATTCATCGAGTTTTTCGCGGGTCATTGAAGCCAGGCCAATTCCCCCCAGTAAAAACTTTTTAATAATGCTCTCCATATTTTGGCCTTCCTGGATGAGCCCTTGAAGTACAAATTTGTTAAACATCAGTTGTTTGGTTTCAACATTTTCTTGCAAGAAAATTTGTCCAAGAATTTTGGGGGTAATATCTTTGCCTTTGCTATCGACCACCTGAACCTCTTCGCCGGCGCGAATGAATTCGGCGATCTCGCCTAAATTTACCGTTTTACTGGTCTGGGTATCATAGAGTTTACGGTTGTCGTAGCGTTTGATTACGCGCATAATATTTTCCTTTGAACTTTGCATCTTCATATTTCAGAATAGCACAAAAAAAATACCGCTTTTCTCAAACCTGGATCGTCTGAAAAAAGCGGTATTTTATCGACATCTTGTCGGGCTTTTGGCCTTTGCCGCTTAGCGGGCAAACTGCTGGGGATAAATCCCTTATTTTATGGCGTAAAGCGAGACAACTTTAATAAACGGGTCAATTAACGAATAATTACTAATTAGGGTTTTTATTCCCTCTCAGATCGTCGCTCAACCTCCTCTATTGATGTCTGATCTGATTATAGTTGCTGGTGTTTTTTTTTACAAGCCCCGGGATATTAAATTTGATACTTTTTTTGTGTTAACTTGAGCCTAAGAAGGCGACCGAAGGTGGCGTTATAGTACACTATGAATACATATTTCTTTAAAACAAGAGGTGAACGATGACATTAGGAACTCCTGAAACGCCCCTGCGCGTTGCCATTGTAGGTAGCGGCCCCAGCGGGTTTTATGCTGCTGAGGCTTTATTTAAATCTGAGCATGCCATACATATTGACATGTATGAAAAATTGCCGGTCCCCTTCGGCCTGGTGCGCAGTGGCGTCGCTCCAGATCACCCCAAAATTAAAAACGTGACCCGTATTTACGACAAAATTGCTGCAAACCCAGGCTTTAACTTTATGGGCAACGTCACGATTGGCGAAGATATTAGCGTTGCCGATCTCCGAGAGCACTATCATGCGGTGCTGTTTGCCTCAGGAGCCTCCAGCGACCGCCGCTTAAATATCCCCGGTGAAGATCTTGAGCGCAGCTATACGGCTACAGAGTTTGTGGCCTGGTATAACGGTCACCCCGAGTATAGAGACCGCGTCTTTGACCTGTCTCGCGAAAACGCTGTCATTATTGGACAGGGGAACGTTGCTGTCGATGTCTGTCGTATTTTATCGAAGAGCATTGAAGAGCTTAAAGCGACAGATATTGCCGATCATGCTTTAGAGGCGCTGGCCGAAAGCAAAATCAAAAATATTTATATGATTGGCCGTCGAGGCCCTGCTCAGGCAGCTTTTACTCCTCAGGAAGCCAAAGAGCTGGGCGAGCTCGAACTCACCGAAGTTGTCATTGACGCCGCCGATCTTGATCTGAGTGAAGCCGATGAAGCTGAGTTAGAGATGAATCCTGCCAAACGCAAAAATGTGGCCATGATGCGCGATCTGCTCTCCAAATCTCAGGCAGGTGAATTTGCTAACAAGCCCCGCAAACTGCATCTGATGTTTTTCCAAAGCCCTGTCGCTTTGGAAGGGGACAGCGGTAGCGTTGAACACGTTATTTTAGAACGCAACGCGCTGAGTGGCGAAGCTGGCCAGCAGCGAGCCCGCGGCACCGGAGAAAAGACATCTCTGGACAGCGGCATCTTTTTCCGCAGCGTAGGCTATCGTGGCTTGCCGATGCAAGGGGTTCCTTTTCGCGATGACTGGGGCGTATTTCATAACGAAGGAGGCCGCATTGAAACCGGTATGTACACCGCTGGTTGGATCAAGCGCGGTCCCTCGGGGATTATTGGTACCAATAAGCCCTGCAGTTATGACACCGTAAAAATGTTGCTGGAAGACGTGGATCAGTTAGAGTGTGCGGTGGCCGATACAGAACCTTTGCGTGCTAAGCTTCAAAGCAAAGCCGTTCGTGTGGTGTCTTATGCAGACTGGAAAAAGATTGATGAGGCAGAGGTTGCTGCTGGCGCCGCTAAAGGTAAATCCCGCAGTAAATTTACCCGTGTAGAAGATATGCTGGCAGTACTGACCTAGACAGGTCCGATAGAAAACTGCCCCGTTGCAAGCCGTCTGACTTCTTTTGTCAGATGGCTTTTTTAGTCTTTAGCATAAGGGAACAAATGCGTTTCTGGCTTCAAGGCGTTCGATAAGTGGGTCGGCTTCGGCTTTGCGTAAAAGATTTTTAAGCAGGCTGAGTTTGCGCTGGGTTTCTGAAGTTGCGTTGAGTTCTTCGAGAACCCGCTGTCGTTGTGCAAGAGAAAAAGGCCCCACATGTTGGTTAAGGATCTCAAGGGTGCTGACGGGGCCAACAGCGACCAATTGCAAAAACTGACACAGCTTATCTTCTAAGTAGTCTAAATCCTTGCTGCTTAAGTCTTGAATATCAAAAAGAGACAGACCACTGCCGTGATGAGCAGCCTCATCGGCCAAAATGCCGTGCAGGGCTTTACGCGCTTCTGGATGTTGGCAGGTATTGGCCATTTTTGCGTAGTGCTCTACCCCCCATCCTTCGAGGACCACTTGTACTAACAGCAATAAACAGCTGCGCTCTCCTGTTAAGATCAGATGGTGGAGAAGCTCTACAAAAGGGTTCGTGGTCAAGTTTTCTGGGTGTCCCATACTGTTATCAATGAAGTGAAAGTGCCGTGCTTCTTCTGCGGCAAACAGAGAATAAAGCTTTTGCTCATTGAGGGTTGGGGCCAATAGGCTCATCTTTGCAGCAAAGCTCATGCCCGCCTTTTCAATGGCGTAAGCCTCACTAAAACGGGCGTAGGCCAGATCATAAGCCACCCGCTCCTGCGTCAGAGGAGACGCCTCTTGTAAACAACTGACGGCACCCACCTCTAAGTCAGCCAGACTCCACAGGGTTTCAAAAGGAAGCGGCTGACTGCTCGATGTGGAGTGCCCTTCGGTAAACCGGCGACTTAAAATACGCTCGACTTCAGCCGTGCTCAAATGGTGGGCTTTGGCTAAGGATTGTGCCAGCGTTTCCTGAAGGGTGTTATTGAGACTGCCTCGCAAGCTGTCAACGCTCATAGGAGGGGGTTCCTTCGGGCGACTTTTTTTCTTGTGGCGCAGGCGCTCTTTTTTTTCCGCGCTTTTTAAAGGTCTTTAGGGCATAGGCGAAGGGCATGGCAAAAGTCATTTCTGCGATGCAGGCCAGTTCGTCTCCCTTTTCCCAGTGGGGGTTTTGTTCGGCAAAAAAGGCAATGCGTTGATTACCGTCACACATGTCTGAGGTAATGGGGGTGACTTCTGCTTTTAAACAGTCCTTGGTTTTGAGCTGTTGGTTCGAAAATTGAATGATGCCGCTTTCGGCGTTGTAGTGTTCGGGGTAAAGGGTCTTTCCAAAGGCGTCAATGATCTGCTGCATGGGTGACGGCGTCGGCTTTTCATGGCGAGGATAGTGTACCGGGAAGTTATTGGCCATCAGCAGATAAGTCTTGTAACCTTTGGAGATCAAAAACCAATAGAGCGGTGTGAAGGGTTTTTTTAATTTGGCCAAAAACAGATGCTTTAAAAAGGCCACGCCCAGGGTGCCCTGCCCCCAGTAGTCTTCATGCACCACGGTATCTCCGCTGAACATGCCGCGCACGCGTTGCCCGCTGATTTCTGTTTCCAGACCCACCAGGGTAGAAAACCCTTGAATGCTGTTGTCTTTGCGATCTTTGAGTAAAAAAACGTGGTCTTTGTGTTGTAGATCCTGCTGAAACTGAACAAAATCGATATTGCTGTAATACTGAGAAAACAGACGAAACATATCCGCGATGGTGGTTTGTGATAGAGCGTTAACGGCAACGCCTTCGGCTTTGAGCTTTTTCATGATGATTATCCAGATATTTTTCGTGGTTGACTGCGTTGCAGCAGCGCGTTTAGGTCTTCTTCGGGCAGGGGAGTCGGGCTGGCATAAGTGCCAAAGCCCCAGGGTGTGGCCACTTGTTTTTCAAGATGCTGAATGAATTTAATAATGGCCTCGTCTTCTTTGATGGGGTGCTGAAAGCGAAAACGGATGGTTTCGAAAACCTGCGTATCGCCTTTGGCGAAGTAGTTACCCACTTGCTTCGTGGCCCATAAAATCAGGGGATTTAAGGCACTCAACCCGGGCAAGTTGGGCTTTTGCTTGGGCGTTACCAACAGGGTCAGGCCTTCGGCTTTGCCCTCGGCGGTGGGGCGTAGCGCAAAAATGATGTGGCAATGCAAAAAATCGGGGCCTACGGTAACGGAGCCGGTGGTGCCTGCGGTATAACACATGGAGTAGGTCAGGTGGCTGGCGTAAAAACGTTTAAAGAAGCGCAAATACCATTTTGTCTCAGGAATGAAGGTGATGTTGTTGAATTGAATACTGTGGGCATTGAGCGCCTGGGTGTCAAAGGCCACGTCGACGGGCAGATTGTGCACCGAAGTGAAGTGATGGGCGTCGATGGCGTTAATCATAACCACATTGGGGTGGCAGCCTTTGACGAACTGATTCCCGAAGATGGTTTCGACTTCAACCCCTTCGAGTTCAGGAATCGTATGTACGTCGTGGGTCGGGGTCTCGCCGGTGTAAATCCACAGGGTGTCGTATTTTTCTCGCACAGGATGATGCTTAATTTGGGCCTGAATACCCGGTGATTTGCGGCAGGGAATATCCACCAATGCGCCCTGATCGTCATATTTCCAGTGATGAAAAAAGCAGCGAAGCCCCGTGCCGTCTACTTTTCCCTCGGCCAGATGCGCTCCCATGTGCGGGCAATATGCATCCACTGCGCGCGCTACACCATCTTCACCGCGATAGACGGCCAATTCTTTCCCCAAAAAATTAAGATGTTTGACCTGACCTTTTTTGAGGTCTTTTGATTTCATTGCCCAATACCACGTCTCGACGACGCTCTGGGGCTGATTAAATACTTTTGTACGGGTGAGTGCGGACATTCAAACCTCTTTTGGGGCAACTTTTGGGTAGGACTCACGATATATTGTAGTATATAGGCGTTGTTTATGTGAAAATTGCGTCAATGTTACCGCTTTGTTAAACAAAGTAAGGATGATGAAAAAATGTTAGAACAAAATGCTCCCGTTCAGACGACTCAGGTGCCTCCAGCGACGCTTAAGGCGCCAGGGCCTTTTGCTGAGCATCCTAAAACCTATAAAAAAATTGCTTTAAACCTTAAACGTAACCACAAGCAAGACAATACCGATGCCTTAGATGCGCTTTCAGATCGCTTTGATTATGCGGCCTGTGCTGATCAGTACTGGAACCCCGAAAAATTCTCATTGCTTTACGGTACGCCCCTTTGGCACGAAGCGACGGCATCTCAGCGAGTCATTCTCAATCAGCTGTATTGGGTAGGTTATTATTCACAAATTATCTCAGCAGAGATTGCCACTATTTTTTTGAATCAGACCGCCGCTGCCGGTCTCTACGGCATTGAGGATTTTCGTATCGTCTGCGATACCTTAGACTTTGAGTCCCATCAGGAGCGGGCGCATATTCACGCTTTTAAAACGATTTCAGACGCCACTGAAAACGCTATCTTTGGGGAGCGCATGTTTAGCTACCCCATGAAAAACTTTGCCTCTGAAACCATTATTTATCAAAACACCAACCCCTTTAAAAGTGCCTGGAAAAAATTTCAGCTCCACTACTTTGCCTATCTCTCTTCTTCAAACGCTTTTTTGGCCAGTCAGTATCTCACCGTGAGAGGCATGCGCACGCTAAACGGTAAAATTGTACAGCACCAACTCAGTCAGTTTTACGACAAGCATCCCGATCAGGCCAATGCCCCGATTCCGGCTCAAATTAGCTATCATCACTTTTTAGACGAGTCTTATCACTTTAATAGTTCAACGCTGATCGGTCATGAGGTGGTCAAAAGCCTGAAGCCGCCGACGGCCTTTGAAAAGTACGTTGCCAATTTAGCAGTCAAAGGCTGTCAGCGGGATCATTATGCCTTCAACTGTTCTGTGAACGGTATTTTTTGGTACGAGCCCGCGGTGTTTGGCACCATTTACAAGATCTTACGCAGCCAGGTCTTTGGCTTTTCGCGTGCTGAAGCCCTGGCGATGATGGAGCGTTGCTTTTGCCAGGAAAATGAAGGCGTTCACGAGGCTTTTAGCACCCATCAGGTCGCGCGTGAGTCTTATGCACAATATCTCTCGGATCTGCCTTTTTTAACCCCTGAAAACCGAGCAGTTACCCTGATGAAGCAATCCGATATTCCTGGCTATTTGCGTACCAATCGCCGCACTTTTGCGCGATTTAAGCAGGGAGTGGCCTGATGCCTGAGGTGAGACATACCCTGCATTTTAAAAATGCACCGTCGATGACGGTGATCGAAGGCGAAAGCCTCTCTGAATCCCTGGACGTCATGAACACCCCGATTTTATTTGGTTGTCGCACCGGCATTTGTGCCACCTGTCTGGTCCGTGTGATTTCAGGCCAGGAATCCCTGCCGCCGCTTTCTGAAGAAGAGTCTGAAGTTTTGGAGCTAGAAACCGATGATCCAGACTGCCGTTTGGCCTGTCAGTTACACTTGTCGGGAGACGTAACCCTGGAATATGTGGGTAAATAAGTGAATACTAATGAACGCTGAACCTGTTTCTGAACCCGTTAGCCACAAACACTTTTGGTATATTGCTTGCCAGTCTCACGAGCTGGGAGAGCAAAAGCCGATTCAACGCACGATTCTCGACGAGTGGGTTGTGCTTTTTCGCGATGAAGAGGGGCAGGCCGTGGCGCTGCAAGACCGTTGCCCGCACCGAAACTTTAAATTGTCTGAGGGATATTTGCAGCAAGGTCAGCTTCAGTGCGCTTACCACGGCTGGGTGTTTGACGGCCAGGGGCAAGTCATCGCGATTCCTTCGGAGAGTCATGACTTTAAACCCCGTAAAACCCGCTGTGCTAAATCTTTTGAAGTCCTTGAACAAGATGACTTTATCTACGTGCGCCTGGCCCGCCACCCGGAAATGGACGCGCCCCCCTTTGTCATGCCCCATTACAAAGAAAAAGGCTATAAAACGGTACGCCTGTTTAATGTCTTTGAAAATGACGTGACCAATTGTGCCGAAAACTACGTCGATGTTCCCCATACCGTCTTTGTGCACGATAAAATTTTTCGGGTCAGTCGCGACGAAAAAGTAGAGGCCACGGTGACCCGTAAAGCCGGCTCTGTTTATATTGACTACCGAGATGAAACCGATAATATGGGCTGGTTTTCGTTTTTTTTAAATCCTAAAAAACAACCCATTGTCCACAAAGACGCTTTTCATAGCCCCAATGTCACGAGTGTCGAATATATTTTTTCTCCGGGCAAAAGTTTTTACATTAGCTCTCACTGCACACCGGTCAACGATCGCTTAACCCACGTCTATACTGACTTGACCTATCAATTTGGTCCCCTGTTTAATTGGGCCGCCGGCCCGATTGTTCGCTATCAGGGCCAAAGTGTGATTGACCAGGATATCAAAGTTCTCAATACCCAGATGGAGGTGATTCAAAAGTATGGGGTAAAGTTTAGCCATTCTAACGCAGATATTGTTCATATTCTGATTGAATCGCTCCGCCACGCCATTGATAAAGGCCAGAACCCGTTGACCCTGAGCGAGCAAACCCATGACTTCCGTTTCTGGATTTAGGGGGCCGTTATGTTAGTCGCGATCACCTTCGGCTTGCTTTTTTTATGGTTATTGACCGCTGCGGCTGAGCGGGCGCAATTGCGTCAGAAGACCCTGTTTGAGTGGGTCTTAGACAGCAGTAACTTAACCATCCAGGGCACCCTGATTCCGCTATTGCAAACGGGCCTGCTTTTTGGCGCGCTTGCTTTTATCTGGCCCGAAGGGCGTGGATTCCTGAACATAGAACCCTTTTGGGGCTTCGCTCTCAATTTTTTTATGGTGGACTATTTATACTACTGGAACCACCGTCTCTTGCACCAGCGGTCACTGTTTCCCCTTCATGTGGTGCACCATACGGTAAAGCATATGGATGTGTTTGCCACCTCTCGCAATAGTTTGATCACCAGCTTTTTTATTGTGTACCTCTGGGTGAATGGCTTTTTATTGTACGTGACGGATCTCAACAGGGGCTTGCTATTGGGCATGAGTGTGTCGGCAGCCCTGGATATTTGGAAGCATGCCTCGCTCGGCAAGCGTCACCCTCAGCTTCAGCGCCGTTTGTCTCAGGCGGGAATCATGACGCCACTGGATCACGCCTGGCATCACGCTCAGCGTTTAAACAAAAATTATGGGGCCAATCTGAACTGGTATGACAAACTTCACGGCACGTATTATGCCAGTGATACCTATCCAGAACGTATGGGTGTAAAAACCGCCTTAAGGCCCTGGCAGAAGCTCTTGTTTCCTTTCTCATGACCCTTTTATCTCGGTTATTGGCGCTCTTTCCTGCATCGGTGGTGCTACTCACTGTTCTGGCTCTGGGTCTTGCCCTTAGCCCTGTTTCACTGCTGTGGCGAATCGTGGGGGCTTTGACTTTGCCCTTCATTCTCTATCTTTATCCGGTCATGGTTTATCGTTTATTGACTTACTTTAAGCCGTTGAACACCCCTTTGCGTGAAGAATTAACGGGCAACCATTACAGCCACTGGTGGGGCAGTCACCAGGTGCAGCTGATTTATTTGGTGCTGCCTGTGCTGGAGCGCTTTTTACGGGTGATGCCCGGCGTTTACAGTGCCTGGCTAAGACTCTGGGGCGCAAAGATTGGCCAACAGGTCTATTGGACGCCCAATGTCGAGGTTCATGATCGCGCATTGCTGCAGCTCGGAGACGGCGTATTACTGGGGCACGAAGTCAAGCTGGTGTCTCATGTGGTGATGCCTCATCGACAGCATCTAAGGCTTTACGCCAATCCGATTATTATTGGCGATCGGTGTTTTATTGGTGCGGGTTCTGTCCTGGGGCCGGGCGTGCGAGTTGATGCACAGCAGGTTTTACCCGTGCGCACCGAAGGGCGCATTAATCAGCGTTTCCAACGCTTTGAGAAAACCCCTTGATCTTAAGTTCTCTTTTACAGGGCTATACCGGCTACGCTTACCGGCGGTGGCAGCATGCTTTAAAGCACCCGCAACAGGCCCAGCAGCGCACGCTTCAGCAGATCCTTGCCTTACAAGCGCGCTTGCCTCAGCGTAAAGGACGCTGGGGTAAACGGCAAAAGCTTCAGGCGCTGCTTGCCCACTTGCGTCAGCTGCCCTTGCAAGATTATGAGGCCTTGCCAGAGCTGTCCCCATTAACCCATGATCCCCCACTGTTTTATGAGCTCACCAGTGGTTCCAGCGGCGCGAAAAAGCGCATTCCTTACACCCGCCCCTTGCTCAAGAGCTTTACCCAGATGTTCTTGTGCTGGGCCCATGATATTTTAGTGACCTTACAGCAACAGGGCAGACCTTTTGCCGGCGGACAGGTGTACTTTAGCGTGTCTCCTCAGTTTCATGAGCCATCGACCCATGTGGACAGGGGACTGATTGATGACAGTGATTACCTGACCGGGTTGAGTGCGCGACTGTTTCAGCGCTTTCGGGCGGCTCCCAATACCCTGCGCCACCTACAGCAGCCGGCTCACTTTTGGGATGTGCTGGCCCTGGCACTCTTGCGAGCCCCCCAATTGGAGGTCATTTCGGTCTGGTCCCCCAGTTTTTTGCGGGTGCTTCAAAGCCATATACGTCAACATGGTGAGCGTTTGTCGGGGTTATTGGCGGAGCCTGAGTTGCATTATGAAGGCCTTTGTTTTGCCCTGCCCGTGCCCGCGCCCGCTCGACAGCGGCGCTTAAAAGAGACGCTGCTGTGGCTCGCGCATCAAGACCGTCAACAACCTCAGCCTCCTGTGCCTGTCTGGGTGTGGGCGCAGTGTTTTCCTCACCTCAAACTGATTTCTGCCTGGGGGGCTGAAAATGCGGCCCGCGACTTTGCTGCTTTGCGGGCCGACTTTTCGTTTGCGCATGTGCAAGAAAAGGGGCTATTGGCTACTGAGGCTCCCCTCACGATTCCTTCGGAGCAATGTGGGGGGTTCTTACCTTTACCCCAGGAGGTTTTCTACGAGTTTATCCCTCTTGATGGTCAGGGACAGCCGATACTTTCACGTCAGTCCTCAGAGCAGTCTCAGCCCCTGCTCTTACATGAGTTGACCCCTGGCGAAGCCTATGAAGTGGTGATTAGCCAAAAGTCGGGGTTGCTGCGCTATCGCTTAAAGGATCGTGTGCGGGTGACTGCTCTGTGGGGGCTTACGCCCCATTTGCGTTTTGAGGGGCGCAGTGAGGCCCTGTGTGATCTCGTAGGTGAAAAGCTCAACGCCGCCTTTGTGGCGCAGGGGGTGCAGCAATGTTATCCGACGCAGCGGGTCTGTGTCATTCCTCAGCTGTCCCCAGCGGGCTACGTGTTGGTCGCAGAGCAGGCGCTCAATGCCGCAGACCTTGAATCCTATTTTTTGACCTCGCCCCATTATTGCAACGCGCGAAGCTTAGGCCAGCTTCAGCCGCTTCGCTTGCAGGTTATTCCTCAACTCCACAGTCATTTACATCAATTTTTTGTGAGCCAACGCCACATGAAGTTAGGGGATATTAAAGATCAGTTGCTTTATTATCGGGAGCAAGACGGTCAGCTGCTGCAATACCTTTTGGCAGCGGCGCATCTTTAAAAAAGACCCAGAGCACGTGGGGATACTTTTGCATAAAGGCGTCTTCATACCCTTTTTGTGAGCCCTCCACGACCCGCCAGTTCATGATAATGGCTTCGCGATAGGTGGCAAAAAAAGACGTGATCGTTTTCGAAACCTGTCCATCTTCTGTCCAGTGAGCGACAAATCCTGACCCGTAAAAAAGAGCCGATAAGCCCAAAAATGGCCAGGGGTTCTTTTCTCTCCAGAGTTTTTTTATTCCCCAGGGGAGAAAGGGTATCGCGAGCCAATACCCGAAGGCGTGAATAACCTGCACCCGTGGGTTCAGGTGCAGGTAAAGAAAATAGTCTGAAAAGTTTTCAAAATCCGCGGGTCCATAATGGTGAAGGTGTGTTTGTCGAAAGGCCCGAGTGGTGGTGCTTTTCATGGCGGTTATTCTGCAATCACCACTTCTTGCGTCCAGGCGCTTAAGGATAAGCGACAGGTTTTTAAGTAATCGATGATCCTGGCTTTGCTAACGCCGCCTTCGAGGCTCAGGTCAAGCTCTAGCACAATACGATCATCGTCAGCGATGTAACTCCGTGAATAGCGTTTACTCTGATTCCAGGTATTGACGTGCTGTAAATTGGCCTTGGAGTCTGAAAAAGAAATTTGAAATAGCAGAGACTTCCCATTTTCGTCAATCATGAGCGCGGCGCTGAGACCGTCGATTTTCCAGATGATATCGTCTTCTTTATCGACGGTGACGCTATACCCTTCGGTTTTCATAATGGCTTCAAGGGTTGTTGTATCGAGAGCGGTGTAGAGGGGCGCTGTGATCTGACTTGTGGGTTTTGCATCGGCAGCCGCTACAGCTTGCTGAGTCGGAGTGGCTACAAAAAGTAACAAAAGGCTGAGAAAGAGTGTTGAACAAGAATTTTTCATCGCGATTTCCTTTGGGCTAAGATGAGAGATAGGTCAAAATGATCTTACTATATCAAAGATATTCTTTTTTGGGGAGAAAGGTGATTTACCGAGATCTCAACGGGTTTTGGGCCTGCACACGGCACGGATTACCGTAGGCAATACTGTTGGCGGGAATATCCTTGGTGACCACACTGCCCATGCCAATCATGCAGTTTTCGCCAATGGTCACATGGTCCCGCACCGAAGCTCCTATCCCAATGCGCGTTCCTTTACCTATGCGTACAAAGCTCCCTAACATTACGCCTGGATTGAGGGTTACAAAGTCATCAAGAACACAGTGGTGGCCAATACTACAGTTGCTTCTAATATTGATGCCAAATTTTAGTGTGCTGCAGGCACCAACTGCGGTGAATCGCTCTATTTGAGCTCCAAAGTCCAGGCTTGCAGAGCGAGAAATGATGGCGGAAGGATGAATAAGTCGAGGAAACTGTTCGTTCGTAAGCTAACGGTAACAGTTTTTTAAAGGCCTGGTACACAATGGCCTTGACCGGGCTGTGGGCCATTGAAAACGCGAACTGTCCGCTCTGGGCCAATTTTTCTCGCTCTTCAGAGTTTAAGGTGCCGAGGGTATACACGTCGTGTTGCCAATTGGAGTGCGGTTGAAACTCTGCTCCAATGTTTACAGGAATATTAAGTAAGATATTGAATTGAGTTATGTCCAGGGCCTCTTCGGCGAGCTCCATCAATGAGTTCAGTAATTTTGGCTCACAGCCGAGAATAGATAAAGAGTTCATTTTTCTACTTCTTTGGGGTTGATTGGGTTTCAGCGTCGATGGCGCTATCGCTCAGTTAGCATAGCAAATATGCCCGGTGTTGGTGGCTTTATTGAATGCTGACCATCCTTTGGCGTTTGCCCGTTAGTGAGGTTGTTTTGCGAATAGCGTTTCTTTCGTTGCTTTGAAGGCTTTGTTGCGCTTATAAAGTTCCCAGGGCATTTTGCCGCTGCACACGGCATGGATTACCGTAGGCAACACTATTGGCGGGAATATCTTTTGTGACCACACTGCCCATGCCAATCATGCAGTTTTCGCCAATGCTCACGTTATCTCGCACCACAGTACCTGCGCCAATACGTGTCCCTTTACCTACGTGTACAAAACTACTCAGGGTCACGCCGGGGTTGAGGGTTGAGAAGTCTTCCAGAATACAGTGGTGTCCCACGCTACTGCTTCTTTTGATATTGACACCAAAGCCCACCCTACTGCAGGCACTTATGGTCACGTTAGGATCAATGTGTACACCAAACCCGACGTTAGCAGAGCGAGACACCACAGCGGATGGGTGAATAAGTTGGGGAAATTGAGCGTGCTCCAAAGCAAAGACATTTTTAAAAGCCTCGTATAGAATGGTTTTGACCGGGTGGTGAGATACGGAAAAGGCAAACTGTCCCGCATTGCGCAGACGATCGATATGCTCTGGTGTCAGGGTCTCCAGGGTGTAAACACGGTGTTGCCAATGGGCGTGTGGTTGGAACTCTGCTCCTATTTTCACAGGAATATTCAGCAAAATGTCAAAGTGAGCCATGCCTTGAGCGTCCTCAGCCAGTTCCATAAGAACATTGAGTAGGCTTGGATCACAGCCGAGAATGGTTAACGGTTTCATCTGGTATTTCTTTTCGTATTATAGATGTTGAGTGTTTTACTGGGCATAAGGACTCTTTCATGAATCGCCATCAGCTCATGGACACGCTTCAATAAACTTAAATTAGAAGCCTGCTGGGTCCGTTGGGAGTCAAACCACAAATTATCTTCTAATCCCACCCTTACGCCCAGTCCTTTGGCAATGGCAATGGCGTTGGTTTCTAATTGATAGTTTCCAATGCCTCCCAGGCTGATAAAGTGATCCTCAGGAAGCTGATCCACCATGGAGCCCAATTGACTCAATTGGGTTTGTGCGCCAAAAATATTGCCAAAGAGCAAATTCCAGTAGATGGGATGCTGTAGATTAAACTTTTGAATGAGAAATTTTCCGTAATTGATCATTCCTAAATCAAAACATTCCAGCTCAGGCACAATGCCATAGGCGAGCATTTTGGTGAGTAAATCCTGGATCATTTGGGGGGCGTTAACGGAGGGGGTATTTAAAAAATTCAATGAAGAAAGCGTCAACGAGCACATATCTGGATAGAGCTCCATGACCGCAGAACGCTTTTCCAGCTCGGGAAAGTTTCTGCCCGAAGTACTTAAACAGAGAATAAGATCAGGACAGAATTTATGGAGTCCTGTCATGATTTCCTGGTAAATTTCCGGCTCATATGCCGGACTTTCATCGGTGTGGCGGGCATGTAAGTGGGCGATCGTTATGCCTATTTCGTAAGCCTCATGGGTTTGCTCAATAATTTCGTTGGGCGAAATGGGGACACAAGGGTTTTGCTGTTTGGTGGGAACCATTCCTGTGGGGCAAAAATTTACAATAATTGGGTTAGGCATTTTTGTGCGACCTATCTTTTATGCTGTCTGGGCTATGCTAATAATATCAAAGTATGCATGTTTTGTTCCCTCCATTTACGTGAAGCAATAATACGGGGTATAGTGAGAGTGAGCCAATTGTGACTTCAATAAGAGAGGCAATATCGCGGTATGCAACACATTTATCGGGTCATTATGATTGCTGTCCTTTTACTTTGGTCAGGCACCGCTGCCGCCTTTTTCGAAGGCACACCCGATCTTGAACTTACGTCAGAGTCTGTACAAGCGGTGCTGTTAAAATTAGCCAATGAAAAAATATGTGATCCTGAAAGCGAAATGTATTGCGAAGCCCACACGGCTTTTGTCTTTAAAAACGACGCCGTCGTTTTGCTTTCTGTTCAACCGACAGCGGGTTTGTTTATGATCTTTCAAAAAGATGCGGATCGGTGGACGCCCAGAGGCACGTATCCCCTTCTCGACTACGAAAAGACCCTGGTCGATAGTGAACTTTCAAAAGCTGCACAGAAGCACTTTATTCAAGCTTTTACTGCTTATGTTGCGTCCAGGGCAAAGTCCAAGTAAACATGAACGAACCCCGCACAGAGCTTTTGAATCAAACCACACAGCCTCCCGTTGTCCACAAGGTTTTCAACAACTGGCAGGTGGTAACTGAAGGTTGGTATATCTGGGGTGAGGCCAGTCTCCTGGCGCGCAATACGGTAAAAACCCGCAATATTGGATCCCAAAAGATTTGCGTGTTTCGCGATGATACCGGTGCTGTTCACGCCATGGACGGTTTTTGCCCACATATGGGTGTAGATCTGGGCATTGGTAAAGTGGTTAATAATCGGGTTCGCTGCTTTTTTCATCACTGGGAATACGGCGCCAACGGTAAATGCCAGCATATTCCCATTCAGCAGGAGATTCCCAAAAAAGCCTGTTTACGTACCTATGCCTGTCAAGAAAAATATGGGTATATCTGGGTGCACCCCGATAAAGACACGGCGACATCAGTCCTTGAAATACCGGGTCTGGCCGGACAAGCAGTGACGGTAAAGCCGGGCAAGGCGTATACCCGCCGTTGCCACCATCATATTACGATGATTAACGGCATTGATCCTCAGCACCTGAGTACGGTGCACGATATTCATATGAATATGGATGTGGTGATTGAACAAGCCGAGCCGCGATTGGTGGAGATTGTCTTAACAGGACAAATTCCTGACGTGACCTGGCAAGAGCGGCTGGCTCGTAAAATACTGGGCCCTCAGTACAGCTACGCGATGAAGTATGCCGACGGATGCCTGGCAGGATTGACCCTGCTTAAAGATGTGCAGTTTTTTGGCCGTAAAAATGGCTTGCCTGAATTGTATATGTTTTTTGCTTACCAGACCGAAGCGCCGGGTAAAACCCGCGTTCAGCCCATTTTCGTGACCCGTCAGCGCAAAGGCTTCAGCGGTTGGATCATTTCTCAACTGTGTTTGCTTTTTACCCGTATCGGTTTTCAGTCGCTTCAGGGAGAAGACGGTCAGGTCTATGAAAATATTCGTTTCAGCACCCAAAATCTGCTGGCGGTTGACGCCCCTGTAGCCCGTTATATTCGTTATATTAACCAGCTTAAATCTTCTTGCTGGGGTTTTTCTGGCTCAGCTTCACCTTGATCGATCATTGAAAGGGTGTTGCGTCATTTTGGGGTGAAGGCTTTTTTCTAAAAGAGTGCTAAGCTGTAAGGCATATGAAAGCGCGTGTGTTGTTTTGGTGTCTGGGCTTATGTGTGTGGGTGTGTTGTATTGGGTGGAGTGGTTTTGCTGCCTTATCTGCGTGGTCATCTCCGTTGACAACAGGTACCGTTCGTTTGTATACAGCCCCGGTAGGCACCTCTTTATCGATTCATGAAATTCGCCGCCTGTCAGAAAACCAGTGGCGTCTGTCAAATCTTAACAAAAGCTTCGGGCTTATTCCTGAACAGGAAGCCTGGCTTCGCGTTCCTGTGTCTTTTGCAACGTCTGGTGCTCCACCCTATTATCTGGTGGTGCATCGTGCGAATTTAAAAGAGGTGTGTCTTTTCTCGCAGGCTTTTGAGTCCTGTTCCTCGGCCCGTCATGCTCTGGCCAGGGACTCTCTCATTTTGGCAACAGAACCTATTTTTTCTTTAGCGCATCTGTTGCCTGAGGAATCGGTCATGTACCTGCGTGTTCGAAGTGCAAATTATATTACTGTGCCCTTTAGCATTGTCTCTCAGCAGGCCTTAAAGTCTCAGTATTTACTCAAACAGCTGTTGGACTTTAGCGCAATGGGCACTTTTTTTAGCCTGATTTTCTTAAATCTGGTATTGGCCTTTTGGCTCAAGAAAAGTGTTTATCTTCTACATGCAGGTGCTCTTCTCTGTTGGAGTATTGCCTGGTTCGGGATCGTGATGGGGTACAGCGCTTTTTTACCTGCGAGCTTTCATGATTTGCTGCTGGGTCAAGGGCCGATTTTTGCACTGCCAGCCATTTTATTTTCTTTGCTTGCTTACCAGCTCTTTGCGCGTCATGAGTTCAGTCCGAGTTTAAGGCGATGGCTCTGGTTTTTTCCGGTATTTTTGACATTGACCTTTGTCATTTGGCTTTTACCGTTTCCGCTATTGCACCTGGTACTGATCCGCTTATGGGCGCTGGGCATGATTGTCCTGGTGGTGTTGGGGCTGTTTTTTAGCCTGCGATTCAAGTCGCATTGGTCCGCGTTTTATCTTTTTTGCTGGCTGGCTTTTTATGGCACAGTATTTGGATTGAATTTATTTCATTTTTCGCTGCTGCCGTTGACGTTGCTTGCTTATAGCTATTTTTCGTGGCTGCAGTGCTTGAGTATGTTGACCCTGGTCTTGATTCCGCTGTTGTCGGTGGAAAGCTTAAAGCGTGTCGCCGATGTGTTAATGATGCGAAACCTTATGTTTGCATTGGATCAGCGGCAAGTTTTAGAAAAGCGAGTAGCAGAACGGACCCTGGCTTTGCAGGCATCTGTGGCGTTGCTAGAAGAAGCCAATGAGAAGCTCACTGTGCTGAATCGTTCCAAAGCCCGCCTTTTTGTGATCCTGGCCCATGACTTACGCACACCTTTTTTGAGTATGCTAACGCTTCTGAAGGTGTTTGAGCGGGGGAAAATGAACCAGGCTGGCTTTTTAGAGATGCTGCCGCGTTTAAAAGGTCACCTTGAAAATGTAAGCGCTTCTTTAGACAATATGCTCACGTGGATTAAAGCAGAGCTGGAGGGTTACTCTCATCAGCGTCAATCCTTGTCTGTGAAAGATTTGATCACCGAAGTTTATGGCATGTATGAGGAGCCTGCGCGACAGAAACAGGTTCACCTGAAAATGAAGCAGATCAGTTCAGAGCTGCGGGTGTGGGCCGACCGAAACCATGTGCGGTTGGTGTTGCGTAATATTGTGGGCAATGCGCTGAAGTTTACCCCGGCGGAAGGGACGATTGAAATCTGGGCTGAACGGGAAAGCGGCACAGAGATCAGGATCTTGGTTCAGGATACTGGAATGGGTTTTTCTGCAGCTGACCTGGAGCGCTTTCACGCCAGAAAGGCTTTAACATCGCAGGCGGGAACTTCAGGTGAAAAGGGGCTGGGCCTGGGACTTCAGGCTTGTTTGGCTTATTTAGAAGTCAATCAAGGCACCTTAAGTCTGACGTCTTCCTCGCCGGGCTCCTGTGTTCAGTTTACGCTGCCCTGCACTTCGGTACGTGATGTCGACACCCAGGACTGAGCCTCACTTCACTTAAGAGAGAGTCAGGTAGCAGTTGAGCAATGAGCGTTTACGAAAAAGAGTGATAGGCTGTAATACATATGAGAATGAGCGTTTGGTTTTGTTTACTGGCTCTATATGCTGGGGTATGCACTTTTTCTATGCCATTTGCTTACGGATCCCCTTTTTTGAGAGATTCTATTGAACTCTATACAGCTCCTGTGGGCTCTCATTTGTCTATTCAGGATATTCGTCAGCTGCCGGACCACCATTGGCGTCCTTCAGATCTCAATAAAAGCTTTGGGTTTATTCCTGGACAAGAGGCCTGGCTAAAGATCTCATTGACTGACCCTGGCGCGCAATCCCGCTATGTGGTGGTATACCGAGCCAATTTAAAAGAGGTCTGTTTTTTCTCAAGGGGTCCTGCCTCCTGCTTTTCATCCGCTCAGCCCGTTGAGACCTTTCCGTTTTTACCTGCGGCGGAGCCCGTTTTCTCTCTGGGGAAGCTATGGTCTGGAGAGTCTGTCGTTTACGTCCGCGTTCGCAGTATAAATTACGTTACCGTACCTTTGGCCATTGTTTCTCAGTCGGAATTAAGGGCTCAGTTTTTTCTGAAGCGACTATTGGACTTTAGCGCGATGGGCACTTTTTTTAGTCTGATTTTATTAAACCTGATATTGGCCTTGTGGTTGAAAAAAAATGTGTATGTTCTGCATGCGCTCGCTCTTCTCAGTTGGAGTGTTGCATGGTTCGGTATTCTGATGGGGTATAGCCGTTTTTTACCTTATCCCTTTCATGGTTTTGCGCTGGAACACATGCCGGTCTTTGCCTTAATGGCAGTGCTCTTTTCTTTACTGGCGTACCAGCTCTTTGCACATCATGAACTCAGTCAGAAAGTAAGGCGCTGCTTCTTCTTGCTTACCCTGCTTTTGACGTTGACGCTGTTGAGTTTGTCCTTGCCGTTTCCGTTACTGCATCTGTTGCTGGTGCGCTTATGGGCCTTAGGAACGTTGGCTTTGGTTGTGTCGGGCTTATTTTTGAGCCTGCGGCTAAAAAAGTACTGGTCCGCGTTTTATCTTTTGTGCTGGCTGGCTTTTTATGGCACCACTTTTGTGCTGATTTTACTTCAGTTTTCAGTGCTGCCCTTCACACTGCTGACCTATAGTTATTTTTCGTGGTTGCAGTGTTTGAGTATGCTGGCCTTGATTTTGATTCCACTACTGTCCGTAGAGAATCTTCAGCGCATTAAAGAGGTGTTAATGATGCGCAATCTCATGCTTGCCTTGGATCAGCAGCAAATTTTAGAAAAGCGGGTTGAAGAACGTACTCTGGCTTTGCAGGAGTCTGTGGCATTGCTGGAAGAAGCCAATGATAAATTGACCGTGCTAAATCGTTCCAAAGCCCGTCTTTTTGTGATCCTGGCCCATGATTTACGCACGCCTTTTTTGAGTATGCTATCGCTCTTGAAGGTGTTTGAGCGAGGGAAAATGAATCAGGCCGGTTTTTTAGAGATGTTGCCGCGTTTAAAACGTCACCTTGAAAACGTTAGCGCTTCTTTAGACAATATGCTTACCTGGGTTAAAGCAGAACTAGAGGGTTATTCTCATCAGCGTCAATCGTTGTCTATAAAGCGTTTACTTGAGGAGGTTTATGGTGTGTATGAGGAGCCTGCACGACAAAAACAGGTGCATTTGAAAATGCGTGCTGTGGGTGCAGACTTACGGGTATGGGCAGATCGAAACCATGTGCGGCTGGTGTTACGCAATATTGTGGGTAACGCGTTGAAGTTCACCCCGGTGGAAGGGACGATTGAAATCTGGGCTGAACGGGAAAGCGACACAGAGATCAGGATCACTGTTCAGGATACTGGAATGGGTTTTTCTGCGGCTGACCTGGAGCGCTTTCAGGCCAGAGAGGCTTTAAATTCGCAGGCGGGAACCTCTGGTGAAAAGGGTTTGGGTCTTGGACTCCAGGCTTGTCAGGCTTATTTAGAAGTCAATCAGGGCAGCTTAAGTATTGCTTCTCTTTCTTCAGGAGCCAGCGTTCAATTTACGCTGCCCTGTGCTTCGGTTTACGATGAAGATATCCTGGATTGACCCTGTTCAGGTCTCTCGATCTATGTTCAACTGATATATATAGCATAAGCAAAAAAAGGAATACACTGTGGACATTCAACAACAAGTTAATAATGTGAATATTCAAATTGCCACGGTCAACGGAACAGGCAGCCAATCGGCCAACCTGATTCTGATGCGCTCTATTTTTAATATGAGTGTACCCGTGGCCGCCAAGAATCTCTTCCCTTCAAATATTGCCGGGCTTCCCACCTGGTACACCGTCAGAGTGCACGAAAAAGGCTATCAGGCGAACCAGCAAGCTTGCGATATGATCGTTCTGATGAACCCGAATACCGTTTATGACGATATTCGCGCCCTGCGTCCCGGCGGGGTGGTGATTCACGATCAGGATATGAAAGTCGATCACGCGTTGCGAGAGGATCATATTAATTATGGGGTGCCCTTTGGCAGCCTGGTGAATGAAGCCACAGATAACGCCAAACTCAAGAAAAAAGTCGTCAATATGATCTATGTGGGGGTGTTGGCCCATCTGCTCGACATTGACCCGGCATCTATTGATCAGGCGGTGCAAAAGCAGTTCTCAGGCAAAGAAAAAGTGGTCAAGCTGAATGCTGAAGCGATTCGTATTGGCCGCGACTGGGCTGCCGAGCACTTAACCAAGCAAGATCCCTTTGTTTTGGAATCTGTGCCTGGCGCCACCGAAGGTAAAATACTCATTGAAGGCAATAACGCCACCGCCCTGGGGGCCTTAATGGGGGGCTGTACGTTCTTGTCCTGGTATCCTATTACCCCTTCGAGTTCTGTGTGTGAAGGTCTTATCGATTACTTCGGGGCTTTTCGCGTTAAAGACGATAAAAACCTTTATGCAGCGATACAAGCCGAAGATGAGATTGCAGCCATTGGCATGGTGTTGGGGGCTGGCTGGGCCGGTGCTCGGGCGATGACCGCTACTTCAGGCCCCGGTATTTCTCTCATGTCGGAACTGGCGGGCTATGCTTACTATGCCGAAATACCCAGCGTGATTGTCAATGTACAGCGCATGGGGCCAAGTACGGGCTTACCCACTCGCAACTCACAAGGTGATTTAACCTCTGCCTACGGTTTGTCTCATGGAGACACCCAGCATATTGTCTTGATTCCTGGCAATGTCGAAGAATGTTATACCATGGCCCAGGACGCTTTTGACCTGGCAGAACGCTTTCAAACCCTGGTGTTTTTACTGAGTGACTTGGATCTGGGCATGAACACCTGGATGGCTGAGCCTTTCAGTTATGCCACCCAAAGTCTGGACCGGGGTAAGGTCTTAGATGCTGCCGCTCTGGAGCAAGTGGAGCAGTTTCACCGTTACGCCGATGTCGACGGTGACGGCATTCCTTACCGAACCCTACCCGGCACCCGTCATGCGAAAGCGCCTTACTTTACGCGCGGCTCAGGTCACAACGCCCAGGCCAAATACACCGAAAAACCTGACGAATGGAAAGCTGGCCTGGATCGTTTGACCCAAAAATTTGCCACGGCAGCAAAAGAGCTTCCTGCTCCTTTACTGCAAGTGGGAGACGGTCATACCGATTTCGCTTTAATTGCCTATGGCTCGACAGATGTTGCGATGCCAGAGGTTCTCGATATGCTTCAAGATCAGGGAGTCCAGCCCGATTATTTGAGGTTGCGGGCTTTGCCTTTTCATCCTCAAGTGCGCGCTTTTATTGAAGCTCAGGAACGGGTCTATATCCTTGAACAAAACCGGGACGGACAATTATTGCGTCTGTTGGCTGCGGAGTATCCCGATTTGGCGCCTCGCTTGCGTTCGGTTACCCATTATGACGGCACCTTTGTAGACGCTTTGTCTTTAAGTAATGCGGTTCTTACTCATGAAAATATCTCACCAGTGGAGGCTATCGCCCATGTCTAACGTATCAGCTAAATCGGCCAAACCGGCCAAAACCAATCACCTCGGATTATCCAAAGCGGATTACCAGGGGGGGCCCACCACCCTGTGTCCCGGTTGTGGTCACAACGCGATTTCAAATCATATTATTCAGGCCTGTTACGAAGCGGGTGTCGATCCTGCCATGCTGGGTAAATTTAGCGGGATTGGCTGCTCTAGCAAGACCCCCGCTTATTTTGTAAGCCAGGCTCACGCGTTTAATTCGGCCCACGGTCGCATGCCCTCTGTAACCACGGGAGCCCTGGTGGCCAACCACAAGCTTGTGGGACTGTCTGTCAGTGGCGATGGAGATACCGCCAGTATTGGTATTGGGCAGTTTATTCACGTGATTCGGCGTAATTTAGATATGGTTTATATTATCGAAAATAACGGTGTCTATGGCTTAACCAAAGGGCAGTTTTCTGCCACCGCAGATCTGGGTAGTGTCTTAAAAAAAGGCGCAGAGAACCCCTTTGAACCTGTCGACCTCTGTGGTTTGGCGATTGAGCTTGGATGTGGCTTTGTAGCTCGCTCCTTCTCAGGCGACAAAAAGCAGCTGGTGCCCCTCATTCAAGCGGCCTTATCGTTCCGGGGAACGGCCGTTATTGATGTGGTGAGCCCTTGCGTCACCTTTAACGATCACAGTGGTTCCACCAAAAGTTATGAGTACGTCAAGGAAAACGATCAGCCTTTACAAGAACTGGATTTTATTCCTCACTTTGACGAAATAGAAGTCGATTACACCGACGCTGTGGATGTAAAGCTACATGATGGTTCTCACCTCAAACTCAAAAAACTGGGCAATGATTACGACCCTAAGGATCGCTTAGACGCCATGCGTCAAATTAAGGTGAATCATGAAGCCGGACATTTGCCCACCGGGCTGTTGTACTATAACGACGCCAAAACGCCCTTTGATGAGGTTTTAAATCTGTCTGATACCCCATTGTCGTTATTGCCCACCGAGGATTTGCGCCCGACCCAGGCTCAGTTTGACGCGGTGATGCAGCGTTTTATGGGATAACCACAGCGGGTGATGTTTGAAACCGATCGGCTGATCTTGCGTCCCCTATACGAAGCGGATTATGAGGCCTGGGTAAGCGGATACGCCCAGGCCTTACCTGCTCAGGGGCCTTTCGACAGTGCTCCGCTGTCTGAAGCGCAATTAACCGAAGACTGCTATAAAAGCTTACTCTGGTCAGACTGGCAGGCCTTTGAAGCGGGGTGGTCTTTTAATTTTTATGCCTTTCGTAAAGACGCTGGTGATTTTATAGGCGCCTCTCAAGTTTGGGGGGTACAACGGGGCGACTGTCAACGCGGAACCCTGGGCTTTTGGGTGTTTAATACCCATTGGCGACAGGGTTTGGGTTACGAAATGGCGGCGGCGACCCTGGCTTATGGTTTTCGTGATTTAGGTCTACATCGTATTGAGGCAGAGGTTTTACCGGAGAATGAAGCTTCTGTAATCTTATGTCACAAACTGGGAATGAAGCCCGAAAGCCTTCGCAGGGGCGCTTTACGCGTAGCGGGTACCTGGCGAGATCACGCGGTTTTTGCGGCGCTGGCGTCTGACGTGCCCGCGCCAAAGCCAGGCGTTTAAATGCAAAATATAAAAATTTCGAACTTTTTTACTCGCCGCGTCATAAAAAGCCTTGCCTTTTTACGCGCCGTGTTATAAACTAATAATATAAGAAAAGCGAACACCTCGAAAAGGTCAAAAAGTATCGCAAACGGATAAATCAGGAGATATTAACATGGATATTCTTAAAAGAGCCAGTCTATTAACCGCGGAGTTTATTTCTCTAAGCGCAGATAAAGTACAAGAAGTTGCTGACGAGTTTGTGAAAAAAGGAACCCTTCACGATAGCGAAGCCAAAAAGTTCGTTTCTGAAGTGCGTGATAACCTCGAAAGTCGCGAAAAAGAATTCACCCAGCGTTGGGAAAACATGGTGTCTAGCGTTCACCAATTGGGTACCACCCTCGGTATTTCCAAGGTCGAAAAAGACAATCTCGACGATCGTATCGATGAGTTAGAGCGTCATGTAGACGAACTTAAAATCCGTCGTACGACCCTGAGCAAAGAAATCGAAAAAGACGAAGTTTTGGCCACTGCCTCTGCCCAAACTTCAAGCAAAATTGCTGCTTCTACTCCCAAGAAGTAAGCATCTGAAACCCTTGCATTAACCCCCCCGGGGCTCCATGACTTTGTCAGGAGCCCTTTTTTTCATGGGGGTTGTCAAAGGAATATTGGCAATTGTTCAAAAAATAGGGCATAATGCCATAAATCACTCGCGAGATGATCAAAAAGGAACTTTAACCCCATGATACTGCTTACAAATATTGAAACGATTCCCGGTAAAAAGATTGTTGAACATTATGGTGTTGTCAGCGGAAGCACGGTCAGAGCTAAGCATGTAGGCCGTGACTTTATGGCCTCGCTTAAGAATTTGGTGGGTGGAGAATTGACGGGCTATACTGAATTACTCAGTGAAGCACGGGAAGAAGCCACGAAACGTATGCGTCAACAAGCTGAGGCGCTGGGGGCCAATGCCGTCGTGAATATTCGCTACTCAACATCTTCGGTGGCAGCCGGTGCTGCCGAACTTTATATTTACGGCACGGCAGTGCGGATAGAGTAGGTACTTACGATGGCACTCGTTCTTAATTTAATTATTTTTCTGGGACTCCTGGCCATTGGCTACTTTTTTGGACAGCAAGCAGAAAAAAAACACTATCTCAGTATTAACGCCCGTGAAAAAGAATACCGCGCCCTGCCTTTGATTAATCTCAAAAATCCTGATTTTTTAGAGCAAGATGTAGAATTAGCGGTACTGGTCACCGGCAATATGGTGGTGGCCGTGGATTATTTTAAAGTCTTTGTGGCGGCCTTGCAAAATCTTTTTGGGGGCCATGTTACGCAGTACGAGCCCCTTGTGGATAGAGCCCGCCGGGAGGCGACGTTACGTATGCAGGAAGAAGCGCTGCGTCACGGGGCCGACTTGGTTATGAATGTGCGTTTAGATACCAGCTTTTTGGGCGATATGCACAAACGCAAATCGGGTGTGGGCAGTATTGAGTCGATTGCTTATGGCACCGCCATTCGCTACAAAGCCAAGCAGCTGTCTTAATGCAGTACGTTCCGACACCCCTTCCCGAAGAAAATGTGAATGTCTCCAGGCGCTCGCCGCTTTGGGATTTGACCACTCTATTGGGTGGTGTGTTATTGATTTTGCTTTTGGTCTACTGGCTGCTTGGTTTTGCGGTGGATTATTATGTGCCGCGTCTTTCCATTGAAAGAGAATCCCAGCTGGGGCAGTCTTTTTCAACGGCTTTTGAGCATGAGCTTACGGCGGTTCAGGCTCGAAAACAGGCCTACTTACAAAACCTAATGAACGCTCTCGTCAAAGAAAAATACGGGAACACGCCGCATTTGGATTATCGTATTCATCTCAATCCAGAGCCCGAGTCCAATGCTTTTGCTTTTCCCGGGGGGCACATCGTGGTCATGGAGGGCCTGGTGGATCAGGCCAGTTCTGAAAATGAGCTGGTTTTTGTATTGGGCCATGAAATGGGACATCTGCATCATCGTCACAATTTGCGTGCCATGGGGAGAAGCTTGATCTTCTCTATCATGACAGAAGCTGTTTTGGGGGGACCAGCGGCATTAGCAAAAATGTATCCAGCTTTACGCAGGGCTTGCAATATGGTTTTTCTCGGGCCCAGGAGCTAGAGGCTGACCTCACGGGGATTGATGCGAGTTATGCCCATTATCATCATGTGGGGGGGGCGCTAGATTTTCTGACGCGCCATCAAAAGGAAGCGGGCTTTGCCGGTTCTCAACTCGGACAGTATTTCGCCTCTCATCCCCATCCTGAGGGCCGCATTGAGCGATTAGAAGCGCAGTTTGCCCAAAACCAGTGGACGTTAAAACCCATCAAACCCCTGCCCAATTTTTAGAGCTTTAGCAGCTTAGGTACCGATTACCGTGTCGGGCAAAATAACAAAAAAGAACACGCTGAGATAATGGCAGAGTGAACCCGCCATGACACACAAATGCCAAATAGCGTGGGCGTATTTAAATTTGTGGTCAAACAAGTAAAAGAGTGAGCCCAGGGTGTAAAAAATACCGCCTGTGCCTAAAAGGGCCAGGCCCTGCCAGCCAATACTGTAGTAAAGATCTTTCATAAAAAACACACACATCCAGCCCATGGCAATATAAGCGAGGGTTGATAAGACGTCGGATTTATAAAAGAAAAAGACCTTGTATAACACACCAATCACCGCAATGAGCCAGATCAATCCCAACATAATCCATGATTTGGTGCTGTTGAGAGAAACCATTAAATAAGGCGTGTAGCTGCCCGCGATCAGCAAGTAGATGGCGCTGTGATCCACAACTTCCAGGGCTTTTTTCCAGGGCACGTCTATGGCAAGTGATGTATGAAACAGGAGCGAGCCAATATACATGACAATTAACGTGGCGCTATAGGTGCTTGCCGCAAAGATTTTTGTTATCGAGTGGCTTTGCACTGCCAGGCCCACGAGGGTGCCAAAACCAATCAGACTCAACAGCAGCCCAAATCCGTGCAGGGTAATATTCAAAATTTCTTCTTGAACCTGTGATTCAAGCGGAGGGGTAAGAACAGGTACTGTCGATTTTTTCATACTTATCATTTTATGCGTTGCGTCATTTTTGTGCAAGTTTTTCTTTTGTAGTGCCCCTTTTAGCCAGATCTTAACCTGAAATGTGATACATTGCACAGTAAGGTTAAGAGAAAGTTATTAACCTAAAATTAACCTTGCCAGAGAATCCCTCCTATCTCATTAAACACAAAAGAAAGCCCCATGTTTAAATATGTTTAATCCACTTGTTTCCACGCCTAAAAACACCCATACCTCTGACTTTAATGCCCAGGCGCGCGCTCCTTTTTTTGAGGCCTTAAAGGCTTATACCGAAAAAGATATGGTGGGTTTTCATACTCCAGGACATAAATATGGAGCCGGTATTGATCCTGAGTTTCTGGACTTTGTGGGGCGAAAAACCTTTGAGATTGATCTTTGTGAACTGCCTGAAGTGGATAATCTCCATGACCCGGAGCACGTGTTAAAAGAGGCGATGGAGCTGGCAGCCCAGGCTTATGGCGTGCAGCACAGCTTTTTTCTGGTGAACGGCTCCACCTGTGGAAACAACACCATGGTGCTGACGGTATGCGATCCCGGAGACAAAATTTTGATTCCCCGAAATGTTCACAAATCGGTGATTAGCGGCATTTTGCTGAGCGGGGCTATTCCTGTTTATATTACCCCGACCTGGGATCGCGAGCTTGGAATCGACCATAACCTAACCCCTGAGGCGGTAGAGGCGGCTTTAAATCGTTACCCTGATGTCAAAGGCCTTTTTGTGGTGAACCCCACCTATTATGGCGTAAGTTCTGATTTGCGGCGCATTGCCGAGATCTGTCATCGCCACGGCAAGCCCCTGCTGGTGGACGAAGCCCATGGCCCTCATTTGCACTTTCATGAAGACTACCCCTTGTCTGCAGTGGATGTGGGCGCCGATATGGTGGTGCAGTCTACCCATAAAATTATTGCGGGCATGACCCAGAGTTCAATGCTGCACATTAACGAAGGCCGTGTTAATCTCAATCGGGCCCGCAAAGTGTTGCAGTTAATGCAGAGTACGAGTCCCAATTATTTATTGATGGCCTCTTTAGATACCGCTCGACGCCAGATGGCGCTGCACGGTCAAACCCTTTTGCAGCACGCCTTAGATATTTCTCGCTGGGCCCGTACCGAGCTCAACAAAATTCCGGGTATTCATTGTTTTGGCACCGAGCGCGTGGGCTTTCCGGGCCTGTTTGCCCTGGATGAAAGCAAGCTTACGATGAATGTTTCTGACCTGGGAGTCTCTGGCTTTGATTTTTGTGACTGGCTCAATGAGCGCTATGGCATACAGTCAGAAATGGGCACCCTGACTAACGTTTTAGAAATTGTCACTTTTGCCAATACCCATGACGAAATGGTTCGTCTGGTCGAGGCCGTGCGAGGAATTTCTCAGGACATACATACCCAGGGGATTCCCCGCCAGGCGCTGCCTCTACTTGCAGCAAATGGATCTGCCTGACTTACCTCAAGCTGTTTTAACCCCTCGTGAAGCCTTTTACGCCACGGTAGACACCGTGCCCTTTGCACAATCGGCAGGCCGAATCTGTACCGAAGTCGTTTCTCCCTATCCACCAGGTATTCCGATTTTGGTGCCCGGCGAACGCATTACCCAGGAGCTGGTGGACTATTTACAGTTGGTGTATCGCCACGGCGGGTTTATTAACGGGCCTGACGATGTCCGCCTCAACACCATTAAAGTGGTGGCTTAGAGCATCCAGCCGATGGCAAACAAGAAACTATAAATCAGCAGGCATTTGCCCGTTTCCCCCAGCATCGGATTGAGTGCGGGGTCTGCGTCTAAACGAAAGACTTTCAGCAAGTTGGGTATACAGAGTACAAACGTAAAGCTGGCAGCGAGGGAGTAGGGGTGCTTCTCGGGGGTGAAGTAGAAGATTATCCAGGGAATTAAACACGCGATCAAACAACATAAAAAATACTCTATGCGTACGACATTTGCGCCAAAGCGAACCGCCAGTGTGCGCTTATTGCTTTCGGCATCGGTGAGACGGTCCCGCAGATTGTTTACCGCCAGAATCGCTGTCGAAAAAAGCCCGGGTCCTAAAGAGGCTAAAAAGATAGCGCTGTTGAGTTGTAAGGTTTGCACATAATAGGTGCCGACGGTGGCGACCACGCCAAAAAACACCAGTACAAAAATATCGCCTAAACCGAGATAGGCCAGAGCGTAGGGCCCGGCGGTATAGAGCACGCCGCTAATGACCGACAAACACCCTAAAATAAAGACCGGCCAGCCCCCGATATAGCTTAAATAGAGGCCTGGAACGGCTACCAGGGCAAACATGAGAATAAAAGCGTTACGCACGGTCTCAGGCGCAATCAGGCCCGCCTGAGTGACCCGTGTGGGGCCTAATCGCGTGCTTGTATCAGCCCCTTGTACAAAGTCGAAATAATCATTGGCAAAATTGGTGCCCAGCTGTAGTAGTAGGGACCCCACCAGGCAGGCGAGCATGGCCCACCAGGCAATACCGCTGCTTTTAAAGGCCATCGCCGTGGCAACCACCACGGGAGCTACCGCTGCACCCAGGGTTTTGGGCCGCGAGGCCATGAGCCAGAGTTTCCAGGTTTTCATGGGTTGTTACTTTCTATTGAAACGTTATAGACCCATCCCAAAGCCGGGGTCCAGTTTACTTCGGCCAGACGCTTTGCTGACAAGAGGGGCGGATGCAGGTCAAGTTGTGCAGATAGCTCGCTCAAGAGCATTTCTATCGCCGAGGGCACAGCTGTTGGCATGGATATTGTCTCCTTGATGACTTGTGTTAAACGGAGCCCCTCGTCGTTGTAGGTCCATTGTTTCTGATCAGCGGCAAACGTATACTCCCATTCTCCCCACAGGTTTTTATCCACCCACTGGCCTTGAATACCGATTAGTTGAATCCCCGTGCCGGTGTTTTCTTGCAGCATGCTGTAATACGCTCTGGCATAAGCGCTCAGAGCATCTCGCTTCCCGTTTGTGCCTTTGCTTAAAAGGGGGAGTGGTGGGTCGGCGTCTCCTGGGGGATTTGTGTCGCTGGCATTTGGTAAGGCGCATCCAGAGTTTGCGCAGAGCAAAAGGCCCGCAAGCAGGTGAAAAAATATTTGCTTAATCATTGTTTAATAAACTTAAATTGTTCTTACCTCTCATTTTAACAGGCAAAACAGCTACTTTCATTAACTTTTTTGATAAAGCGTCTAAAAAACGCTTGCAATTTAAGATTAAAAATATTAAGATAAAGATAACAAAGTTAAATAAAGATTATGCAGGTTAAATAAATGCGTTTAAGCACCGCCCAGAACACACAAAACTTAGGCACTTTTCACTTTCAGGACACCGCTTTTAAATCCGGCGATAGCAGCAAGGACCGCCAGTCTGGTAACGCGATGTATGCGCCTTATGAGCAGGGTGATCAGGTTCATTTTCAAAACCGCACTGCGCCTCTGCATTATGCAGCACCGGCTCAACCCTCTGAACTGATGCTTTTTATTGAGCGTTTACTTTCCCTCGATATTCGTTTTTATACCTCTATTGTTGCCACCGTATTGTTTGCGGTTTTTCTCCAGGCCTTCAGTGGCTTGAGCGTTGTGCTTGTGGCACTCATTGCCGTTCCCTTCTTTTTGGTGTGGTATGTCATGAGCTTCTTTAACTTTCAACGGGTGATGGATAATGTAAACCATGCTCAGGCCATGCGATCTCGCCAGCACAGTATGCAGATTCCTGCTACTTTTTAAACCCTTTAAACTTTGATTTAACCTTGCAAGACCGTTTTTAATAACGGTCTTTTTTTTTGTGTAAAAAAATAGGTGTTTACAATAAGTATTTTGTTGACTTTATGTAAACAAATGACTATAATAAAATTAGAACACGAAAAATCGTTTTCAAAGGAGAAATTATTTATGCTATCTCGTCACCTGCTTGCCGTCATTGCTACCAGTCTATTGCTCAATGCCTGTGTCTCATCCCCTACCCTTACGCCTGCACCTGCTCCCGGCGGTGTGTCGTCGTCAATTACGCCTCAACGTCCTGTATTGGCTTCTGCGCTCCTTAAGCGTCCATTACGCCTGGGGCGCATTGATGGGCAAGTCGTTCCTCTGGCAGAGATTGCAGGGGCTGACGCTGCTTTTGCCGTTAAAATGGATATTGCCGTAGGTGCTGCGATGGCAGAGCCCGCCATTGGCCGCATGCCGATTGCTCCCGGTTATTATTATGGCGGCCATGACTTTAACAGCTACAGCATTCAGTATGCTGAAGAAAATATTTACCCTGCTGCCCAGGGTAGCGGAATGATTGCCGTTTATAACCAAAGCGTTAAGCCGATTATGGCTGAGTGGGATGCCGACGCCCGTTTATTAGAGTCTCGTGCTCAACAAAATGGTGAAAACGAAGAGTATATCCAGTTTCCGGGTAAAGATGAGCCCATTCGATTAAAGCCCCGCTTTGTTTATCGTCTGGCTTCTAACGCCAAAAAAGAAACCTTAAATGTTTATGTCCTGGATAAAGAGATTCGCGTTCACCGCATGGTTTGGGGCGAACAAAACATTGAGATCACTCGCGTGAAAATTGACTCCGATGCTGCGTTAAACATTGCTCGCCGTGCTTTTTCCAATAAGCAAAATCCTTCCGGTATTCCGGTTTACCCTGAGGCAAATAATCCCGAAGCAACAATGATTATTTATGACATCCCTCAGGATATTCAGTGGAACCTCAATTTAAATCAGCAATCACGGGACAGCCTGCGTTATTTTGTGAATATTAATTTTGAAATCAAGTCCGAAGCGCTGCCTGAACCCATGCCTTCGCGAGCTGACAATGGAAACGATCCTGAAATTGTTTATCCGCAAGAAAATCAGTATCTTTACGGTTCAGTAGAAATTGACGCCATTACTGGTGAGATTAAGTCGATGAATCGCCCGGTGGTTTACCCCATGTACCGTGGTGGTCCCGTTGCTTATGATGGTGGTAAGCCTATGCCCGTAGACGTTATTGCGTCAGCCGATGCTGATGATGTTGTGTCATCAGCCCCTGCTGATAAAGAATAAGGAGTTGTAAAATGATGAATCGTATGTTTTCTATTCAGCCTCTGTTAGTCGCCCTGAGCTTTAGCGTGCTTGTGGCCTGCCAATCGGCACAGACCCCCGGGCAAACGCCGGGCCCCTCTCCGTCATCAACGCTTCCTTCACCGGTGGCATCGGCAGGTACAGACACGAATGTCTCTGCTTTATTTCCCAATGCGCTCAGCAAGCGCAGCTTGTCACCGGCCTCTTTTTCCGAAGGTCAGAACGCGCAGGATACTGCGGCTCCCGCTGCTTCTGAATCCAGTAGTGGCGCCGCTGCGCCTCGTGCTCCTGGGGCCGCCCCTGCCGGTGATGTCGCTGTGGGTAAAATGATTGCCCCCGGCTATTTTGGCAGCCCTTTTGATCAGGTGGAGCTGAAGTTTGTCGAGGAACTTCGTTTTGCCGCGCCAGAAGGCAACAGTTTGTTAAGTACCTATAAGCAGGATATGCTTCCCCTGGTGAACAGCTGGGATAGCGAGGCTCGTTTGCTCATGAGTGCGGCCTCAGAAGGGCAGGAAACGTATTACCTGCCCAATGAAAAGCAAGAATCTGAACAGGTGGCGGTTAACTTTTCGTTTCAGTGGGTGTCTAACGCGAAACAAGAAACCCTGATGATCTATGTTTTAGACAAAGAAATTCGCATGCACCGTATGGTGTGGGGGCCTCCCAATATCGATATCAGTCAGGTAAAAGTAGATACCGCAGATGCGATGGCTCGCGCTAAAAAAGCGTTCTCTGATCGCAGCAAAGATCCGGGGTACCCCGTTTATCCTGAATCCAACAGTGTGGATCCAAACATTCGTATATTGTATGCTATACCTGAAGATGCTTCCTGGGATATTTCTTTGAACGAGCAACAGGGTAAGCTCCGCTATTTTGTATCGGTTAACTTTAAAGTGAACGATGCGGCTTCACAGCGGTCAGATATTTATGCAGGGGGTTTTATTGAAATGGATGCCATGACAGGAAAAATAGAGCAGTTGAATCGTCCCACGTGGTATGAGTGGAGTGACCGTGAACCTCAATTCTCAGAGGGTTCTACCGGCTCAGCCATTTCTTCACCCCCTCTACCTCCTGAACCCATGCTCATGACGCCTGCTGAGGGCGTAAGATAGTGCCCCGAAGAAAAGCCAATGGCGCAGGGAAAACACCGTTTTCTCTGCGCTTGCGGGCCCTGCGCAAACAAAGTCAGCTGAAAATGGATCAGCTGGCCGAGGCCGTGGGTGTTTCTAAATCCTTTATTTCATTATTAGAGTCGGGGGGGCGACAGCCCTCTCGTGAAGTGGTCTTAAATTTATCGGAGGCGCTGTTTTCCGCGCTCTCTGATCATGAGGACGATGGACACGATCAACTGCGCGATGAGTTATTAATTTTGGCTGGGTTCATGCCCGTTAACCCCCGTGCAGTTAGTGCTTATCGTGATACGTTGCTGGTGTATCAACAAGCCCTTGCCGAAAATCCTGACGATTTTCGGTTGTTTTCGCGTTGGTTGCTGGCCCTGATTCGTGCAGAACGTCAGGAAGAGGCCTACACCCATATTCAAGAGGGCCTTCAACGTTTTCAAGAAACCGCCTATATGCAGTGTCTTTTGGCACACCTGGAGTTAAGCAAAGGCAATTACGAAGCCGCTTTAATCAATCAAGAAAGTGCGCTCAAGCACGTTCGGCAGCAACCGGCTCCCCATTTAACCGAAGCAGATCTCATCTTTAATCTGGGTGCTATCCATTTTTTGATGGGCCATAAAAGTATGCGTGAAGGCGATCAAAAAATCGCTTTAAGTCATTATGAGCAGGCCATTGAAAACATGGAAGCATCGTTAGCTCTGGCTGAATCAGATATTTATGTGCTCGACGAATATGCCCGCCTATTGTTTAACCGCGCCTACCTCACCCAGGAGAATGCTCATTGGGAACAAACCATACAGGCTTATCGTCGTGTACTTATAGACCCAAAGAAAGCAGCCCTGGGAGTGAGTGCGCTGCGAGAGTCAGCTGCGTTTTTAGCCCATGCCTATACGCAAAACCAGGATTTTGCTACCGCAGAGCTTACCCTTGGTTTGCTGAGCGCTTTTCAAGCAGAATACTGGTTGGTGAACTATTTACAAGCCTGTCTTTATACGGCGATGTTTAAATCTTCACAACAGGACCCCTGGCTAGACCGGGCTTTGCAGGCCTTAGCCGAGAGCCTGAAGCAGTCACCAGACCGGGTGCGAGAGGAAGCCCTGCACGATCCCGACCTACAGTTGCTTCGCGAGTGCCGCGCCCAAGACTTTAACCGATTACTTAAGGAGAAAACCCGATGAACAAGCACCCTTTAATCGCTACCGCATTCTTACTTTCATTGACCCTCTACACTGCCTGTAGCGCCCAAAACACTCCCTCTACCGTCAGCCCCAATCCCTCTGTTGATGCCAATGGTAATATTACTCCTTTTCCCAAGGGCCCCAAAGAACTCGACGGTATTATGCTGCCGAATGACGCATCACTTAACGCTGGTAATGGTCTGGGTAGTCGCAAAAGCAATGACGGCCTCATAAACGATAGCGCCGCAATGGTAGGCATAGAAGCGCCTGCTGCGCCGCCGATGGCAGAGTTTGCCCCGGGCGACGATGCCGCGGATGATTTCTCTACACCGGCTCCTCAGCCTACACCCACTCCGCAAAGTGAGGAGACTCCTTCGGATAACTCGCCCGAAACTTCGGTAGTGGAAGCGCAAAACTTTTTTTATTTTTCTTATGATGACTCAGCCAGTACGGCGGGTGTAGAGCAAACCAAGTTTGCCCTTGAGCGCAGTAGCCCTGTGCTTCCCAATCCTTCCTGGGTAAGGCCCTGGGAGTTTCTCAATTACGAAACCTTTACCCCGCAAAAGCTGACGACGCTAGGTACTTTTCAAGTGGCCATGGGTGTCTGGCAACACCGTGTACCCGGAAGTAATGATCCCAATACGCTCGCCGAGGAGCAAAGTGCTTATGATCTGGGGATTCAGGTGAAAACGCCTGAAGTGAGTAAGGCAGATCGGCAAAATATCGTCTTGACGCTTCTACTGGATGTTTCTGGATCGATGAAAAGCCCCTCGGTGCAATTGAGTGAGTCGCAGCAGGTTCCTGACCTTTTAGCGGTGGCTAAAGCGGGCTTGCGCAAGTTGCCTGAACAACTCAAAGCCGGTGATGTGGTGAATTTGGTCACGTTTTCGAATGCGGCGACGACCCGTTTGGAGTCCTGGGCTTATACCGGTGAGGATACCCAGTGGCAATCCGTTGTATCGGCGTTAAATACCGAAGGGGGCACTAACCTTAATATTGGATTAGAGAAGGCCTACGCGCTGGCGCAGAAAACCTATAACTCTGCCAAAACCAACCGGGTGATGATGTTGACCGATGCTTTTGCCAACCAGGGGCAGGTGAATGCCGATATTGTGGCGCGCAATACCCAGATTAATAATGCCGAAGGCATTTACTTTTCGGGTCTGGGCCTTGGCGCTGATTTTAATGAGGGCTTTTTAAACACCCTTACCGAAGCCGGTAAGGGAAGCTATACCGCTTTAATGAGTACCACTGATGCCGAGCGTGCGTTTGGTGAGCGTTTTATTTCACTCACCCAAATTGCGGCCCGTGACGTGCGCTTTCGCCTGGATTACCCTGCTGCCTTGCAGCGTACGATCTCTGCAGCGGAGCAATCCTCTCAGGTGGCCAGCGAGGTGGACCCCATCCACTTTGCAGCCAATAGCTCTCAGTTTTTCTTAGAGCGCTTTCAGGCCGATGGTGAGGGTAACGTTAACGGAAGTATCAAGTTGACGATTGCCTATACCGATCCCGTCACCGGAGCAGAACGCGAAGAGGTGCAGTCGCTACCCCTAAGCGACCTGTTAAATCAGGAGCTACCCAGTATTAAAGATGCCCGTATGGTGACGTTGCTGACCCAGCTGATTCAGGGCAAGGTGTCTCCAGCGGCAGCGCGTGTAGAAATGGATGCACTGCTTAATACCCATAGCAGTGCATTGGCCAACACCTATAAAAAATATATTGAAACCTGGTTGTCTTTAGCTCAGGGCAATCAAGACACTGTTTCAGAACCTTAAAATGCTTGGGAGCATTTTGCCGTATACTATGAGGGTGAAAGGCCTTTCTGGTGATGGCGTGTCATGATCTTTAACTTTTTTCGGCGCAATAAACCTCAGTCTCCTGCTTCAGCTGAGCAATTTCCTTTTTTTGCTTCTAAAAAAGAGCTAGAAGGCTCTAAGGCCTTGCCTTTGCTGAATGAGGTTGAGGCTGAACTGCTGCGTTTACAAGGGCTAGGCGAGAAGCAGTTGCTTACACCCGGTGATCAAAATCGCTATACAGAACTTCAGCAGCAGCATCGTGAATTGCTGGGTAGTGGTCAGCTTAACGCACCCTTATCCACAAGTCTGCTGGTGTCAGAGCAAGTTCAGCCGGGTGATCTTGCCGATGAGTGGATGCGACCTACGGCAGCGGCCCACGTTTTATTGGTGGAGGACGACCGCGATTTATCTGAAATGCTCAATTTTTGTTTGCACCGTATTACCACTCAGGTCACGGTATTGCACGACGGAAACGCCGCAGTGGAATGGATCGCTCAAAACGATCCTGTGGATTTAATTTCTTTGGATCTGATGCTTCCCCGAAAAGATGGTTTGCAGCTGCTGCATTATATTCGTGCCCAGCCCGCCTGGGAAAAAGTGCCGATTTTGGTCATGAGTTCTAAATCTGATGAGTCTACGGTACAGACAGTCCTTAATGCTGGTGCAAATGTTTACCTCACCAAACCCATTCAGCCCGATGCTTACCTGGCACAGGTTCAAAAGCTGATGGCTGACCAATGAGTAGCTGATCACGATGGGTACGCCATTGCAATGGTTGCTGGTGGTTGTTTTTTTTGATATTTCCCTCATTTTTGCCTTGTTGCTGTGGCGTTTGGTTTTACGCACGCAATCAAAGCGCAAGCTCGCCTTTATTAAGCAGTGGCGCTCCGTGTTGATGGGTTATGCCATGGGGCAACCCTTAACCGCTTTACCCCTGCTTAAACCCCGAGATCATAGCTTGTTCTTTATGTTGTGGAACGACACACAGCAGCAATTGGTGGGCTCTGCCAGCCCGCGTTTAAACCAGTTGATTCAAGACCTCCAGCTGGTGCCAGAGGTTCTCAGACGTTTGCGTCGGGGCAATTTGCGAGAGCAGATGGTGGCCTGTCAAACTGTGGGCCATCTCGAAACTTTACAAGAAGCGTGGCCCTCGCTGGTGCATTTGGCTTTTGAAGGCCATGATCGACTGGCTTTTTTTGCTTTGCAGGCTTTAATTCAGATGAGTCCAGAGGCTGCGTTACCGGTGATTTTAGATATTATGAGCACCGGTGGAGCAGCGCCTGCACGACTTTTGGGGCTGTTTCGTCGCTACCCATCTGGCGCTCTGGTGGAACCTCTCCTGGGGTTTCTACAAGAAGCCCTTTATGCGCATGATCTTAAGCGATCTTTGCATATTATTGCGCTCTTGGAAGTCCTGCCTTTTCCTTCGGTGTTGCCCACCATGCGCCAAATTTTGGTAGAAGCGACGGATCCAGAGCTTATTGTCAGTTGTTTGCAGGTGATGACAGATTTACACGACCCCTGGTGTCTTGGCTTGAGCTTGCCCTATTTAAACCATCCTGATTGGCGGGTGCGTCAACACGCGGTTGCTGCTCTTGGCAAAGTTGCCCAGGGTCCACAGGTTCCTGTACTGCTAAAGGGTTTAGAAGACGACTCGTCCTGGGTGGCTCAGGCAGCCTTAGAAGCCCTTTGGGAACTTCCCGGATTTCGCCGAGAGAAGTTACAGCAACTCAGCCGTGAGCATGGAAGTGCTCGGGTCAGAGAGCGTCTTCAGCAGTTTTTTGCAGAGCAGCAGGTGTTCACCCACCATGCTTGAATACTTTTTTACCGTCTATTTTGTGTTGCTCAACAGCAGTTACTTACTGCTCAATTTAATTGGGGCCTGCAGCATCATTCGCCGTCGGCCCACTTATGAGTTATCTCGTTTGCCGATGGACTACGGGCGTTTTGAGCCTGCTGTCAGCGTTTTAGTGCCCGCTTATAACGAAGAACAAACCATTGTAAGCGCCTTACAATCGGTATTACAGCTGGAGTATCACTGCTATGAAGTCCTGGTGATTAACGATGGATCGAAGGATCAAACCCTCCAGGTATTAACGACTCACTTTGAACTACAGCCCATGCCTCTGCCTCCTGTTGAGGGGTTATCGACGGCGGAGGTCAACGGTTTTTATCGCTCGCGCCGCTATCCTTTTTTGCGTGTCATAGATAAGGCTAACGGGGGCAAGGCAGACGCATTGAATGCGGGTGCAAATCTCGCCCGGTATCCATTGGTGTGTTGTCTGGACGCCGACTCGATTTTACAGCGCGATAGCTTACGTGATGTGGTGCAGCCTTTTATTGACGGGGTTGATGTGGTTTGTTCAGGCGGAACGGTGCGGGTGGCGAATGGCTCTGCGATTCGGGACGGATTTTTAGATGCTGTGGGCATCTCAAATCATCCGCTGGCTTTGTTTCAAACGGTGGAATACCTGCGCGCGTTTTTGTTTGGTCGCGAAGGCTGGTCGCCTTTTAACGCCTTGCTGATTGTGTCCGGTGCTTTTGGCGTTTTTGATCGCGAAGTTTTACTTGAAGTGGGCGGATATCGCCGACAAACCATTGGAGAAGACATGGAGCTTACGGTGCGTTTGCACCGGTTTATGTCCCAACGAAAACGGCCTTACCGAATTCAGTTTTTGGCGGAGCCTGTGTGTTGGACCGAAGCCCCTGAAGATTTAGGCACCTTACGCAATCAGCGTATTCGCTGGCAGCGTGGTTTGTTGGAGAGCTTATGGCTCAACAAAAAACTGCTGTTTTCTCCCCGTGGAGGCTTTGCGGGCAATGTTGCCTTTCCCTTCTTTTTGATTTTTGAGGCCGTTGGCCCACTGATTGAAGTCGCTGCTTATCTCTTTATGTCACTGGGCGTATTATTCGGATATGTTGACACAGACAGCCTGGTGCTGTTTACGATAGCCTCTATCGGTATGGGGATGACCATGTCGATTAGTGCGCTACTCATGGAGGAAGTTTGTTTTCATATGTACCCGCGTACCCGTCAGGTCATGGTGCTCATTGCTTTTGCACTCTTAGAAAACCTGGGGTATCGCCAGTTGAACTCATGGTGGCGTTTGCTGGGGTTATACCAATGGTTGACGGGCCAACAGCAGCAGTGGGGAGTGATGAAGAGAAAGGGAAATGAGCGCGCCTGAAGTTTAAGCGGCTCTGCTAGGACACCCGTTGTTGCGGCAGTGGCGCGCTTTCCACAAATTGTCGAACGGCCTGCAGGTCTTCTGTTTGGAGATCTTCGGTAAAGGCTTGCCCAGCAAATTTGGCCTGTTCTCCGTGCTGTAAGACCAGCAGGAGCGCATTAAGATGATGGGCGCTGAAATGGCGATCATAGGCCTGGTTGTGAAAAAATTGAGAGAGCTCGCTGCCGGTATAACTGGTGATACTTAACTGGTAATGGTCACTCAGATAAAGGCGTAAAATGTGCTCTAATTTGATATAAAAAGATTCCGGGTTATGGGGCTGGGGCTTTAGTTTCTTGAGGGCTTTAAGGGCCTGATCGCGAGGATCTTTTTGAGGGACTGCTTTAACGGGCGCTGTTTTAATAGCGGACTTTTTACGTTTGAGCAATTTCCAAAGGATAACGCCAATCACGCTGAGCAGCAATAATAAAATGAGCCCAAAAATAGTGACGCTCAACCACGGGAAGTCCATACCCATCAGCGGTTTTAATCCGTGAATATCTTCCATGTTACCTCAACCTGTCTGTGTCATTTAATCCCTGCTCAAACAAAGCCACGTTGGCTGGCCAGGCGGCAATCTCATCTCGCCCTAGCATACGTTTTAATTGCCATACAATGCTGTTGGGCTGGCAGCAGGGAATATGGGCGAGTAAAACCCCCAGGGTGAGCATATTTAAGCCTTGCTCAAAGTTAAGTGCACGCGCCTTCTGTAGCCATCCATCGGCATAGGCATCAATCCGTAGCGCATCTTCTGATTGAGGGGGGGTTAAATCTCGCACGCCGGGGTGTAGATAAATCAGGGCGTTATAATCCTGGGCTTCGCTCAAGTTAATGCGCTGGGTGTCCATGAGTACTGAGGCCACAACCCGGCCACCGCGGATTCCCCACTCCGGGTCACTACGACTCATGGCAAATTTTTGTTCGTGAGAGAGTGCGCGACACAGCAATTGGGCCATAAAGCTGACGCCCTGTCCTCCCTGTCCGGCGATCCATAAACGCAGAGGGAGTGAGCTCATATAAACGATCTTTCGTGGCGAAAAACGCCCAGGGGAAATTTGCGCAGTACTCTTTTTTCGAGTCGCTCGCGAGCCTCTACAGGGCTACAGTCCCAGTAAGGAGGACACCAGCCCAGGACTTCGACAAAGCTAATGCCGGGGCCGCTACTTTGAAAGTCAAAGGCATTGATGAGCGCTGTTCGGGCTTGCTCGACGGCCTGAGGGGTGTGCAGTGCGACCCTTTGGGCGAATCCTATACCGGGAAAGTGAGCCACTGTTTCTGTCAGCTTAAGGGGGGCACCCATGCGAGAGTGCGAGCGGCCTAAGCGCGTGCTGGTGGTGATCTGGCCCGTTAAACTGGTGGGGCTCATTTGCCCACCACTGCCGGCCATCACCAGATTATTTAAACAAATGACGGTAATGGATTCCTGACGAGAGGCGACACTCATTAAGGTATCAAGGCCTCTGGCTGCCAGATCGCCATCTCCCTGATACGTAAAGACAAGCCGTTCCGGGCGGGTGCGTTTTAATCCCGCCGCGACCGCAGGAGCTTGTCCTGCAGTGGCAGATACAAAGGGTATATTAAAGTATTGCCCCATCGCTTCACTACAGCCGCTTCCACTCACGCCAATGGCGGTATTGCGTAAGTCCTGGGGTTGAAACTGCTCCAGGACTTCTGCCAGTAAGACTTGAAGTTGGCTGTGGGTACAGCCCGCACAGTAAGCAAAACTCATGGGTCAAGCTCCTCTCGAGAGGGTTTGATCTGGAGCTGCTCCATTAATGTGAGCTGTAGCCCCACGGGAGCCGAGCGTTCCCAGGGAATTTTGAGGGGGCGCAAAGCATAGTGGGGTAATGTTGACGGAGTTGTTCCCAGAGACAGCCGGGTTCAAACTCCACCACATAGAGCGGAAGATCCACGGGGTAATGCTCGGGAAGTGTTAACACTCCGGGATATAAGCTGTCGAGTACCAGCACCGCATTGTCCTTCCAGTCCATCTCTAATAGCCAGCCGCCCATGGCTCCGGTCGCAATTAAGGCATAGTTTGGCGACGATTCGGGGCTCCAGTGCCGTAACCAGCGGGAGGCCAGTTGCTGGAGTTGTTGATGCTTTTTCTGGGCTCTGCGTAAGACATTGTTGCCCTGAATGGGGGGCAGCGCTAATGCTATCCATTCTGCATCTTGTACACTCTGTGTCGTACTGAGGAGCATGGGGTCGAGCAATAAAATAACCGGCTGGCGCAGGTATGCTGCCAGGGCAAAGGCTTCCTGCACGTTGTTTTGTACATGACTCAGGTGAGAAGGCATTAAATGGGGAAAGGGGAACCCGCTCCCGGGCCAGGCGTTTTGGAAACAGGCATAGCCGTAAGGGAGGGTAGAGGCACCGCGGTATTCCGGTGCTTGATAGAGCACCACCGCATAAACACAGGGAATCTCCTGCTGAAAAAAGTGAGCTAAGCCATGTTGCACACTGAGAAAGTCGCTGTAATTGCTGCTAATAAACGGAATGTCTCCGAGCTGCCCTACCCCCTGAGCCATTGACAGCGCCTCAGTGGGCGTTTGGGTTTGCAAACAGATCCCGTGATGTTGTTGAAAACGGGTGAGTCCTTCATTGAGGAGCAGTGACTGCATGGGACTGGGACTTCCAAAATAATGGCGACAGCCGCTTTTAAGGACTGCTTCAATACACATTTGAAAGCCGTTGTAGACGGCAGCGTGTTGTTCAACAATCATGGGTTAGTAGACTGCCCGTTCCAGAACTTGTGAAATCTTAGACTCAGACCAAAGACATAACCCTTGATGTTTTTTTGCGGAAAAGCGGGCGCAATAAATGCGTCATCTGGACAAATATCAACGCAATGCATGCAGTTAATACAATATTCAGGCCACTGCATTTGCACCGGAAGAAAACCCTGAGCATTTGCCTCTGTGTGGACGCCTGCCTCTTCAAAAAGTGCGTTGGGACAGACATTGATGCACAAGTTACAGCCTTTACATTGTTCGCTGTCTAACTGGACGGTGTTCAGATGTTCTGCAGTTCTCATAAGGCTATTGTCGCATATTTGTCAGGGGGATCACAGTTTTTATGTGCGCCAATGGCTGGTGTTTCATCTATATAAGTGTATATAATACATTTATTAAGTCTCAAGGAGTTTTATTATGTCAGATCAATCCAGAGAGCGGGATCTTGTATTGGCCCCCAATGAGTATGCCTTTATTTCGGATCAAACCAAAGGCAATATTAATGTGTATGTGGGCCCCTACAAAACCAGTTTGGCCAATACAGATCAGCCGGTGTTTTTTGATGAGCAGAGCAAACGCTTTGATCGCTGTGGCTTAGAGCAGGCCACGCGGGTTTTTGCCACCGCCCCTGAAGGATGGTATATCACCCTTAAAAACCCTGCCGGTGACCAAATGCAGCCTAAAAATGGCACGGTTAATAATTTGCCCGATCTGCAGGTGGGGCATAAGATTAATTTACCCGGACCGGTTTCTTTTGGCTTATGGCCCGGACAAATGGTGAGGGTACTTAAGGGGCATCACCTGCGCTCTAACCAGTATTTACTGGTGCGCGTCTATGACGAAGCCTCAGCCCGCAGTAACTGGACACGGGCCGTGATGAAGCTTCAGGGCAATGTGCCCGAAGAGGGGCTGAATCTGAAAAGCGCTGCTGAAGAAACGTTAAATCTTGGACAGGAAATGGTGATTCGAGGCACCGAGGTTTCTTTTTATATTCCCCCGACCGGTATTGAAGTTGTTACTGACAGGCAGGGCGGGTTGGTGAGAGAAGCGGTAACGTTGGAGCGACTTGAGTACTGCATTTTATTGGATGAAGACGGCAATAAACGCTATATTCAGGGGCCCGATGTGGTCTTTCCTGAGCCCACAGAACGTTTTGTGGAGCGGCAAGTGAGCGGTGTGCTCTGTAAAAAGTTTCGGGCTGTCGAACTCAATGAAAATAGCGGCATTTACGTGAAGGTGATTGCGCCCTATACGTCTTCTGACGGCGATAAAGTAACCCAGCATGGCGTGGGCGACGAACTGTTTATTACGGGTAAAGATCAGATGATTTATTTTCCGCGCCCGGAACATGCGGTGATTAAGTATGGTGCCCAGGATATTCACTATGCGGTGGCCATTCCTGCGGGCGAAGGGCGTTATGTGATGGAGCGTAACACCGGGCAGATTAGACTGGTAAAAGGGCCCCACCATGCTGCTGCCTGACCCCCGGCGAGAGGTCATGATACGGCGCGTACTGACCACGCCCCAGGTGCGTCTGTGGTTTCCGGGCAATGCCGAAGCGATGGAGTATAATCACCAATTGCAGGAACTCTTAGCCGATGAAAAGGGAGCTTCGGTATTGCCCCTTTCTGTACCCCTTGCGCCGACGGGTGGGCCTGCGGATGCAAAATCTCGCAGCGCTGCCAAATCCTCAAAAAGAGAAGTTACTCCCGCGTTGGCGGGTGAGGACTTTCATCGCAATACGCAGTATACGCCACCTCGGACCATTACCTTAAACACCAAGTATGATGGGGCGGTCGCGGTGTCCATCTGGACTGGCTACGCGGTGCTCGTGGTAAGTAAAACCGGAGAGCGTAAAGTCGTGGTGGGTCCACAAACCTACCTGCTGGCGTACGATGAAGCCCTGGAGCCCATGGCTTTATCTACGGGATCTCCCAAAAGCGAGTCTCAATTGCTTAAAACCGTTTACTTGCGGGTGTTGCACAATAAAATCTCCGATAAAATTCGTGTGGAAACGCGCGATCTGTGCGAGGTAGAGATTCAGCTTTCTTATCGGGTGAACTTTGAGGGCGATTCCCAATACTGGTTTAATGTGGAGAACTATGTCAAGTTTTTGACGGAGCATATGCGTTCTCGCATTCGCAACGCGGTCAAGCAGGTGGGTGTGGAAGCTTTTTATAGTCAGGCGGCTGATATCTTGCGCGATACCGTGCTGGGAGTCAGTGACGGACAACGGACCGGCTGCACCTTTGCTGAAAACGGCATGCGGGTGTATGACGTCGAGGTGCTCAATGTCACGCTGGTGGACCAAAGCGTGGAGCAATTGTTGATTGCCGCGCAACGGCAAGGGGTTGAGCAGACCTTGCAACTCAACGCCGAACGGCGCAAGCTGGACTTTGTGCAGGCTGAAGAGGTCGTCAAGCGAGAAATGTCTGAAGCCCGCATTCTCACGGAGACTCAGCATCATGATATAGAGCTTGAACGCTTACACCGTCAGCAGGCCTTACAATTGCAGCAGTTAAAAAGCCAAAGTGAAGCAGAACAAACCCGCCTGCTCGGCGAATTGGCCAATCAAGAGCAAATGAGTGCGGTGCATGAGGCTGAGTTAATGCGAGAGCGGGTGCGTTTAGAGCAGGAGTTGGCCATGGCTCACGAACGGACGCAGCAGCGTCTGATGCTGATGCAGGGTGAGGTAGAGGCGATGGCCCGCAAAGCAGAAGCCATTTCACCTGACCTGATTGCTGCTTTACAGGCTTTTGGCGATAAAGCGCTGGCGGAGCGCATGGCGGCATCGATGGGGCCACTCGCCATTCTCGGCGGCAATAGCGTGGCCGATGTCTTGTCCCAGCTGCTGGGCGGTACCCAGCTCGAACACCTTGTGCGCAAGGCGATGCCCCTCATGGGCCATATTACTGAAGACTGAAACCTCAGAGGCGTTGGGAATCGGGTATAATGGGTAGTCTTCATACATGATGTATGAAAAAGTATACACCACAGAACAGGTATCCCATGACCGACGTCTCTCCCATTATCTCAATTACGAATTTATCCAAGGTCTACGCCTCAGGCTTTCAAGCCCTTAAAGCCGTGGACCTGGATATTCATCGCGGGGAGATTTTTGCGCTCCTCGGTCCCAATGGTGCGGGTAAAACCACCCTGATTAGTATTATTTGCGGCATTGTAAATGCTTCTACCGGTGAAGTGCTGGCCGATGGCCACTCGGTATTTAAAGACTATCGACAAGCGCGTAGCAAGATCGGCCTGGTACCCCAGGAGCTTACCAACGATATGTTTGAAACGGTGTGGAATACGGTAAAGTTTAGCCGTGGGCTCTTTGGTAAAGCGCCCAATCCGGCCTTGCTCGAAGATATTTTGCGCCGTTTGTCACTGTGGGACAAAAAAGATCAGCAAATTCGCGCGCTTTGGGGGGCATGAAGCGACGGGTGATGATCGCCAAGGCGCTGTCTCATGAGCCCATGATTTTGTTTCTGGATGAACCCACTGCGGGTGTTGACGTGGATTTGCGTAAAGATATGTGGGAAATGGTGCATCAGTTACGCAAAACCGGTGTCACGATTATTTTAACCACTCACTATATGAAGAAGCTCAGGAAATGGCTGACCGTATTGGTTTTATTCGCAGCGGTGAAGTCTTTTTAGTGGAAGAAGAAAAAGGCGCTGATGCAAAAATTAGGCAAAAAGCAATTGACGTTGCAATTGGCTGAACCCCTGTCAGAGATTCCAGCGACTTTACAAAGCCTGCCCCTTACGCTCTCCGAAAATCATATGCAGTTGGTATATACCTTTGATGCCCAAACGCAAAAAAAGGGCATTGCCTCGCTTTTACGGCAATTGTCCGATGAAGGCATTGATTTTCAAGATCTGTACACCAGTGAAAGCTCCCTCGAAGATATTTTTGTTAAATTGATTGGAACCTCAGTATGAACCTTTATGCGGTTAAGGCCATTTACGGCTTTGAATTGGCGCGCTTTTTTGCACCCTTTTTCAGAGCATTGCTTCCCCGGTGATTTCGACGTCGCTCTATTTTATTGTTTTTGGTTCGGCCATTGGTTCGCGTATGACCGATATCGAAGGCACGACTTATGCCGCTTTTATTGTGCCCGGTTTGATCATGCTATCGGTGCTGACAGAAAGTCTCTCTAACGCTTCTTTTGGTATTTATATGCCCAAGTATTCAGGAACAATCTATGAAATCCTCTCTGCACCCATTTCGGCCTTTGAAATTGTATTGGGTTATGTGGGCGCTGCGGCCAGTAAGTCGGTCATGCTTGGCTTTATTATCCTGGCCACCGCGCGCTTGTTTGTGGATTTTCAGATTATGCACCCGTTTTGGATGCTCGCCTTTTTACTACTGACCGCGCTGACCTTTAGCCTCTTTGGCTTTATTATTGGGGTGTGGGCAGATGGCTTTGAAAAACTGCAAATTATTCCCCTGATGGTGATTACCCCGCTGACCTTTTTGGGAGGAAGCTTTTACTCGATCAAAATGCTGCCCCCCTTTTGGCAAAAGGTCACGCTGTTTAATCCGATTGTGTACCTGATTAGTGGCTTTCGCTGGAGCTTTTACGGTGTGGCAGATGTGAGCATTGGACTCAGTCTTGGCATGACGGCGCTGTTTTTGTCAGTGTGTTTGGTACTGGTGTGGCTGATTTTTAAAACAGGGTATAAGATTAAAAATTAAAGTGAGCTGACCAGATTGTGTTACAGCGGTGATTTAAGAGTGAAACCCTGTGAATTGGATTCGTCCGCTTTTATTTTATCTGGTGGGAAAGGAACCGTTGTGGTAAGCGGTAGCCCTGGAAACGACTTCACTGGTGAGGTGTTTAGAGGCTGCGTCGCATGAGTCCATTTAATTGTATAGAGTAATGGGCTTTAACATCCCGAGTCCCGATAAGGGCTAACCCTATATTTTCTAAGTCTACGGTGACTTGTAATTTGTCACTGGTTTGAACGGTTTTCCAAGCTTGTTTCATGCCTTCCGACCAAAGGATATCGTCAAAAATAAGTAGGCTATTGGTGTGTAAATAGGGAAGAAATTGTTCAAAGTAAGCCAGGGTGGCAGTATGGTCATGGTGACCATCAATAAATGCGAAATCAATGGGCTGGTGGTTCTCCAGCAATGCAGGCAGACAATCCTGAAAACGTCCTTCAATCACGGTGGCATAATCAGAGAGCCCCAGATTTTCGAGGGTGGAACGGCTTTGCTTAGCCAATACGGGAGAGCCTTCCAGGGTGAAAACTTGGCCTTGTTGTGTTTGTTTTAAAGCGCTTGCCTGATATGCCGCTGAAATGCCGACACAGCTTCCCAGTTCGATACTGATCCGGGGCTCAAATGTTTTGGTCAGGTGGTATAGTAAGCTGGCCCAAAATGCAGGTTTGCTCGCGCGAGCCAAAGTGGCCAGTGATATTTCTGTTTTTATGCCCTGATACATTTCTTCTGTTGTGCGTTGCTTTTCGGGGGAGCCTGCCCCATAATCGATGCTTTCAACGATTTGTGTGCTTTGGTGAAGTTGTTGGCGATGGGATTCAATGGCCCGTATTGCCAGGGTTTCTTTTGGAGATAAGCGCTGAAAAAAGGTGTCTTCAATGGCTTTTGCCAGGGCCTGTGTCTGAGGGTTTTTGCTGTGTTTCATTTCTTGTAGAGCGGGTGGAAGCTGAGTTAATGCCACTTGGCGAAGTGCTTTTTTTAATACCTGTTTTAGTTTGCTCATTGCGCCACCTCAAAAATATAATAAGTCAGTATACAGGAGTCATGAAAAAAGTCACCAATCCCTTAGCAATCCGTGGCTTTGATCGACTTCTCTTAAAACGGCTAAAATCTTAAATGTGATGTCCTACAATGTTGATATCGATGATTTTTAGCTGACCGCGCATGTCTTCGTCGAGTACGGTACTAAAGATAACGTTGGCGTCGGGGTTAACTGTGTTTTCAATGGCTTCATCAGCTTTGGATAAACCCACTGCGGGTGTTGACGTGGATCTGCGTAAAGATATGTGAGAAATGGTGTGTCAGCTGTGTAAAACTGGCGTCACGATTATTTTAACCACTCACTATATCGAAGAAGCCCAGAAAATGGCTGACCATATTGGTTTTATTCGCAGCGGTGAAGTCTTTTTAGTCGAAGAGAAAAAGGCGCTGCTGACCTTTTGGGGGGAAGCTTTTACGGTGTGGCTGATTTTTAAAACCGGCTACAAAACTAAGAACTAGGGTCTGGTCTTGTGGCCTGACCCCGCGCCCTAGTTTTGATCCCGAGCGATGCGCGACACTGAGATGTAGGCATTGGGTTTTGACTGGGCCTGCGCGCCTTTGAAGTTCTGACGGTGTTTAAAAACCGATTCAAACTCCGCAAAAGACACGCTGCTGGAATCATTGGGATTGTAGGGATCCGCCAATAGCAGGTTATTGTCTTTATCGATGCCTGTTAGCACAACATAATGGCCCGTGTTACCTATTTGATTGGGGTTATTGTCCATAAACTGAGTGAGCAGAATGACTGAGTTGCCCTGATTCAGCTCGTTTCGCATGCGTTCCAGCATATCGGTGGCGTTACGCATGCCGTCTTTTTTTTCTCGGTGCACTTCTGCTTCAAGCTTACCTTCCGAGAGTTTCTCTAGACTTTTAGCCATCGGCTCAGGATCGATGGCTCCTGAATTGCTCACACCCATCAGCTTTCGCATTTCGCCGATGCTCTCAATATTTCCGGCCAGGCCCTGTTCTTTTAGCACCATTAAGGTACTGGTGGGACCACAAGAGGAGCCTGCTTGTTTGTGTAGTCGCGCCTGTTCACCGCTCAGCCTTCCTGCCTTGGCGGCATCTTTATCCCGGTTATAGCTGCCTTCGCCGTATTTTTTATCGTAATCAGCAAATTGTTTTGTATGCCAATCTTTGTTTGCACCCGGCTTATAAAAGTCGACGCCCTTTGGATTAAACTTTCCCTGTGCGCGGGCCTGGGCTTCGTTTCGCTCCTGTGGCTCAAGCATCTGCAATGTAGACTGGCTTAGTTCTCGGGCCAGGGCCTGGTTTTTAACCTGACCTAACGCCTGACTCACTTGTGCATATTCTTTAGGCGAAAGCTTATGGTCTGAAAAAAGCTTTCCCGTGCGGGTCTTGTCTTCAATGCCTTGAATAAATCCAGCCAGCAGCTGTTTGTCTTCTGGGCTTAAGTTTTCCTGAGCAAGCAATTGCTGTAAATTTTTGCCCTCGTCTTTTTGCAAGTGTCTGTCCTGAGTTGCCTGCTGAAAGCTTGAGCTTAAACGGGGAGGAATGGTTGTCATGGGTGTTGACGATCTTTCTGAAGATATTAAGGGTACGTAGGAATAAACAAAAAAGCGACTTGTCTCAGCTTGAAGATTCAAGTCAAAACAAGCCGCTCAATCTACTGATTAAATAACGACGGGTTACTAATCTATAATTTTTTTGCCGGGATAGATAGTGGCTCCTGGGGGAGGTGTTCCCTCAACGCCCATATTTCCTTTGTCGCCCATAGGAAAGTTAGGCTTTTGTCCTGGACTGGGCTTCGTTCCGATGGGTGCCTGGCCGGGTTTACCCGTGGGGAAATTGGGTTTATTACCCAGTTCAGGCTTGGGTTTTTGTCCGTCGTGAATGTGAGCGCCTTGAGGGGGCTTGCCTTCGGTACCCATTTGAGGTTGCGGCTTTTGTCCCTGGCTAATTTGTGCGTCTTTGGGAGGCTTGCCTTCGGTACCCATTTGAGGTTGCGGCTTTTGTCCCTGTGAATTTGTGCGTCTTGGGAGGTTTACCTTCGGTACCCATTTGAGGTTGTGGCTTTGTGGTAATTTGTGCGTCTTTGGGAGGCTTGCCTTCGGTACCCATTTGAGGTTGCGGCTTTTGTCCCTGGCTAATTTGTGCGTCTTTGGGAGGCTTGCCTTCGGTACCCATTTGAGGTTGCGGCTTTTGTCCCTGGCTAATTTGTGCGTCTTTGGGAGGCTTGCCTTCGGTACCCATTTGAGGTTGCGGCTTTTGTCCCTGGCTAATTTGTGCGTCTTTGGGAGGCTTGCCTTCGGTACCCATTTGAGGTTGCGGCTTTTGTCCCTGGCTAATTTGTGCGTCTTTGGGAGGTTTACCTTCGGTACCCATTGAAGGCTTGTCGGGAAATTTTTGAGGGGTTTTAAGACTATCACTTTTCACGGGGGTAGATTGAAGGGTGTCTTTCTGGTCAATGGCTGGCTTCTGTGCTTGAGTGATGTCCTCTTTTTTAATGTCTTTGTCTTTAACTTCTCCCTTTTTCCCGATAGGGAAGGCGTTTGCTGCGCTATTTACTGCTGAAGACAGAGGGCCGGTACTCATACTCATACTCATGACATCCTTTGGATTTTTAATGGTTTTAATAAAATAATTTTGTAGGCACTTATCTACGAAGACTTTTTGAGAATAAATCTAAAGACAAACGTGAAAAGTAACGATTTAAAAAACAATATGCTTCTATTTTAACTTTTTTTTCGTGAACTCTTGCGGAATTTAATCAATTATTAAGATATTTTAATCAAGCTTAGCTTTCTGCTGACGGTATTTTCTTGAAGGTCTCTTTGGGGCGTGTCCTATCGTTTACACGACGACATTTCAATTTAGAATTCTATTTTGCATCCAGCACATGCTCTAAGAGGCCGTCCCATTGCCAGGACTGCATGGGAGTATACTCAGCCCCAAGACCAATGGCACCGTTGAATATACCGGAGTTGTTGACTTCATTGCGTCTGTTGACCGTAACTTCTGTGTCACCTTGATCATCATGGCGCTGGTTCACAAAAACATTTTTATGCCTTTTGACCTTATCATTCTAAACCACTTTGCAAACAAGGCCGATTTTTTCTTGACAAATGAATATTTATTCATTTAATATAATGTGTATGAAAAGCAAAGACCCCGAAAAAATTAAAGCGATACATTGCGCCACCCTCAAGCTCGCCAGTGACAAAGGTCTCAGTGGCGTTACGATGTCAGGGGTGGCCAAAGCTTCAGGCATGGCTACCGGTACACTGTATATTTATTTTGAGAGTAAAGCAGCACTGTTGAACCATTTGTATCAAACCTTGAAGCAGGAGCGAGACGTGTATCTGCAACCGCAATTTGTGGAAGGTCCGGTAAAAAAACGTCTGCAACTGCTGTTTAACGAATCCATCATTTATCGTTTTGTGAATTATGAAGCCGCGGCTTTTATGGAGCAGTTTTATTACACTGCCGATTATGACGCTACCAGCCGCGCGCTTTCAGAACAAATTATGCAGGGTCTTTGGCGTCTGTTTGAGGTGGGCAAGCAAGAGGGTATTATTAAACCGCTGGATAACCGGCTATTATTGACCCTGGTATCAGGCTTTATGAAAGAAATTGTGCTGCAATGTAAAGCCCAGGGCACAAATCCTGAAGCGGGCGATCTATTGAGTCAGAGCTTTGATCTATGCTGGGATGCTTTAAAGGCTTAACAGGCCAATCAACGAAAAATTTTTAAATTAAAAATGAATATTTATTCATAAAAAAGAAGGTGTATGATGACGAAGCGTATTTTAATTACCGGGGCCAGTTCAGGCATTGGCGAAGGCACAGCACATTATTTTGCAGCCCAGGGCTGGCAAGTGATAGCCACCATGCGCAATCCAGAAGCGGAACCGTTTGATCACGAAAATATTCGCACACTGGCGCTCGATGTGACCGATAAAACGAGTATTCAAAATGCCGTGGCCTTTGTCAAAGCGGAGTACGGGGGATTAGACGTGGTTCTCAATAATGCAGGTTATGGTGCGGCAGGGCCTTTAGAAGCCGCTACAGACGCACAAATCAAGCGACAGTTTGATGTAAATCTCTTTGGCGTGATTGATATAACGCGGGCTTTTCTGCCGATGTTTAGAGCCCAAAAGTCAGGCCTGTTCATTAACATTTCTTCGATTGGGGGTTTAATTACGATGCCCATGTTTTCGCTTTATCATGCCACCAAATGGGGGATTGAAGGCTTTAGTGAGAGCTTACGCTATGAACTCAACGGCCTGGGGATTCAGGTGAAAATTGTGGAGCCGGGTGGTGTGAAAACGGATTTTTCAGGCCGCTCATTGGATATGTTTGATGTCGGTGAACACGCAGATTATCGACCCTTTGTGGAGCGTATGCTCGCTAATTTTACACCCGATCGTCAGGCGGCTTACTCTACTGCTGAAGATATGGCCAAAGTGATTTTTACAGCGGCCACCGACAACTCAGATCAAATGCGTTATGTGGCGGGTCCTGATGCCCAGGCCCTATGGGAGCGGCGTCAAGCTGTTCCTGTAGAGACCTTTATGAGCGAAATGCGCCACAATATGTTGGGTTAACGCTTAAAGGGAAAGCCGCTGGACTTGAGCAAATGCTCTGGAGTCTAGCGGCTTTGATGGGCTCATCTTAAAACGGTTAAGATCTTAAAGGTGACGGCCCACAATGGCGATGACGGTCACTTTCACCTGATCGCGCATGTCTTCGTCGAGTACGGTGCCAAAAATAACGTTGGCATCGGGGTTGACCGTATTGTAAATGACTTCGGCGGCTTCGTTAATTTCATGGAGCGAAACATCCTGGCCGCTGGTGATGTTAAAGACCACACCGGTGGCGCCGTCAATGGAGTATTCCAGCAGTGGGTTCTCGATGGCTTTTTTGACAGCGTCTACAGCGGGATTTTCCACGTCCATAGAGCTGACGCCCACACCCATGACACCCACACCGGCGTCGCTCATAATGGCGCGCACATCAGCAAAATCGACGTTGATCAGGCCGGGGATGTTAATAATGTCAGAAATGCCCTGAATGGCGAGCAATAAAACATTGTCGACTTCTTGAAACGCATTTTTGACGGCCAGGCCGCCTTTCATGCTCTGTAATAAGCGATCGTTAGATACCACAATCAGGGTATCTACAGCGTTCAGCATGCGTTGAATGCCAGCATCGGCCTGTTCTTTACGGCGCTTGCCTTCAAACATAAATGGGCGGGTCACAACGCCTACGGTCAGTGCGCCCATGGACTTTGCCATTTCAGCGAGAGCCGGGCCTGCGCCGGTACCGGTACCACCACCCATACCGCAGGTGACAAAAACCATGTCGGTGTCTTGCAAGTAGTGGCTGAGTTCTTCGCGACTTTCTTCGAGGGCCTTCATGCCCACTTCGGGGTTTCCGCCGGCGCCGAGGCCGCGGGTGCTTTTGCCGCCAATTTGAATGCGTTCCTGAGCGTCGACCATTGAAAGGGCCTGGGCATCGGTGTTGACAGCAATAAACTCGACCCCTTCAAAGGCGGCAGCGCGCATATGATTAATCGTATTTCCGCCGCTGCCGCCAACGCCGAAAACTTTAATGCTAACCAGTGGTGTCATGTAACTGATTCCTTATGTGTACAAAAATAGTTGAAAATATTTATTGGAAGTGTGAAATAAATATATCGAGTGTCTCTTGCTCACAAGCATAGCACTCCTTAACGGGGTTGCTTGGTGTCCAATGCACAGTTCTCACCATTCCACTCGATATCCAGAGTGCTGGCAGAAAGCAGGTCAGTACCTGCTTTTTTGGCTCGCTGCAGGGTGCGAAAAAGCATGCCAAACTGTTGCCAGAAGGGGCCAGGGTCTTGCCATTTCATGAGGGGATCCCGCGCTCGCCAGAGGTCCTTTAAAATGCGGGGGGTGTGTAAGAGATCTTGTGGAATGGCGTAGCCTATCATGGCAATACTCAGGGCCACCGGTTGTCGAGCCAGGGGACGCACCGTGCGGCTTGCGGTTTGCGGCAAAAAGGCCCGTGGTAGTTCATCTTCTTTTTCAAACAAAAAAGTGCCGGTGGTGGTGCGTGGGTTGCACTCAATGGCGTAATACAGGCCCTTATACAAAATAAAGTCAAAGGAAATTTGACCCGTATAGCCAAAATAGTGCACAATGGCGCGCACAATATGCTCAATTTCGGGAATATCGACGGATTCAAAGTAAATGGTGGCTCCAGGCCCCGCAGTGTAGACGGTGGGATACACGCTGTGGGCCGTCAGCTCGCCGTTACGCGCCACGCTATAAGAGCAAAACTGAGGGCCGTCCAAATACTCTTGTAAGACCCAGGGGCTTTGGGGTGTGGGCTGAATATTTTGGTACACCTTATGCATGGGGGCATTAATATACACCGCACTGGCAAAACGAGAAAACTCGGCTTTGAGTACATATTGGCCCCATTCCGGTAAACGGGTTTTGAGTTGGTCTCGGTTACCAATGCGCTCGGTGGCGGGAGCCGGTAGCTTGAGCCGTTGCAAGAGTTGGTTGAAGCGGTATTTGCTGTGCAGTTCATGGAGACAGGCCATGTCGGCGGTAAACACTTCACAGCCTTTGCCCGTGCCTTCTAAGGTTTCGCGATGCTGGGCAATATAAAAGGTTTCTTCGCAGGTGGGAATGAGGAGATCAATCTCGCGATCCACAATAATTTCTTGTAAAGCCCGAATATAGGCGGCGGTGTGTTGGCGCGGGGCGGGTACGGTAAAGTTTTTAGCGCAGGCCCGCGAAGCCCCGGCGAGGTTAGGCTGAAGGCTTTCGGCCACATCACAGCGGTGTCCCGCTTCGGCAAAGCGACGAATCAACGCTAAAGTGGCCGGACTGCGCCCGCCGGTAAACAAAATCTTGTGTGACGGCATCAGTACACCAGCACCAGCCCACCCAGCGAGAGCCCGGCACCGGTGCCCAATAAACAGACCCGATCCCCACGGGCAATGCGGTTTTGGCTGATGGCGTCATAGAGCGCCATGGGAATGGAGGCGGCAATGCAATTGCCGTGGGTGGCCAGATGATCAATATATTGGTCTTCGCGCCAGCGAAACAAACGGCGGGCGGTCTCAATGGCTCCTTTGCTGGCCTGATGGGGCACAATAAACTCACAGTCTCTGAGTCCAAAGCCTAAAGGTTTAAACAGCGTTTTTAAGAACGGCCGCAATTTTTTAAAGGCCATGCCAAGCACTTTGGGCCCATCCATGTGAAAGGTAAAGTCTGTGGGGTTGGCGCCGGCGGTGGCGATGGCGTTGGGGTGGAGGACGTTACCGCCCCCTTTGACGTAGGTGTACATTGCGCCGTCGCCATAGGTTTCTAAGCGACTCTGCAACAGCGCGCTGGATTCGCCCTCGGGAGCGATACCCACAATGGCCGCTGCTGCCCCATCGCCGAGCAGGGTGGCACTCTCTTTTTCTGCTGGATTTAACGACCGGGAGGAAATTTCGGCAGAGACAATGGCAATGCGCCGATAACGACCCGAAGCCAGAAAGCTGGCCGCCACTTCTAAAGCGGCAATAAAGCTCAGGCAGGTGGCATCGACGGTAAAGCTGGGAGTCCCCGAGTTTCCTTTGCCCATGGCCCGTTGAATCAAGCAGGAGGTGTCTGGAATGGGGTAGTCATAAGAGCCAGAGGCGTTAATAATCAGGTCGAGTTCTTCGTAAGCTAAACCCGCATTTTGAAGGGCTTCGGTCAGGGCCTGGGCACCGAGATCGGCGTTGCTTTCGTATTCAGCCCAGTGGCGAACTTCAACCCCCGACTTTTGTAAAATCCAGCCGGGCTTTAGGCCCATCTGGGTCTCCAGGGTCGAAGAATGCACGGTGCGTGGCGGCAGGTACTTACCCATGCCAAGAATCTTGAGGGGAATGGACGGTTGCTCGTGGGGGGGCTGTATGCTCATCGTACGCTCAGTCATTACTTTAGGCGATATACGCTGTAATCAATATCAGGGAAGATATTGTCTAAATACTCTACTTTGCCCAACCATTCGGGGTCGATTTCATTGCGGTAAATCCCCTGATAGAGTTGGTTAAAGCGGTGCAGGTGGGTTTTTACCCGCTTCACCGCATACTCCACCATGGTTCCCGTTTTCATAATAAACGGCCAATCGGAGCTCTGGGCCAGCAAGAGCTCACGGGCGGCCTGGTTAAGGGCGCGCTCAGTCTTGCCTTCGGTCACCGGGAAGCGGTAGGCCAGTTCGATCATGCGCTCGGTGGCCTTGTGCAGGTGGCGGTAAATTTTGTCGTTGGTTTCATTGAGCCAGAAGCTATTATACCCGTTGGCTCCCCAGCTCGATGGCGAAGGTTCTGCCATTTGTTGGGTGGGGTTATTGAGTAAATACTCGTAGGGCGTGGTCATTTTGTAGGTGGACTGGTTATGGGCGGCTTTGCGCATGACCAAATTGAGCCATTCGGGGCCTTCAAACCACCAGTGACCGTAGAGTTCTGCATCGTAGGGAGACAGTACCAGCGGTTTGTGTCCGTTGAAGACGTGGGCTAAATTGGTGATCTGCTCGGCCCGGCTACGAACAAAATGGTTGGCGTGGATATCGCTTTTTTGGCGCGCCATTTCGAGATTGTAGGGCTGCTTCTCGGCGGTTTTGCCCGTGATGCGGTAATACTTAATGCCGGTGTTTTTGCGGGTGCCGTCGGGCTGGACATAATCTTTAATATAGTCAAAGTCAAGATCGTAGCCTATGTCGCGGTAATACTCTCTAAAGTAATGATCGCCAGGGTAGCCTATTTCTGAACTCCACACCTGCTCTGAGGACTCACGGTCTCGGCAAAAAACAGCCACACCGGTATCGGGGCAAAAAATGGGGGCGTAAGCGCCGTAGCGAGAGCGGGGCGTTGAGTTGACCACGCCGTGGGTGTCGGTAAAAAAGAATTCAATGCCCGCCGCTTTAATAAAGCGATCGGCACCGGGGTAAAAGCCGCACTCCGCCAGCCAAATGCCCCGTGGGCTGCGGTCAAAGTGCTTTGTATAACTCTGGGCCGCCACCTCAATTTGGGCCTGCACGGCCTCAGGGTACATTTGAAACAGCGGTAAAAAGCCGTGGGTGGCACAGCAGGTGACAATTTCAAGACAGCCGTAATCCTGAAATTTTTTGAAACCGTTGACCAAGTTGCGGTGATAGGTATCGTTAAACAGGGTATAGGTGGCCTTAAAGCGGTCGGCGTAATACAGCGCCAGCGGGTGAAACTGGCTATCCCCTCGGGTACGCACCACTTCTTTTTCGGCCAGCTCCACCAGACGGCCAATGTATACGAGGTAGCGATCCTGAAGCAAAGGATCCGCCAGCATGGCCAGCAGTGACGGGGTCATGGTCATGGTTAAGCGAAAATCAATGCCGTCTTTGACCAGGTTTTCAAACATCACCAATAAAGGCACGTAGGTTTCGGTAATGGCCTCATAAAGCCAGTGTTCTTCGAGAAAGTAGTCATACTCCGGGTGGCGTACATAGGGCAGATGGGCGTGAAGCACCATGGCGTGATAGCCAATGGGATCAATCTCTAAAGCGGGGGATTCAAAGCTTTTCTGTATCATGAGCGGAAAACCCCACTTCCTGAGGCCAGAGAGAGGGCCGCGTTGGCTGTGGGGGCTGGAGGCCAGCTTTCCCAGGGGTGAACATGCTGCTGACGCTGGGGCTGCAAGCTGCCCGACCAGTAGTGTTCTGAGGCACCCTGAGGCCGTAGCCAATGTATTTGTTCACTGCCACCGGGCTGGGTTTGCCAGCGCACCATGCGCTCGCTACCGGCCTGTCTAAACCAGCTAAACAGACTTGCACCCAGAAATTTCTGAAGCATGGCGTCACTGGCACCTAAGGGCAGGTACTCTGTGATTTCCCAGGGCCAAATGGCATAAGAGATCATCAGGGCCTGATCGTAAGGGTCGGTAATCCATTGCTCAAACATCATGGGCAAGGCATCGGTGGGGAAATCACTAAACCAGCGCACATCGTAAGGTAAGCCGAGCCAGTTTTTGATCTCACGGCCTCCGGCTTCGCTGAGCCAGCTTTCGGTTTCTTGCTGATTAAAGCCTCGGGTGCTCTGATCGCCCTGGGCGTTGACGGTTGCGGGTCTTTCGAACGTCATGGCTTCAGTGCGAGGTGCCTCAGGCTGCTTTAAGAAGACGGCACGGCTGGGGGCCGGTCTCCAGTTGACCGCTGGAGGCGTGGTGTGTGTGTGTTGCTCTGGCGCAGGGGCTGTGGGGGGCTCCGGTACAAAGGCCCGCGGAGCGGCTCTTGCTATGGCGGGTGTTGCCACGGGACTTGCCGGTGGCGTGGGGTTAAACTGGATGGATGTGGGCTGATAGGTTTCAAAAAATGCGCCCACCAGAGACTCGGCAGCTGCGTTCTCGCGGTCCCCAGCGGGTAGGGTGAGTGGGCGATGGGTGTCTTCTAGCAGGCGATCGGTGGCCACCGGACGGGAGGGCACAAACTGGGCGAATTTGTCTTGACGAATGGGGGAAACGGTGGCGGGTGGAATATAGACGGTGTTGGAGCGGAGCAAGACCTCAAAGCCCTTTGCATGGCGATACCCCAGCTCAATGCAAAGATTGCGGTCGTGCTGTTGGGTGTTGAGATACCATTCCTTAATGAGGGGGTTACAGGGCTCAAGGGTGGTGGAATGGGCGTTGCTGCCGTTATACACAATGCCGGTGACGTCAGAGACCCTGAGCATAAACACATCGGGGGCCTGGGCCAAAACGCCTTCGACCTCAACCTGACGGGCGGTGTCAAAATCCCAGTAGACATAAAAACGGTACGGGTCAATGGGCAGGGCCACCAGCTCGTTTTCGGCGTAGTAGTCGGGTAGCTCGATCTCTTCGTCTTTTTCTAAGATAAAGTCTTCGTGGGTGCCTTTGTGTACAAACCGGGAGGGGCTAAATAAATAGCGGAGTCGGTGTTCTTCAATGGCTTTGCGCTCGGCGGCCTGACGGTCTTCTACGGCCTCTTCGAGGGCGCGAAGGTTTTTAACCGGCGGGGTAACGGGTGGGGTGACGGGTCTCTCTGGTGTCACAGTAAGCGTAGGCGCTGCACTTTTGGGAGTGGGTTCAGCCGTGAATTGATTCACCAGGCGTTGAATTTCGGCCTGGGTATTTTCGGGGTGACGCTGGGTACAATCGCGCGTAATGCCACGGCGCAGTTTGGAGGGGGATTTGCGGTAATAGTGCTTGATTTTAAGGTGACGTGCAATTTGGCGCAGCACCCGACTGCTAAGGGCACGCAATGGATCTTTTGGTGGGGTGCTCATGGAAATGATCTCCTCTTATTTTGAGCCTTATGCTGATAGGTATTGTAACGCATTTATGTGTGTTTTCCCCCGAGAAGTACTGAGACAAAAAAAAGAACATATGCGACAATACGCTTAACGCCTTTTGAAATCAGTACGTGTACCGAAGGGGAATTTAAAACATCATGTGTTTAGTCGTCTGGGGATGGAAAGTCCATCCTGAATATCCGCTTATTTTTATCGCCAATCGCGATGAAGCTTATCAACGTGAAACGCAACCCCTGGCTCCCTGGAATACCCAACCCGAGATTTATGCAGGGCAAGACAAAGTCGCTGGCGGCACCTGGGCGGGCATGGCGCGCTCGGGGCACTTTGCCGCCGTCACGAATGTGCGTAGCACCACCGAAGTCAATCTTCCAGAAGATCCACAGCGGCTGAGTCGCGGCATGTTGGTGCGTCAGTTTTTAGAGAGTCGGCAAGATCCCCTCACCTATATCGCCAAAGCCGAAAACGAGAAACATCGCTACGCTGGCTTTAATCTATTGGTGGGCGATATGCAGCAGCTCATGTATTACTCCAACCACAGCGAGCGCCCGCGCTCTTTGCGTCGCGGCATTTATGCACTGAGCAATGGGGTATTGAGTGATTCCTGGCCCAAAGCCGAAGAAAGCAAGGTGGCCTTTACCCGTGCTGTCTCTTGCCGCACCCCGTTTTTTGACGACCTTTTTGCCATCATGCAAAATGAGCGCACCTATCCGACCCATATGCTGCCGAGCACCGGCCTGGCCCCTGAGGTCGAAACCGCATTGTCAGCGGCCTTTGTTAAAACGCCAAACTACGGTACCCGTTCTACCCTGCTCATGGTGGTCAACCATAAGCAAGAAGTGACGATCGAAGAGCGGGTGTACGATGCCGGAGCCGAAGGTCAACAGAGCTATTCTTTTAGTCTGAATTAATCCCCTTTTCTAATTAATCTAAATTTAACTAGAAAATGAAAGATCGTAATGTTATGATTATCGATAATCTGAGTCATTACGATCTTTACACGTTTTTCTAAGGGGTATTTATTTTGATCTGTTTTAAACATTCCGCGTATGCGTTCGTGTTGTTCTGTTTCGTTCTGGCTGGCTGTCAGCCGCCAACACAACACAACACAACACAACACAACACAACACAACCTTCTCTTTTAAGCTCGATCCCTCAAATACGGTTTTCTAAAGATCGTGTGGCCAATCGCAAAGCCATTATGGAGCATATTCGCTCCACTCAGCCCTTTAGCAACCCCATTGGCCCCGATAGTAATATTTATCAAGAGTACTTAAAATACCGTTCCGGTGATTTTAATGTGAAATATTCCTGGGGGCCTGACAGCTATACCGGCGAATTTACCTCTAGAGGTTGTCGCATGAGCTTTGAGGACGATCCCACTGTCTATCGTGATTATTGGAGTATCCCTTATCACCGTCGCTGTCAAGTGCGCGAGACGGCGAGTGGTGATTGGGGAGTAATTGCCGCCTGTGACAGCATTAAAGGATATGAAGGCAGTGGTTACCCCATTTACGATGTGCGCTTAACCTGTAGCAAAAACGCGGGGGGTAGCTGTGCGCTCTTTAACTTTGCCGCTTCTTTTCACACCTGCGAAACCACTGACGATGACGGTAACTCGGGCTGCTTTGCCCCGCTTAAAAACTCAGATGGTACATCGGTGCTAGATGCTGGAGGCTCACCGGTTTTGACGCAAGTGGCTTGTGACGGTGACGGTGACAATGAACCGACGGATCCCGATAATACCCCCGTTTTATTTGCGATTAGAAATCGCAATCCCGTTTACGGCATGGTGCCCGGAGATGAAGATAATCAGCGGGGGAGTGTCTCACCCGCTGATCAAAACGGCGCTTATGACGCTGTTGACTTAGACGTCATTGACGATCGCAACGTGGGTTGGTTTTTAAGTGTTGATTTTAATGACCAAGAACTGCTGCGTGTTAATGGCACCGGCTCTCAATCTAGCATTGACTGGAACCCGAATAATCTGGCCATCTCTGATAATGGCATGGCCCGTATTGCTTTGATTCACGCGGTGACCCAGCGGGTCTTTAATTACAAGGTAAGGGTAGACAATGATCCTCCGGTGATTAGCGATGTGAGCGTGATGCCGACACAAAATGCTGATGTGGGAATCATTCGCGCTAAGGTTTTAGAGCGTAACACAAGAAATTATCAGACTGGGATCAACGAGAGTCGTTTTCAGGTGCATTTCGATTCAGAGGCTCAGCAGCTTCTGGCACCCAGCGTCTCTTTTGACAGCGAAACGGGCGAGTTTAGTGCTGAATTCAGTGGTTACAGTGCCTATCATAGTGGGCAACAGGGCAGCCCCGAAAGTGAGTTTGGTTTTGAGCTGATCGCCGAAGACTATGTGGGCAACACGGCCTCTAGCCGCCCGCCCAAAGACAATCTCAAGCTTTCGATCCCCGACAACACTTGGTTCTCGCCCCACGAAGACAGCACCAAAAAACAGGTAAGCTTTGACGTGCTGGATGTGGACAACACCGGAGCCAGCTGGACCGTTGAAATTCGCAAAAACGGCCAGGTGTACAAAACCTACACTGGATCCGGCAGCCAAACCCTGAGCTGGGACGGCCTGTTTGAGGGCGCTGCTGTGTCCGAAGGCAAGTACAATATCGTGCTGAAGAACGCGAAGCAGCCGGGGAGGGAGCGCGAGCGGGATTTTGCGCAGGTGGGTGTGGATATGAGCCCGCCGGAGATCACTTATCAATTACTAAAAACTTCTCAAGACGATCCCACTAAAGCCAAAATTAAAATTACTGCTCACGATCCCCAAACTGGTGTAAAAGAGCTGACCTTAAATCAAGTTGCTCAAAATATAATTCCTGGAGTTCCTATTATTCAGGAGTTGGAAACAGAAACGATTCTGGAAAAGAAATATATTGCAATCTATAACATAATTTATCCCACATTCACTCCTACAGAAAACAGTTTTAAAATAACCAATACTCCATCTGACTCCATTGATGATCTACTTGATTATTTAGACAAAACACAAGTACTGGGGGAAGTCACTTCTAGGAGTAACATAAATATCCAGTCTTCTAAACCGATTACTTATAAAGGCTTAAGACCCTTAAAGTGTCAATCATATAAAGCCAACGGTACTTCAGGAAAAAGTCAATTTGAGCTAAGCTTAATGTATGATTTCGATCCTGAAGGTCCTGATTTGACTGCTATTATTTTACCTACTCAGAGCAACTATCAACCATTGGGACCTGGAGATGTAATGACGAGTGTTATAGATGTTCCTGGTGTGAGCTCCGGTACAAATCTCAAATTGCAATTCCCTTTTTCGCAACAAAAGCAAGCAAAAATAAATGAAAAAAGAAATGCTGCAAACGCCTTGTTTACGGAAACGAAAATTCTTAGATCTCAAGGGAAAGTAGCAAATGCTTTAGGGAAAGAAAATAGAGCAAACCTCTTGTCTGTAGATGCTCAAGTTTTAATTAATCTTGCGAACGATGAAGTAATAAGATTTGACCAAGCTACTAATGCTGCTTATTTGACTAATAGAGGTGTTTCATATAATCAAATGTACAACCAGTATTTGTCTAATAGTCCAACTTTAGCCAGAGTTATGTCAGATATGTCTAAGTTTAAGCTGTCTTCCAATTTAAAGCTTAACAATAAAGGCTACGCTCAGTTGTTATTTTCAGGAATAAATTTGGATAGAATAAGAGACTCGCTTCAAGGTAGTGGTTCAGGCTCTTTTGAGAATTACTATAAGAAATGGTGGTGAAACGCACTATATAGACTTTTTACTAACCAAAATTAGCGATACTGGTACTGGTAAAAATAGAAGAGTAATATGGGAGCAAACGTGTTTATGAAAGTAATTTCTTCACTTTGTAGAATGAGTCTGGTTGCAGTTATCAGTTATTTTTGTTTGATTCCGCAGGCAACATCTGAAGTTTTGAATTTGGGGTTTCTTCGATATGAAAACATTGATCAAACAATAATAGGTCCCCTACCCAATTGTTTATTTCCAGTAGCGGTAGATCTGTCTGTGAGTCAGTTTAAGAAAGGATATAATGATCATTATCAGCTAACGACATTTGACCACTACATACAGTTTGTGATCAAAATTTCCATTCTGTTTAGGCGGTGATTCCAAAGGCATTGCTGTTGTACAATCAGGAAAAATAGCCGGTTATCTTTTACTAGAGCCCGTTGATCTATATCGATATGTTGAAAAACAAAGTATCATCGAATATATTACCCGTCAAACAAATCATTCTGATTTTCTGCCTGAAAGTTTAAGAGCATCTTCGGGACAGCCATTAAATTTGTACGTGTTTCCTGAAGGCAATTACATCAAGCAGTACCTGATGTATGGAGAAGACACTATTTTATATGAGGGTCTTATAAAGTCTGACCTGTCTGCTGAGATAAAAAATATTCTGTTTGACTATGTCACGGAATATATTCAAAGCTTGCCATCTTGAAGCTTTCTTCTGCCCCATAAAGTTGAGGTTCAATGAGACTTTAATCCACTGCAGGCTTATGCAAGCATAACGAGTTGGTGTGTCGCCAACGAAGAAGCGTTCAGTGTGTAAAACTACACGGTCGCAGCCAAATCCTGAGCTGGGACGGCTGCAAGGACAACTGTACCCGAAGGCAAGTACAACATCGTGCTGAAGAACGCAAAGCAGCCGGGCAAAGAGCGGGAGCGGGATTTTGCGCAGGTGGGTGTGGATATGAGCCCGCCGGAGATCAGTTACGAGATTGTGCGAACGGCCTCGGGTCGCAACACGGGCCAGTTAAAGATCGTGGTGACAGACAAGCAGTCGGGTGTTGATGCTGCTGCGACGGTGGCTACAAATGCCAGCGGTCAAATTCAGCCTGGGGTGCCGGTGATTCAGCAGGTGTTAACGGACAAGGAGAAAGTGGAACCCAAGCGCCAGGTGCGTTTTTATCAGCTGCTGTTTCCTGACTTTTTACCCACAGAGACGCAGGCGGGTGGGGGTGATTTTCGGGTGGCGGCGGAAGGGGAAGCCCCTGCGGAGGCTGGCGTGGTTAACTTTGGTTCTGGACAAGTTCGCGATAATGTAGGGATCCCGTTTCAAATCGCTTACTCTTCACCTACCAATCCTTCGGAAATCGAAATAAAAAATCCTGGCAAATGCGTTTCTGGAAACGGAACTTTTAAAATTCATAAAATATACGATTTCGATTCTAGAACGGTCAAAAATGACGGCTCTGTAGATGAACGACCGGATCTTACGCTTGTTATTTTACCCAGTACGAATACCCCACAAGCACGAAAAGCAACAAATTTGGCTAAGCATTGTTTGCAATGTAATGCGCAAATTACGTCCACTCCGATTACCACAAACTTGAATAGCAATGAGTCTTACTCAGTTAGTACCATATACGATCCCAAAACAGGATTAGGGGGTGTGGCTCCAAACTTCCCGGAGGCTAAACCCATAACTTATCAAGTTGAGAACAGACAGGGAACAGCAAATTTATTAATTCAATCTGCTTGCAAAGGTAACTTGGGTTGCGCAGAAGGGTTAAAGCGAGATGAGTCTTCTTTTTACGTAGGAAGCAAAAATATTTTAGCTGGACTTGGACCATCGGCACAAGAAAATATTAGGCGGACTTCCTAAAAATCATCCTTACAGTAGCACCATCTTTGTAATGGGGGTCGATCTAGATGTTGCTCTTTCTCTTGGCTATAATCCGACCCTTAATATCAACTTAAATAAACTCAGTCAAAGCAATAATATAAAAGTCAAACTGATAAGAAACAATCAGGGGCGCTGGCAAGCAGAGTGTCAAGGAGCAAATGGAAATGGGTAAGATATTTATGAGTTCATATGTGGGTAATATGAAAATACCGCTAGGTATACTAATGCTTCTAATGGTTTACCTGCCCGCAAGGTCCCAGTCAAATCAGTACCCTTCTCCTATTGTTGAGGTGAAAAGGGAATTGGGCAATCCTGCTCAAGGGGCAATGGGAGGAGTTTTACTCAATCAAAACTTAAGTGACTCATACGAGTTTTCCCCTTTAGTCAGAGGTTTGGGCAAAACCAGGGCAGAAATAAAAATACCCGGCTATCTCACAAAGAGCATCGGAGACATTCAGATAAACCAGGAGCTTTTCACTTTGGTTGAACATAAAAACGGTTCTTTCGTATCTCAGTACTATCTCAAGAACAAAGTAATCTTGGGTTACGTTCTTCATGATTTTTTACCCGTTACATATCACGGTGATGAGCTTTTTTTAAAACAAATAGACACCTTTCCGAATGACTGTAGTGAGTATCTGAGTACAAAAATAGTATCTTCTACGGTAAGTTTTGATTGTTTTAAGAAAGAACATGATAATTATGTAGAAGAGTATATTTTTGAGGTGATAAATGAGCCTGATTACGTGGCCAGAATTTTGATATTAGATGCTTTCTACCGAAAAATCTGGAGCAAAATGCCAAGCAAAAAATCAATCAAATTATAGATGTCGTTTTATCTGAGTAAGGCTTTATGAGTACTCACAACGGCTTAGATAGTTGCTATGTAAAAAACCTACTTTCGTT
>CAWCRG010000018.1:0-125141 GCA_963797915.1 Candidatus Sericytochromatia bacterium
CCAATGGAGCGAGGATTGTCACGAATGCTATCCACATCCATGCCCTGCCCATTGTCTTGAACATACAATTGTAGCCCATGGCCGCTCTCTTCGAGACGCACGTTTACCTCACTGGCCTGGGCATGCCGCATGATGTTGGTGAGGGATTCCTGGGTAATACGAAAGAGGGCAACACTCAGCGCTGAAGAGAGGGTGATATCTTCAGGAAGCTGCACGTGACAACGGATCTGTGTCCGCTCTTCAAACTCCTGGGTAAACCACTCAATGGCGGCAATCAGTCCGAGGTCGTCGAGAATGCCTGGTCGCAATTCGGCACAAATGCGTTGAATGGTATGAATCGTGTCGCTGACCATGGGCAGCATCCGCTCAATTTTTGGGTCAGCTCAGGAGCTTCTACCCGCTGCTTGATCCAGCTCAATTCGAGCTTCAGGGCTGTCATGACTTGTCCCAGCTCATCGTGAATTTCGCGAGAAATCCGTTGTTTGCTGTATTCTTGCACCTCGATCAGGCGTGCGGCCAGGGCTCGCATTTGTTGGGTGCGTTCTTCGACCTGGGCTTTTAACCCCTGCTGATATCGATTGAGTGTTTGTTCAGCGAGATAGTGCTGCTGCACCCACTCGCTTTGGCGTAGAGCCACACGAATACGCACCGTCAACAGGTCTATATCGAGGGGCTGACTCAGGTACTCATTGGCTCCGGCCTTGAGCACCTGTAACAAATCCTGGGGACTGTTCCGGGAGGTAATGACCCAGATATATGCAGCAGCACTGTCTTCCCGCTGGCGAATTTGCTGGCACATTTCCAGACCGGTTTTGCGCAGGCAGCACCCAGTCCAGATAAAATGAGGCGATAATCGATGGCATGTACGCTGTTGATAATGAATCCAGGCATCTTCAGCGTTCTCGAAAGCATCTACAGATGAGCTCCTCGTTCACCAGCATTTGTGTCAGCAATAGTCTTAAACTCTCGTCATCTTCGACCAGTAAGGCGCGTTCTGAGAGACTCATGGGGTACTCCTTATCGGGGGGGCGGCACTGGGCCGGTTATTTTGAATCACTTCGTAGATCAGTAACCCCACCCTGGACCGTTTGTAACAAAGGTAAGATGGTTTTCATGACACTTTCAAACTGCTGGGTGGGTCCGGGTGGCAATAGATATATCGCCAGCTTCCAGCGGAACATCTTCGGTGGTGCCTGCCAATATTTTTTCGTAATCAACAATATACCGGTAGGGGTTTTCAAGGGAGCCGCGAATGACGTGGACCTGTTTGAGATAAGCGCCGGGTTGGACGCCCTTGGCGTAAGACAGCACCTGAGAGAGCGTCATATCTTCGCGGTAGTTAAAGGCGTTTTGTTGAAAGACCTCGCCGAGTACATACACCTCTTGCTGTGCTACCGAGGGAATATAGATATAGTCACCGGGCAGTACTGGAATATTAAAGCGGGTCTGTCCCTGTTTAATCAGGGCATAAAAGTCGATGGGCAAAATGCGCTGATCTCCTCACCACGTACGCCCGTTTTAGATCGGCCAGCTCGGTGCTATCGTTTTTAATAATCCCCACTGCCAGACCTTCGCCCAGAGCAAGGGCTTCTACCATCTTGAGGGGCCGGTCCATCGCATAATTGCCGGGCCGGTTGAATTTTCCCATCAGGGTAATACTGCGACCCGCGAAGCGAAAGGGCAGTAAAGTAACGCGGGGTTCGCGAATATAGGCTTTGAGTGCGCGCTCAATGTGTTGACGGGCTTGCTCTACCGATTTTCCTTGTAATTGCAGGGGGCCAATCAGGGGAATATGTAAAAAACCGTCGGGCTGCACAATTAACCCTTTAAGGCTGAGTTCGGGCTCGTTATAAACGTCTAAGTTAAAGCCATCTCCAGCTTGAATTGTGTCCAGGGGCGCTTGTGTCCGGTGAAGTATCTCTAGCCAGGCCGTCACCTGAGCGGAACTGAGCTTTCGCTCTGCCTTGCTTTGGGCTTCTTCCCGTTGCATTGCTTTTCGCTGTATCGCCTCTGCGGGGCGGTCTTCGGCCTTAAACTGGTAGCAACTGCTCAGGCTGCTCACGAGACTGCCCCCCAGAAGCATGGCAAAAGTCACGCTGTATTTAGCTTTTTTCATGCCAAACTCCTTTGTGGGCAAGGGTGGGGGTTGCCTTACACCATTGTTTTAGAGCCTGGTGAGGGCTTGTTTTTGCGTCTAACACCCAAATCACTCCTTTGGCCTGTGCCGACAATTGAATAAACAAGTCGTAAACTTCCGTCGGTGAGGCCAGCTCCCACAAAATGAGCTCAATACCGTAATGGTCGTAGAGTGTGGAGAGTTTGTCTAATAAGGGGAGGCGGTCTTGTTTTTGAAAAGCAAAATGATAAAGCCCCTCTGCTTGATCTGTTTGCTTACCTTCTGAGGGAAGCGTCAGGGGTAAAGGTAGGGGCGCATTTTTTTCGTAGAGCCAATGGCCCAGGTCGTGGGTAGGTAAGAGTGCGTGTTCTGGGGATTTAATGATGGCTGTTTTAAGTGTATGCTGAGAAAACCAGACATCACATTGTGCCATGAAATCTTTGCTTTCACCGGTTTTGGGAGCACTAATAATGAGTAGGGCCGGCGATTCCTCGGCAGCTAATCGCTGGCCGGTACTTACCACCTGATGGCCCAGGGTTAGGGTTTTAGAAACGTCCGAAGATAAGGCCCCTAAGGGCTCTAATCCGATCAGATCCATTTGTTCGGGATAGTGTAGGTTGGGGCTGAGGATACTGCGGACGGCGCTGCCCCCGAGGCCGACAAAGGTACCTGCAAAAACGCCTGCCAGCACCAACAGTTTTTTACGGGTGGGGAGGGGGCTCTCTGGTGGCGTGGCGGGTTCCAGAATATCAAAGGCAGAAATTCGTGCTTCCATATCGTTTTCTGACTCACTCAGACGATAGTCATTTTCACGTAGATTTTCGTTTTCGCGATCGATGTGGCGCTGGAGATCTTTGACTTCGCTTTCGAGGGCTGCTAACTTTTTGAGCTGGGCCCGCTGAGCCTTAATTTGTTGACTTAATTGTTGAAGGGTTTTGATGTGTCCATTCATCGCCGTGATGCGCTCTGCCTGATCAATTTTTAGCTCCCGCACTACAGGATCCATGCCGTAGCTCTCTTCTTCAGGAATACCCGCTGGATCCTCAGTGGCCAGGGCGTCCATTTGGGTTTGCAGGGCAATTACCTTGGGGTTTTGGGGGGTGTAACGCTTGAGTAAGGCTTGAAGTTGGCTTTCAAGTTCCTGGTAGCGCACCCGGTTTCGGTAACGTACTGTTTGGGTGACACGAATATTTTCAGGGCGTTGCTGCAGTTTCTCTGAGATGCTGGCAATGGCCTCTCTGTCACGATTTTGCTGAATTTTTGCGCGTTCCAGATCCAGTTCGAGCTGCTTAATTTGCTCTAGTAATAAACGGGTGCTGTCTTCAAAGAACGCAATTTTGTGCTTTTTTTGAAACAGATTCAGGGCTTGTTGGGCTTGCTGAAGGCGTTCCTCAAAGCGTTTGCGCTGGGATTGTCGGAAGGCGTACACGCGGCGGGCCACATTTTGAGAAAGTCCAGCGGAGCTAGACTGAAAAATTTCGCTCATGGTTTGAGCCATGTCAGCCGCTAATTGGGGGGTTTTGGCCTGGGCCAAAACTTGAATAATATCGCTGCGCTGACCGGGTTTGACTTCGATTTGCTTAAACAGATCTTCGGGTTTTGCTTCAAGGTCTAATCGTGCTTTGAGCGTTTCTAGGTTTTCTCGCAGCTTAACGGTTTCGAGGATAGTGCGGATTTCGGGCTCATTGTACAAGCTGGCGTTGGTACTGGTGTTTTTGACGTGGCGAATCATTACCGTGCGAGATTCGTAAACGGGCGTAATATTCCAGGCCAGGCCTAAGCCCCCCACAGCGCCAAAGCAGGCACATAAAAAGACCCAAATTAGATTTTTACGCAGGTCTTTTAACAGCCCACGCGGAGCGAGGTGAGAAAGTGGAGATGCTGAAGTGGACTGAGCCGCAACGGTTTGCGGGGTGGGTCCTTCGGCACTGAAAAACGCTTCATTTTCCTGCATGGGGTCATTATAGCGCGTAATGTTTTTGCGCTCTACACCATACGGGATCCATGGGGGTCCAGGCGCCTGACAGCGGATCAATGAGATAGGAACCGCTGACAATTTTTCCGAGCACATGAAGATGGCTTCCCAAACGGGTATGGGGCAAAATGATGCTGCCAAAAACCTGTGTTTGCGGACCTAAGTGGGCATAGTCTCCAATAATGCTTCCAATGGCCTGACTTTCATCGCTGAGTACGACATATTTACCTAAAATACTTTGCCTACAGAGGCTTCTATTATGGACTTTACAGTGCTCTCCCATACTCACCTGACCCATGCTTTTAAAATAAGGCAGGGTCACGTAATTCTGCCAATGAGAGGCGCTGCGCATGTTCTCGTGGTAATAATCTTTCATATTTTGAAGTGGCTGGCTTTGGAGTTGCTGTGTGTCGGGGTCATAAACATGCAGATTCACGCCGTCTATTGAAAGCACCGGTTTAATTTTTGCAGGAACATTCTCCCTACGATCAGTGAAATTGAGCGAAAAACCATAAATGGATCGGGCTTTTTCTTTCAGCTGTTGGTGGAGCTCAGGCCGCTGTTTGAGGTAAGGATCGATCAAGGTTACCGAGGTCAAATTGGCTTTGGCCAGGGCCTCTAATACCCATAAGATGAGGGGCTGGTTGCCCACGGGCAGACACATCGGGTGCATGTGGCTAAAAAACTGTTGCCACTGTTCCTGAAATACCTGTTGTTGATCGCTAAATCCACAGTGAACGAAGACATGATTGGTGGTGGGAAACATGTTGTTAGACCTCCATCTCATTAAAAAGTTGTAGGGTGCGCGTGACTTCTAAAATCATGCGAGGCCCGGCAGCCAGCGCCTGAAGGTAGAGTTTGCATTCGCTATCCAGACTCTTTTTGAGACAGCTTAAGAGGGCTTTTAAGCCCTGGTAGTCGAGGGTTTGAAGTTCTTTGCAATTAAGCACCAGGGTGCGTGGGCGCTGAGCAAACACATGGTCAACAGATTGTGAAAAACTGTTGACGTTTTGGCTCCTTAAGTTCTTGAGATGCAGTACCCAAAGCTCCTGATCCTTTTGTGTCATATTCATGGCGGGGTCTCCTTTTCTGGTGATACCTTTAGCATAAGCGCCCGTGAGCTCTGGCCCTATCAGTAAGGCTTACCCTTTGCTGTCAGAAAAGTCTGATAAATCCCCTTTAGCGTTTGGCGTAATGGCTGTTCAGTACGGTCTGTTGCCCCTGATCAGCCCCCAGGTTTTGATCTTTCAGGCGGCGCTCTCCATGCTTAAAGCCCTGTTCATGGGCCCACTCCCAGTAAAGGCGACGAGGGAGTGCATAGTATGCCTCTTTCACTGAGAACGGATGCTCTTTGAAGTTTGCCTTTATATCTCTTAGGGCCTGTACCCCCGCACGGAGTAGCTTATAGCTGAGTGAAACGCGGGGTTGACCTTGCCGCATCCAGGCGTCAGCTTCTCCTTCAATAAACCGTCGTCCGTGAATTTGTGACAGAGTGTAATTATGAAGATGCATGACCTCGCACTCGGGTACATAGACAATCGATTCAGGAGCCTGTCGGCGCTGACGCATGCCCCATTCGGTGTCCTCAGAGCCCCAGGCCCAGCTATAAAAGGGGTGATCCAGCCAGGTTTCTCGTCGCATCGCAGCAAAGGGTAGTGAATAATGCATCCAGATCGGAGCCGGTCCCTGGGCGGGAAAAGCCTTGGCATAATCTTGCTGAACCCAAAGATCCGCCTCAGGCCGGGGGACCTGTCGCGAAAAAGAGGCGTTGACTGTCGGGGTACTCTCAAGGGGAACCACCAGATTGTTTAGGGCATCGGGCCCCATCAGAATGACGTCGGAGTTTTGAAAGACAAGGTATTTTCCCCTGGCTTGTTCGGCCGCAGCGTTCAGAACTTTGCCTGGGAAATAATCTTCAGGGGCAATCTGAAACAAGCGGTGAGGGTAATGAGCGGCAATCGCAAGGGTTTGGTCTACCGAGCCGGAGTCTACAATAATCAGCTCAAAATCTTGTCGCGATTGCTGAAAAAGACTGCTCAGGGCTTCAGCAAGGGTATCCTCGCTATTTTTGGTGCGCATAATAATAGAGATTAACGGCATTGCATGTTCCTTTCGGTCGCGGCTGGCGTAAGGGTGTTTGTTTGTGGGATCAGGTCTTGCATATGAATCGTTTCACACTGAGACAAATAGTTCAAAATGCGTTGCGCACTGGCGTAATGGTCACAAAGATACATGGTTAGGGGGTGCAGAATGAGGTGAGAAATTTGGCCCGTGGTTTCGTTGTGTTGCAGCTGTGCCAGAACCTTGTCAGCCCAGACGTCTACAGGGTAAGAGGCTGATCCGAAATCATCGCTCCAGTCATAACGTTTAACCCACGCCTCTACCCATTCTGGGGTGCGCTCCGCATGATAAATATGCTCATGGTCAGGCATAATGTTCAGCGGGAAATTATAGAGGCCTGCGGGGTGCCACTCCAATCCATTACTGGCTTTTTTTACGCCATCGGAGCAAATCGCGATCCCTGCTTCTGCGAGCACTTGCTCGGTGTGGGGACCATGCATATACATATGATTGCGCCAGCAGCGCATTGGGGTTTGAGTCACCGCCTCGATGGTGCGTTTGGTTTTGTTTACATCCCAGCGTTGATACCACCGGGGGCCGTTGTAAGAGCCGGTGGCCTTATTCCAAAAGCGGTGCCACAAGCTGGGCTCAAAACAATCCCAGTTGTGTCCACCCACCTCGACCAGTGGATGTTGAGCCAGGACTTCGGTGGCTTTGGGGGACTCTTGAAAGGTCTTTCCTGACACAAACAGGGTCATTTTGACATTATAAGACTCCAACAGTTTTAAAAAATCGAGAGCGGTTTGAATCTCAGATCGATCGCTGTGTTGCTGATTCCCTGTGTTGAGTCCCTCATGATGAATATCTCCGGTTAAGCAAATCATTGTGCACATCGCTCCCATTCACGCATTTTTGCAATCAGGCTTGGATCCAAATAGCTTCCCCAACACTGCAGGTAACGGTGCAACACGGTTTCGGCATTTGATCCGGGTTTGAGCAGCAGTTGCTCGTTAACAAAACCAGGACGCTTGTGGGTATACGCCACAAAGGGGAAAATCGCGCTGAGTGCACTGGCCGGTTCACTCACTTTTAGTCCCAGGCGGGCTTTCCACGAGAGACATTGAGAAGGAGCCTGATTTCGAACAAAATGTTTAACTTTGCGAAGTAAGACGCCCCGGTAGCTATTTTCAGCGGACGCTGCATGGGTCAGGCTGTGTTCGGCGTAATGCTCCCAGTCTTTGCGATTGCTCTGCATGCGCCAGTTTTCGTAAGCCAGGTGCCACGACGAAAAAAATTGCAACAGCTCATGTTGCCATTGTAATAAAGCCTCAGGGCTTCGTTGGGGGACGCCCAATTTTTGGCTGTCAAAGCCCACGGGGTCAAAGCGATAGCGAATGGCTTGACTGTATAAGCTTCTCAGCGTGACGGGCAAATTGACCTGAATTCCCATCAGGCGATCTTTTTCGGTGTAAGACCAGTGATAGTCTCCCTGAGAGAATAGCAGGGCATCCCCATAGCCAATGATGGCTTTGGTGGTGTGTTTGATAATGCGATCATAGAGAGCCTGAGGGACTTCTGCTGCATGGGGCTGTTGCTGCTGAAACTGTTGCAGGAGCCACTGGTTTAAAAGGAGGAGTGTGGCTCGGTTAACCATTAAATTGCGCATGTCGCTGGGCAAAATATCGTTGACGGTATAGTCTATGCTTTGTTTCAACACCTCCTCGTGACCGACAATGACCCTGTGACCAAATTTAACATCATAGAGCATCACCAGGCAGGGCAGGCGTTTGAGATGCTTTTCATGAATGAAGTAACAATCGATATCTATGCCGTAGGTGGCACTCAGGAGATCTGACACCTGTTTTTTAAAGCGGGTTTGTAAAGGACCGATGTCCTGATCGTTGGGCACGACCCAGATCAGATCAATATTATTATTGGCGGTGGCTCGACCCTGCTGATAACGAATGCCTCCCTCACCTCTACCGTACCCACCGGTAACGGCGACCCCCCTATAATGTTGGGGTGAGAAGTGAAGCTGAATCTTGTGTTGGAGATTGAAGACCAATTGCTGAATCTCGTTTTCAACGATGGGGTGTCGACTTTGGGTCCAGCAGGAGTGCGGGGCACGTTGTTCGGTTGGGGCAATAGATTGATGGGGGGCACTGGTAAGGTCCTCCTTGAGTTTGACTGGGGGATGTGGTGCTTTAGACATCTTTGTAACTCCTTTTCTCGTGATACCTTTAGCATAAGCATGGGGCTGCTTTTTCTCTATCAGCAAGCTTTACCTACTGCTGTCAGAAAAATCTGATACTGCACGGGTATAGCACTTTGCCTTAGCATTTTGAATACTGCTGGCGTGTTTTAGCTTGCGGAGAAAGCACCTGGAATAACTGACTTAGCTGTTGCAGGTGGTGCTCACTTTGAAAGTGTGTGTACCATGTGGCGTAAGCGTTATGTCCTTTCTGTGCCACTGCTTCGGGATTGTTGACATAGGCCGTGAGTAGCTGAGAAAGGGCGTCTACATTTCCAGAGGCAAAGAGGTCCCCATTTTTTGCCGTCAGCCAGGAGGAAATTCCACCGACATCACTGGCAATCACTGGCAGCCCATAGGCCATGGCCTCTAGCCCTACCAGCCCAAAGGTTTCAGGGCTACGACTGGGGAGTACCAGCGCGTTAGCCTCTTGCCAGTAGGACGTTTTATCTTGTACCCACCCGTGAAAATGCACCTTTGAAACAAGACCTGTGCGATTCACTTGCTGGCGTAGCTTGAACTCCTGGGCGCCGGTGCCCAGAATATCTACGTCAAATGTGGGGGTATTGGAGGTATTGCTGCTGCCAAGGTCATCCAACGTTTTTCTTACCGCCTTAAAAAGGATGTCGAGGCCCTTGCCCTGAAGGAGTTGACCCACAAATAAAAACCGGAAGGACGGGTTTACCCCTTTTGAAAAAGGTTCAGTGGGTCGGATTTCAGGTCGTTGATGATACAAAGGAAGTACGTGAATTTTTGCGGGATCCAGACCGTGAACAATGGCCTCGTTCGCCATATAGGGCGAACCGACCACCAACGCATCGAAATGACGATGTAAACGCTGTTGGGTTTGGAGCGCATTAAGGCTTTTCAATTTCCATTGCTGTTGACTCCGTTGGATAAATCCAGGGCAAGCGTAGCAGTGCAGGCCTGTCGAGCGGGTACAGGTGGTTTGACTCAGAGCGGTATATTTGTGTTCGCGTAAACAAAAGAGTTTATGGTCGTGTAAAAAACGCAGGGTTTTCCACTGGTGTTCCTGGCAAAGGGCAAAAAAGCTTTCCCATTGTATATTATGGGGCAGTTGCTGCACATAAATCCAATCGGGCTGAATGGTTTGCAGACGTTTGTGCAGCTGTTGGGTGTCAGGAATCACCCAGGCGCTATCAAAAAGCGAGAGAAAAGCCAGCTCTGTGTGACCGGGACTATACAAGAGGTGATGTTCCCATTCGGGGTGTTTTATTCTGAGCTCCTTTACGGTATTGCGTATATAGGTTTCTGCACCGCCTTGTTGGCGGGCCTGGTCATTCATCCATACGACTGTTTTTTTCATGGGTGTCTATTCTCCTTATTTCTACTCTAAAGAGAAAAGGGGGGTGGCTTGTATCAGTCGAAGGGGGCGTGCGGTGTCAGATTTTTCTGACAGGTGTTGTGCTTTTTCTGACATCAGGTGAAGGGGATGGCTGATGGTCTCAGACTGATCAAAAACCTTATGTTAGAGGCATGACACACAAGGAGAATACAGGATGAAAAAATTAACGTTATTTGCTTTCTTTGATGCCCTGGGCTGGGAAGTCTATCGCCATTATGGATTTATGAAAAATCGGGTCGAAGATGCACGACCTCTGGAGACGGTTTTTGGTTTTTCTTCAGCGGCAGACCCATCGATTTTAACCGGGGCTTACCCTGAAGAGCATCAGCATTGGTCCAGCTTTTTTTACGCTCCTGAAAACTCTCCTTTTAAGTCGCTAAAAATGCTCTCTCATCTGCCTCAGCGTCTGGTTAACCGGTGGCGAGTACGCCACCAACTCAGTAAGTTATTGGCCAAATTTTATGGCTTTACCGGATACTTTGAAATGTACTCTGTCCCCTTTAAAGCTCTGCCTTATTTCGATTACTTAGAAAAACACGATTATTTTGTACCGGGTGGGATTATTTCGGGAACCACGATGTTTGACCAACTGCTGGCGGCCAATGTGCCTTATCACTGCTCTAATTGGCGCAAAAGTGAGTCCATTTGCCGAGACGATCTGAAAGCAGAAATTCGCAAAGGAGATATTGCTTTTGCTTATCTTTATCAGCCCCGCTTAGATGGTCTCATGCATAATGTGGGCACTCGCCATGAAAAGGTCAAAGCCAAGCTAGAAGAGTATGAGCAAGAGCTTGAAGCGATTTTGCAATTGGCAGAGGAACATTACGACGAAGTGGCTTTTTATGCTTTTTCGGATCATGGTATGACTGACGTGATTGGTACCGTTGACCTGATCTCTCCCGTGGATGCGGCTATGAAAGCCCAGGGGTTCACTTACGGTGAAGACTATGTGGCCATGTATGACTCTACGATGGCGCGCTTTTGGTTCCCGAATGCAGATAATGCTTCTGTCGTTAAACATCACCTGGGCAAAGTTCTGGATGCCTTTGAAGAGGCCGGGCAGGGCGCGCCAGTTTCTCCTCAGCAGCTCAAAGATTGGCATTGTGACTTTTCTGATTCTCGTTTTGGAGAATGGATTTTCCTACTCTCTCCCGGCTGGTTAATGACGCCTTCTTATATGGGGTTAACCGCTATTCCCGGCATGCACGGTTATGATCCTGCCCATGCTGATTCTAAAGCCTTTCTCATTAGCAACCGCACGATTCCTGAACATGTAAAAAGTATTACCGATTTACGCAGTATTATGGTGCAAGAGGTGTTAGAGCAGTCGGTCCCGTCGGCCCCGTTGACTCAGTCCAGTAAAAAAAATCTGGAGGTGATCTTTCGATGAAGCACGTTCTTTTTCTAGCGATGCCCTACGAGAGCGGTGAATCGGGAATCTCTCGCTATATTCAGGCCACTTTGAAGGCCATGGCAGGGCAGTATTGCTTAACAGTATACGCTCTTGCCACCGACATTTCTGCCTTACAGGCCCTGGTGCCCAATGCGCCTCACCTAAACTTTTGTGCGGTGGATGAGCGTTTTGCCGGAGCGTTGGCCAGCATCTTTTGGTTTCAAGCTGTACTGCCCGTTGTGGCCAAACGCTTGCATCAAAAAAGCCCGCTGACCGCTATCTTTTTTCCAGCAGGTAACCGGCGTTTATGCCCCGGTCTGGGGCGCGTCTTACCCAATGTGGAACGTTGGATTACCATTCATGATTTGGCACCTTTACGCTTAAAAAAATACGATGCAGGACGCCAATGGTATACCACCCGTTACTTGCCCTATTGCTACCGACAAGAAAAACATCTTTTTGCGATTAGTCAGCAAACCGCTGATGACCTGGTGGAGTTAGCTGGTGTTTCACCGGCCGCTATCACCGTAAACTTTAATGGTTATGAGCCGTTGCGTCTAGAGGTGGAAGCGTTGTCCGCTCCTGAGAGCCCTTTAAAGGCTCTGGGTCTGGAACGCCCCTTTGTTTTATTTACCGGGCGGCTAGAGTACCCCGCTAAAAATCATATCGGCCTGATCGAAGCCTGGTCTCAGCTGCCTGCGGCCACACAGCGTCGGTACAGCCTTGTCTTTGTGGGCAAAGACTGGTGCGGCTCTGAGCGCATTCACGCGGCCATTGCCGATTACCGTCAGGCGTTTCCTGAGGGTAATATTTGCACGCTGGGTTTTGTTTCTGACACTGCTTTGGCGGCACTGTATGCCCAGGCCACACTTTATGTTCAGCCCTCGTTATATGAGGGCTTTGGTTTACCCTTGCTGGAGGCCATGGATGCCCAAACGCCCGTGTTATCGAGCAACCGGGGGGCTTTGTCTGAGGTGGGAGGAGATACGGTTTCTTATACAGAACCCGACGCTAAGTCGATGGCTGTCGCCCTTCAGCATTTATTGCATCGCTGTGAGATCCAGGATGAATCCCTGGGTCTACAGGTGACGCGGGCCAAACAAAGAGTGCAGCATTTTTCCTGGGCACAGCACATTACGACTTTTGCCTGCCCGAAGGCCGAACTGAACACCAACACTTCGGTGCGTCCTCAATCCTCATCTGCTGAGCTATGTATGATGGACCAATCGCTATTTAACGGTAGTCGCGCTCAGTTTTTGAGTGCATTTGCCCAAAACAAAGCGCGGGGTGAGCGTCAACAGGTTTTTTTTATGAACGCCGATTGCTTTAATTTAAATGCCAACAATACGGCATATGCCAGCACTTTAAGGCAGGCCCAATGGCTGCTTCCCGATGGCTCGGGTGTAGCGTTAGCCGCTCGCCTGACCGGGCAGAAGCTACAAGAAAACCTCAATGGAACCGACTTGTTTCCTGAGCTTTGTGCTTTGTCGGAACAAAAACAGTGGCGCGTCTTCTTTTTAGGCGCCCGCCCTGAAGTGGTCGAAAAGCTGTGTAAAAACCTTCAGCAGCGTTACCCTCAGCTAGACATTCAGGGTTCTCATTCCGGCTTTTTTACCGAGGCGGAAACCCCGGGGATTTTGGCTCAAATTGCCGGTGCCGATCTGCTATTTGTGGCCATGGGGGCACCGCTCCAGGAGCAGTGGATTCAGCAAAATTGGGATCGTCTGGAAGTGTCAGCCGCTTTTGCGGTGGGTGGACTGTTTGATTTTTATAGTGGGCGCATTGCCAGAGCCCCGGTGCTGTGGCGCAAATTGGGAGTAGAGTGGGTGTGGCGTATGCTCCAGGAGCCGGGCCGTCTGTGGCGACGATATATTCTGGGTAATCCCCTGTTCTTATGGCGCGTGCTGCGCTGGCAGGCGACGATGACTTACTCAGAAGTGCCAGTGGGGGAAGGTTTAGGGGTTAAACAGAGAGAAAAGGTATCTTCTTGTGAAGCGGTTTGATAGGTGAACGTCAGCTTCTGAGGGGCTTGTGCAAGAACTGCTGACGGAAAGACTACCAGCCCGGTATAGGTTTCTCCGGGGTAGAGCGTGCGGCTTTGCCAGCGCTGTTTGATGACTTCTCCCATCGCAATACTGCGATCGTGCAACTCCTGAGCGCTGCGGGCGGCACCCGCTGGCCAAACTTTTTGCCAATAAGAAAAAGGAAGGCTTTGGACAGGCTCAATGGGTTCAGTGGTCTCTGTGGCCGGCTCACTAAGCTGTAAGCTAACGGCTTCAGTCAGTGTCACTGTTTTCTCAGGGCTCGTCGTATTGAGCGGATGGGTAATCGAAACCTCGAACTGTACCGTGTTTTTGGTATAGGGGTAAACATATCGCAAATGCGTATTCCAGGGTGTTTTCGCCGTAGACAATATTTTTAAGGGGAGTTGTTTTGCTTGAACTTCGAAAGGGAGCATCGGGTTCTCGTCGCCACAGTGGGCTAAGTCATACTGTGGGGTTTCGGGCGCTTCAGGAAGCGATTTTTGTCCCAGTGAAACACAAGCACTTAGGCTCAATGTGAGTAAGCCCCCCATAAAGAGACCGTGAGCGGTGCGAGACATGAGCAAAGCCATTAAACGGCTTTTTCGCGGAGTTTATGGCGATCGGTAATGTGAATCTCAGCTTTTTCTAAGCGAATGAGACCGTCATCCTGAAGGTCCATGAGCACGCGGGTTAAGGTTTCACGAGAGGTGCCCGCAATACTGGCAAATTCCTGGCGGGTCATTTTATGGGGAATGACAATATCTGTAGAAGCCCCTTCGGCATGGCGTTCACACCAGTTGAGCAGTACCTGAGCCACACGGCCCGGTGCGCTTAAAAAGGCGAGACTTTCGACATGCTTATCGGTTTTGCGCAAGCGCTCACACAACGTCACCATGATTTTAAGCGACATTTCGGGGTTTTCCCGCAGTAGGCGTACAAAGTCATCACGGCTGACCATAACGATGCTGACTTTTTCCTGGGCAATAGCAGTGGCTGAGCGCGGTTGTCCGTCGATCAGCGAGATTTCCCCGAAAAAATCGCCTTCGTGCAGTAAACCCAAAATGTGTTCTCGTCCGTCATCGGCCATCATTACAATTTTGACGGTGCCTTTGGCAATAATGTACAGACTGCCCCCGAGATCACCTTCATAAAAAATGACCTGATTGCGGTCGAATCGTCTTTCTCTGGCGATTTGCGCCAATTGCAGCAATTCTTCTTCTGTTAAATTGCTAAAAAGAGAACCCTCTTTAAAAAAGGTGACCAATTTACTGATGTTCATAATTATATATCGGGCTCCGATTCCATGACCTGCCCTAAATTATACCAAAGACCTCTGCGCTTGCGTTGTTTGCCCTGCAAGCGCCGACAAAGGTTATAATACCCACAATAGTACTCCCGGTGGCAAGACACCGTCAGAATAACAAGGAGCTAGAAACATGGCATTTAACGAAGGACAGGCGCGTCCACCCAGTTTTACCGCAATTATTGGTGGGGTTATCTTCCTCGCTGTTTTGGTGGTGATTAGCACCAGTGTGGTGATTGTTCCCGCCGGTGAGCGGGCTGTGGTTTTTGATAATTTTCGTGGCGTACTTCCCAATACCCGCAATGAAGGCATGACCTTTGTCGTTCCCTTTGTACAGCGCCCCACTTATTATGACGTCAAAACGCAAAACTATAACCTCGGCACCAACGACACGCAGAATAATGTGGCGGGTGATAATAACGAGAACTCAATTGAGGCACGCACCAGTGATGGTCAAACGGTTTCAGTAGAACTCTCAGTGCAGTTTCACCCCAAAGCAGACCAACTCCCCGATCTGCACAAAAAAATTGGTCGTGATTATGTAGAGAAAATTATTGTCCCCGCGATTCGCAGCGAAGTACGGGCGGTGATAGGGAAGTACAGTGTGGAGAGCGTTTACTCTAAAGATCGTCAAGAAATTGAAACCAAAATCGAAGAGAATCTTAAGGGTATTTTTGAACGCAACTATATTGTCATGCAAGATGTGCTCATTCGTAATACCCGTTTCTCAGAAGAATACCAAAAGGCGATTGAAGCCAAACAGGTGGCCTTACAAGAATCCGAGCGTATGCAGTATGTTTTGCAAAAACAACGCCAGGAAAAAGAACGCAAAATTGTAGAGGCTGAGGGTGAAGCACAGTCCATTCGGATTAAAGGCCAGGCCCTTTCTGCAAATCCCCGTCTGATTCAGTACGAGTATGTTCAAAAGATCGCTCCAGGCATTAAAGCCGTTATTGCCGATCAAAAAACGATCATGAACTTCAGCAATCTCTTTGATAGCGAACCCGCGCCCAAATGATCAAGCGCCCGTTCTTGTTTCTTATGTTAGCTAGCTCGGTAGGCCTGGCCTTTTTTGGCCCAGGTCAGCCAGAGCGCCAGCTTGCCCATGCACAAGCGGCAAAAAAAGCTGAGCCACCGGAACGGGTGAAAATATTCTCGGACAAAGTGGTGTATAAACGTCAGAAGAGTGAGGCGGTGGTCACCGGTCGCGTCAAAATTTTGCAAGACAATACCACCATTTACGCTGACGAGCTTTTGTACAAAGAAGATACCAAAGAGTCTTTTGTGGAAGACGGCGTCAAGATTGTACAGGTCAATAAGCGCAAAGAAAAAGGCCGTCAAACGGTCATTACTGCTCAAAAAATGCACGCTTATCATGCGGCCAAGCGGATTCAATTTACGGGCACGGTGCGTATGGACCGCGCTGCTGCGCCGGATTACACTCCCCCGGCCAATTTTACCGAAAATGAAGATATTAAGCGGGATCGGGCCGAGACTTCGATAAAAAAAGCGGAGTCTGTGGTCACCGCGGACTATATTGAATATTTTACCGAAACCGAAAACGCCGATCTCGATGGCAACGTGGTGATGTTACAAAAAGACAAAAAAGTCACGGGCGATAAAGCCCGCATACGCGGCCCGCAAGAGGGCGATACCATGGTGGTCGAAGGCAATGCCAAGGTGGTGCAAATTCGCGGCAACTGGCTGGTGATTAACAAAATTATTAAACCAGAGCCCAAAGACGTTGAGCAACAGCGTTTGCTGCGCGAAAAACTCATGATTGAAGCCGATAAAATCACGGTGTTTCGGGCCACTGATGACTTAAAAGCCGAAGGCAATGTGAAAATCACCCAAAAAGTAAACGGCAAAGATCGTATTGCGGTGGGCAAAGAAGCGACCTTCAGCGATAAAGAGCAACTGGCGGTTTTAACGGGTGACGTGCGTTTTACCAGCGAAAAAGAAGAGTGGCTAACCGCCGAAAAAGCCCTTTTCTACACCGAAGAAGACAAGTTTGAAGCGATAGGCAATAGCGATAAACAAGTGGAGTCAGAATTTTTGCTTGACGAAGATGGTAACCGTAAGCCCCCTCCCCTGGGCCCAGAGTCACCGGAGTATAATCTGCAACAGCACGAGCCCGGCCAGCGCTTGCCAGCCTGGTTACAAAATCGTCAGCAACCACGCCGTAACCCAACCCAGCCCGCGACACCTGCCCCGCCCGCTCGTGCGCCCGTTGTTCCCCCCATCACGCCTCCACCTGCGGTGCGCCCCAATCCATCCCCCTCTGCAGCCCCGAGCTCCAGTCGCCCTTCAGCCGCCGCTGCCCCACCTCCGCCAAAACAGCCGCAGCCCACACCGGTGGCCTCGTCTTTTATTATTGAGGTCGAATAGATCGTTGGATACTCATTATGCTGCCTTCAGATCTTGAAGATCCAAACTTAGCTCCCCAGGCCCCTACACGCTTTAGAACCTCAATGCTGTTTCTTGTGGCGCTGATTTTGATCGGCATGTTTGGATATATGACGCTAGCGCAGAGCTCTGCTTTTGATGCGTTGTATATGACAATTATTTCGATTACTACCGTCGGTTATCATGAGACGATTAATTTAGAAGCCAATCCAGCAGCCCGCTTGTTTACCATGTTTCTGCTGGTGGGTGGCGCAGGTGTTACAGTATATGTAAGCTCAAACCTTACCGCTTTTTTAGTGGAGGGAGAGCTCAGCGATATCTTGTGGAGTCGAAAAATGGATCGTAAAATTCGAGCCCTATCCAATCACGTTATCATCGCCGGTGGGGGACAAACGGCCTCTTATACCGTGCGCGAAATGCTGATGTCCAGGCAGCCGTTTGTGGTCATCGAACGCAGTAAAGCCCATTTTGAACGTATGGAAAGAGACTTTCCGGGGTCTTCACTCCTGGGTTTAATTGGCGACGCTACCGAAGACAAGATTTTACAAGCGGCAGGGGTAGAGCGCGCTCAGGGGCTGGTGTCTGCCCTACCCGATGACCGAGATAACTTGTTCGTTACGATCTCAGCGCGGGGCCTTAATGCAAACTTGCGCATTGTCTCAAAAACCGTGCGCCAAAGCTCTGAAAACAAAATGCGTATGGCGGGGGCTGACGAGGTGGTGTGTCCTGATTCCATTGGCGGATCTCGCATGGCTAGCCAACTTTTACGCCCCCACGTGCTTTCGTTTCTCGATGCGATGATCTATATGCAGGAGAACGATAGCATTCGTATTGAGGAGCTGACCGTTAATCGCAGAGGCATTGTGGGTTGCAGTCTGGCTAAGCTAGAGCTGCCTAAAAAATTTGGGGGGATGTTGGTGTTGGCACTCAAACGCAAAGATGAAACCCAACCCGTTTATAATCCCAAAGCGACGTTGCTCAGAGATAAAGATGTTCTAATCGTGATGGGTGAAAGAGAGTGGGTAGAGCAGGCGCGGGTGTACTTTGAAGACGCTTAACAGTGGCTTGCTTCGGGCTGTCTTCATTCTGCCAATGTGCTTTCTTTTTCTTGTTGGCTGTGGCTTGAATATGCGCCTGCTTAAGCAGTGGGAAGCCCCTTACCGGGATGCGCGCATCACGCCTTTTGACATCAACGGTGATCGCGTCACCGACGCCTTACTTTCGGGCTACGCCAAAACCGCACAAGCAGGGATTACCGGACAACCGCTGACCGATAGTATTGTGGCGGTTAATGGCAAAACCAATGACTTAATCTGGGGTTATACCACCAAAGGCGCTGTCCTGGCCTACCCCTGCGTTTACAAAGATCGCGTTTTTATTGGTTCTGGAGATCAGTTTATTTATGCTCTGGATCTGCAAACGGGCCATGTGCAATGGAAATACCGCACCGGTGGTGAGGTACAAGGCTCAGCGACTGCCGCATCAGGCCTTGTGTTTATCGGTTCCCAGGATGGTTTTCTTTACGCTTTAAACGCCAGTTCGGGTAAGCTAAAATGGAAGTTTAAAGCCCAGGCGGCCATTGATAGTACCCCCGCTTATTATCGTGGAAAGGTGTTCATTGCGAGTTGGGACAGTCACGTCTATGCGCTGGACGCCAAAACCGGCGCCCTGCAGTGGAAGTATAAAGCTGCAGGCTACTTCTCTAAGAATAATCCGGTGGCCGATCGGGGAGTGCTCTATGTGGGTAACTGGGATAAAAAACTCTATGCTTTAGATACGAAAACCGGTGCACGCAAGTGGAGCTTTAGTACCCGTGGGTACATCCATGAGGCCAGCCCGGTGGTTCATGGAGACTTCGTCTATATTGGCTCAGAAGACAAGTATCTTTACGCCCTCGATCGCTTGAAAGGTAAATTGGTATGGGCTTTTGAAACCGGAGACGCCCTTTACGGAGCTCCTGTTATTTCGGATCAGGGCCTGTATTTTACCAGTCGCGATGGCTATCTGTATGCCGTTGATTTTGCAGGAGAACTGCGTTGGAAAGTCAAACTCAGAGGGGCCGTACGCAGCTCTCCTGCTTTGTCTGCTCGGGAGGTGTGGGCCGGTTCCCCAGAGCTGGGCATGGTGAAAATCTATGATCCCTTTGATGCCATCTACTGGCCGATGTATGGGGGCGACCCCGCGCATTTTAACAACGGAAGCCGTGCTGAAAAAGCGGGAGAGGCTTTAGGTAAAGGTTTGCCTTCGTGGCTACCCCAACGCTATTGGAAACAAATACAAGGCTGGTTTCGCTCATGAAATGGTGGTTAAAACCGTCGTTATACTTTACCTGGGCTGTTTTTTTGATCGCAGCGATTGTTGTGGCCTCTACCTGTTTTGCCTATGTTTTTCTACCGTCTGATCTGCACCTGATCAATCTCTGGGAGCTTTTGATTGCAGGGGCGACCCTGCGTTTGGGTATGGTGGTGCTGGGCACATTGCATCATCGTCTGGCAAAAGTCTACGGAGACCCCCCGTTTTCTCAACTCTCACGGGCCTTATTTCATTTGCACTGGGCACTGCGTTGGCTACCCGGTGATCTGCGCCTGTACACCCTGTGGTGCCAATTATTGCACCGTGAAGGGGCTTATGAGCAGGTGGAAAGCGTGATTCAGCAAATGGCTTATGTCCACCCCCAGAGCGATGAAATAGACACCCAGCGGGCTTACCTTGCCCTGGCGAATGGGGATTGGCGTACGGCCTGTGCGCGTTTTGATCGGGCGTACCGTTTGCGTCGAGGAATTGCCTGGAATGATGTTCCCGAACGGATTCCTGTGGATCAGCCCGAAATTGAGCCCCCCAGACAGATTGAAACCACCTGGGTGAAACTGCAGCATGACGCTGCCCAACTGGCTTTTTTGCGCAAAGGAGATTATTTGCCGCCGGCTTTTTCTCACCTGGAAACGGCTTACCAGAAAATCTTAAGAGATGTTGCGGGTCGCTCTCCCGCTTCAGAACACTTAACCCATAAGGATCGTTTTATCGCGCTGAGCGCGGAGCAATCTGCTTCGATTTCGCTTTTTTACGGGCGCAATGTTCATGTTTCTCCGGTGCCGGCTTTTCCGCGAGATACGCTTGATGCGGATTGGGATGCTGATGCCTTGCAGCAGCAGTATCTCGAAGGCACACCCGCTTGTGTGGTCATTGACCATTTTTTACAGCCTGACACCGCAGAAGCCCTGCTGCATTTTTGCCAGAAATCAACCATTTGGCACGATGATACCCGTCCGGGCGGTTACCTGGGAGCCTATATGGATGATGGCTTCAACTGTGAATTGCTGTATCAAATTGCCTTCGAGCTCAAATCTCGTATGCCCGAGGTTTTTTCAGGGTTGAGCTTAAAGCATATGTGGGCGTATAGCTACGCAGCGCGCAAAAACGGGATTGGTATTCACGCCGATCATTCAGTCGTCAACGTCAACTTTTGGATCACCCCCGATGCTTCGAACCTGGCGCCGGGTACCGGCGGCATAAAAGTTTATAATGTGCGGGCACCAGAGTCGTGGAATTTTGAATCCTATAATCAGGATACCGAAAAAGTAAGTGCTTTTTTGACGGACCAGAAAGCCACCGCTGAAACCATCGCCTATGCTCACAACCGCGCTGTGCTCTTTGACGGACGCCTGTTTCACGAAACGGATCCCTTTACTTTTGCCGATGGTTATTTGCAAAAACGCATCAACATCACCCTGCTATTTGACAGGGTTTGAGGTGGTTTATCCAAAGCTTTCTCAGAGCTTAACTATTCCTTAAACGTATCAACGCAAGCCTTTAACCCGCAAAGGATATAATAAGATTAAGCAAACATAAACAACACTTTGTGCAGGAGACTAGTATCATGGGTAACATCGCAGGATTCATTAACGACATCAACAAGTTCACCAACACTTTGGGCACTGTGATGGGAGCCGCTGAAGCCATGACCCCTGCCATCTACGCCGTGAGTGGCGCTGTTAATCAGGTGGCCAGCGTGTTCACCGAAGATCAGTATTACAACCCCTATCCACAATATCCTACCTACCCCACTTACCCACCCTCTCCCATTGCTTCTCTCGAAGAAGGCAAAGTGGGCGTGATTGGAAATATGTTTGCCGGTGCTCTCGCTGGGGGCATCACCCACAAAGAAACCGCTGACGCCATTGGCGCCATCAAAAGCGGTGCAGGTATGAAGGCTCTGGGTATGTCTAGTCTTAAAGCGGGGGGTATCGGTGCTGCGGTGACCGGTGTTATCTCTGCTGCTAAAAACATTTCTCTGGTTTCCAAAGGTATGCAAACCTCGGCCGATGCAGCGGGTAATATTGGTGCTGATACCGTGGGCGGCCTATTGGTGGGTGCCACCGGTGGTCTTGCTGCTGGTGCTGCTTCAATGGCTCTTGCTAAAGCCGTTCCCGGCGGTGGCTTAATGCTTACCATAGGTGCCGCTGTTGCCGGTGCTGTGGGAGGTACCGGAGCAGGTCTCGCATACAATATGTCAGGACTCAGAGACGGTCTGGCCAACGGCATTCGCAGCATGTTTGGTGGCGGAAACAATCAAAACTATGGTTATGGCAACCCCGGTGGATACAATTATCAGCAACCTTACCAACAGCCTTACCAACAGCCCTACTACGGCTATTAAGCAGTATCTTTAGATGCAATTGAACACCGTATCTTCTCTTTTGCCACCGGGACAGTTGTTCCCGGTGGCATCTGCTCAACGCCCTGTTTCAAGCCCAACTGCAATCCCAACCGAAGGCTCCCCTGAAACACCCGCGTCCGCAGATGAAAAAACAGAGCCCCAAAAATCCAGCATTTTTGGGAGTGATACCTTTTCTACTTTTCGTCAATATGCAGGTCAGTCTGCCAGTGGTGCAGCAGCGGCTTTTCAATTGGGTGAGCGCACCAGCGGCTTTTTTCGTGAAATTTCTAAAGCATTTGAGGGTTCGGGCAAGGGCTGGGCCCAGGCCCGGCCGGGTATTGAAGGCGCCGTGATCAGCGGTGTTCAAGGCGCTGGCATTGGCGCCCTAATTTCTGCGGGCGTGGCGCTTGCAAGTCATGGTTATCAAGCCATTCAGGGTGACATCAGTGTTGAACAATTAAGTGACCATGTGCTGACCGACGCGCTCAGTGGTGCCTTTGCTGGTTTTGGCGGAGCAACCCTCGGGGGAGCAGGGCATTTGCTCATGAGTTCGATGGGCATGGCCGGACTCTCCTTAAAGATCGGTACGGCGGTTGCGGGTGCTGTGGGTGGCGTTTTGTTAGCCCAAATGTCTGAACCGATGGAAGATACGCCCTCTCAACAAAAAAAGAAAGCCCAGGCTGCAGCTTAACCAACTTCCTTCTTGTACTTTTTATTAAAAAAGCCCTTCTGCAAATAGCAGAAGGGCTTTAAGTCTGGGGGCTTACCTTTTTAGAGGTTTCCTCTAAAGGTGATATTGGTGGTGTTTCCACCGCCGTCTTCTCCGCCCATCACGTAGATTCTGGAGCTAATGCCTGCGACCGCAGCCCCGGCGCGGGCAGAAGGTAGCTTTTTCAAGGTTTGCCAGCGGTCAGCGCCAGGATCGTAGCTGTAGACGGCGTCTGATTCAGCACCGTTTTGGTCTTCGCCACCCACGACATAAATCTTACCGTTAATCACCATCGCACTACATTGGCGAAGACGCCTGGGCATCGGGGTTAAAGCGGTGATCCATTCATCTTCTTCAATATCATAAGCGTTGATGCGATCTTCGGCCTCATCCTCGCCTCCGCCAATGACATAAATTCTGCCATTAATCACGGCCGAAGCAGCGTCATAACGACGGCTGGGTGAATTACGTAAGGGGGTCCATTCGTCGCTGTCAGGATCGTATTCTTCGACGAGGCGCCCGTCAGAACCACTGCCGCCAATAACATAGAGTTTGCCACGATAGGACTCTGCCACTGCGCCGATATGGCCGTTATCAGAACTTTGTAGGGTTTCCCACGTGTCTGTTTCTGGATCATAGCTGTCTAAGCGATTGGAGTCACCGCTGCCGCCCATGACGTAGATTTTGTCATCTAATTCAGCCACTGCTGCGCGACTGCGTTCGGTGGGTAAGCTTGTCCCGGTGGTCCAGCTATCGTCATTAATATCGTAAATTTCTAGACGATCGCTATTGCTGGTTTGGAAGCTGCCGATTACATAAATTTTACCGTCGATTTGTACCGCTTTGGCTCCAGCGCGAGAGCTTGGGGCTGCTCTACGCTCCGTCCAGGTGGGCAGACTGGCTCCCAGTAGCTCAAAAGTACGGAAGTTACTGATTTGTCCTTTGACTCTTACAGATACCTGCTCTTCGCTGCTGAGATTGTTCGGCACACGCACCTGCAGGCTTGAGTTGGTGACATTAACCGGAATACTGGCTCGTTCTGAACCAAAGAACACGGCATTATGCGCCGGATTATCGGTCGAGAAGTTTTGTCCCGTAATGGTCACTAAATCTCCTTCATTGGCGCTGGTGGGAATCAGGTTACTGATTTGAGGCGTTACGACAAAAGGATAGGCGTTTCCTCGGTTTCCATTGGTGCTTACTGACACAAAGCCAGTGAAGGTGCCGATGGGCATGGTTGCCACGATGCTGTTACTGGAAGCAGAGACAATCTGTCCGGGAATGCTGTTAAACATCACCAGATTATCGGCAACGTTGTTTGAGAAATTTTCTCCGAGAATGGTCACCGTTTGCCCCGGAATCAGCGAGACATTTGCCGGGGAAACACCAGAAATATAAGGAACGCTGTTGGCTACCGTGATCGGAAACGTCGTGGTTGTATTGGAAATGACGTCTTTGACCGTAACCTGAGTCGTCCCTGGTGCATTGGCCCGAAACAGAGCCGTGGGTGTGAATCCGTTAATGCTGGTGTCCTGTGTAGCGAATGTGCCAATATTACTGTCTTGTACACTAAAGGTAAACGCTGTGGAACTCAGATTACTCCCCGTATCAAGGCCGAGCACCTGAATGGCTTGACTTTTGCCGGTCAAAACCTGGGGGTTATTCGGAGCGACCTCGATAAAAAAAGCGGACGATGACTCTGCCGTAATTGTAATGGTAGAAGCCAGGCTGCCCAGGCGAGCTGTCAGATCGACAACGCCTGCCTGCAAGGGGACAAAAATACCGTTGGCGTCTACTTGAGCGACAAAGGTGTTACTCAGCTCCCAGTTGGGGGTAACGGTTACCGTATTGCCCTTTTCGTCCAGACCCTTGGCCCGTAACTCAAAGCGTTGGCCCACATTCAAGGTGAAGTTCGCGTCGGGAACGAGCTCAAAGCTCTCGAGATCAGCGTCGGTTACGGTAAGGGTGATGGTGCGGCTCAGGCCCCCGAAGTTAACGGTATAAGTGGCCGTGCCTTCTCCTGTGGGGCTAAAGGTTCCGTTGCTGCTAATGCTACCAATATCTGCACCTCCCGCTTTGGTCCAGGTGACGTTGCTAAGGGTTTGCTGCTCTCCCTGATCGTTAAGGCCCGCGACCCAGAGTTTTAGATCGGTGTCTCGGGCGACGGTAATATTTTCACCGGGTTTAACCAAAAGGCGAGTGGGCGTGAAGGCGGTACTTGTGGCTGAGGGGGTAGGAGCTGGTGTGGCCGTGGTGCCGGGAACCGGCGTAGGTGACGCTAAGGGGGGAGCGGGTTGGTTTTTAAGCACGGCGTCAATCGCTGGCAGTACCCGATCAATGGCCTCATTGAGTCGTGGCGCTTCAGGAACGAGCACCAAAATGGCGTCAATTTGTGTCGCAAAGATTTCTTGAAGGACCTGAGTGACCTCCTGACGATAGGTGGCTAGCGCAGCGTTGGCCGTAAATTCTGCCACAGGGGTTTGTACGATGGTGCTGAGGTTTTGAGCTGCAGCCCGTTGGTAAATTAAGTCCACTGCTGTGGTGCTGACATCCAGATTGACGGGGGTTTGCTGATCCCGTTGAGCAACAGTCGTATCGACCAATGCGCTCAGCAAAACAAAGGTATTGTTTTGGTACTGTGCCTGTAAACGAATGCGCTGACCTACAGGGGCTTTTTCAAGGGTGTAGATTTGATTGCTTACCCTTGCTGAGCGGCGATAAGTACCCGTGGTATTGGTGGCTTCTACGAGTACAGCGTCGCTGGGGAGATCGACTTTACCCGTTAGCGTGGTTTCGCCCTGAAAGCCAGGGCTGCTGCTTTCGGGGGTGGGCGTAGCCACAGGGGACGGAGTGGGCTGAGGACTGGGCTGTTGGGTAGATGGAGTATTTGTACAGCTGGCCAGCCAGAGGAGGGAGACGCTGAGGGATAGTAAATGTTTTTTCATGGTGCCGCCTTGTCTTGTATCTAAGGGTATATATTCTCTAATTGTACCCTGTTTTAATTCGAAGTGCTTGACGATGTCGGTTCCCTTTGTATACTCAAGCGTTGTGCCAGGCTCCTGAGTAAGGATTGTGCAAACGATGCATGACTTTCCATAAGATCTAAAAAATCTTTTTGTTGTAAACAAAGCAATTCACAAGGTCCATTCGCTTCTGCTGTAGCAAGACGTTTACTTTCACTTAAAAGTTCAATTTCTCCAAAGCCTTCGAAAGTATTTAAGGTATGCAGCAGTTGATTTTGTACATAAAGGTTCACCTGACCTTTGGCAATAAAATAAAAAGCATTGGGATCATCGTTGGCTTTGAAGATGGTTTGACCATCCTGATAGCGTATATTATTGCAAACTTCAGCAATGGTGCTGAGCACTTCTGCGCCAAAGTGAGAAAAAAGTGTCGACTGTTGTAAGACAAACATGCGTTCAATAATAGGGAACATTGCAGACTCCTTGGGATAAGTTAAACACCACAGGCTCAATCGAGAAAGCCAGAGGTCTTGTTGAATGAGAGGGTGCGTGTGCCATTGGCCTTCTGGAATGGGGTCACTCCAATGATTCTCGTGGGCGCGACGAATTTTTTGAGCCGGGGAAATATCGTCCAGGAGAGTCGTAATGGGCAGGACCCACTCCGATTCGAGAGTGTAATTCAGGACTTCCAGACTCAGGGCACGAAAATGTCCATGTCCACTGGTGTAGTTTTGTCGCGCTTGCTCCATTTCGTAGGACGGATAAAGCAACCCCAATAGTAAAAATAACATTTCAACCCGCTCATGATAGCGCCGTTCAATTTCGCGGTAGGTAAAACGATAACGGGGGTGATGGGCGAGCCGGCCCTGGACTTGATAAAGAATTTGTAGGTATAAAAACCCGAAGTAAACCTCTTGAGACAATTGGTTTTTCAGTAGGGTGTGATAAGACGATGTATCCAGGGCATGCTCGTAGCGCAGTTGAGAAAGTTGCTGAATGACGGCATATTTAATAGAGAACTGGGGTTCTAAAAACAGTTCCATGAGCAAATCTAACGCATTGGATGAAGTATATCGGCTTACAAGTGCGATGAGATGAGGTAACCCCGTGGCGTGCTGACGCAAAAAAGGCAGTTGTAACCGGCAAGCGGGAATGAGCTGGTCTGGGGATAGCGAAGACAAAGCCTCTACGCTGAGAGCGCCCACTTCTTCGTCGGCTAACTGTCTTACCAGCAAGGGAAGGAGCGTGTCGGGAACTGCTTTTCGCGCGGCCCTTATACAGGCTTTTCTGACGCTGAGGTCTGTATCCTCAAAGAGGGTCAGGTAATCCTTGCGAAAAAAGCGAACACCAATTTCTCCCATGGCATAGGCCGCAGCGCTGCGTTGGCGAGGGACGGGATGATCGATCCATTGCTTCAGATGTTCTGCCCCTTCGAGAATGCCCTCAATCCCCCCACAGTCGAACAGGTACACCAGACATTCCACCTGCACCCGCAACGCGGCATGAGGCAATAAGGCTAAAATAAAGGGGTTGAGATCATCTCCGCCGACACGCCGCAGAGCTTTGATCGCAGCCTCTAGCACCCGAGAGTCGGACTCTTGCTCTAGCAGGTCTGGTATGCTCTCCAGGATCTCTGCGGTCGGATAGCGGTAAAGCAATCGCCAGGTAAGCTCTCTGATTTTAGCGCTCTCATTGTGAAGCAGTTTTTTCCAGGGAAATACCGGCAGCTCAATCCGCTCGTGTAAAATGTGCTCCAGAAAAAAAACAATTTTAACGCTTCGGGCGGTGTCAAAAAAACCGTGTAGTCCTTCGGGACTAAAACTGTGACTGGGGGCTTTGTAGACATGCCCCAGCCGTTTTTGATCCAGAGCGCCTTGAAGCTTCTCTCGGTAAGGGCGGGCAATGAGTAAACTTAAGTAAACCCCCAGGCATGCAAATCCGAGACTGAGACCGATGAGAACCGAGCGTTGATCGGCGAAAATTAAGATGGCGAGACTAATCATAGGAACCGTGCCCACACTGAGCAGGCCGTTGGTTAAAATCCGTAAATTGCTGCGCAAGCGGGGTTCAAAAGGAATATAAGCGAGTTCGGTAGCGGTTTTAAACGTCGAGTAGCGGGTGAGTAGCTCGCTAAACTTTAAGGCACTAATGGTGAATAGTGTAGGGTGCACAATATAAATGAGGGTGCCTCCCACCAGCGATAAGGGCGTGCTCGCCAGTCCCCATACCAGTCCATAACGCTGAATAAAACGGCTTTCAAACAGTAATTGTACTGCCAGGGTAAACATACTGGTAAAGGCAAAAAAGCGCCCCATATATGTGGTCATGGCATCCTGATCCACGAGGGCTTTAACCTGTAGCTGCATTTGATAGTCCATCAGGGTTGATGTAATACGTACGGTGAGTAAAATACCCAAAACATAGAGCAAGAGTGGGTGTTTTAACAGGGGGGTCAGCGTGTCTTTAAAACGGCGCTTAAAGGTGTTGCCTGCGGAGTCTATCTCAGGTAAGTCAAAGGCTTCCCCCCCCCTGGCGTGGGCAGCGGGAATGGCTTGAATACGCCAGAGGGTCATGCCAATACCGCCTAGCAGTGCGAGCGCTAAATAGAGCACGTTTTCGGTGCCGATGAGGGGGGTTATTTGCGCCGAAAGCCACCCCCCCAAAATCGATCCGGTCGTCCCGCCGAGACCCAGTAAAGGAAAAAACCGCTTCGCCTGACGACCGTCTACAAGGTTTGAAAAAAGCCCCCAGCTCTGAAGGAGCAGAATCCCGCTAACGGCATCACATACAACCGGGAGTATAAAGTTAATCCAGGTCATGTCCATCGCCATGGCCAGGCGCCCCAGGGCAATGGTGCAGGCAAACAAGCCTAAAACAATGCCCTGTTGTCGCACCATGGACCATTGGGGTTTTGCCCATCGGGTGTAGACCAAAGAGAGAGAAAAGCTGAGTAAAGCTTCGGCCATAAAAAACCATGGGTAAACCGTGGGGGAATAGGTGCTGAGTAAAAGCCCATTATTGACGCTGCGCAGAAGAATAATCAAGCAGAGCATCAAAAGAATATGGTTAAACAAACGAAAAAAAAGCGCCCATTCTCGTGTGCGAAGGCCCGTGAGTTGATTAACGTAAAAGCGAAAGTAGCGCAACATATTCACCCAGTTTAACAAGAAAAAATTAAAATTTTTAAGGTTTTTTTGATGTTGCTTTTGTAACTTATTAAAAACCCCTGTACTAAGCTTATTAAAAGGATCTATAACAGTGAACGAACACTCAAAGTGAACGAACACTCAAGATCAAACACGAAAACAGGAGCGACAAACAATGAAAGAATCACATTTAGGTAATGAACTTAAAGGAATTTGGCATCAGTTTGCGGGCGAAATTAAACGGGAGTTTTCTAAGCTCACTGAAGACGACTACGCAGCCGTTGATGGCCGCAGAGAGATGATGATTGGAAAGCTGCAGGAACGTTATGGTTATTCTTATGACGAGGCTGCTCAGGCGTTGTCGCAGTTTATTAATCAACGAAACACCCGCGAGCCCGGCGTGGAACCTGTGACGCCTCTGTCTCAGAAGCCTTAGGTCTTCTTCAATCAGCTTACCGAGCCATGCGCTATCTTACTGAGTTGTGCTGGAGACATGTTGGGCATGCGCAGGGCTGCAATGACGTTAGCTAGCGAAAAGTAAGTAAGCAAGCCAAACACCAGCGCTAAAGCGCTAGATAATCCCAGAGTGGGCGTTGTGAGCACCTGTAAGTTTCCCATCAGGCTGATGCCCAGCGTTGTTCCAATGCTTCTCAGCAGAATGAGTGTTGAGGAAGCCACCCCTATTTCGCTGGGAGCGACGATGGTTTGAGCCGTTACTAACAACGCGGCGGTTAAGCAGCCCATACCAAATCCAAAAATAAGGCACCATCCGAGCAATGCCTGGGGAACGTGGGGGATAACGCCTGCGGCCATTAATCCCCAACCCAACATACCGATAAAGCAGAGCGTGGAGCCCATCAATACGGGCCAACGCAGGCCCAAACGATTGAGTAAAAAACCAGCGCCTGCTGAGGCGACTGGCCATGCCAGCATCATGGGCGTCATGTAAAATCCTGCCCGCTCAGGACCAAAGCCGCTGACATCTTGTAGATACATCGGAATATAGGTGAGTGCAGCGAAACCTACGAAAAAAGCACTAAAGGCGATCAGGCAGCTCAGGCAGTACAGGGGCTTTTCGAATAAGTGTAAAGGAATTAAAGGGGTCTCAATGCGCGACTGACGGCGTAGAAAACGCCATAAGAGCAGTCCCACTCCGCTATAGCCCAGTAGCTGCAAGCGCCCATCATGCACGCTGCTCAGCAGAATAAAACCACTCAAGCCGGTCATTAAAAGAGCAATGCTTGGTGTGTCAAGGGCTTTACGCCGCCTGGCTAAGGGGCCATTTTGGGGAACTTCTGCTTCGGGGAATCGTAAAATAAAAATGGTTAAAGCCACCAGGCCGATAATCACGGTAATGCCAAAAATCCACCGCCATGAAAGGTGACGCACAATATAGCCGCCACTCACCGGGCCCGCCAGACTTGAAAACCCCCACACAATGCTAATTAGACTCTGCTTGGCTCCTCGCTCTTCCGGCGGGAACAGCACGCCAAAGGCAATCATCGTTAAGCCCTGTATGCCTCCAGCTCCAAGTCCTTGAAGCGCTCTGGAGGCAACCAACAGGGGCATATTACTCGCCACACCGCACAGGGCTGAACCAGCAATGAAAATCCCGCCCGCCACAATCATGCATCGTTTAATACCAATATCGTCAGCAAACTTACCGTAAAACGGCAGCACCAGTGTCGAGCAGAGCATAAATGCGGTAAATACCCAGTGATAGAGTTCTGGATAGCCCAATTTCTTAACAATCAGCGGCATGGCTGTGGTGAGCACGGTGGTGTCAATAGCGGCCAAAAACAACATGGCCAATAAACTAAAAAGGGCAAGCGGACTAACGCGAGGGTAATGCATAAAATAAGGTTTCTAAGTTAAAGCAGGCGCTCTCGTTAAAAGAGAACGCCTGCAGAATTAAAAATAAGGAGACGTGAGAACTAGTTGTCTTCAGTAAAGCTCTCTACAAAGTGATACAGCAGACGGGTTCCGGTACCGGTTCCACCCTCTTTTGGAATATAAGGGTTTTTGACGTAGCGGGCAATTTCTTCTTCCATCATGGCTGTTCCTGCGATATCGATGTGAATCCAGGGGCGATCTTCATCGACGAATTCTTTTAAGAACATGGCGGCGGTAATGGTTCCGGCAGAACGTCCACCCACGTTTTCGATGTCAGCGACATCAGAAACGAGCTGAGAGCGATACTCTTCGTAGAGCGGTAAACGCCAAACGCGCTCGCCTGAATACTCACCGGCGTCGTATAAGCGCTGATACAGATCGTCGTCATTGGTCAGTGTCGCAGACACGGTACGGCCCAATGCAATAATTGCGGCACCGGTTAAGGTGGCGATATCTACTAACACATCTGGATTGTGATACTTCTGAATATAAGTCATGGCGTCGCAGAGGATTAAGCGGCCTTCGGCATCGGTGTTAAGTACTTCGATGGTTTTGCCCGACATTGAAGTGAGAATGTCAGAGGGCTTGAACGCTTTACCGTTTACCAGGTTCTCGGTCAGCGGAGTGACAATCACCACGTTGACGGGAAGCTTTTGCGTGGCAATGGCTTTAAAGGAAGCCAATGTTGCGGCGGCTCCACCCATATCAGCATACATTCTGAGCATGCCGCTAGAAGGTTTAATATCATAACCACCACTGTCAAAGGTAACGCCTTTGCCAACGATACCGATGGTTTTACCACCAGGATTGCCTTTGTATTCCATAACCACCATGGCCGGAGGAACATCAGAACCCAGAGCAACGGCAAGGAAAGAACCCATGCCTTCGGCTTCAATGGCGGCCTGATCCAGGACTTTAATGGTGACATTGTCTAAGCTGTCAGCTACTTTTCGTGCTTCTTCAGCAAAGATAGCCGGGGTGAGTTTGTTGGCTGGCTCATTGACGAGATCGCGCGCAAAGTTAGCGCTTTCCGCCAGGGTTTTACCTTTGTTTGCGCCGGTTTGTAAGTCAGAAACTTTGGTGTCTGAGGTGGCTACGATTTTTAAAACGTTTAATTTCTGTGCGTTATCGGCATCCTTTTTTTTGCTCTTGTACTTATTAAAGCGATACATGCCCAATAAAATACCTTCTACAATGGATTCTCCAATATCGGGGACTGAGGCTTCGAAACCTTCAAAGTCATGAATGGCCATTTCGCGAATGTTAATACGGCGTGCATAACGAGAGGAGTTGGCCGCAATGGAGCGAATGCGATCGAGAGAGAACTCGCTTGCTTTACCCATACCCATAATCAGAATACGGCTGGCACCGATGTTTTCGGTGTGTAGGAGTGTGAATTCGCGATATTTGCCTTTCACCTCTCCAGATTTAATAATGCGGGAGATTTTACCCCCTAATTTTTCGTCTACAGCGTTTAAATAGCTGAGATCATCAAGCTGATCTTCAAAGACGGTGAGCACCAGGAGTTCGGTCTCAATGGTGTCGAGAGATTTTGCGAGGACTTGAACTTCCATTTATATTACCTTTCACTTGTACATCTTTTGTGAGTGTACGATTTGCATTCATTATGACATAACTAACACCTGTAAGCAGGAGGATTGCCGGAACTCCACTGACAGGATTTACTTCTTGAACCATCAAAATCCCTGTTGTCGATGGATGCACAGGTAAGCTCAGTTCCCATACTCTTACTCCCCATTGACAGATGAAAATCCAGCCTGCGTGTAAGCCTAAGCTCCAGCTCAACCCCTTGCTTTTTTGGCGTGCAAGACCCAACACAAGCCCAGCTAAAAAAAGTCCTATACCCGATCCGATTCTCAAGCCCCAGGGCCAATGGGTGTTGAGTTGATGGAGCCCTGAAAAGATAATGGCCTGCCACAAGACCGCCCGTTCAGGTCGGCCGCTTTTTTCTAAAATACCTAAGATAAGCCCCCGAAACAGCAACTCCTCTATCCATGCCACCGCAAATGCGAGTAAAGTGGTCTCCACCATGATTTGAAAGCGTGTGAGACTGCTGGTCTCGGGCAAGTGAACCACCAGCCAGCCAAAGTATAGTGAGCATCCCCAACATAAGCTAACCAAAAACAAACTCGTTATAAAGCCCGCTCCCAGGATTTTGAACGATAACCGGGTGGGAAAAGCAACGTGTTTTTGGTAGCGTAAAATAAGTGTGTAAAGCAAGACATAAAGCAAAACCCCGTAGACAGTGTTTTGTTGGTTTTCAGATAAGCGGTCAGAAAAAAGCCAAAAAACAGAGCTTAGTGCAAGCCGTAGCGTTAATGCGACTCCAATTATTTGGCAAAAGAGACCCGCTAAGCGCTTCCATGGACTTTTAGCGGGCGCGCGCATGATAATATGGATCATAATGAGGAGCTGTTTCATGGACGATAAGTCACCCGAACATCGAAGTCTCGCACGTACCCTGGTAGATAAGGGGCTCTTATCACAAAGCCAAATCACCAGTGTTTTGGAGTATCAGTGTCGCCTGCCTCCTGGTCAGTATATGAGCTTTACAGATATTGTGGTCGCTTTTGAGTATCTTACAGAAGCCGATCTGGTGGAGCTATTGGGTGATCATTATTACACAATGAAGGATCCCATCAGTCTCATTCTGGTGGAGCAGGGGATTGTTTCTGAGGAACAGCTCACGCAGGCGTTAACGGTTTTGGACACCTTTTCTCGCGAGCATGTAGCAGAAGTTCTGATTGATCTTGGCTTTGCTACGGCCCAAACGATAGAACAGGCAATTTCTAAGCATCAGCTGGCCCAGAGCCAGCGGTTACAAGCACCCGACGACTCTCAACTTAAATCGCGTTTGGCAAAAGCGTTTGCCCAGCAAGACCCAACGGAGTTTTCTTTACCGGCGCTAGAACAGAGCGATTCGCCTGCGGCGATTGGCAGGGAGGAAAAGAGTGAGGAAAAGAGTGAGGAGCGAATCTCAATCACATCAAAAAAGCCTGCAGAAAACGTACACCTGCCTTTGGGGCGTAAGCTGATCGCCGCAGGACACCTGACCGAGTCAGAATTGCAAGATGCCTTAGATTATCAGCAGCGTCTTCCTCACGTTATGCATAAGCCTCTGGGAGAAATTTTGGTGGAAATGGGCTATCTCTCGGAGGAGCTTTTAAAAGCCTCTCTGGCGCAAGAGCAAAAAGCAGCGGTTCATGCACCGCCTCAGCGGGTTGGGGATATTCTCACCCGAGCGGGCGTTGTCGAAGCATGGCAGCTTGCCCACGCACTCAGCTTGCAGTTTACGCCTGCTCACGCCAATCAGCGCCTGGGAGAAATTCTGGTGAATATGGGCTATGCCACGCGCGAAAAGATTGAAACGGCGCTTTCTGCTCACTACCAGGTAGATAAACCGGCTTCGGAGCTTTCTGTCGAAAAGACTCAGGAGCCTGTGGCTGCTGTGGACGAAAGCAAGGTCTCTACACAGCAGACGACTGCTCATCGTCCGATTGGACAGCTGTTGGTGGAGCGTGAATATATTACGACGGAACAATTAGAGGCCGCTTTGCTTATTCAAAAAGAGCTTGCTGATGCCTACACCCCCCTGGGGGATATTTTAGTGATGCAAGGCCATCTCACTGAGGCCCATTTACAAGAGGTATTAGCGGCTCAGGAGCGTTTTCAGCGGAAACCCCTGGGGCAAATTCTGGTGGATATGGGATTTTTAGAAGAATGGCAACTGTCTTACGCTCTGTGTGTTCAGCATAGTGCTCCACCTGAGACACGAATTATGCTGGGAGATGTGCTGCTCGCCATGGATTATATTACGCCGGATCAGCTGCAGGCAGCCCTGCTAGAACAGCAGCGCTAAAATGTGCTAAAGTGACTATCCAAATAGCCCATTCACACAGGAGGTCAGTGTCTTGGATAAATCAATTTCTTTAGACAAAACCTTGTTAGAAAAAGGGTTGATCACTCCTGAGCAGCTAACGGTTGCGATTCAGTATCAATGTCGTTTGCCCAGCGGCCAGTCGATGTCCCTTGCCGAAGTTCTGGTGGCGATGGAATACGTCACCCAGGCCCAAATCGATGAGGCCCTTGGCAAAGAGCTTCCCCCCGAAGACGTTCTCATTCAAATGCTTGTAAAAGAAGGCTTAATTGAAGAGCAGCAATTGGCAAATGCCTTAAAGGCCCGGCAAGGTGAAAATGCCAACAAACGCACGGGCACGATGTTGTTAGAAATGGGTTACACCACCCGTGAAGTGATTGAGTCTGCCTTAACACAATACTATCTGGAGCAACATACCCACGAGGGTAACTTTTCCGCAGCACACCCTCAGCCTCCAGAAAAAGCGGATTCGGTCGAAGTCGAACATATGCCGTTGGGGCGCAAGCTCGTGAGTAAGGGTTTGATTTCTGAAGAAGAGCTGCAGGATGCACTGGATTATCAGCAACGTTTGCCGCGCATTCTACACAAGCCGATTGGTGAGATTTTAGTGAGCCTGGGTTATCTTGAGCCCGAAGATCTTGAAGGCGTTCTCAGCGAAGCCAAAAAAGCGCCGCGACAGCTTTCGCTGGGAGAGGTCCTGGTGCGCTCTGGAACCCTTCAACAATGGCAATTGTCTCATGCGATGTCAGTCATTGAAACGCCTGCTTATAAGGGTAAAAAACTGGGCATGGTGCTGGTGGAATTGGGTTATGCCCGACGTCCTGATATTGAAAGTGCCCTTAAAAAATTTTACAACCGCTAAAGCTGGCGGCGATGAAACACGCTATCTTTAGTCAATTACTTTCCCTTGTCCTCTATCCGGCTTATACAATTTTTTGATCTTCCTTTGATGCGAAATAAAGCTCTTTTCTTAGATACTCAAGTTATTAAAGAAAAGAAAAGGATTATCTCATGCTTGGATGGAGTTTAACATTTTTAGTTATCGCACTTTTTGCTGCAGTACTTGGTTTTGGAGGCGTTGCAGGAGCCGCTGCTGGTATTGCTAAAATCTTATTTTTCGTATTTCTCGTTTTGTTTGCCGTATCTCTTATCTCTCGGGCTGTCAGAACGTAAACTTTTTCAGAGTCCTATGTCAAAAGTAGAAACGCAAAAGAACAGCCGCTCCAGAGAGCGGCTGTTCTTTGATTTAATAGTTTTAGTTGGCGCTTACGGAGCCGTTGACATCAACGCTGATACCACTACTGGGGCTAGGCGTTGGGCTGGGATTGGCTTGACTGCCGTTCCCGTTAATTGAGCCAGAGGCAGTTGCTGTGCAAGCCACCAGTGCGGCTGTGCTTAAGCACAGCATGAGAGCTGTTAAATATTTCATATAAAAATCTCCTTGAATATATCGCTTTTATTGCGTTCATTGAATAGACTAAGTATAAAATAAGGAGCTCGAATACACAGCCATTTAGGAGTTTAAAAGCTGTTAAAATTGCCTAAGAAGCTCTCGGTGGTGTGGGATGATGGATAGAGCGCTTTTGAATTTGGGGTACATTGGGATGCCACGAAACGATCTCAACGACTTCGCCAAATAAATCATATTCATCGGCTTCCTCTACCAGAACCCTTACGATATCGCCGATTTTAATGCTGCCCGCGCTAATTGCTTGAGAAGCTTCGCTTTCAGCCAGGGCACCATGAACACAATATACGTTACCGTCAATACCTGGGGCATCCGCTTTGCTGCGTCCAATCAGTTGGCCGGGCTCCTCGTTATAGTCGTCAATAATGACTTCAATGATCTGACCGACGCGCTGTTGCAGTTTTGTTTCTGAAATTTCCTGCTGAATGGCCATAAAGCGTTCGTAACGTTCAGCTTTGACACTTTCCGGCACAAGATCCTCAAAGTGGGTGGCGTCCGCTTCTTCAACTTCTGAGTAGGTAAAGCAGCCCACGCGGTCCAGCTGTGCATCGACTAAAAAGTCGAGTAATAGCTGAAAGTCTGCTTCGGTTTCACCAGGGAATCCCACAATAAAAGTGGAGCGTAAAACAATCTCAGGGCAGATGGCTCTCCAGCGCTTGACGGCTTCGATTTGCTGAGTTGGACCAGGGCGGCGCATGCGCTTGAGTACTGCAGGGCTGGCGTGCTGAAAAGGAACATCCAGATAAGGAAGCACCAGTCCTTCGGCCATGAGTTTGACAATTTCATCGACAAAGGGGTAGGGATAAATATAGTGTAATCTTACCCATGCACCGGTTTCTCCGAGCTTGCGTACAAGCTCTGGCAAACGGGCTGCGATATCTTCTTCTCGAAAAATGCTGCTGCGATGGCGCAAGTCAACGCCATAAGCGCTGGTGTCCTGAGCGATGACCAGGAGCTCTTTGGTGCCGGTAGCCACTAATCGCCACGCTTCGCCCAGAATGTCACGGGTGTCCCGCGAAACCTGTTTGCCTCTGAGCTTGGGAATAATACAAAAGCTGCAGGTGTGGTTGCATCCTTCGGCAATTTTTAGATAACTGTAATGGCGGGGCGTTAGCTTGACATCAATTTCACTATCGGGCATGAGCGCGGTGTGGGGGTTTTTATCGGGGGGCAGTAATTCATGAATGGCGTTCATCACACCATCGACATCTTCAGAGCCGGTAATGGTGTGTACTTTGGGGTAGCGCGCTTGAATCGTTTCGGGACGCTCGCCTAAGCAGCCGGTAACAATGACCCGGCCAGTGGCGTTGAGGGCTTCTCCAATGGCGTCTAAGGACTCTTCTACCGCGGGCGAAATAAAACCGCAGGTGTTTACCACGACGGTATCCGCGTCTTCGTAAGTGGGCGCAATTTCGTAACCTTCGGAACGCAAGCGGGTTAAGATGCGTTCGCTATCGACTAAGGCTTTGGGGCAGCCGAGGCTCACAAAACCGACTTTTTTGGGGGCCGTGGGGGGGGACTGTGTTTCTGTATGTGTCATGTATTTATTTTTTCATTATTTGGATCAAGTAACAAGGCTTCGCGTTGTTTATCTTTTTTGCTTTTTCGCTTGCCTTTAACAGGCGCTTTGCCTTTGGTACGTTGTTTGTTTGTGTTCAGGGGGCTTTCTGGTGCGGGTTCGAAGCCCTCAATTTGTTCTCGGGGAAGCTGAATTTGGGCGCGTTTTTCAATCAGTTCAAAATGGGCCGCACTCTCGTGATCAATAAACGAGAGGGCCGTTCCGGTTTTTCCGGCGCGGGCGGTACGACCCGCCCGGTGAATATAGTCAGCAGGAGACCGGGGAAGATCAAAATTGACGACATGGGTGATGTCGTTAAAATCGAGCCCTCGGGCTGCGATGTCCGTGGCAATAAGTACTTTAGCTTGCTTGTTTTCAAAGGCGGCCAACGCCTCTATGCGTGCACTTTGACTGAGATCACCATGAAAAGCAATACTGGATATGCCGGCTTTATTGAGCTTTTGGCTTAAATTGGCCGCACCGCGCTTGCTGGCCACAAAGACCAGTGTGCGCTCCCACTGCTCGGTTTGGCATAAATGCCGTAGCAAGCGTCCCCGATGATTTCGATCCACACCAATAACTCGTTGTGTAATGGCGTCGAGGTTCATTTCGGTTTGTTCAATGTGTATGGTCACAGGATCGGTGAGGGTCTTCTCGATCAGCCCCTGTATTTTGTCGGGAAATGTCGCTGAAAATAAGAGCGTTTGGGGTTTGGTGTCTAAATGCTTAATAATAGCGTCTAGCTCTTCCATAAATCCCAAAGAAAGCATTTTATCGGCCTCATCCAGAACCCAGGCTTCTAAAGACTTGAGTAAAATAGGCTCTTGCTCGAGTAAGTCCAACAAGCGGCCCGGGGTTGCCACTAAAACATCGGCCCCCCACTCCAGGGCTTCTTGTTGAAGATCGCGATTTTCCCCTCCAATGAGGGTGTGCACCTTGGGGCGGTTTCGCATAAAGTGCCCGTACTTTTTAAAGGCAGCAGCTACCTGTAATGCCAATTCTCGCGTGGGCGTGAGCACGAGGGTATGAGCGTGACTTCGGCGGGTGCGGCTTTCCATTAAAGTTAGTAAAGGCAGTGCAAAGGCCGCGGTTTTGCCGGTGCCCGTGTGTGATTGCGCCAACAGATCTTTCCCGGCGAGCACGCCGGGAATGGCTTGCTCTTGAATGGGGGTGGGTTGTGTATAACCGGCTTGTTCGAGGGCTTTTAAGAGTGCTTCGGGCAGCGCAAGCGATTGAAATGACATGAGGTTCCTTCGTGGCGGGGGTTAGTTCCCGATAGCGCGGGTTTGAGATAGTGTAGCAGATACGCTGCCGATGGCGGTGCTGCTTTGGGCGTTGGCTTGTATACGACGAACGGTAGGGTTGGGAATACCCACAACCTCTTCTTTAAGCTTGCTGTATTGGGTGGTCACGATGTCAGCGGTTTTTTCTTTTGCCCCTTCGTATACGGTGGCCCAGTCTACGTCAACGCTTATTTTGGCAACGTCTCCGAGGGTCGCCACGATGGCGGCTTTACTACTCACGCCAGGAATTTTTGCGGCCGCCAGTACAGAGGCTGCGGCGGTCACCACACCGATTCCCATTTTTCCCATGTTTTTACCGGTGGGATCTTCCCAGTAGGTTTTAATATCTCGTCCAGCGATATAGAGATCAAGACCGGCAACACCCACGCCCAGTGCTGTGCCGACATGACCCAGTACCCGTTGGCTACCGTTTAAGCCGCTTTTGACGGCTCCAGCGGCATTTGACCCCAGTCCTTTGGCCAATAAGCGGGCCACGTCGTCACTGTATTTACCGGTAAAGCTGACCAACTTATCACTGTTTGACACCAGAAATTTACTCAGGTTAGAAAAATTTCTGGCAGCACCCTCACCGGTTTTGAGCAGAAGCTTTACATTATCTGCGTTCGGATCTTTTACCGTGGTATTGATGCGGTCAGCCATCAGTTCTGCTGAAACAACCGCGCCAAGGGGGGTGGCCACTGAGCCGAGAGCTTCCTGAATGCGCCCTCGGGTGACTTGTTCTCCGAGGTCTACGGCGGCTTTAATGTTAATAGCGTTGACATCGCCGTCGGCCAGGCGAGCCACTTTTTCTACGTTGAGAACGGTGCTGTTAATGCCTTTTGCACCCTCACCCGCCACGCCTGAACCCAGGACTTTTTGGGTGCCACTTTTTACTTTGCCCAGCTCAGCATCTTTTTGAGCGTGTTTGGCCGTACCGGGGCTTGTTTTAGGGCTGGAATCAGCAGAAGCACCAGCGTTTTGCGATTGGAGGTTTTCAATCGCTTGCAATTGAGGAGCGGCCGGAGCGGCTTGGCTCAGGCGGGTGAAGTGATTGTATTGGGTGCTCAAATTGCTCATGTCTTTATTATCGTCAAAAATTGGACTTTCTTGTGCTAAGACAAGTTTAAGCTTGTCTAAAAAAAGGTTTAGTTTACGGTTTTAATGGCAAGATACCCTGCAAAGGCGTAAGCTCGGTAGATCATTTCGATATTTTCAAAGCCCGTGGCGTGTAATAGTTTACGGTTTTCCTCAAGCGAAAGGGGCATCGAAACTCCCCGTAAAGCCAGTGCTTTATTTAAAATGCTTTCGGAGCTCAGGCCTTGCTCACTTTTAAAATCAAAATACAATTGGCTGAGTATATCCTGAACCTGGGCATTTTCTCCCAGGGTTTTTTCGTATAAAACAAGCGCTCCACCTGGTTCGAGGGCCTCAAAAATCCGCTTTAAAAGTTTTTTTCGCTCAACCAGTGGAATAAACTGGAGCGTATAGTAAGAAATAACCAGTGCTGGGCTATCAAAGGCATATTCGACCGCGTTGGTGCAAATGCCTTTAAAGCGAGAATCTCCCCGCAGGCGTTGGGTTGCTTTTTCAACCATGGTGGGCTCTACATCCAGGCCGATATATTCTAAATCCCGTTCTGGTGTGCGCTCTAAAACGGTTTTTGCCAGCTCTCCTGTGGACACGCCAATTTCGTAGACCCGTGCATTGCCGTGTAAAAAGAACCGTGAGAGCGAAGCAATGTACTCCCGTTGCTGTTGGCAGTTGGGCACAGATTGTAGAATATGGTCATCAAAGTTTTCAATGGCCTCGGCAAAGCTCCAGGTTTCGTGGGTAAGGCCAATGTCTGTACCGACATTAAACGCTTTTTTGGAGCGTGGGTTCTCTGTCATGGCTTGCTGCCTCTTTCTGCAATCAATGTCGCTCTTCGTGGTCGTGGGTAACCCTCTACGGTCAATCCGGTCTCTTTATCAATACACTGCTCCAGAGACTCAAAGTCCATCCAGGACGTACGTCGCTGCTCGGTAAATGCTGTTTCATTGAGGTCCACACAGCGTATGTTTTCAAACCCCAGACGGCTTAGCCAGAGCTCAAGGGCTTTGACAGAAGGCAAGAACCAGACGTTGCGCATGCGCGCGTAGCGGTCGGTGGGTACCAATACGGTCTGGGCATCTCCCGGTACGACGAGGGTTTCTAGCACCAGCTCGCCTTCGGGCCGCAGGAGTTGACGCAGCTGCAGTAAAAAATCTAACGGGCTTTTACGGTGGTAAAGCACCCCCATCGAAAAAACCGTATCGAAAACGGGGGCGGCAGGCATTTGCGCGATGCTCAGGGGAAGGCAATGCACGGTATTGACCGGGTGAAAGTGGTGCACGGCCATAAACTGAAAGACAAATAAATCATAAGGGTCAATACCAATGGCCGCAGCGGCCCCCGCTTCGTGCATGCGCCAGAGGTGGTAGCCACTTCCGCAACCAACGTCTAAGACATTCCGACCGCTGAGAGGCTGTAGATGAGGCAGAATGCGTTGCCACTTCCAATCCGAACGCCATTCTGTGTCAATCAAGACATCACACAATGCGTAGGGGCCTTTACGCCAGGGCTTCATTTGCAATAGCAGTTGCTCAAGTCGTTTATGCTCAGCGATCGACAAATCACTACGCTGCCCTAAACGAACGGTGTCGCCAAGATCAATCACTGAGGGCTCTACCGGAGGCAGGTGTTGCAAGAGGCGCAGCGGATTTTTATGGTTTTCGGTTTGGGCTTTGTGTGCCCATGCGTTGAGTGGGCCGGGCAGATGCTCGAGTAAAGGGGAGAGCGCGCTATGGGCAAGCAGTTGGTAAAATGCTGAGAACATCGCTTAACGGCGTTTATAAGCCATGAAAAACATAAAGTTTGCACTTAAAAAGAAGCCAGTCGCCAGCACCAGTCCGATGAGCTTTGATTGGGTGAGTCCAATAAAAAGGCTAATGGCGAGGCCTACGGTGAGCTCAATAAAGCCGCCCACCAAAAAAATCCAGAAGTTATTGCGCACGGGTGTTGTCATAAAAATAGATTAACACAAAGCGCTATCTATGGGCTTTGCGGTATGCTAGATAAGCATTAAAAATCCATTCGTTAAGCAACCAAAACAACAGAAAAAGGAAAAAACAATGGTGGCTTCCTCTCAAAAAACACCGAAAATTATGGTGGTTTTTGGCACCCGCCCAGAAATCATCAAAATGTATCCGGTGATTAAAGCGCTCGAAGCGAGTCCTTTCGAGCTTTATACCTTAAATACCGCGCAGCATCGCGAAATGGTGGACATGTTTTTAAAAACCTTCGCGATTACGCCCCATCGGGATCTCGACCTGATGCAGTCTCGGCAAACGCTGGCCGGTTTAGCTGCCCGGCTGATGGAGTCCATTTCCCCCCTTCTGGAGCAAGAAGCCCCTGATATGGTTCTGGTACAGGGCGATACTACCACGGTCATGATGACCGCTCTGGCCGCCAGTTATCTCAAAATCCCCGTGGGCCATGTGGAGGCGGGTCTGCGTACTGACCAGTTTTATGATCCTTTTCCTGAAGAGATTAATCGGCGCGTGACGGGGCAGTTGGCCACGCTCCATTTTGCGCCGACGCCTTTAGCCGCAGAGTCGCTGGCCCGTGAAGGGGTCGCCAGTGACCGGGTCTTTATGACCGGCAATACGGTAATCGACGCTCTCTTAAAAACCCATGAACGTTTTCCTGAGGTGAATTACCCCAGCACCCTGGGAGTGCCTGATGGGGCCCCCCTGATTTTGGTCACTGCTCATCGCCGTGAAAACTGGGGCGAGCCGCTCACGCATATTTGTCAGGCGTTACTCACCCTCTGTGAGCAGCAGACTGATCTGCATTTTGTTTTTCCGGTGCACAAAAACCCTGTGGTCAGAGATATTGTTTACCCGGCGCTAGAGAATCACCCGCGTATTCACCTGGTGGAGCCCCTGGACTATGTGCAGTTAATGGACACCATGCGCCGCAGCCGTTTGATTCTTACCGATTCTGGTGGCTTACAGGAGGAGGCTCCTGCTTTGGGTAAGCCGGTGCTGGTGATGCGAGAAACCACAGAGCGTCCTGAGGGCGTCGCCGCCGGCACGGCCCGCCTGGTGGGAACCGATATCGATACGATCGTGGAGCAAACCCGCCGCTTGCTTCACGATGAGGTCGCTTACTTGTCGATGAGTCGCGCCATTAACCCCTACGGTGACGGCACGGCGGCTCAGCAAATTGTTGCTGCCCTGGCGCAATATTTTGGGATCTGATGACGCCGATTACGCCTGGACCGCGACAACCTGGGGAGAAGCCTGGCAAGAGGCTGTAAAGGTTTTGGGCACATTCTCTGCTGAGCCGGAGGTCGAAGCCCGCTGGTTTTTTCAGCATGTGGAGATTTCACCCCAGGATTGCCGCTTTCGACCGCTTGAAATGCTAGCGCCTTCGGCTGCCCTCTTTTTAGAAGATGCCCTGCGTCGTCGCCTGGCGCGAGAGCCCTTGCAGCATATTTTGGGCACACAGCCCTTTCGGCATTTAGAGCTCAGCGTCAATCGCGATGTGCTGATTCCACGCCCTGAAACCGAGCAGCTGGTGGATTACGTGCTCGCTGCGTGTTACGAGAGATTAGAACAGGACGTGGCTGTCAGCGTCTTAGATGTGGGCACCGGCAGTGGAGCCATTGCCCTTGCCTTGAAACAGGAGTGTCCTGAACTCGACGTTTGGGCCAGCGACTTGTCTGAGCCCGCTCTTGCCACGGCGCGCTTTAATGCACAGGCGTTGAATCTCGCGGTGCATTTTATTCAGGGAGACGGTCTTCATGCGGTGCTGAGTCTTCCACAGCCTCAGCCCCGTTTCGATATATTGGTCTCTAACCCGCCCTATATTCCTGCGACCGAGTTGCCGGACCTTGCCCCTGAAGTGCGAGATTACGAGCCGGTGCAGGCCCTTGTGCCTCCTGTGGCCGATCCGCTGTATTTTTATCGACACTTTGCCCAATGGGCGCCCGAGGTTCTCACTCCCCACGGAAAAGTCTTTTTCGAAATCCACAGCGCCCTGGGCCGAGAGACCCAGGCATGCTTTGCGGCACCGCTCTGGAGACATACGCGTTTACACCAGGATTTTCAAAAAAAGGATAGATATGTAGAGTCAGAGTTTGGGCGCGTGATAAAATAAGCCCACACCCTTAAAGGAGCATACGATGGCTATAGCAAGTGTTAAATTGATCGATATTTTACAGCAGACGATTGCCTTACTCAGCGACTCAGAGCAATATCAATGGGGGCACTCTGGTGCCTGTAATTGTGGGCACCTGGCTCAGGTGATTACCGGATACGACAAAGCCCAGATTCATTATTGGGCCATGCAAAAGGGTGGCGACTGGACCGACAATTCTTCTGACTATTGTCAGTCCAGCGGTTATGAAATTGATCGCGTGATTGAAATTATGTTGGGTGCCGGGCTACAGCTAGAAGACATTCAGGATATTGAAAACCTTTCAAACCCCAAAATACTGGAGCACTTACCCGGCGCGCGTCGGGCTTTGAACCACAACGCGAAAGAAGACGTTATTCTCTACTTTCGTACCTGGGTAGACTTACTCGAGCAGGAGCTTTCTGGCACTCACGCTTTAGCGACGCAAAATTGGGTTTCTCATCCCGCTCGCCCTGGCTCAGAAGTGATGATCTATGACTCGATCCCTGGCGAAGTGCTGGCGGGCAGCGTTTAATTTGGCATTTAAAACCCTGGGGCTTTTATTTTATAGCCTGACACTCTTGTTGCCGCTGGCAGGCTTCGCACAGGTCAATGTCTCGTCTCGCCATCCGGTGCTTCAGGGCTGGCAGGTGAGCTTAAATGCTCCCGTGCTTTTGGGTAATATTGCCTCTTCAAACATTGGTCTTAGCGTGAACAATCAATTTCCGCTGGGCCAATGGTCTCCATTGGCTTCTGTGTTGCCTAATCTGAGTGTGGGGGTAAGCGCTCAGGCTTTTGCTCCCCTTGATTTTACAGCGATGTATGTGGGAGCTTCGGCTGGAGTGGGCTATTATCACCGCCTTGGGGGTGGTTTTGTTTTTGATTATGGGGTGCGCTATGCTCCGCTGTACCGGGTGGGTTTTATTGACGGCGTCAATCAGGGTTATCAGGGGCTATTGGGTAATATGGCCATTCATGTGCCCCTCGCGGGCAATACTTATTCGACCTTTGGTTTGCAAGGCGGTGCTTACTTTGCCGGCAACGGCGCTGAGCCCTTGTGGACCATTCAACCGATCGTGGGACTAAATATTAATTTGTAGCCCTGCCCTGGACTTTTCTTTTTGCTCATACGTCGCGGCTCAGGTGTTCACTATAGTCTTTGACCTGCCGTTGATAGTTTGCAAAACAGGCCGATTGCAGCAAAAAGTCTGCGGTGGCCAGATTGCAAGCGGTGGGAATATTATAGACCACAGCGAGCCGTAGCAGGGCTTTGACATCTACATCGTGGGGCTGTGCCCGCATGGGATCCCACAAAAAAACGATCAGATCCACTTTCCCTTCGGCAATGCGTGCACCCATTTGTTGATCCCCGCCAAGGGGTCCTGATTTTAAGCGTTTAACGCGGGCTTCGGGCCCTAATTGTTCCTGTACTAATTTACCGGTGGTGCCGGTGCACACCAGTTTATGTGGCATCAGCATGGACTTATGGCGCTGTGCCCAGGCGAGTAAATCGGCTTTGCAGTGATCGTGAGCCACTAAAGCAATGTTAAGTTCTGACATCATACGGTTTCCTTTTTCTTTGCTTGTGTTTGACGGGTTGGGTTATGAACTGTGGGTCAGGGATTAACGGAGACGTTGAATGAGTTCTGCAGCCCCTGGATAGTCGGGCTTTAGTAACTTGAGTTTGAGCAAAGCCTGCCGTGCCTCGGCCTTTTGGTTGGCGTTGAAATGAGCCACTGCCAGATTATACCAGGCAGCGGGATAACTCTCCTGAATGCTCACGGCTTCGGTGAGGGCTTGCTGGGCTTGCTCCCATTGGGATTTTGCCAGATAGGCCGTGCCCAGATTATAGTAGACGGTGGCTTTTTCCGGCGTTTCTTTTGTTGCTTTTTCGAGAATGGCTTCTAAGAGGACAATCGCATTGTCCCAGTCTTTCATGCCAATATAAGTGACCGCTAAATCGTTAAGGGTTTGCAAGCGGGGTTTCTGCTGGCTGCGTACTTCTTCCTGAATACGCCCTTCAATGACATAGCTTTTATACAGATTTTGGTAAAACGACTGCTGGGCAGCCCAGGGATCACGCTCCATATACTGAGCGATGGCTTGCGCCGCTTGTGGGTACTTTTCCTGAGCTGCCAGGATTGTGCCGTAAACATAAAAGACTTTTGTCTCGGGCTCAGGTTGAGCCAGCAAGGCGGTGACCATTTCCAGGGCTTCGGTATATTTCTCTTGAGACTCTAGCAGCCGTGCCAAATCCAGTTTAATGCCCGGCACTTCTTGTGGGGTGGCCAATAATAACGCGTTTTCTAACTGGGATTGTGCCAGATCAATGCGTTGCTGGTAAATGGAATATTCATCGGCCAATTGTTTATAAAGGACGACCTTTTGACGCGGGTTCTCTTGCAGCTTCAGTGCTTCTTGCAGGTATTTGACGCGGGCCTGGGTGGTCTTTTCAAAGGGCTCCCGATAATACAACTCACTCAGGCTCTGGTATACGTCTGCTTTTTGGCTTGCGCTGAGACCTGCGGACTCAAGGCTTGCCGTTAAGGTGGACTCGGCCTTTTCCCATTGCGCCTGTGCTTTATACTGCTGCGCCAGTATTTTGCGAATTTCTAAGGGGGTATATCTCAGGTTGGCGGGCGCTGTACCGCCCTGCTGAGCGTGCGCTAGATTCTGTTCCAGCCGTCGTACCATTTCGGGTGATGTTTCAAGAACACTCCACAGGGCAAGGGCCTCCATGTTATATGGGTTATCTTTGAGTAGCTTTTGAAGCTTAAGTACTGCACGCTCCGGGTGACCTCGCTCAATCTCTGCAGCGCTGGCCACAAGGTAAATGGTGGGTTGCTTAAAGCCAAGCGCGATGGCTTCTTCACAGAGGGTGATCGCCAGATCAAAGTTTTTTTGTGCCAGCGCAATATTTGCCAGTAAGAGTTTAACCAGGGCGTTATAGGGACTCAGTTCTCTGACTTCTTTCAGGGTGCCCTGAACAGCGTCCACTTTACCTTGTTTCATTTGCAGAGATAACTTTATCAGCTGTAAATCCAGAGCGCGAGGCGCCTGGGCAATCATTTCATCAATTTGAGTTTCCATATGAGCAAATTCAGACAAGGGCAGGTCATGCTGTACAGCCATGGATATGCGCGACAGACTGAGGCGTTTATGGGCTTCGGCACCCTGCGTTTGTGCGCTGAGTTGTTGAGCCCAGGTCTCTACTTCGCGAAAGGCATCGACGCTTTGGGGCGGTTCAAAATCAAAGTAAATAAAGGTAAACAACTGAAATAACTCAGCTGTGTTATGCGGGGTAACCGGAATCTGTTTAATTTGGGCGAGCGCTTCTTCCTTTTGGCCCTGAGCATAAGCCAGATAAATGGCCGCGCTGCGGGTGCTGATGTGTTCGGGATTAATACGCTGGGCTTCTCGTAAGGCCTGTGCTGATTTTTGTAAAGCAGCCTCTGGCGGTATCGGCGTCTGCTCGGGGTGGTTTTGTAGGAGCCAGTCAAAGCCGTATTTTTTTTGAAAAATCACCTCTGATGCCCACAATTCTGCCATGCTGGCGTAGGGCAGTAAATAGTCGGTGTCTAAGCGCGCGGCTTCTTCGTAAAGGGACAACGCTTTGAGTGGCGTATTGGTCAAAATCTCTTGGGCCTGAAGGTACGCACCCTGTGCTTCGGGGTTTTGTGTCAAGGCTTGCTGCTTCTGCAGCGCTTGCTTTTCTTTTTCGGAGGCTGAGCGGGCAAATTGTTCGGCAAAGGCACTGGCCAATCGTTGTTGCAGGCCATAGAGATCTTTGCGTTTTCCGTGGGCTTCATAGCGCAGTTCACGATCCACTTTACCCGTCTCCACTTCGACAAAGCGCGCCTGTACATGAATGTTTTCCCCCTGGATCTGATAGCTTCCCAGTACCATAAGGTTTGCACCCATCATTTGGCCTAGCGCTGGCGCTTGCTGTGGATCGCTCAACAGGCTTTGGCCGAAGTTTTGCTCTTTGAGAATTTGACTGATCTGTGTACGCTCTAAAAGGGTCAATTGCGGAAGCTCCGCCAGGCGTTGGGTTAAGTTTTCAGCAAAGCTGAGTCCCAGCCAGTCATCTTGTGGGTTTTGACTCATATTCCGAAAAGGCAATACCACCACCCGTTGTACCGAGTCTGTAGCCATGTGCTCATGCAGAGACTGGGCCAGCGCCGGCATGCCCAGTCTTGCTGGGTATTCAAAAGAGAGTGTGAGAGCGCTCAGGGTCACACTCAGATAAAAAGTGGGTTTTAAAAGCCTAAAAACCGATAATTGAAACATAAATGGGCTCGTTTTCGTAAAGATGTTTCTCTATAATAACCCATATGAACGACTCATCTTTTTCTGAACATCAGCGACAGGCTCAGGCTCTGTTGCATCAACACTGGGGAAGTCATTTTTCGCTTCGTGGTGAGCAGCCTGGGGTTGTAGAAGCCATTGCCTCTGGCCATGATGTACTGGCTCTCTTGCCCACGGGTGAAGGCAAGTCTCTGTGTTTTCAATTGGGGGGACTGTTGCGGCCCGGCATTAAGCTGGTGGTTTCTCCTTTAATTGCGCTCATGCAAGATCAGGTGTCGCAACTTGGCGATCGGGGTGTGTGGGTACGGCATTTACAGGGCGGCCTTAAAGCCCATCAACGGCAGCACATTTTGCAAGCGGCTCAGGAGCACAGCGGATTTTTATACCTCTCTCCCGAACAGCTGCAAAGTGGAGCCACCCAGCGCTTTTTTGTCCAGCATCCCCCCGGACTCATCGTGATTGACGAAGCCCATTGTATCAGTCAGTGGGGGCATGACTTTCGGCCTGCTTATCGCCAGTTGACCACTTTTATTCAGCAATTGCCTCAGCGCCCTCCAGTAGCCGCTTTTACAGCCACTGCGCCCGTGCGTGTGGCTGACGATATTGCCCAATTATTAAAACTGCATTCGCCCTATACGGTACGCGGCATACCCATTCAGCCCTTTATTCATTTGGCGGTCAAAAAACTGTGGACACCCGCAGGCAAATATCGGGCTTTAAAGCAAGCTCTATTGCCCAAAACCCTGATCTATGCCCAGACCCGTAAGGCCTGTGAAGAGCTTGCCCAGCGTTTATCTCAAGAGGGAGATTCTGTGGCGGTTTTTCACGCGGGCATTTCTCCAGCGCAGCGAGCGGAGGTGCTCCAGCATTTTATGCATGCAGAAGCCCAGTGGCTCGTGGCCACCAAGGCTTTCGGCATGGGCATTGATATTGGCAATATTCAGCGGGTGGTGCATTGGCATGTGCCGGAGTCGTTATCGGCCTATGTGCAGGAGGTCGGCCGTGCCGGGAGAGATCGTAAAACCCGAGCTTCGGGGGTACTACTGGCTTTATTTCGAGAACAGCGCGCGATGCCGACTTTGGCTTATGATCGGGTGCAGTTGCTGGCAAAACAGCTGGCCACTCATGAGCGCTGGAGTTTGCCCGCGTTTAAGCATCGTTATCAGTGGCTGAGCAATGATTTAAACACGCTGCTTTTGCCCTTGTTGGTGTCCGCAGACATTGTCTTGCGCCACGATTGGGTCGAGCGGCAAAAGCCATTAACATCCCGCCCATTGGTTCAGCTGCTCTGGTCTCATGTCCAACAGCTTCAGAGCCAGCGTAAATCCCAGTATCAAGAGGTTTTGACGTATATCAAGCAGCGCCAGTGTCGTCGTCTTTTTTTGTATCAGGCTTTTGGTCACACACTGCCCACCTCAAGGTGTGGACAGTGTGATCGCTGTGAGGCTTACAACTAACTTAGCGCGACGGCGTATTCGGCCTCGGTGCTGGTGGCTATTTCTTCCAGGGTGGCATCTCCAAGTAGCTCAATCAGAGTGAGGGTGCCCTTGTCTTTGTCAATGTCAAACACGGCTTTGTCGGTAATGACCATATCAATACAGCGCTTTCCGGTTAAGGGCAGCTGACATTGCTTGAGCAATTTGGCCGAGCCGTTTTTATTGGTGTGCGTCATGACAGCAATCACGCGTTTGGCGCCCGCCACCAGATCCATGGCTCCACCCATGCCTTTGACCATCTTGCCGGGAACCATCCAGTTGGCGATGTCTCCTTCTTGAGACACCTCAAGGGCGCCTAAAATAGCCAGATCAATATGTCCGCCTCGGATCATGCCAAAGGAGGTGGCGCTGTCAAAGTAGCTAGCGCCCGGAATGGCCGTAACTGTTTGTTTTCCTGCATTAATCAGATCGGCGTCTACATCAGCCTCTTCTGGAAAGGGGCCAATGCCCAGCAGGCCGTTCTCAGAATGAAGAATAACAGTCATATTGTCGGGCACGTAATTGGCCACCAGGGTGGGAATCCCAATACCGAGATTGACGTAAAAACCGTCCTGAAGCTCTTGTGCTGCTCGCTTAGCGAGTTGTTCTCTGCTCGATACGCTTTTCATAGCTGTTTCCTTTCAAAATGGCGTTTACAAAAATACTGGGGGTGTGAATTTCGTCCGGGCCCAGGGCGCCCACTTCAGCCAGGGTCTCGACTTCGGCAATGGTATACCGGGCAGCAGTGGCCATGGGCGCATTAAAGTTGCGGGCGGTTTTATTGAAGATGAGGTTGCCGTGGGTGTCTCCAATATGGGCTTTTACCAACGCAATATCTCCCCAAATGGGGGCTTCAAATACATACATTTTTCCGTTGATTTCACGGGTCTCTTTGCCTTCTGCTACAGGTGTTCCGTACCCTGTGGGGGTGTAAAATCCACCCAGGCCGGCGCCGCCTGCGCGGATACGTTCTGCCAGGGTGCCCTGGGGTGCAAACTCCAGTTCCAGTTCGCCACTGAGGTAGAGTTGTTCAAACAATTTGTTTTCCCCCACATAGCTAGAGACCATTTTTTTGATCTGGCGGGTTTGTAAGAGTAGGCCTAAGCCAAAGTCATCAACGCCGGCATTATTACTGACCACGGTGAGGTCTTTTACGCCGGAGTCTCGCAGGGCCAAAATTAAGTGTTCAGGAATACCGCAGAGGCCAAAGCCTCCGACGAGAAGGGTCATTCCATCTTTTAAACCGGCTTTTTCCAGTGCAAGCTGTGCACTTTGTACTGATTTATCCATGTTCTATGTCCTTGTTTTGGAGTCGTATGTTCAGGTTAGCATTATTTTAAGGCCACTTGCACATGGGTGTAACGGCCTTCGACACTTTCAATATGTAAGTGTCCTTTTAAAACCTCCAGCAAGCGCTGGCACAATTCTAAGCCCAGACCGAGTCCTTGTTGCTCATGCAGGTCTCGGTTAAATTGTTGAAAAGCCTGAATACTCTCAATTTGTGAGCGGGACATGCCGCGACCGGTATCCGTTATCTCAAAGTAGACACGCTCATTTTTGGTTTGTAGACTAATCACCACCGGTGTTTTGGGGGCGGAGAATTTGAAGGCGTTATCAATCAGAGCGCGGGCAATAATCTGAAAGTGCTTTCCGCGTATGGGGTAAGTAATCTCCCCCAGGCGCAACTCCAGGTCTTGAAGCCGATCGTAAGCTTCAGCCCGCTCCTTAGCCAATTGCTCGAGCTGATCTTTGAGTGCTAAGGGGGGAGGTTCGGGTTCGCTTTGCATGTCGCTCAGATGCAGCTCAAGATACATCAGCTGGTTTTCGAGCAGGTGTAACAAACGCGTATTGCTTCGAATGAGCACGTCTGACCACTTATTGAGCTCGTGGGGGGCCATATCATGCCGTTTCTTTTTGATAATTTTACCGACGTTTAGCGAGACGTTTAACGGGGTGAAGACTTCATGGGGAAAATGATGCAATAACACCTGTCGTTGTTGGACCAGTTTTTCGTAACCCACGCTTTTCAAGGCGTCAGCACGCTTTAGACGCGCGCGTATGGCGTTGACCATATCCTTGCTACGAATGGGCTTGAGTAAATAGTCGTCGGCTCCGGCGTCCATGGCCCGGCGCAGCACATCAACTTGTACTACCCCCGTTAAAAAAATAAAGGGGATACTGTTATGTCTGGGCTCAGCGCGCAGGGCCTCCAGCAGTTGCATTCCCTGTTGGTCGGGCATCAACATACTGCACATCACCAGATCAATGCGGTGTTTATCGAGGGCGATGAGTGCCGTTTTGAGTTCGGCAACGGCTTCTGTCTCAAATCCCTCATAGCGCAATACGTCAGATATTTCCTCTTGTAAATCAATCTGATTTTCCACCAGCAAAATGCGCTGCATTATAAACTCCTGTAGGGAATCATGACTTTAAAGATACTCCCTGAGGGGCTCGAGCTCACCTCAATGGCTCCTTTGTGTAAGCGGACAGAACGCTGTACGATTTCCAGACCTAATCCACTGCCATGGGTATTGGTGACGACCCGTGGAGAACGGTAAAAGGGTTTGTAAATTTCGGTAGACTCTTCAGAAAGAATGCCTATGCCCGTGTCGTGGACTTCAAAGATCAGCAGATCGTCTTCGTGCCGCAAAAACAAATGAACCTGTTCAGCTTCCGGGGAGAATTTAATGGCGTTATCCAATAGGTTGCACAGAATGAGGGTTACCAGACGACTGTCCAGACGGGCGTGAATTGCATTTAGGTGAACCTCGATAGCGTGTGTGTGCTGGGTTTGAATCATAATTTGTTCTGCAATATTGAGACAAAGCTCTTCGACATCGCAGACCACCGGATGAAACCGGATGCCTTCAGAGTCAAGTTGTGTCAGCAATAAAATATCGTGGGCCTGATCGTGGAGTTGATGGGCACGCTGACGAATGCGCCCCACTTTTTTCAAAATATCTTCACGGGTAAAATGTTCAAAATGACTCTCTAAATTTTCGGCCGTCATCTGAATGGCAGAAAGGGGGCCGCGAAACTCATGGGATGCGAGCGCTGCAAAGCGGTGCTGTAAGTCCGAGCTCTCCTGGTGCTGTTGAGTCATTTGTTTGAGTTCGGACAGGGTTTGTTCATGGGAGTAAATCACCTGTTGTAAGCGCGCGGTTTTTGTTTTGACCTCTTGCTCCAATCGCTCCTGGTAATCGGCCTGCGCCATAATGTTTTGGGCAATGACCCATGCACCTACGATATCTCCATCGGCATTGTGTTTGGGGCTAAAACTACACAGTACCTGCTCATATCCTATTGTGGTTTTAATACGTAATTTGAGATCTCCAAGGGTGCGATTGGCAAAAGCCTCTTTGAGGGCATGCTCGAGTCGGTGGTGATCTTCTTTGGCCACCAGCCGAAAAACGTACATAATGCCTTCGACCGCACTTTGACCCAGACCGGTCATGTGACGGGCACTGTGGTTCCAGTAGGTAATGAGTTTGCGCACATCAACGCAGAATACAGGGGCCGCCGCATAGGCCAATAGTTTTTTTAAGTCCTCAGAAATATGCTCGGCTTCACGCTTCTTTTTGAGGTGATCGCTTTGTTCGGCTTTTAGCTTTTGATGGTTGCTCCAGGCTTTAATGGTGTTGCCGGTAGTGACCAACAAAGGATTGATGCGCACAAACATGTGAGCGTCGAGCCGCTCTTCATGGGTGGGGTAGTTCCCGATACCCAGCATGCCGACTTTTTCGGTGCCAGAAAACAGAGCGACCCCGGCAAAATTCTTGAGCCAGGGGTAGGGGAGGTCGGTGGTGGTTTCGTAAGAGGTGCGAAAAGCCCCCTCCTTCAGCGCTGCAAAAATAGGGTTGTCTTCCTGATACCATTGTTCAAAGTCTTCTTTGATGCGGTGACTCATATAGTCGTCAACGGTATCAACGTTCCAGTCTTTATTGTTAAAAGCCTGAATTTGTAGGTTCTGATTTTGATCTAAAGAAGCAATGAATCCAAAACGGCAATAACTCATCGAAAAAATATGATCTAAAATATGCTGAAAGAGCATTTCAGGATCAATATCGCTAACAAATTGCGATTGGGTGGTGACGACGGCCTTAAGTAACTGCGTGACCTCTTCTAAAGCCCGCTGGTTTTCGCGCAGCTGGGTAATGTCTTCAATACTTAAAATAACGGCATCGTAACCGTCGAAGTGAATGCGGTGGGCGAGTATTTTTGCCCAGCCCCGTCCATGCTCAGGATGGTAGGTGCTGACTTGTACTTCTTTACTCCCGCTCGTTTGCCGCTCCAGGCGAGTACATAAACTCTGCCAGGTTTGGGGATCAGGAAAAAACGCATGGATGAGCTGACCGCGTAATGAGTCACGGGGAAGTCCGTACCAACTGGCAAAGGGCTCGTTGCTGGCTAAAATTTCGCCAGTATCCTGACGCACAATACAGACCGCTGCTGATACCGCATAAAGAAAATGCAGGTGCTGTTCCTGCGTTGATGCAAGGGTTGACTCCCACTGATATTCTCTGCGTAAATCAGTCAGAATGAGTATGTACAGTGAACAATTGTCTTCTTCAAAATGTTGGATGCGAACATTGACGGGAATGACGACGCCATTGCTGCATTGTAAAGATAGATTGAGAGCGGAGCGCCGAATGACAATGGGTTGCAATTGTTTTTGGAGCTGTATTAAGTCCTTATAATCCCAGAGCTGATTCAGATGCCGTAAATGCACATGACCCGTCCACCCAATGAGCTGTTCATTGGCTAAAACAATATCCCCCTGTGCACGAATGACACAAATTCCGTGGTGGGTCATGTCGAGGAGATTTTCTAGTAAGGGGGTTATTGTGAGCTTTTTTTGATCAAGAATAAGAGGAGAGTCTTCCATAGCTCTATTGTACCCAATAATATGTTTTATAATGCACCCAGGAGGTGATTATGTATCCTGCTTTTAAACGTGTTTTAGACACTTTTTTTGCTTTGCTTATGCTGTTGCTATTGTCTCCTTTGCTTTGTGTCGTGACCGTTTTTATTCGCCTTGAAAGCAAAGGAAGTGCGCTGTTTTTGCAGACACGGGTGGGGCAATACGAAGTGCCTTTTCGAATTTTTAAATTTCGCACGATGGTAAATAATGCCTCTGAGATAGGTCCTGTACTCACCACCACCAATGATCCCCGCATTACCCGCCTTGGGCATTTTTTAAGGCGCAGCAGTATTGACGAACTACCGCAATTGTTTAATGTTTTGAAGGGTGAAATGAGCTTTATTGGTCCGCGACCAGAGGTGCCAAGTATTGTTGTGTCATATACAGATCGCCAGCGGGGTGTTTTTAAGGTTAAGCCCGGCATTAGCGGATGGGCACAGGTCAACGGTCGCGATGAACTCGATATTCCCACCAAGTTAAATTATGATCTAGACTACGTGAGTCGATTGTCTCTGGCTTTTGACTTTAAAATTTTTCTACTCACCTTTCCAGCACTGCTCTCCCGGCGAGGTGTGAATTAGTTGTGAAGAAGGACGGGGCTGTATGCCATTGATAATCAGATTGTTCATGACGTCCGTTGTACTGTGGGGTGTGACGGCCTGTAATCCTCAGCAGCAGGATACGCAAACCAAAGATGAGACCGCTGCAGAGAAAACCCGGCGCATGAATCATGGGGTGAGGAATATCCCCACCGAGCGTATGCTCCGTTCGCAGACCACCGCTCACTATCGCGTGAGCTACGTACCTGAAACTGATCCCATTCCTTTGAATGCTCACTTTCGCTTACGGGTGAATATTCAGGATCTATCCACTTCTCGGGCGCCAGAGCCTCCGATGACTCTAACGGCCGATGCGGATATGCCAGAGCACAATCACGGCATGCAAACGACGCCAGAGACCGATTATTTTGGCCAGGGTCAATACGAGATCAAGGGACTGCTGTTTCATATGGCGGGATACTGGGAGTTAAAGCTCGACGTATTAAATGCCGAAGGGCAAAAAGAAACCGTCGTTTTTGGCGTGGAAGTGCAAGATAAACCCACACAAAGTGTTAAATAATCTGTGTTAAAATTAAACCCACAAGGAGATTTTTATGGCTATTGACTATGTTCAGCGTGAGTTTTTCTATAATAAGTTGAGCTATCTTTCTTATGTGTCTCGCACCGAAAATATCACCTTTGAAGGCGATGTGTTGGACTGGGTCACGCAGGTGAATGCTGCCGAAGATCGAGAAGCCAAACAAAAAGAGCTATTAGAGATCTTTTGGCAAATTCCCGAAGAGTCAGATCGTGAAAAAAAGCTAGACAAGATGCGTCAGGCAGAAGCTTTTGTAGAAGAAGAGCGCAAAAAAGGCGTTAAGGACGAGGGCTGGAGTGTTTTTGACGACGAATAGCTGTTTTTTTTGATGCGCCGTGTTATGATTAAAAATGACGCAACGCATCAAAAAGGAGCTTTATCAACATGATCTTATCTGACCTTATTCGCCACAGTTTTACCTTACAAGTTGAAATCATTGCCATGGTGAGCGAAGAGATTCAACAACGCGCTGAAAGCTACGTTCAAAAGCATTCTGATGAATCTTATGAGCGCTATCTCAATCAAATTATCAACAACCTCGAAAAGACCGTTGATGTGGTGAGTGCACCGATTGAGCAGTGGATTGATTACTCAAAAAAACTGCAGGGAAACAACCAAAATCCCCTCGGTTTAAACTGGAACGACGCTCTGGACACCTTAAATGCGCGCATTCAAGAACTCAAGCGTAATCTCAAAGCGCAATAAAACGGCGATGCTTTCCCCTGCTTTGCAGCAGGCCTTTAAAGCTGCTGCACTCCCTTTGCATCTTCCCCTGACGTTATGGACCCGCCAAAATTCCCCCCGCGAAGATGTTCCCATCGGAATTTGTCGTCACCCGGTAATTTTTGTGCGGGTTGAAGGCATTCTCTATGCGCTTAAAGAATTGCCTGATGGTCTTGCTGGGCAAGAGTTTGAGTTATTGCAAGCGCTTCAAGCGCTCCAGGTTTCTGCTGTCTTGCCCATCGGCTTCTTGCATTTTTCAGAGCGCAATAGCTCTTTATTAATTACCCGCTACCTCGAACACGCTGTCCCTTATCGTTTACTTTTTATTCGTCCCGATCTTGATGTCTACCGTGAGCATCTTTTAGATGCCGTGGCCAGTTTGCTGGTAGAGCTGCATTTAAACGGGATTTTTTGGGGGGATTGCTCGCTTTCGAATACGCTTTTCAAGCAGGATGCCGGCTATTTACAGGCGTACCTTGTGGATGCCGAGACCTCAGAAATTCATGCGTCGCTTTCAGACAATTTACGTGCTTATGAACTTGATCTGATGGAAGAGAATATATCAGGGGCTCTGGCTGATCTCGCGGCAGAAGGTCAATTGCCTTCGGACTATCCTATTTTTGAAGTGGGAGCCTCTATTCGAGAGCGCTATGACAAAATATGGAAAGAAATTTATCGTACGGTACATGTTAGTGCCGATGAAAAATATAAAATTCAGGAAAGAGTTCGCAAGTTAAATGCCCTGGGTTTTTCGGTGGAGCATGTTTTAATCACTTCCCAGGAGCAAGATCGGCTTACTTTTCAGATTCACGTGGCAGACCGTCATTACCACCGGAATCAGCTTCAACGCTTTATTGGCTTGGAAGCAGAAGAACAACAGGCCCTACTCATGCTCAATGAGATTCAGGAAATGCGCACCGAGTTATCGCGCAAAGATAATCGCTCTGTGCCGTTGCATACTGCTGCTCAGCACTGGTACAACACTATTTATTTGCCTGTGCAAGCTGAAATCGCTGAGCGCTCAACCCTGCAGGACACCATGCAAAAAGCCGTCGTAGAAAGGTCTCCAGTAGAGCTTTATTGTCTCATGCTAGAACATAAGTGGTATTTATCTGAAAGCGCCCGGCAAGATGTGGGACATCGCCAGGCGCTATTGGATTATGTGGAAACGGTATTAAAAGTCAGCGAATATATCAACGACTAACCTAATAGGCGTCCAGAATTTCAGGGGCGAAGCGCCCGAGAAGATTACGGGCGTCATGAAGGCGACTGACCGGATCGTTTTCGGGATGTATAATAATCAAAAACTCTCCTTTTTCAAACGCTGTTTTATAAACTTCAATCCGGTCTTCAGGAATGTAGATATCATTAATTAATCCCAATAACATTCCCACGGTAGCTCCTGCTGCCGTCCATGCCGACGTGGTGGCCACTGCTGCAGCGATCGCTCCCCCTGCTAATATAGGGCCTAATCCCGGGATCAGTAGACTTCCCAGACCGATGGCGGTACCCATGATGGTGCCTGTGGCCGCCCCTTTTTTCATGGCTGCAGGATCTTTATCTTCCAGTTGGTGCCCGGTTTTAATATAGGCGTTGTCCATGTCCAAAACGGCGGTTTCTTTTTCGGGCATATGCTGAGGGTGAGTCGTTGCACTGTGTATTTTTAACAGGGTTTGGTCTTCGTGATCTTTAGCGAGTACTGAAACTTCGTCTGCTCCAAACCCCAACTGATTGAGTTCTGTTAAAACGCGATCTGCCATGCCGCGATCGCTGTAAATACCGACAAGATGTGTGTGGTTGTCCATGCGAATAATTCTCCTTTGACATGCACTTACTCTAAAGCACAGGGCATAAAAACCTTGTCAAGGCAGGCATAAAAAGTTGCAATAAAAGAAGCCTATGTGGGTTGTGAAAAATACGCCTGAAGATGCTGAAACAGCGTTTGGAGAGGTGTCGTTTGAGACACGACAGAACTAAAAACTGCTTTCAATCGATCGCGTTGGGGCATAAACATATACCCCAATGGGTTGGCCTGGTGCTCCAATTCATGGACCATACGCAACTGCTCTTCTTGACACGTAAAGGGCGCGTTATTGTTCAGGCTGTACCCTTGTAACCGGCAATCTAAAGGCCGCACGCTGTAGACGCTACATTGACCAGCAATGTGTAGTGCACATCGTGTGCTGAGGCCTTTGCTTTTGGCCTCTAGCTGTTCATTGATAAGTGTTTGCACCTCTTTAGGAAGTGCAATCACGGCCGTTTTGATCCATTGCCACTCCGTGCTTGTTAAGGTAGGCTCCAGATTATTTTCACAGCATCGCGAGCAGCCGCTTTGGCAGGGAATATGAGGGTGCATTTTCTGCAAACGCTGGTTAATGGCGTTGACAGCTAACATAAACTGCTCAGGGAGAAGGTGATCGCGTAATTCACTGGCCAAAAAATTAATTTCGTCCAGACACTTCTGTTGCGCTAAGGGGAGTTGCTCGTAAAGCGCCACTGGATTCAGGGGCTGATTAGCAGAAGGAGGCATTAGAGTGGCGCATCGAAAAATGTGGCTAAAAAGTGCAGTAGCGATTTTGGAGAACCCGTGGCTTCAAGATCTTTGAAAAAGCTGCTGCGCAAAGGAAGTTCTACAGCCATAGGAAGCAGGGTTTCCCAGCGATCTTTTTCGGGGTTACAGGCATAAATCGCTTCACCACTCTGAACCGGTTGCTCTAAAACGGTGTTGCCAAACACGCGGCAGGTGGTGGGCCGCACGTCATAAATACTGCAGTATTCACCGACAGGTTGCGCGTCTTCTTCGGAGTCCTCTACAGCGTTGTTTACTGCAATAAAAGGGCAAGGCACTTCAAAAAGAGCCTGAGAAATGGTGGGGTTCTCCAGAGAAAGTTGTGATTGGAGCTGTTTTCTTAACTTCAAATAACGGGCTTTAACCGCTGCTTCTTTTTGGGGGTGGGCTTTTAAATGGGCCTGAATGGCTTGCCACTCTACCGCGAAGGTAATGGGGCTGCCGTGGTTTTTGCAGCAAGCGTTGCAGCCGGTTCTGCACAAGATATCCGGATGGCTCTGCTGGGTCTTGACCTGGGCCGCGTGGGCCTTTTGCCAGAGGTCTTCTAACAAAGAGTTGCGCTGCATGGTTTTACCTTAGCATATTCAGGGGATGGGGATATGATCCAGGATCTGTTTGACAATATCTTCAGCGCGAATTTCCTGGGCCTCTGCTTCATAGGTTAACCCCAGCCGGTGACGAAGAATGTCTACCGCCATGGCTTTGACGTCTTCTGGAATGACGTAGGTACGACCCTGAAGATAGGCGTGAGCTCTTGCGCACACGGAAAGGTAAATCGTTGCGCGGGGAGAGGCGCCGGTGCGTAGCAGATCTTGAAGGTTCAGACCGTAACTTTGTGGCGTGCGCGTGGCATAAACCAATTTGACAATATAGCCTTGAATTTTGGGATCCAGGTAAACCTGTTGCGCGGTGCGACGGGCCTGCTCTAAAAAGGCGGTGTCTACATCGACGGGAACTAAGGGTGGTTTTTCGGCTTGTAAGTGCTGTTGTAAAATCTGTAGCTCTTCGTCAACACTGGGGTAGTCTACATTTACTTTGAGCATAAAGCGATCCAGTTGGGCTTCGGGCAAGGGGTAGGTGCCCTCTTGTTCGAGGGGGTTCTGAGTGGCCAACACTAAAAAGGGCGCAGACAGGGGGAAGGTTTCTTTGCCCAGTGTCACCTGTTTCTCTTGCATGGCTTCAAGTAAGGCGCTTTGCACTTTGGGTGGAGCGCGGTTGATTTCGTCGGCCAGCAAAAAGTTAGTGAACACAGGTCCTTTTTTGACCTCAAAACTCTGGGTTTCGGGGTTGTAAATTCGGGTCCCCAGAACGTCTGCGGGCAATAAGTCAGGGGTAAATTGAATGCGTTTAAAAGCAGCGTGTACCAGTTCAGATAGGGTCTGAATAGATAAGGTTTTCGCCAGGCCGGGAACACCCTCCAATAAAACATGCCCCTGGGTCAGCAAGGCAATAAAAAGTCGTTGAATCAGATGTTCTTGACCAATAATGCGCTGATGCATGGCGGATTCAAGCCGCTGAAAATGGGGCAATTCTGCTTGAATTTGAGCCTGAAGTTCGGGAGGAGGGGCTGAATACATAAGATGTTACCGAAAATTAGTTTAAATTTTTTGTAGCTTTAACTTCAATTTAAGTTTAACAGACAAGTTAAGCCAAATAAAGTGGCATAATAGATAATACAAGATGTAGAGAGTTTAATGAGGAATGTAATTATGAAATTAATGCGTAACCTAACCCTGGCTTTTGGAGCCCTGACGATTCTGACCGGTACCGCCTGCAGCCGTCAAAACGCTTTTCCTGTTTCTGCCTATAATCAATTTCCTCAATACGCTCCTCAAAACACACTCTCTGCAGGCACGAACGATCCTCTGAGCAACGATGTATTGCCCGGAGACATTACCCGTGGGCAGCTGGGCTCAGTTGTCGGCCGTGTAATGACGCGCAGTGGCCGCCCCCTTCACAATGTTGATGTCTATATTCAGGACATTCCCGCCATCAAAACCACCAGTAACCGTGGCGAGTTTAGCCTCATGAACGTTCCTGTCGGCCAGCACACCATTGTGCTTAAGTTTGGTAACCTGGAAACCACCACCACCGTGAGCGTTGTGGCCAATATGGCTGCTGCTCCTCAGCAAAATCCCGTACAGCTCGACGGTGAAATTGGTCAGGACGCCCTGGCTTTTGCTAACCCCAATAAACAAATTGCTGGTTTCAAAGTTGATCAAGATCTTTTAAACCAATGGCAAGTCCGTGGTATTGATGTGAGCGGTGGCAGTATTTTTCTGGCCGCTGTAGATGTTCGCAACATCACCCACAAAGGCACCGTTATTAAAATGAATGCCCAAACGGGCGAAGAGTGGAAAGATCTGGGTAAGGCCTGGTTGGGCTTACGTCACCCCTTAAACAGTACCGCTTCAGGTATCACCGTTTCCGGTTCTGGCGCTTTGCTGGTGGTCGACGAAAAAGACAGTTTGTTCAGTGTTGACCCCAGCACTGGAAAAGTTCAAAAGAGCGAAGCCGATAGTGCTCTGGACATTAGTGCTGCAAACGGAACGGTCTGGATATCGAGCATTCGCGGTCTTGAAAAATCCGATAGCACCGGAGCAAGTCGCACCTTAATTCCCAAGGTTTCCGCCAGCGGCGGTGTGGGAACCGATCCCAGTGGTAACGCTTATGTGTGTGTGCAAAACACGATTGTTAAGGTCACTCCAGAAGGAATAGTGACTACCGCTATACGCTCTTTCTTAAAGTCGCCCACCGATGTGGCGATTGATCCTCGCAATAATGATATTTACGTGTTGGACAGTGGCGAAATCAAACGCTATGATGCCCAGGGCGAATTCATTGTGAGTTTTGGAAGCGGTGCTTTAACGCCTGTCTCTATTGACTTAGACGAAACCGGTTCACTTTATGTGGCTGACTTTGCACGGGATCATCGTTCATCTCAAATTTTGAAATATGAAGCGGTTCCTTTAGTGGACGCAGCCAGCGTTACCGCTCCGGCTGCTCCGATGGAAGAAGCGCCTCTGGCTGAAACCACTGAAGACGACGCCTTCTAAGACAGCTCTTTAATGCTCTGAGCTAAATTTTGGTAAAGCAGGCGATGCATAACGCGGCAGCGGCGCAGCCAGAAACTTTCAAAGACCTGGTGGGGGATAACGCGGTCTTTGAGATCCGACACACGGTAAACAAACTCCTCAGAACACCATTTGACACACTGGCGGTACATTAGCTGATCAAAACTATCGGTGTCTTCGTAAACCTGCACTTCTGTGTAACCGTGCAGGTAAAGTCCCAAACAACGGGTGTGGCCATCACTGAGCGTCCAGCGATCGTGGAGTTTAACCACGGGCACCGGTGGAATCAGCCGCGCACCTCCGCAGCGTAAAGCATAATCAACGCTGTTGAGTTTTTCCTGGCTTACATAAACCTGAGAAGGCTGAATGCTTTCCAGGGACAGGGTAAATAGGGGAGGGTCTACATTAGGCATGTGTTGAGTCTAACAGCTGAAGAAGGCTTTGTGGATCTAAATGAGAAGAGATTTACCCCTTAATTTTAATATAATATGTATGCTAAGCATCAAACGATAAGTCTGTGCGTTAGGGTACACTAGTATAAAAAAGTGGGTAAAAAATGAAACTTCATTATGATAACCAGCGCGTTCTATTAACGGGTGCCTCTTCGGGCATTGGCGAAGCAATGGCTAAAATTCTCGCCGCTCAGGGGGTTAAAAGTTTGGTGCTGGTGGCGCGTCGCGAAGAGCGTCTGGCAGCATTAAAACAAGAGCTTATTCAAACGCACCCCAATGTAGCAGTGTATATTTACCCTTGTGATCTGTCAGAGCGTACCGCTATTGATCATTTGTTGCACTATATTTCTCGCGAAGTCGGTGCCGTCGATATTTTGATTAATAATGCCGGTATGGGAGACTATACCTTATTTGAAAATGCCTCCTGGTCTAAAACAGAACAAATGCTTCAGTTAAATATTCAGGGTTTAACTTATTTAACCCACAAGCTGGCCGCTCCGATGGTCGCCCTGGGCCGCGGCGGTATCTTAAATGTGAGTTCGGGCTTCGGGATGGTGTTTATGCCAGGTATGTCGGTTTATGCGGCTACCAAGCATTACGTCACTGCGTTTACTGAAGGACTTCGCCTGGAGTTGAAGGGTGCTGGTGTCGTTGTTAGCCAGGTCTGCCCAGGTCCTGTTTCTACAGAGTTCGGGGATGTTGCTGGCATGCAAGCCGGAGAAATGCCCGCTTTTGTACAGCTTTCTGCAGAACAATGTGCTGAAGAAGCCCTGTCAGGCTTTTCACAAGCAAAACCCATGATTATTCCTGGGCAAATCATGCGACTAAGTATGGGTGTTGTTCGTTTATTGCCCCGTCCTGTCATTCGCCTGGCGCTTTCAGGTATGCGAAAACGTCTGCTTAAAGAACAGCAGCGCCATCACGAAAGAGCTGTGCAGGTCGGCTAAGGCATTTATATGCCCAATCTGCCAGCCCTTGCCCTGAATGCGCAATGGAAAATAAGCTATCGACACACTTTTGATTCACCGACGCTAGGTCTGGTGTTTGATACGTCGGTGCTATCCGGTGCTGAAGAAGCTCTCTTTCAAAGTTATCTCCACACCTGGCTTCGTCAGCTACCGGAGTATCCAGCCTTAATGCTCATGGCATATGATTTAGAGCTCGACTGTTGCACACTGCTTTTTTGTGGAGAAGGAAGCGGCAGCTTGTGTGAAGCTTTCAGAGGTTTTTTTGATGTGCTACTCAAGGCAGCCCTGCCAGAGCCCCCCCCTGACTATCCATTAACACCCGATCGTCGGATTCAGCGCAGTTTTTTGTCCTGTGTTTTAAAGGACACGCCTTATGCCGAACGCCTGGAGTCCCCATCCTTTCGCGGAATGGTGTCTCTTTCCATTGAGCAGCTCTTGTGTAAACTTCCGATACAGCTAGATTTAGCGATTGATCTTCCGTTTAATGAGGTGTTTTCGCAACTGAACCCCTTATGGTCTCAGCCCTGGGTTTATCGGGAGTCTTCGCCTGAACCGTTTACTTTCCCCAATGGTCCTGTGATCCAGGATGATGATATCTCCCTGCCCGGCGTCTGGTTCGATATTGGTTTTCGCATCCCCGGTTCAGTATCACTGTCTGACAGCTACCCGCTGCTTTTAATGGCCTTGTGTGAGCAGGTATGGACAACCTGGAGTGATAACCCGGCTTTAACCTTATTAAGCACAGAGGTAAAGCAGTGGAAACAACTGGGTTATGTACGTCTGCGTTTACAGGGTGAGCGGCCACAACATATTGAGCACTATCGACAGCATCTCTGGAAAGCCCTGGTGTTTATCAAGCATCAGGCATTGACCCGGCACCATTTTGAAGAGGCATTGCAACGCCTTTCTTTAGATGGGCCGGTAAGTTATGCGTTTTGGCTTGATTTTTCGCACCAGTGTCTGACGGTGAATCATTTGTGTTGGCATCAAAGTTTTCGGGCTGCGCTGGTGAGCTACACTGCGGAACGGCTGGAAACACAGTTCCCTTTATTGGGATACCACACTGAAAACGCGTATACTTTACATCATACGCGCCAGCGCTCTGAAATTATTGCCAGCCCCGGTCGGAGGCTGTGTTACTCACCCCACCCTGAGGCCAAACACGCTGAAATAGAAGTCTTGTTTCACAGCGGTACCCTCTTTGAACCCCATGGCGGAGCGACCCGTTTACTGGGAAATCTTTTAACCGCCCATCTTTCTCTCCATCGTTCTGTGGCCTGGCAGGTGGCCTGGGATCACGACTATTTAAGTCTTTCTTCTCCAGATTGTGCGTATCACATTATTGAAGTTGCAATGCAATTACAGCATTTATTTACCAGCGATCTTTTGCAATTGCCCGTTTTTGATCAGTGGGAAGCGCTCAAGCGGCGCAACATTTTGAAACAGTATGAGCTGGAGCTCAGCCCCCAGGATCAGGCTTACCGCGCTTTTCTTAAGGCCGCTTTTCCTAACCACCCTTATGAACGCCCTGTAGACGGAACCTCTCAAAGCTTGACCTTATTACAGAAGCATCATATGGCCAGTCTCTGGCAACAGTTTAAGCAACGCGAAATAGTGTTGAGCCTTTCGGGCAATATACCGGTGGGTCATCATTTGAAAACCCTTCAAAAGGTTTTTACAGCCTTGCCTGATTTTCAAGAACGCCGTTTGGTCTTGCCTCCGATTCAAGGCCGCCGCGGTATTATTCATGCTGAGCTTCCTGAAGATTATTTGTTACTAGGCAGGAGTGTGCCGATCCCGGCACCTGAAGTACAGCTGTACCTCCTGCAGTTTGAACAGCAGTTGAGTTCTCGCTTTCAAGACACACCGGTATCCCATGAAATTCGGGTCTTTTCAGAAGTATGGTGCCTGCTGTTTTGGGGCTATGAAACCTCTGTGTATATGCAGCAAGTGCTAGATCCTTTCGCTGAGCAATTGTCTTTAGAGTCTGCTAAAGTGTTTGAAGCGTATTACCTAACCGGTGCCGACTGGATTCAGGTCAGCCGAGGGCCCGAGCGCTACTATGCCTAGGAAGTATTCGCATGTCATCACGTTTAGAAGTTTATCTTTCAGCCAGTATTAGCAACGCCCATGATAACGCGTTTATTGCCGGTAAGTTTCCGGTATCGGAATTTTATGTGCACTTGCCCCAGAAGATTGTGCCCGATCAACTGAGTCATGTGGAGTATCCATTGCATGTCTATCAGCAATGTATAGAAATGATGACCGCCTCTCATATGGGACTGGTGCTTTTTGATGCTTTTGGAAGAGATTGTGCCTGGGAGTGCGGCTGGTATGCCGCACAGCCTGACAAAAAACTGGTGGGCTTTGTGCAGTCTGGGAGTGTTTTCTTAAGGGACTGGATGGTGAAGGGGGGCTTAGATGCGCTGGTCACAACCAATCCGCGTTTATTTGAAACATGTCAAAACAATCCCTTGCTTTCTCAAAAGCCCCTGGCCTATATTGAGTCGGTTAGTGAATTGCCTGAAGCCATGCGACGGTACTGGTTTGAAGGGCATTTTTGAATTGTGTTTTTGAAACCTTTTCAATAAAAAAATAAAAATTCATAAAAAAGTTATAAAAAAGTGATTAAGACGTTAACGTTTTGGACTAGATTATCAAAATGTGTTTCTGAACACAGATGAAAACCCGTCATAAAAGGTGGATTATTAATGATATTGGCCCGTTAAGAACTAAACCACTTCTGTTTTTACAGTAAGCCGCTAAGCAAACGTTTAGCGGCTTTCGTTTTGCAAAAAAGAAACTCTTGCGCCAGTAACAAGCGTTCTGGCAATGGATTCTTAATTAAAAAACTTCCTTTTCTTAAACTTTACATAATCTTAATCGCTTCAGTTTCCCCAATAAAGCGGCTATATTAAAACCATGAGCCGTCATTCTCTACATTACTTTGTGAAGGAACAGCGATGAACACTACAGCTATCCAATCGTTTATGCCGTATAACGTGACCTTTCCGTCTACCTATACGGCCAGCGTTGAAGATCCCACTAACTCTCCGCAATACGCTTCTAATTTTACGTTAGACGCTGTTGAAATTGGTGTGAAATCCCTTCTGATTGGACGCATGACGGCAAATCAGGCTGCCAATAGCCTACAAATCAATCAACTTCGTCAAAAAGACACCTCTTCCCTCGGATTGGCGACTTCGACCATGTTTAAGACTGCCGGTAAAGCAGGCTTAATTGGCGGGGCGGTTTCTGCTGGCCGAAATATTTATCATTTAGCCAGTGGCGAAATCAATATGGCCCGTGCAGGCGGCAATGTGGGTGCTGATATTGTTGGGGGTACCATCGGCGGCATGGTTTCCGCTGCCGGGGCGAGCCTGGCGGTTAAATCCATGGCAAACGCCTCTTTTGGAATGGGCACTGTTGGACTCATCGGTGGAGCCATTGGATTCGCCGTAGCCGACTCGCTTTATCATGTGAGTGGCATCCGCGACACGGTATCCAATAAAGTGACCTCAATCATTGAGCGCTGGCTCGATGTAGATGCACAGGGTGGCGGCGTCTAAGCGCGCCGCTTTGCAAACGCTCGAACGTTTGTGTTTGTGATGAATCGTCGTTTTGCAGCCTCGGGTCAAACTGAAATCAATCTTCAGAACAGTCGCTTTATTGCCAGTGGCTCACCGGCACATACCGCCGACGATGCCCAGGCCTTTCTGCGTGAGATTCAGCAAGCTTATCCTGACGCCAATCACCATTGTTATGCCTTCAAAGTCTCTGGCCCGCCAGCCGTCGATCGTTTTTCGGACGATGGCGAACCTACCGGCACTGCCGGACGGCCCATTCTCAACATTCTTGAGCACCACCTACACAACAGTATTATTGTCGTTACCCGTTATTTTGGGGGAATCAAACTTGGCAAAGGCGGGCTCGTGCGCGCTTATACACAAGCCAGCCAGGCTTTACTCGAAGCCTTACCCCTTTGTGACGATGAGCCGATACAATCGGTGCGTTTAGATTATCCTTACACCCTTAGCGGTCAGCTCGACTATTATTTCCGTCAATGGGAGCTCACTCCCCACTGTCAGTATGCTGAGGCGATTGTCGCTGAGCTGTCTTTGCCCCGCTCTGTGTGGGAGGACGTTCTGCCCATTTTGACAGAGCTAGAGCTACAGGGCTTACGGATTACTCTCGACTGAGCAGATCCCCGTTGACCGTTGAACGTTCTAAGACAAACTGCCCGGAGGGGGTTTGCAGATGTTCTCCATACTGGTAGACACATTGACCCGCGACGAAAGTTTTATGTACTTTTCCCCAGAGCAGCTGGTTTTGATACGGCGTCACCGGGTGTTTAAAGAAAATATTTTCGGCAGACACCACAAACTGGGCCTCGGGATCCCAAATCACCAGATCGGCAGCATGGCCAACAGCGATTGTACCCTTTTGCGGCTGCCCAATAAAAGCAGCCGGTGCTTGACTCATTAAGCGAGAAAGATCGCTGATGCTAAATCCCCGTTTGCGGGCACGGGTCCACACCGACGAGAGACCAAATTGCAAAGAGGCAATGCCTCCCCAGGCGTGAAGCACGTCTCCACTTTCAAGGTGTTTCAGCTGAGGAACACAGGGAGAGTGATCGGTCACCACAAAGTCAATCAAACCGCTTTTTAATCCCTCCCATAAGCCGTCTGCATTTTCCTTCTCTCGAATCGGCGGCATGCATTTGTATTCAGGGTGCCCATCGGGAATCTGCTCTGCGTGGAAGTAGAGATAGTGAGGACAGGTTTCAACGGTAAACGGTAATCCCTCTGCCTTTGCTTTGGCAATGGCTGGCAATGCCGTCGCTGAAGAGAGGTGAACAATATGGGTGGCACAGCCGGTTTCTCGGCAGAGCGCAATCATCATTTCAATGGCGCGATCTTCCCAGGCTTTGGGGCGAGAGGCCAAAAACGCACTATAACTTTGAGACTGCGTTTCATCATGGGCAGGTGCTTCTCCTTCTAACTCAGCGTGGACCAGCAACGGCAGTTTGTGTTTGGCTAAAACAGGCATGGCTTTGCGTAAATCTTCGGCGGTACTCTGCGGGAAGTCATCAATGCCTGAATGAATGAGAAAGGCTTTAAAACCGAGAATACCGTCTTTGATCATGGGCTCTAAAATATCTGCCTGGCAGTTATCGGGGACAATACCGCCCCAAAAGCCCACATCGATCCAGCACTTGTTTTGGGCTGCTCCCCGCTTCTTTGAAAACGCCTCAGGGGTCGTTGTCACCGGACTGGAATTCAGGGGCATATCCACGAGGGTTGTGACTCCCCCGGCGGCAGCTGCTCGCGTGGCGGTACGGAATCCCTCCCACTCGGTACGACCCGGTTCGTTCACATGCACATGGGGATCAATCACGCCGGGCATAATCACCAGTTCTCCAAAATCCTCACAGTGGGCCTGTGCCAGCTCTTCAGAGCTCACTTCTCCCGGTAAAATAGCCGTGATTTTTCCGCCGTCGAGGGTTAACATGGCGGCTTGCTCGCCAGTAGGTAAGAGTACGCGTTTGCTATACATCCGTTGCATCTTTAGTTCCTGCTTATCTTCTGAATTCTGAGGTGCTTTTTTGTATTTTAGCAGCTAATTCTTGCTATCCTGAGAGAACAGTTTTTAAGATTGAGGTATCAGTATTCGTTATGGGAATTAAAGCCGATCGTTGGATCCGTCAGAAAGCACTGGAAGAGGGCATGATTTCCCCTTTTGAAGAGCGGCTGGTGAGTACAGGTAAAATCTCTTATGGTTTATCTTCGTATGGTTATGATTTGCGGGTAAGCAATCAATTCAAAATTTTCACCAATATTCACGGGGCAGTGGTGGATCCCAAAAACTTTGCCGATCAGTCTTTTTTAGATTTTGAAGGCGACGTATGTACGGTTCCTCCCAACTCCTTTGCGCTGGCCTCTTCTGTGGAGTACTTTAAAATTCCAGACAATGTGCTGGCCATTTGTTTGGGCAAAAGCACCTATGCCCGCTGCGGAATTATTGTGAACGTCACGCCTTTTGAACCCGGTTGGGAAGGCTATGTGACCCTTGAAATATCGAATACGACCCCGCTGCCCTGCCGTATTTATGCCAACGAAGGGCTGTGTCAGGTACTGTTCTTTGAAGGCGATGAAGCCTGCGATGTGACGTATCGCAGTCGCGCAGGAAAGTATCAGGCGCAGGAAGGGATCGTGCTTCCCCGTATTTCGAAGTAATGGACACCCGAATTCGCCAGGCCCTTGAAGCACAGCGGTTTTTTAAGCTCATTTGCGGGGCCAGTTACCGTAACCGTGACTTTGTGGCGCAACTCAGTGAGCTATTTACCTTAGCTGGAGCCCATGTGATTGATATTGGAGCGGATCCTGCGCTTGTGGCGGCAGTGCAACAGGGGATTAAAAAAGCGCAGCAGCGGAAGCCTGAGCTGCCTGCACCTTTGATCATGATCTCTGTGGGTATTAATGCAGACGTACACTTTTTAAAAGTCAGCAAAGAATATAGTCGATGCGAAAATCACGGCTTTTGTGCCAATGCGTGTCCCCACGGTGTTTTTGTAGGCGACAGCTTGCGACTGGAAAACTGCCTGGGGTGTGACCACTGTGTGATTGCGTGTCCTGAAGATGCCCTGACCCTGGTGCCGAGAGAGCCCCTGGATTCGGTGGAGCGGCTGATTCGTCAGTGTTTTACCGCCGGAGCTAGCGCCATTGAGGTTCACACCGGGCACGGGGGGCGTGAGGCCTTGAAAGAGATATTCGAAGTGCTTTTACCCTTTCATGCCGAAATTAAGCTTTTGGCCTGCAGTTTAGGGGCACATGGCCAAAGTCCTGAGGCGTTGGTGGAGCTGGCCCGAGAGATTACTTCGCTATGGCCCACCGAAATGATCGTCCAGGCCGATGGTCAACCGATCAGTGGCCGTAAGGGTTGGCGTTCTACCTGGCCCGCTCTTGTCCTTGCCCAACGCCTGTTTGATGCCAAAGTACCTGCTTTTATTCAGGTTTCAGGCGGTGTGAATGACCTGACACGCGAAATCGCCTGTCGAGAAGGCATACCCATCCATGGGGTGGGGACGGGCTCTTTTGCCCGTAAATATCTGGGGCTTTCTCCCCATATTGCTTTGACCCCAGAGGACTTTGAAGTGGCATTGGAAAAAGCATCTGCTCTGGTGCAGTCTGCCAATGCAGCCCGATTTCTGAGTAAACCCGTTAAAATGAAAGAACACAAGCAACTATAGTAGGAGTACACTATCCGATGGAAGTTACAGAAGAGCAAATTACCGATAATATTGATGAGCTTTTGGCAAAATTGCCCCAGGGTATTTCTACTGTGTTACGTGAGGAAAACCGCTTAAACGAACTTTTAGAAATTGTTTTAGATCTGGGTCGAGAGCCCGAGGCCCGTTATCCTGACGGGATTAAGTACTTAACAGAGGCCCTGATTACCCAGGCAGATATTGATCATGTCGTCACTCAAATCGGGTCCTTTGGCGACGATAACCGAGCGGGCATTGAGCGTACGCTTCACCGTATTTCTTGCATTCGCAACCGCCAGGGCAAAATCATCGGCTTAACCTGCCGTGTGGGGCGTGCCGTGCAGGGTACCATTGATATTATTCGCGACCTCGTTGAATCAGGGCGAAGCATTTTAGCGTTGGGCCGTCCGGGCGTAGGTAAAACCACTAAGCTGAGAGAAATTGCCCGCATTCTGGCGGATGATTTAAATAAGCGCGTTGTGGTTATCGATACGTCTAATGAAATTGCGGGCGATGGTGACATTCCCCATCCGGCAATTGGCCATGCCCGTCGTATGCAGGTGCGTACGCCTGCAGAACAACACGCGGTGATGATTGAAGCCGTTGAGAACCATATGCCTGAAGTGATTGTCATTGATGAAATCTCTACCCAGGCAGAGGCTGATGCTGCACGCACCATTGCAGAGCGCGGTGTTCAGCTGATTGGAACGGCCCACGGAAACAGTATCGAAAACCTGATCTTAAATCCTTCTCTCAACGACCTGGTGGGGGGGATCGAAAGCGTAACCCTCGGAGATGAGGAAGCCAAACGCCGTTCTACACAGAAAACGGTGCTGGAACGTAAATCTCCGCCTACTTTTGATATTGCCATTGAAATTCAAGATCGCTACCGCTTGGCTATTCATTTAGACGTTTCTGAAGTAGTGGATCAATATCTCAGAGGCCGTATGCCAGCACCAGAAGTTCGCTATATTGACGAAGAGGGCAAAGTCAAAAAAATTAAGACGGAGTCCGTTGATATGGGACGGCATATGCTCAATGTGACCGGTGAGCGGGAGAGCATTATGAATATTTTTCCTTATGCCGTGAGCCGTAGTCAGGTCGAGCGCGTCATCAAAACCATGCGTTTGCCTGCGCGGGTGACCAAAGACATGGACGATGCCGATGCGCTCATGCTGTTGCAGTCTTATAAAAAGCACCGCAAGGTCATTGACTCTGCCGAAAACCGTCAGATTCCGGTGTATATGGTGCGATCTAACACCATTTACCAAATTCAGAAAACGCTGCGACAAATGATGCAATTAGACAGTCCAACGCCCGAAGAAGAGCATCGCTTGCGAGAGATGGATGGTTCAGACTACTTAGATATTCCCGACTCTCATGGCTTCTAAAGTGCCCAGCTTTCAAGACTACCCCGGCATTTTTGTCACTTTTGAAGGGGGAGAAGGTGCGGGAAAGTCTACCCAGATCCAGCTTTTGGCCGACGGTCTAGAGCAGGCAGGTTATGAGGTTCTGCTGACCCGTCAACCGGGAGGAACGGGTTACGGAAAACGCATTCGGGATCTGATTTTGGCGCCTGCAGCAGAAGAGGTGTTATCGCCGCGCGCGGAGTTATTCTTATATTTAGCCGACAGGGCTCATCATGTGGACTATTTGGTGCGTCCTGCTCTCCAGGCCGGCAAGGTCGTTATTTGCGATCGCTATACCGACTCTACTCTGGCCTATCAGGGCTATGGAAGGGGACTGGATCTAGAACAACTCCGTCTATTAAATGATGCGGCTACCGGAAGCCTGCTGCCGCAACTTACGTTTTGGCTCGATCTTGATCCTGAGGTGGGGAGACAGCGGATTTCGGGCCGAGGGATTTTGGACCGTTTGGAGTCAGAGGCCCTGCATTTTCATCAGGCCGTTCAGGCGGGTTATGCACATTTGGCAGCTCAATCTCCCCAACGCTGGTTAAAAGTAGACGCGCTTCAGTCCGTTGCTGACATACAGGTCTTTATTTTAAATCAGGCGCTGTGCCTGATTGAGGCTTCGGCAAGGTTTTCTTAAGCTGAAAGAGAAGGCTTTCAAATTCCCAAACGCGAAGATCCCAGGTAAAATAAGTGCCAATGGTGGCTAAATTATCAAAGCTTTGTTTAATCATGGCTTCAGGGGTTTGCAGCCATGCCTGGAGGCATTTTGCCAGAGCCTCTGTATAGCGGACAAGCTGGGTTTCTTCGGGTTCTTCTTCTACCCATGTAATCAGGTCAGCGCCAAGGCTTTCAAGGGTTGCAGAGGGAATCGCTATGCTGTGATTGCCCGTGGCTAAGCTGTCTAAAATATCGTAATGGTTGTGAGCCAAATGGGCGCGAGGTGAGCAAAGGACGTGAGAGCGCGCCAATTGCTCGACATACGCAGGTTGCGGCATCGGCGCAAATACCGTAACGTTGTTTGTTCGCTCGCCCTGCGCTATAAGCGCTGCTTCGGCTTTGCTCCAGGGGCGTTCTTCAGCGGGAAGCAATACCTGAAGCTGTAAGTTTTCGAAGCCCTGACTCAGGGTTTCAAAAATATCCAGGGTTTCTTCTAATCCTTGTTCAGGCCGTTGAATAAAGCTGAGGGTTAATGCTTTGGGGAGAACATCGGTAAAAGACTTGACGTTGCTGAATCGTTTGCGCAATGTGCGGGTGATGGCTACGGGGAAATATGTACAGGCATTAAAGTCTGTATTGTGATATTCTCGAAATTGCTGGGCAAGCACAGCATTACTAAACACCACAAGATCAAAAAGATCTCTTACTTTCTTTTCTGCCAAAGCCAGCAGGCTGAGATGTCTGGGAGAATGAAAACTCCAGAGAAAGAGTGCGGTATGCGGGGGCTTGTGAGCAGCAAGTGCTAAGCCGGGTTCTAGATGATTAATTAAAATGATGGCGTCAAAGGCCTGATGGTGCCAGTAATCTGCTTCGGTGGGAAAGGGCGCAATGAAAAGAGTGCCGTGTTCAGAACTGTTGAGACAGCCCTCTTGAATAAACGTGATTTGATGCTGCCGGGCGCTTAGGGCAGTGGCCAGGTAGAGGGCGTTGCGTTGCGCTAACGGTAAGGGCTTGTTATACAGGTTATTGGGCTGATAGTGCAGTTCTGAGGCGTCTATAAAACACAGTTTATATCTCAGCATTCTAAAATAAGAACCCCGCTTTAAAAATGATAAGATGCGTCCAGTCCTGAGAGCGTTGGACATTCCAATTCCAGTAATTATACTCTAAACCAATAAGCCCTCTGCTCCCCAGGTACAGTTCAACCCCTGCACCGAAAAGGGCTCCCAATTGAAATCCAGAGCGATATCCCCGCTCCAGCTCAACTGTTGCCGTCTCTGTTTCTGACGTAGCAGGTGTGGTGCGCACCAGTGTTGTGGGGGTTGTTTTTTCTACGCCCTTGAGCAATGCGTCAATATCTAAAAGCGAGCCCGGAAGTGCTCGAATAGAAGCAAAGGGAACAAAGGGGTAAAGCGAGTAGTAGCGAAAGTAAGAACCGAGTTCTCCGGCAAAAAACTGGGCCTGTTGTTGCGCCTGGTTCTGGCGAAAGGTATTGGCAAATTGATTGGGCGCAATTTCAGGATAATCGGCAAAGGGGCCTTCTGCGGTTTTGGCAAGACCCTTAAACTCCACCTGTGCGAGGGTAAAAGCAGCAGTCCAACCGGCTTCAAATTGACGAGGAAGTGTCCATTCAGCAAAGACGGGGGACTCTAAGCCGAGGCTTATAAAGCGTTGATGAAAACGCAGTTCACGGTTGTTTTCATAAGGATTATTATTTTGAGGGGTTGCTCCTGTATCGTCAGATACAACGTTTAATGCCGGTAAATCAAGCACTTCAAACAAAGTCATGCCCCGAATAAATAAACGGCTAAACCCATGGTTTGGGCTTTCTCCCCGTAATTCTATTTGATAAAACTGGCGATCTCCAGGGGTGTCGAGTCCAAGGCTTAATCCAGAAGCAAAAACGGGGCCGAGGCGAAGGTCTTCAGGGGCCTGCATACCCCGCAAGTGAATATCGGGAAGCACAAGGGGATGAACAGAAGTCCCCTGATGGGAAGTGTCCAGAGGAAGGGTGATGGTCTCAGAAAGCGTCGCTGCTAAGAGGGGCGTCTGAGTTGCGCCGATGGTCAATAAAGCAGCAAGAATAAGGGGCTTCAAGGATTGGACTTTCGCACCACGACTTCATAACCCTGTTGGGTAATTTCCTCTGCAAGACCCAGGGCGCTTTCCTGACTGTCGAAGCGGCCCAGCTGAAGAGTATACTTACCGCTGCGTTCAACAACGGTGGTTTTGTAGCCTTTTTCACTCAGCTGACTTGCAGCCGATTCCGCAGCCGACTTACTTGCGTAGGAACCCACCTGAACTTTGTAAACGCTGTTGGCATCAGACGCTACAGCGGGGGCTTTAACGGGCTGTTTAAGCGGAGCGAGCGTAGGGACGCTTACGGGGGTGGATACGGCTACAGGTCGTGGGGTTGGCGTGGGGGCCGGTGTTGGAGGCGGTGTTTCTTCAACCTCTTCAGGAGTCGTTTGCGTTTCTGCACGTAGAGGCTGACTTTGAATAAGCTCAGCAGTGCTCTCAGGCGTTGGTGTAGATAGCGGCGTGTTTTCTCCCACCAAAAGAGAGCTTTCTCCTTCAAAACTGATCTCAGGCGTTGGCGTCACCATGATTTTGGGTGTATCGGTGGTGGGGAAGGATTGTGTGTTGATTTTGCTGGTGAGCATGTAGAAAAACCAGAAAGAACCCGTAAACGCCAGGATAGATAAAATAATGACGATAGGCCAAAAAGGATCGGATTTTTTCTTTTTCTTTTTTTTCTTTGGCTGCTGTGTGACCATGCCTGATCTTCCTGTGTGTTGAAATATAAGTCGCTTATCTGGATACTAACATATTTTGCGTGTCAAAGGCGCTTTATGCAAGTCTATGGTACTGGTACAATAGAAGGAATGACAAAACCCGTGAGGACAAAACCTGTGGCCAATAAAGATTATGCATATTTACTCAAAGATCTCGAAAGGGCAGAAGTTCGCAATCGCGAAAAGCTAAATCCGGATCAGAAACTTAGTCTGTGTATGATTGTTAAAAACGAAGAGGCTTATTTGGCCGACGCTCTTGCGTCTGCTCAGGGTAATGTTGACGAGATTATTGTGGTAGATACAGGGTCTACAGACAAAACGGTGGAAATTGCCCGTCAATTTGGTGCCCGTGTTTACTTTAGAGCCTGGGACGATGACTTCGCGGCTGCCCGTAATGAAAGTCTTAAACACGCGACGGGCCAATGGGTGTTGATCATGGATGCGGATGAGCGTATCCCAGAGGGAGTCATGCAAAACCTCAGGGCTTTGTTAATCCCTACAGAGCAGCCTCTTTCTTACTTAACCCATATTAAAAACTATATGCGCGAGAATGACGAAAGCAGTATTTTGGGGCACTACGTTGTCCGGTTATTTCGTAAAACATCGGAGACCCGCTTCTTTGGCGCGATTCACGAACAGCTCTACCCCAATTGGGGACATGTTACGATTCCCGAAGAGTCATTTCATTTGATTCACTTAGGTTATGGCGATTCAAAGAAAAAAGAAGCAAAGATAAACACGAGAAATACGCCGCTTATTCGAAAAGCGCTTGAGCAAGCCAAAGGAAAAAATCAAAGCCTGTATAGTTTTTATGCTTACTATATGGGCTCTGGAATGGCCAACCCTAAAGAGATGATGCATTGGATGAAAGAGTCGATTGAAAGCTGCCCAGACCCATCCAACACCCCCCATGTACAAGTCGCCTATTTAGAATTATTAAAGGCCTACTATTACTGTCGTGATTATGCGGGAGGCATTAAGGTTGCTCAAGAGGGGCTGAGTCAGATCGCTGCTTTGAAGCGGTACCCTGAATTTTTGGAGAGCTATGGCGTTTTACTGACCGCAAATAAGCAGTTTGAAGAGGCTCTTGTGCAATTTTCTGAAGTTATTTCACTGACTCAAGATGAAACAAATCAAGATCAGTTCTTTTTCTCTATGCAGTCCAGCCGTATTGGCTCCTGGGGTACCTTCTTTAATATGATGTTGACAGCAAATGCGATTCCCGATCGTGAGCGGGCTGAGCACTATGCCAAGCTGGCCTTAGAGAGTTATCCCGATCAAGATAAAAGCCCTATCGTTGACAGAATTGATCGCGTGCTGGGAGCTTCATCAATTACAGAGGCGTTTTTTGATGAAATGTCTGAAGGTCCTATATCAGATGACTATCAAGCCAAGATTTTGTCTAACCACTACCTAAAGCAAGAAAAGCCTTTTGAAGCCATTATGCTACAAAGTCAGCTTCACGACATTGAGCACGTTACGCGCAACGCCTGCTTACTGGCAGAGCAGTATATGGATCATCAGCGCCTTGACCTCGCGCGTAAAACCTTTGAGGGGTTACTATCTCTGACAGAAAATACTTTTAACGCGCGTCTTGGGCTTTATTATATTGAGTGCCAAGAAGAGCAAACACAGCCGGAATTAGAAAAGATTAACGCTTTTTTAGAAGAGGCAAAGACTGCCGAAGACCATGCCGCACTGGGCCGGAGTGCTTTGCGGTTCGGGCTCACTGACCAGGCTCAACAGTCCTTTGAAAAACTATCGACATTTGACTCTCACTATTACGAAGCTCAGCTACAGCTTGCCTTAATTGAGCAAGAGCGTGGAGCGATTGAGGCTGCGCTGGTTCGTTTACGCGACCTTTTAAGTCATCATCCTGAGCGGGTAGACGCTTATGTACAGTTGGGCAATATTTTGGTCATGCATGGACAGTTTGAACAGTCAGAAGCGTTATTTAAGCAAGCCATTAGTCTGGAGCAAGGGAACTGGTATTATTACTACGGCCTTGCTTTGTCTTTGGCCGGACAAGAGCTGTTTCAGAAGTCAGAGAATGCTTTGGCCATGTCAGCCAGGCTCTCCCCAAACCAGGGGAACGTCGTTAATCTTTACTACCTGATTCAAGATGCAAAAAAACAGCAGGCGGCTTCCACTGAGGAAGCCTTGAGCGGAGCTCCTTCCCAGGATACAGAAGCTTCGGTTTAGCGGACTGTAAGTGCAAGTAATCGGCTTTATTTCTGGTTTGCGTCTTCGTAAGTCATTTCAATAACAACCCAATCCCCATAGGCCTGAAATCCCAGTTTATGGTAAAGCCGTTTCGCCGCGGTATTGTTTTTTTCGTAAAAAAGGCAGGGTGTCTTACCCTCTTTTTGAAGGGCGTCCATGAGCACTTCCATACATAGGTGTGCATACCCTTTCCCACGGTACTTTTCTGGGGTGTAAACGCCCCCAATGAGGGCTGCTTCTGGGCTTTCACAATGGGTTAAAACGGCAGAGACGATCTTGCCTGTTTTTTGGAGGTAAAAAAGCTTGTTTTTCTCAATGGTATATTGCAGGCTTTTTTTTGATTTTGCTTTCATGGTTTCGGATTTTTCGTAAAAGGCGAAAAGCTTATCTGTGTCCGCAGTTGTTGCTTGCTTCATTCGTAACCCTTTGAGAGACGGTGGGGCTATTTCACCGTTAAATATACAAAAGTCCTGGAATTCGTAACGACAAAAAGCCTGTAGGCTTCCGTCTGTAGGCAACACTTCTCCCATTGTTTGCAGGAGGCGGTAATGGGACTGAAGTTCTCCCGCGAGGAGAGGAATGCGTTCGTCACATAGCCACTGCGCCCATTTCTTGAGGTCTTGTTGCGAACGGTTATCGTAGCTAAAACCCAGATCGGGATCGTATACGGCGGGTACTTTGTGCTCGGAGTCTACAAAAAATCGGGTGTTGTCTCTGGGTCTGGTTACGAGGCTGCGCCCCATCACATCATGGTATGGGTTGCTAAAGTCTTTGGCTTTAAGTTGTGCGGCTGATTCTATCATAAAGTCAGTATACCGTTTTTAAGAGAGAGCGAAAATAACCTCATAAAAAAAGCCCTGGAATTAATTCCAGGGCCTTCTTTATGAGACGTTTAACCTATCGGATTAGGCCGTTCAGGTCATCAACGATGGTGTTACCTACGTTAACGATCTTGGTGTTAGAAGTAAATGACTTCTGAGCAATAGTTAAGTCAGGTAGCGCCTCGGTAATCGAGGTGTTAGATGCTTCTAAAGCGTTAGGAATGATGGTGTTCTCAGTACCTACAATAGAAGAACCAGTGGTTTCAATACCACGACGGGTATCGATCTGCTTACCTCTGTCTTGACCCGCGTAACCGGTGATGATATCACCCGCTGCTTCGGTGTATTGGAATTGAGAAGAACCGCGGGTTTTCTGAAGACCGTTATCGTTTGCAAATTTAGCAATTGCAATGTGAATACCGGTAGAGAAAGGAGGTGCTGAGTTCTCATCCTGACCGCGAGAGGTGTTAATTAACTGGCCTGTACCATCAAACTGGAATCGGTCACCAGACTGAGGGGTAAAGCGAGCACTTCGACCAATTAAGCTCTTGAGGTTGACGCGGTGGAAGAGGTTTCCACGGCTATCTTCCGCATTTTCAAGAACACCGGAACCAGTGTTTTGAAGGCTCAAGAACAAGTTGGTGTTTGCTTCACCTGCAGGGGTCTCAACGTTTTCAGCCAAACGCGTAACGGTGGTAGAAAGCGCACGTTGAACGTGAGTTAATACGATCGCCGCTTGATCCAGCTGGTTTTGGTTGATAATAATACTTGCGCCCACACCGGTTTGAGCAGCTGCATCGTTAATGGCTTGAGCGATTAATTTAGCGTTGTCCAGAGAGGTGTTTGAGAAAGCGTTATTGGTGTTGGTTAGACGTAGAGTAATCGCGAACTCACCGAGTGAGTTAGATGCTGAAGTAGGGCCAGAAATGGTTCCTAACAACAATTCACCAGTAAAACCTACGGTATTACCACCAACATCCTGCAAAGCACCAAAGGAGCCTGCTGAGATAAACGTTTGTGGAAGTACGCGATCCTGTAGGCCATCGACTCGGTCTAAATCTAAGAAGGAGAAAAGCGTGCTTGCACCGTCAGCTAGTGCCGTTGGGCTGATATCGGAGTTTCTACCCAGGGTAAAGGATAGAACACCACCAGCATCTCCAGACAGCACCGCCGGGTAGAGGAATAGTGTTTTGGTTAATATCGACCATCGGGATAGAACCCATACCACTAAAGTTCATGGTAATACCAGGACGATTATTGCCAGCGGCTACACCAATAGGATCTGTTTCCGCATCAAAATCGATGGTTTGGTCAAAATCCACCAGTTTTTCGGCCTGGGTAACTTCTCTCAAGTCATCCATAACGCCAAGAACGAAAAGACCTTCGTTGGTAACCAGGTTACCGTTATCATCAAAGTGAAATTCACCGTTACGGGTGTAGGTAATACGACCCGCGGCATCTACTGCCTGGAAGAATGCGTTACCTTGAATGGCAACGTCACCGCTGTTTTTGGTCTGTACAATAGAACCTTGTGAAAAGTCGGTGGTGGTTGCGCCAACGCTGATACCACCGGTACTTACTTGAATCGGGTTTAAACCACCCTGGCCGCCGCTGGCGCCAGTTCCTGAACGCAGTACGTTAACCAGTGTATCTGCAAAAGATAAACGTGTACCTTTATAACCGAATACGTTTGCGCCTGTTAAGTTAGCTGAGATAACTTCGATTGAACGGTTAAGCGCAATCAGGGTCGATTTTGCTGAAATTCTTACGTCACCCATTGGTAATTAATCCTCCAAAGATTGTGTTGACTCTATATTTATTTAATTGATAATTCGAATAAGGTTTGCCATTGGGACTGACACACCATTAACTGTAAGAAGTCCTTGATCTGAAATTAGATCGACTTCATCGACAACACCCGTGGCATTGCCATTAGTGTTTGGATCAAAATACTCCACGGTCCGACCCAACATTTCCAGTTGCTTCAGTCGTGTTGTCTCTTGTAATTGCTGACCAGCCACCTGAGAACCAACTTCGCTGTCCACACGAAGAATATTATCCATGGAAATTAATTGTCCATCTATAATTAGGGTCGGAGGCGTTGTTGAGTAATCTGCTCCAGTAACAACACCAATTGCCGAATTGCCACTTGCATCAAGATACTCAGCCGGTTTTCCGATAACCGCCATCGCGCCCGAAACTTGCTCATAGTGAGCCATTTGGTTGCTTAATCGTACGGTTGCCAGAGATGCAGTAAACTGTGCGTTTTGGCTAATAATTTCTGATGGGTCTACAGGCTTTTCGGGATCTTGGTTAGAGATTTGTGCCACCAGCAGCTTGGCGAATTCTTCAGCCATCTGATTGGGGTCATCCGCAACCACTCCTCCGTTAGCACTTCTGTCTGTTGCCTTTGGCAACAGCGATTGAATAGCAAAGTCCATAAGTTGTAAAAACAGGCCTTTCTCGAGATTAAGGTGTTCGATTCTAAGTATAAAGTATAGACTATAGGTTTGTAAAATTAAAAAGTTGTTAAATAAACCATTTTTCGTTTATTTTTCGTTTATTTTTCATTAAGTAAAAGGCTTTGTCGATAGATTTTGCCCATGCTAGCATGTTATCTTTAATCTGGGAGTTGTGTTTTGGGGTTGAGCAAAACTCCGGGCGTTACTTGGGGCGGCATTTATGTAGCCCTTTTTAAATCCCTTTTTAAATCCCTTTTCTCTTTGATTTAGTAACTGTCTGATTTTAATTGTCTTACTTATAAATAGGACACTTTTGGAGTTTTAAGTTTGGCTCAGAATAAGTTTCAATACAGACTCGAAAAAATACTTGAGTTTCGTAAGCGTAAAGTAGAAAAACTGCAAGGCGAACTGGCGCTCGCTATTCGAGATCGTGACACCGAAGTCGCTATGTTGAATGCTTTGAGTGAAAAGCGTCAGAAAGCGCAAAAAAGCCTGGAAGGCTATTTGTCTCGGGGCGAAGTTGCCGAAGTGCAGCAGACCAATACTTTTTTAGAAAACATGGCTAAAAAAATTGAGTCTCAAAATAAAATTGTATCCAAGATGAATGAAAATGTTGAGCTTATTCGGAAGAAACTCGTGGTTGCTTCAAAAGAACAAAAAATTATGGAGAAGCATAAAGAGAAGAAGTTTGAAGAATGGAAAGTTGAACAAGCTAAAATAGAAGCCAAAAAGCTGGATGAAATGGCGGGCACTATTTTTCGTAAAAATCTTTCTATGAAAAAAATGGTTGAAGAAGAAGAAGAGCGGCGATTAGAGTATATGGAAAAGCAAATGCTTATTGCTGCTTTAAAAGCGAAGAAAAAGAAAAAAGTATAGGTTAGATAAGAATAGACAATGTTAGATTTTCAATTTTATCTCCGTAATTCATATCCTGAGGTACAGGCTGCCGAGAGTAACGGTTCTCAAAAAGACCTTCCGAAAGAGAAGCTGGGAGAAGACTTCTCTCGCTATCTGAAGGCTTTTTCACAAGAAAAATCAGCTTTTTCTGAGTCGATCCCGACAAAATTTATGCCTCAGTCTGTGCCTAAATTACCGCTGTTAAACATTGCTTCTTATATATCGGGACCCTCTGCATTGGGGGCTTTTGAAGAGCTATCAGTCACAGAGCCCAACTCATCCCCGCTTTTGGTTTCGCAGACTTTTTTTCTGGCCATACTTTCGGAAACGCCTCCTCTACTCCCTTTTGCCTCTCTTCAAAGTAAGATGGATCTACTCCCTACGCAAGAAAACCCAGCGCTTAATGCGGCGGAAGATGTCTTTTTAGTCGTTCTTGACAATCGTCCAGAAGCTTTTGGCTCCATTTTTAACACCGTATTGCCGCGAGCTAGCGACGAAGGGTCTGCGGTTTTCCCTTCGGAGGGCTTGACTTTGCGCTACTCTAAGTCGTCAAACCGTCCTGCTGTCTCTTTGCCTGGAACGCCTGTTCCTTCTTTCTCATTTTCACAATCAGCTCTGGTTTCATTTGTGGTTGCTCCTAACGTTGTGATTGTCGCTCCTTCTGTCTCAGAGGCTTCTCTTCAGGGGCAGACCCCTTCTCTTTTCCAACTTGTACTCCATTTATATGATCTTTTGAGAGAGGACGCACAGGCTCCAACTCTTCTTGAGTACCTGACTTCCTTAAAGTCTGATTCTGGTGAATCCTTAAACCCAGGTGCTGTGAGTGTCACTACTGATGCCGCACCTGTGGCTAACGCTCCAGCTGTTACTGCTGAGGCTGCGCCTGTGGGTAACGCTCCAGACTGTTACTGCTGAGGCTGCGCCTGTGGGTAACGCTCCGACGGTTCCTGCTGAGGCTGCGCCTGTGGGTAACGCTCCGACGGTTCCTGCTGAGGCTGCGCCTGTGGCTAACGCTCCGACGGTTCCTGCTGAGGCTGCACCTGTGGCTAACGCTCCGACAGTTCCTGCTGAGGCTGCGCCTGTGGCTAACGCTCCGACAGTTCCTGCTGAGGCTGCGCCTGTGGGTAACGCTCCGACGGTTCCTGCTGAGGCTGCGCCTGTGGCTAACGCTCCGACGGTTCCTGCTGAGGCTGCGCCTGTAGCTAACGCCCCAGCCGTCACTGCTGATGCAGCGCCTGTGGCTAACGCTCCGACGGTTCCTGCTGATGCAGCACCTGTGGCTAATGCTCCGACGGTTCCTGCTGAGGCTGCGCCTGTGGCTAACGCTCCGACGGTTACTGCTGATGCCGCACCTGTGGCTAACGCACTGCTGAGGCTGCGCCTGTGGGTAAGCTACTGCTGAGGCTGCGCCTGTGGGTAACGCTACTGCTGAGGCTGCACCTGTGGGCTAACGCTCCGAGCTGGTTCCTGCTGAGGCTGCGCCTGTGGCTAACGCTCCAGGTTCCTGCTGAGGCTGCGCCTGTGGGTAACGCTCCGACGGTTCCTGCTGAGGCTGCACCTGTGGGTAACGCTCCGACGGTTCCTGCTGAGGCTGCACCTGTGGCTAACGCTCCGACGGTTCCTGCTGAGGCTGCGCCTGTGGGTAACGCTCCGACGGTTCCTGCTGAGGCTGCGCCTGTAGCTAACGCTCCAGTTGCTACTGCTGAGGCTGCGCCTGTAGCTAACGCTCCAGCTGCTACTGCTGAGGCTGCGCCTGTGGCTAACGCTCCGACGGTTCCTGCTGATGCTGCACCTGTAGCTAACGCTCCAGCTGCTACTGCTGAGGCTGCGCCTGTGGCTAACGCTCCAGCTGTTCCTGCTGAGCTGCACCTGTGGCTAACGCTCCAGCTGCTAACGCTCCAGCTGCTAACGCTCCAGCTGCTACTGCTGAGGCTGCGCCTGTGGCTAACGCTCCAGCTGTTACTGCTGATGACTGCGCCTGTGGCTAACGCTCCAGCTGCTACTGCTGAGGCTGCGCCTGTGGCTAACGCCCCAGCTGCTACTGCTGAGACTGCGCCTGTGGCTAACGCCCCAGCCGTCACTGCTGATGCAGCGCCTGTGGCTGATACTCCGACTATCTCCCTTGATACCGCTTTGGTGGTTAATCCTGTTGAAGTTCCTGTACTGAAGACAGCGCTTAAAGAAAGCGATGTTGTCTCTCAAGAAAATGAGCCTGTTAAACAAATTGCGGTTCTGCCCTTACTCGCCTTTTACGTTGTCTCGCCCGCGAAATCTTCTCTGGCGAAGTTGACTCAAGCGCCTGTCGATGAAACAACCACACAGAATACCGCTTTGCAACAAAATACATTCTTGTATCAAATGGTTTACACCTACCAAAAAGAACTTAGTGATAAGCCCTTGGATTCACGAAAAAGTGCATTGCCTTCAGAACTCTCCTGGTCTAGCTTTGGAGATATGCAGAGTCAGACGGCTCCTCCTGATATGCTTCTGGCCTTCCCTTCTCAGCAGGTGCCTTTTCTTGCTGCGCTTGGCCGCGTGAACGTAGGAACCCTTGATGCCTCTGACGGCAATGTCGCAACGCGCCCTTCTGAAGTACAGAATCTTCAGTTGGCGCGCTTACAAACAGGTACCCTTTCTTCTATCGTTACTGAGTTTGATAGCTTGGAAAGTCTTTCTCAAAAACCACGGGCACAAACCTTATCTTCGATGACGTTTGGTGACTTTCTCTCTCTTCATGAGTCCTACGAGTCGATTGATTTGGTTTCTGCCCCCAGACAAAAGGCTAAGGCATCTATTTCTTCTGAGCAGATTCCGCAGCCGGTGACTGGTTCCTTAGGGCCTGTTTTGAACCGTTCTTTTTCAAGCGTCATGTCCGCTCTTATGGGGCTGATGAACCCCCTAACAGAACAAAAGAGTGCCGCCGTTCAGAACTTGTCTTTTGCAAGTATAGTTTCTGAAGGCGCGAATGCACTGAAATTCTGTCCTGTCAATCTCTTCGGGCTCTTCTTTTGAAACCTCCGTAAATGCTCCTCTTCCTCCCGATGCGAAAGTTTCTTTCAAGCCTTCTGGGGATTTGAACCGTAGCGCGATGGAGGTTGCTTCAGATCAAAATACTTCCGCAGCGCCTCGTGTTAATCTATCTGCTTCACAGGTGATTCAAGCCATTAACCAAAACATCCCTATACATATTGCTGATTTTCCCGCCTTTATTTCTCGGGTATTGCAAGTTCAACCGCCGACGGTAACTCAACCGCAGACGCTCCAGGTCACACTGTCTCCAGACTCGCTTGGTAAAATCATGGCTCAGTTTGAATTAACGGCTCAGAATACAGTCAATATTACGCTGCTCTCTCAGTCAGGGCTTACCGTAAATAAATTGAACACTTATATCCAAGAAATTCAACAAATTATGGGCACAACTCAGTTCTCTGCTGGGCAAGTCATTGTTCGTCAGGGTATTCCTTTGGCCAAACAAAGTCAGTCTTTTGATCAACAGTCGCAATCAGAACGTGATAATGGCGATGATACAAAGCAGATTCAGCGTCGGGGTGGCCAGCGCCGCCGTCGAGGTGGCGATGAAGAAATTAGTATTGATGTAACCGTTTAAGGAATGTAAAGATCCCTTGTGTATACATCCAGAAATTTGTTAAGCTATAGAGGAAATAGAGGTATAGAGTGTGCAATCTGAGAATCTTCCTGAAAAACAAACGTCTCAAGAAGAACTCAGAAAAGCAACAGCGCTGAAGTATGATCTTAAAAAAGATAGTGCTCCAGAAATCGTTGCCACCGGTAGTGGAGAAGTTGCCGGTGAAATTGTTAGGGTTGCTGAAGAGCATGAAATACCTGTGTACAAAGACCCCTCACTTGCGAGTGCCCTTGGGCAATTAGAGCTTGGGAGTGCTGTTCCAGAACAGTTGTACAAAGCCGTGGCTGAAGTGCTTGTATTTGTTTACAGTGTGGATCAGTCACACAAAAAAGAAATTGAAATGGTCTTGGAGGACTTCTAATCACCTATGTTGCGTGGAATATACTCGGCGGCAAACGCCATGAACGTGTCAATGCAAAAAATGAACCTTTTTGCACAGAATGTAAGTAACTCGCAGACCACTGGCTATAAGAAAAAAACCTATGCTGTGCATAGTTTTGAAGATATGCTGGTTAATATACCTGATCCTCAAAATGTAAAGCGGAAACAAGAAATGCTGCCTGTAGCCACAGGTTCTTATATTGACTCCGCGGGGATTAAACAAAGTCAGGGCCGTTTGCGTCAAACGGGAAATGTTTTGGATGTAGCGCTTAAGGGTGAAGGTATCTACTTTCAATTGGAGGTAAACCCTGCAGCTCTACCCGCTAACGCAGAAAAGACCTATACGACGACTCGGGATGGTCAATTTACGTTAAACCAAAATAATTACCTGGTTAATCACAATGGCGATTATGTGCTAAACGGTCAGAATCAACGTATTCGTCTCATGTTAGATAACCCGAATACACAAGCCCCTGTAGATCCTAACCGTCAGGTTACTTCTTTGACCTCCAACCTGCTCAAAATTGACAATAAAGGTCAAATCTTTGATACCCGCCAACCGAATAATCCGTTGGCCCAAATTAAGCTTGTAGAATATAACGCTGAAACCACTCAGGTCGATGATCGCTCGCAAATGATGGCCATTTTAAAAAAGTATGGTCTTGAATTACCGAACGATAACGCTCTTTTGGAGACCTACACTTTGCCAACAAATCCTGATGGCCAACCAAAGGTGGATGTTTTACAGGGCTACGTTGAACAATCTAACGTAGACATTACTTCTGAAATGATTATGATGATGATGACATCTAAAGACTATGATATGTCACAGAAAATAATCACCACAGAAGATAAAGTACTGGATAAGACGATTAACGAGATGGGCCGACTTCAGTAACCCGTTGATTACTAAAAAAAATTAAAAAACCAGGAGGACAATGCCATGCATGCATTGTGGACCGCTGCATCAGGTATGGAGGCGTTAAAGTTTAAGATTGACGTCATCGCCAACAACTTATCGAACACACAGACGGATGGTTTTAAAAGAACCGACGCTGAATTTACTGACCTTTTATATCAGTACTGGCGTAAGCCGGGAGCAGTAGATAACCCTACCGGGATTAGTCATGGTTTGGGCGCACGTATTGCCGCTACAACGACAAATCACACCCAGGGCTCGCTTTCGATTACCAATAACAACCTGGACTGGGCGATTGACGGTCAGGGTTTTTTCTCTGTTATCGATCCAGGCAACAACGAACGCTTGTTTACCCGTAAGGGTGCTTTTAAGCTAAATAACAACGGCCAGATCGTTACCGCTGACGGTTTTGTTCTAGACCCCGCAATTACCATTCCTCCAGGAACAACTAACTTTCACATTGCCCGTAACGGTACGGTGTGGGCAGAGCAGCCTGGTACCGGTCTTTTGACCGAACTCGGAGTCGTAAACCTCACAAGCTTTCCTAACCCTTCTGGTTTAGAAGCCCGTGGGAATAGCATGTATAGTCAAACAACCTCTTCTGGTGTTGCGATTCAGGGGCTTCCGACACAGCAAGGCCTGGGTCAAATCCATGGTCGCGCACTGGAAGCTTCGAATGTTCAGATTGTTACTGAAATGGTTGACCTCATCACCACACAGAAAGCTTTTGACACCAACTCAAAAGTGATTAACGTAGCGGATAAGATGATGGATACCGCAAATAACCTGTCTCGTTAACGCGATGAGCGCACTTAAGAAGGGGTTGATATACCTACTGGTTTTCCTGATTTTAGGCTTGCCAACCTCTTCTTTTGCGCAAGCCGTTCGCGTCAAAGATACAGATCAAATGTTGAAAGTTCTGCGGGAAAAAGTGCAAAAGCAATATGATATTCCTGCACACGATGTTTTTCTGCTTTGGAACGACGTAGAACTACAAGATAAACTTAAAAAGTACGGTGCTGGCGCGACTTTAGAAGTCGATGACGCCGATATCGGAAACGCCGTTAAGAGAAAAACGTTTTCTTTTAAGGTGATGTCGGGAGATACTTATAAAGGTCGTATTCCGGTACGATTGAACATTGATGGCTGGATAGATGTATACAAGACCGTTGCGCTTGCCCCCAAAGGACAACCTCTTATGGTGGGTGCTGTGGAGGCTACGCGAACCAAAATATCTGAACTGCCCTTTCAATATATTCGTTCTCCGTTTCGAATTGAAGATTTTATTGCTCTTCAGGATATTCCTGAAGGCAGCGTTATACAGCCCACGATGTTACGTGAGCGCCTGATGATGAAAAGCGGTGATGAAGTTAGCGTTATACTTATCCATGCGGGTATTCGACTTGTCACCAAAGGTGAAGCTCTTGCTTCTGCCTCTCGTAATCAAAAAGTACGGGTTAAAATATTAATTGGAAATAATAAAATTGTACAAGCGCAAGTGACCAACGATCATGAGGTCACTGTACGTGTGGACTAAGGAGTTAATGATGAAAATAGTGCGTAAAGTTGCTTTGGCTCTGTCTGTTGTTACTTTATCAGGCGGTGTGTTTTCTTCTGCTGCTTTCGCAGATTCGATTTGGAATGATACCAGTACGGCAACGCTATTTACCGAGCGCCGCCCGACCTTTGTTATCGGGGGGCTTGTGACGGTAAGAGTAAACGAACAAATAGCAGCCCTTCAAGGTGCAACCTTGATTGCACAGAAGCAGATCCGTAACGACCATCGCTGGCAATTTCCTGAAAACTTTGCCTCTATCGCCAACGCTCAGCCTTTACAAGGGCAATTTCGGGCCGAGAATCAGCTTCAATCGAATAATCTAGGAACAACCACGCGTAATGGCAACGTCACATTTACCATTGCAGCACGTATCGAAGATATTCTCCCGAACGGAAACCTCATCATTACAGCCCACAAAAATATGCGCGTTAACGACGAAGATAATGAGATGGTTTTAACCGGCATCGTGCGTCAGAATGATGTCTTAGCAGACAATAGTATCCAGTCGTCTCAAATTGCCGATATGCGCATCGATGTTATGGGTACAGGCCCTGTGTCAGCAAAAGCAACCGCTGGGATCATGACCCGTTTGTTTAACTTCTTCTTATAAGGATTTGAGTATGAAATTTCGTCACGTATTTACATTTGCAATGAGTTTTCTGGTAACGGCACCTGTCTACGCACAGGTAACAGCTCCGGCATTGCCTCCCAATCGTCCATCGATGCCCATGCCGAATATCGACATGGTTCCTCCTTCTTCTGTAAGGGTGAAAGACGTTGTTACGTTTAGAGGCGCACGTTATAACCAACTTCAGGGTCTAGGGCTCGTGTCGGGTCTAAACGGCACCGGCGACTCAGCTAACTCTGTGCCTTATACCCGTCGCGCTCTGAAAAACATGCTTGAACGCTTTGGCATGCCTCAAATTGACGAAAACACGATGCGTCCCAAAAACGTCGCTGCAGTCATGGTAACAGCCAATATTCCTCCTTTTTCTAAGCCTGGCCAGCAAATTGATGTGACCGTCTCTTCCTTGGGAGATTCTAAAAGCTTGGAAAGCGGTTTGTTAATTCAAACACCGCTCCGGGGAGCCGATGGCAGAATTTATGCGGTAGCTCAGGGACCTATTTCTTTAGGTGGGTTTGGTGTGAGCACCGCGCAGGGTGCATCCACGCAGAAAAACTCCGTTACTGTGGGTCGTATTCCCAACGGAGCCCTGGTAGAAAAAGAAATTCCAGTTACCTTAATGGACGATAACGGGTATATCGAGGCTTATCTCATTAATCCTGACTTCACCACAGCCACAGAACTTGCTGACAAGATCAATAAGAGCTTATTGGGGAATGCAAAGGCGGCAGATGCCTCTACCGTCCGCGTTTTTGTGACGTCAACTTACCGTAACAACCTGGCGGAGCTGATTGCCCGCATTGAAAACTTAACGATTTCGCCTAAAAATAATGCAGCCAAAGTGATTCTTGACGAACGCACGGGAACGATTATTATTGGCCAAAACGTAAGTATTGGTCCTGTATCAGTGGCTCACGGTGGCTTAATTGTTAAAATTGATGCACAGACGACGGTTTCTCAGCCGAATCCGTTCTCTCAAGGGCAAACCCAGACGGTAACAAACACACAGATCACTTTTGACGAGAAAAAGGGCGATACCCTGGTGTTCGTCAGCGGTTCTACGGTAGGCATGCTGGTGAAGTCGCTGAACGAACTGGGCATTCCGCCCCGCGATCTTATTACCGTCTTGCAAATGATTAAAGCAGCAGGTGCTCTGAACGCTCACCTGGAAATGCAATAAGGAGTTATTCATGTTAAGCGAAGTACCTTTAGTTGGTTCTATGGCTACCGGATTTGGTGGAAATGAAATGCAGGGTCCCCGTGCAAATCAACCGGACATTGAAGAAGCCTCCAAGCAATTTGTTTCTATGCTGTACTCCTATATGTTTCAACAAATGCGCGAAAGTGGCGCTGATGAAGAAGAAGGACTCTTTTCAGGCCCGCATGCCAATATGCTGATGGGTTTTTTAGATCAAGAAATAGGTCAGAAGCTTGCGCATTCTGAGGGCTCTGGACTTGCTGACACGCTTATGCAGCAGCTAAAGAGCAGAAGATGCTAGTCTAAATGTCCCAACTGATTTAAATGCTCCAGCAAATGCATTAGAGAGTTCAGAGAGTCCGGCTTTCGCATCACTGACAGAGTCTGGTAACTTAATTAAGGAAATGATGCAAAAAGATGTCACTTCTGATGCGATTAGCCCCTCAGGTGTTGATAATTCTCAGCAAATTATGAGCGAACTCTATAAACTGAATCGCCGAGAATGATACAATACTGAAAATAAAGAGCAAATTGAACGGAATATAATGGGAGCAAAGACACAGAAAAAAGCACCGGCTCCGCCGCCAACAAGCAGCAATGAAGCCATTAAGCGCTATACCCCTTTGGTGCGTTCAATTGCTCGTCGCTTGTCGATGAAGTTGCCAAGTCATTATGATTACAATGACTTGATTAGCGATGGTATGGTAGGATTATTATTAGCAATTGAGCGTTTTGATCCCGAAAGAGGCGTTAAGTTTGAAACCTTTGCCACTTATTATGTCAAAGGCGCGATTTTAGACAACTTACCCAAGTTACCTAAAGTGCAAAAGACAGAAACAGAAGTGATTTATCAAAATTCTGATGATGTCGAAACAGATTCAGCAACCTTATTTAACAAGGTGACGAACCTTGCTTATTCTTATATACTTTCGTTAGATGCTCCCAGTGGTAGTGATGGCGACGAGTCGTTTAATTTGCTGAATCAGCTAGGCGATGGTGATGGTGTACAGCGTGATATTGAGTTTGAGCAACTTCAAAAAACCTTGACCTGGGTTATTGAACAGTTACCGAACCAGGAGCGCACGACGCTTAAACTGTACTATTTTCAGAAGCTACCGTTCAATGAAATTGGTAAGCGACTGGGGCTTTCTGAGTCCTGGGTTAGTCGAATTCACAAGCGAGCGCTTGAACAATTGCGAGTGAAGTTAGGTAAGAAAAAGTCAATTGATGACTTTTTAACGATGTAAAGAGGAGGAATTCATGGTTTTATTTAGCCCATTAATGGCTTTTACGGAGAAAATGTTGGACGTTACGACATTACGTCACCGTAGTATCGCCAGTAATATTGCCAACATCAATACCCCTGGGTATAAGCGTTCCGAGGTGTCGTTTAAAAACGCACTGGAACGCATTAAGGCCAGTGGAGATGATGAAGGGCCGTCGGGTCTCTCTGAGAAAGAGCGAACGATGGATATTAATCAACAGCTGATGCAAAATCTCTCCATTGATAGCCTTTATAACGAAGGACAACGTTATCAAAGCGATCTGGGAGTAGGCTACTCACTCTCTAACACCGCATTTGATCAAGCCTATGAAGGAAGCATTGCTGGCTTGCCCTCTGAATTAGACCCTCGTGCAAACCCACCCAAAGACATGAGTCGTTCAGAGTTTATTGCTTCTGTACAACCTGAAGTGCTGGAAATTGATGAAAAGCAACGCCAGGACGGCAATAGCCTCAATCCCGAAATTGAAATGGCCAGTATGATTAAAAACACTTCTTTCTATAATGTGTTGGTAAGCTCTATCTCCGGTGAGTTTAGAACTTTAAAAACCATTATTTCGAATCGATAGAGGATAATATATGAGTTTATTTGACGTTATTAACACCAGTTCAACAGGGATGGTTGCAAACCGTTTTTGGCTAGATACCATTGCTGGCAACATTGCTAACGCGAACAGTACCCGCTCTGTAGATGGTGGGCCTTATCGCCGCCGCGTTCCCGTCTTTAACGAAATTGTGAAAGACGCCATGCAAGAAATGATGGAAGATGAGTGGGAACCCGCTAAAATGGGGGAGAAAATCACCACAGCCGTTATGGACGATGCAATGGATGCCGATGCGGCCAAACCGAGAGGCTTAGGTGTTGGACTTAACGGTGTGATAGAAGACCCCACACCTTTAAAAGTCGTTTATATGCCAGGTCACCCCGATGCTGACGCAGAAGGTAATGTCACCATGCCCAATGTGGACATTGTAAAAGAAATGGTGGATATGATTTCTGCCAGTCGTGCGTATGATGCGAACGTGCAAATTACGAACGCGGCCAAGTCGATGATTAACAAAGCCCTTGAAATCGGCAAATAGGCAAAGGTAGAATAAAAAGATGTCAATATCAGCTTTACAATCCTTTTTTCCTGGTGATTTGCGCGTATCGCAAAGCCAGATGCCCATGACATTCGAAATTCCGAAAGATGAGTTAACTGCAAAACGCTCCTCTTTTGTTGAGGTTTTAAATAACGCTATTGATGAAACCAATAGTGCTGAAAAACAAAGTGAAGATTTGATGGCAGATCTCCTGCTTGGAAAAGATGTGGACATCCACTCGATCCAAATTGCAGGTGCTAAGTTAGATACGATGGTAACGATGGCTTCAACGGTAATGACCAAGTTGACCACCGCTTACCAGACCCTGATGAACATGCAGGTTTAAGAGGCAACGTTGAAGTGAATTTGAGAAGGGAGAAACCACACAATGGCCGTTGATGATCAAGCTGTAGGCGGTGGCTTTCTCGGTAATCTGTCGCCTAATATGCGACTGGCCGCGATTGCTGGTGTTGTAGCATTAGTAGTGGGCCTACTGGTATATATGTTAGTAGGTGGCAGTAGTACTGAAGAAGATGATGGTTTCCGCACGGTATATAAAGACCTACCCCTGGCGGACGCTGGAAATGCAAAAGACTTTTTAACGGATGAATACCGAATCCCCGTAAAACTGGGTGATAACGGAACGTCTGTGAGAGTTCCTAAAGATCAGGTAGACGAGGCCTTAGTCAAACTCGCCCAAAAAGGCATGCCCGGTAGTGGTGTCGTGGGTTACGAGATTTTTGACAATATGGGCTTTATTTCCACCGATTTTGAAAAGCGTGTGGCTTTACAGAGAGCGCGCGATGGTCACCTGTCCCGCCTGGTTAAACGCTTCGAAGGCGTAGATGATGCCCGTGTCAATGTGGTTATCCCTGAGCCCAGTCTCTTTTCTGAGCAGCAATTACCGACAACGGCGTCTGTTCTTCTCGAATTTGCGGGTAGCGGTGGCTTTAAGCCCGAGTATGTGAGCTCTATTGCTCACATGGTGGCAAGTGCGACTCCTGGCCTCAAGCCTGGTAACGTAACGATTGTTGATACCAAGGGTGATATCCTGCAAGAAGGTCAAGAAGGCCTTTATGGAGAAGACTCTGCGAAAAAATATAACCGTCAAATGCAAGAGCAAATTCGCATTAACCGTTTGATGGAGCAACAGCTTGAGAGCAAAGTGATTCTCATGCTAGAAAAAGTACTCGGTCCGGGTAAAGTAAAAGCCACGGCAACCATTGCGGCAAACTTTGATCGTGCTCAGCAGCGGAAACGTGAAAATGAGCCTGTGGTCTTGAATGATCCCAATGGTAACCCTGTACAAACCAAAGTTGCAGAGCGTACCTCGACTGAAACCACCAGTTCAACAGAAGCAAATACTTCTACCCAAGGTGCAGGCGGATCTATCGCTAACTTGCCGAATGGTGGTGGTGCTCAAGCTCAGGTGAATGGTGCTGCTGCCGACACTAGCACGACTGCCCGCAACTCTGATCAGTCCAGTTACAATTATAACAATATTGAAACCCTGATTTCTAAACAGTCCGGCGTTATTCAAACCATGGCGATTTCTGTTCAGTATGAGCCTCAGGCTGTCGCTGAAGACGCTGCTGAAGGTGCTGTGGCTCCACTGAGTCCTCAACAGGTTGAGGACATGGTAAAAGCCGCCGTTAACTTTAACGCGGATCGCAATGATACCGTCGTGGTAACCCCTGTCAAATTTGACACATCTACCTACGATAAATTGGTTTCTGAAATGGAAAAAGCCAGAGAAGGAACCGCATGGTGGATTTACGCCCTGTTCGCTCTTGGTGGACTCGTTGTGGGAGCCGGTATTGGTGGTGCCTTGTTAGGCAAGAAGAAGGCCGCAGCGGGTGCCGAGCAATTTGGTGCAGGCGGCGTTCCTCAGTACCAGGCGATTCCTGGTGGTCCTGCAGGACCCGGTATTCCCGGTGTTCCTGGGCTTGAAGGACAGCAACAAATGCCTGGTGGAGCCCCTGGCCTACCTGCTGGTGCCCCCGGTGTTCCCGGTGCGCCTATCCAGCAGACTCAGGAAGTGAGTCGTGCACCGATTATGCCGCCCACTCCCGATAACCCATTTGGGTTCTTGCAAGGCGTGACTCCGCAGACCGTAGCGCAGCTGTTGTCTACTGAACGTCTCCCAACCCTTGTGGCTGTACTGGCTCAACTTGATCCCGGTCAAGCAGAAGATGTTATCAACCTTCTGAACCCCGAGATTCAAAACGAAGTGCGTACGCGCCTCGCTCAGAACCCAGTGCTCCCACCGATGACCCAGAAAATGGTCAGTCAGTCTCTCAAGAAGCGTCTGGCTGCGATGTCCTCCGGAGTCGTCTAAAGACAATGTTGAAAGGCCGGCCTTCGCAATTTATTGCCGGGTCGGCCTTTTTCTTCGACCCCCACAGGTGTTTATCAGTGCTCACCTGCGTGGGTTAACGATCCCTTAAAAAACTGATACAATAGATAAAATCCCGTTAAGCGAGAAGGCAAGCCATGGCAGCCATAGGTGAAGAAGCTCCCAATTCGATTATTGCAGATATAGCATTAGCGTCCTTAAGTATTCTGGTGGTTGTCATTTTGATGATCCCACTGCCGACGACGCTGATTGACTTCTTCCTGGTGGTCAACCTTTCGGGTTCCATTCTTATTCTACTGAATGCATTGATCATTACCGATCCCCTGGAACTTTCGGTTTTTCCTCAGCTTTTACTGGTAACGACACTGTTCCGATTGTCCATGAACGTTGCGACGTCCCGCTCAATTTTGTTAAACGCAGATGCGGGTAATGTTGTTGAGACCTTTGCTAACTTCGTTATTGGTGGCAACTATGTGGTCGGTGTGGTTATCTTCCTGATTTTGATGATTATTCAGTTCATCGTTATTACAGAGGGTGCCAAGCGGGTCGCAGAGGTTGCTGCACGTTTTACCTTGGACGCCATGCCCGGTAAGCAAATGAGTATTGATGCGGATTTTAACGCCGGTCTTATTGATGCTGAGCAAGCCAAAAAGCGCCGTCGTGATCTAGAAAAAGCGTCCAACTTTTTTGGTACCATGGATGGTGCGAACAAGTTCGTTCGTGGTGACGCGATTGCCGGTATTATTATTACCCTTGTTAACATTTTGGGCGGTTTTGCCATTGGCGTATTGATGAAAGATATGGAGCTAGCGGAAGCCGCTGCCCGTTATCTTACACTCTCCATTGGTGATGGTCTTGTGGCCGCTATTCCAGCATTTCTGATCTCTATTGCTTCTGGTTTTGTAACCACCCGTGCTATTTCAGAAAACAACCTGGCATTTGATTTGAAAACCCAGTTGCTGGCGTCTTATCGTTCACTGGCGATGGCTTCTGTATTCTTAATTATCTTCGGCTTTATCCCCGGCATGCCCCGGCATTTCTTCTTTTCTTTCGCCGTCATTGCTTTGGTCGTTGCCTTCGTTGTTTACCGCAAATCTGTTAAGAAGTCTCAAATGGTTGTGGAAGACGAAGAAGATGCTGCTATTCCTGATCAAGAAGTTAAAAAGCCAGAAAACGTTCTGCAGGTTATGGAAGTGCACCCGTTGGCGCTGGAAATGGGACTCGACCTTATTCCTTTGGTGGATCCATCTCAGGGTGGAGACCTGTTAGACCGCGTTGTTCCCATGCGCGTACAAATCGCCATGGAAATGGGCTTTGTTATGCCAGGTATTCAGTTTAAAGACAACCTCAACCTGCGGCCCAATGAATACTCTATTAAAGTCAAAGGCATTGAAGTGGCCCGTGGCGAAATTCTCATGGGATACATGCTGGCGATTCAACAGCCAGACACCGATGTGTCTCAAGAATTGGTGGGCTTCCCCACCAAGGATCCTGCTTTTGGAACCCCTGCGGTATGGGTTGCGGGTTACGAAGCTCAGCGCGCTGCGCAGCTGGGTTATATGGTTACCGATCCCACAAACGTGTTGATTACCCACGTCGCCGAAATTGTAAAAAGTTACGCTCACGAGATTCTGAGCCGTCAAGAAGTTCAGGTCATGGTGAACAAGGTTAAAGAGAAGCACCCTGTGGTGGTCAAAGAGCTTATTCCTGAGCTGCTGAGCCTGGGGGGTGTGCAAAAAGTGCTTCAGAATCTGATTCGTGAGCGCATTTCGATTCGCGATTTAGCAACCATCCTGGAACGCCTCACCGATTTCTCTAAAATCAATCAGGATCCTGATACTTTATCTGAGCTGATTCGTCAGTCGTTGAACCGTCAGATTTGTAGTAACCTTTCTAACGACCAGAATGTTATTCCTGTGATTACCTTAGATCCTAAAGTAGAGCAAGCGGTTCAAGAAAGTATTCAGCAAACAGCTCAGGGCGCCGTGCTGGCGTTGAACCCACAGGTGAGTCAGCAGATTCTTGCAAAACTAGCCAACGAAGTGCAGTCTGCAACCAATGCGGGTCACAACCCCGTGGTTCTCTGTAATCCGCAAATTCGCCCCCACGTGAAGAAGTTAACCGAGCGTAACTTCCCGGCCTTGACCGTGCTTTCCTACAACGAGATTGCACCTAAAATTAAGATTCAGTCGATTGGTGCTGTGGCCATCAGCTTCGGTAACTAAATGGAAAAGAACGTCGCTATTGGCAAGCCGGGTTGGTGGTCTTACGCCATTTTAGTGGTTGCTGCCTTCATTGCTATTTTTCCTGTATTCTGGATTTTCTCTACTTCATTTAAGCCGGCATCAGAAGTCCTGAGTCCCGATCTCACGATTCTACCCAAGACATTCACCTTTGAAAATTATCAAGAGGTTTTAAAGGGCGGAAGCTTTTGGCAGTGGATGTGGAACTCTGTTTCGGTAGCACTTTGTACTACCGTTATTGGGATTATGCTAGCGTCGACAACGGCCTATGCCGTATCACGCTTTTCTTTTGCCGGTAAAAAGCCGGTTCTGTTTGCCTTTTTAGTGGCCCAGATGTTTCCAGGAGCCATTTTGATTGTGCCCTTGTACAATATTATGAAAGACTTAGCCCTGCTAAATACCTTTACCGGTCTCGTCATCGCCTACTCTACGCTCTCTTTGCCCTTCTCCGTCTGGATGCTCAAGGGCTTTTTTGACGCTATTCCGGTGTCTTTAGAAGAGGCAGCGATGATCGATGGCATGTCAGCTTTTGGTACCTTCTTTCGCATCATTCTGCCCCTTTCGCTGCCCGGTTTGGCGGTTACAGGCTTCTTTTCTTTTATTACCGCATGGAACGAATTTATGTTTGCGCTGACCTTTATGACAGGGGAAAGTAACTATACGCTTCCGGTGGGCTTGAGGACTTATGTTTTTGAGTTTAATACAGCCTGGCACTTAATGGCTGCTGGCGCGATTATTGTCACCATACCCGTGCTTGTGGTCTTTTTAGTGGCGCAACGTTTCCTAATTTCAGGACTCACTGCCGGTGGGGTAAAGGGTTAAACTCAGCTTGTTTAGCGCTCTGTTTAAACGAGCGTTTGTAGGCGCTGATTTAAATGTGCGTACTGTTCGTGTTCGCTCACTTCACGGTGTTTGGTTTGTTGATCCACAAAAGACTTTAGCGCATTGTCGGCCAATGAGAACGACTCGTAAATTTCCATGACGCCATCCATAATGCTGTGCCAGATGACTTTTTCGGGCGGAATATGAGATTGAGCCACTCCATTTAATACATCGTTTAACCGATACTTTAGATTCTGCGTTCCCAGAATAAGCTCTTGAATCAGTGTGTAGAGTATCCATTCGCGGGCGTCTTTCGATTCAGAGGCAATGGTGTGCACCAGGATATTGACGAGTGCTGAAGTGACGCCTCCGAGGCGAAAGCCCTTTTTCATTGTGTGGCGCATGGTGACCTGGACAATTTCTCTGAGGTGCTGCTCTGCATCATGATTAAAACTGAGTGGATCTAAAAAGGGCGTCAGGTAAAGTGGAGCCTGCGTCGTGATTAAATGAATAAAGTCTTCCTGGTGGCCAACTCCGGGGTCGAGGGCTGCATGAAGCCGCTTACCGCGCTCCGGAAGTCTATACTTTTCGATTTGTTTACGCAGGCTTTGCTGGGTGGGGAGATCTTGTCGAGAGGTGTCGTTGATTTGCCAGCGCTGTAGCCAGGCCGTTTGATTCCAGACTTCTAAAAGATGGGATCCGGGTTTACACCCCTGAAGCAATTGAACATAGGCGCCTAAATATTGCCGAAAGGTATCGCGGTCGGGTATGCCGGTCCCTTTTTTTGCCCCCCAGCTTTCCCAGTAGACCATTTTTTCTAAAAGAAGATAGCGGGCGTACAGGTAGCGAAACAATTGGGCGTCCTGAATCAGGCGCTCTTGCTCTTGTAGAAGGGTGGACAAAAACACCTTGTTAAGTTCCTGAAACTTTGCTTTTAGGCTGTCGGGAGCTTGTGCTTGAACGTCGGTGGGAGAAAGCTCTTGCGCGAACAGAAACAAAGGAATAATGAGCGCATACGTGTCGGCATGGGTATTCCATAAATCATAAAGGTGGCTCAGAGATAAGCCCTGGAGCTCTTTTGCAATCTGCGGAAAGGCTTGAGTACCCGGTTTTTGCTCTAAATACCGTTCAATACGATAGTGGCGCCGGGCAAGTTCATAGGCTAACACGGCACTTCATCGCGTTTAGTACAGATCAAAAAAGTTGCCGAGATTTGCCCGACAGGCGCTCAGGCTTAAGCTGGTGATGGCAAGGAATAAAACAGGCCAGACTCTTTTTAATTTTTGCATGAAAATTCTCCTACTTTAGGCTTTATCTTAACACGACGGGCATAAAAAATCACGCCATTGCAACACCTTCATTTTGGGTTAACTCTTGAAGCTTCTCGTTTTGATCGGCAGTAATCAGCGCAGAGATGATTTCCTCCATGGAACCGTTCAAAATTTCTTGGAGTTTATAGAGGGTCAGCTTAATCCGATGATCGGTGACGCGACCCTCTGGAAAGTTGTAGGTGCGAATGCGCTCACTGCGATCGCCGCTGCCCACCTGGAGCTTGCGAAACTCAGAGCGCTCTTTATTTTGGGCGCTGAGTAATTGATCGTACATTTTTGTGCGTAGCATGGCCATGGCTTTTTCTCGGTTTTGGTACTGCGAGCGTTCTTCTTGACAGGCCACAACAATGCCCGTGGGGGCGTGGGTAATACGCACCGCTGTTTCTACTTTGTTGACGTTTTGGCCACCGGCACCGCCAGAGCGAAAGGTGTCCATGTGCAAGTCAACGGGGTTGATTTCTATCTCCACGTCTTCGGCTTCGGCCATCACAGCGACGGTCGCTGCTGAGGTGTGAATCCGCCCGCCGGTTTCCGTTTCTGGAACCCGTTGAACCCGGTGAACACCGGACTCGAACTTCAGAACGCTGTATACGTCATCACCGTCCACAGCCATTACCACTTCCTTGACGCCGTTGAGCCCCGTTGCGTTCACGCTCATGATGCTGGTTTTCCAGCCTTTGCTTTCGGCATAACGGGTGTACATGCGCATCAGGTCAGCGGCAAAGAGAGCCGCTTCGTCACCCCCTGTGCCCGCTCGAATCTCTAACAAGATGTTTTTCTCGTCATTGGGATCTTTGGGCAGCAGGGAGATTCTCAGTTTTTCTTGCAGGCCATCGGCTTGAGGAATCAGTTCTTCAAGCTCTAACTCGATGAGCTCTCGCATATCAGGATCCTGCTCTTCTTTGAGCATTTCCTCTGCGCCTTTTCGCTCTTCACTGAGTTTCTGCCATTCGCGGTACATATTGACCTTTGTCTCAAGATCTGAATGGGCCTTGGCGTATTTGCGAAACTTTTCTTGATCTTTAACCACGTCAGGGTTAGACAGCAGCTCGTTGAGCTCCTGGTATTTCTGAACGATGGCTTCCAGTTGTTCTTCAATCACGACTTAAGAGACTCTGACATTTCCTGAATCAGTTGCAGGGCTTCTGCCACGGCGTCTTTCATTTCTGTGACCCGTTGGCTTTCCTGTCGGATTTCGCCAACCAACTGGTTTAAAGTCGCCAGGTTGAAGTCATCCGTGTCGCTCGTGTTGTTTTCTTCAACGGGAGCAGCGGATTCTGCTTCTTCTGACGTATGAACCTCGTCCGCTTCTTCGGCTTCTTCGCTAACGATGTCCTCATCGGCGTCGTCGTGGGCCAGCTCAGAGTTATCCGCTTCATCGATTTCGTGGTCTGCGTCTTCGCTTACATCTGCGTGCTCCAGAGTGGTTTCGCTGTCTTCAAAAGTAGGATATTCAGCGAAGGCTTCTTCCTCTTCGTCGAGAAGGATTTCGGCTGCATCGGGCTCATGACTTTCAAAGGCGTCGGCTTCTTCAGCTTGCTCAGCAATGGATACAGCCTCAGGATTGTCTTCTGCATCAATTGCAGGAGTATAGTCGACTCCTTCTTCGTACATAATGGCTTCTTGCTCTGTTTCATCATACGCTTCGATGTCTTGATCGTGCTCTTCTAGCTGCTCATCAAGAGATTTCAGCGCGTCATCAAATGCGTCATTTTCTAAAATGTCTTCGTTTTCCATGATGTTCTCAGACTCGCTCATATTCCTCAAGCTTCTTCCTTCTGGTGTGATGTAGGGTTGATGCCTAGTGCACCCTATTTTACCATAGAACCCACAGGGCATCAGATTTTGTGTACAATTTAAGCAGTGTGCGATAGAAGGGGATCAATACGCTTCTATTAAAGGGAGTAAATCATGTACGATGCCGCAAGTTTACGTCAGCAACTTGAGCAGGTTTGGGCCAATTTTATTCTTCAACAGACCAAGACCCGTCGTGAGCGGGCCAATATTTATAAGACAAAAAAAATAATGAACCGGGCCCATGGCGTTTCTGCCTATTACACCATGGAGTTTCCCATTGAAAACATGGCTTTTTCTTACGCTCCCAACCCTGTGGTTGACGCTCGGCCTTTTGACTGGATGCTAGAAATGCCTCAACTCCTGGGCGTGTGGGGAGCCACTGCAGAAGTCATGGGCGAAACAGAAGCCCCGAAAGAAGACGTTGTGGTGGAAGCGGAAGTGATGGAAGAAGACGACTTTTTTGCACAGCATTTTACCTCTTCTCTGAGCGATACGCTCTCGAACATACGAAAAGGGTCTTAAGCTTTGAACACTTCTCCGGTTTTGGAAGTCTTATATGGATAAGTCTCTATTGTTAAGCCTTGTTAAAAAAGCGCAACAAGGCGATCGGAGTGCATTTCAAATGCTGGTCAACGAATCAATGCCTATTTTATATCGGGTGGTTTATCAAATTTACCCTAACCGTGACGAGGTTTACGATATTCTGCAAGACACTTTTGTCAAAGCCTATCGTGCCTTGCCGGGTTTAAAAACCCCGGCGGCATGGAACGGATGGATTACCCGGATTGCCGTGAATACCGCCAAAACACGCTTGTCTCGACGCAAAGAGTGGGCCACAGCCCCTGAACACCACCTGTTTGAAAATACGGCTTCTGAAGCGCAAGCGGCAGATGTTGCTTTAGAGAGTGAGGATGCCCAACGCCTTTTGTCTGAGGCGATGCAGCAGCTTTCTGTTGAGCACCGAGAAGTGGTTGCTCTGGTGGAGTTGCAAGAACTGAACTGTGCCGAAGCGGCTGAAATTTTACAATGTCCTGCGGGCACTGTGCGCTCCCGCCTGTTCTATGCCCGTAAAAAACTGGGTCAAATACTCGCCCCCTATCGAAAGCACTGGATTGCGGAGTCTACAGATGTCTAATAATCTTTTTTCTGATGATGGTTCAGATCCCCCGGTAGATAAAGAGTTGCGCGATGTTCTACAGCGCTTTTCGGTAGGGCCCACGGCGGAAGAGCAAACGCGATTTTGGGCTGATTTGTCTGAAAAGCTCCCTGAACAAAAGGCCTCTGCCCATCTTTTTGCCCCATCGACGTTTAAGCGCTATTTGCCCTGGACAGCGCTGGCGAGCGGTGTGGCGGTGGTCTTGCTTCTTTTGGTGCTGCCCGGTGAAAAAAGTACCCGGCAAGCCGCGCTCTCCGATAAGGCTGAGCTTCAGTCAGTCCCTGCGGCGGAGTCTTTTCGCGAAGCGAACTCAGATGCCGATTACTCTGATGTCGAAGGCTCAGCGGAACCCATGATTTTGGGCGCGGCTCCCGCAGCCAAGCGTGCGCGCCAGCAAAAAACAGAGCAAAACCTTTCCAAACAAGCCTTTTCTTCATCGCCTCCTTTTGGGCTCTCAACTCCTGATTTTTCTGTGCGTTGGGAGCCGGTTTCAGAAACGGTTTTTCTGGTGCATATTTCTGCTAGCGATCGTGAGCGTCTGATGCGGCTGGCAAAAAACTGGTCTGTGGGACTTGTGCTCACCGAAGTGACAGAGCGCTCAGACGAAAAAAAATTAAGCTATCGCCTTGAAGACAAGCGCTAGTTTAAAGACCGGGCAAATAGTGGGCATGAGTTATGGCAAGGGCCAAAGCATCGGCAGCGTCATCGGGTTTGGGGATTTTTTCAAGTTTCAGTAAGTCCTTTACCATCTCTTGAACTTCTGCCTTTTTTGCTCTTCCGTAGCCGGTGAGGGTCATTTTGACCTGTAATGGCGTGTATTCTGCCTGCGTGATGCCATGGATTTGACCGCTAAGCACAATGACGCCCCGCGCATGAGCCACAGACATGGCGGTGCTGACGTTCTTAAAGAAAAACAGCTGCTCGACCACCATGATGTCAGGCTGCAGAGTGGTCAGTAAAACATTCATATCGTCGTAAATAGATTGTAATGCAATGGGTAGGGGGGTTTTGGGCGGCACTTGCAGCGTGCCAAAGGCTTCACTCTCGTAAGTGCCGTTGCTATGATATTGGAGCATGCCATAACCGATAATATGAGTGCCGGGATCAATTCCTAAAATGCGCATGCTTTGAATTTAAACACAGGAGAATTAAGAATGTCAGAAATAGAGACCAAATTAAACGAAATGGGGCTGACCTTGCCCACGCCCCCTCAGCCCGTTGCCGCTTATATCCCTGCCGTGGTGCACAACGGCCTGCTGTATATTTCTGGGCAATTGCCCATGGCTAACGGTAGCCTTACGGAAACCGGTTTAGTGGGGCAAGAGGTGAGTTTAGACCAGGCTTATGCGGCAGCAAAAGTTTGTACCTTGAATGCTTTAAGTATCGCCAAAGATACCCTGGGATCCCTGGATAAGATTGCGCGCGTGATTCGTGTGGGTGGATTTGTGGCCTCTGCTCATGGCTTTTATGACCAGCCCAAAGTGATCAATGGTGCCTCCGAGTTTTTGGGTGAACTATTTGGTGAAAAGGGCCGCCACGCCCGTGCCGCCGTGGGCGTCAACGCCCTCCCGCTAAATGCCGCTGTGGAGGTAGAGTTTATCTTCGCCGTGGTCGGGTTATAATACTCCTAAATTAATACAAAGTGAGGTTCTTTTATGGAACTTGTAATTATTGACGGCGCTCGGACTCCCTTTGGAAAATTCGGCGGCGGCTTAAAAGATTTATCTTCGGTTCAGTTGGGTGTTCTCGCCGCTGAAGCTGCCATTCAGCGTGCGGGTGTAAACAAAGAGGAAATTGATCATGTGGTCTTTGGGAACGTGGTGCAGGCGGGTGCTGATGCGCCGTATTTAGCACGACACATTGGTATTCGCAGTGGTCTTCCTATCGCGACACCAGCGCTAACCGTGAACCGTCTATGTGGGTCCGGCTTAGAAGCCGTGGTCAATGCCGCCCAACAGATTTTATTGGGTGAGTCTCGCCTGGTGCTGGCCGGTGGCTCTGAAAATATGAGCCAAATTCCCTATGTATTGCCGAACGCCCGTTGGGGATATCGCATGGGGGATCATAAAGCGGTAGACATGATGACCGCCGCTCTTGTGGACAGTTGTGCGCAAGTGGCGATGTCAGACACTGCTGAAAACCTTGCCCAGGAATACAGTATTTCTCGCGAAGCGCAAGACGAGTTTGCCTTTCGTAGCCAACAATTGGCCGCAAAAGCGATGGCCTCAGGCCGTCTGGCCAAAGAGATTGTGCCGGTCGAGCTGCACGATAAACACCAAACGGTGATTTCTCAGGACGAGCACCCGCGCGAGACGTCTCTTGAAAAATTATCGAGTTTGCGGGCTTCTTTTAGTAAAAATGGTACGGTAACCGCCGGTAACGCCAGCGGGATTAACGATGGTGCTGCAGCACTTTTGGTTACCACTGCTCAAGCAGCCAAGGAAATGGGCATTGAACCCATGGCGCGGATTAAATCCTGGGCCAGTGTGGGTGTGCCCCCTGAAAAAATGGGAATTGGCCCTGCACCTGCGATTGAAAAAGCCTTGCAACGGGGCAACCTCAAGCTCGCTGATATGGATTTAATTGAGGTCAATGAAGCCTTTGCTGCCCAATACCTCGCCGTCGAAAAAGCCCTGGGTCTAAACCGGGATAAAGTCAACGTCAACGGTGGCGCTATTGCCCTGGGTCATCCCCTGGGTGCTTCCGGTGCACGGGTGCTGTTGACGGTGATGTACGAAATGATGGCCCAGCAAAAGCGTTACGGCGTCGCCAGTCTTTGTATTGGTGGCGGTCAGGGTATTGCCATGATTATTGAAAACGCACGCTTGTAAATTATGCCGCCCGATGCTGTAGATCTCTACGCGCTTTTGCAGGTTCACCCCACAGCTACTGTGGAGGTGATCAAAAAGGCGTATCATGTTTTGATGCAAAAACATCACCCCGATCGTGGGGGAGATCTACAGCAGGCGCAGCGCATTAACCAGGCTTACGATATTCTGATCAATACCCAGAAGCGCGCCTATTACGATCAGCGCCTGCTACGCAAACAGCAATTGCGTGTGGAAATGCAGCAGCAAAGGCAGCGTCAGGCTGAAAAACAAGCCCGCGATCTGGCTGAGGTAAAGCGTTCTCAGGCGCCTGCGGAATTAAGTGCGCTTACTGGAAATTATCAGACCCCTATTTTATGGGGAAAACATATTTTGGTGTCCGATGAGCGCGGCAATCGGATTGCCATTCTGGATCGCAAAAAAGAAACCGTCTGGTCTTTAGGACGCACCTCGCAACTGGCACTGAAGCGACCCCTCATGGCGCACTTTGCCCCGGATCAAACCCTGTGGGTGACTGATTCTGGCTCCCAGCGGGTATTACAGTTTAATCTAAAAAAAGAGCTGCTCTGGGAGTATAGCGATCCGACGCTTTCTCAGGGGGCTCGCCAGCAGTCTAGAATTTCTTTTTTAGATGTTCATCAGCCTGGAAAAGTGCTGCTCACCGATTCTGGTGTGCGCCGGGTGACGCAAATCGATACCCAGGGTAATGTGTTATGGCAATTTGAGGGCAAACTGGCTTTTCATTTGCGTTTACATCACCAGCTGATTAAGCCAGAGCTATTCATGCCCGTTTCGGCAATGCAGGTAGACTCAGGCGTTTTTCTCATTGCCGATCAGGGTAACGGGCGTATTTTTAAAGTGAACCAGAAGGGTAAGCTTTTGTGGATTTACCCCGATAAAAAACAGCCGCCGTTGACCGCTTTAAATTTTGCAGCCCCTTTGCCTGGCGGCAGAATTTGGATTGCCTCTGATAAACTAATAGAAGTATCTGAGGATGGACAGGTGTTGTGGCACTATGCAGAGCTGCAAGACGCCGACATTAAGCAAGCCTATGCTTTGCAAGCGGGCGCTTTTATGGTAGATTTTTCTCATCTGGTCAAACGGGGTATTAATCAGGAAATTATGATGGTGAGCGCTGAGGGCAAGGTGCAATACCGACATTATTACTCGCAGCACAGGTTTTTGTAAGGCGTTTGAGTTGGGTTTATAAAAAAGAGGCAAGAGGCATTAGTGATGGAAAGTACGAAGATACGAGCACTGACACAATTATGTTTAGAGCTTAAGCAACGTCGGGAAACCTTGATAGAGCAGTGGGGCAGTACCCAGAGCTATCTTGATACCAAGCAGCAGTCTTTAGAACACGAGTTTCGTGCTTTACAACAAGATAATCAAATGCTTTTTGATAACGTTGAGCACTTGCAGAAAGCCCTGGGGGGGTTTCACAGCGACTGGAAAGATTACCTTCAGCAAATGCTTACGCTCCAGCGGGAATTGCGTCAACTGGGGGGGGATTATCAACAGCTCCAGCAGGACTTTGGGGGTCTGCATACCGAAATGCGTCTCATCCAACAAAATATCTCTCAACACAGCGAATCGGATCATGAAGCGAAACAGGCTTTTGAAGAACTGGAAGCCCGTTTACAGAAGCAAACCCAGGAATTGAAGACCACCTACGAAAAATACCAGAGTCAACAAACCCTGCTCGAAAAAATGTATCAGCAAAAATCGGTGCAAAGTGAACAGGTGGACGCAGTAAAGCAGGAGCTATCTGGGCTGCAGGGGCATTTTCAGCAGTTGGGCACTGACGTCAAACAAATTTATGCCGAAATAGAAGCCTATAAAACCCGCTGGCAAGCCGACCATGAAGCCCAACAGAATGTTTTGGGCAACCTCCGTACGGAGCACGATGCGTTGTCTGAGCAGCACCAGGATCTGGAGCAGCAATATGCAGATCTACAGGCCTTACACACCCAAAAAGAAGCAGAATACAGTGCGTCTTTGGCCCGCCATGAAGCGTATCAAGCGCGGGTCGAGGATTTATCTCAAGAGAGCGTCACCGCCCTGTCGGCTTTGCACGGAGAGCATGAGCGCTTGCAGGCCGACACCCAGGCTCTTCTGGCGGCTTTAAACCTTTTGCAATCCCGGTGGACGAGCGCGCAAGAAGCTCAGGGTGCTGTGGAAGCAGCGCTTGCTGAACAAGAAGCTAAGTTTGCTGCCCAGGAAGAAAAGTTTGCGGAATTAGAAGCCCAGGGGGCGCTTCATCTCAGCCGTGTTCATGCACTCGAAGCAGAGAACAAAGGCTATGAAGAGGACCTGCACGAACTGAGTGATCTTGTAGATGCCCAGAAGGCGCAATTAGAAACGCAACAGTTTGACCATGAAGCAAAGCTGACTGCCTTAACCGAAGCGCAATCGGCTGCTCAAGAAGATCATGAAAATCAGTTGGCAGAACTACAGGCCAGCGCTCAGAGCCAGCAGTCGGAGCACGAGGCCAAACTGGAGGCTATAGAAGCCAGTCACAGCAGTCAGATTTCTGACTATGAAGCAAAGCTGGCTGCCTTAACTGAAGCGCAATCTGCTGCTCAAGAAGACCATGAAGATCAATTGGCAGCGCTGGAGTCGCAATTGGAAACGCTTGAATCGAGCCTGTCTCATCAGAAATCTGAGTACGAGGCAAAGCTGTCTGAATTAACTGAAGCACAGTCGGCCGCTCAAGAAAGCCATGAGCACCAGCTGGCAGAACTACAGGCCACGCACGAGAGTCAGCAGTCCGCGTACGAAACACAAATTGCAGCATTAACAGCGGCTCAGGCGCTCGCAAAAGAAAACCACGAATCACAATTGGCTCAGTATGTGCAACAAGCTGAAGAAGACAAAGCGAAATGGGCCAGTTACGCCGAGCAACAGCAAGCAGCAGAAGCACAGCTTGCCGAGCAACAGCAGCGCTTACAAGGCTATACCCAGGGCCTACGAGATATTCAAGAAGCCTATGCTCAGTTGGTGCATCAGGCACAACAATCTGCTGACGCAACGGCACCACTCCAGGAGTCTCTGGATGAGATTCAGGAACGCCTGGAAGCAACCCAGGAGAAAGACGCAGAGCAACAAACAGCCTTTCAATCCACGCAAGAGGCATTGAGCGATGCCCGTGCCGAGCAAGAGCGTAAACAAAAGTTGCTGGCGCAATTGGAAAACTATGGCGAAGAGTCAGAAACCCTAAAGTCAGCCCGTGAAGAGCTGCTGCAAGAAATTGACCAAAATGCGCAGCGCACCGAATCTTTGGCCCAGACTCTGGATGAACTCGAAACAACACACAATGCGTTGACAGAAGAGAAGCAGACGCTACAGTCACAGCTGGTGAAAAAGCAGCAAGATCTTCAGCTGGCAGAGCAGGAGATGCGCCAACGCCAGGAGCAAGCGGAGCAACTGCAGGCCTTTATTGATGCGTTTGGTGAAAGTGAAGCGGGAGATACCGTGGCCTACGCTATGGCGACGCCTTCAGATATGACGAACAGTACTGCTTCTGTTGCCAATGACGCGTTGACCCGTTCTTTACAGGCAAAGGTCCAGGCTTTAGAGTCTGAAAAAGCCCGTTTATCGGATCAGATTATTGTGCAAGAAGGCGAGTTGCTTAAGCAGTCGCAAGAGCTGGAGCGATTAGAGCGGCAGGATGTCCTTGCACCCCTGGAGCAGGGGAGTCAGCCGCATCTGGATCAGGTCATTTCTGAGGAGGTTGCACAAATCTCTTCGCTGCTGTCAGAGCTTAATTTTGGGGGAGACGCGGAGCCTGATGAAGCGAGCGATGACGATCTTGCGGAAGCCTTCCCTGTTTTTGATATGTCAGAAGAAGACGCTCCAGAAGCGGTGGCTGCTACACCCGCAGAGCCCGCACAAGCACCTTCACAGTTGCCGACGGTGTATGTTTACACCCAGAAAGTTGCCACGACACCAGATCTGCGTGCACAGTTGGCCGATTACCTCTCACAGTACCGTCATCAGGTGTTGTGGATCGAGCGCCCGGATCAACTACAGTCTCCGGGTGCGAAAGGCGTTATTTTCTTGCTAACCCCAGAAGAAAAGGTGGACGCTGCTGTTCTTCAGCACGTTAAACAGTCAAAAGTTGCCCATATTGAACACGTGATGAGCAATATTACCCGTTTAAAAATTGCTGTTCTGGATGCTTTTATTGGGTAGACTACGTATTTTCTGGAAGCTGGGACTGTGCTGCATCTTGATGATGTGGGCGCTCCCCGCTTTTGCTCTGCAGGCGGTCTTACAGTCCCGATCGCCCCTGTGTGACCTGCCGAAAAAAAACTGTCAACCCCTGTTTTTTTTGCAAAACAAAGAACAGGTTCAGGTGCTGTATCGTCAGGGCAAAGACTGGTTTAAGGTACAGCACCTAACAAGTCAACGCACCGGCTGGGTAGCTGCTGAGGATGTATCTTTGGTCTTGCCGACGAGCTTAAAACGGCAGCAAAAACAAGACATAACCGATGCTCTTGGACTGTTTCGAGGGCAACCTTTAGGCGTTTTTTCGGCCAGTGAGGTTTATGGCGTTGACTCTGACGTAAAGAATGCAATGCCGCGAACGGCTTTTCAAGCAGGTATAAGATTTAAAGCGGATGAGCAGGTAGCGGCAATGTCTGTGCTTTCAGGACAATTGCCTCTGTTTCATCTTTTGCAAACCCAGGAGCAGCGTTCTGTTTTGTTTTCGTTGGCTCCTTTTTTGAAGATTCCCCAATACCTTACGCTGGCTCATTTTGATCGCGCCGAAGACTTTGCGGGAAGCGCGGTGCGGGATTCACTCACTTTAATTGCCGGAAAAGCCCGGGGACCGTGGGGAGACTCTGTACTTGTAGCCCTTGATGACAGCCTGTGGCCCGTGTGGATTTACCGCGATCTTCGGGAGCTCTGGGTGATGTTGCCTTTGAACTTGCAAGGGGAGCTGCGCTCTGAAAGTTTTCAAATGCTGGGGCTGTCTCCAGAGGGTTATTTACTGGTGTCTGCCTATAATCAAAAGTTAGCCAAAAAGGTGATTGTGTATTGGCGTTACGAAACCGAGTGGGTTTTTCAAAACATGCTACAGTGGCCCACTGAGCTTGAAGTAGAGCAGGTCAAACACTGGTTTGTGGCGGCTAACTCAGAAGCCCTTGTGCTGGCCGTGAATCGCGAAAAAGACGCTCAGCTCTTTCTGTTTCCGGCGGGATTGTCTGAGGTAGCGCTGTACCAGCCGCTACTCAAACCGCTTCTCGACATGACCTGGTCTGAGCAGGATTTATGGGTGTTGGACGCGGACTCGTTAACGCGCTGGAAGCCTCTCTACACCAAGGCGGAGTAGACGCAAACATTCGTTGAAGTCTACCGTGACAAATCGGCAAACTATGCTACAATACGGGTTAGCTGTGATGCGAGACACATCTGTAAATTGAACTGTTTAATGGAGACATTGCGTGAGTCCAGTGATAACAACCCTTGAAGCCCCTCCCTCTACTGCTGTAGCCACACCCAAGCTGGTGGAGTATCAGAGCACGGGAGAAATTTTACAGTCGGCACGTTTACAGCAGGGCCTCAGCCTGGACGATATTGCATTGCAAACCTTTATCAAGAAAAACTACCTTGAGGCCCTTGAAGAGGATCGTCTTGATGATCTTCCCGCCGCGGTTTATTCTTGCGGATACATTCGTCAATACGCCCGTCTTTTGGGCCTGGACGACGCCGATCTTGTACAGCACTACCAGGATCAATTGGCGGCCTGGGGGGGAGAAAGTTACTATTCAGTACCCTTCCGACCCGTGTTTTCTCGCACGGGCAAATATGCTAAGATGGAAAACCTGCAACACGCTGAAGAATCAATTGAGGAAACGGATACTATGGAAAACGCTGCCACCCTTGCTCAGGAAATAGAAACGGCTCCTGTCGTTGAAAATATTGACGGTGAACGTCAACAGCTTTTATCAATGCGTTATCAAACCGAGCAATTTGCCGATCAGGTATTTTTACACCTCGAACAAGAAATTGAAAAAACCCTCTCCGTGGTTCAAAACGGTCGCGCTTATCTTCAGGAGCGTTTAAAGACCTATTCCTTTTAAAGAAAAGGTTAAATTTTGGCGGTGGCATTCTCATTCAAGCATGCCACCGCTTCTTTGTGCCTATATAAAAGAATACAGATATTTTTAAATGGAGCCTCTCTTATGCCAAAAGTACACCTTTCAGGACAAAACCGCAATATTCCCGCCCACGCCCTGAATTCCCCCATCAAAAATACTTTTGAGCAAAGCAATATTCGCTTTCACGTCGATGGCAATTACCTTACCGATATGAGTGATAAAGGCATTGAGAAGTTTATTAAAAAACATGTCAACAGCAAGTCTGGTTTTTTAGGCGGCATTGGCCTCGGCTGGGGCGGTAAGGACCTCGATGTAAAAGAGGTGAAAGCCTTTTTACAAGCGGTCGCTTCTAACGCTGATAAAATGGAGAACTTTACGTTTGATCTCACCGATCCTGAGCTGGGTTTATACGAAGATGATGACATTACCCTGAAAGACATTCAACACAGCTTTCAGCTGGATTATGAGCCCACAGGTAGCTCCAATACGTCGGTTTCTTTCGTTGATGCCAGCGGTGTGAAGTCAGATTATAAGCAGGCCAAAACCCACGAAACCAAACAGCACGAGACGTTTAAATCGGCTCAACAAACCCACCGTACTTTGCAGAGCGAGTTACAGTCGGCACAAAAATCCCGCGATAAAATTGCCGATCGCATTGGAGATAAATCTTCGCAAAAGTTGCTTGAAACCGATAATAAGCTGAGTCAGGTGAACAGCCGTATTGAAGAACTCAATGCCGGTATTGCCGATGTGCGCTCGCAATTGGGTCGCTCCGGTGGCTCTCAGGATCGCAAGCAGGAGCTGCGCCTGATGGCGCGGGGCATGGAGCTTGAGTTAAAAGAACTTAAAACCGAGCAAAAAGGCTTAAAGGCCACTCTTGAAGATAACCACGGCTTCTGGAGTTTTGTGGGCGGCGGAAGTTCTCTGGAAGATCTGCGCGAAGCCAACGCAAAGGTTGAAAAAGCCCAGCAAGCTCTCAATGATAATAAGCAAGTTTATGACCAGGCCCGAGAAGGCTGGCAAAGCGCTGTATCCCAACGGGAAGGCGTAGAGTCGGGCAAAAGCTGGGCCGAGGTTCATGGTGAAGCCCCTGCTGCAACGCCACCACCGGCGACCCCACCGTCTGATCCCACCAGCGCAGCGCCTTCTCCTCCGCAAGCCGATACCTCTGATACGCCAGCGGCTCCACCAGCAACACCTGCAGCACCAACACCTGCAGCACCTGCGGGTGCTCCCGCTACTGCCCCTCCACCCACTGCGGCCCCGAACCCACTGGCCGTCGCTTCAGAAAACACCCTTCAACAGCTCTTGACGCTGGAGCCATCGCAGCAGCTTGAAGCACTGGCGCAGGTTCCTGTGGAGCAGCGCGAATTGGTGCTTAAAATGGCCGATGATTACTGGGTGGGTGGGCAACCTGGAAACGCTTTTGGACTGGGACAAGCGGACTTTGAAGCCATGCAAGGCCTACAGCAGCCAGTGGCCCAGTTGCGCCTGAATGCCCTACTCAGTTGGGAGGAGACTGCCAATACCTATTTACAAAGTGCGAGCGATCGCAGTAAAGCAGATATTTTGGCGCATCTCAACCAACAGTTATTTGATCAGCAGCTGGCTCAGCAAGCAGACACATTAAAAGCCAAGTTATCAGCTTCCGGGAGTTCGCCTGCTGCTCCGGTTGCTCCCCCTGAAGAAACCGTGACCACCCAGGTTAATCCTGGGGTTACGGCCGGACCGCCTGATTCAGCTTCGCCAGCACCCGCCGCGTTGAACCTGAATGCTTATGCGGCTCTGTCTCCCGATGATAAGCTACAGCAGTTTAAAAACCTTAATTCCGCCGATCAGGCCACGATCTTTGAACTTGCAGATCCCGTGGGCAAGGTCAAAGTAATGGCGACTTTGCTTTCGCAGGGTGAGTCTTCAGAGCGGGTAAATACTCTGGCCTCCAGCATGTCGGCTTCTGATCGACAGGTGGCTATTCAGGAGTTAAGTGATGTACTCGCCCAGACCCAGGGTCCTGCTCCTCAAAAAACAGAGCTAAACATGGTACTGGGCATTCTTCGCCAACAGAACGGGGTAACGCCAGAAGATAATTCGCCTGCAGCTCCCGTTGCGAACCCTACGCCCCCTAATGCACCGTCTGCACCGGCTCCAGTGGTCACTCCTCCGGCCCCGGCTGTAGAGCGTCCTAGACTGGTGGTAGAAGATGGCGATGCCGCTCCTGAAGTGGCTCCGATCCTTGCGCCTTCCGGTCCTTCTCCTGTTCCTCAAACACCGGCAGCTCCTCAGGGGTCAGAACCTGTTGTCCCACAAGTAGAGCCAGAGCCAGAGGCAGAGCCAACGCCAGAGGAAATGGGGCAGGCACTCTTAATGGAGTTGGCCAAATTAGCCCAGACCGCCACCTCCGAAAATCCGGCCCACTTACAGGCCTTTGCCGGATTGTCTACCGAAGACAAATCGCTTGTCTTTAAGGTGGCTTCACCGGATATTCAGGCCGAACTCCTGTTTGCCATTGGCGAAACCAGCCAGACCGCAGAACGTCAGCAGGTGATTAATGCCCTGGCCCCTGAACAAAAAAGCGCCCTGGGTAATTTCTACGGAGAGCTCTTACCTGCCTTTGGTGCCGATGATCAGGAAATGACCGACGCTATTCGACGCTTTATGACGGAGTTAGGACAGACGCCACCGAGCGTTGGTAACACGGTTTCTAACCCTGTGCCTCCAGCGCCTACGGCTGCTCCTCAGCCCGTAGGTGGGGCACAAACGCTGGGCCAAACCGCACCTGTGCGGCCGGATGCTCCCTTTCAAGGCCCTGCACCCCTGAGTAATAACACGTCCCAGCCCGAAGGTGGACTGGATATGACGCTGAAATTAACCCAGCTGACCCAGGAGCTCAACAATAAGAGTTGGACCGGGGGATTGATGAATAGCTCCCTCGTGAATGAACTCGTGGATCAAATTTGGGAGCGCGGAACGCAAGAAAATCGTCAAAACCTGGCCAAACTCATGGTGGATAAAGGTCAGGCGGATAAGCTGAGCTTTTTGGTCGTCGACTATGACCACTCTTTTGAAAAAGTGGCTGCGGTTATTTCAGCACCTAATTTCCCCGTGAAAGCCTTTATGGAGGGCGTTGAGAAAGACGACCGTGCCGGCCTGATTTTATCGAATATGGCGGAGTTATCGACGCAGAACAATGCCCTGGGTCAAGCAGCCAAACAATTTGTGATGAATACCCTCGCTGAATACAAAGACGGTATTGACCGCGAAGGCCCTATCGAATCGGCGAAAAAGACCCTTCAGCAAAACGGATTGTGGGAACAGCTTCCAGCGGACATCAGCAAAGAAATGGACCATATTCTGAACACCATCTGGAATTAATTCAGTAAAACCGCTGCTTGCGTCGGGTCAATGTGATTACCATTAACGCTGAGCACGGTGACTTTGGGTTTGATGTAAATCTGGCTGGAGGCCGTAAACCCCGATAACGGCTCTCCAGGTTTCCAGGTGACAGTGTCAGCGGTGGCGTTGCCTTCAAGGAGCTTCAAACCCACATATTCTCCGAGGGTATCCTCAAAGCGCAGCACCCATTGCCCTGCCTCTGACCTGAGACTCCAGGGGTTTTCTGAAAGGGACAGTACCGCTGTGAGTGTGTTCAGTTGTTCAGCACTGGTAAGGCTATCGACACTCAACGCCTGGCTCAATTGCCCATCCCGTTTGACCAAAGCAAAGCGCAAGGGCTGGCCCTGAGGCAACAGAATATCTGTGTACTTTAAAATCAGCGGCTCGACATTTTGTTCGGTGGCGTTGGTGGGCCATTTGAGATAGACACTGGTGTGCGTTTCGTCCTCAAAGTTGTACACCACTTCGCCACCCAGACTTTTCCAGGTGGTGTTTGCAGGCATCGTACTGCTGCTGATCAGGTAATTGCCTGCTGCATTAAAGCCGGTAACAAAGCCGACGTTGCCAGGGTACTCAGCCGGGGCAAGGGGAATACTCAGCGGGTCGCCCAGCGCGTTACGGTTCTGTACTCTGCGATCTCGCATACCGCCAGCCAGTAGGATTTCATTGTCTACAGGGCCGACGGGCATAAACATGATGGCGTCAAATTTGAGTTGGTAGCCTTCGTCCGTTTTTTGGATGTTTGCGATCTGATAATCTTGAGAAAAAACGGGTGTTCTGGGGGCGAGATGGGACTCGAAAAATGAAAGGCTTTTGGGGGAAAAGGAAAAATAGTAGCCGGCTCGCTCCACTCCGGCCGCGCTGCGAATAGCTGAGTCAAACCCCAGGGTGTATCGAAAGTAACCCGGTGACATATACAAGGGTTCAAAGCCTGTTTTAAATGAGACCTCTACTTGCGTCGCTTCGGCGTTCCATTGAAAGTTGAAATGCCGCTTGTCAAAAATTAGATCGTTTTCAAGATGTAGCGCGTTTGAGAAAGCACCTTGAAAGACGGCCTCGTCTCTGGCTATGACCAAAGGCGTATCTTGCGAACCCGCGCGAAGTGAAAAATTGTTTTCGACACTGTTGGTTTCCATGGGAACTGAAAATTCGAAATGCATCGGCGTGTGAATAGGACCATATTTGAGCTCAGCTGAATAAAGTGACGATCCCGTAATACGAGGCTCTAAGTTAAGAGGGAAGTCAGAAAAGAAACGGTTTCTTGTCTTTTAAAGCACTGTCAATGCTGGATTGTCGAATAAAATAAGCTGCATTAGGAGGGTTTGATTCTCTTTTATCAGTTGGGCGGATCAAAATACTTACAGTAAGTTTTGATGCTTAAATCAGAAGGGGGATAGATATTATTTTGTACAGTCAAGCGATAGTTTAGTCCGCAGGGTAGCAGAATTGATTTTGGATTATCGCTGGCTGTAAACTCATATTTCTTGTTAAAATCAAAGCCCTGTCCCTCGACAGTTAGGGTAAAGTCATTCACCTCTTTTTGCTTTGTCGTTTTCAACGTATAAGTGGATCCGTATTTCAGAAGGAAGAGGGGAGGAAGAGGCTTGTTGAAGGCGTTTGCATGGGTGTTGGGGACATTATTGATGGAGGATTGGGCGATTCTGTGGATGAAGGATCAGGGCTATCAGGGTTTATTACTTCTTGCGTTGGCGGGCTAGCGCTAATCACTGGCGTTGGCTGTGCCGTCGGTGCCGTTATCGTGTTTACAGGTGAATCACTGCTTGGGTTGGGCGTGCAAGCACCTAGCGTACAGCAGATCATAAGTAAAGTCTTCAGCGTGTGTTTTTCCACTGGCAGCATAGGCTTTCCTCTACCCTTCTTTATTTTTTAACCCCTTGTCAAACAGACTGTTGAGGGGTCTGGCGTTTAAATCACCTGTCCGTTGACCATAATGCTAAAGGAGATGGGGATATCGTGGTAATGTTTGCCATCAGTTAGCGAGACCATAAAGCGACGACCGGGGTTTTTTCCCGCTGCGGGACGGCCCTCTCGGATCCAGCCGTCTTCGATGGCCGCGCTCAGTGTAGGGTACATTTTTAACTGTCTTAAGATAGAGCGCGCTAAGGAGTCCTGAATGCCTGGGCGGTAATACTGAGAAGGAAGGGTAATGCGCACGATGCGAATGTCGAGGTTCACGTGATTAGTCCTGAGGCTTGTCCTGAGGTTTACGCTTGAGTTTCACAATGGTTTCCAGGTGGGCCGTTTGCGGAAAGAGATCCACCGCCTGAATGACTTCGGGTGTGTAAAGGGGACTCAAAAGCTCCAGATCCCGTGCCAGGGCAGCCGGGTTACAAGAGACATAAATCAGCTGGGGTGCGGGGTTGGCTAAAATGAGGGCTACCGCTTTGGGGTGAAGTCCCGCACGAGGAGGATCGACAATCATTAAGTCGGGCGGGGTTTCGGCAAATAGCTCGGGTAAAACGTGCTCTACTTTGCCTGCGCGAAAATAGCAGTGGGCCACCTGGTTGCGTTCGGCGTTTCGGCGGGCGTCTTCGACTGCGGTTTCGATTTCTTCTAAGCCGTAAACGGCTTTGGCGCCCTGTTGGGCCAAAATCATGCCAATGGTGCCGGTACCGCTGTATAGGTCATAAATCACGGTGTCCGGGGTGACGTCTGCTAAATCAACCACTGCCTGATAAAGCTTTTCAGCCGCCGGGGTATTGGTTTGAAAAAAGGCGTAAGGGGAAATCTCAAAACGGAGTCCACAAATTTCTTCGGCAATGACATCGGTGCCCATTAAAATAGTGGGAGGATTATAGCCCACTATTTGCGCTGCACCGGTGTGTTCACTGTGCAAGACCGAGGTGAGGGTAGAGCCGCTCGGTAGTTCGAGCTGAGTGAGAGCGTCACAGAGAATCTTCCACTGGGGTTTGTGAGTATCGGTGGTGTTTAGATGCACCATGATTTCACCAGTGCGGGTGCCTTCTCGTAAGATCAGGTGTCGCCAGTAGCCGGTGTGATGTTTGGAGCTATACACGTCACCGCCGAGTTCCGGTAAGCATGCACGCACGCAGTGATAAACTTTTTGTAACGCCACGGAGGTTAAATGACAGGTGTTAATATCAATCACGGTGCCAAAAGATCCGGGGGCGTGAAAGCCTAAAAAAGAGCCGGTGGGCAGGGGCTGCTTTTCAGCGCGAAAGGCGCGATAGCGCTCTTCTGAAATATAGGTTTTGTCGCCAAAGCTAAACTCGACCTTATTGCGGTAGTTGCGATCCTGGGGGCTGGCAATGATCGGGCGAGGGGTGATTCCTGCCAGCAGCTCAGGAGACAACTGATCGAGCTCCTGTTGCAAGATGTCACTTTTGAGTTTTAATTGGGCTGCATAAGGCAGCATTTGCCATTTACAGCCGCCACACCCTTTGCCTGTTTCATTGGGAGGCTGGCCAAAATGCGCACAAAAAGGCGTGACTTCATCGGCCCGAGGGCGCAGCACTTCTTGTAACTGAGCACTGTAGCGCTTGCTACGCTTTTTGACAAGCTTGGCCTGAACCTCTTGCCCGGGAACGGTGTAGGGCACGATGACCTTGCGGTCTTCGTAATGTCCAATACCCTGTCCCTTGGTGTTCAGGCGCTCAATCGAAATAGGGTAGCTCTCATACTTTTTCAAGGGGTTAGAGTACGCCTTTGTCGTCGACAATCATTTGTAAAAGCTCTTCGTTGGTTTTGCTCTTTTTAAAGCGTCCCAATAAGAATTCCGTTGATTCCACCGCATCTGCGTTAGAAAGCATACGGCGCAACAAATGTTCTTTGCGTAAGACATCGTTTTCAAGCAGCAGTTCTTCTTTGCGGGTGCCAGAGAGTTTAACGTCAATCGCAGGGAAGAGACGGCGCTCGGCGAGGCGACGGTTGAGGTGCAGCTCCATATTGCCGGTGCCCTTGAACTCCTCATAAATGACGTCATCCATACGGCTGCCAGTTTCAATCAGCGCAGTGGCCAGAATGGTGAGGCTTCCACCGTCTTCCATATTACGGGCGGCGCCAAAAAAGCGTTTGGGCGAATGCATGGCGTTGGGATCGAGACCCCCGGAAAGGGTTCTTCCACTGGGGGGGATAATCAGGTTATAAGCGCGGCTCATGCGGGTAATACTGTCCACAAGAATGACGACATCCTTGCCGGTTTCCACCATGCGCTTGGCTTTTTCGAGCACCATTTCCGTCAGTCGGGTGTGGTGTTCAGGCAGGCGATCAAAGGTTGATGCGACCACTTCGCCCCGAATGGAACGTTGAAAATCGGTGACTTCTTCAGGGCGCTCATCAATGAGGAGGGCAATGAGAACGATATCCGGGTGGTTTTCGGCAATGCTCTGTGCAATGGCTTTGAGCAGGGTGGTTTTACCCGCTTTGGGTGGAGAAACCACCAGGCCACGCTGGCCTTTACCAATGGGTGAAAAAATATCCATTAGACGGGTAGAGATGCCGGAGGGCTCGGTTTCCAGGCTAATTTGATCTTGTGGATAAATGGGAATCATTTTGTCGAAAGAGCGCAGTTTGCCAATTTCCTCAGGGGGAAGATCGTTGACGCTATTGACCTTGACAAGGCTATAGTACTTTTCGCCTTCTTTGGCGACGCGTACCTGTCCCACCATGGTGTGCCCTGTTTTTAGACGAAGCCGTTTGATCTGGGTTTGAGAAATGTAGACATCATCAGGACAGGGAAAATAGCCACCGGTTCTCAGGAATCCGTAGCCTTCGGGCATGACCTCTAGAATTCCGGAGCGAATATTCTCGGTTTCTTCTTTGAGACGCAAGATGGACTCTGCCAGTTCTTGTTTGCGAAGCTTGTTGATGCCAGAGATTTCGAGGGTTTTGGCCAGGACCTGAAGTTCTTTGAGTGTTTGGCTCATATAGGTGTCAAGATCGGGCTCGGGTGCACTATTAGCAGCTTGCGAAGGGCGAGGGGTGTGGGGTTTGTTGGGGAGGCGCGGACGCTTGTGGTTATTATGGTGACGCTTCTTGTAATTTCTGCGTCGCGGGTGCTGCGGCTGTTGTTGCTGCTGCGTATTGGAGGTGTTATCTCTAACCATTGGTGTGTTTATTTTAACCGTTCAGTGATTTTATTGTAGAAACTCATGAAATAGAATGACGGGGGTTGACGTGTGTTGCGTAGCGCATTGCCGGTGCGGCGATTGGATGACAAGAACGTCGAATGCGTGGGGGTAATGTGCAAGAGCACTGTTTCAGTGTATTATAGCGCTTTCGCTCTGTCAAGCATTCGATGAAAGTTCTGTTTTTCTCGTGGCGTGCTTTTCCCACAGGGTTAAGGCCTGTTCTGCCAATGACTGCACACTCTGGTGGGTGGAGTCGAGCAAGATGGCGTCCTGAGCCTGGCATAAAGGAGCGACATCTCTTTCCGAGTCTTGCTGATCGCGAGATGCGATCATTTCTTCAAGTTCATCAAGGCTCAGGTGAATGCCTTTTTGCGCGTTGTCAGCGAACTGGCGACGGGCCCGTTCTTCAACGCTGGCAGTTAAAAAGAGCTTGAGATCAGCCTGAGGAAACACCACGGTGCCAATATCGCGACCGTCCATAATGATTCCCTTGGGGTGTTGTAAACGCTGTAAGCGAGAGGTAATGGCGTCACGGACGCCGGCGAGGGAGGCAATTTGAGAAATGAGACGATTGACTTCAGGACTGCGCACCGCTTCGGTGATCTTTTGTCCGTTGACCCATAGCTCCTGTTGCTGTTGGCTTTCTTTGACTTCGATCTCCGCGGAGTGGGCCAGCTGGGCAAGGGCTTCGGTATCGGTGGGCGACACATTGGCCTGTAGCGCCAGCCAGGTTACAGCACGATAGTAAAGACCGGTGTTAACGTGCCAAAAGTTGAGGCGTTCTGCAATCAGATCTGCCAGGGTGCTCTTTCCAGCACCAGCGTGTCCATCAATGGCAATAACAGAAGGGGACATAATTAAAGGTTCTTTCAGATACAAGATATTTTAATTGTAGCAGTGAGAACCAAAAATCGGTAAGCAGATCATCGGTTAAGGCGATTTTAGTCCAAACATTTGATCGAGTTCTTGCTGATAATTACGCATTTTAAGCAAACGCTGCTGGCTATTTGAAGACAGCGGGGCCTTGAGGATCGTTATCTCTGCTTGCAGGTCGCTAATAACGCTTTCAAGGGCCTGAATACGTCGCTCCATCCGTTGGGTTTGGGTGGTATTTGATGCTTCAGAAATCATAAAGGCCCCTTCCTTTTGCTGTTGCAATTCAACTATAAAGACGTTAAAACTTTCTTTTTGTTCCAGCCCCTTGCTACAATTAAGCTTATGAATGATGCCTCAAAGGATGACGAACTTCCATTTTTGGAATTGAATGAAGAGATTCCGGCGCAATGGGCCATTGACTCTGATACCTCTTCTCAAAAAGCGCCCCAGCGCCAGCCTTCAAACGTGTCTCAGGCCACGTCTCAGGGCGCACTTCCCCCCCGCCCTGTGGGGAATGGGCTACCCGCGTTTTCTTCCCTTCGGTCTGGTCGAGCGCAGTATGGGTTGACCCCCACCTCAAAATTGATGCTGAGCACCGGTGCTGTACTGGTGTTACTGATGATCACCTTTCGGGTGCCCCCGGCCCTGGTGCTCCTGGGCCTTTTTTCTGTGCTGCGGGTGCTGTTTTTTCCGCTGGCCATTCTCGGTTTTGTACTCTGGGCCTGGCGACATCGACGCTAATGCAGGCGCACCAGCGCAGTGCCCGGCTGCAATGTTGGGATTTAAAGCTTGAGTCCCTAAAGGATCTGACGACAGAAACGCTATGGCGTTATCACGGGGCAGGCCTGCAAGCCTATCGTCAACACCACTCTGTTTTTTCGCTTGAGACTCCACGCCAGCCTGGGTTTCAGGAGGGTGGCGAAAAGAAAGGGCACAGCGTCAGCTGGCTTGAAATCAAGCGCGAGCTGGCCTTTCGTCACCTGAGCCATTGTGATTTTTGCGTGCATGATTGTCGTGTAGATCGTACTGTGGGGCAGCAGGGCTATTGTCAATTGAGCGTGGATTCTCCCTTTTCAGGCGCTTATCTGCACTGGGGTGAAGAACCTCCTTTACGCCCCACCTGGGCCGTGTTTTTTGGCGGTTGCACCATGCATTGTGTGTATTGCCACAATTGGCGAGACACGTTTGAAACCCGTCAGCAAAAGGTGTTCACTCCGCAAGCTTGGGTCCAGCAATTGCGCGCGCAAAAAGGAAGCTATCGTACCCTGAGTTTTATTGGGGGAACGCCAGAACCGCATTTACACACTTTATTAGATGGCCTCTGTCTTTTGGCTGAAAGCCCGGAATTGTCTGCTCCGGTGGTGTTTAACAGCAATGCCACCTTATCGGCGGTGGGTCTGGATCTGATGGAGGGAGCTGTCGATATTTACGTCCCCGATTATAAACACGGTAACAATACCTGTGCCTGGACGCTCACCAAGATCGCCCGCTATCAAGAAGCGTTGACTTTAAACCTGCAGCGCTATGCCGAACAAAAAGCGGGGGTTTTGGTGCGTCATCTGCCGTTGCCGGGGCATCTGGAGTGTTGCACTTACCCCGTTTTACAGGACCTGGCCCGGCATTATGGGCAAATGGCCGTCAATATTATGCCCGAATATCAGCCCATGTATAAAGCAGAGCAGATGCCCGGTATTGACCGTTGTTTAAGCCCTGCTGAAAAAGAGAAGATAGCGCACTGGGTGCACACTCTGGGATTGCGTCAGGTGGCGTTGTGATTTCAGCTGAAAGCGGTGATATACTGTGCTTAAAAGTGCGTTAAGTGAGAACCCTTATGTCACCTAAATTTAAACGCTGGTTGCTCATTGGCTTTGGAGCAGCAGTGTTACTTCTCCTGTATTTTGTACGCGAAGTGCTGTTTCCTTTTGTTTTAAGCGGTGTTTTTGTGTACCTTTTGGCGCCCGCGGTGGACTATCTTTCGTCAAAGTCCATTGGTAAATTGAGGTTGTCTCGTGGGGTGTCGGTGGTGCTTGTTTTTATTGGCTTTGTGATGGGACTTAGCCTTCTGGCATTGTTGGTTTTACCTCCGGTCTATCAGGAGGTGCTTAAAATTGTCAACGAGACTCCGGCGCAAATTGAGCAGTTCCGTTTGGTGACTTTACCCAATTGGACCCATCGTTTAGAGGCCTTAACCCTGCGTTATAACCTCGATATTAATGTAGAAGCCTTTGTTCAAGAAACCCTTGAAAATCTTTTTCAGTCAGCCCGTTCTCAGGTGGATGCTTTGCCTGAGAATATGCGAAAAGTCTTCGAGGTCCTCTTTTCGACCCTGAGTTCTTTTTTGGTGATTTTTATTGTAACCATTTTTGTGCTGATTGATCTGCCTCGGATTAAAGCCACGCTTTTAGAAATGGTGCCTGTGTATTACCGCGCAAGTGCAATCTCATTGATGAAGTCGATTGACCGCGATCTCAGTGGCACCATTCGGGGGCAATTGCTGATTTGTGTTATCAACGGCACGTTGACCACAGCGGGGCTTCTTATTTTAAATGTTAAATTCGCCATTACCATTGGTTTTATTGCCGGTGTCTTTAGTTTGATTCCTGTATTTGGTGCGGTGATTAGTACCGTTCCAGCGGTCTTAATTGCCCTCACCCAGTCTATTTGGACCGCCCTTGCGGTAGTGGGCGTGATTATTCTGATTCACCTGATCGAAGCCAATATGCTCAATCCCAAAATTTTAGGCCATACCGTAGAGCTACATCCTGCCATCATTATCTTTGCGATCATTGTGGGCGAACACTTTTTTGGCGTGATGGGTCTTTTATTTGGTGTGCCCGTGGCCGCGATTGCTCGCTCAGTTATTCACTTTATTTACCTGGAGTATTTTTTGGTGGCGCCTGAGTTACCGCTGCTCCAGGAAGATACTTCAGAGGAGGTGCTGCCATGAGAGATGGTAAATACTTTCAAATGTCTGACGACGAGAATCAGCAAAAGAAAGCCCCACGCCAAAGCCAGACTGAGCTCCGCCATTTAAAAGAGCAGTTTATGGAGCGGGCCAAGTCGTTTATGGATGACAGCGCGCTGGGAGATGGAAAACAGGCACTCCAAAAGCTCATACGTCGGGTATCGAGTGACACGGAAGAGGATACTCCAGAAGAGGGCTTTGACGAGGCCATGGTAGAGGGTGCTGATGTTCCTGCTGAAGGGCAGACGGCGTACGCTGATGATGGGGATTACGAGGATTATGAAGACGATGACTACGCGTATGATGATGCGCCTGAAAAACCTGACTTAGACTGGTCACGGCCTGAGTATATTCATGCGGGCTACGCCAAGCCGGGGACCGCTTTTGAAACCCAGCGCACCCTTGAAGACGCCCAGGAAGAAAGCATGGATCTGAAGTTTGGTAATCTTTCGGGCCTGCTGTCGCGCTTTGGTTCTGAGGACGCGGTGGCCGATCCCGAAGCGGAAGCCGCCCAAAAGCGCGAAATGGACAAAGACCTCTTTCGGGGGTATATGGAAAAAATTCACAGCGCTTTGCGGGAGCAGAGCGGCATGGCCGAAGACAGCTTGTGGCTCCACCCTGAAGTGCTGACCCTGTTTCGGGGCAATAATACGGATCTTAAGGTATTACAGTTTGTGATGGCGGCGTTGTTTGCCCATACCGAAGACAACTATCTGCTCGAAGCCGATAAAGCCTGGATTCAAGAGCTCATGACCCGCTCAGGCTATCTTATAAAACCCGAAATGATGACTCGCCAGATTGAACAGAGCTTTTTATTCCCCGAACGGGTACACAGGCTTTACGAGCAGCTCTTAACAGAGCCCATGGTGTTGTCTGAAGAACATTTGTCGACCTATGAGCAAAACCTGGCCAAGATGTATATTCACGAAATGAGCGCGCGGTACCAGGCTGATCCCCGCACGGTCATTCGCACCCTGGCCAACCATTGGCAAGATCATGCTGCCCAACTTCAGGCTGCTCAGCAGGTGGTGGCACCGGCACTACAACAATACGAGCGGTTTCAAACCCGTAAAATGGCCTCGGCGTCGCTCTTTGAAAAATTACGCCGAGCTGAATCTGAAGTGCTGGGGCATTATCAGAAGTTGCAGCGGCTGGCCATAGATATTGAGCACCTCAAAGCCGTGACGCGCTTTTTAGAAGAAGAAGAGGCTTTAGAAAAGCTCCTGCAGTTTCCTACCGCCGCTTTTTTACCTGCGGATTTTGCAGAACAGGCCATGAACCTCAAGGCCTTGCGCAAGGCTTTTGTCTCACTACAGCTCGGCAATCGCGAAGCCCCGACCCCCGTGAGCTCTGAGCCCGTTGAGGCGGTAACCGTCGAGCTGAATCCTGTGGAGCAAAAACACGCCATTGCCCGTGCCAAAGCCGGGGAGTTTAAGTCGTTGAAAAAAGTCTTTGCCTACAAAACCGCTCGCTTGCTCAGTCTCGAATCAAACCCTTAGGCGCTATATCACGACCGCTAGCTCCGTTTCGGTGCCCGCGTTGTTGACACAGGCCAGCAGGGTGTAACACAACTGTCCCGTGCTGCCGTCCCAGATGCGCAGGGGCTGATCGCGGTCGCCCAGGGCGATCAA